>NZ_LBJF01000026.1:0-450000 GCF_028128735.1 Bradyrhizobium sp. CCBAU 53415 | reverse complement strand
CAGACGCTCATGTCCTCGTCCGCATCCGCATCATGAATGTGTCGAAGCTGAGCTCGGCCACCTGCATCCAGGCGAGCGACTCGCTGCGATAGGCGGTGAGGCTCGCATACATCTTGCCGAAATGCGGGTTGCTCTTGGCGAGATCGGCGTAGATCTCGTTCGCCGCGCCGTAACAGGCTTCCAGCACCTCCTGCGGGAACGGCTTGAGCGTCGCGCCGGCCGCCAGCAGTCGCTTCAGCGCCGGCGGATTGACCGAGTCGTATTTGCCCGTCACCCAGGTGAAGGTGTCGAGCGAGGCCGCCGAGATCGCTGCCTGATAGTTTTTCGGCAGTGCGTTCCACTTCTCGAGATTCATGATGTTGTGGCCTTGTCCGGTGCCTTCCCACCAGCCAGGATAGTAATAGTACTTTGCCACCTTCACGAAGCCGAGCTTCTCGTCGTCGTACGGGCCGACCCATTCCGCCGCATCGATCGTGCCTTTCTCCAGCGCAGGATAGATGTCGCCGGCCGCGATCTGCTGCGGCACGCCGCCGAGTTTCCCGATGATGGTGCCGGCAAAACCGCCGACGCGGAATTTCAGGCCCTTGAGATCATCGACGGACTTGATCTCCTTCCGGAACCAGCCGCCCATCTGGGCGCCGGTCGAGCCCGTGGGAACGCCGATCGCGTTGTGCTCCTTCAGCAGATCGTTGAGCATGTCCTGACCGCCGCCCCACAGCAGCCAGGAAATGTGCTGACGCGTGTTGAGACCGAACGGCAGCGACGTGCCGAAGGTGAATGCCGGGTTCTTGCCCCAATAATAATAGAGCGCGGTGTTGCCCATCTCGACGGTGCCGTTCGAGACGGCGTCGAGTACTTGCAGGCCCGGCACGATCTCACCGGCCGCGAAGGGCTGGATCTGGAAACGATTGTCGGTGATCTCGGCAACGCGCTTGCAGAAATATTCGCAGCCGCCGTACAGCGTGTCGAGTGATTTCGGCCAGCTCGCGGTGAGCCGCCATTTCACCTCCGGCATCGACTGCGCGATGGCAGGCGCGGCAACGGCACTTGCGGCGAGACCCAGCCCGCCTGCCGTCAGGAATTTACGACGTTCCATGCACTTCCCTCCCTGTGATGCCGAGTCCTCGACGAGGGATCGCGATCTTGCCGTCGCTTTGTCTTCGCCGGTGGCCGACGTTTTTTGGCGTCCGAAAATTCTGTGTTCCCGGATCGGGAGGCAGGATGACCAAAGGGCGACCGCAAATCAAGCGCACTTTGGTTGCGCTATGGTCGCCACCTTCAATGCTGCGCTGCGAACGCGGCTTCCATGGCCTTGCGCGTCTTCACCGTCTCATTGCCGGTGTCGAACTCGACATCGCCCCAGCGCACCACGGCACCGTGCGCGACGTCATGCTTCAACGTTACGCGGTGCGCCAGGCCGATCGGCAAGGCGCCGGCCCTCAGGCTCGCAGCCGCCGGTACCAGCTTGCCCCACACCGTGTAGCCGCCTTCGCCGTCGAGCATCTCGCCGGCGCGCAGATTGCGCTTGGCCACCGCTGCGACGTCGCCGCGGAAGCCGCTGGCCTGCCCGGTGGGCTCGCCCCGCAGCGCGGCCGACAGCACCGAGATGTTCAACTCGAGCCCGATCAGATGATACGGCTTGTACATCGCGGCGAAGCGTCCGCTGGCGTCCGTTTTCAGGCCGTATTGCCTGAAGCAGTCGGCGGCATAGTCGCTCAGTGCCTCCAGCACGACATAGACGCCCCAGCGCAGGTCCCGAAACACCGGCCGGCCGTCGCGCTCGAGCGAGGAGACGACCTCGACGAGGCCGGACCGCTCCAGCACGCCGCCGCGCGAGCGCGGTCGCATGATGTGCGGCAGGTCGTCGACGCCGCAGGGCGGAAACAGCAGGCCGTCCGCCGGCACGTCGAGGCCGCAGGCGTTGGCAATCGCGGCCATCTCGATCGCCGATTTGGTGCCGTCGAGAAAGGAGTTGAACATCTGCGGATTCATGCCGGCCGATTGCGCCTCCCCCGCAGTCAGGCCGTAGTGCTGCCAGACGCCATCGGGCGTCACGTCGTGATAGGCCGGCAGGTACTTTGTCCCCTTGCCGGCGGCGACGACGCGGAAGCCGGTGGCGCGGGCCCAGTCGACCATCTCGGCGGTCAGCGCCGGCTGGTCGCCATAGGCGAGCGAATAGACCACGCCGGCCTTGCGCGCTTCCTCGGCGAGCAGCGGGCCCGCCAGCACGTCGGCTTCGACATTGACCATCACGATATGCTTGCCCGCGGCGATCGCGGCGCGTGCGTGCTTGATGCCGACCGCGGGATTGCCGGTCGCTTCCACCACCACATCCATCGCGCCGCCGGCGATGGCGCGCGCGCCGTCGTCGGTGAACACGGTTGCGGCGATCCGCTCGGCGCTCCAGCCCACCGTGCGGCAGGCCTCGCGCGCGCGTTCGCAGTCGATATCGACGATAACAGGCACCTCCAGCCCCGGCGTGTGCGGCACCTGTGCCAGAAACATCGAGCCGAATTTGCCCGCGCCGATCAGCGCGACACGGACAGGCTTGCTGGCGGACGCGCGGGCCTGGAGGAGGCGGAAGAGGTTCATGGGAATATCCTGGCAATGGTCGTGTCCCGGACGTGGTGCAGCGTGGAACGCTGCTCCGCAGAGCCGGGACCCAGACAGAGAAGACGTGGCGGCGTGGGCCCCGGCTCTGCAGCGCATCACTGACGTGCTGCGCTGCGTCCGGGGCACGGGACCGGATCCTACTCTTACTCCGCCGCCTGCCGGGGCGCACGCGCAAGCCGCACCAGAGCATCATCATCCACGGTCTTGATCGGCGTGAAATCGCGATGCGCGATGTATTCTGGCCGCGTGGGCTTGCGGATATGGTTCGAGACCGCGTTCAGCGTCAGGTACACGATCTTGCGCGGGTAGGGGGTGATGTTGCCGCTCGAGCCGTGCACCAGATTGCCGTGGAACATCAGCATGCCGCCGGGTTTGCCCGTGGGCGCGACGATGCCGCCCTGCTCGACGAGGCGCGTCACGGTGGCCTCATCCAGCGTCCACAACGGATAGGAGGTGGTGGCGAGGTCGTGCGAGGCTTCGAGATCGCCGGCGTTCTGGCTGCGCGGCACCAGCATCAGGGGGCCGTTGATCGGCATCACCTCGTCGAGGAAGATCGCGATGTTCATCGCGCGCGGCTCCGGCATGCCGTCGTCGCGCTTCCAGGTGCCGTAGTCCTGGTGCCACTGCCAGACGTCGCCGGTGAAGGCCGATTTCGCGTTGATCTTGAACTGGTGCATGTAGACCGGCTCGCCGAACACCTGCTCGACCGGCTCGATCATGCGCGGATGCGCGCCCAGGATGCCGAACGCCTCGTTGTAGAGATGCGCGGCAAAAGCCGTGCGCGGCGCGCCGCTCTTCTCGCGCCAGACCTCCGGCCGGTTTGCGTCATAGATGCCGACCGCCTCGCGCGCGAGCAGGTCGACCTCCTCCTGGCTGAACAGCTCGGGCAGGAACAGCCAGCCCTCGCGATGGAAGAACTCCAATTGCTCCTGGGACAGTTTCATCGGGTCGTCCTCCTGTTGACTTGTTTTTGTTGTCGTTCCGGTCCGCAGGACCGAACTCGGGTGCGCACTTGCTCACCTGAGAACCTCGAGGTTCCGGATCGCGCTTTGCGCGTCCGGAATGACGGGACGCAAATAGCTACGCCGCCGCTTCCTCCGTCGCCCGCAATCTCTCCTCAGTCATCCGTCCCGCCGTCTGCGCATGTGCCAGCGCGGCGCGTTCGGCGGCATTGGCGTCACCGGCGAGAATGTGTCCGGCAATATCGGCATGCTCCGCCCAGGCGCTGTCGCGATAATCGAGCTCGGAGAGCACGGTTGCCATCGAGCGGCGCATGTGCGGCCATTGCGGCGCGATGGTCTCCTCGATCACGGGATTGCCGGCGAGCTGATAGATCGCGCGGTGAAAATCGACATCGAGCCCGATGAGCTCGGCCAGCACCGTGTTGCGGTCGCTGCGGCGTCCGGCGGCGAGCGCCGCCTCCAGCCGCGCGCGTCCGGCCGCGTCGTATGCCGCACGTTCGGCCGCGAGCCGGGCCGCCAGCGCGTCGATCGCGCCGCGCACCTCGTAGAGCTGGCGGATGCGTGCGGGATCGAGCTGGGTGACTTCGAAGCCACGCCGGCCGCTCTCGGCCACCAGGCCTTGGCGATGCAACAGGTGCAGCGCATGCGAGACAGGCTGGCGCGAAACGCCGAGCTTGTCGGCCAGCTCGTTCTGCCGGATGCGCTGGCCGGGGCGCAGCGTGCGGTCGGAGATCGCCTCCAGAATCCGCGCATAGACCTGGTCGATCAGGTTCGGGAGCGGGTCGAGAGGGATCACGCCGGTAGCTCCGAAAGACGATGGGAATACGGAATTCCGTATTCAAAGCTACGCTTCGCGGAAGGAGGCGTCAAGCGGTATCTGAGGGTGGCTCAACATGCCCTCCTCTTGACAGCTAAGCCATTGATATTACTTGGCCTGTCTACTGTGCATGGGGTTGTTTTCGCGATATTTGTCTCTGGACCTCAGTGCTCCAGCACTTCCACGTCGAGCGTTGCGATCCGCTCTGCATCGGCCAGCGCCTCGATCCCGGCAATACGGTCGCCTGTGAACGCCACCCGCAGCGCGATGCGCAGCTTCCCGCCGAGGATGACGGCAACGCCGATCTCGCCATCGACCAGCGCCGCCCGCGCGGCCTGGGCGCGGCCCTTGTAGAGCTGCGCGACCGCATCCGCGCCGCGGATCTCCGCCAGCGCGCCGAGCCGCACCGCGGCCTGATCGGCGCGGAATACGACGTCGGGATCGAGCACGGCCAGCAATCCCTCGAAATCGCCTTCGCGCGACGCCTTGAGGAAGGCATCGACGATTCCGCGCTGGCGTGACAGGTCGGTTTCGGGCACCGGCGCGCCCTGCACGCGCCGCCGCGCCCGGCTCGCGAGCTGCCGCGAGGCGTCCACCGAGCGGCCGACGATCGGCGCGATCTCCTCGAAGGGCACGGCGAACATGTCGTGCAGCACGAAGGCGAGCCGCTCCGCCGGCTGCAGCGTTTCCAGCACGACGAGCAGCGCCGCGCCGACGGAGTCGGCCATCTCCGCTTCGCGCTCCCGCGTCTCGTCGACCGGCTCCGGCACATGCGGACCCATCGGCTCCTCCTTGTGCGACTTTCGCGCGCGCAACATGTCGAGGCAGATGCGTGCGACCACGGTGGTCAGCCAGCCGCGCAAATTCGCGACGTCGGACATGTCGTAGCGGCTGACCCGCAGCCACGCCTCCTGAACGGCATCGTCGACCTCGGTGCGGGATCCCAGCATGCGGTAGGCGACCGCGCGCAAATGGTCCCTGCTGGCCTCGAACTGTTGGGTGAGAAAATTTTGTTCGGTCATCGGTCACATTCCCGCTTCGCGATCCGTCATGCCATTGACGAAGCCAATCCGGCTGATGTGACCGGAACCTTCGAAATTCGACAGATGGAGACGAAAATGATGCACGCTCGCATGAATCACCCGGTCATGGTCCTGCCTGAGGCCATGAATGTCCTTCAGTCCCTCGGCAACCTGACCAAGCAGGGCCTGCCGGAAAAGCTCCTGGAACTGGTGCACCTGCGCGCCAGCCAGATCAATGGCTGCAGCGTCTGCGTCGATATGCATCCGAAGGTCGCCCGCAAGGCGGGTGAAACCGACGAGCGCCTGTTCGCCGTGTCGGCCTGGCGCGATGCGCCCTATTTCACCGACGCCGAGCGCGCCGCGCTGGCCTTGACCGAGGCGGTCACGCGCCTCGCCGATCGCGAGGACCCGGTGCCGGATGCGACCTGGAACGAAGCCGACAAGCATTTCGACGAGCACGAACTCGCAACGCTGATCCTCGCGATCGCGACGATCAA
Source organism: Bradyrhizobium sp. CCBAU 53415 (assembly GCF_028128735.1). Taxonomy (NCBI): domain Bacteria; kingdom Pseudomonadati; phylum Pseudomonadota; class Alphaproteobacteria; order Hyphomicrobiales; family Nitrobacteraceae; genus Bradyrhizobium; species Bradyrhizobium sp. CCBAU 53415. The sequence goes on along the minus strand of NZ_LBJF01000026.1, from coordinate 444,089 downwards.
CGTGTGGAACAGGCTGAACGCGACGATCAAGATGCCGGTCGGCGTGTGGAAGGTGTGAGGCCACGCGAGGGAGGCTCCGGCCGCGTACTCCCTCGCCCCGCTTGCGGAGAGAGGCGAAGACGCGCCTACTCCGCCAAGAACCTGTTCACCGCCTCGCCGAATTCCAGCGGCGCTTGCTCGAACATCCAGTGACCTGCATTCGGGATCACCGCCGTCCTGCTGCCTGCGATATGCGCGGCCAACACGCGCCACATCACCGACAGGCTGCCGGTGGTGGCGCCGCCGCCGATCAGCAGCGTCGGCGTCCTGATCGCCTGCGCATCGCTGAGCGTGTAGGGCCGGCGCTGCTCGTTGATCTGACCGATGAAGGTGAGTGCGTTGTCGCGGAGTTGCTGCTTCGCCGCGGCGGGCACGCGCCGCCAGGAGCCGTCGCCTTCGATGCCTTCGTAGAAATTTTGCAGCGCGCCCTCGATGTCACCGCCGCGGATCATCTCGACCGATCGCGCGGTGCGGGCCGCCAGCGGCGGATGCGCGGGCGTGCCTTCGGGGACCGGCAGGCTGGGATCAAGATCGCCGCCCGGCTCGGCCAGCACCAGTTTGCGCAGCAGATCCGGCCGCGCCTGGGCCACGCGAAAGGCGATGTGCCCGCCGCGCGAATGGCCCATCAGATCGACCGATCCGGGCCGGACCTGTTCGAGAAAGGCGATCACATCCGAGACGTGCTGCGCCATCTTGTAGTCGTCGCCGAGGGCATTCCAATGCTCGGGGAAGAAATGCCGCAGGCTCACCGAGATCACCCGATGGGATTTCGACAGCGGACCGAGCACCGGATACCAGGTGCGGAAATCTCCGAGCGTGCCGTGCACGCAGACCAGCGGTTGGCCTGCTCCGACTTCGAGATAGGCCATGTCGTAGCCGTTGACGCGGAAGCTCTGCATTGATCAGCTCGCCAGGAAATCCAGCACCACTTCGGAATATTTCTGCGGCGCCTGCTCGAACATCGGATGCGTCGCATTCGGGATGATCGCCGTCTTCGAATAAGGCACATGCGCCGCCAGCGCGTGCAACACTTTCGGCAGCAGGCCCTTGGTCCGCGCGCCCAGGATGAACAGGGTCGGCATCCTGATCGCCTCCGCATCCGCCTTCGAGAACGGCGGGCGGTCGTCGCGGACCTGGCCGATCAGTGTCATGGCGTTGTCGCGCAGGTTCTGCTTCACCATCGCCGGCAGCCGCGGCCAGGTGCCGGCGCCCTCCAGCGTGTCGACGAAGACGGCAAGGCCGCCGTCGACGTCGCCCGCCGCGATCTTCTCGGCCGATGCGGTGAAGCGCGCCAGCAGCGGCGAGGGACCGCCGACATAATCAGGGTCGAGGCTCGCATCGAGCTCGCCGCCGGGCTCGGCCAGAACGAGCCGGCGCAACAAATCGGGGCGCTGCTGAGCGACGCGAAAACAGATGTGCCCGCCGCGCGAATGGCCCATCAGATCGACGGGGCCGAGATCGAGCTCGTCGATGAAGGCGATGACGTCCTCGACGTGCTGGGCGATTGAATAGGTTTCACCGAGGCCGTCCCAGCGCTCCGGGAAGAAGTGCCGCAGGCTGACGGCGATCACCCGATGCCGCTGCGAGAGCGGGCCGAGCACACAGCCCCAGACGCGGAAGTCGTTGAGCGAGCCGTGCACGCAGACCAGCGGCGGACGGGCTCTGTCTTCGCCCACGTCGAGATAGGGCATGTCGTATCCGTTGACGTGGAGGCTTTGCATTCAGGGCTCGCGAGGAATTGGAACTCCTGTGCAAGATTCCCGGAAACCGGGTGGATCGCAACTATTTCCAAGCCTAGATTTGGGAGGAAATCAAATTGGGGGCCTGCAACGGAAGCGAGCCAGGAACCTAGCCATGACCGACCAGCATTTTGCCCTGTTCGACACCCGGATCGGCCTGTGCGCGATCGTCTGGGGCCCGCGCGGCATCAACGGCACGCAATTGCCGATGGGCGGCGAGCAGAAGATCCGCACCCGCATCCACCAGCGCCACGCTGATGCCAGCGAGGCTGAGCCGACCGCCGAGGTGCAGCAGGCGATCGACCGCATGACAAAACTGCTCGCGGGCGAGCCGGACGACCTCACCGACATCCCGCTCGATCTCGACGGGGTGCCCGAGTTCAATCGCGGCGTCTACGAGATCGCCCGCGCGATTCCGCCGGGCAAGACCATCACCTATGGCGACATCGCCAAGCAGCTCGGCGGCGTCCAGCTGTCGCGCGACGTCGGCCAGGCGCTCGGCCGCAACCCGTGCCCGATCGTGGTGCCGTGCCATCGTGTGCTGGCGGCCGGCAACAAGCCCGGCGGCTTCTCGGCAAATGGCGGCGTGGTGACGAAGCTGAAGATGCTCGAGATCGAAGGCGCGCTGGTAAACCACACGCCGAGTTTGTTCGATTGAGGCCAACGGTCTCGTGCCCCGGACGCAGTGCGGCACGTAGTGACGCACTGCAGAGCCGGGGCCCAGAACTCAAGCGAGGTGGGTCCCGGCTCTGCGGCGCACCGCTGCGCGCTGCGCCGCGTCCGGGACACGAGACCTCTAAATCTTCGCCGCGGTCTTCGGCCAGTATTTGTCGCGCAGATGCCGCTTCACCAGCTTTCCCGTGGGCGTGCGCGGCAGCTCGGCTTCGAAATCGATCGAGCGTGGGCATTTGATCGCGGAGAGGCGGCCCTTGCAATAGGCGATCAAATCGGCCTCGAGCGCCTTGCCGGCGCGCGTCATGTCGTGCGGCTGCACCACCGCCTTCACTTCCTCACCCATCTCCTCGTTCGGCACGCCGAACACCGCGACGTCGGCGACGTCAGGGTGCGTGATCAGCACGTCCTCGGTCTCCTGCGGGTAGATGTTCACCCCGCCCGAGATGATCATGTAGGACTTGCGGTCGGTGAGATAGAGGAAGCCGTCCGTGTCGAGATAGCCGACATCGCCGAGCGTCGACCATCCCTTGGCGTTGTAGGCCTTCTTCGTCTTCTCGGGGTCGTTGTGATAGGTGAAGGCGGGCGCGTCGGCGAAGTAGACCGTGCCGATCTCGCCCGTCGGCTGCTCCTCGTCGTTCTCGTCCAGAATCTTGATCTTGCCGACCACGGCGCGGCCGACGCTGCCGCGATGCTCCAACCATTGCTGCGAGTTGCAGACGGTGACGCCGTTGCCTTCCGAGCCCGCGTAATACTCGATCAGGATCGGTCCCCACCATTCGATCATCCTGGCCTTGACGTCGATGGGGCAGGGCGCGGCGGCGTGGATCGCGCCCTTCAGCGTGGAGACGTCGTACTTGGTGCGCACATCGTCCGGCAGCTTCAGCATGCGGACGAACATGGTAGGGACCAGCTGCGATTGGGTGACCTTGTATTTCTCGACCAGCTTCAGGAACTCTTCGGCATCGAAGTGCTCCATGATGATGGAGGTACCGCCGAGCACGATCGCCATCATGTTGAAGCGCAGGGGAGCCGCGTGATACAGCGGCGCCGGCGACAGATAGGTGCTCTCCGCGTTCATGCCGCACATGTCGGCGCAGAGCACGCGCAGGAAGGCGTTCGGCACGTCAATCCTGTTTCCCTCGAAGGCCTTCTTGATGCCTTTGGGCCGGCCGGTCGTGCCCGACGAATACAGCATGTCGTAGCCGGCGACCTCGTCCGCGGTCGACGTGGTCGGCTGCGCGCCCGCTTCCTTGTCGTAGGAACGGAAGCCGGGCAACGGCTCGTCCATCATGTAGAAGATCGGCTCGCCTGCCGCACCCTTGATCAGGCCCTTGATCTGGTCGGCGCATTTCGGCGTGGTGATGACGACCTTGGCGCCGCAATCGGCGATGATGTAGTCGATCTCGTCCTGCTTCAGATAGCGGCTGATCGCGGTGTAATAGAGCCCGCTGCGTTGCGCCGCCCAGCAGATTTCCATGAAGGCGAGGCGGTTTTCCATCAGAAGTGCGATGTGGTCGCCGGCCCTCAAGCCGAGCGAGCGGAACAGCTGCGCGCCCTGGTTCGAGAGCTCGTCGAGCTCGCGATAGGTGATCGCCTTGCCGGTCCCGGCCATCTGATAGGCGATCTTGTCGGGCGTGGTGCGGGCGTGGATGGAGGGGTGGGTCATGGCGTTTCCTCAAAACGCGAATGGCGAGTAGCCAATGGCGAATAGGGAAGAAGGGCCAGAACCGCTCTTCGCCTACTCACCATTCGCTACTCGCCACTCACTACTCGCTTTTGTTTTTTCTTACAGCCGCTCGACGATCGTCACGTTGGCCATGCCGCCGCCTTCGCACATGGTCTGCAGGCCATAGCGCTTGCCGCGCTGGTGCAGGGCGTGGACCAGCGTCGTCATCAGCTTGGTGCCGGAGCCGCCGAGCGGATGACCGAGCGCGATGGCGCCGCCGTTGACGTTGAGGCGCTCCGGATCGGCGCCGGTGGTCTTCAGCCACGCCGTCGGCACCGAAGCGAAGGCCTCGTTGACCTCGAACAGGTCGATGTCGCCGATCTTCATGCCGGCCTTCTCCAGCGCGCGCCTGGTGGCGTGCAGCGGCGCGTCCAGCATGATGACGGGGTCGCCGCCGGTCATGGTCATGTGGTGGACGCGCGCGAGCGGCTTGACGCCGAGTTGCTTCAGGCCGCGCTCGTTCACGACCATCACGCCGGAAGCGCCGTCGCAGATCTGGCTGGCGCTGGCGGCGGAGAGCCTGCCGTTCTCGGCGATCAGCTTGACGCCCTTGATGCCGTCGAGGCTGACGTCGAAGCGGATGCCTTCGTCGATGTGGTGGGTGTCCTTGCTGCCGTCGGCGCGGGTGATCTCGAGCGGCACGATCTCCTTCTTGAAGTGACCGGCCTGCGTCGCCGCGATCGCGCGCTGGTGGCTGTTGTAGGAGTACTCGTCGAGCTCGTCCTTCGAGAGGCCGTACTTCTCGGCCATCATCTCCGCGCCGGTGAACTGGCTGAACACGATGTTCGGATACTTCTTCTCGATGCCCGGGCTCTTGTAGTTGCCAAAGCCGTTCTTGGCCGGAAGCTGCGACGACAGGCCCATCGGAACCCGCGTCATCGATTCCACGCCGGCCGCGATCACCACGTCCATCGCCCCCGACATCACCGCCTGCGCGGCGAAGTGCAGCGCCTGCTGCGAGGAGCCGCACTGGCGGTCGATCGAGGTGCCCGGCACGCTTTCAGGGAGCTTCGACGCCATGACTGCGTTGCGCGCGACGTTGTTGGACTGCTCGCCGACCTGCATCACGCAGCCCATGATCACGTCCTCGACCAGGGCGGGGTCGACCTTGGTGCGATCGACCAGCTCGTCCAGCACCTTCGCGGCGAGATCGGCCGGATGCCAGCCGGCGAGACGGCCCCCCTTGCGCCCGCCCGCAGTACGCGCAGCGGCGACGATATAAGCCTCGGCCATGTCGGTCTCTCCCTGAATTTTTGACGGGGTTGGTTGTCGGGATCGGATTTAAGGGACGGAAGATCGTTTAGTCAATCGATCAATTAACTCTTGTGATGAGGCGCCGCTTGGGCTTATCTGCGCCCGCTTCAAGCGGCGAAAACAGGGATCTCCGTGGCTATCAGCGTACCGAACAGGCTCCCCGGCGGGAAAAATTCCACGGCAGAGAAATTGCTGGTGGCCGCGAGCGAGCTGATGATCGAACGCTCCTCGATCGAGATCTCGCTCTCCGATATCGCGCAGAAGTCCGGCGCCAACGCCGCGCTGGTCAAATATCACTTCGGCAACAAGGACGGCCTCTTGCTGGCGCTGCTCGCACGGGATGCTGCGACCGAGATGTCGAATCTCGAATATCTGCTGGCGCAGCCGATCACGTCGACGGCGAAGCTGAAGCTGCATATCGCCGGCATCATCCGCGCCTATCACCGATTCCCTTACATGAACCGGCTGATCCATTATCTGCTGCACGAGACCAGCGCGGGCTCCGCCGATGAAGTCTCGAAATTCTTCGTTGCGCCGCTGCTGGATTTCCACCGCCGCCTGCTGACCGAAGGCGTCAGCCGCGGCGAATTCCGCCCGACCGATCCGGTGCTGTTCTACACCAGCCTGATCGGGGCCTGCGATCATCTGTTCTTCGGCCGGCACGCGATGTCCCGCGCGACCGGCGTCGGCCCGGTCACCGACGACGTCTGCCGGCACTATATCAAGCACATGGAAACGCTGATCTGCGGCGGCATCCTCACGCAAGCCGAGAAAGCTGCGGCTGCCGGATAATCCGCCGAACTCCCAAGTCTAGAGAAGACAAATCCAGAGAAGAAACGCCCAAGGAAAGGTACAAGCGATGCAGTTGAAAGACGTAGCCGTTCTCATCACCGGCGGTGGCTCCGGCCTTGGCGCTGCGACCGCCCGCGCCATGGCCGCCAAGGGCGCCAAGATCGGCGTGATCGACCAGAGCAAGGAAAACGCCGAGAAGGTCGCCGCCGAAGTGAAGGGCGTCGCGCTCCATGCGGACGTCACCAGCGAAGAGCAGATCAAGGCCGCGATCGCCAAGGCGGAAGCCGCGCATGGCGTCGCGCGCGTGCTGATGAACTGCGCCGGCATCGGCGGCTCGCAGCGCATCGTCGGCCGCGACGGCGTTTATCCCTTGGAAAAGTTCGCGCGCATCATCAACGTCAATCTGATCGGCACCTTCAACTGCCTGCGCCTGTTCGCCGAACGTCTCGTCACTGCGGAGCCGGTCGGCGAGGAGCGGGGCGTCATCATCAACACCGCTTCGGTGGCTGCTTACGAAGGCCAGATCGGCCAGATTGCCTATTCGGCCTCGAAGGGCGGTGTCGTCGGCCTGACCCTGCCGGCCGCGCGCGATCTCGCCAGCCAGAAGATCCGCGTCAACACCATCGCGCCAGGCCTGTTCTTCACGCCGCTGCTGATGGGTTTGAACGAAGAGGCGCGCAAGAGCCTGGGCGCCCAGGTGCCGCACCCCTCGCGTCTCGGCGACGCCAACGAATACGGCATGCTCGCCGTGCACATCGTCGAGAACCCGATGCTGAATGGCGAAACCATCCGCCTCGACGGCGCCATCCGCATGGCGCCGCGCTAGGCGGTGCATCTCTTACCCTCCCTGGAGGGGGAGGGTCGGCGCGAAGCGTCGGGGTGGGGTGATCTCTCCACTCGGGCACTGTTCGGTGGGAGAGACCGTCACCCCACCCCGCTCGCGCTGCGCGCGATCGACCCTCCCCCTCCAGGGGAGGGTGGCAGTCCGGCTCACGACCGATGCATGAGGCCCCCATGTCCCAACCGCTGCTGATCGAGCACGACGACGGCGTCGACCGGGTGATGCTGAACCGGCCCGAGCACCTCAACGCGCTCGATCCGGCGCTGATCGATGCGCTCAACGTCTATTTCCAGGGCCTGCAGCGCAATCGCGACACGCGCGTCGTGGTGCTCCGGGGCGCCGGCAAGAACTTTTGCGCGGGTCTCGACCTCAAGGCCGCGATGGCACGCCGCGCCGGGCAACAGGAGCCGCCCGGCGTCACGGAGTCGCTGGATTCGCAGCGCCGCATCGCCGACATCGTGATGCTGATGCGGCGCTGCCCGCAACCGATCCTGGCGCTGGTGCAGGGCGCGGCAGCCGGCGGCGGCTTTGCACTGGCGCTTGCCTCCGACATCCGCATCGCGACGCGGTCGACGCGAATGAACTGCGCCTTCATCAAGCTCGGCCTCGGCGGCTGCGACATCGGCACCAGTTATTTTCTGCCGCGGCTCGTCGGCGTATCCGTGGCATCCGAACTGATCCTCACGGGACGCTTCATCGGCGCCGAGCGAGCGCTCGCGGTCGGGCTCGTCTCGGAAATCGTCGAGGAGGACAGTCTGGATGACGCGGCTGCGCCTTATGTCGAGGCGATGATGACGGCATCGCCAGTCGGCCTGCGACTGTCCAAGGAATGTCTCAACATGAGCATCGATGCCGGATCGCTGGAAGCTGCGATCGCGATGGAGGATCGCAACCAGGTCCTGTGCAGCCGCTCGGAAGAGTTTTCGGAAGGCATCAGGGCCTTCCTTGAGAAGCGAAAGCCTGTCTATATCAAGCGCTGAACGACGAAGATCCGCAAAGGACAAGTAATTCCGGGAGACGCAAAAATGAGTGGCAACGCGGCGGCGGTGATGACGAAGCCCGCCTTTCGCAAGGTCCAATGGCTCAAGCGTGATATCGACGTCGAACGCCGCGGCGACGGCACGGTGGTGCTGAAGTCGCGCATTCCGCTGCAGCCCTACGAGAAGCACATTCCGGCCTCGCTGGCGAAATGGGCGAAGGAAGCACCCGAGCGCACCTGGCTGGCGCAACGCGGCGGTCCCAACCGCGAATGGCGCAAGGTGTCTTATGGCGAAGCCAAGCGCACCGTGGATGCGCTGACGCAAGGCCTGCTCAATCTCGGGCTCGCCGGCCGGCCTGTCGCGATTCTCTCAGGCAATTCGATCGAGCACGCGCTGATGACGCAGGCCGCGATGCAAGCGCTCTCGCCCGCGGCTCCCGTGTCGCCGGCCTATTCCCTGATGAGCCACGATCACGTCAAGCTGAAGTACCTGTTCGACCTGATCCAGCCGGCTGTCGTGATGGTGCAGGACGGTCCGACCTTCGAGAAGGCGCTGAACGCACTCGATCTCAGCGGCGTCACCGTGGTTCACGTCGCGCGGCCTTGCGACGACATCAAGAGCGTCAGCTTTGCCGAGCTCGCGGCAACGCCGGCGACGGCCAATGTCGAAGCGTCGATTGCACAGGTCGTGCCGCAGACCGTCGGCAAGCTGCTGTTCACGTCAGGCTCGACCGGCATGCCGAAGGCCGTCATCAATACGCAGGAGATGATGTGCGCCAATGCGGCGATGATGATGCAGGTTCGTCCGCGCGCCCCGAGCGGTCCAATCTCGACCATGCTGGACTGGATGCCGTGGAATCACACCATGGGCGGCAACGCGGCGTTTCACCCGATCCTGGTCGACGGCGGTACGCTCTATATCGACGACGGCCGGCCGATGCCGGGCCAGTTCGACGAGACGCTGCGGAACCTGCGCGAGATATCGCCGACCTATTACGCCAACGTGCCGGCCGGCTACGCCGCGCTCGCCGCCGCCATGGAGAAGGACGACGCGCTCTGCCGATCCTTCTTCAAGAACCTTTCGATCATGGCCTATGGCGGCGCGCGGCTGCCGGACGATCTCTATGAGCGCATGCAGGCTCTCGCGGTGAAGACCACCGGCGAGCGCATCGTGTTCTATACCGGCTGGGGCTCGACCGAGACCGCGCCGACCTCGACCGGCACCTATTGGGATACCGAGCGCGTCGGCCTGATCGGCCTGCCGTTCCCCGGCGTCGAATTGAAGATGGTGCCGTGCGGCTCGAAATACGAACTGCGCCTGCGCGGCGTCAACGTCACGCCCGGCTATTTCGGCCAGCCGGAGCTGACCAGGAAGATGTTCGACGAGGAAGGATTTTACTGCATCGGCGATGCCGGCATTTTCGTCGACGATTCCGATCCGGTGCAAGGCATCATCTTCGCTGGCCGCGTGGTGGAGGACTTCAAGCTCACTACCGGCACCTTCGTGCATGTCGGCTCGCTGCGCACCGATACGATTGCGGCGGCGACGCCTGTGGTGCATGACGCGCTGGTCGCGGGACAGGACCGTGCCTGCATCGGCCTCTTGGCCTGGCCCAATTTGCATGCCTGCCGCCAACTCGTCGGCAATCCCGATCTCAGCTTCGCTGAAGCCGTGAAGCACCCTGAGGTGATCGCCTGCTTCAGGCGCGGGCTGGAAGCTCACAACAGGGAGTGCGAGGGCGCCAGCAGCCGCATCATCGCCCGCGCCATGCTGATGGTCGAGCCGCCCTCGATCGACGGCAACGAGCTTACCGACAAGGGCTACATCAACCAGCGCGCCGGCCTCGAGCGTCGCGCGGCGCTGGTCGAGCGGCTTTATGCGGACACGCCGGATCAGGATGTGATCGTGCTGCGATGAGTGCGCAACTCTCTCAACTCGTCATTCCGGGCTCGCGACTTCGTCGCGCCCCGGAATGACGGTCTCAACGACAATGAATGAATAAGAAGGTAGCCCGCCATGAACTTCGACTTCTCCGACGACCAGAAGCAGCTCCGCGACCAGGCGCGCAAGTTCCTCGCCGAAAAATGCGCGCCCAAGGCAGTGCGCATCGTGCTCGACGGCAAGGCGCCTTACGACAAGGAGCTCTGGAAGGGCCTCGCCGAGATGGGCTTCCTCGGCGTCGCAATCCCCGAGGAGTTCGGCGGCGCCGGCGCCGGTCATCTCGAGCTCTGCGTGATCGCGGAAGAAATGGGCCGGGCCAACGCGCCGGTGCCGTTCTCCTCGACCGTGTACCTTGCCGCCGAAGCGCTGCTGATCGCAGGTAGCGACGCGCAGAAGAAGAAATGGCTGCCGGCGATCGCCTCGGGCGAGGCGATCGGCACGCTTGCGCTGTTCGAGGGCAAGGGCAATCCGGCGCCGAAGAATGTCAAGCTGACGGCTGCGAACGGCGTGCTCAACGGCGTCAAGAAGCCGGTCGCCGACGGCGCCATCGCCGATTTCGCGGTGGTCGCAGCACGCACGGGATCGAGCGGGCGCGACAATGACATCTCGCTGTTCCTGGTCGATCTCAAGGCAGGCGGCGTCGAGGTCAAAGGCCTCACCAATCTCGATCCGACCCGCGGCCAGGCCGAAATCACCTTCAAGGACGCCAAGGCCGAGCCGCTCGGCGCGGCGGGCGAAGGCTGGAGCATCCTCACCCGGGTGCTCGACCGCGCCGCGGTGCTGTGCGCCTTCGAGCAGGTCGGCGGTGCCGATCGCGCGCTGGAGATGGGCAGGGATTACGCGCTCGACCGCATCGCCTTTGGCCGGCAGATCGGCTCGTTCCAGGCGGTGAAGCACATGCTCGCGGACATGTACGTCTCGGCGACGCTGGCGCGCTCCAACAGCTATTACGGCGCCTGGGCGCTCTCGACCAATGCGGCCGAGCTGCCGGAAGCCGCCGCCGCCGCGCGCATCAGCGCGACGCAGGCATTCCAGCACTGCGCCAAGAACAACATCCAGGTTCACGGCGGCATGGGATTCACCTGGGAGTTCGATTGCCACATGTACTATCGCCGCGCGAATGCGATGGCGCTGGGGCTCGGCAGCCTGTCCTATTGGGAAGACCAGTTGATCGACCGGATGAGGAAGAAGAACGCGGCGTGATGTCATTCCGGGGCGCCGCACAGCGGCGAACCCGGAATCTCGAGATGAGTGGATAACCTCTAGATTCCGGGTTCGACGCTTCGCATCGCCCCGGAATGACGGAAAGAAAAGACCATGAACTTCGACGATACCCCGCAGGAAGCCGAATTTCGCGCCACGGCACGCGCCTGGATCGCCGCGAACGCGCCGAAGCAATACGAGGACGAGCTGCGCAAATCCTCACTCGGCCGCACGCAGCTCAAGAACGCCAATATTCTGGAGGTCGCAAAAGCCTGGCAGAAGAAGAAAGCCGATGCCGGCTGGGCCTGTCTGCACTGGCCGAAGGAATATGGTGGCCGTGGGTCGTCGCCGATCGAGCGTGTGATCTGGCAGCAGGAGGAGGGCCCGTTCGGAAAGCTCTCGCACATGTTCATCATCGGCCATGGCATGTGCGGGCCGACCATGATGGCGTTCGCGCGCGAGGAGCATAAGCGCAAATATCTGCCGCCGCTCGCGTCCGGCGAGAAGGTCTGGTGTCAGCTGTTTTCCGAGCCCGCCGGCGGCTCCGACGTCGCGGGACTGCGCACGCGTGCCGAGAAGGATGGCGACGAATGGGTCATCAACGGTCAGAAGATCTGGACGTCGGGCGCGCATTATTCCGACTACGGCATCCTCTTGACCCGCACCGATCCGACCGTGCCCAAGCACAAGGGGCTCACCATGTTCTTCCTGGACATGAAGAGCCCGGGCGTCGAGGTCAGGCCGATCAAGCAGGCGAGCGGCGCTTCCGACTTCAACGAGGTCTATTTCACCAATGTCCGCATTCCCGATCATCAGCGCCTCGGCGGGGTCGGTGACGGCTGGAACGTGTCGCTGACCACCCTGATGAACGAGCGCATGTCGATCGGCGCGGGTGTTGCGACCGGCTTTCCGGAACTGTTCGACTATTGCTCCAGCCTGATGCTGGAGGATGGTCCTGCGATCGAGGACCGCGCGGTGCGCTCCAAGCTGGCGAACTGGGCGGTGAAGGCGAGCGGCCTGCGCTACACCAGCATGCGTGCGATCTCGGCGCTGTCGAAAGGCGAGCGGCCGGGACCGGAGAACTCGATAGGCAAGCTGGTGGCGGGCTCGATGATCCAGGATGTCGCGACCTACGCGCTGGATCTGCAAGGCGCGGCCGGTGTGGTCAGCGGCCCGGAAGACGCCGAAGTCGCCGGTCGCTTCCAGGCCATGCTGCTGCGCGCGCCGGGCACCCGCGTCGAGGGCGGTACCGACGAGATCATGCGCAACATCATCGCCGAGAGGGTGCTGGGCCTGCCCGGTGACATCCGTGTCGACAAGGACGTGCCGTTCAACAAGATCCCGACCAAGGGAAGAGGCTGATCGTGTCCCGGACGCGGTGCGGTACGAAGTACCGCTCCGCAGAGCCGGGGACCCAGAGGCCGCAATGGGCCCCGGCTCTGCAGCGCACCGCTTCGCGCTGCGCAGCGTCCGGGGCACGAGAGAGGAGAGTTCGAAGATGAATTTCGACGATACGCCACAGGAAGCCGCATTCCGCGAAACCGCTCGCGAATGGATCGAGACCAATGCGCCGAAGGAGCTGCATGCCGAGCTGTCGAAATCCTCGCTCGGCCGGATCCGGCTCGCTCACCACGACATCGTCGATGTCGGCAAGGCCTGGCAGAAGAAGAAGTTCGAGGGCAATTGGGCCTGCCTGCACTGGCCGAAGGAATATGGCGGCCGCGGTGCGACGCCGATCGAGAAGGTGATCTGGCAGCAGGAGGAGGGCGTTTACGGCAAGCTGACGCAGCCGTTCCAGATCGGCGAGGGCATGTGTGGCCCGACCGTGATGGCCTTCGGCAGCGAGGACGCCAAGCGCCGCTATTTGCCGAAGCTCGCTTCGGGCGAGGAGATCTGGTGCCAGCTGTTCTCCGAGCCATCGGCCGGCTCCGACGTCGCGGGCTTGCGCACCCGCGCCGAAAAGAAGGGCGACAATTGGGTCGTGAACGGACAGAAGATCTGGACCTCGGGCGCGCACTATTCCGACTACGGCCTTTTGATCGCGCGCACCGATCCGAACGTGCCCAAGCACAAGGGCCTCACCATGTTCTTCCTGGACATGAAGAGCGAGGGGGTCGAGGTTCGCCCGATCAGGCAGGCCAACGGCATGCAGGAGTTCAACGAGGTCTATTTCACCGACGTCGTGATCCCCGACAGCCAGCGGCTGGGGGCCGTCGGCGAGGGCTGGAGCGTCTCGCTGACCACGCTGATGAACGAGCGCATGTCGATCGGCGCGCGCCTTGCGACCGGCGTGCCTGAGATGTTCGAGTTCTGCTCCAATTTGATGCTGGAAGACGGGCTCGCGATCGACGATCCCGCCGTGCGCTCGAAGCTCGCGAGCTGGGCGGCGAAGTCGAGCGGGCTGAAATATACCAGCTACCGCACGATCTCGGCGCTGTCGAAGGGCGAGCGGCCAGGTCCGGAGAACTCGATCGGCAAGCTGGTGTCGGGCATGATGCTGCAGGACATCGCGACCTACGCCATGGACCTGCAAGGCGCGGCCGGTGTTCTCACAGGCAACGACGAGGAGACGGTGCAGGGCCAGTTCCAGCAGATGCTGCTGTCCTCGCCCTCGATGCGCATCGCCGGCGGCACCGACGAGATCCTGCGCAACATCATCGCCGAGCGCGTGCTGGGCCTTCCCGGCGACATCCGCGTCGACAAGGACGTGCCGTACAACAAGATCCCGACCAAAGGGCGGTGATGATTGTCGTGTCCCGGACGCGCCGCAGAGCCGGTACCCAAAAGCTGCAATGGGCCCCGGCTCGGCAGCGCTGAAGAAGCGCTGCGTCCGGGGCGCGAAAACGAGGCAAATCATGGACGCCAAAGTGCCCAACGCCAAATACTCCACCCAGGACCGCATCGGCGTGCTCGAAGAGCTCCTCAACGAGCGCTACTCCGTCCGCGCGTTTCTTCCGAAGGAAGTCGATCGCGCGACCATCGAGCATGTGCTGACCACCGCGCAGCGCACCGCGTCATGGTGCAACAGCCAGCCCTGGCAGGTCATCATCGCCAGTGGCGAGGCCAAGCAGCGCTTTCGCAAGGCGATCTATGCGGAGGCCTCGAAGGGCCTCGGCGACGATTATGACTTCACGCCGCCGCGCGAATATGCCGGGGTCTATCTGGAACGCCGCCGCGAGAGCGGCTTTCAGCTCTACAACACGCTCGGCATCGCCCGCGGCGACAAGGCCGCGTACGCCAGGCAGGCGCTGGAGAACTACAATTTCTTCGGCGCGCCGCATGTCGCCATCATCCACACCGACGAGCCGCTCGGCATCTACGGTGCGATCGATTGCGGCGCTTATGTCGGCAATTTCATGCTGGCCGCGCAGGCGCTCGGGCTCGGGACGATTCCGCAGGCAGCGCTCGCGCGGCATTCCGGGCTGATCCGCCGGCATTTCAATCTGCCCGACGACCGCCGCGTCGTCTGCGGCATCTCGTTCGGCTATGCTGACCACGCGCACAAGGTCAACAGCTACCGCACCTCGCGTGCGCGCGTGGCCGATACCGTCACCTTCGTGGATGAGTGATCGAGCGCTTCATCCATGCTGCAGACACGCGAAGACGGCCGTGGAAACGGCCGCCTTCAGCTTTATCCGAGCCTTGCTGCCGCCGGCCGTCAGCCGCCGCTGCCGCCGATCACGGCGCGCACGGTCTCGTCGGGCCCGAAATCCTCGGCGCCATCGACATAGAGCAGCGCCGCGAGCTTGGAGCGCGCGCGGTTTACGCGGCTCTTGATCGTGCCGACCGCGCAGCCACAGATCGAGGCCGCGTCCTCATAGGAGAAACCGGACGCCCCGACCAGGATCAACGCTTCACGCTGATCCTGCGGAAGCTTGTCGAGCGCCGTGCGAAACTCCTCGAATTCGAGATGCGCGTTCTGCGAAGGCTGTGTCTTCAGCGTCTTGGCGTAATTGCCTTCGGCATCCTCGACCTCGCGCCGCCGCTTGCGATAGTCGGAGCGGAACAGGTTGCGCAGAATCGTGAACAGCCAGGCCGGCAGGTTGGAGCCGGGCTGGAACGAGTCGATGTTGGCGAGCGCGCGGAGCAGGGTCTCCTGGACGAGATCGTCGGCGCGGTCCGCATTGCCGCTGAGCGAGATGGCGAAGGCGCGCAGGCTGGGCACCGCCGCCAGGATGTCGTTACGCAGCGAGTCCGTGAGAGGCATCAATCCCTCCCATTGTTGTTGTCGTTGGATCCGCCCTCATTTTCCACGTGGGGTGTCGCTCCCGGCGCATCAAGCTTCTTGATCAGTTCTGCGAACCGATCTGGAACCCCTTGTCGCACCACATCGTCGTACATGGCGCGCAACTGGTGGCCGATCCGGGATTGGATTTCCGGAGTGAGCCCTCCCTTGCCGGGGGTCGTGCTTCTGCTGGCTTGAGACTTGAGATCTTTCATGACCTGTTCCACGTTTCCCCGAGTTAAGTGACTGCAAAATCGAGAGGTTTTCTCAACCGGGAGCCGTTCCCTGGATAGGCACAATTCCAGGTGCGCTAAAAAGTTCCCAGCCCGGCGGAACTTTTCTTGACCTGATGCGTAATCAGCCCAGGGGAACCCGGGCCCCCCGCGCGATGCCTGACCTCAGGATTGGACCTCAAGGTTGGCCCGAAGATGAATGGAGTGGGGATGTCCCGTTCACAGCTTGTTGCTGAACACTTGCCGTTGTTGCGCCGGTACGCGCGCGCCCTGACGGGCAGCCAGGCCTCCGGTGACGCCTATGTCGCAGCCATGTTGGAAGCCATGCTGGGAGATCCGTCGGTGCTCGACGAGAGCCATGGGCCTCGGGCCGGCCTGTTCCGGCTGTTCACCCAGATCTGGAATTCGGTCTCTGTCAACGACGATGCCGAAGTGACGACCCTGCCGATGCCGCCGGAGCGGCGGCTGTCGAACATCACGCCGCTGCCGCGTCAGGCCTTCCTGCTGCTTTCGCTCGAGGGCTTTTCGGAAGAGGAAGTCGCCTTCATCCTCGGCACCGATGTCGCGGAGACGCGGCGGCTTGCGGACGCTGCCGGACGCGAGATGGCGGCCGAGATCGCGACCGACGTGCTGATCATCGAGGACGAGACCTTCATTGCCATGGACCTCGAGAGCCTGGTGAAGAATCTCGGCCACAACGTCGTCGGCGTTGCGCGCACCCATGCCGATGCGGTGGCGCTGGCCAAGAACAGGCGGCCCGGCCTGATCCTCGCCGACATTCAACTCGCCGATGGCTCGTCGGGCCTGGATGCGGTCAACGAACTGCTGCGCACCTTCGAGGTGCCCGTGGTGTTCATCACGGCCTACCCTGAGCGCTTCCTCACCGGAGAGCGGCCCGAGCCGGCGTTCCTGATCTCGAAGCCGTTCCAGCCGGCGATGGTGTCGGCGGTGGCGAGCCAGGCGCTGTTCTTCCAGCGCAACTCGCGCAATCGGGCGCCAAAGGCGCCGGCGGCGTAATGACGCCCTGATAGCCCGCCAATGGGCGAAGCAATCTGATCCGGCGTGCCGTAAGGCACGCCGGATTTTTCATGTCCGCT
The DNA here is from genome assembly GCF_028128735.1 of Bradyrhizobium sp. CCBAU 53415. Classification (NCBI taxonomy): domain Bacteria; kingdom Pseudomonadati; phylum Pseudomonadota; class Alphaproteobacteria; order Hyphomicrobiales; family Nitrobacteraceae; genus Bradyrhizobium; species Bradyrhizobium sp. CCBAU 53415. The sequence goes on along the minus strand of NZ_LBJF01000026.1, from coordinate 427,344 downwards.
GCGATGCTTGACGGCCGTTGAATTCACCGCCCATACCTGATGCAGCGGCTGCGCCTGTGGCCGCACCAATCGGAGATGTGCCCATGGACCAGCCGCTGCTCGATCGCCTCGCCATTCGCGACCTCGTCGAGAACTGGGCGGTCTGGCGCGATGCCGGCGACTGGGAGCGCTTTGCCACGGTCTGGCATGACGAGGGCTGGATGTCCGCCACCTGGTTTCAGGGACCGGCGCGGGATTTCATGCGGGTCAGCCAGGAGGGATTCGCGAAAGGCGTGCGCATCCTGCATTTCCTCGGCGGCACCAGCATCGACCTCGCGGGCGAGCGGGCCATCGCGCAGACCAAGATGACGATCTCGCAGCGCGCTCCGGTGCACGGCGTGCTCTGCGACGTCGTCTGCACCGGCCGCTTCTACGACTTCTTGGAGAAGCGGCAGGGGAAGTGGGGCATCGTCCGCCGCCAGCCGATCTACGAGAAGGACCGGATCGACCCGGTCGATCCCGCCGCGACGGTTCAACTCGACGAGAGGGCGCTCGCCGCGCTGCCTGAAGGCTATCGCCATCTCGCCTACATGCAGGAACTGATCGGCTACAAGGTCAAGCGCGACATGCCGGGCCTGATCGGACCTGAGGTCGAGAAGCTCTATGGCGAAGGCCGGGACTGGCTGGCGGGGACAGCGAACTGAGCGTCGGACGATCGGCTACGATCCCTGGCAACCGGATGCGACGCATGCGGGTCGGGCATTTCCCGACATCGGATGGAGGTTACCTGACTGACGACAGGACGTCAGGACATGCAAAATTCAGCCGGGACCGTCGAGGAGGAGATCATGGGACTCGCGATCGGCTTGGCTATGCTGGTGATTGCCGTGGTGCTGATTTACGTCGGGCTGCCCGACCGGCAGGGTGGCAGTCCGCGTTTTCTACGTTTCGAGGCCGCATCCATCCTGTATCCACCCCTGATCCTTGTGTTCATCGCGATCGGTACGGCTCAGGTCGTTTTCTCTCTCGATTGACACGATCGTGCGCCGATGCGCACGAATGTCGACGTGGCAAGAGGGCGACGGACACCGCCGATCGACCGATCCCGTTCCCGTCGAGCACCACGTTCCGATCGGGGTTGCGCGCATCAGGAAGGGTTGCTCGAGGTCCGTCGCCCGCATGAGGCACAAAATCACGGACAGGGATGCCGCTGCCCGTCGTATCCAAGATACGTGCCCGAAGCCGGATCGTAGGATTTGAAGCGTTGCGAGCAATATGCAGCGTTCTCCGCAGCCTGGGCGCGGCTGTTAGCGATTGCTCCCCCAATGGCGGCGCCGGCCGCGAATCCGCCTAGCGCCGGGCCCCAACCGTAGCGGTGCGGATACCCATAGCGCCATCCATGATGGTGATAACGATGATCCCAACCTCCCCGCCATTGAACGGCGACGATGTCGGAGGGCGCGCCGGGCCTGCTCTGCATCGCGAGAGGCGCGGCGATCGCACCATTGACGCAAAGAGTGGCCGCAAGCAGCGCGCCTGCAGCAGTTGGCCCCTGCAAATGTCGCATTTTCAATCTCCGTTGGTTTCGTTTTGCGCTAGGTAAATTCATTGGCTAGCCTGAGGTTCAGTCAAGGCGGGTACAGACACGTACCGAAGCAAGCTGTCCATCGCGGGTCCGGCAAGAGTGCGTACCGAAGCGTACGTTCCGAGCCGATATGCACTGACATCTGCGAGGGGCCGTCGTAAGATGTCGTCGCGGTGAAAGACAAAAATTCGAGCCGTCAGAATCACTTCCAGAAGCGAGTGCGGCTCCGGCGCTTATGCCGGAGCCGTTTTCCCGTAAGGCTGAAAAGCTCGCCTACTCCTCTCTTCTTGAACCGCCGCCCAGCCGACGTCTGCCCCGCAAGAAGCGCAGCGTGCGGTGCCGAACCAGATAGCACGGCGCGGAAGCGTACCGCCGTGCATTGAAAAGTGGGGAGCCGGGCATCACAATCGACTTGATACTGGATCCCAGGTCCGGTGTCGGCCTCGATTGCTGCAGGGACCCCGGCTCAGCCCCCGAGCCGGGGTCTTTGCTGCGCCCTTCGACATGCGAGCGAGCGCCGCGACGTTGCCGCGGACGAGGACTGCCACGGCATCGTCACGTCGTCATTCCTTGGATAGATGATCGAGCCAGCCTTGCGAGACGCCGTAGCGTACGATGTCGGCCCGCTTATGCAGCCCCAGTTTCTCGACGGCTCGCGATTTATGGGTTTCGATGGTCTTGATGCTGACGTCCAGACGCGCAGCGATTTCCTTATTGCTAAATCCCTGGGCAATGAAGCGCAGGACCTCGGCTTCGCGCGGCGTGAGCTCGAGCTGAGTTGCGCTCTCGGAAGGTGCGTGATCGCCCGGTGGAGATGGCAGCGCTTTCTCCGCGATCGCCGGGTCCAGATAGATCCCGCCCTCGGCGATCGCTCGGATGGCACGCACCAGCTCATCCGCTGCGGATCGCTTGAGCAGATATCCGCGTGCGCCGGCCTGCAACATCGGCTGAACGTAAGCGCGATCCTCGTGCACCGTGAGCGCCAGCAGTCGAACGTTGGGGAACTCGATCGCAATTCGTTGCGCCAGTTCGATGCCGCCAACGATCGGAAGCGAGATATCGAGCACGGCAATATCCGGTCGCTCCCTGCCGATGACGTCGATCGCGTTCTGCCCGTCGGTCGCCTCGCCAACGATGGAGATGTCCTGAACGGGCTCGAGCAAGGCCTTCATGCCTGCAAGAACAAGTGGATGATCATCAGCCAGCGTGATTCGGATCGGTTTCACGAGCCTGCGTCCTGTCCGGAAAGAGGTATCGTCATGAAGAGTGTCGTCCCGATGTTGGGCGCGGATTCGACGGTAAGCGATCCGCCGAGCAGCGACAGCCGCTCCTCCATGACGGAAAGGCCGAGTCTGGAAGCGTTGAGGCCCGACAGTTTCGACGGATCGAAGCCGGTCCCGTCGTCTTCGACGATGACGCGAAGTTCGTCCTTTCGCCGGTCGAAGACGAGACTGACGTTGCGCGCATTGCCATGCTTGGCCACATTGTTGAGAGCTTCCTGAATCGCACGGTAAAGAGCGATCTCGACTTCGAGCGGGAGACGATCTGCCGGTCCGATCAACTGGACGTCGGTACTGATTCCGAAGCGCCGGGTCCACTCCGCACAGAACGCTTCGATGGCTCTGTGCAGTCCAAGATCGTCGAGGGCCGTAGGACGAAGGTCTGCAGCGATCTCGTGAATGTCTCGTCCGATCCCACTGGCGAGCCCCTGCAGCCAGTGCAACTTATCGACCTGAGCCGGATCGGAGGATGTCGTCGCGAGCGATTGCTCGAGATTCTTCAACCCCAGCAGCAGCCCGGTCACCGTCTGACCGATCTGATCGTGCAATTCACGGGAGATTCGCCGGCGTTCGTTCTCCTCTGCGTCGCCGAGCCGCCGCAGCAGGCGCTGGCGATCGAACTCCGCCCGCTTCATCTCGTCAATGTCCAGGAGCACGCCGATGACGACTTCGGCGTTGTGCCCGTCGATCCGCGAGCTGCGCCCGCTGGCGCGCAGCCAGCGGCCGTCCGGAGGAGCGGTGCGGAACTCTGCGGCGACGGTGTCGCTCTTGCGGGATTGCAGCAATATTCTCTCGAACCGGGCGCGGTCTGCCGGATCGATGCCGGTCAGGAGCATCTCGAAGGGCAGGCTCACGTCGCCGGTGGCGACGCTCTTGGTGATCTTGAGCATGTCCAGGGCCCGTTGCGAGGCGATGACTTCGCCAGTCGATACGTTCCAGCTGAATACTCCGAGATCCGCTGCATCGACCATGAGCCGTCGTCTTTCCTCGCTCTGTCTCAGGGCCAGCGCGGCCTGGGCCTCCTGCTCGACGCGTCGCTGCGATATGTCACGCGCCGTGAACCAGACGAGTGCGAGCCCGAGGGCCAAGCTCACGGCGCCTCCACTGGCGAGAAAAATCGCCGACCGGCGGACCGGGGCATCGAGTTGGTCTGTCGGGATACCGAGGTGAACCGACCAACCGCCTGTGCCTGGCAGTTCCTTATAGATGGAGTCGGCCTTGGCTCCTTCGAGCGTCGTACCGACATAGCTGCCCTGGGACCCCTCGGCGATTGCTTCCCGCACGGATGCGCTGGCTGGACGGCCGAGCTCAAATTGCTCGGCGACGGTCCGCGCGACGATGTTGCCCTTGCCATCGACGACGACGCCGACCCATCCAGGCGGCGCCCCTGCGCTCTTCAGAATCTGGCTGACCGCGTCGGGTACCAGCGCGACAGTCAGGACGAATCTGAGGTCGCCATTCCGTTCGACGGGTGCTCGCAAGGCGACGAGGCGTTTACCCGAAATCGGACCCAGAGGTCCAATTCCCCCGATCGCCGCCTTGCGGGTCGTCAGGATTCTCTCGAAATTCTCCCGATCTGCAGTTGCCCCGAGATCGGCTCCGATGGGGCGTAGCAGATTGAGCACTTGATTGCCCTTGGGATCGACCAGCTCGATCGTTTCCCAGAGAGGCCTGGTTTCCTTGACGCGCAGAGCCTCGACATAAAACGATGCGAGATCCGAAGTATCAAGGCTGGCTGAGGCAGCAAGCGTCTCCGCGATCTGGACCTGAAGCGCCAAATCCGAAGAGATTCGCGTCACGACACGGTCGAGCGTTTCGAGGGCGGCAAGGCGCGAGTCGGTCCGCTCTTGGCGGGCATTCAGGAAAACGACCCAGCCCGCGAACAGAACGAGCGGAATGGCCGCTGCCATGACGAGCAGGATCAGCGGACGTTGCGCGGCCCGCGCCGAGCTTGGTTGGACAACTGCTTTCACTCTCGGTGCCTCACGCCAGCATAGACGCGGTTCGAAAACCGCCGCAACCCGCCGAAGCCCGCTTGTCAGGCTTTTCCTGACGGGAACCGTCCTTCAGCCCGACTGGGCCAAACGTGACCCGCTCCCCATGATTGGTCAAACGGCAACCGAGAGATGGCACATGCTGGAATTGGATCTCGCAAAGATAGACGCGCGAAACTCGGGGACTGCTTCGCCGATCGTGTCGGGGATCGCTCCCCAGGCGCGCGACGCATCGTCTCCCTCCTTGGGCAACGATCTCATCGCGCATCTCTCGCCTCGGTCGCGTCGATTGCTTCTGGACCGCTGCGATTCGATCGGCTTGACGGCAAGACAGGTGCTGCAGGAACGAGGTCTTCCCCTGCAATTCGCATACTTCATCGAGTCCGGCGCGGCGTCGCTCACGACCCGGGCCGGAGATTGCCCGCCTGTCGAAATCCATACCCTGGGGAAAAAGGACTTCGTCGGCGTCCCCCTGGTGCTGGGAATGCGGGTCTCTCCGCACCGGTGCACTGTTCACGTCCCTGGAAAGGCGCTGCGGATCCAAACCGACGCGTTGATCGCGTTGATCAAGACGGACACAGAGGTGGAAAAGCTGTTGCTGCGCTACGTCCAGGCAACGCTGATACACAGCGCTCAGCTGGTCGCATGCAACTCGCGGCACAATCTGTCCCAGCGGCTGGCCCGATGGCTGCTGGTCGCGCGCGACCGGATCGGAGAGAACGAGGTTGCCTTGACTCACAAATGCATGGCGCAAGCGCTCGGCGTACGCCGTGCCGGCATCACGACCGCGGTGGGGGACATGGAGGCAAACGGTCTGATCCGGCGGAGCCGCGGGCGAACGGTGATCGTCGATGAGGCCCGCCTGGAGCAGGCATCCTGCGACTGCTTCCGCGTCATTCGATCTGCCCACGAGAATTCTCTGTTGGGACCGATCGCGTTGCGCGTCGCGCATCCTTGACCTCAGGGTTTTGCGTGGGGCTCCTGCAAAAGGAGTCATGCGGCATGAGTTTGGCATGATCGTTGGAAAGAGCAAATTGCAGTCTGATACGGAAATTCTTCTGGAGGCACTCGAGGAGACCAAGCGCCTCATTGCGTCGGCCGGAGCTGCCGGCCCGACATGCAGGTTCGAGCAGCGTGAGCTCCTGAATATGATCGAGTTCATAATTTATGATCCGGCTGTCGCGCGGGCCGCGGAGCGGCTGAAGCTGCGTGCACGATTGAAAGCGGTCGTCTGACCGACTTTGCGCCGTCGATCCACTCAGCATATTGCGGAATGAGGCGACCGAACACGCTTTGCGCGGCAGGCTACTTCTTTCTGGGAAGGACCTGCCTCTTGATCGCGGATCCGGCCAGGATGCAGTTTCGCCCCACCGCAAGAAGTTCGTGAGCGGTACCTCGGTTGGTCCGACGTCGGCTTGCCGTGCTCCTCGTACTTGATCGCGTGCCGCCACGTAGCGATACGAGGCGGTGACGCCTAAGAGGAATCCTCGGCCGGATCGTTGATGGCGTCGATCAGGTGCGCCACAAGAATGCTGACGCTGAAGAACATCATGCAGGCGACGACAATTCCGATCATTCTCGTGCCTCCGATGTGCGGGATGACACGTAGCTCGCCAGAACCGCTTCCCAAACCCGGTCGAGAATGGTTTGGAAGATAGCCGTCCGACGCCATGATTTCCCGGCACGCGCCGGGATCTTGCGCGCGGGCCGGGGGCCTCCCGGTCCTGGCAACAAAACGCCGGGGCCGTCACTTCGGCCGGTAGATGGGCTGCTGCCGATTGTCGATCGCACGAACATTGTCATATCCAGTCTCCCGGGATGGCAGCGGTGCTCAGTAAAGCTGGAGTTCAAATGACTTCGGGACCAGTCGGGTTGACTCCCCGGGCAGTCAGGAAATTCCCGACGTCGCGACGGCGCAACGAATGAGCGCGATGCCGGCTTCCCGCCGAGCGCGCTCCGCGGCTTTCAATGGAATCTCGTGGGGGGGGGGTCTGTGCGGACAAAAGTAAGGCGCGACCGGCATCACCACAGTCGCGCCCTACGTCGCCGGCTTATGGGGCAGGGGGGAATAGCCGGCTGCTGAGACGACTCCTGCCTGCGAAAGTCGTTCCAACAGGCACGAAATATTTTGCGGGTCTGCGGCATTTTTCGCACACGGTTAAGTGATCGTAACGGCTGAGAACCCCCGATCCTCTGGCGGCGTTGTTCCCGCGATCGCCATGGGGCGAGGGATCGGCAGCCATGTCACAGGTTCAGAGGGTATTTTTGAGTGCCGTCGCGATTGTCGCGACGCTCGGTGCCGTGCAATTGGCCTCCGGGCACGATCTGGCCGACCGCTGGCAAGCGGTCGCCGACAAGGCTGACAAGCCGGGCCACAACGTCAATCGCGCCGCCAAGGCGGACCGGCTCGCCGAAATCAGGCCGGCGCCGGTCCCCACCCGCACGGTGTCGATGCGGCTGAACGACCTCGCCGATACGTCAGTGCTGCTGCGGGTTCCCGCGGTGGTTGAGACCGGCAACGCCAAACCGCGACTGCTGCTCCAGAACCAGAAGAAGGTTCGCAGCAAGCCGACGATCGCCTGCGAGCCGATGGTCAGCTCCCTGACCGAGGTCGCAAGGCTGCTCCAGCCCGGCCGCTGCGTGACCTGATCCGCGCCTTTTTGCGGCGGTGGCTCTCCGGACGGATGCTTCACATCCTCTTGATCCGCCGCTGCCTCGCGCTATATCCGGGTTCCTTCCCTTTGTTTTGACCGGGTAAGCGCATGACGACGTCAGATACGGCTGTGCATACGCAGCCTTTCCAGGCCGAAGTTTCCGAACTGCTGCACTTGATGGTGCACTCCGTCTATTCGGAAACCGACATCTTTCTCCGCGAACTGATCTCCAATGCCTCCGATGCCTGCGACAAGCTGCGCTACGAGGCGATCGCCAGCCCCTCTCTGCTGGGCGAGGGCGACGCGCTCAAGATCCGCATCATTCCGAACAAGCAGGCCTCGACCCTCACGGTCGCCGACAACGGCATCGGCATGGAGCGGCAGGAGCTGATCGACCATCTCGGCACCATCGCCCGATCCGGTACCAAGGCGTTCGTGTCCAAGCTGAAGGAGGCCAAGGACGGTCTCGGCCTGATCGGCCAGTTCGGCGTCGGCTTCTATTCCGCCTTCATGGTCGCCGAGAAGATCGTGGTCATCAGCCGCCGCGCCGGCGAGAGCGATGTCTGGACCTGGACCTCCTCCGGGGGCTCCGGCTTCGAGATCGCCCGGGCCAGCGGGGAGGAAGCGGCGCGCGTGACGCGCGGCACCGAGATCGTCCTGCATCTGAAGGACGACGCCAAGAAATATCTCGAGCCCTACGAGATCGAGCGCATCGTCACGGCCTATTCCGACAACATCCTGTTCCCCATCGAGCTCGTGCCCGAAGAGGGCGAGCCACGCCAGATCAATTCGGCCAGCGCGCTTTGGCAGCGCGCGAAATCCGAGCTGACGGCAGAGGATTACAAGAAAGCCTATCAGCAGATCGCCTCCGCCTTCGACGATCCCGCGATGACACTGCACTACCGCGCCGAGGGCCGCTACTCCTATGCAGTGCTGCTGTTCGCGCCCTCGACCAAGCCGTTCGACCTGTTCGAGCCGAACCGCAAGGGGCGGGTGAAGCTCTACGTCCGGCGCGTCTTCATCACCGATGATGCCGATCTGTTGCCGGGCTATCTGCGCTTCATCCGTGGCGTCGTCGACAGCGAGGATCTCCCGCTCAACCTCTCGCGCGAGATGCTCCAGAACAATCCGCAGCTTGCGCAGATCCGCAAAGCCGTGGCGACCCGGGTCGTATCCGAGCTCGAAAGCCTTGCCGACAAGGATCCGGAGAATTTCGCCAAGATCTGGGACGCCTTCGGCGCGGTGCTGAAGGAAGGCATCTACGAGGATTTCGAGCGGCGCGAAAAGCTGCTCGCGCTGTCGCGCTTCACCACCACGTCGGGCGAGAAGCGGTCGCTGAAGCAGGTGATCGCCGATTTCAAGCCGAACCAGACCGAGATCTATTATCTGGTCGGCGACAGCATCGAACGGCTGAAGTCCAATCCGCGGCTCGAGGCGGCGACTGCGCGCGGCATCGAGGTGCTGCTGCTGTCCGATCCCGTCGATGCCTTCTGGACCTCGATGCCGTCGGAGTTCGAAGGCAAGCCGCTGAAGTCGCTGAGCCAGGGCGATCTCAATCTCGACCTGATTCCGCGCGTCGACGAGGCGGACGAGGCAAAGAAGGACGAGCCGGCCGCGGATGAAGCCGCGACCATCGCTGTGATCAAGGCCGCGCTCGGCGAGCGTGTCAGCGACGTCAAGGCCTCGACGCGCCTCACCAGCTCGGCCTCCTGCCTCGTCGCCGACAGCCAGGGCCCCAGCCGCGAGCTCGAGCGCATCTTGTCGCAGCAGAACCGCGGCATGAAGACCAAGCCGATCCTCGAGATAAATTTGCGCCATCCGCTGGTCACCGCGGTCACCAAGGCGCAAGCGGGCTCCAAGACCGTCGACGATCTCAGCCTGCTGCTGCTCGAGCAGGCGCAGATCCTGGACGGCGAATTGCCGGAAGATCCGGCGGCGTTCGCGGCGAGGCTGAATCGGCTCGTGCTGCAGGGGCTCGGCGCGTAGCGCCGCAGCCCACCGTGCTCACCTTGCCGTCATCTATCTCCAGGAATAGTCGCGTCCGCCGCGGTGTTGTGCCATATGGAGCCGCCGGCCCCCGATCCGCCGGCGGCCATTGACTCGAGGATGCGTCCATGCGCTTGCCGATCTTGACCCTCACCGCGATTGCCGCGCTGTTCGTGGCGGCAGATGCCAGCGCCCAGACCTATGATCCGCGCTATCCGGTGTGCATGCATGTCTATACGCCCGGCGGCTTCGGCGGTGGCGGCGGTGACTATTACGACTGCTCCTTCACCTCGCTGCCACAGTGCCGCGCGACCGCGTCGGGCCGCTCGGCGAGCTGCGACCTCAACCCCTATTACGCCTTCGACCAACCGCCGTCGCAGCCGCGCCGGCGCCACAAGAAACAGCACTAGCGGTCCGCGATGTGGTCTCCTCGGATATTCGCGTCGCGCCGTTCGCTCGGCCTGACCATGGCCGTCGGTGTCTTGCTCGCCTCGGCGCCGTCGCATGGGCAAACCTTCGATCCCAGCTATCCCGTCTGCATGCACGTCTATTCCGGTGCGAATGGCGGTGGCGGGGATTGGTACGACTGCTCCTTCACCTCGCTGCCGCAGTGCCGCGCCACCGCGTCGGGCCGTGCCGCGACCTGCGATCTCAATCCGTATTATCCGGTCAACGCACCGCCGCACCGGCGCCACAGGCGAAGCGGTTAGCGTCGGGGGGATCGCCGGCCGCCAATCCGGTGGAGCGTGCGGGCTGAGTTGCCGTGTGTGCCTCGGGATCGCTGCGCCTTGTTGACCGCCTCGTTGATTGCGGCGGTCAATTGCCAGGTCATCTTGTCCGTCGTCCAGTCGCTTGCGTGCAGCCTGGCATCATCGCCGGGGTCGACCATCCGGTCGAACGGGATCTTCGCGATATCGTGCCAACCCTGCATCAACTCGAAACGACGGAAGACGTTGACGCCTTTCGCATGTGCGATCTCGCTGATCGCCGCCACCATGGCATTCGCCTTTTCGAGCTTGGCCGGTGTCAGCAGCGCCGGCACATATTGCAGATCCATCAGGATCACGTCGATCCGTCCGGTGGCCAGCAACTGATCGACGCCGGCGGAGATGGCCTTCGTGGTGTCCTTGAAGGACGGCGGATTCGACTGCCAAACCGCATTCGTGCCGACCTGCCAGATCACGAGATCCGGATGCTGGGCGAAGACATCATGCTTGAATCGCTTGAGTTCTTGGGGAGCCTCCTCGCCTCCGACGCCCCGGTTGACGACATCGATCGTGGCTTTCGGGAATTGTATCCGGAGGTCCGCCAGCAGCCGTTGCGGATAGGGCGCGATACCCCCTTCGCCCGCCGTCGTCGACGAGCCGATCGCAACCACCTTGACCTGTCCGCCCTTCAGCCGGTTGGCAAAGTTGGTGAGCGGTTGCCCGAATGGTGTTGCGTTGACGGGAATCTGCGAGGGGTCGAGTGCCACGGGTTGCCTACCTGTCGTAGTCAGAACAACGCAAGGTAGAGCAGAGAATATCCTGTTTGGCGAAGGTCGCCTAGCGCGGCGTGCGCCTCCGCTACTCCTTCCTCATGGCCGACAGGTCGATCAACTTGCGCCACGATCGGTTCCGCCGTCGGCATGCTGCCGAACTCATGGGTGTTGCCGTGCAGCGGGATCGCGCCGAGTTCGGCGATGCGGGCTCTGATCTCGGCGTCCGGCAGGGCGGCATCGATCTGCGGCTTGGTAAAGGATCACTAGAGTTAATCGCGCACTAACCGGGTTTTACCTTGTCTCTTAACACCTGGGCAGGGCGTGCGAGCTAAGCTGCGGGAAACCAGCAGGCGGCCCGAAAGAGTGAACAATATGACCACCGGCGTCATCGAGCAGCCGAAAGCCATGCGCGCGCCGTCGGCTTCGAAGATCTGGCTGAAGGCGATCGAGCTCACTGCGCGGATCGAGGCGTTGCCGGGACGTCTGTTCGCGAACGTCATCGACGATTGGGCGCAACGCGAGCCCGGCCGCGTCGCGCTGGTCACGGCTGACACGAGTGTCGACTATGAAGGCCTGTCGAAGCGCACCAATCGCTACGCGCGCTGGGCCCGCTCGGTCGGCGTAGCCAAGGGCGATACCGTGGCCCTCATCATGCCGAACCGCATCGACTACGTCGCGGCCTGGCTCGGCATCAGTCGGGTCGGCGGCGTGGTGGCGCTGCTCAATACCAGGCTGGTGGGACAGTCGCTCGCGCATTGCATCGACGTTGCAAGGCCCACTCACATCATCGTCGCGCATGAGCTGACGGAGATGCTGGACAGCGCAACGCCGCATCTGAAGACGCAGCCCAAGGTATGGACTCACGGCGATTCCCGCAGCGAACGCGCGATCGACGTCGCTCTTGCCGTCCTCGACGACAGCCCGCTCTCGCCGGAGGAACGTGGCGACGTTACCATCGACGACCGGGCGCTGCTGATCTACACCTCAGGTACCACCGGTCTGCCGAAAGCGGCGAGCATCAGCCACCGCCGCATCCTCAATTGGGGCTTCTGGTTCGCCGGCCTCGCCGGCGCGACGCCCCAGGACCGGCTCTACGACTGCTTGCCGCTATTTCATTCGGTCGGCGGCATCGTCGCGCCGTGCAGCATGCTGGCTGCCGGCGGCTCGGTGGTGATTGCGGAAAGGTTTTCGGCCTCGCATTTCTGGTCCGACATCGTTCGGCATGACTGCACGCTGTTCCAATACATTGGCGAACTCTGCCGCTACCTGCTGAAGGCGGCGCCGTCGGAATACGAAAGCCGGCACCGCCTGCGGCTCGCCTGCGGCAACGGCCTGCGTGGCGACATCTGGGAGGACTTCCAGGCGCGCTTCGCCATTCCGCGCATCCTCGAATTCTACGCGGCGACGGAAGGCAATTTCTCGCTGTTCAATGTCGAGGGGCAACCGGGCGCGATCGGCCGCGTCCCGCCGCTGCTCGCGCACCGTTTTCCTGCCGGCCTCGTGAAGCTCGACCCCGACAGCGGCATGCCGCTGCGCAACGACGAGGGCTTCTGCATCGCTTGCGGCCGCGGCGAGCCCGGCGAAGCCATCGGCCGTATCGGCACCGCGAACGAAGGCGGCGGTCGCTTCGAGGGCTACACCGATGCCGGTGAAACCGAGAAGAAGATTTTGCGCGACGTCTTCGCCAAAGGTGATGCCTGGTTCCGCACCGGCGATCTGATGCGGATCGACGACAAGGGCTTTTTCCATTTCGTCGACCGTATCGGCGACACCTTCCGCTGGAAGGGCGAGAATGTCGCGACCTCGGAGGTCAACGACGCCGTGCGCGATTTCACCGGCGTGGTCGACGCCACCACCTACGGCGTCAGCATTCCCGGTACCGACGGCCGCGCCGGCATGAGCGCGATCGTGGTGAACGAGGGGTTTGACATCACCGCTCTGCCCGCTCATCTCGTGCAGCGCCTGCCGGCCTATGCCCGCCCGGTCTTCATCCGCATCGCGCGCGAGCTCGATGCTACCGAAACCTTCAAGCAGAAAAAGAGCGAACTCGGGCGCGAGGGATTTGATCCGGGCGCGATCTCCGATCCGCTGTTCATGCTCGAGCCGAAGTCAGGTGCCTATGTCGCGCTCGATTCCAGTACATTTGTCGAGATCGTCGAGGGTACGATCCGGCTGTAGCGGCACAAAAATCCGCGAGATGCGTCCAATTTTATCTGAATTGTCCAAGAAGCCATTTACCTCTGTCGGGTAAGCAGACGGCCACGGGGAGGCGGTCATCAAGAGCCGCCGCAACATGAACGATAACGAAAAGCGAGCCAGCCATGTCGGTAAGGTCAAAGGTCATTGAAGCGATCCAGCAGATCGCCAGAGAGCAGCACGTCACGCTTCCCGCACTGTCGGACGATCTGTCCCTGCACGAGACGGGCTTCGACTCGCTCGCCTTCGCCATTCTCGTGGCGCGCCTCGAGGACGAGACCGGCGTCGATCCTTTCACCATTTCCGAGGATGCCGCGTTCCCGGCCACGGTGGGTGATTTCGTGCGGGCCTACGAAAATGTCCCCGCGTGAGGTCTTTGCGCTTCGCGACCATCTCGGCGCGGAGCTGAAGGGCCGCACGATCTCCGATGCGCAGGATGTCGTGTCGCTGACCGACGTCCTGCGGCACACGGTTCTGGGCGGCCGCCTGCACGAGCTGTCGGGCCGCGCCGTGCTGCTCAAGCTGTCCGACCAGCTCCGGTCGGGCCTTGCCATGATCGAGCTCGACGGCATCGCCCGTCGGATGCTGCTGTGTCCGCCTGATCTCAATCCGGCGCATCTCGACGCGCTGATCGCGGATGCCGGCATCGATACCGTCGTGACGGACGAGCCGGGTCGCTGGGCCGGCACCGGCGTGCCGCTGGTCGTCACCGCGCAATTGCCGCCTCAAATGACTGCGCCCGCCACAAGCGAACGCGCCACAGAATGGCTGATGCTGACTTCGGGCACCTCGGGCGTGCCAAAGATTGTCGGCCATACGCTGGAGGCGCTGACCGGAGCGATCGTTGCCGAAGGTCCAACGCGCGGTCAGGCGCCGGTCTGGGCGACGTTTTACGACATTCGCCGCTACGGTGGCCTGCAAATCTTCCTCCGCGCCATCCTCTCCGGCGGCTCGATGGTGCTGTCCGATCCCCACGAGGCGCTCGCTGATCACGTCGCGCGGCTGAACGCGCGCGGCGTCTCGCATATTTCCGGCACGCCTTCGCATTGGCGCAAGCTCCTGATGAGCGGCTCGGCCGCGCAATTCGCCCCGGCTTACGTCCGTCTCTCCGGCGAGATCGCCGACCAGGCCGTGCTCGACGGCCTGAAGGCGGCCTTCCCGAATGCTTCCGTCGGTCATGCCTATGCCTCGACCGAAGCCGGCGTCGGCTTCGCCGTGAATGACGGGCTGGAGGGCTTTCCGGCCGACTATCTCGGCAATCGCAACGGCGTCGAGATGAAGGTCGTCGACGGCTCGTTGCGGATCCGCTCGGCGCGCACGGCCCATGCCTATGTCGGCCGCAGCGCGGCGGCGCTCACCGACGCCGACGGCTTTGTCGACAGCGGCGACATCGTCGAGCTGCGCGGTGACCGCTACTATTTTGTCGGCCGTCGCGGCGGTATCATCAATATCGGCGGGCTGAAGGTTCACCCCGAGGAGATCGAGGCAGTGATCAACCGCCATCCCGACGTGCGGATGTCGCGAGCCAAGTCGCGCCGCAGCCCGATCACCGGCGGCATCGTCGTCGCCGACGCGATCCTCACTGAGGGCACCGATCCGGCGCGCGCGAAAGAGATTCGCGACCAGATCCTGGATCAGTGCCGCGCCCAGCTCGCATCCCACAAGGTGCCGGCAGTGATCCGCTTCGTCGAGACGCTCGACGTCACCCCGGCCGGCAAGCTGGCGCGCACCGATGCGTAACGTTCTGGTGACCGGCGGCAGCCGCGGTATCGGCCTCGCGATCGCGAAGCGCCTCGTCGGCGGTGGCTTCAACGTGATCGCGGCGGCGCGGCGCGAGAGCGATGAACTCGAGGCGGCGATTGCCGAATCCGGGGGGCGCCTGCATTTCCGCGCCTGCGATCTCGCCGTGATCGATGCGATCCCGGCCTTCGCAAAACTCGTGCGCGACGAATTCGGACCGATCTACGGCCTCGTCAACAATGCCGGCCTCGGCACCGAAGGCCTGCTCGCCACCATGCACAATTCCGAGATCGCGGCGCTGGTGCAGCTCAACGTGCTGTCGCCGATCATCCTCACCAAATATGTGGCGCGGCAGATGATGGCCGATGGCGCCGGCCGCATCATCAACATCTCCTCGATCATCGCGACCACGGGCTACAACGGCCTGTCGGTCTACGGCGCAACCAAGGCGGCCGCCACCGGCTTCACCCGCTCTCTTGCGCGCGAGGTCGGCAGGCTCGGCATCACCGTGAACGCGATCGCACCGGGCTTCATCGACACCGAGCTTACGCACAATCTTTCCGACGAGGGACGCAAGCGCATCGCCGGCCGCAGCGCGCTGCGTCGCCTGCCGGAGACGGACGACGTCGCGCGCATGGTGGAATATCTGCTGGGGGAAGGCGGCCGCAACGTCACCGGGACGGTGTTCACTGTCGACGCGGGGAATACGGCATAAGCGGAACTCTGCCGTCATGGTCCCGTTGATCCGGCACAATGACATTCAGCCGGATTTGGTCGTAAGATGTCCCACGATTGGGTTACGTCAATCGATCTGCCCTAATCCCTAATCGACAGGGAGCAGTCCATGACCGCGCCAAGCATGACGGCTTCAAATCAGGGTCACACGAAGCACTCCCGTGCGAACCCGGATGATGTCCGCTGCACGCCAATGACGCACCAGAATTCCGGCAGTCACGGGCATGAAATGTACCCGCAGCAATTCGTCCGCCTGATCGGCTGCCATGATGCCTCTCTCGATACCTTGCGCAAGCGTCAAGACGAGAAGCTGCACTAGCCGCTCACGTCCGCTGTTTCGGCAAGTCCTTCGGCAGGTCGATGCGTTCGTGCGAAAATTCCGGCGGCCCTTCGGTGAGGCGGCGGATGCGGCGCTCACGTTCGTCCACCGGCAATGCGGGATCGAGCAGCGTCTCGATCTCGTGGACTGCGATCTCTTCGCTCCTGGTGGCGTCCGATGTGATCGGGTGCACCGATGTGAGGGCCGGGGGCGCGATGTCGAGGCCGAGCTCGATCAGCTTGCAGATCGCATCCGCGCGGGTCATGTGATGAGCTTCAGCCCAGGCATCGACGGCTGCCGTCAGTCTTTCGGGCATCTTCACCGCGCTGATCGGGTCGATGCCCGTGCGCCGGCGGACCGGAGAAGTGGAGTCCCTGCTGCCGAAGTCGGGCACCTCGATCATCCCATGCAACCCTTGGAGCTAACCGACGATAGCCGCTCTTCCGCGGCGGTCGTTTGATGCCGATCAATGACCCGCCGCGGCATTGCAACGCGGCCGCATCTTGTCGTCCGGGGCCGTTTCGGCCAATGATTGAACGAGGGCGCCGGCCAGCGAACCCGGATCGATCCTGCCACGTATTTATTTCGCATTCCAACCATCCGGCGTCCCCGATGACCTCAGGCCCATCCTTCTATGGCGGCATTCCCGTCTTCCGAGGCTTCACCAGCCTGATGGATCCCACGCTCTATTCGCCGCTGCCGGACGACTGGAGCATCGGTGTTGCCGACATCGTCGATTCGACCAAGGCGATCGCGGCGCAGCGCTACAAGGCGGTCAACATGGCCGGTGCCGCCGTGATCGCATCGGTGACGAACGCGTTGGCGGGACGTGAATTCCCCTTCGTGTTCGGCGGCGACGGCGCAAGCTTCGCGGTGGCGCCGGACGATGTCGAACTTGCCCGCGAGGCGCTGGCCGCGACCGCGACCTGGGTGCGGGAATATCTCGATCTGACCATGCGCGTCGCCCTGGTGCCGGTCAGCGTCATTCGCGCTCAGGGCCTTGACGTGCGCGTCGCCCGCTTTGGGCCGTCGGCAAACCTGTCCTATGCGATGTTCTCGGGTGGCGGACTCGCCTGGGCCGACGCTGCGATGAAGCGCGGCGAGTTTGCGGTCACGGAGGCGCCCGCCGGCACGCAGCCGGATCTCTCCGGCCTGTCCTGCCGCTTCGAGGTGATTCCAGCCTCCCGTGGATTGATCCTGTCGGTGCTGGCGATGCCCGCGCGCGGCGGCGATCCGCACGCCTTCCGCAAGGTGATCGAGGACATCATCCATCTCGTCGAGCGCAGCCCGGAGGGCAGCCGCCCGGTGCCGCCGCAGGGGCCGCCGCTGAAATGGCCGCCGCAGGGGCTGGAATTCGAAGCCCGCACCAGGCGCGGCGGTCCGCTGCTTGCGCGCCGCGCCGCCGTCCTGGCCTACACCTTGTTCGCTTATCTGATCATGCGCTTCGACATCAATGTCGGCCGCTTCGCGCCAAACGTCTACAGGCGTCAGGTGGTGGAGAACTCGGACTTCAGGAAATACGACGATGGATTGCGCATGATCCTCGACTGCACGCCGGATCTCGAACGCGCCCTCAGCGATCGTCTTGAGGCGGCCGCGCGCGAGGGCATCGTGCGCTACGGCCTCCACCGGCAGGACGCCGCCATGATGACCTGCTTCACGCCGTCGCTACTGCGCAGCGACCACGTGCACTTTATCGACGGCGCGCAGGGCGGCTATGCCTCGGCGGCGACGGCGTTGAAGGCGATGGCCGCGTGAAAGATTTTCGTGTCCCGGACGCGCTGCGGCACCGAAAGCGCGTTCACGCGCGTCTTCGACGCGCTATGGTGACGCTGCGCAGAGCCGGGACCCACATTGCGATGGGCCACGGCTCTGCAGCGCATCACTTTGTGATGCGCTGCATCCGGGGCACGAGAGTTGGTCGATCTTAGCGTCCCGCGCGTGTCCAGGTTTCGCCGCCGCAGAGCGCGCCGACGCAGCCTTCGACCCGCAGCGAGTCCGCGCCAGTCAGGCTGATGTTGCTGGCATAGGTGCTGCCGTCGTCGGCATTGTAGATCTGGCCCGCCCATTTGTTCGGTCCCGCGGGCTCCATGCCGCTGAACAATGGCAAGCCGATCATCGGACGCCTGGCGAGTGCGGGATTGGGATTCTTGCTGTCGGTGGCTGGCTGGCCGGTCGAGGTGTCATAGGGCTCCCGCAGCCAGACGATATGACCGCAGATGCCGCCGCCGCATTTGCTGATCTTGACGCGTGCATCACCCGCCTGGGTCAGCCAGGTCCCGTCGGCCTCCTGCGCACGAGCGGCAGATGCGCCGAGCAGTGCGGCGAGGAGGACGACGAGAGTTGCGAATCTGGAAGTCATGGAGAAGGCCCTGAAAATGGAGCGCCTCCATAGCAGCCCGGCAGGATAGTGCAACGCTGGCTGGAATCACATTCCTGCGTTAACCTGCTTGAATATTCGCCTGCGATCATTTGCCCCATCGCACGAAGGCGACCGAGGCCGCGGTCGACAGACCGAACACGACCATGGCGCCGCCAACCAGCGCGAACAGGGTCCAGGCCGGAGCTTGCGCGGTCATGAGTGCGACGCCGCCGATCGCGACGATCAGGAGCCGCGCCGTGGAGGCGAGCACGGGTCCGCCGACACGCGCCGCGCCCTGCGACGAGAAGTATAACGACACGCCCATGCCGAAGAACACGAAGGCCGGACCTGCCCAGTGGAAATAGCTGTGCGCGGCGGCGGTGACGCCGGGATCCCGCGTGAAGAGCCCGACCCACAGCGACGGAGCGAGCTCAACAGTGAGGCCGATCAGGCCGACCGTGAGTCCGGAGGCTGCAGCCGCAGTCCAGGCCACACGCCGCGCGCGCTTCACATGTCCGGCGCCGATCGCCATGCCGACCATCGGCACCGAGGCGATGCCGAAGGCGAAGGTGATCGGGATCAGCAGAAATTCCAGCCGCGATCCGATGCCGTAGCCTGCCAGCATCTCGGTGCCGAAGGTCGCGAGAATTTTTGTGAAGATCAGGATGGTGAGCACGGTCTGGAGCGGCGACAAACAGGCCACCGCGCCGACTTTGAGGATGTCCAGGAACATCGCGCGCTCGAAATGAAACGCGCGGAAATCGAGCGGCAGCCGGCTGCGCCCGGACAACAGATACCAGAGGAAGAAGATCGCCGCGCAGCTGAACGCGATCAGCTGGCCGCTCGCGACGCCCGGCATGCCGAATTGCGGCGCTCCGAACAGGCCGAGCCCAAGCGTGCCGCCGAGCGTGATCTGGAGCACGCTCGCTCCGATCAGCGTCATCGAGGGCAGGCGCATGTCGCCGGTGCCGCGGATCACCGAGGCCAGCGTGTTGACGAGCCAGATCGCGACTGCGCCGGAGAACAGCACCTGCGAATAGCCGCTGGCTTCTTCCAGCACGCGCTCGCGGCCGCCGAGCAGTGCGAAGAACGACCGACCGAAGACGAGCATCATCCCCGTGAAGAACAGCCCGCCGCAGAGTCCGATGATGGCGGCATGCAGCGCCAGCGTCGCGGCGCGGTCGCGATTCCCCGCACCGAGCGCGCGGCTGATTGCGGAGGAGACGCCGCCGCCCATCGCGCCCGCGCTCATCATCTGCGTCAGCATCGCGAACGGGAACACCAGCGCGATCGCGGCGAGCGGGATGGTGCCGAGCCGGCCGATATAGGAGGTCTCGGCCACCGCAACCAGCGTGCTGCCGACCATCGCGATCATGTTGGGGACCGCGAGCCGCAGCAATGTCGGCAGGATTGGCGCCGTCAGGAGGCTGGTGATGGGGGACGCGACCGGCGCGACCGGCGGGACGGCGTCTGCAGGGGCGTCGATCGTCATGTTCACCGGACGGAATATTGAATGATGACCGACATATCATAGGGCGTGAGACGGGCCGGCGCAGCCCTTGCTCACGCAGGGCTCACCAGGGCAGGCCGCATAGGTCGATCGTGCCCAGCGTCGGCGCGCGGACGATGTCGAAGACGTACGGCGTCATGGAGTCGAAGCGGATCCGCCCCTGCGGCTGCTCGCAATAGACCTCGCCCCTGAAGGGCTGCCATTTGCGGGCCTCGTAAAACGCGAAATTGTGCGGCTCGCAGAACAGCAGCCCGAAGCGGACCGCCTCGTTGGCGCGCATGGTATGCACCGCCGCGTCGATCGCGATCGTCGCGTAGCCGCGGCCGCGCCGGTCCTCACGCGTGCAGACGCCGCCGATACCGCCAATGTGGACCTTCTGTCCGTTCCAGCTGACGGTCCGGAAGTAGATGCCGACATGGCAGACGAGGCCGTCCTCGGGCGTTTCGAGCAGCACACGAAGATGGGCGTTTTCCCATTTGATGTGAGCCCAAGGCTTGTTCGCGACCATATGCGGTCCCCAGACCGCCTGATGCAGCGGCTCCGCAATCGGCCACGAAGCGTCGCCGTTCAAAATGTCGATTTCGATGCTCATTGCCTTGCCTTTCGCAACGTCGGTGCGCAGGGAATTCGTTCTGCCATAAGCACCTCAAAGGCAACGATATTTTGCATCAACCTACCATGACCGCGCGGTTGTCCGCGTGCTGCGACGACTTTATGCAATCGTGCCAAGCGTCCCCATCACGGGTTTTCGAGATTCTGAGGTATTTAACGGCGGCGGAACCTTCTATAAGGGGTAACCGTTAGAACTCGTTCCCCACCAGTTGCGGACAAGAACCCATGACCTTTACGCTGCCCCCACTCCCTTACGCCTATGACGCCCTCGGCCAGTACATGTCGAAGGAGACGCTGGAATATCACCACGACAAGCATCATCAGGCCTACGTCACCAACGGCAACAACGCGCTCAAGGGGACCGAATGGGAAGGCAAGTCCCTTGAAGAGATCGTCAAGGGCTCGTTCGGCAAGAACCCCGCGGTGTTCAACAATGCCGGCCAGCATTACAACCACATCCACTTCTGGAGCTGGATGAAGCCCAATGGCGGCGGCACCAAGCTGCCGGGCAAGCTCGAGAAGAAGATCAACGAGGACCTCGGCGGTTTCGAGAAGTTCAAGACCGACTTCCAGGCGGCCGGCGTCGGCCAGTTCGGCTCCGGCTGGTGCTGGCTCCAAGTCAAGAACGGCAAGCTCGAGATCTCCAAGACCCCGAACGGCGAGAATCCGCTGGTGCACGGCGCCACCCCGATCCTCGGCTGCGACGTCTGGGAGCACTCCTACTACATCGACTATCGCAACCGCCGCCCCGACTATCTCAAGGCGTTCGTCGAGAACCTCGTGAACTGGGAATACGTCGAGTCCCTGTTCGAGAAGGCCTGAGGCTTGCTCCGTCATCCCGGGGCGATGCGCAACATCGATCCCGGGATCTCGAGTTTCCGGGATCGGCTGCGCTGCCCCGGAATGACGGACGTAAAAAAGGCGGTCGCATCAGCGGCCGCCTTTTTTGCTGTGCGGAATTGCCCTGCGCGGCGCGCGTATCGGCCTGTCATCGTTCCGTTTGCATCGCCCGGGCGGCGCCCTTAATCAGATCAAGCACCCCCTCGAGCCGCTCCACACCCGTTGTCAGAACCTTCCCCGAAAGACCCGGCGCCTGCCGAGGACGCGGAGTCCGAGCCGCGGCCGGGGCGCGTGCGCAAGCCGATCGGCTGGTCGACCATCATCATTGCGGTCCTGGTGGCGGTGAGCGCAGGTCTGGTCTGGCGGCGTGACGGCGCCGACGGCGTTCTCGCCATTCTCACCCACGATCTCTCGTTGTTCGGCGGCATCCTGCCGCGTGTGCTGGCCGGCTGCCTGCTCGGGGCCTTCATCTCCGAGATCCTGCCGCACGAAAGGGTCTCGCGCTCGCTCGGGCCGAAATCCGGCCTGATGGGCCTTCTGATCGGCACTGCCTTCGGTGCGATCCTTCCCGGCGGTCCCTTCACCGCCTATCCGGTGGCGAGCGCGCTGCTCGCGGTTGGCGCCGATTTCGGCGCCACCATCGCCATGGTCGTGAGCTGGACCCTGATCGGCTACGGCCGGGCGGTCGCCTGGGAAATCCCGATCATGGGCACCGATTTCACGTTGTGGCGGATCGTGATCTCGCTGCCGCTGCCGGTGCTCGCAGGCGCCCTCGGCCGCTTCGTTTATGTCAGGCTCTATCCGAAGCCGTTCGCGAGGGACGACGAGAATTGAGCGCCGCACTTCTCATCGACATCCTGTTATGGAGCTCGGTACTCGGCGTCGGCCTGATCGCGTTCCGTCGCGGCCCTCCCGTGTTCAAGGCATCCCTGCGCGAAGGTTCGATGGACTTCATCAACATCGTGCCTCGGATTGCGCTCGGCGTGATCGGCTCCGGCTACATCGCCGCGATCATCCCGCAGGAGGTGATCACTGGCTGGCTCGGCCCGGACAGCGGCTGGCTCGGGGTTGCCAGCGCCGTGATCGCCGGCGCCGCCACGCCCGGAGGACCCGTGATCGGCTTCTCCATTGGCACCGTGGCGCTCAAGTCCGGCGGGGGCGTGCCTCAGGTGGTGGCCTATGTCGTTGCCTGGGCACTGTTCGCCTTCCAGCGGGTGATCTTGTGGGAGATCCCGTTCATGCCGGCCCGTTTCGTCTGGTTCCGCTGCGCCGTTTCGGTGCCGTTTCCGTTCGTGGCGGCCGCCATCGCGATGGTGATCGGGAAGCCGTAAGGCGGGGGACCGTTATTCCGGGGCGGCGAAGCCGAACCCGGAATCTGGAGATTCTCAGGTGCGCAACTGTGCACCGCAGTTCGATGCTGCGTATCGCCTCGGGATGACGTTACCCGGCGTGGACATGCGTAATGTTATAATATAACGTTTCGGGATGGTTCCCACCGCGACCCACGCCCCTCAGCACGACCATGCCCACGGCCACTCCCATGGCCACGGGCATTCGCATGGGCACGACCACACCCACGCCCATGTCCACGATGCGGCCTCGCCGCATCCGGCCCAGGCGGCGCCCTGGTCGATTTTGCGCATGACCATGGCGGGCCGTCTCGCGGCCGCGCTCGCCGTCTGCGCCGTGCTCTGGGGAATCGTCTTCCTGGCGATGAGGTGACCATGGCGGCGCTGCATTTCCACAACGTCACGCTGGGCTATGACCGGCATCCGGCCGTGCATCATCTCAACGGCGAGATCACGCGAGGGGCGCTGGTCGCTGTGATCGGCCCGAACGGCGCCGGCAAGTCGACGCTGCTGCGCGGCATCGTCGGCATCCTGAAGCCGCTCGACGGCAGCATCCATCTCGGCGGGCTCGACAGCAGAGACATCGCCTATCTGCCGCAGAGCGCGGAGATCGACCGCAGCTTTCCGATCTCGGTGTTCGACTTCGTCGGCACCGGGCTGTGGCGCGGTGCCGGCCTGTTCGGCGGCATCGGCAAGGCCGCTCGCGAAAGGATACTCCGTGCGATCGCCTCCGTTGGCCTCAATGGATTCGAGAACCGCCCGATCGGCACGCTCTCGGGCGGTCAGATGCAGCGCGTACTGTTCGCGCGTGTGCTGCTTCAGGACGCTAGCCTGATCGTGCTCGACGAGCCCTTCAACGCCATCGACAGCAAGACCACGGCCGATCTGCTCGCGCTGGTGAAGCGCTGGCACGCCGAGGGCCGCACCGTGCTCGCCGCGCTGCACGACATGGAGATGGTGCGCAACCATTTCAGCGAGACGCTGGTGCTGGCGCGCGGTCCGGTGGCGTGGGGGCCCACGGCGGAGGTGCTTACGCCGGAAAATCTGATCGTTGCGATGCGGATGTGCGAGGCCTTCGACGACACCGCCGCGGCCTGCGCGGCCGATGACATCGGCTCGCGGGCGGCCTGATATCCGATGATCCATGACGCACTGATCGGCCCGTTCACCGAATTCGAGTTCATGCGGCGGGCGCTCGCCGCCGTGATCGCGCTGGCGCTGGCGGGCGCGCCGATCGGCGTATTCCTGATGCTGCGGCGGATGAGCCTCGTCGGCGATGCCATGGCGCACGCGATCCTGCCCGGTGCGGCCGTCGGATTCCTGCTGTCGGGCCTCAATCTGTTCGCGATGACGGCGGGCGGCCTGATCGCCGGCTTTGCCGTCGCGATCCTCGCTGGTGTGGTCGCTCGGTCGACCGGGCTGAAGGAGGATGCTTCGCTGGCGACCTTCTATCTGGCCTCGCTGGCGCTCGGCGTCACCATCGTCTCGATCAAGGGCACCAATATCGACCTGCTGCACGTGCTGTTCGGCAATATCCTCGCGATGGACGACCAGACGTTGCTGGTGGTGGCCTTCAACGCCACAATCACGCTACTGGTGCTCGCGGTGATCTACCGTCCGCTGGTGATCGAGAGCGTCGATCCGCTGTTCCTGCGCACGGTGAGCCGCGCCGGGGGCCCTGCGCATCTCGCCTTCCTCGCGCTCGTCGTGATCAACCTCGTCAACGGCTTTCAGGCGCTCGGCACGCTGCTTGCGGTCGGCCTCATGATCCTGCCCGCGGGCATTGCCCGGTTCTGGTCGCGCGATCTCACCGCGATGATCTGCATCGCCGTCGTTGCTGCTGCGGTCTCGGGCTATGCAGGCCTCGTGCTGTCGTTCCAGACCCGTGTGCCGTCAGGTCCCGCGATCATTCTCGTGGCGACGGTGCTCTACATCGTCTCCGTCCTGTTCGGCCGCATCGGCGGTATCGTCCGGCAATTGTTTCCCGGCCGGCATCTGGAAGCGTGACGATGCGGCTCATCCTTCTTTGTGCGCTGTTGCTGATCGCCCCGCCGCTGCATGCCGCGGAACGGCTCAACGTCGTCGCAAGCTTCTCGATTCTCGGCGATTTCGTCCGCAACGTTGGCGGTGACCGCGTCAATCTGACGACGCTGGTCGGCCCCGACAGCGACGTCCACGTCTATACGCCGGCGCCGGCCGATGCGAAGCGGATCGCCGATGCAAAGCTCGTCATCGTCAACGGGCTCGGGCTCGAGGGCTGGCTGCCGCGCCTCGTGCAGTCCGCGGGCAGCAAGGCGCAGGTGATCACGGCAAGCGCCGGCATTGCGACGTTGAAACTCGGCTCAGGGGCCGATCCCCACGCCTGGCAGTCCATCCCCAACGCCAAGATCTACGTGACCGACATTGCCAAAGCGTTGGCCGGCGCCGTCCCGAGTGAGGCGGACTACTTCCGCACCCAAGCCGAGGCCTATCTGGAAAAGCTCGAAACGCTGGACCGCGAGGTCCGCGACGCCGTGGCGAAAATCCCGCCGGAGCGGCGCAAGGTGATCTCCACCCACGACGCCTTCGGCTATTTCGCAGCCGAATACGGTATCCGCTTCATCGCTCCCCTGGGCGTCTCCACGGAAACCGAACCCAGCGCGCGCGACATTGCGGCCATCATCGGCCAGATCAAGGCCCAGAAGATCCCGGCCGTATTCCTGGAAAATATCAGCGACGACCGGCTGATCCGGCGGATCGCGGCCGAGACCGGGGCAAGGGTCGGCGGCACCCTGATTTCGGACAGTTTGACCGGCGAAAAGGGGACTGCACCCACTTACATTGACATGGTCAGGCACAATATAAAGGCCCTGACCAGCGCGCTTGACCAATAGGGCAGGGGCCACCCCGCCTCGCGTCGCGCGAATAAGCCTTAAAGTTCGGAGTTGTTATGTCTGAAGCGACCTCCCAAAAGATTCCCGTGACTGTCCTGACCGGCTATCTCGGTGCCGGCAAAACCACGCTCCTGAACCGCATCCTGTCCGAAAACCACGGCAAGAAGTACGCCGTCATCGTCAACGAATTCGGCGAGATCGGCATCGACAACGACCTCATCATCGGCGCCGATGAGGAAGTCTTCGAGATGAACAATGGCTGCATCTGCTGCACCGTGCGCGGCGACCTCGTCCGCATCATGGACGGCCTGATGAAGCGCAAGGGCAAGTTCGACGCCATCATCGTCGAGACCACCGGCCTCGCCGATCCGGCGCCCGTCGCGCAGACCTTCTTCGTCGACGAGGACGTGCAGAAGAACGCACGCCTCGATGCGGTGGTCACGGTGGCCGACGCAAAGTGGCTGTCCGACCGTTTGAAGGATGCACCCGAGGCCAAGAACCAGATCGCCTTCGCCGACGTCATCGTTCTGAACAAGACCGATCTCGTCAACAAGGGCGAACTCGCCGAGGTCGAGGCCCGGATCCGCGGCATCAACCCCTATGCGAAACTCCACCGCACTGAGCGCTGTTCGGTGGCGCTGACCGACGTGCTCGATCGCGGCGCGTTCGATCTCGACCGCATCCTCGACATCGAGCCGGATTTCCTGGAGGCCGACGATCATGACCACGACCATGATCATCACCACCATCACGGCCACGACCATCATCACCATGATCACGGCCACGGCCTGAAGCACTATCACGACGAGGAGATGCAGTCGCTCTCGCTCAAGTCCGACAAGCCGCTCGATCCGAACGTGTTCATGCCCTGGCTCCAGAATCTGGTGCAGGTCGAGGGCGGCAAGATCCTGCGCTCCAAGGGCATCCTCGCCTTCCACGATGACGACGACCGCTACGTCTTCCAGGGCGTCCACATGATGCTGGAGGGCAATCACCAGCGGAAGTGGAAGGAGGGTGAGCCGCGCGAGAGTCGTCTCGTGTTCATCGGCCGCGAATTGCCGGAAGAGGCGATCCGCAAGGGTTTCGAGAGCTGCATCGTCTCGTGATGAAAGAGTTTACGCCGCCTCCCGATTCCGCCTCGATCGTCTCCGTCACCGACCGCGTCAAGCCTGTTGCGCTCGGCATGGCCGTGACCTCGGTGCATTTCCTTGGCTCCCGCGCTGCTTTCGTCGGTGGCGAGGAAAACGTCGCGTTTGTCGATGGCAAGGGCGAGACCGCCACCGTCGCCGTGCATGGCGGCGGCATTCTTTCCGCCGCTTCCGACGGCAAGCGCCTCGTGACGGGCGGCGACGACGGCAAGGTCGTGTCGCTCGATGCCAAGGGCGAGGTGACGCTGCTCGCCACCGACCCGAAGCGGCGCTGGATCGATGCGGTGGCGCTGCACGCCGACGGCGCCTTCGCCTGGTCGGCCGGCAAGACGGCCACCGTCAAGAGCGGCAAGGCCGAGGAGAAGTCGATCGAGGCGCCCTCGACCGTCGGTGGACTTGCGTTCGCGCCGAAGGGCCTGCGGCTCGCGATCGCGCATTACAACGGCGTGACGCTGTGGTTTCCGAACATGGCGGGATCGGCCGAATTCCTGCCCTGGGCCGGTTCGCATCATGGCGTCAGCTTCAGCCCGGACAACAAGTTTCTGGTCACCGCGATGCACGAGCCGGCGCTGCATGGCTGGCGGCTGGCCGACAACAGGCACATGCGCATGACCGGCTATCCCGGCCGTGTCCGCTCGATGTCCTGGAGCGCGGGCGGCAAGGGCCTCGCCACCTCAGGCGCCGACACCGTCATCATCTGGCCGTTCGGCAGCAAGGACGGTCCGATGGGCAAGGAGCCCGCGATGCTGGCGCCGCTCCAGGCCCGCGTGTCGGTCGTCGCCTGCCATCCGAAGAACGACATCCTCGCCGCCGGTTACAGCGACGGCACTGTGCTGATGGTGCGGCTGGAGGACGGCGCGGAGATCCTGGTGCGCCGTAACGGCACTCCGGCCGTGGCCGCGCTCGGCTGGAACGCCAAGGGCACGCTGCTGGCCTTTGCCGATGAAAATGGGGACGGCGGTCTGCTGGAGCTTTAATCTGTCATGGTTCCGGCCGTATAGGGAGCCATGCGGTTTCTGACGACCTTCCAGCTTGCGGATTTCGCCGACACGCTGGTCAGCCTGACCACGGCCTTCGTGCTGGGCACGCTGATCGGCGCCGAGCGGCAATACCGTCAGCGCACTGCGGGCCTGCGCACCAACGTGCTGGTCGCGGTCGGTGCCGCCGCCTTCGTCGATCTCGCCATGAATTTGGCAGACGCGGACGGTGCGGTGCGTGTGATCGCCTACGTCGTGTCTGGCATCGGCTTCCTGGGGGCCGGCGTCATCATGAAGCAGGGCATGGACGTGCGCGGGCTCAACACCGCCGCGACGCTGTGGGCCTCGGCTGCGGTTGGCTCCTGTGCCGGGGCCGACATGATCGCGCAGGCCGCCGCGCTGACTGTGTTCGTCATCGCCGGCAACACCATGCTGCGCCCGCTGGTCAATGCCATCAACCGCATTCCCCTGAACGAGAAGGCACTGGAGGCGACCTATTATTTCAAGCTGGCGGTTGCGGCCGACGCTCTTCCGGATATGCGCGACCGGCTGGTCGAGAAGCTCGAGACTGCGAAATATTCGGTGGCCGATATCGATGTGGTCGAAATCGGTGACGACATTCTGGAGATTGCCGCAAAGCTGGTGGCGACCGCTGTCGATCCGAACGAACTGAACACGCTGGCGACCGACCTTCAGCATCTGCCGGGCGTGCGCCACGCCACGTGGGAAGTCAGCACGACCGAGTGAGCGCGCCGTTTTGGCGCGCAAGGGATGGGTTCCCGCGTCTTCGGTCCGGAACCGGCGCGCCTCGGTTTCGTTGATTCCGCGGACAAAGGCGGTGATCGATATGCCCGGCCAAGATGACAAGCGCAGACTGAAGCTCGATCTGATGATCGCCGGGTCGCTGTTCGCGGCAGGCGTGGTGGTGTCGGGCCTGTCGCTGGCGCAAATCCGCGCGCAGGGCCGGTCGGAACTGGCGCAGGCGACGCAGCCGCTCCAGGGCACGCCGTCCGACGACCAGGGCAAGACGCCGGCGGAGGCGAAGCCCGGCGGCGACCGGCCGACCACGCCGGCGCCGGAGCCCGCGCGCCCCGAATCGCAGACTCAGGGCGCGGCCACGAAGCCGGCGCTGCCGGCGGCGCCAGCCGAGAAGATCGCGCCGCCGATCGAGAGGAAGTAAGCTGGCGGCCGCGCTTCTGGCCGCGCACTCGGTGTCATCCCCCGCGCAGGCGGGGGATCCAGTGTTCTAGAGACGGAGCGTGGATACGGATAAGCCGCGGCGTACTGGATGCCCCGCCTGCGCGGGGCATGACGGCGGTGGGTGAGGCGAGACGTGTCGCCCCTCACCGCACCAGAATATTCCGGAACTGCCAGGGATCGCTCGTGTCGATGTCTTCCGGGAACAGTCCCGGACGATCGGTCAGCGGCGTCCAGTCGGTGTAGAAGCCATTCACCGGGCCGAGATACGGCAGCTGGATTTCCAAGAGGCGATCGAAATCCATCTCGTCGGCTTCGACGATGCCTTCGTTGGGATTCTCCAACGCCCATACCATGCCGCCGAGCACGGCGGAGGTCACTTGCAGGCCCGTGGCGTTCTGATAGGGCGCGAGCTTGCGGGTCTCCTCGATGGAGAGCTGCGAGCCGTACCAGTAGGCGTTCTTGTCATGGCCGAACAGCAGCACGCCGAGCTCGTCGATGCCATCGACGATCTCGTTCTCGTCGAGGATGTGGTGCTTCTCCTGCATCTTCCCGGCGCGGCCGAACATTTCATGCAGCGACAGCACGGCATCGTCAGCCGGATGGTAGGCGTAGTGGCAGGTCGGCCGGTAGATCGCCTTGCCCGAGGCGTCGCGCACCGTGAAGTAGTCGGCGATCGAGATCGACTCGTTGTGGGTGACGAGGAAGCCATATTGCGCCCCGCGGGTCGGGCACCAGGTGCGCACGCGCGTGTTGGCGCCGGGCTGCATCAGATAGATAGCGGCGCCGCAGCCGGCTTCGTGGGTATGCGCATTCTCGGGCATCCATTTTTCATGGGTGCCCCAACCGAGTTCGGAGGGCTGCACGCCTTCCGACAGGAAACCTTCCACCGACCAGGTGTTGACGAAGACGTCAGGCTCTTTCGGCTTCCTGGAGCGCTGGGTGTCGCGTTCGGCGATGTGGATGCCCTTGATACCGGCCTGCCGCATCAGGTCTGCCCATTCGGCCTTGGTCTTCGGCCTGGGGGCGTTGAGCTTCAGGTCGGCGGCAACATTGAGCAGCGCCTGCTTGACGAAAAAGGAGACCATGCCGGGATTGGCGCCGCAGCAGGAGACGGCCGTCGTCGAGCCCTTGGGCCGCGCTTTCTTGGCGGCGAGCGTCACTTCGCGGAGCGCGTAGTTGGAGCGCGCCTCCGGGCCCTTCGACGCATCGAAGTAGAAGCCGAGCCAGGGCTCGTTGACGGTGTCGATATAGAGAGCGCCGAGCTCGTTGCAGAGCTCCATGATGTCAGTCGAGCCGGTGTCGACCGAGAGATTGACGCAAAAACCCTGACCGCCGCCTTCAGTGAGCAGCGGGGTCAGCACCTCGCGATAATTGTCCTTGGTCAGGCCCTTCTGGATGAAGCGGACATTGTGCTTCTCGCAAAGCGCCTTGCGGCCCTCGTCCTTGGGATCGAGCACGGTGATGCGCGACTTGTCGTAGTCGAGATGCCGCTCGATCACCGGCAATGTGCCTTTGCCGATGGAGCCGAAGCCGACCATGACGATGGGACCGGTGATCTTCGCGTAGATCTGCGAGGCGGGGCTCATGGGATGGTTTCTCCGGAACGTGCTGGCGGACAAGGGGTGATGGGTGGATCAGGCGCTGCGGCGCTTGTCAGATGCTGCGGCGCTTTTTAGACGCCGCGGCGCTTGGCGGTGACTTCGATCTCGACCTTCATCTCGGGCTTGGCGAGAGCGGTGACGACCAGCAACGTCGCGGCCGGCCTGATGTCACCGAGAACCTCGCCGCAGACGGCAAAGTGGGCATCGATGTAGCCGGCATCGGTGACGTAGTAGGTCGCACGGACGATATCGGCCATCTCGAATCCGCCCTCTTGCAGGGCGGCTTCGATGGTCTTGAAGCAGTTGCGTGACTGGCTCGTGACATCGGCCGGCATCGTCATCGTGGTGTAGTCATAGCCGGTGGTTCCCGCGACGAAGGCGAACTCGCCGTCGATCACGGCGCGGCTGTAGCCGACGGTCTTTTCGAGGGGAGAGCCGGTGGAGATCAGGCGACGGGACATGGTCATGGGCCTCGACGGAAGGGACGTTTCGCGGGGTTAAAGGGCGTTTCTTGCGGCTGCGCAACCCCAAAGGAAGCCAGCGCAGGCGCGTTTGGACGCCGCCGCTCAGTGCGGCTTCGCTCTTCGCTATGAAGGCGATCTCCTAGGCCGCGTGCGCCACAGGTGCGCGAACCGCCCTCCGTTTGGGCAGGGCCGCGCGGGTCGGGACGATCGGCCCTTCGGCGCCATCGAGCGCGCCATCGGTGAATTCGACCGCCAGCAGGCGGTCACGCTCGAACGGGCCGGGCAGCGAGAGCTCGCCGGTCTTCTCCGCCGAGAAGCCGAAGCGGGCGTAATAAGGCGCGTCGCCGAGCAGGATCACGGCGGCATGCCCGCGCGCCCGGGCGGCGGCCAGCGCTTGATGCATCAGCGCGGCGCCGATCCCGAGCTCGCGGCAGGCAGGGTCGACCGCCAGCGGTCCGAGGACCAGAGCGGGCCTGCCTCCGGCGCTGACGTGCCACAGCCGCACGGTTCCCACGAGCTTGCCCTCGCGCACGGCGGCCAGCGCGAGGCCGGCGGCAGGTGCGCGTCCGTCGCGCAGGCGCTGGCAGGTGCGGCCATGGCGGTTCTCGCCAAAGCAGGCATCCAGCAGCGCTTCACGCATCGCGACGTCGGCAGCACGCTCCGCGCGGATCGCGAACGGAGCGGCTTTCGAAGTGAGGGTGACTTGTGGCTTCCGAAAAGCAGTCATGGCGCGTCAGTCCCCGCTTGGACGGACGCGCCGGAAGGCACGTCCGTTCAAGACGTCGTCAAAATTGGGATTTCTGGAAGGGAGCCGGCAGGCCGGCTCCCGGGTTCGTCAGGCCTCAGAAGCAGGAGGCGATCAGATGTGATACGTCTTCAGCGGCGGGATGCCGTTGAACGCCACCGACGAGTAGGTCGACGTATAGGCCCCGGTGCCTTCGATCAGCACCTTGTCGCCGATCTCGAGCGTGACGGGAAGCGGATACGGGGCCTTCTCGTACAGCACGTCGGCGCTGTCGCAGGTCGGACCCGCGAGCACGCACGGCGTCATGTCCGCGCCGTCGTGACGGGTGCGGATGGCGTAGCGGATCGACTCGTCCATGGTCTCGGCGAGACCGCCGAACTTGCCGATGTCAAGATAGACCCAGCGCACCTCGTCCTCGTCGCTCTTCTTCGAGATGAGCACGACCTCGGATTCGATAATGCCGGCGTTGCCCACCATGCCGCGGCCCGGCTCGATGATGGTCTCCGGGATCCGGTTGCCGAAGTGCTTGCGCAGCGCGCGGAAGATCGAGCGGCCGTAGGTCACGACCGGCGGCACGTCCTTCAGGTACTTGGTCGGAAAGCCGCCGCCCATGTTGACCATGGACAGGTTGATGCCGCGCTCGGCGCAGTCGCGGAACACCTGCGAGGCCATTGCCAGCGCACGGTCCCACGCCTTCACCTTGCGCTGCTGCGAGCCGACATGGAAGGAGATGCCGTACGGCTCCAGGCGAAGGCGCTTGGCGAGGTCGAGCACCTCGACCGCCATCTCCGGGTCGCAGCCGAACTTGCGCGACAGCGGCCACTCGGCGCCGGCGCAGTCATAGAGGATGCGGCAGAACACCTTGGCGCCGGGGGCGGCACGGGCGACCTTCTCGACCTCGGCGGCGCAGTCGACCGCGAACAGCCGAATGCCGAGCGCGAAGGCGCGCGCGATGTCGCGCTCCTTCTTGATCGTGTTGCCGAAGGAGATGCGGTCGGGCGTCGCACCAGCAGCCAGCGCCATCTCGATCTCGGCGACGGTCGCGGTGTCGAAGCAGGAGCCCATGGAGGCGAGCAGGGCCAGCACTTCCGGCGCCGGGTTCGCCTTGACGGCATAGAACACGCGGCTGTCGGGCAGTGCCTTGGCGAAGCTCTGGTAATTGTCGCGCACGACCTCGAGGTCGACGACGAGGCACGGCTCGGTGTCGAGGCCATCCTTGCGGCGGTTGCGCAGGAATTCCTGGATTCGTTCGGTCATAGCACTCTCCAAAGCGGCCCCAGCGACGGAGCTCGTTCAAAGTGGTTCTCGGACGAGGGTGCAATGGCGCTGCCGCACGATGGAGACGCGACAGGGCCAAGAACCCTAGACCGAATTGTGCTGCCGTGGATTGGTTGGGAATTTTCCCGCCCGCACACCTGGCAATGAAGGACAAGCCTTTTCAGTAGCCCGCGCCGGCGTTGGACTGCCGGTAGAGACCAAAAAAGCCCGATCCGTCGTTGCTTTAAGTCGCGTCCCCCGTTGAGAGCGGGGTGCGCCGGTTCGCCTCCGGCTGCCAGTCACGGTTGCAAGGAGCAAAGTCACCTTCGACATGGCATCTCTTTGAGAGAGATGCTGGGCGCTTCGGGTTTGCTTCATCGTCTGACCTTCATGTCTTGCGACTTTCGGTCTTCCGATTTCTGCACTTCCGAAGAGCCCCTCGGCTTCTTCACCCCTTGGCGGCTGTCCGGCCTCTTGTCCGGATACCTACCGACTGACACACGACCACAGGCACGTGCGAAATTGGGCAAGAGCGCACATAAGCGTTTTGACTCTGCTTCGCAAGAATTTTTTTAGGCTGAGAACGGAATTGCCTAACATCCGCTTGCGCAGTGTTGCGCGAGCGACGCGGAAGATGAACGCGCGTTAAGCTTTTCCATGCAGCGCGCGCGTCCGTCGCGCGCGAGCTTCAGCCGCGCTTCGTGAACGGCTCGACGCGCTGCGCTCCGCGGATGAACGCGGTCATCACCAGCACGCCGAGTGCGAACAGCACGGCCTGGAGGATGTGGGCGCCCTGGTCGCCGAGCCCGAACAGGATCGCGAGCGCCCAGCCGCCGGCAAAGGCCGCGCCGAACACCTCCGCGCCGATCAGGATGGCGGCGCTGATGACGGTGATGACGCTCGGCCAGACGATCTGACGGGAAGACGAGGAAGACGCGTTCATGAGCTCAGGGTCCGTGGTCTGCGAGGGCCGCAATCTCCCCGAAAAGCCGGCCGGGAGCAAGGGCAAACGGCCCAAAAAAGCCCCATCGCGTGCTATAGCTGGCCGCAACAATCGAGCCACGAATTCGGGACTTGTGATGTCAGAAACCCGCCAAAATACGGAAGCCGAGGCCAACCCGCTGCTGAAAGCCTGGGTGACGCCGTTCGCGACCCCGCCCTTCGACGAGATCAAGCCGGAGCACTTCCTGCCCGCCTTCGAGCAGGCTTTCGCGGACCATTCCGCCGAGATCGCGGCGATCACCAACGATCCGGCGGCGCCCGACTTCGCGAACACCGTCACGGCGCTGGAGCGCTCGGGCAAGCTGCTGAGCAAGGTCGCGGCGGTCTTCTACGACCTCGTTTCGGCGCATTCCAATCCGGTCATCCTGGAGATCGACAAGGAGGTCTCCTTGCGGATGGCGCGGCACTGGAATCCGATCATGATGAACGCCGTGCTGTTCGGCCGCATCGCCCAGCTGCACGAGAACCGCGCCAATCTCGGGCTCGCTCCCGAGCAGCTTCGCCTGCTGGAGCGCACCTACACCCGCTTCCACCGCTCCGGTGCCGGTC
Organism: Bradyrhizobium sp. CCBAU 53415; assembly: GCF_028128735.1. NCBI lineage: Bacteria > Pseudomonadati > Pseudomonadota > Alphaproteobacteria > Hyphomicrobiales > Nitrobacteraceae > Bradyrhizobium > Bradyrhizobium sp. CCBAU 53415. The sequence continues at coordinate 392,907 of NZ_LBJF01000026.1, read as the reverse complement.
TCTCCGAGGATGCCAAGGCGCGGATGGCCGAGATCAACGAGCGGCTCGCCCAGCTCGGCACCAGCTTCAGCCACCATCTGCTCGGGGACGAGCAGGACTGGGTCATGGAGTTGGGGGAGGCCGACTGCCAGGGCCTGCCGGAGAGCTTTGTCGCCGGCGCCAAGGCCGCGGCAGAAGAGCGCGGCATGCAGGGCAAGGCCATCGTCACGCTGTCGCGCTCCTCGGTCGAACAGTTCCTGAAGAGCTCGGCCCGGCGCGACCTGCGCGAGAAGGTCTACAAGGCCTTCATCGCGCGCGGCGACAACGGCAACGCCAATGACAATAACGGAACCATTGTCGAGATCCTGAAGCTGCGCGAGGAGAGCGCCAAGCTTTTGGGCTACCCGACTTTCGCCGCCTACCGGCTCGAGGACTCCATGGCCAGGACGCCGGAAGCGGTGCGGGGCCTTTTGGAGCGGGTCTGGAAGCCGGCGCGGGCACGCGCGCTCGCCGACCGCGACGAGATGCAGGCGCTGATTACGGCCGAGGGCGGCAATTTCAAGCTCGCGCCCTGGGACTGGCGCTTCTATGCCGAGAAGCTGCGCCTTGAGCGGGCCAATTTCGACGACGCTGCGATCAAGCCCTATCTCTCGCTCGACCACATGATTGCTGCTGCCTTCGACTGCGCCACGCGCCTATTCGGCATCGCTTTCGAGGAGCGCAAGGACGTTCCAGTCTGGCACCCGGACGTCAGGGTCTGGGAGGTGAAGGGGCCGGACGGCAAGCATAAGGCGCTGTTCTATGGCGACTACTTCGCCCGCCCGTCGAAGCGCTCCGGCGCCTGGATGACCTCGCTGCGCGACCAGCAGAAGCTCGACGGCGACGTTGCGCCGCTCGTTCTCAACATCTGCAATTTTGCCAAGGGCGCCGGCGGCGAGCCTTCTTTGCTGTCGCCCGACGATGCCCGCACCCTGTTCCACGAGTTCGGCCACGGCCTGCACGGCATGCTCTCCAACGTGACCTATCCTTCGCTGTCGGGCACCTCGGTGTTCACCGACTTCGTCGAGCTGCCCTCGCAGCTCTACGAGCACTGGCAGGAGCGGCCCGAGGTGCTCCAGAAGTTCGCCCGCCACTACCAGACCGGTGAGCCGCTGCCGGACGACCTGCTCCAGCGCTTCCTTGCCGCGCGGAAATTCAACCAGGGCTTTGCCACGGTCGAGTTCGTCTCCTCGGCCCTGATCGACCTCGAATTCCACACCCAGCCGGCCGCGGCCGCGCAGGACGTCCGCGCCTTCGAGAGACGCGAGCTGGAGAAGATCGGCATGCCCGAGGAGATCGCGCTGCGTCACCGGCCCACGCAGTTCGGCCATATCTTCACCGGCGATCACTATGCCGCGGGCTATTACAGCTACATGTGGTCGGAGGTGATGGACGCCGACGCCTTCGGCGCATTCGAGGAGGCCGGCGACATTTTCGATCCCGCCGTCGCCAAGCGCCTGCACGACGACATCTATTCGAGCGGCGGATCGGTCGATCCCGAAGCTGCCTACGAGGCCTTCCGCGGCCGCCCGCCCGAGCCCGACGCGCTGCTGCGCCGTCGCGGCCTGCTCGACGACGCCAAGGCGGCCTGATGGGCATGCGCACTCCGTTCGGATGGCTGTTCGTCGCCGCGATGACGCTCGCAGGGGGGGCGGCGAGCGCGCATCCGCATGTCTGGATCACCGCGACCAGCGAACTTCTTTACGCCGCTGACGGAACCATTACCGGCGTGCGCCATGCCTGGACCTTCGACGACATGTTCTCGGCCTATGCGGTGCAGGGGCTCGAGAGCAAGACCAAGGGCGCCTATACGCGCGAGGAGCTGACGCCGCTGGCGCAGACCAATGTCGAGTCGCTGAAGGAATATGCCTACTTCACCTTCGCGCGAGCCGACGGCAAGAAGGAGCGATTCCAGGAGCCGGTCGACTACTTCCTCGACTACAAGGACACGGTGCTGACCCTGCATTTCACGCTGCCGCTGAAGACCCCGGTCAAGCCCAGGCAACTGGTGCTCGAAGTGTTCGACCGCTCCTTCTTCATCGACTTCCAGATGGCCAAGGACAACCCGGTCAAGCTGGTCGGCGCGCCCGCGGGCTGCCAGATGAAGCTGGAGCGGCCGAGCGACGGCACCGCGAGCGCGCAGAAGCTCAACGAGCAGACCTTCCTGAACGGCGAGAACTCGAATTTCGGCATGATGTTCGCCAACAAGATCACGGTGGATTGCCCTTGAAGCCGCAACTCTCTCCGCTCGCGCGCGGGCTGCTGGCCTGCACCGCCGTTCTGCTGGTCGTGGCCATGGCCGATGCCGCGCTCCATGATCTGCTCGCGCAAAATCCGTTCGGCGCGCCGCGCCCCCAGCAGGCGGCCCAGCCCGAGGCCGGCGGCGTCATCGGCTGGCTGCTGGCAAAACAGTCGGAATTCTATCGGCAGATGTCGGCGACCATCCGGGCCGCGAAGTCGGACGGATCGGCGGTGTGGACGCTGCTGTTCATCTCGTTTGCCTATGGCATCTTTCACGCCGCCGGTCCCGGCCACGGCAAGGCGGTGATCGCCTCCTACCTGGTCGCCAACCGCGAGACGGCGCGCCGCGGCATTGCGCTGTCGTTCGCCTCCGCGCTGATGCAGTCGCTGGTGGCGGTCCTGATCGTCGGCATCTCGGCCTGGGTGCTGAATGCGACGGCGAAAACCATGTGCAGGGCGGAAGGGGTGATTGAGATCGCGAGCTACGCCCTGATCGCGCTGTTCGGCCTGCGGCTGGTGTGGGTCAAGGGCGGCTCCTTCATCCGCGCGCTTCAGGCCGCCCAGCCGGTGCCGGCGATGGCGGGCGTGCCGCACCATCACGACCACGATCATCCCCATCATCGCGATGCCCATGCTCATCATGACCATGATCACGGGCACGATCACCAGCATGGCCACAGCCACGCTCATCATGACCATGGGCATGGTCACGTCCATGACGAGCATTGTGGTCATTCCCACGGCCCCACCCCCGGCGAGCTCGCCGGCCCCGGCGGCTGGCGGCGCGGGTTCGCTGCGATCCTGACCGTCGGCATCCGCCCGTGCTCGGGTGCGATCCTGGTCCTGGTGTTCGCACTGGCCCAGGGCCTGTTCTGGGCCGGCGTCGCCGCTACCTTCCTGATGGGTCTCGGCACCGCCATCACGGTCGCGGCCATCGCGATCGTCGCCGTCTCCGCCAAGGACATCGCTGCCCGCCTCAGCGCCGGGCGCGACGGTGGCGGTGCTCTCTTCATGCGCGGCATCGAATTCGGCGCTGCCGGCCTCGTGCTGCTGTTCGGCGTTGGCCTCTTGTTCGGCTACATCGCCGCCGAACGGACGACGTGCTTTTGAGCAAGCCTCTCGTGCCCCGGACGCAGCGCAGCGCGTAGCGGTGCGCTGCTGAGCCGGGGCCCATCTCTCCATGCAGCAGGACGTCGCCTTCCGGATCCCGGCTCTGTGGAGCAGCGCATAAGTGCTGCACAGCGTTCGGGACACGCAGCCAGAGCCTCACACCGGCAGAAACCTCTTCAAGGCCGGCATGAAGAAGATCCCGAGATTGATCGCAAAGCCGATGCTCCAGAGGATCGAGCGCAGGGTCGGGCGGTTGCCGAGATAGGTCAGCACATAGGCGAGGCGCACGATCAGGAACAGCGCCGCGAGCTCGTCGATCAGGCGCTGTGGCGAGTCCCGGAATTCCGCGAGCAGCACCGCGAAGGCGAAGAACGGAAAGGTCTCGATGCCGTTCTGGTGCGCGCCGAGAGCGCGTTGCGAGAGGTCGTCCGCATAGAAGGCGGGGTCGCGCGGCCGGGAATTGTCGAAGCGGCGAAACCTGATCCATTTGACCGAGGCGATCGTTGCCAGATACAGCAGCAGCGCTCCGAATACACACCATTCCGCGAGTGTCATCTTGCCTCCACCGCCTGGTGCGACCCTAGCGAACCCCGGCTCATCTTGACAAGTTCGGACCAACGCGCGACCCAGAGAGCCATGACCAGTGTCGTCCCCGTCGAGGCCGCGAGACCGGCCACCCAGTCCGCCTTGCCGCGCGTTGGGGTGCTCCTGATCAATCTCGGAACGCCTGACACCGCCGATGCGCCGGGCGTGCGAGTCTACCTCAAGGAATTCCTCAGTGACGCGCGCGTCATCGAGGACCAGGGCCTGATCTGGAAGCTGGTGCTCAACGGGATCATCCTGCGCCGCCGTCCCCGCACCAAGGCGTTGGACTACCAGAAGATCTGGAACACCGAACGGAACGAGTCGCCACTGAAAACCATCACGCGCTCGCAAAGCGACAAGCTTGCCGCCGCCTTGTCGGACCGCGACCACGTCGTGGTCGATTGGGCGATGCGCTACGGCAATCCCTCGATCAAGTCGGGCATCGACGCGCTGATCGCGAAGGGGTGCGAGCGCATCCTGGCCGTGCCGCTCTATCCGCAATATTCCGCCTCGACCTCGGCGACCGTCTGCGATGAAGTGTTCCGCGTGCTGGCCCGCCTGCGCAACCAGCCGACGCTGCGGGTGACGCCGCCTTATTACGAGGACGCGGCCTATATCGAGGCGCTCGCGACCTCGATTGAGGCGCATCTGGCGACGCTGTCCTTCAAACCGGAGTTGATCGTCGCATCCTTCCATGGCATGCCGAAATCCTATGTCGAGAAGGGCGATCCCTATCAGCAGCACTGTATTGCCACGACGGAGGCGCTGCGTCGCCGGCTCGGCATGGACGAGACCAAGCTGCTGCTCACCTTCCAGTCGCGCTTCGGCAATGACGAGTGGCTCCAGCCCTACACCGACAAGACCATGGAGCGGCTCGCCAAGGAAGGCGTGCGCCGCATCGCGGTGGTGACGCCGGGCTTTGCCGCCGATTGCCTGGAGACGCTGGAGGAGATCGCGCAGGAGAACGCCGAGATCTTCAAGCATAGTGGCGGCGAGCAGTTTTCCGCGATCCCCTGCCTCAACGACAGCGGACCTGGCATGGACGTGATCCGGACCCTGGTGCTGCGCGAGCTTCAGGGCTGGATCTGATGGGCGCCCGATGAATCGCCGCGGGTGCCTGGCGCTTCTTGGGATGACCGCGGCGATGCCCGCCGCGGTGCTGGGGCAGCAGCCGAACGCGGCGCGGCTCGGCGTGCTCTCGGTCACTGCCGCCGATGACGCGATCGGACAGGCCCGCAGCACGATCCTGGTCGAGGCGCTCGCCGGCCAGGGCTGGAAGGAGCGAGCCAATCTCACGATCGACTGGCGCAGCGGCGGCGGCGACCGCGCGCGTATCGCGCAGCTTGCGGATGAGTTGATCGCACTCAGGCCTGACATCCTGCTCGCGGTCGGTACGCCCTCGGTGGAGGAGTTGCGCCGGCGCACCACGACGATCCCGATCGTGTTCGCCGTCGTCACCGATCCCGTCAGCCAGGGATTTGTCGAAAATCTCGCGCATCCCGGCGGCAACATCACCGGCTTCACCGACTATGACGGTCCGCTCGCCGGCAAATGGCTGGAGATGCTGACCCAGGTCACGCCGCCCGTCCGCCGCGTGCTCGTCGTCTACAATCCCGCCACCGCGCCGTTCGCGCCCCTGATGCTGCGCACGATCGAGGATGCCGCGCGCACCCTTCATGTGATGGTCGAGCCGGCGCCGGTCCATGACGCTGCCTCGATCGGGGCGCTGGCTTCGCGGAAAGACGGCGCCATCCTGGTCCTGCCGGACTTCTTCACCATGGCCAACCGCGCGCATCTGCTGGCGGCGATCGCCGAGGCGCGCGTGCCCGCGGTGTTCTGGAGCCGGACCTTCGTCGATGAGGGCGGGCTGATGTCCTACAGCACCGACAGCGCCGAGCAACTCCGGCGTGCGGCGGACTACATCGACCGCATTCTGAAGGGCGCGCACGCAGCCGACCTCCCGGTCCAGAACCCCACCAAGTTCGAGCTGACGATCAACCTGAAGGCGGCCAAAGAGCTTGGCATCACGCTTTCCGCGGGTTTGCTCGCAATCGCGAACGACGTCATCGAATGAAACCGCCTACAAATGATGGCATGACCGGATCCAGTTAACATTTGTCGGTAGGCCTTTGCCGCTTGGTTTCAAGAGCCTTGAGCAGATACATATCCTTAGCATTTCCTCTTCGCGCGTCTTGTGCAGAATTGCACCCATACCGACGTGAATTGCGACCGCTGAACCGGTAGGATCGTGATCCCGACCAATGACAGCGCCGGAAAGGTCCTTTTTCCGGCTTCTTTTCCCGCCCTGGAGGAAAAATGAGCGGCTTCGACATTTTCGCGATCGTTCTGGTATTGCTCGTCATCGTCACGCTGGTGGCCGGCGTAAAGACGGTGCCGCAGGGCCATGACTGGACCATCGAGCGGTTCGGCAAATACACCCAGACGCTCAGCCCCGGGCTCAATCTGATCGTGCCCTATTTCGATCGCGTCGGACGCAAGATCAACATGATGGAGCAGGTGATCGACATTCCCGAGCAGGAGGTGATCACCAAGGACAACGCCACCGTGACGGTGGACGGCGTCGCCTTCTACCAGGTGTTCGATGCGGCGAAGGCGAGCTACGAGGTCGCCAACCTGACCCAGGCGATTACGGTCCTCACCATGACCAATATCCGCTCGGTGATGGGCTCGATGGACCTCGACCAGGTGCTGTCGCATCGCGACGAGATCAATGAACGTCTCTTGCGCGTCGTCGACGCCGCGGTTTCGCCCTGGGGCGTCAAGGTCAACCGCATCGAGATCAAGGACATCGTGCCGCCAGCCGACCTCGTCGAAGCCATGGGCCGGCAGATGAAGGCCGAGCGCGTCAAGCGCGCCGACATTTTGGCCGCCGAAGGCCAGCGCCAGTCGGAGATCCTGCGCGCCGAGGGCGCCAAGCAGGGCCAGATCCTTCAGGCGGAAGGTCGCCGCGAAGCCGCCTTCCGCGACGCCGAGGCGCGCGAACGTCTGGCCGAAGCCGAAGCCAAGGCGACGCAGGCAGTGTCGGAGGCCATCTCCAAGGGCGACGTCGCCGCGTTGAACTATTTTATTGCCGACAAATATATCAAGGCGTTCGGCCAGTTCGCGGATGCGCCGAACCAGAAGATCATCATGTTGCCGGTGGAAGCCGTGAGCATGCTGGGCTCGCTTGCCGGCATCGGCGAGATCGCCAAGGCCACGTTCGGCGAAAGCGCGGCCTCTGCAGCGGCCGCGGCCCGCCGCGGCGGCTCGGTGCCGTCGTCCGGCCCGACACCGCCGTCCGTGCCGCAGCAGTAACGGGACTACGCGCATGCCCCCGAAAGTGGGTACCGGTTTTCGGATGAAGGGCCTGCGCCCCTTTAGAGAGGTCGTGTCATGACCGACATGTTCGTATCGCTCGGCACCTGGAACTGGCTGATCTTCGGCTTCGTCCTGATGGCGCTGGAGGTGCTGGCGCCGGGCATCTTCCTGTTCTGGCTCGGGCTGGCTGCGCTGCTCGTCGGCCTGGTCTCGTTCGCTGTTGCCGTGTCCTGGCAGATTCAGCTCGTGATGTTCGCGATCTTCGCCGTCGCCGCCGTGCCGGTGTGGCGCCGCCTTGCCCGGCCGAAGCCGGACGCGGGCGCCAGCCCGTTCCTCAACAAGCGCACAGAGGCGTTGCTCGGCCGCGAGTTCACGCTGGAGAAGCCGATCATCGACGGCTCGGGCACGGTCCGCATCGACGATACGGTCTGGCGCGTTTCAGGTCCCGATACGCCGGCGGGGACACGGGTGAAGGTGGTCCAAGTGGACGGCGCGAATCTGACTGTCGCGGCGGCGTAGTTCACCGTCATCACTCGCAAATGACATGTTTGCTGGACTACGTCGCGAGACTTAAGCGCCGCCCTTGCCCTTCCACCTCTCCGCAAACCTGTGCAGCGGCATGAACGTCTCGCACAGCTCGCGCCCGAGCGATGTCAGCCCGTAACCTCCGCCTTCGCCAAGCTCGACGAAGCCCGCCGCTCGCAGCTCCGTTAGCCGCGCCTGGAGCACTGTCGGCGAGGCTTCATCACAGGCCGTGCGCAGTGCGCGCGAGGTGAGGGGCTCCCCACGCAATTCCCACAGAATCCGCAGGCTCCAGCGACGCCCCAGGAGATCGAGCAGCGCCATGATCGGCCGTCCCGTGCGCGAGCCGCGCACGCCGTGCGATCCGGAAATGGCCTGCTTCGGCATCGTCGACCCCCTTGCGTCGTGCTACAAATAGTGTAGCATGCTGCTACGATAATTGTAGCAAAGGAGGCGGCCTATGTCTCAGGCTGCACCGCGCATCGCCGCGCTCTCGCCGCCTTATCCCCCGGAGATCCAGGCGCAGTTCGACCGCATCATGCGCGGCGCGCCGCCGCTGGTGCTGTTCCGGGTGATGGCGGGCCACGCCCGCGCCTGGGACAAGTTTCGCGCCGGCGGCCTGCTCGATCCCGGCCCGCTGTCCTTGCGTACGCGCGAGATCGTCATCGACCGCACCTGTGCGCTCAACAGATGCGAATACGAATGGGGTGTGCATGTCGCGATCTTTGCCGGGCCGGCAAAGCTCACCGAAGAGGAGATCCGTGCCACGGTGCAGGGCGATGCCATGTCGCCATGCTGGTCGCCCGCGGAGCAGGCGCTGATCGGGGCGGTGGACGCGCTGCATCATCGCGCGACGTTGAGCGACGCCGAGTTCACGGCGCTTTCGGTGCATTACGACGAGGCGCAAATCCTGGAGATCATGCTCTTGTGCGGCTTCTATCGCACGGTGTCCTATCTGGCCAACGGGCTGCGACTGCCCCTGGAGGAGAATGCGGCGCGGTTTCTGGAGTCGCTCTAGTCGCCGTCATTGCGAGCCACACTCTCGCTGTCATTCCGGGGCACGCGAAGCGTGAACCCGGAATCTCGAGATTCCGGGTTCGATGCTTTGCATCGCCCCGGAACGACTCCTTGGAGAGTGCGCGCCCTACGCCACGCCCGCCCGCAACAGATCGTGCAGATGCACGATGCCGACCACCTTGCCTGCTTCGGTCACGACCAGCGTCGTGATCTTGCGGGTGTTCAGCACCTCGATCATTTCGGTCGCGAGCATCGAGGGAGGCACGGTCTTGGGCTGCTTCGTCATGATCTCGTCGACCGTCACCGTCAAAAGGTCGGGCCGCATGTGGCGGCGCAGATCGCCGTCGGTGATGATGCCGACGGCCTCGCCCGCAGCGTTGACGATGCAGACGCAGCCGAGCCCCTTGGCCGACATCTCGACCACAGCCTCGGACATCTCGGTGCCTTCGGGCTTGACCGGAATCTCCGCGCCTGTGCGCATGTAGTCGCGGACGAATTTCAGCATCGCGCCCAGCTTGCCGCCGGGGTGGAAATGCGCGAATTCCAGTGCGGTGAAGCCGCGGCCTTCGAGCAGCGCGATCGCGATGGCGTCGCCGATCGCGGCCTGCATCAGGGTCGAGGTGGTCGGCGCAAGATTGTGCGGGCAGGCCTCGCGCGCCTTCGGGAGCTCGATCACGAGGTCGGCGGCCTGGCCGAGCGAGGATGCGGCGTTCGATGTCACCGCGATCATGGGAATCGCAAAGCGAGCCGAATAGTTCACGAGGTTCTTCATCTCCGGCTGCTCGCCGGACCAGGACAGCGCCATGATGACGTCATCGGCGGTGATCATGCCGAGATCGCCGTGGCCGGCTTCCGCCGCGTGAACGAAGAAGGCGGGCGTGCCGGTCGAGGCCAGCGTCGCCGCGATCTTGCGCCCCATATGGCCTGATTTGCCGAGGCCGGTGACAATGACGCGGCCCTTGGCCTGCCGGATCAACTCGACTGCCTTGGCGAAGGTTGCGCCCAGCGGGCCGCGCAGGGCGGCTGCCAGCGCGTTGATGCCGCCGCTCTCCGTCTCCAGCGTGCGGAGCGCGGATTCGACGCTTGTTGGAATGGGGCCGGATGATGTGGTCATCAGCGGTTTCGAACTCGGCATGGTCTGGTCCAGGGAGGAGGGGCGTTCGCCTGCTGACGCCTGCTTAGCACGCCGGATCGAGCGAGGCGACGCGGCCGCCAAAGCTCTCAACGGCTCATTAACCATAGTTGTTTTAACTCCATTAACGATGGTTCCCCGCCAGCCGGTGGAGGCTATCGCTGAAGTATTTGAATTCGTTGGGGTTATTTCATCGTGGGGTCGTCTCCAGGCACGGGCCGGAGCAAACGCGCGCAGTTCCTGCGCGCGGCTTTGCCATGCCTTGCGCTAGCGGCCCTCGGAAGCGGCCAAGCGGCTGCCCAGAGCCTCACGCCCGACCTGTTCAATCCCAACCGAGGCGGCTTTGCCTCGCCCGACAACTTGCCGACGCGCCGCACGGCCGGCGTGCCGCAGGCGCCGTCGGATGCGCTGCCCGCACTACCCGATCCCAATGCCGATCCGCGCAAGGCCCGCGAGCGGCCGGCGACCTCGCGCGTCGGGCAGGTCCCGACCTACGGCCTGCCCGCCGCCGCCGGCGCGAGCAGCTCCGGCTACGACTCGCTCAACCGCAAGCGGCAGCAGCCAAAGCTCTATCCTGGCCAGCCGAAGCCGAAGCGCCCCGCCGGTCCCGGCTCACCGGTGCCGTCCGCAACGCCAGAGCGCACGCTCGGCCCGCCGCGCATCGCGCCGCCGCCTTCCGAGACCGCGCACAAGACGCCGGTAGCCCCGGCGATGGCGGGCAACGTCCCCGGCCAGCCGTTGCGCCGCCGTCTCAAGCTGGATGACGATCCGTTCGGCGCGGTCGGCGATTATGCCGGCAGTTTCCTCATCAAGGGCGGGCTCGAGCTCTCCGCGGGCTATGACACCAATCCGACACGCCTCAACAAGCCTGTCGGTTCGCCGGCCTATGTGGTCGCGCCCGATCTCCTCGTGGTATCCGATTGGGAACGCCATGCGCTGGTCGCCGATCTGCGCGGCTCGTTCTCGGGCTACACCAACAACATGCCGGCGACGATCGACGGCTTCGCTTCGCCCTCGCCGGTCGAGGCCAACCGTCCCGATTTCACCGGCCATGTCGATGGCCGGCTCGACGTCACCCGCGATTTCAAGCTGACCTCGCAGCTGCGCCTGCGGCTCGCCACCGACAATCCCGGCAGCCCGAACGTGCAGGCCGGCCTGCAGAAATATCCTGTCTACGCCGCCTATGGCACGACCGTCGGCTTCGACCAGACCTTCAATCGCTTCCAGGTCGCTGCCGGCGCCACCGTCGATCGCACGGCGTACACGGATTCGAAACTCACCGACGGTTCGATCTTCCCCAACACCGACCGCGACTTCAACCAGTATGGCGGCGTCGGGCGTTTCTCCTACGAGCTGAAGCCCGGCCTGAAGCCGTTCGTCGAGATCGAGGGCGACACCCGCGTCCACGACCAGGCTGCCGACCGCAACGGCTACTTCCGCGATTCAAACGGCGGCTACGCCAAGGTCGGCTCGTCCTTCGAGTTCTCGCGCATCCTCATCGGCGAGATCTCGGTCGGCTATTCCGCGCGCAACTACACCGACCCGCGCCTCAGCCAGCTTTCCGGCTTCCTCACCACGGGCTCCCTAATCTGGAACGCCAGCGGCCTCACCACGGTGAAATTCTTCACCGACACGCAGATCAACGAGACCACGGTCCCCGGCTCCTCCGGCGTCCTGGTGCGCACCTACGGCGCTGAAGTCGACCACGACTTCCGCCGCTGGCTCACGGCGGTCGGCAAGTTCACCTACGGCACCTACGACTACCAGGGCCAGAACCGCAACGACAAGACCTACTCGCTCGAAACCAATCTGATCTACAAGCTCAACCGCAACATCTGGATCAAGGGCACCCTGCGGCATGACATCCTGGATTCGAACCAGGCCGGCTCGAGTTCGCAGGGGACGGTGATGCTGGTTGGGGTAAGGCTGCAGAATTGAGGCGGCGAGTGCGCGATTCGGAGCGTCGTTATCGCCATGTAACTCCGCTGCCGGCTTGACCGGGGCATCCGGTACGCCGCGGCGGATATGGTGCGTGCGCTCCAACAGGAGCCTCTGAATGCTGGATCGCCCGCCTTCGCGGACGATGACAGCGTCATTTGAAGCTGACAGCGAAGCGAGCCGCGATTATCGCGGCAGATCCGTCTTCCCCATCAAAAACGTATCGATCGATCTTGCGCACAGCCGGCCCTCGCGGATCGCCCACACCACCAGCGACTGGCCGCGGCGCATGTCGCCGGCGGTGAACACGTTCGGGCGCGAGGTCTGGTAGTCGAGCGTGTTGGCCTTGACGTTGCCGCGCGGATCGAGGTCGACCGCGAGCAGCTTGAGCAGGCCTTCGTGCACGGGGTGGACGAAGCCCATCGCGAGCAGGACGAGCTCGGCGTCAAGCTCGAACTCGGTGCCGGCAATCGGCTTGAACTTGTCGTCGACGCGCACGCAGTGCAGCTTCTTGACCTCGCCGTTCTCGCCCGAGAACTTCTGCGTCAGCACGGCGTATTCGCGGATCGCGCCTTCGGCCTGGCTGGAGGAGGTGCGCATCTTCAGCGGCCAGTTCGGCCAGGTCAGGCCCTTGTTCTCGCGCTCGGGCGGGGCGGGCATGATCTCGAGCTGGGTCACCGACAGCGCGCCCTGGCGCAGCGAGGTGCCGATGCAGTCGGAGCCGGTGTCGCCGCCGCCGATGACCACGACATGCTTGCCGCCGGCCAAAATCTCCTGGACGCCGCCGAGCGGCTCCTCGGAGACGCGGCGGTTCTGCTGCGGCAGGAAGTCCATGGCGTAGTGAATGCCGGCGAGGTCGCGGCCGGGAATCGGCAGGTCGCGCGGGGCTTCCGCGCCGCCGGTCAGCGCCACCGTGTCGTACTCGTTCAGCAACTCGCGCGGATCGACATTGCCCTCGGCGCCGACATGGCTGTTGTAGTGGAAGGTGACGCCTTCGGCTTCCATCTGCCTGACGCGGCGGTCGATGACGCCCTTCTCCATCTTGAAGTCGGGGATGCCGTAGCGCAGCAGGCCGCCGGCCTTGGCGTACTTCTCGAACAGATGCACGTCGTGGCCGGCGCGGGCGAGCTGCTGCGCGCAGGCCATGCCGGCCGGGCCCGAGCCGATCACTGCGACCTTCTTGCCGGTCTTGACGGCTGCGACCTCAGGCTTGAGCCAGCCATTGTCCCAGGCGCGGTCGACGATCGCGCATTCGATGGTCTTGATGGTGACGGGGTTGTCGTCGATGTTGAGCGTGCAGGACGCTTCGCACGGCGCCGGACAAATTCGCCCCGTGAACTCCGGGAAATTGTTGGTCGAGTGCAGATTGCGCGAGGCCTCTTCCCAATTGCCCTGGTAGACGAGGTCGTTCCAATCGGGGATCTGGTTGTTGACCGGGCAGCCGGGCGTGCCGGGCGCGACCGAGCCGGTGCCGTGGCAATAGGGAATGCCGCAGTTCATGCAGCGCGCGGCCTGGTCGCGCACCTCCTTTTCGGAGAGCGGAACGACGAATTCCTTGTAATGCTTCACGCGCTCGGCGACCGGGGTGTACTTGCGGTCGTGCCGTTCGATTTCCAGAAAACCCGTGATCTTGCCCATTAAACCCGAAGTCCCTGCCGGCTAATTCGTCTGTTGTTTCCTCAACCGTCATTGCGAGGAGCGAAGCGACGAAGCAATCCAGTGTATCCTCGAAGAAAGTCTGGATTGCTTCGCTTCGCTCGCAATGACGGGGTGTGATGTCTTAAGCCCCGATCGCGATTTTCGGCTCGGCGTCCGCGTTGGCGGCCATTTCGCGCAACGCGCGCCGGTACTCGACCGGCATCACCTTGCGGAATTTGGGCAGCCATTCCTTCCAATTGGCGAGGATGTCGGCGGCGCGCTTGGAGCCGGTCGCCTTCGCATGGCGCGAGATCAGGACGTGCAGCCGCTCGACGTCGGAGGCGAGCAGGTTCTTGAACACGTCGACCCGGCCGTGCGCCTCGAGGTCACCGGCATGGTGATAGGTGCCGGCGTTGATCAGCTCCTCCGACAGCACCGGCTCGAGCTCGACCATGCTGAGGTTGCACAGCCGGTCGAAGTCGCCGGTCTCGTCCAGCACATAGGCGATGCCGCCGGACATGCCGGCCGCGAAGTTGCGCCCGGTCTTGCCGAGCACGACCACGATGCCGCCGGTCATGTATTCGCAGCAATGATCGCCCGCGCCCTCGACGACGGCCACGGCACCCGAATTGCGCACGGCAAAGCGTTCGCCGGCGATGCCGCGGAAGTAGCACTCGCCCTCGATCGCGCCGTACATCACGGTGTTGCCGACGATGATGCTCTCTTCCGGCACGATGGCGGAGTTCTTCGGCGGCTTGACGATGATCTTGCCGCCCGAGAGGCCCTTGCCGACATAGTCGTTGCCTTCACCCTCGAGCTCGAAGGTGACGCCGTGGGCAAGCCACGCGCCGAAGGCCTGGCCCGCGGTGCCCTTGAGGCTGACATGGATTGTGTCGTGCGGCAGGCCGGCATGGCCGTAGATCTTGGCGACCGCGCCCGACAGCATCGCGCCCGCAGAGCGGTTGGTGCTGTTGATCACGGCCTCGATCTTCACCGGCGCGCCGCGGTCGAGCGCAGGCGTCGCCTTCTCGATCAGCGTGCGGTCGAGCACCGCCTCCAGATGATGGTTCTGGCGCTCGGAATGATAGATTTTCTGGCCCTTCTCTTCCTTCTGCTTGACGAAGAGCTTTGAGAAATCGAGCCCCTTGGCCTTCCAGTGGGCGACGAGCCTGGTCTGGTCGAGCAGCTGCACCTGGCCGACCATCTCGTTGAAGGTACGGAAGCCGAGGCTTGCCATGATCTCGCGGACTTCCTCCGCGACGAAGAAGAAGTAGTTGATGACGTGCTCAGGCTGGCCGGTGAAGCGCTTGCGCAGGACAGGGTCCTGGGTGGCGACGCCGACCGGGCAGGTGTTGAGATGACACTTGCGCATCATGATGCAGCCGGCCGCGATCAGCGGCGCGGTGGCAAAGCCGAACTCGTCTGCGCCGAGCAGCGCGCCGATGACGACGTCACGGCCGGTGCGGAAGCCGCCGTCGACCTGGACCACGATGCGGCTGCGCAGCCGTTCGCGCACCAGCGTTTGATGGGTTTCGGCGAGGCCGATCTCCCACGGCGAGCCGGCGTGCTTGATCGAGGTCAGCGGCGAAGCGCCGGTGCCGCCCTCGAAGCCCGCGATGGTGACGTGGTCGGCGCGCGCCTTGGCGACGCCCGCGGCCACCGTGCCGACGCCGATCTCGGAGACCAGCTTGACCGATACGTCGCCCGTCGGGTTGACGTTCTTGAGGTCGTAGATCAGCTGCGCCAGATCCTCGATCGAGTAGATGTCGTGGTGCGGCGGCGGCGAGATCAGGCCGACGCCCGGCGTCGAATGCCGGACTTTTGCGATGGTGGCGTCGACCTTGTGGCCGGGCAGCTGGCCGCCTTCGCCGGGCTTGGCGCCCTGCGCCATCTTGATCTGCATCATGTCGGAGTTGACGAGATACTCCGTGGTGACGCCGAAGCGGCCCGAGGCGACCTGCTTGATCGCCGAGCGCATGGAATCGCCGTTCGGCATCGGCTTGAAGCGGTCGGCCTCCTCGCCGCCTTCGCCGGTGTTCGACTTGCCGCCGATCCGGTTCATGGCGATCGCGAGCGTGGTGTGCGCTTCGCGCGAGATCGAGCCGAAGCTCATCGCACCCGTGGCGAAGCGCCTGACGATGTCCTTGGCCGGCTCGACCTGGTCGAGCGGCACCGGCTTGCGTTTCTCTTCCTCGGCGCCCTTGATCCGGAACAGGCCGCGCAGCGTCAACAGGCGCTCCGACTGCTCGTTGAGGATCTTGGCGAAGGCGCGATAGCGCTCCTGGGAATTGCCGCGCGCGGCGTGCTGGAGCAGCGACACCGACTCGGCAGTCCAGGCATGGTCCTCGCCGCGGCTGCGATAGGCATATTCGCCGCCGACGTCGAGCGCGCTCTTGTAGACCAGCGCTTCGCCGAACGCGTCGGCATGACGGCGCACGGCCTCTTCGGCGATCTCGGCCAGGCCGACGCCCTCGACGCGGGTATGCGTGCCGGCGAAGAACTTTGCGACGAAATCAGCCTTCAGGCCGACCGCGTCGAAGATCTGCGCGCCGCAATAGGACTGGTAGGTCGAGATGCCCATCTTGGACATCACCTTGAGCAGGCCCTTTCCGATCGACTTGATGTAGCGCTTGACGATCTCGTAGTCGTCGAGCGAGCCGGGCAGGCGGTCCTTCATCGCGATGATGGTCTCGAACGCGAGATACGGATTGATCGCTTCGGCGCCGTAGCCGGCAAGGCAGGCGAAATGATGCACTTCGCGCGGCTCGCCGGACTCGACGACGAGGCCGACCGAAGTGCGCAGTCCGACGCGGATCAGATGATGGTGCACGGCGGCGCAGGCCAGCAGTGCCGGGATCGGCACCCGGTCGGTGCCGACCATGCGGTCGGACAGGATGATGATGTTGACGCCCTCGCGCACCGCGCTTTCCGCGCGCGCGCAAAGCTCGTCGAGAACCTGGTCCATGCCGGCCGCGCCGAGACCGGCGTGGAAGGTGGTGTCCAGCGTGCGTGACTTGAAGTGGGTGTCGGCCACCTCGGAGATCGAGCGGATCTTCTCCAGGTCCGCGTCGGTCAGGATCGGCTGGCGCACTTCGAGACGCTTGGTCGTGGCCATGCCCTGCAGGTCGAACAGGTTCGGCCGCGGTCCGATGATGGAGACGAGGCTCATCACCAGCTCCTCGCGGATCGGGTCGATCGGCGGGTTGGTGACCTGCGCGAAGTTCTGCTTGAAGTAGGTGAACAGCGGCTTGGCCTTGTCCGACAGCGCCGAGATCGGCGTGTCGTTGCCCATCGAGCCCGCGGCTTCCTCGCCGGTGGCCGCCATCGGCGTCATCAGGATGGCGATGTCTTCCTGGCTGTAGCCGAACGCCTGCTGGCGATCGAGCAGTGACAGGTTGGAGCGCACGCCTGTTGTCGGGACCTTCGGCAGCTCTTCCAGCACGATCTGGGTCCGCTCCAGCCATTCCTTGTAGGGATGACTCTTGGCGAGCTCGGCCTTGATCTCGTCGTCGGGGATGAGACGGCCCTGCTCGAGGTCGACCAGCAGCATCTTGCCCGGCTGCAAGCGCCACTTGGTGATGATCTGGTCCTCTGGGATCGTCAGCACGCCCATCTCGGACGCCATCACGATGCGGTCATCCTTGGTGACGAGATAGCGCGCGGGCCTGAGGCCGTTGCGGTCGAGCGTGGCGCCGATCTGGCGGCCATCGGTGAAGGCGATTGCGGCGGGGCCGTCCCACGGCTCCATCAGCGCGGCATGATATTCGTAGAAGGCGCGGCGCTTCTCATCCATCAAGGGATTGCCGGCCCACGCCTCCGGAATCATCATCATGACGGCGTGCGGCAGCGAGTAGCCGCCCTGCACCAGGAATTCGAGCGCGTTGTCGAAGCAGGCGGTGTCCGACTGGCCTTCATAGGAGATCGGCCAGAGCCGGTTGATGTCCTTGCCGTAGAGCTCGGAACTCACCGAGGCCTGGCGCGCCGCCATCCAGTTGGTGTTGCCGCGCAGCGTGTTGATCTCGCCGTTATGCGCGATCATGCGATAGGGATGCGCCAGCGACCAGGCCGGGAAGGTGTTGGTCGAGAAGCGCTGGTGCACAAGCGCAAGCGCGCTCTCGAAGTCCTTCTCATGCAAATCGGGATAGTACTTGCCGAGCTGGTCGGCGAGGAACATGCCCTTGTAGATCACGGTGCGGCAGGACATCGAGCAGGGATAATATCCCGCAAGGCCACGGTCGCGGCGCTGGTAGATCGCCTGCGAGATCGACTTGCGCAGGATGTAGAGCCGGCGCTCGAACTCGTCCTCGGTCTTGGCGGTGCCGTTGCGGCCAATGAATACCTGCATGCAGGCGGGCTCGGTCGGCTTCACGGTGACGCCGAGCGAGGAATTGTCGGTCGGCACGTCGCGCCAGCCGAGCAGGGTCAGCCCCTCTTCCTTGATCTGGTCGGCGATGATGCTCTTGATGACGTTGCGCCAGGCGGTATCGCGCGGCATGAACAGCGCGCCGATGGCGTATTCGCCTGGACCCGGCAGCGCAAAGCCGAGCTCCTTGGCCTTGCGGCTGAAGAAGGCGTGCGGAATCTGCACCAGGATGCCTGCGCCGTCACCGGCGCGCGGATCGGCGCCGACAGCGCCGCGATGCTCGAGATTGCAGAGGATGCTCAGCGCGTCCGAGACGATCTCGTGCGACTTCTTGCCCTTGATGTTGGCGATGAAGCCGACGCCGCAGGAATCCTTCTCGAGGGAGGGGTCGTAGAGGCCCTCCGCCGTTGGGCGCGAATTGTGTTCCTGAATCGGATCGGTCGTTTTCGAGGCGACCGTCGCCGACAGCTCTTCTGCCACGATGTTTGCGCGCTCGAATTGCGACCCGTTCATTGTTCCTGTCCTCTCCATGCGGCAAGCTGCCTCACCGCCACCTTCGGCGCACCTTGGGCGTCCCGCGGCACCCGCTCCTGGGCCACCGCTCGTCCGCTGCGAGCCGCATTTTCTTAAATTCAGGCCTAGGCGCTCTTCGTCCCCGAGAGCGGCTTTGCCTGGTACCTTGCCGACGCTCGAGAGCACCGGTTTTCGCTGCAATCCCTGTGCCGGGGCCGCAAGCAAAATTGAGACAGTCTTCCTGTCCTAAACGTCACCTTGCCAAATTTTTGTCTAGCACACAAGCGCGCGGAAGTCCCGATTCCCGATATGTCAATCAATCGCTTTCCAAAAGTTGCGCGGCCCCGGTTTTGAAGCAAACGCGCCCCGATCCGGCCCCGCGCGTGCCGGAATCCCCAATGAAGCTTCGGATCAACCCTTCGGAAGGCGCGCCACGCCACGAGAAGCGAAAGAGGGCGGCCATCGGGGGCCTGACAGGAGCGTCTCGACCAGGAGTTTTTCACAGGATGTGTCGCCGCCGCGCTGGCGCTGGCTGCAAGTGCGGGCCACGCCCAGGTTCCCGCGAGCGGTATCCGGAGCGGGGCTGTGATCGCGGTGTCGGATTTCGACGGCCCCTATGCGCCGCCGGAGGTCGCGCCGCCCCCGCCGCGTTACGGCTACGGCTATGGCTACGAAGAGCGTGGCTCGGCCACGGCGCTTTTGCCGGCCACCGAGGTCTATGCGGTGCTGCGCGAAAACGGCTTCTTGCCGATCGGCATCCCAAGCCTGCGCGGCAGCGTCTACACCATCGCGGTGATCGACCGCCGCGGCGACGATGGCCGCCTGGCGATCGACGCCCGTGACGGAAGAATCTTGCGCTTCATGCCCGCCGCTGATGCCTACGGCATGGCGCCCGCCTATGGCGAACCCGCGGTCGCGCCTTACGGGCCGCAAAGCGCGCTGCCGCCGCCGACCGTGATCCGCAGCGGTCCGCCGCGCCCGCCGGCTCTGATCCCGCATGTGGCAAGCCGCGCCGTGCCGCTGCCCAAGGCCGCCCCGCGGCGCGCCGAGACGCCGGTCGCTGCCGCGAAGCCGGTGGCACCGGTGGCGGAGCAGGCCCAGCCACCGCGGGCGCAGCCTTCGCGGCAAGCGGCCGCCGCGCAGGCCAAGCCCGCCGATGCAGCTGCGCCAACCGTCGGCCAAGCCAAGCCTGCCCCTACCATCCTGCCGACGCAGGAGATGCCGGCCGCGCAGGGGCTGGATTAGGGCGACGCGAGTTTGACGCGACAGTGCCCATCACGCCATCGTGGGGACGACATCGGGGAGTGAGTTGGCCAAAACGAAAGGCACCTGAGACCTCAGGCGCCTTTTGCATTTCAGCATCGCGCTCGGCTCCGCCCATACCTCGCCGCCTCCAGGATCAGATTCGCCACTTCCTTCGGATGCGACGCCAGCGAGAGGTGACCGGCATCGAGCGCGATCGTGGTGGTGTTCATGCGCCCGGTGATGCCGTGCAAAAAAACGCCCCGGGGCACCGGGGCGTTTTCGTAACCTGGAAGTCGCTTGGCTTAGGCGGCTTGCGCGGCCGAGCCCTCGATCACTGGCGCCTTCGGCGCGCCGGCGTTGATCGCGATCTGGCGAGGCTTCTTGGCTTCGGGTATCTCGCGTACGAGGTCGACGTGAAGCAGCCCGTTCTCGAGCGAGGCGTCCTTCACCTGCACGAAGTCGGCAAGCTGGAAGGCGCGCTCGAACGCACGCGCGGCGATGCCGCGGTAGAGCACTTCGTTCTTGCTGTTTTCGTTGGCGACTTTCTCGCCCTTGATCGTCAGCGTGTTTTCCTTCGCGACGATGGAGAGCTCATCCTTGGAGAAGCCGGAGACCGCAACGGTGATGCGGTAGGCGTTCTCGCCGGTACGCTCGATGTTGTACGGGGGGTAGCCGGGGCTGCCGTCCGAACTGGCTTGATCGAGCAGGTTGAAGAGGCGGTCGAATCCGACCGTGGAACGATAAAACGGCGTGAGATCGTAGGTACGCATGGTCAAGTCCTCCATTGAGCGACTGTTGGCTAACCCGCCCGCCATCGGGCCGGGCTTTCGTCTGTGTGCAGCCTGGCGTTTCGGTTCCGAAACACTGGTAGCGGCCTGCACGAAAATGATATGGGTGGAACGAGACGGCGTTCAAGAGGGCGGGATAAGCGCCTTTTCGGCGCTCCCGCCCCTTGATTTCTAGCACTTCCAAACATGACGCTGGTCTCGATCCCGTCCAATCCCGTTCCCGAAAACGTCGTGAGCGGCACCATCAAGACCCCCGATGGCGCCGAGCTGCGCTTTGCGCGGTGGGCGCCGCCGGCGAACCGCAAGGGCACCGTCTGCGTCTTCACCGGACGCAGCGAGCAGATCGAGAAATATTTCGAGACCGTGCGTGACCTACGCGACCGCGGCTTTGCGGTGGCAATGATCGACTGGCGCGGGCAGGGCCATTCCTCGCGCCGCCTGCGCGATCCGCGCAAGGGCTATGTGCGCGACTTCTCCGATTTCGAGATCGACGTCGAGACCTTCGTGCAGCAAGTGGTGCTGCCGGATTGCCCGCCGCCCTTCTTCGCGCTCGCCCACTCGATGGGCGGCACGGTAATGCTGCGGGTGGCCCATGCCGGCAAGCGCTGGTTCGACCGCATGGTGCTGTCGGCGCCGATGATCGACCTGCCGGGCCACACCACGTCGTTTCCCGTCCGTGCAATGCTGAAGACGATGCGCCTGCTCGGGCAGGGTGGCCGCTACGTCCCCGGCGGCAGTGACCGTCTCACCGGGCTCGACCCTTTCATCAACAATCCCCTGACCAGCGATCCCGTGCGCTATGCGCGCAATGCCGCGATCCTGGAGGAGGATCCGACGCTCGGACTGGCGTCACCGACGGTCGCCTGGGCCGATACCGCCTTCCGCGCGATGCACACCTTCAAGCGCGTGAACTACCCTTCCCAGATCCGCCAGCCGATCCTGATGCTGGCGGCCTCCAACGACACCGTGGTCTCGACCGCCGCGATCGAGGAGTTCGCCTATCATCTGCGCGCCGGCTCCCATCTTGTGATCGCGGGCGCCAAGCACGAGATCCTGCAGGAGCAGGACCGCTACCGCTCCCAGTTCTGGGCGGCCTTCGACGCCTTCGTCCCGGGCACGCCGCTGTTCAAGTGAGCGCTTGAGCGGGGGGATCGTGCCGCGAACTCGTCATGCCCGGGCTTGTCCCGCCTGCGCGGCCGAAGCCGCTTCGGCGAGGCGAAGGCCCGGGCATCCACGTTCTTGGTGCGGGGGAAAAGTTCGTGGATGGCCGGGACAAGCCCGGCCATGACGACGAAGAACTCTGGTCGCGTTAAAGCGTCTTCAGATACTCGATCAGATCGTAGCGCTCGGCGTCGTCCCTGAACATGCGGCCGATGACGCCCGGCCGTTTCGGTTCGCCCTCCCTAAGCTCGAAGGAATGGCCGAGCACGCTGTTGCCCTGGATTGGCTTGCCGTCAGATCCCGTCGCGGAGAACTCCGTCTCACCCGTCTTGCAACGGTCGTTGGCGATGACTGCGAAGCCGACGGTGTCAGGGTCATAGTCGCGGCGGCCCATACAGAATTTTTGCGGGCGCTCGCTCGCCGGCTTCAGCAACCAGTACAGCGAAGGCACCGAACCGTTGTGCAGGTAAGGCGCCGTCGCCCAGATGCCGTTCAGCGGGCGCGCGCGATAGCGCGGATCAGGCGCGGGATTGAGGCAGTTCTTGCGTGCGAGATTCCATATCTTCCCCCGCTCGGCCTCCGGGATTTTCTCGTCGTCCATCCATTTGCGCGCGACGAGATCGACCACCGTCATCAGGCCGAGCGCATAGACCATCTCGTTGGGCGAGGTGCTGGCGGTCGGGACATCGCATTGCCACCATTTCTGCAGGTCGGCCGTGTTCACCTTCAGGAAGCCGGGCACATCGACGGTCCTCTTGCCGAGAACAAGCGATTGTTCTGGATCCGTCTTGATCTCGTCGAGAGGGATCGTCACCGCGTTCAGGACCCTGCTGTCGCCGCTCGGCTCCCAGTGCTTCGACGACCAGAAGGCCGGGGTGTCGATGGCCGGCAGGTGGCAGCCGGAGCACATCTCGGCGTAGATGGCGCTGCCGCGCTCGACGCGATCGGGCTTCAGCTTCCATGCGTCGCCGAGGATCTGCGAGGGCCATTTCGGCGCGAGCAGGCCGCCGAACCTCGGTCCGCTGGAAGGATCGGCCGCCTTGAACGGATCGGGACCTCTCAGCATGTCCTCGATCCAGCCGAGCGTCCTGATGTTCACCGAGGAGCGCCACAGCCTGTCCTCCGGATAGGCGTCGGACTGGTTGAGGAGCGCCGTCACGCCGAGGGCTTCGCCGGCGTTGCGGATCAACGGCTGCTCGATCGAGGCATCGTATTGGGCGAACTTGAACCACGGCACGGTCCAGATCGCGGGGTAGCTGACCGGCGCGTCTTGGGCATGCAGGTTCTTCTCGAATCCCTTGACGCCGCTCAAAGCAAGGTCCTGCGAAAAGACCTGGTTGCCGATGCGGTTGAGAGCGTCGAGACGGCCGAACCCTTCCTCGGTGTCCTGTTGCTGCTTGCCGTCCCAGGTCTTCTTGCCCTCGATCGTCTTCTCGTAGTTCTTGGTCCAGTCGATCAGGAAGCTGCCGATCGCGCCGAGCTTCTGCTTGAGCGCGGCGCGGTCCGTCTTGCTGGCCTCAGGACCGAGCACGCGATCGGCAAAGCGCTGGAAGCGGAATGGGACGTACAGGGTGTAGGCGATCGACAGACCGGTCGCGAGCTCGAGCTTCTTCAGGTCGGTCATCGCCGCGCCGCCGTCGAAGCGGACATCGACGCCCTGATAGTGGATATGGCCGGTATGACATGCCGCGCAGGTCAGTCCGATCTTGTCCTCTTCGCGGCGGCCCGTCGCGGGATCGACGACACCGGTCATCCGTGCGAAGCCGACCGGCAGGCCGTCGACGTTCTCCGCCGGCGTCCATCTCGTCGACCAGTCCGACACCTGTGTCGTCTCGTAGACATTGGCGTAGCCGAAGCGGCGCAGCGTCGCCGCGTCGGTCTGGATCGTCTGCGGGCTCGGGATGAAGCCGAAGCGCTCGAGATAGGCGCTGTCCTTGACCATGCCCGGCTTCGAGAACAGGTGAAGCTGTGGTTGCTCCAGCGCCACGAACCACTCATAGGGCACCGGGAACGTCGCGGTGCCCTGGCTGGCATGGTGGAACCAATGCCGGTCCTTCAGCGACCAGTTCTGCTCGAGCCAGTAAGCTGCCTTCGTTTCGGGGACTGCAGGCAAGGGCGGCGGCAGCAGGTTCACGAGCACGCCCTTCTGGGGCAGCATGGCGCGGACCTGGTTGGGGAATTCGGCGACGGCCACCAGGGCGACCAGGCCAAGGCCGATGACGAACGCCGTGAGCGCGAACGCCCAGCGAAAGCGGAGCTGGCAGGCCGACAGCAGCGGCTGCGACAAGATCCGCTGGTTGATGCGGTCGGGGAATTTGCGCTGCTCGAACAGCGTGCGCACGTCGGCCACGCTGAGATAGCGCTCCTCATCCCGCTTGCCCTTGCCGATGATCTTCAAGAGGATGGGCCATTCGAATTTCATCAGCAACGGGTAGTACCAGCGTGCGGCGCTGCCGGCGCGCTTGAGGTTGTCGCGCATGAAAGTCTTGATTTCCGCGGCGTTGAGGCCGGGCTCGCTGCTGCCGGTGTTCGGGTCGGTGTAGGTCCGGCCGAAGCTCGCGAGCCGCGCGATCTCGTCCTCGTTGACCTTGCCGTCGACGCCGAGGATGCGCGAGCCGGCGCCGCGCTTGTCGAGCGGGCCGCCGCGAAGCGCGTCGAGCTGCGCGCCCAACCAGATGCTCTTCAGGACGTGACGGAAGCCGTTGGCGATGAGCGCAACGCCGCGGACCTGGATGCGGGCCGAGACCTTCTTCAGCCCGGTCTCGCCGGTCGCATTCGCGATGGTCTGCGACAGCGTGTTGAGCGGGACGGTCCCGCCGTCGACGAAGCCTTCGCCGACGAGGCCGCGCAGGAACGGGCAGGGATTGTTCGGCGAGACCGGGATCGAGGGATCGAAGGGCGGCTTCGAAGCGGGGTGATGCATGGCCCAAATCCTGAAGACAGCGAATCGTGCAAGGCAGAGGCGCCGGATCAAGCGCAAAAAGTCCTAACAAATCGACAGTAGACTATACTACTTCAGCGTGTGGCGAAGTGTGGCGGAATTCACTGTCGTGTCAATGAAGGCGGTGCGGGGCCCCAAGAGGCCACGCTCGAGACTGCTGAGGAACCGCGATCTGCCGTTCAGGACTCGGCTGCGCGTTTGACGTCGCTCTGCACCAGGGTCAGCTTGCCGAGCGGCACGCCGGCCTTCAGCAGACCGTCGCGGTAATGGGCGATGTCCTCGGGCCGCTTCCAATGGAAGTTGCGCAAGTGCCTGTCGACATTCAGGGTTGGATAATTACCCATCAGCACGCCGGCGGCCTCGCTCGCCTCGCCGCTTCGTCCCATTTGGGCCAATGCCGCGGCGCGGATCGCCAGCGCCTGCATGTGATTCGGATTGATGTAGAGCTGCTCGCGGGCCCACGACAGGGTCGCGTCATATTGGCGCAACAAGTAATGGCTGAACGCGTTCAGCGCGGCCCATTGGTAGCGCGGGTCGCTGTTGTCGCGTTGCGCGGCCATCGAGAACAGTTCGATCGCCTCGCGGTGCTCGCCGATGACGAAATGGCAGATGCCGAGCACGCCGCGTGCGCCATTGTCGTAAGGGTTGAGCGCGACCGCGCGCTTGGCCGCATCCATCGCCGCGTCGTAATGCCCCTCCATTGCATGCGCCCAGGACAGGATCGAGAACGCAAAGGAGGAGCGCGGGTCGAGCCGGACGCTGGTTTCGGCGAGGTTCATCGCCTCGGCCCACATCTCGCGCGTACCCTTGACCCAGCCGAACTGGATGCTCTGGATCTGGATCGTTGCCAGATAGGCGTGTGCGATCGACAGTTTGGGATCGAGCCCGATGGCCTCCCGGAACAGGTCGACGGCGGCGGCCAGATCCTCCTTGGTCTGCCGGTAGTAGTGCGACAGCCCCTTGAGGAAACGGTCCCAGGCGCTCACGTCGGTCGAGAGCCGCGCCGGCGCCGAGGCCTCGGCACGGACGATCTCGGTGGCGATGGCGGCGGACAGGTTGGTGGTGATCTCGTCCTGCATCGCGAACAGGTCGCCGATGTCGCGGTCGTAGCGGCCGGTCCAGAGCTGCTCGCCGGTCTCCGGCGCGATCAGCTCGGCGGTGACGCGAATCTTGGCGCCCGCGCGCCGCACCGAGCCCTGGATCAGATAGGTGGCGTCGATCTCGCGCGCGATCAGCCGGGTGCTTACGTTCTTGCCCTTGAAGGCGAAGGTCGAGTTGCGGCTCAGCACCCGATAGAAGGATTGCAGCGACAGCGCATGGATCAAGTCCTCGGTGAGGCCGTCGGAGAAATATTCGTCCTGGGCGTCGCTGAGATTGGCGAAGGGCAGCACGCCGACGATCGCGGTGCGGTATTGCTGCGACAGCGCCGAGGCCTCCCGTAGCTCGGGGGCAAGCGCCGGCGCACCGTCGGGCATCCAGGTCCAGACCCCGATCGCATCCTTGATGTTCTTGAAGCGATGGTTGCCGGCATCGATCAGCGGCACCGAGAGATGCTTGCTCGCCTCCCGGTAGGCCTTGGCCGAGATGGCGAAGCCGCCGGGGCTCGCCACCGATTCCAGGCGGACGGCAATGTTGACATCGTCACCGAAGACCTCGTCCTCATCGGCGATGACATCGCCCATGTGGATGCCGAGTCGGAACTGCATGGCGCGATCGCTCGGCAGATGCCGGTTGCGCTCAGCCATCAGCGTCTGCATCGCCATCGCAGCCTCGGTGGCGCCGACGATCGAGGGGAACTCGAGCAGGAAGCCATCGCCGGTGTTCTTCACGACGCGGCCGCCGTGATTGAGGATGATGGGATGGATCGCGCTGCGATGGGCCTTGAAGGCGGCATGGGTGCCGGCCTCGTCGCTGCCCATCATGCGCGAATAGCCGGCGACATCGGCGCAGACGATGGCGGCCAGACGTCTTTCCATATCCGCGAAGCTCCAAGGGACTTGTAAGGGACCTACGACCGGCCACGGCGTGGCAGTCGCCTCGAATCCTGGATTTCAAGAACCCTGCCTTTATAGAGCAGATAAGGCCAAGCGGAAGCATGATCCGCATTGCAAATTCGAGGTAAATCCTACGCAATCCCGGCGGTGGACGGGGACGGGCGAACCGTCTAAGCGGAATCAAGACCGCCCGGACGGGCCGCGGGGGCACTTTGCATGCTGGGCATTCACGAGATCGAACTTTTCATCCTGGCGGGCGTGCTGCTCAACATCACGCCGGGTCCGGATTCGGTCTATGTGATCGGCCGCAGCATGCAGATGGGGTGGCGGGGCGGCGCCGCGGCCGCCTTTGGCATCAGCTGCGGCTGCTTTGTCCATGTCGCGGGCGCCGCGATCGGGCTTTCGGCCCTGCTGATGGCCTCGTCGACCGCGTTCTCGATCCTGAAGCTGGTCGGCGCGGCCTATCTGGTCGTGACCGGCCTTCAGATGCTGTGGTCGCGCCCGGTGCTGGCGTCGGCGATCGACGAGCCGGTGCGGAGTTCCCTGCGGCGGGTCTTCCTCCAGGGTGTTTTCACCAACGCGCTCAATCCCAAGGTCGCGCTGTTCTTCCTGGCCTTCCTGCCGCAATTCGTCGCAGCCGATGCGCCGCACAAGCCGCTCGCCTTCCTGACGCTCGGCCTGATCTTCATCTCGACGGGGACGCTGTGGTGCCTGGTGCTCGCCGCGTTCGCCGCCAAAGCCGCGCACCGGCTGCGGCAGTCGGAGGGCGCCATCGCCTGGGTCAATCGTGCGCTTGGCGGTCTCTTCATCTATCTCGGCATCCGCGTTGCCATGCTGGAAAGCCGGTAAACCCATTCGAACGAATGAGGAGCGGCCCGATCGAGGCCGCGCCGGGGAGGGCTCGATGATTCGTGGCAGCTGTCTGTGCGGCGCCGTGCGTTTCGAGATCGACAAGGTGCGTGCGATGACGCACTGCCATTGCGCCAATTGCCGCAAGCTGACCGGCGCGGCCTTTGCCACCTACGCCCATGTCGACGCCGACAAGTTTCGGTTCGTCGCGGGCGAGGACATGACGGTGTCTTACGAATCCGCGCCGGGCAGTTTCCGCCATCGCTGCAAGACCTGCGGCTGTCTGACGCCGGGCAAGGCGAGCTACCTGCCGACCGTCAGCATCCCCGCCGGCCTGCTCGATGACGATCCGCAAGTCAGGCCGCGCCTTCACGTGTTCACCTCATCACGCGCGCCATGGTGGACGATCAGGGACGACCTGCCCCAGCACGAAAGATGGGTGCCGGGTTACGAGCCGAGATCGTAGGTCCTCAGGCGAATTCCTTCACCAGCGCGCTGCCCGCCAGATAAAGGCCGAGCAAAATCATCGCGATCAGGAACCAGCGGCGAAACGCTTCCGCAGGCATCCGCGCCCGCACCGATTGGCCGATGAACATGCCGGCGAAGGCCATGGCAAGGCCCACGGTGCCCGGCACGGCATTGGCCGGTGTCAGCAATCCGGCGCCGGTCAAGTTGAAGGCGAGCGCCAGCGTTGCGGTCGTGAAGAACACGCCGAGCGCCTGCACCAGCTCGTCCTTTTCCATGCCGATCGCCTGCATGAACGGCATCGAGGGGATCACCTGCACGCCGGTCGAGGCCGAGATCACGCCGGTGACGACGCCGACCACGCCGCCGACCCACTTCTCGTTCCCAGGCGCGACGCGGAACTGGAATCTGTTCAGACCGATCACGGCGTAGATGACGAGCAGAGCGCCGAGCACGATCGTGCCGTAGCGCGCATGGGGACCGGTCAGCGCGCCGGCATTGAGCCAGCATCCGATCACGGTGCCGATCATCAGCGGCCACAGCCGCCTCAGGATGTCGCGCAAATAGGGGCCGACGAAGGTCTGCCAGATGTTGGTGATGATGGCGGGCACGATGACGATGGCAATGGCGCGGCTTGGGGTCATGCTGACGGCGAGCAGGCCCATGGAGACGGTCGGCAGGCCAAGCCCGACCACGCCCTTGACGAATCCGGCGATCAGAAAGACGGCAGCGATGAGAATGAGAAAAGGGTCGATCATGCCGCGCACATTGACCGATGCCGCGATCAGGCACAATCTGGAGGTTACGGAGAGAGCCTTCGTCAAGGACGAAGGCTAAGGGGACAAGGCATGCGCTTCGACCTCGTCGACCTCCAGCTCTTCATCGCGGTCGCCGACCAGCGCAGCATCACACGCGGTGCCGAGCGGTCGCATCTGGCGCTGGCCTCGGCCAGCGCGCGCATCAAGGGGCTCGAGGACGCGCTCGGCGTCGCGCTGCTCAAGCGCGGGCGCCGCGGCGTCGAGCTGACCGCGGCCGGCGAGAGCCTGCTCGATCATGCGCGGCTCGTCATCCACCAGATCGACGCCATGCGCGGCGATCTGGCCGGCTTTGCCAGCGGCGTGCGCGCCAGCGTGCATTTCCTCGCCAACACCTCGGGGCTGTCGGAGCATCTGCCGAGGGCGCTCGCCGGCTTCCTGCGCGCCAATCGCGACATTGCCGTCGACATTGAGGAGCGCGAGAGCACCGACATCGCGGCGGCGATAACCGCCGGTGCGGCCGATCTCGGCTTCGCCGCCGAGCACGCGCTGCCAGACCATATCGAGCGCTTCGTCTTCAGCGAGGATCGCCTGACGCTGGTCACCTCGCGCCGCGGCCCGTTCGCCGGCCGGCGTCAGATCGATTTCCAGGAGGCTGGGTCTTGCGACTTCGTCGGGCTGACCAGCGCCACCGCGCTCCAGGTTCACATCTCGAAGCATACCGCGCGGCTCGGCATGCGTCCGCATTTCCGCGCGCGTCTGCGCGATTTCGACGCGATCTGCCAGATGGTCGCCGCCGATGTCGGCGTTGCGCTGGTGCCGGAAGCCGCCGCCCGCCGCTGTGCCAAACTGATGCCGCTCGCCATGGTCCGCCTGCGCGATGCCTGGGCCAACCGGAGGCTCGTGATCTGCGCGCGCAGCTTCAAGACGCTGCCGCGGCCGGCGAAGCTGCTGGTGGAGCATCTAAGGGCAGAGGCGGTGTGAAATAACTCAACGCCACCGCATCCGTGGTGCGCACCTCTCCCGCCTGCTATTGGTTCAAAAGCCTCAAGGCCTCTTCGTGAACCCGCGCGTCGCCGGCCGCGATGATGCGGCCGCCGCCCTGAGCCGGCTTGCCTTCCCACGTGGTGACGACGCCGCCGGCGCCGGTCACGATCGGGATCAGCGCCGCGATGTCGTAGGGTTTCAGTTCGGTCTCGACCACGAGGTCGACGTGGCCGGCCGCCAGCATGCAATAAGAGTAACAGTCGCCGCCGTAGCGCGACAGCCGCGCGCCTTGCTCGATGCGGCCGAAGATGGCGCGGTCGCTCTCGTTCATCAGCAGGGGGCTGGTGGTGTAAGTCGTGGCTTCCGAAAGCGAAGCGCAGCGGCGGACCTGGAGTCGGCGCTCGCCGGAGGGCCCTTTATAGTTGGCCGAGCCGTTGTCGCCGGCAAAACGCTCGCCGATGAAGGGCTGGTGCATCATGCCGTAGACTGGTGCGCCCTTGTGCAGCAGTGCGATCAGCGTGCCCCAGATCGGAAAGCCGCCGATGAAGGATTTGGTGCCGTCGATGGGGTCGAGCACCCAGACATAGTCGGCATCGTCCCGTTCGTTGCCGAATTCCTCGCCGACGATGCCGTGCTGGGGGAAATTGGCCTTGATCAGCCGCCGCATCACCGCCTCCGCTGCGCGGTCGGCCTCCGTCACGGGGTCGAAATCCTTGGTCTTGCTCTTGTCGTCGATCGACAGCGAGGTGCGGAAGAATGGCAGGATGGTTTCGCCGGAGGCGGTGGCGAGCCGTCCAATGAAGGCGGAAAAGTCGATCACCGTCACGGGAATCCTCGAAGCGAAAGTTTGGATGAAGCTCGCCTCCTGCCTAGCTCAATTCGTCTCCCGCGTGCAGCGCTGTCTTGATTTGCACCCTGGTATTTTGGATGCCGAGCGCTTTGCCTCGTCCCAGTCATCTGATGGCCAAATATCGATCACAGAGTTGAAAACTTAGTTCCGAAGTTGCCTTGTTCGTATGCAAATGACTATCAACCCATTGAATTTCCTTATCAAAGGAACTGAATCTGGGTTTCTCTGGAAGCAAACGAGCCATGTGTGAATTGCATGGGAAACGGCTCAAAAGCTCTTGCACTTTGTGCGGCGCGGTCGCATATTGTTGCGGTGCGGTAGCGCTTGGCGTTACCGCTGCCCTCCTTGGGCGTTTCCTCCCTAGACTTGGGCCGCTTCTTCATCAGAAGCGGCCCTTTTTTCTTTGCGCCTCTTTTTTCCGCTTCGAGGTGCGCAGTGAGGCGAACACAAGATGCGTTCGCGCCAATCGCCGAGGACGTGATCGTGCGAGAAAAGCCGGCGCCTATTCCGCCGCGGCCTGGAATGGGCCGAGATCGGCGAACGGAATCGTGGTTGCCAGCACGTCGGCGAGAATGCCGAAGTCCGAGGCCACTTGCGCAAAGCGTGCACTTCGCTCGCGTCGCCGCTCGTCCATGTAGATCGCGCGATTGAGCTCGAGCTGCACCGCGTGCAGCCCGCTTGCGGGATTGCCGTAATGTTCGGTGATGAAGCCGCCAGCATAGGGCTTGTTGCGGCCGATCGAATAGCCGAGGCCTGTCATGGTCTCCTCGACCCTGTCGGGAAGCAACGGCGTGCAACTCGTGCCGTAGCGGTCGCCGATCACGACGTCGGGCCGGCGCGGCTCGTCCCTGCTGACGCCGACCGAGGGCATCGAGTGGCAGTCGACCAGCACCACGGTGCCGAACATCTGGTGCACCTTGTTGATCAGCCGGCGCAGCGCGCGGTGATAGGGCTTGTACAGCGTCTCGATCCGCCCTAGCGCGTCGTCGACCAGGATACGGTCGCGGTAGATCTCCTGGCCGTCACCGACCACGCGTGGAATGGTGCCGAGGCCGCCGGCGACCCGCATCGAGCGGGTATTGGCAAAGCTCGGCAGCCGTCCGCTGAACATGCGGGGGTCGAGCTCATACGGCTCGCGATTGACGTCGACATAGGAGCGGGGGAAATTGACCCGCACCGTCGGAAAGCCACGATCGCTCAAATGGCCGATCAGTTCGTCCATGAACGAATCTTCCGACCGCCGCAGCGTCGGCAGGTCGATCCGTGAAGCGGCCAGGAATTCGTCCGGATAGATCGAGCCGGAATGGGGCGAATTGAAGATGACAGGCGCGCGCCATTCAGCGGGCTCGAAGATCTCGAAGGCTGGCGACATGTCGCCGTCAAACCGGGTCATCTTCTCAGGCTTCGTCCCTTCGTGCCGCACGATCCGGACAAGCTCCGGATCCAATGATTCGGCCGGTCGAACGGCTCTTATGTGTCGTCATTGTCCGGAATCGCAACCATTCTGCCAAGCGAAAAGATGTGATGGACGCTGGAACACGTCTTAACCGTGCGGGCATCGCGGCGAGGACCAGTCAGCCCGGCTCGATTGATTCGGAGCTCATTCCAGTCCACAAGGAGCTGGCAGCGCGGCCGGCGCAAGGTAAAGATTTTCACCCCAAATTTACCCTCTGTCGGGCTTAGTGACGTCTGCTGATATCCTCTGGGGATTCGACGTTTCCTGCCATGCCAAAGATCCTGCTCGCCGAAGACGACAACGACATGCGCCGTTTCCTGGTCAAGGCGCTGGAAAACGCCGGTTTCCAGGTCTCGTCCCATGACAACGGCATGGCCGCCTATCAGCGCCTGCGGGAAGAGCCGTTCGAGATGCTGCTCACCGACATCGTGATGCCGGAGATGGACGGCATCGAGCTCGCCCGCCGAGCCTCGGAACTCGATCCCGACATCAAGATCATGTTCATCACCGGCTTTGCCGCGGTCGCCCTGAACTCGGATTCGGACGCCCCCAAGAACGCCAAGGTGTTGTCCAA
This sequence comes from Bradyrhizobium sp. CCBAU 53415, assembly GCF_028128735.1. Lineage (NCBI taxonomy): Bacteria > Pseudomonadati > Pseudomonadota > Alphaproteobacteria > Hyphomicrobiales > Nitrobacteraceae > Bradyrhizobium > Bradyrhizobium sp. CCBAU 53415. The sequence goes on along the minus strand of NZ_LBJF01000026.1, from coordinate 360,447 downwards.
GCCCGTGCACCTGCGCGAGTTGGTCAGCGAAGTGAACAAGATGCTGGCGGCCTGAATCGGCCCCCTTCCGTCCTTGCGCCGGGTCCCCTGAGCCGTTATAGGGACCCCACCGATGAAATGACCTCTAGGGCACGTAGCTCAGCGGGAGAGCACTACCTTGACATGGTAGGGGTCACAGGTTCGATCCCTGTCGTGCCCACCATCCTCTTCAATGACTTAGGCACCCTGCGCCCGAGGCCTGAAGGGGTGGTTTCCACGAGGTTTCCACCTCAGGCCCGTTTTGGCGTGGGCTGCCCCCAGAGTGGGATGGCCGCCGAAATGCCGCGCTCGGTTTCCTGGTTCTCGGGAAGCGATACCGAAGCAAAGCCGGGCGGGGCAGAAGCAGTACGGCGTCGGGGCTCAACGGTAGTTGCGTTTGCCGGAAGGAAGCCAAAAGCGAGCGGGTTTTCGACGTTCGTTGCTTGGCGTTCGCTAGTCGAGGCAAGTCGCGTCCCCCAAATCAGCGATCGTCCAAAGCAGGCACCGCCTAGCTGGAGGAGTGCTCTTCTCGACCTTGCGCTCGGTCCATGGACGCGCGCCCCGGTTGCCACGGCCAGCGGCCCTCGATTTCGAGCGTCAGTGTCCAGCTCAGGAAGGTGCGGACCAAAACCAGTCCGGCGAGAAGGCCGAGGCTCACGAAGGTGAGTTCGATGGCGATCGTTTTCACGATGTCCGCCGCCACGAGCACCTCAAGGCCAAGCAACAGCGATCGACCGATGCTGATCTTGTAGCTGTCGTAGCGGGACGCGACGTTTCGTTCAAAAATGTATCGGGCGGACCAGATGATTCCCGCGACGATGATGAACACGCCGAAGATCTCGATCCCGACGCCGACAAGGTGAATCCACTGGCTAGTGGCGCTCTCGAAGGAGGGCGAAGGATCGGCGGTGGAATTCATGATTCGGAATCTTCGTTGCGCGCACAGCGCACCGTCACGATGGGTGTGGCGCGTCCACCCAGTGATCTATCATTGATCCACGGGTGCTGTACGCACCATTGATCAAGATCAACAAACCGCTCGCGATCGCGAAGATGCTGTCGCCGGCCGAGTGGACTGATCGGAATCCGGGCATTGTGAAAGGAAGTGGCATGCAGCTCTGGCTGATACCCACGCTTTACGCGATTGCGAGCGTCGCTGCCGGTTTTCTGGTGCCGCGCCTTGAATCGACGTTCCTGGCCGTCAGTCTCAATCTGTCGACGTCCTCCGCCCAGGCCTACCTCTCGGCAGTTGCTTCCGGCATGATGGCGCTGACCGGCATCGTGTTCTCGATCGCCTTCGTGCTCGTGCAGTTCAATGCCGTGGTTTATTCGCCCCGCCTCGTCGTGTGGTTTGCACGCGATCGGCTGCTGTTTCACTCGCTCGGCATGTTTGTCGCGACCTTCATGTACAGTCTCTCCACGCTGGCCTGGGTCGATCGTGAGGTTGCTCAGGGCGTGCCGTTTCTGTCGGCAGCGATCGTGGCGGCCATGCTGGTGTCCAGCGTGTTGATGCTTGCGCAGCTCGTCCAGCGTCTCAACAATCTTCAGATCATGCGGGTGCTGCAGGCGCTCGGCGATACGGGACGGCAGGTCATCGTCAGCACCTATCAGTCCACCCCCTGGCCGACGTCGGGCAAAGCAGCGCGAGCGCAAGAGCACGGCTATTCGGCGGAGCTGACCGTCAAACATGTCGGGAAGCCGCAGTCGGTGACATCGATAGACATCGCCAAGCTGGTCGACCACGCCCGCCGGTTGAACGGTCTCATCGTGATCGAGTGCGGTGTCGGGGACACGCTGCTCGAAGATAGTGTGATCTTACACGCTCAAGGTACGACCACTCTCGTTCCCGAGAAGGAGCTCAGTGCATGCGTTCATCTCGACGAGCAGCGGACTTTCGAGCAAGACCCGAAATATGCAGTGCGGCTTCTCGTCGATGTCGCAATCAAGGCATTGTCTCCGGCCATTAACGACCCCACGACTGCGGTGCAGGCCATCGACCAGATTGAGGATCTGTTGCGCCGGCTGGCGAAGTGTGACCTGGAGGCCCGTCGCGCCTTCGACGAGGGCGGCATTCTGAGGGTAATTTATCGGATGCCGACCTGGGAGGATTACCTCTCGCTCGCCTTCGACGAAATCCGGCAGTTCGGATCGACCTCCATCCAGGTGATGCGCCGCCTGCGCGCTGCTCTCGTTGAACTCGCCGAGTGCGTTCACGGGGAGCGTGCGAAACTCGTTCGCGCCTACCTCAATCATCTCGATTCCGGGATCGAGCGGTCGAGCTTCGATCCTCAGGACCGTGCGGCGGCCCGTATCGAGGACCGGCAGGGGCTGGGCCTGCCGCACCATCACGGGGCGGGAGCGGCAAGTCCGGCAGGCTCAGACGAGAAGGGGCGGGCGGTCTCGTGATCACGCAAGCAATCGGATTGACGCGCGCGAAACTGCGAGCCCCGCGCGTGGCGGCGGCGGCGGGGATCCTGTTTTCGATCCTGCTTCTCGCGGTATTCTGGTTGATGCGCCGGTCCGTGCCGGCCGATCCGCTCGAACCAGGTGCATGGCTTCACGGGGGGGCCAGCAACGTCGCCTTGGCATTGAACCTCGTGCCCTTTGCCGGCGTGGCATTCCTGTGGTTCGTCGGCTTTCTGCGCGACCGGCTCGGCACGCGCGAGGACCAGTTCTTCGCAACGATCTTCTTCGGCAGCGCTGTGCTGTTGCTCGCCATGTTGTTTGCCGCCGCCGCCGTCATCGGTGCCGTCATTCTTGCCTTCCACGCTGCGCCGAACGTGCTGATCAATTCCGCGACATTTCATTTTGGCCGCGGCCTCGCGTACGGAATGGTCAACATCTACCTCGTCAAGACCGCCTCCGTGTTCATGATGACGACGTCGACCATCGCCCTCTACACGGGGCTTACGCCGCGCTGGCTCGCCTTTGGTGGATATGCGGTTGCCGCAATTCTCCTCATCGGAAGCTACTACATCGACTGGAGCCTCGTCGTCTTTCCCTTCTGGGTGCTGTTCGTGAGCATCAACATCTGGCTCAAAGGAGATGAGCGAGAGGTGTGCCCGTGAAGACACTACGCCAGCTTCTCACTGGAGAGGAGTTGATCCGGCTCGTCATCCGCCTTGGATTGCTGGCTCTGCTGATCGTGTGGACGCTTGTTCTGATACGCCCGTTTTGGACGATCCTCGCCTGGGCCATCGTGCTTGCGGTCGCCTTCAACCCCGTTTTCATCAGGCTGGCGAAGACCCTGGGGGGCCGGCCAAAACTTGCGGCCGGACTTCTCACTGCAGTCAATCTTGCGGTCCTCATCGGGCCGGCCGCCTGGCTCGGCGTCGGCGCGGTAGAGGGGATCAAGGATCTTGCCGGACAGCTGTCTGCCGGTGAGTTCAGAATCCCGTCTCCGCCAGAGGCGATCAAGGGCTGGCCGCTGGTTGGATCGCAGCTCTACGAATTCTGGGACCAGGCATCATCGAACATCCGCTCGGTTCTTCGCCAAGTGACCCCCTATCTGAAGCCGTTCGCCGGACCGCTTCTCGCACTTGCGGGCGATGCCGGCGTTGGCGCGATCAAGTTTCTGCTGTCGGTCGCAGTAGCAGGATTGATGCTGCCGTATGGCCACCTGCTCGTGGCCGCAAGCAGGGGCTTCCTGTCGCGCATCGTGCCGGAGCAAAGCGAGCACTTCCTCGATCTCGCGGGCGCGACCATCCGCGCGGTATCGCAAGGTGTAATCGGTATCGCGGTCATCCAGGCCTTGCTGGCCGGCATCGGTTTCAAGCTGGCAGACGTCCCGATCGCTGGCCTTCTGGCATTCATTGTGCTGCTGCTGTCCATCGTGCAGATCGGCGCCGCGATCGTCATGCTGCCCGTAATCGTCTGGATCTGGACCGACAAGGACATTACCACGGCAGTTTTGCTGACCCTGTTTCTCGGGCTTGTCGGCATTCTCGATAACGTCTTGAAGCCGCTCGTGATGGGACGAGGGCTCACCACGCCGACGTTGGTGATTCTAATCGGTGTGATCGGTGGCACGCTGGCGCACGGAATCGTGGGTCTCTTCATTGGGCCGATCATTCTGTCCGTCGCGTGGGAGCTGACGGTGGCCTGGATACGCACCGGGCCAGCGTCGGAAGCAATCGTCGACCGTTGACCTAAGTCAACGTCCCCCGTTCGAACCGGCTCTTTCTATGAATGTGCGGACGAGAGAGGTCGGAACATGTCGATGGAAACTCTAGATCTGCCAGGCGGTCCGATGTCCGGGCTCGTTGCTTCGGCGGTCGAATATATGATCGATGCAGGCCAGCGCAGTGTGCTGTTCCTGGACATCATGCGCCGGCGCGGCGACCAATACCGTGAACATGTCGCGCAGACGGCGCCGCATGTCCTGCAATACGCCGCCGAGTTGATCGTCGACGGCCGTAAGCTCGACGAACCGGTCAACTATGCCCTGGTCCGCATCATTCCTCCCAAGGGAGTCGAGATCGATCTCGAACAGCGGCCGTTTATCGTGGTCGATCCGCGCGCCGGACACGGCCCGGGCATTGGCGGTTTCAAAGCTGACAGCGAGATCGGGGTGGCGATGAAGGCGGGCCATCCCTGCTATTTCATCGGCTTTCTGCCGGAACCGATGCCGGGACAGACCATAGAGCGCATCGCGCGGGCCGAGGCGTTGTTCATCGAGAGGGTCGTCAGCCTGCATCCAAAAGCCGACGGCAAACCCTGCGTGATCGGCAATTGCCAGGCCGGCTGGGCCGTGATGATCCTGGCGTCCCTGCGGCCGGAACTGTTCGGGCCGATCATCATCGCCGGCGCGCCGCTCGCCTATTGGGCCGGTGTGCATGGCAAGTATCCGATGCGTTACTCGGGCGGACTGCTGGGCGGAAGCTGGCTGACGGCGCTCGCCAGCGATCTTGGCGCGGGCAAGTTCGACGGCGCCTGGCTGGTGCAGAATTTCGAGAACCAGAATCCGTCGAACACGCTGTGGACCAAGCAGTACAACGTCTATTCGAAGATCGACACCGAGGCGAGCCGCTACCTCGAATTCGAACGCTGGTGGGGCGGGCACGTCAATCTGAATGCGGAGGAAATCCAGTTCATCGTCGATGAGCTCTTCATCGGCAACAATCTCGCCGCTGGCAACATCGAGATGTCGGATGGCCAGAAGGTCGATCTCCGGAACATTCGATCGCCCATACTGGTGTTCTGTTCCGAGGGCGACAACGTCACCCCGCCGCAGCAGGCGCTGGACTGGATTCTCGACTGCTACGCGGACGTCGACGAGATCAGGGCCTACGGGCAGACCATCGTCTATACGGTTCACCAGAGCGTCGGCCATCTCGGCATCTTCGTCTCCGGCGGCGTCGCCAAGAAGGAGCACGCGGAATTCTCCGAGAACATCGATTTGATCGATGTGCTGCCGCCGGGGCTCTATGAGGCAACTTTCGAGGCCAAGGACGAGCAGACGACGAGTTCGGATCTCGTTGTCGGCAAATGGGTCATGCGCTGCGAGGCGCGGACGCTCGACGACATCCGAGCCATGGGTGGCAATTCACCGGAGGACGAGCGGCGCTTCGCCGCCGCCAAGCGCGTTTCGGAGATCAATCTGGCCGCCTACCGGAAGTTCGTCCAGCCCTGGGTCAAGAACGTCGTGAGCGGGCAGTTGGCGGAAACGATGCGCAACCTGCATCCGCTGCGGCTGCAGTATGAGGCATTCAGCAGCCAGAATCCGCTGATGGCGACGGTCAAGTCCGCCGCGGAGGCGATCGAGGACAATCGCAAGCCGGCGTCGAAGGACAATCCATTCCTGGCGTTCCAGGAACAGATGTCCAAGCAGATCGTCCACGCGCTGGATAGCTGGCGGGACGCGACGGAGGCGCTGAGCGAAACGATCTTTCTCAATGTGTATGGATCGCCTGCCGTTCAGGCAGCGCTCGGGGTCGATCCGAAGTCGGAGCCCTCGCGCCGGCGCGAGATGTCGGCCGAGCACCGCGCGATGCTCGAGAACCGGATCGCCGAACTGAGGTCTAGGATCGGCGAGGGCGGCGCCCGCGAGGCGGCTATTCGCAGTCTGCTCTATATCGGCTCTGCGCGCGGTATGGTCGACGAACGCAGCATCGAGGCGCTGCGCCGAGTGCGCCAGGATTACGGCGGTCCGCGTCTGGCGCTCTCCGAATTCAAGATGCTGGTCCGCGAGCAGTTTTTCATGCTGCTGCTCGATCTGGAAGGAGCGCTCGCGGCGATCCCGAAACTGTTGCCCGAGGACATCAATCAGCGCCGGGCCCTGTTCGCGTCGATGCGTGACGTGCTCTCCGCCAGCGGCGAGATCAGCGGCGAGCCCGCGATCCGCCTCCAGCGGATCGCCACTATCCTTGGCATCGATGCGGGAGAAGCGACCAATGTTGCCCCTTTCGATCCCAGGGCGAAAGCATCGTAGCGGCCGTTGAAAGCATCGGGAGCAACATCATGTCAGCCGATAAAGCGCAATCGCAATCTCCCGGCAAATATGACCGGTTGATCGCGAAGGCCAAGACCGTCCCTCCGGTCCCGACCGTCGTGGTGCATCCCTGCGACGAGACTGCCCTGCGCGGGGCCGTCGACAGCGCACAAGCCGGCATCATCCGGCCCACCCTGGTCGGACCCGAAGCCAAGGTCAGGGACACCGCAAGGAAATTCGGCCTCGACATCTCGGGGTTCGAAATCGTCGATGCCGCGCATAGCGAGGAAGCCGCTGCCAAGGCGGTCGAGCTGATCCACGCCGCGAAAGGCGAGATGCTGATGAAGGGCAGCCTGCACACCGACGAGTTGATGCGTGCCGTCACGGCGAAAGCGGGAGGTCTGCGTACCGACCGCCGGATCAGCCATGTGTTCGTCATGGACGTGCCGGCTTATGCCGAGACCTTGTTCGTGACGGACGCCGCCATCAACATCTTTCCCGACCTCGACGCCAAGCGCGACATCATCCAGAACGCCATCGATCTCTACACACAGGCAGGTTTCGGCAAGGCGCCGCGGGTCGCTATCCTGTCCGCGGTCGAGACCGTCACTTCCAAGATTCCATCGACGATCGAGGCCGCTGCGTTGTGCAAAATGGCCGATCGCGGCCAGATCACCGGCGGTGTGCTCGACGGACCGCTCGCCTTTGACAATGCGATCGATATCGAGGCCGCGCGGATCAAGGGCATCAAGTCCGACGTCGCCGGCCGAGCGCAGATCCTGGTCGTTCCGGACCTCGAGGCCGGTAATATGCTGGCGAAGAATCTCGCTTATTTCGCGAAGGCTGATGGTGCCGGCGTCGTGCTCGGTGCCCGCGTGCCGGTCGTCTTGACATCGCGTGCCGATACGCCGCGTGCGCGCATGGCCTCCTGTGCCGTGGCCTCGCTCTACGCCAATGCGCGTCGCCAGCACGCCCCAACAGTCGCCGCGTGATCGCCATGGATACGATCCTCGTCGTCAACGCCGGCTCCTCCAGCGTCAAATTCCAGATCTTCTCGGTCGAGAGCGAGGGCCGGTTGCGGCGGCAGATCAAGGGCCAGATGGACGGCATAGGCAGTCGTCCGCGGCTGAAGGCGAGCGGCGGGGGCGGCGACCCCTTGGCCGACCGAGCCTATCCGATCGAAGCGGTGCCGGACGTTTCAACGGCAATGGGCGTGGCCGGCGAGTGGCTGCGAGAGGAGCTACGCATCCACCCGATTGCGGTCGGCCATCGCGTGGTGCATGGCGGTCCCGATTACGACAAGCCTGTCTTGATCGACCACGGCGTGGTAGCGCGGCTGGAGCGCTTCATCAATCTCGCGCCGTTGCATCAGCCACACAACCTGTCGCCGATCCGTTCGATCCTGACGAAGTTTCCGAGCCTGCCCCAGGTCGCCTGCTTCGATACCGCATTTCACCGCACCCACGGCGCGCTTGCCGACCACTATGCGATCCCGCATCAGCTTCACGCGGAGGGCGTGCGACGCTACGGCTTTCACGGCCTGTCCTATGAATACATTGCGAGGACCCTGCCGAGTGCCGCGCCTGACGTCGCGAAACGCCGGGTGATCGTTGCTCATCTCGGCAGCGGCGCCTCGATGTGCGCACTGATGGACGGACGAAGCGTCGAGAGCACCATGGGCTTCACCGCGCTCGACGGTCTGCCGATGGGAACTCGTCCGGGCCAGCTAGATCCCGGCGTCGTGCTCTACCTCATGTCCGAGAAGGGAATGTCGGCCACGAAGGTGCAGGACTTCCTCTATCGCGATTGCGGCCTGAAGGGCCTTTCCGGCATCAGCAACGACATGCGAGAGCTGGAGAAGAGCGAGGATCCCAAGGCGAAGCTCGCTATCGACTATTTCGTGTACCGGATCGGCCTCAGCGCGGGCATGCTCGCGGCCGCCCTGCAGGGCCTCGACGCCTTCGTCTTCACGGCCGGCATCGGCGAGAATTCCGCAACCGTTCGCGCGCGCGTGGCTGGGCAACTCGGCTGGCTGGGCGTGACGCTCGATCAGACGGAAAATTCGCGCCATTCGCGGCTGATCTCGCGCCCTGAGAGTCTCATTCCGCTCTATGTGGTGCCGACCGACGAAGAGCTGATGATCGCGCAGCATACGCTGTCGCTGCTGATGAACACACCATCGAGCAACCCCAAACAAGAGAGGGTGTCATGATTCCCGTATACCCGGAGACCAAGGTTGCCCTGAAGGGCAAGAAGGGACTCGTGGTCGGCATCGCCAATGACCAATCCATCGCCTGGGGCTGCGCAAGGGCCTTCCGCGCGTTGGGTGCCGAGCTGGCGGTCACCTATCTGAACGACCGCGCCAGGAAACATGTCGAGCCGCTCGCGCAGGCGCTGGAGGCTCCGATCTTCATGCCGCTCGACGTCATGGTCGAAGGCCAGACCGAGCAGGTTTTTGAAAGGATCGCGAAGGAGTGGGGGCAGCTCGATTTTCTGCTGCACTCGATCGCCTTCTCGCCCAAGGAAGCGCTGCACGGTCGCGTCGTCGACGTTGGCCGCGAAGGCTTCCTCAAGACCATGGAGGTCTCCTGCTGGTCCTTCCTGCGGATGGCCCATCTGGCCGAGCCGCTGATGAAGAGCGGTGGCACGATGTTCACCATGACCTACTACGGCAGCCAGATGGTGGTCGAGAACTACAACATCATGGGTGTGGCGAAGGCTGCACTCGAATCGGCCGTCCGTTACGCAGCAGCCGAGTTGGGGCCGAAGGGCATCCGCGTGCATGCGATCTCGCCGGGACCGCTGGCCACCCGTGCGGCCTCGGGCATTCCCGAATTCGACGAGCTGATGGACAAGGCCCAATCGAAGGCGCCGGCGCGCAGCCTGGTGAGCATCGACGATGTCGGCAACGCCACCGCATTCCTGGCGCTCGACGGGGCCAAGCTGATGACCGGCGGTGTGCTCTACATCGATGGCGGCTATCATATCATCGATTGAGGCAGACCCGGTCGGATACTGGAGGTAACATGCGCATCGCCGTGCTGAGCACGTTGTTGCTGGTCATCGGTTCTGTATCAGGACAGGCCCAGACCTATGACCCACGGTATCCGGTCTGCATGAAAGTCTATGAGGGGTCTCTGGGCGGCGGTGAGTGGATTGATTGCAGCTACGCGTCGATCCCGCAATGTCGGGCGTCAGCATTGGCCCGGGCGGCCATGTGTGAGATAAATCCGTACTTCGCTCAGGCGCAAAGGCGCCCCTTCGGAAGCTACCACGACTACCGCCAGCCGTATTGACTGGTTGGTGCGCCTGCCAGCACCTACCGGTAGTGCAGTGCGATCAGCTCGGCGACACAGGCCGGCCTTTTGCCGCCTTCGATTTCGATCACGAGATGATAGTTCACGCGCAGGCCGTCGGGTGGCACGTCCTCCGCTTCCGCGATGGTAACGCGCCCTCGTAGCTTGGATCCCGCTGGCACTGGCGCCAGGTAGCGGATCCGGTCCGCGCCATAGTTCAACGTATTGCGCAGGCCTTTCAGTCCGATCACGGATCGAATGAACAGTGGCGCGAGCGCCAGCGACAACAATCCGTGCGCGATGGTCTTGCCGCCGGGCATTTCCGCCTTGGCGCGCTCCTGATCGACGTGAATCCACTGCTCGTCGCAGGTGGCTTCCGCAAACTGATTGATGCGCTCCTGGCTGATCTCGATCCAGTCGCTGACACCGATTTCGGTGCCGACCGCCGCCTTGATCTCCTTGAAGTCGCTGAATATCCGCATGTTGCCTCGCCCGCTCAAATCTTCATTTCGGGGACGGTACCGCCAACGACGAGTTCGGCGTCCGTGACCGCCAGGACCTCTCCGACGCCGATGCCTGGAGCGGTCTCGAGCAGCGTCGCCTTCCCATCGGGAAAGCCGATCACGGCGAGATCGGTGACGACCAGGCTCACCGGCCGCGAAGAGGTAAGGGGCAGGTTGCACCTCTCTACAATCTTCGATTTGCCCTTGGCCGCGTGCTGCATGGCGACGATGACGCGCTTTGCACCGCTGACGAGGTCCATCGCGCCGCCCATCCCCGGGACCATCTTGCCGGGGATCATCCAATTGGCGAGAAGCCCGTGCGCATCCACCTGCAGGCCGCCGAGCACGGTGACATCGACGTGCCCCCCGCGGATCAAGCCGAACGACATCGCACTGTCGAACGTGCTTGCGCCCGGCAGCGCACTGATCGGCCGGCCGCCGGCGTCGGTGAGGAGGGGATGCTCCAGGCCCTGCTCGGGGATCGGGCCGGTGCCGATCAATCCGTTCTCGGATTGGAAAAACACCTTCAAGTCGGGTGAGACATAATTGGAGACGAGCGTCGGAATGCCGATGCCGAGATTGACGAGGTCGCCGGGCCTGAGTTCCTGCGCGACGCGCCGGGCGATGATCTCCTGTGCGTCCATGAATTCACCCGTTCGAATTGGTGATGAGATAGTCGACGAGCGGTGCAGGCGTCATCACGTGATCGGGCGCAATGACGCCAACGGGCACGATGTGCTCCGCAGTCACGATCACGGTATCGGCCGCCATCGCCATCACCGGGTTGAAATTGCGGGAAGTCAGCGCGTAGGCGAGATTGCCGAGGTAGTCGGCGAGGAAGGCATGCACCAGCGCGAACTGCGCGCGCAGCGCGGTTTCGAGCAGATACGGCTTGCCGTCGACCTCGATCTGGCGCTTGCCTTCCGCGACCAGCGTGCCGACGCCGGTCGGCGTGAGCACGCCGCCGAGTCCGCAGCCGCCGGCGCGAATACGCTCGGCGAAGGTGCCTTGCGGAATCAGATCGATCGCGACCTGGTTGGTCAGCATCTGCTGCTGCGCCCTGGGATTGAGGCCGATGTGGGTGGCGGTCAGGCGCGACACCAGCGCTGCGTCGAACAGCTTGCCGACGCCTTTACCGGGCGTGGCCGCATCGTTGCTGATGATGGTGAGGTTGCTCTTTTTCTGACGAACCACCTCGTCGAGCAAACGTTCCGGTGTCCCGACCCCCATGAAGCCGCCAATCATGATGCTCGCGCCGGTTGGAATCATCGCGACGGCTTCCTCGACGGATACGGCCTTCATGGTCGGAGCTCCGGTCAGTTCGTCAATCGAATGTTGGCGGGCGGCGGGCTCGATCCTTTGATTTGGGTCAAGGCTTCGCGTCATTCTCGCTGCGCGAAATACCGATGCTCTCCAGCATCTCGCGCCATAGCTTGCGCACCTCGGCGTGGCGCCGTTCGAGCGTGGTGCTCACCGCATCGCGAAACGGAATGAGGCTTTCGCCCTTCAGGAACATGATTTGCGCCTGCAACAGTCGGCCACTCTCGAACTCGACGCGACGCAGCGCCATCGCGAAGGGATCGTTCGCGTTCGCCTCCAATGGAAGCAGCGCCGCCGGCCTGATGCCGGCGTGGACAGCGTGAGCGAGGGTCGCAAGATCCACGGCAAGAGCCAGGGTCGGATCTGGAATCCCCTCGGCCGGTGCAGGAAACCAAGCGGTCTCCCAAGCCGCGGCGAGATAGGCTAGGGCGAGGTCCGGCGTCCAACTCGTTGCGCGCAGGAGCAGAGAGACGATCTCGGACTCGTTGTAGAACTGCGCGTTCAATTCGGCTTGCCAGGCTGATTCCAGCCTTGGAGGCAGGGCGAGAGCGAAGCGACGCCCAAGCGCACCGTGAGCCGAGACCAGGAAGCTCGCGACGCGGGTCTGCTGCCGGGCGGGCACGCGGCCCTCCGCATCCATCGGGCCGAAGAACGCGCTCATGCGGTTGTCCCCTGGACTGGAATCGCACGGAGATGATCGTAACCCGCGGGAAACGGCATGAGCTCGCCACCGGCCTCTTCCGGGGCGATCCAGACGGCCTTGTTGCCCTGCCAGCGCCCGGCCAGCACGTCGTCGGCGAAGCGGGCGAGCAGATCGGCCGTCAGCGCCGGCTTCTCCAGCGTGAAGGCATGATAGGCCCGCGGGACGATGACGAGGGAGCTGTCGGGAATCTGAACGCGCAATGTCTCGTGCAGCGCGCGCGGGGTGAGGAAGTCGAACTCACCGTTCAGGATCATCGTCGGCACGCCGATCGACGGCAGTTGCGACGTGAGCGGTTGGAAGTCGAGAAAGGATTCCATCAGATTCTGCAGGGCGTAAACGTCGTTGACGAGCCAGCCCTGCCGTTTCACGCTGTCGAGCTTGTCCAGCACCGGCGCGAGCCATTGATCGGAGACATTCATCGGCAGCAGCAGATCCTGCAGATAGCTCGTCCCGCCGAGGATCAGGCCGGCGCGCAGCGCGTTGCCGAGCAGGAAAAGTTGCGGTGGCAGCTCGGCAAAGCAGCTCATCGGCACCAGCCCGGCCAATCGCTCGCCATGTGCAATGGCATAGCGCAGCGCGATCAGACCGCCGAAGCTGATGCCGCTCAGGAACACGGGCCCGCTGCCGAGCTCCTGGATCAGGAGGTGCAGGGCTGCAACCTGATCGTCCTGGCTGATGAAGAGGGCGGGCTTGTCGGACTCGCCTTGACCGAGCAGATCGAAGGTTGCGACGCGGAATCGCCGTGCGACGAGCGCGTCGCGATAGGCGATCCAGAGCTCGGCATATTGCGTGAGACCGTTCACAAGCACGTAGGCCGGCGCGCCGGCAGGGCCGTCAAGCTCGTAGCGAATCCGGTACGAGCCGTGGCTGAGGAAAGGCATTGCGGCGATCCGGCGGGTAATTTGGTGCCGAAGCATCCTCGGTCAGAAGTTCGGCAATCCGTTGAGTTAAGTCAAAGGATGCCGCGTGGCCGCTCCTAGCCTTCGATCAGAACATTTGCCGGAGGAATCTACCATGAGTGGGAGACAGGCCATACGTCGTCTTCTCGTGAGTTTGCTGCTGCTGCTGATCGGCACCTCGCTTGCGCTCGCGCAGCCATTCACGCGCCGCTCGTCGCAGATGCAGCATGACGAGCTGAAGAAGACCTACGAAATTGCGAACTTCCGTCTCGGCGGGAAATACGACCTCGCCGATCCCTCGAAATGGGAGAATGGCGGTGAGGGCGGCGTCACGCTGGAATCACTCGGGGCCGGCAAGCTGCGCACCGCCTACATCGCGGTCGGAACGCCGCGCCGCAACGCGGCGGGGGAGATCACCAACGCCGTGATCATCAACTCCTACTACTCCGGCGATTCCACCGACATGTACGAGCAATGGGTCAAGGGTGCTGCCTTGTCCGGCGGCGTGCCGATCATCGGCCCGGGCCGGCCGATCGATACCGATCGTTATTATGTCGTCATGGTCGACCCGCTCGGCACCTGGGGTGCGAGCAAGCCGTCGGACGGGCTCGGGATCAAATTCCCGCAATACAGCTACTACGACATGGTGCAGGCCAATTACCGCATGCTTCGTGATGGCCTGAAGATCACGCATGCGGCGCTGATCACCGGCGTCTCCATGGGCGGCACCCAGACGTATGTCTGGGGCGTCATGCATCCGGAATTCATGGGCGGGCTGATGCCGATCGGCGGCACGACGCAGTCGGACGGCGACGATCCCGTCGGCAACTGGACTTTCCAGATGATGACGGCGGCGATCCAGTCGGATCCGGTGTGGCAGCAGACCAGGGGCGACTATTACAAGCTGCCCAAGGAGAAGCATCCCGTTCCGGGTCTCGCGTTCGGCTGGTCGATTCTCGGCATGACCGGCTACGATTTTGCCTTCCGTACGACTCAGAACTGGAGTGCGGTGCAGCCCGAAATCTTCTACTGGGATCCGCCGAACGAGAAGGCGGCGCTGAACGTCATCAATCGCGCGAAGCTCTACGACGCTGTCGATCTCGTCTGGCGCAACCGGGTTGGCGAGACCCACAACGTCAATCCCTATCTCGGCCGCATTCGCGCGCGCACGCTGGTGATGCACATCACCAACGACCTCTGGCTGAACTTCAAGCTGGCCGAGAAGGCCGTCGACCGTGTTCCAGGCGCACACCTCATCGCCCAGGAGAGCCCGGTCGCGCATTACGGTGTGTTCCCGATCATCAACCAGCGCAAGAACGATCCGAAGTTCGTCGCCTTCATGGATGACGTGGCAGCGCTGGATCGCGCGCAGACCTTCGAAGACAAGAACTATCGCGTGCCCGGCGTGGCGGAAAACATCGATCCGAGGAAGTCCTTCTGGAAGGAGTTCGTGACCTACCCCTATCCGGTCAAATACGCCAACGCGAAGGACAAGAGCGGCAACTCCTGGCAGATCGGCTACATGGACGAATATGCCGGCACCGACAAGGATCCGAAGGTTCTTGTCATCATCCACGGCAAGGGCGCGTTTGCCGGGCACTACGGCAACGTGATGCAATATGCCCTGCGCAGCGGTGTGCGTGTGATCGCGCCCGATCTGCCGCACTACGGCATGTCGGGACCCGGCAATCTCGACAAGAGCCCGGCCCGCACCATGCAGGACATGCGCGAGGTCATCCATGACCTCGTGGTCAACCAGCTGGGCGTGAAGAAGGCCTTCTATCTGGGTCATTCGCTTGGTGGCCAATTCGTGATGGGTTACGCTCTGACCTGGCCGGACGCGGTGCAAGGTCTCGCACTCGAGGCGCCCTCGGGCCTTGAGGAATATCCGCGCGACATCACCATCGCCAAGGACAAGAAGGCCAGACTGTTCGATTCGGCCTTCGACCACGACTTCGACAAGTGGAAGGCGACCTGGGGCCCGACCGGGATCCTCGAGGCCGAGATCAAACGTTCGGAGCAGAATGTCCGCGACTTCTTCTACTTCAAGAAGCGCGATCCCGAGATCAACGTGGTCTCGGCCGCCAAGAGCGGCTACTTCTTCAGCGACAGCGAGTATGCCCGCTTCCACACCGAGCAGCGCGTCGGCTTGATCAAAGGCAATCCGAAAGAGCTCGAACAGTGGTGCAACGTCTTCATCTACGACATCTACACCATCGGGGCCGAGCTTCAGCAGGATGATCCGAAGAACCTTTACGAGCGGCTCACCCAGATCAAGGCGCCGATCTTCCTCTCATTCGGCGACAAGGAGCCGTTCATCCCGACGCCCGCCTTCAACGGGCTGACGGATCTCGGGCGGGACGTGATCACGCCGTTCATGACGCGGATGACCAATGCCGGCAACCGGCCGATTCTGAAGATCTATCCGGAGACCGGGCATTTCATCCATACTGACAATCCGGTGGAATTCCCGGCCGACGTGGTGGACTTCGTGACCAGGGGGACGGTGGATACCTCTTCTCCGCTCGGCACGGACCGCATGATCAAGGGCGCGGTGGTCTCGGCTTTGCCGGTGGCGCCGACGCCGCCCGGCGCCGCCCCCACAGCCGGCCTGAACAAGTAGGGTAGGTCATGACAAAGGTGCAAGCGGGCGAGGTCCAGTTGGGTTGGCGGCAGTGGGGAGCAGGCGACGTCACCGTCGTCTTCATCCACGGCAATCTGGCCAGCAAGGACTGGATCGAACTCGCCGCACCGCTGTTTCCCTCGGGGCTGCGCGTGATTGGGATCGACTGGCGCGGTTGCGGCGACAGCGACCGGCCGAAGCCGGTTGCCGACTATTCCAACTACTCGATGAAGCAACATGCGCAGGACCTGCTGGCCGCGCTCGATGCGCTCGGCATCGCGTTCTGCCACCTCGCCACCCACTCCACCGGCGGTATCATCGCTGCGCGGATGCTGCTGATGCACCCGGAGCGGTTCGGGCGGGTATTCGCGCTCGATCCCGTCACGCCGCTCGGCATGGCCTTCAACGCCGACCAGATCGGTGTCTTTCGCGCGATGATGGCGAGCAAGGAGGTGACGCGGGCGGTGATGGCGACGGCGGCGTCTTCGCTCTTCGTCCCCGAGAGCCTTGCGCCAGACACGGTGCCGCGGTTTCGAGAGGGGCTTGGAGACATCCAGCCGTTGTTCGAGCGCATCCTCGATCAGACCTTTGGTGTATCCGAAGGGATCTGGATCGGCACGCCCATCAACCTCAACCGCGAGTGGGAAGGCAAGGAGCTGGAGCGCCGGATGGCCGAGATCAGGCATCCGCACCTGGTGCTGTGGGGAGAGCGGGATGGGTGGATCCCGCCGGCGGATCTGCGAGCAATGGCGGCGGCGATGCCGGATTGCCGGCTGGTGATCGTGCCCGGCGTCGGCCATTCGATGAATCTCGAGATGCCCGCCCTTTATGCCGGCTATTTCGGTGCCTGGTTCGGAGGACTGGCGAGATAGTAGCATCGCCATCGCCAACAACCGCGTGAGGAGAAACCATCATGGCCGGAACGACCAAGCTCTCCGTCGAGAAGGCGCTCGAAAAGCTGCGCCGCGACGAACTGCAGAAAACCGGGTCGGAACAGCGCGATGAGAAGACCGAAGCGCTGCAAAAAGAGATCAAACGCATGAGAGCACAACGGCAGCGCCTCGACACGACGTCGCCCAAGCGCAGTTGAGCTTCGTTCGATCCGGATGGCACTCCAATTCCTGGCTGGCGCTCTCGTCAGCGCGATCAACATCATGATCCACGCGATTGTGACGGTCGGTGCTATCGGCATCGCTCGGACCGCCGGCTTGAGGCACACCCACCGGCCGAGGCTGCAGCTGATGGTCGTCATGGTCGCGACGGCAGCGGTGCTCATGCTCGCGCACACGCTGGAGGTCCTGGTATGGGCGCTCGCCTATTTGATCCTCGGCGCTGCGCCCGCGGAATCCGATCTGCTCTATTTTGCCTTTGTCAATTACACCACGCTGGGCTACGGCGATATCACGCCCGTTCAAGCATGGCGTTTGACCGGGCCGATGACCGCCATGAACGGCATTCTTCTGTTCGGCTGGTCGACCGCCGTGCTGTTCGAAGTCCTTCGCAAGACGCTAGAGCACCTCGCCACGATCGGCGCCGGCGGTCTCAGCCCTGCAAATCGATAGTGGCGAGCTTTTGACGGTCCGACAGCACGATCTGGCGTTGCGTATTCCCCAGAAAACCGATGATGCCGAGCTCATGCAACCGCGATAGAGCGCGCGAGACCGTCTCCAGCGTCAGGCCGAGATAGTCGGCAATGTCGCGGCGCGACATCGGCAGAGCTATCACGCCGGCTCCGGTCAGGCGCTGGTCCATCTCGAGCACGAAAGCGGCGACGCGCTCCAGCGATGTCTTGCGCCCCAGCAGCAGCATGTGGTCTTCGGCGTGCTGGAGGTTGTTCGTCGTCATGTTGAGCAGGTTGTTGGCAACGACGGGATCGCTGTCGGCCACCAACTCCAGGGTTTGCCGGCGGATCAGCCGGACGGTGGTGTCCACGATCGCCTCCGCCGTGAAGCGGTGCGTATTGCCGTTCTCCAGTCCGAAGATATCGCCGGCGAGGTGAAATGCGCCGATTTGGCGCCGCCCGTCAGAGAGGAGCTTGTAGCTTCGCACCGCGCCCGTCTTGACCTGATACACGTAATCGGCGGGCTCCTTCTCGCCGTAAATCTCGGTTCCTTTCCTGTAAGCAAATTCGCTCAAACTAACTGTCGCATTCGAGCCGCTGGTCATTCCAAGGTCGCGAAGTGAATTTGGACGGTGCGTGGAATCGGTTGTGATGCGCACAAACATGGCCAACTCCTCAACGAATCGTTGAATTGGTCTCAGATCAGAATTGACTGGAATTCCATTGCGGGAATGCGCCGCGCTATCCCATTCCCGCCGGGGTTGATTTACGACTAAAGAGTATATTCTCGTCCATTGTCTCTGGGGACATTGTACCTTGGGACAGGGGCGAAGTCGCGTGCGCGGAATGAGAAGACCGACAAGTGATATGCACGACTTGAAGCGAAGTTTCGATTTGAACCGTTTTGCTGTGCACAATGTCGTTCAGATTGACGGGATTGCCTCTGATTTGACTGACTTCGCTGGCGTCTAGCACAAGCGACGCCCGGCAAGGGTCTCGCGGCTAAGAGGTGGAATTGCCTGGCCTGGTTCATGTGGTAGATGACGATGCGTCGTTTCGGACGGCGATAGAGCGCCGGCTGAGGCTGGCGGGTTACGACGTCGCAACGTATTCATCGGCGGAGGAATTGCTCGGGCGTCTGCCGAGCGTCGAGCAGCCCGCTTGCGTGCTGCTCGACGTGAAGATACCGGGCTTGAGCGGTCCCGATCTACAAAGCCGGTTGATCGAGATCGGTTCGACGTTGCCGATCATCTTTGTTACCGGCTACGCGGATACCGCGACGACCGTGCGTACGATCAAGGCCGGGGCCGAGGATTTTCTGACGAAACCGGTCTCGTCAGAGCAATTGATCGATGCGATAGAGCGCGCCATGTCGCGCCAGAATGTGTCGCAGAGCCAGCGCAGCAGGCTCGACGCATTTCGCGCGCTCGTATCGTCCCTGACACCCCGCGAACGGCAGGTTTTCGATCTGGTCGTGCGTGGCAAGATCAACAAGCAAATTGCGCACGAACTCGGAACGACGGAGCGAACGATAAAAGCACATCGACACCAGGTGATGGAGAAGATGCGGGTCCATTCGCTCGCAGAACTTGTGTCGATCGCGGAGCGACTTGGCTTGGTTGATCCGGACGGGCTCAAAGAATAGGCATTCGGCCTGTAGCCATGAGCCCGTTCATCGCCTCCGTCGAGGCGGTATGCGGGCGCGCGGACCAGGGCCCTGCTGTTGCCCTGGCGCGCCGCCGAACAAACGTCGGCTCCCTTTTCCCGCTGCTTAAATTGGAGCTCTGTTGATCTTTATCAACGGTCTGGCGACGGCTGACCTCACGTTAGCTCTCATCACCACCAATTGGGAGGGACGAGCATGACTGGAATTGCCAAGCGGCTTGGGCTGATCGCGGCTGCATCGATCTTTGTGGCAGCTCCGCTGTCGCTCCAACCATCATCGACAAGCCTGCTCACCGTATCCCAGGATAGTGCCGAAGCCAGGGTTGGGCGACCGCTGACGCCAATGAGCGTGGCGGGCGTCAATCGCCGTGTGCATCGCCGCGCCTATTATGGCGCTGCCGCCGCGGGAGCTGCGGCTTATGGGACGTACCGCTATCGGAGAGCCTGCGGGTACTATCCTTATCCGCCTTGTTACTGAGGTTCGCGGGGCGCCGCGTGCATAGCCAGCGATGGACACGTGCGCTGTGCCCCACGTCGTGCCGTTCGTAGTTGCCAAATAGGAGGTGCTCTTGAAGCCGTCCCAATTTTTCACCTCGGTCGCCCTCAGTGCCTGCCTCGTCATTCTAGGTCTCTCGGCCAGCAGTGGCCCGGCAGCCGCAGTGGTGTACTGCCAGTACATCGACTATCCGCCGAGTTGCGTCGCCAGACCGGGCGTCGTGCTCAGGCCGCGACCGGTCGCCCGTGCAGCCGCTCGCGAAGCGGTGCGGCCGGGAACACCGATGAACCGCGGCGGCCCAGTGAACCGGGTCGGGCGCCGCTGAATCCGGCGCTCCGGCCTGCGCAAGGACAGAACCCCGGCCTTGAGCCGGGGTTTTGTTTGACCGGTCCGATGGAGAATCGCTGAGGAGAATTACGGAGGCCGCCCAGAATTTGCGTCAGATCAATCTTGCTCCTCCGACCTCGAACTAGCCTTCGCCAACGCGTGCGGCGATGTCCAGAACGGACACAAGTGGAATGGGCAGCATCATGCTTTTCAAGACACTCACGTTGCATTCACTCATCTACATCGCGGGCATGACGACCGCGATGGCCGTTCACCAGGCCATTCCGCTGCCTGGCCTTTCGGCAGGATCTCAGTCCGCCCTCGAACAGAACGCAAATCGCTCGGGGAAGAGCGACAGGCTGCCGACGGTGCAATTGAAGCGGAGAGCGCTGGACAAAGTGCCGGTGCGTCTGCAACCGCGAGACCTGCTCAAATCCGGCAAAGCGGCCTGCAAGCCTCCCATCGACGTGCCGGGTCGGTGCTTTGCGGAGGCGACGCCAGTCCAGAGCCTCGGCTAGGATCGTTAGCATCCGCCGAGATGGCGCCCTCAGGGCGAGATTTCAATCGTTGTATTCTGAGATCCCTGAGCCTGGATCAATTCGAACAGTGATTGCGCTTGGTCCGGCGCCAACCGGATGCAGCCGTGGGACACGGGACGCCCAAGATTGCGCACCTCGAATGTCCCATGAATCGCGTATCCGCCGTGGAAGAAGATCGAATAAGGCATCGGTGTGAAGTCGTAGAGCTTCGAGTAATGCATGCGCTGGAGAGAATAAGGCTGATACGTGCCGGTGGGCGTGCGATATCCGCGCCGCGCCGTCGAGACTAGCCAGGTCGCATACTCGGTCCCGTCGACGGCGACCAGCATCGTCTGGGTGGAAAGCTGAACTCGCACCGTGACGGCTGCGTGAGCGCTTTGAGCGGCAATGCCGAGGAGCAGAAGCACGGCCAAGATCAGGGATGCAGGCAAGCGTGCAGGCATTTCGTTTTCTTTTCAAGCATTCGCAAATTACGACAGAAGGTGGCGCCCAGATGTGATCAGGACGGTCGCTTGTCGGCATGATCTCGCGGCGGGACGCAACCCCGAGAGTTGCTGCAAGCTAAGTGAGTTTCGGCGTGCGTTGTTGATCAGACGCAAGTCCGCGCCTTTGCAGCGCCCTATCGGTTCTTAGCAATCCGATCCGGAAGAATACGTAGGTGGGGACTCAAATTGTTGCAGATCAAATTCGCTCGGCAGCCGCCTGCCTAACATGCATTGTTAATTCAGTCGGAGTTTTTCAGATGCTGCTCAGGACCAACGCCTCCAGCATCCGTCCGGTTGACGGGCATCTCGCAGCACTCGCAGGCGAGCGCGTGTTCTGTAGTGAATTTCGATACCGCAGAGGAACGGAAGTCTTCGGCGAAGGAGAGGAGACGGAGTACGTCTACCAGATCATTTCCGGAGCGGTGCGGACCTACAAGCTGCTCTCCGACGGCCGCCGCCAGATCAATTCTTTCCACCTGCCAGGCGACATGTTAGGGCTCGAGAATGGCGTAACCCATCGGTTCACTGCTGAAGCGATCGTTGAAACCAGGGTGCGTATCACCAAGCGACGGAGCCTTCTCGAGACGATGCGAAGCCGGGAGTCGGGCGCCTCGATATTTCTTGGTCTCGTGACGCGGAACCTGCAGCATGCGGAAAATCACATGCTTCTGCTGGGACGAAAGACGGCACTGGAGCGCGTGGCCGCGTTCCTGCTCGAAATCGACGAGCGGCTCGGCCATCCCAAGGTCTTGGTGCTGCCAATGAGCCGTCGCGACATCGCCGATTATCTCGGATTGACGCTTGAGACGGTCTCGCGCACCTGCTCCACGCTGCGCGACCGGAAGATGCTGAAGTTCGAAGGGGCGACTCAGCGGCAGATCGTGTTGCTCGACCGCAATGGACTTGCCGAGTACGACGCCTGAGAGCACCTGCGAGGCGGCGAGCCGGTTCACTCCTCGATGTCTTGCTCGAGCGTCTGCGCCGGCGGTCCGTTGTGAGCGACGCGGAATTGCGAGAGAGACATGGAGGTCGTGAGCGACAGCAGATTGGAGTCGACAACCTCCAGCGTCAGAGTCTTTCCCGCTTCCATCTCTTTGATCAGCTTCGGGCTCGCCACGTCGCCTGCGATGCAGCCGTTGCTGAGGCACCAACTGTAGGGAATCGGATTGATCGCGCCTGCGTCAACCTTCAGCTTGGCGGGAATTCGCAGATACATGCCGACGGGGACGAAGATCTGCACGCGCGCATTGCCGCCTTTCTCTCGTTCGATCAGATCAATCCGAACCGCCATCTGCCCGGTCTCGTAAGTCCCCGAGATCGAGGTCCTGCATAGCAGAGGGGCCCCGGCTGCCTTGAAGCAGAGCTTCTTCCACTCGCCGTACTTGATATCGCTCGCCGACCGCTGCCCGCGCGGCGTGATCTCCGCACTCACGGGTGCGGTCACGAAGATGGCCGCCAGCAGAGCCGCAACCCAAGTCCTGCCAATCCAATTGTGAGCGAAGTCACGATTGCGAAGATCCATCTCTATCCTCCTGACGCCAGCAATGGCCGTCACTTCAGGGCGTCGAGAAATTTGGTGACAAGCGGTGACCAGATCGGAATGGCATTGGGCGAACCGACGAAATAGTGCCCCTCGTTGCCGAACGGCGGCATCAGGTGATATTCGGCCTTGCCGCCGCCGGCAGTAAAGGCCTGATGCATCCGCTTCGACAGAGCCGGTCCGAAGAACGTGTCGTTCTCGATGTAGATCCACAACATCGGCACCCGCGAGGTGCGGCCGAACTCGCCTGTCGTCTCGACCAGCCTGTCGGGCGCACAATTGTTGTTCGGCTTGCCGCCGACCCGGCCACCGCGGCCCGCGGCGAAGGTGATGATGGCCTTCACCTGCGGCGGGTTGAGGCTCGACAGCGCAATGGAGGCCCAGCCTCCTGCGGATTGTCCGACCACGATCACGCCGTCAGGCAGGACGCGCTTCTCGGCAACCATGTAATCGATGATCCAGAGGTCGACCTGGGCGACAGCGAGACCCGCATCATGGAAGTTCGGATTGGTGCACTTGCCGACCTTGGAGAAGAACGGGCCGTACATCCCACGCTCGGGAATGTCGATGGCGGAGGCGCCGTATCCGGTGCCGACCGGCGCCACCACGAGATAGCCTTGCCTGGCGAACCATTTGGCGGCGTCGCGAAACTCGACCAGCGGAAAGAAGCTGCGTTCGGTCGGGTTGAGCGACACGCCGTGGTTCATGATCACCAGAGGGAAGGGGCCGTCGCCCACGGGGCGCACCAGATAGGCGAACATCGGGAGCGGCAACGGCAGAGCCCAGATCTCTTCGTGAATGCGTCGTGGGGCGGCTTGATCGTCGGCACCGGCCGGCACAATCAAGAAAGCCAGCAACAGCAGCGCCGCCCACAGCGTTCGTTTGACTGAGGAATACGACGGCATTCCATCCTCCTCATCCGGCAAAAGTCGCGGCTACGATGATCGGGCCGAGCACCGTCAGAACGACGTTCCCCACTGCATAGGGCACGGCGACGCCGAGCACCGGCGTCTGGCTTTCGGCGACCTCGCAGGCGCCCGTGACGGCGGCGTCGACCGTCATGGCTCCTGCCAGTGCGCCGCAGGCGACGACTGGGTTCATGCGCAGCACGTGATAGGCGAACAGCGTCGCCACCATCAGCGGCACGAGCGTGACGACAAGACCCATGCCGACCAGCAAGAAGCCATGCGCCTGGATCGCGATCCAGGCGGCATGGCCGTTGCCGAGGCCGATGGCGGCAATGAAGCCGCCGAGGCCCAGGTCGCTCAGTGTCTGCTGCGCGGCGGGCGGCATCGCACCCATCGTCGGCCAGCGTGACCGCAACCAGCCGCAGACGAGGCCCGCGATCAAGGCGCCGCCTCCGCCGCCGAGCGTCAGCGCGACGCTCCCGAACTTGAAGCTGAGCAGGCCGGCCAGCAGGCCGACGGCAATGCCGGCCGCGAGAAAGGCGATGTCGGTGCGGTCGCCGGCGCGCAAGATCTGTCCGACTTGCGCAGCTGCGCGTTCGATGTTGCGGCTGGTGCCGACGAGCGTCATTACGTCGCCCACATAGATGCGCGTGTCCGCACTAAGAGGCACCTCGCGCCCCATCCGAGTCAGTGTCCGCAGGAACACGCCGCGCGCATTGCTGCCGACGCGATCGGCGACGTCCTGGACCGAACGGCCGTGGAGCTTGCGGTTGTCCACCAGCACGTCGACCACATTGCCCGGCATCGCCTTCAGGATCTCGTCGGCGTCGATCTCGGTGCCGATCACGGGCCGTGCGGCCACGATCACCGCTGTCCGCCCGGCGATCACGATGTCGTCGTCGGCCTCGAGCACGGTGTCCAGATGCGGCTCAATGTCGGCTCCGTGACGCACGATGCGCTCGATCACCGTCCGGCTGCCGATCTCCCCCTCGATCGCCTTCACGGTTCGGCCCGCGGCCGCCGAGACGCGATAGGCGCGCGCCTGGAATTTGCGATAGTGCAGGTTCTCGGTCTTGGGAGGCTCGCCCCCGGCAAGCTCGATCTCGAGCTTCTTGGCTTCGTCCTTGAGGTTGACCCCCATCAGCTTGGGCGCGACGAACGGGACGTAGAGGAGCGTCAGGATGTATCCGAGAACGTAGGTGACGGCGTAGCCGGCAGCGATATTCGCCTCTTGCTGCTCGAGCAAAGCCTTGGACAGCCCAAGTTGCGCCAGGGCACCCGAGGCAGTGCCGATGACGGAGGATTGCGTCAGTGCGCCCGCGGCGAGGCCAGACGCGGTGCCTGGGTCGAGCCCCACCGTAAAGGCAAATGCCAGAACGATGATCAAGCCCGTGCCGCCGAGCACGAGCGCCATGGCGACCTGGGCCAGAGTGCGGATGCTCAAGGATGCGAAGAATTCCGGTCCGGATTTGTAGCCGATCGTGAATACGAACAGGCTGAACAGGATGACCCGCAGCACCGACGGAAACGCGAAGCTGCCGAGTTGACCGATGAGCACGGCAGCGATGAGCGTGCAGGCAGTGGTGCCGATCGAGAAGCCGCGGATCCTGATGCGGCCCAGGATCGTGCCAACGGCGACAGCAAGCAAAAGAAAGATTTCCGGAGCGGTGGAGATGATCCACCTGACGGTGTCCATGGTCGCTATTCCCCGGCGCTTGGTTCCGAGTGAATTTGAATCCTCAAAGCCGCTCGGAGGTTTGATTCAAGTCAAGCCTTTCCTCCGCTCGGGCGCCGTCAATAGGCCAGTGCCAGATCGGCGACACACGACGTATCGGATATGAGCTCACTGGGGATTGCCGCTGCTCCATTGCTGCGTCGCGACGAGACGATCGCCGTCGCGCTGTTGCTGGCGTTCGCGGGTGGCTGTCTCGATGCCTATACCTGGATCGTTCACGGCGTGATGGCCAACGCTCAGACGGCGAATCTCGTCCTTCTCTGGGTCTACGGAATGGCCGGCGAGCGGGCGAGAGCGATGCAATTTGTCCCTCCGATCATGGCCTTCGCGCTCGGCATTGTGGTCGCTGCTTGGCTGCGCCGCGCTGCGGGGGAGAGAGCCAGCGCGATCAGTACGTTGATCGAGATCCTCGTTCTGATCGCTGTCGGGATCCTCCATAATCGGATGCCCGAGATTGCCGGCACGTTGGGAATTTCATTCGTCGCCGCAATGCAGGCGGCGGTCTTCACCAGGGTCGAGGGCGCGACGTACAGCACGGTGATGATCACCGGTAACATGCGCCAAGCGATCGAGGGCATCTTCGCAGTGGCTTCCGGCGGCGCCGCGGTTGGGACGTTGCGGCGGTCCGGCATCTTTACGGCCGTGTGCGGCGCCTTCGGCCTTGGCGCCGCTCTCGGTGCTCTGATGACCAAGGCCGCCCCGGACCTCGCGCTAGGGCTTCCTGTGGTTGCCTTGCTGATCGTTCTATTGCGGTGCGAAGTCGTGCGCTCCGAGGCGAGCCCATGAAGCCGCCGTCTGAGCCGCGGGTTGGCTGGACGCGTCTGTTTTCGCCGTTTAGTTGGCTTTCCGGGTATCGGATCGCTTGGCTCTCCTCCGACGCAGTGGCGGGCGTGACACTGGCCGCGTACGCGATTCCAGTGTCGCTCGCGTATGCGGGCCTTGCAGGCTTACCGCCGCAGACCGGGGTTTATGGCTATATTCTTGGTGGCATCGGCTATGCGCTGCTCGGATCGTCGCGCCAGCTTGCCATTGGTCCGACCTCGGCCATCTCGCTGATGATCGCGGGCACCGTCGGTTCGCTCGCAGCAGGTGATCCGGTTCGCTATGCGCAAATTGCAAGCCTAGTCGCCTGCGCAGTAGCGCTGCTATGCCTGATCGCCTGGCTGTTCAAGCTCTCGAGTCTCGTCCGCCTGGTCAGCGACAGCATTCTGGTCGGCTTCAAGGCGGGCGCCGGGCTCACCATCATTTTGAGCCAATTGCCAGCTCTGTTCGGTGTTTCTGGCGGCGGTCGCAATTTCTTCGATCGGGCAATCCACATCGCAGGCCAGTTTGGCGATACAAATCTGCTCGTATTGACGGTCGGTGCCGTTGCGCTCCTGCTGTTGCTGCTCGGCGAGCGGCACCTGCCGGGCCTGCCGGTCGGCATCAGCATCGTGGCACTCTCGATCCTGGCGGCCACGCTGCTTGGGTTACCTGCCATGGGGGTGCCGGTCACCGGCAAGATCCCCGAGGGTCTGCCGACCCTTGCCGTTCCGACCTTCGGCTTGGTCGAGCCCGAAGAGCTGTTTCCCATCGCGGCGGGTTGCCTGTTGCTGGCCTATATCGAAGGCGTGTCGGCCGCGCGCAGCTTCGCTGCCTCCGTGCGGAGGGGCTGGCTGAAAAGACCGACAGCGCACAATGGCTGCGCACGCTCGACAGTGTGTTGGGCAGCAGCGACGCGAAGGGCGGCTAGCGGTTTTTGCGTTGCGACATGCACGCGCGCCACTGAAGGTTTTCGAGATCATTCAGACCGTTGACTTGGATCAATGGGGCGCCAGTCCGTGAGGCCACCATGCCGCATCACAATTGCCATGGGACCGGGAGAGAGACATGTCCAAGGATGCCAAATCCTCCGAGCAGCGTATCGATCGTTTCTTCTCCGGCCCTGGAGCGCGGGCAGACGACTGGCGCGATCTCGTCGAAGCCGCCAAGAGCTGGGCGCGGGTCGGCAATCGCGCGGCCTACGATGCGGCGCTGGCCGAGCTCTCGGTCACGGAGGAGTTTCACGGCTATCCCGGTCTGCACCTGATGGCGGCGCTGCGGGAAGCGGCATTCGCCGGCGACGGGTCCACGTCGTTCGCGCTTGCGACGAAGATCGCGCAGGCGCTGACGACGCGGTCGTTCCGTCAGCATGCCGGCGACTGGAGCGCGAAGGACGAGGGCAATGGCGATGCGCCCGAACTCGTGC
This sequence comes from Bradyrhizobium sp. CCBAU 53415, assembly GCF_028128735.1. Classification (NCBI taxonomy): domain Bacteria; kingdom Pseudomonadati; phylum Pseudomonadota; class Alphaproteobacteria; order Hyphomicrobiales; family Nitrobacteraceae; genus Bradyrhizobium; species Bradyrhizobium sp. CCBAU 53415. Next base: position 333,172 of record NZ_LBJF01000026.1, on the reverse strand, counting down.
CGCCGTCGTTTGGCGCGCATACGGCGCGCCGGCCCTATTTCGAAACGCTCATCGTGACCGGCGTGTCGTCCAGCCAATGGCCGGCGCTCGCCGCCGAATGGCGCAAGCTGCGTCGTCCGGTCGACGGCTTCATTTATGAGCCCGTCATCGTCGGCAGCCTCGAAGACGCATTCTGCGCGATCATGCTCAACCCTGATATCGCAGCGGTCATCATCAACGAGGGCTTTGGCCTGCGCTCGCGGCATGATGCGCCCGTCCTTCGCTCTCTCATGGCGACGGCCGGCCTCAAGGACGAAGCCGACGCCTCAGCGCTCCGGCTTGCCCAGATCATCAAGCGAGTCAGGCCAGAGCTCGATCTCTACACGATCTCAAATCGGGACGTCGAGGAATTGGCCGGCAATCCCGAGGCCAACGTGGTGCGCCGCATCTTCTACTCGGTGGAAGAGCTCCTGGAGCTGCATCTGTCGATCCTCGAAGGCATCCAGGATCGCTACGACACCCCGTTCTTCGACAATCTCAAGAAATATGCGCAGCGGCCGATCGGGACGTTCCACGCGCTGCCGATCGCCCGCGGCAAGTCGATCTTCAAGTCCGACTGGATCCGCGACATGGGCGAGTTCTACGGTCCGAACCTGTTCCTGGCCGAGAGCAGCGCCACCACCGGCGGCCTCGACAGCATGCTGGAGCCGACCGGCAACATCAAGAAGGCGCAGGAGAAGGCGGCCAGGGCGCTCGGCGCCGATCGCGTCTTCTTCGTCACCAACGGCACCTCGACCTCGAACAAGATGGCGGTGCAGGCCCTGCTCGCGCCCGGCGACATCGCAATCGTCGACCGCAACTGCCACAAGTCGCACCATTACGGGATGGTGCTGGCGGGTGCCCAGCCGCTCTATGTCGAGGCCTTCCCGATGACGGAATACTCGATGTACGGCGCGGTGCCCTTGAAGACCATCAAGCAGGCGCTGCTCAACGCCAAGGCCGATGGCCGGCTCGACCGCGTCAAGATGGTCGATCTCACCAATTGCACCTTCGATGGTCACATCTACAACACGCGCCGCGTGATGGAGGAATGTCTCGCCATCAAACCGGACCTCGTCTTCCTGTGGGACGAAGCCTGGTTCGGTTTCGCGCGCTTCTCGCCATTCCTGCGTCGGCGCACCGCCATGGGCGCAGCCAACGAGATCGAGGCGTGGATGCAGGATCCGAATTCCGTCGCGGCCTATGAGAAACAGCAGGCCGACCTCGGCAAGAACCCCTTGGACGAGGTGCTGCTCAAGACCAGGCTCATCCCTGACCCGCGGCAGATCCGTCTTCGCGTCTACCAGACCAACTCGACCCACAAATCGATGTCCGCGATCCGGCAAGGCTCCATGCTCTCGGTGAAGGACGTCGAATTCCACACGGTCGAACAGCAGTTCAAGGAAGCCGTGTTCACGCACGCCTCCACCAGTCCGAACCAGCAGCTCATCGCCAGCCTCGATATCTCGCGGCGGCAGATGGAGCTGGAAGGTTACGGCCTCGTCGCCAATGCGATCGAGATCGCCTTCGCCATCCGCCATGCGGTCAACAACAATCCGCTGATTTCGAAATACTTCCGCGTGCTCGGCGCAGACGCCATGGTGCCGGCGCAGTACCGCCAGAGCGGCTTTACCGACTATCTCGCGGCCGGCGTGAACTGGGCGAATACGCTCAAGAGCCTCGACGAGGACGAGTTCTGCCTCGATCCAACCCGCATGACCCTGGTGTGCGGAACGGCCGGCTACGACGGCACGCAGTTCAAGGGCATCCTGGCGAGCGAGTACAACATCCAGGTCAACAAGACCTCGCGTAACTCGATCCTGGTCCAGTCCAACATCAACAACACCCGCAGCGACGTCGCGCATCTCATTCGCGTGCTCGCCGAGATCGCGGGCGAGATCGATCGTGGGCTTGCTCAGGGCGGTGCCAATGCGAGGAAGACCTTCGAGGCACGGGTGACGAGCCTCATGAAGGATGTGCCCGATCTGCCGAATTTCTCGCATTTCCATCCGAGCTTCCGCGGCGATGCCGGAGCGAAGACCAACGAAGGCGACATCCGCACCGGTTTCTATGCCGCTTATGACGTTGCAGGTTGCGAGCACATCCGCCTCAACGATCCCGAGATCGACCGGCGGCTGAAAGCGGGACCCGAGCTCGTCTCGGCGAACTTCGTCATCCCGTATCCACCTGGCTTCCCGATCATGGTGCCGGGCCAGGTCATTACCCAGGAGACCATCGACTTCATGCGCAAGCTCGATGTGAAGGAGATCCACGGCTACGACGCCAAGGAAGGCCTGAAGCTCGTGCGTACGGAGGCGTTGGCGAAGATCGGCAGGCCCAAGCCTGCGGCCGCGCCGAAGCTCAAGGCCGCATCTTAGAGGGGATCGGGACATGCAGGGCTTTTTCACGTTCCTTCAGCAGTACCCATATCTGCTGCTGTTCTTCGTCGTTGGCCTCGCCGTCTATATCGGTCGGGCCAGCATCAAGGGCTATGGTCTCGGCATGGTCGCCGGCGCCATCGTGGTGGGTGCGGGCCTGTCGGTGTGGGCTTCCACCTACGGCGTGAAGCTCGAACTGAACAATTTCGTCAAGAGTCTCTTTTACTACCTCTTCATGTACGGTGTTGGCTTGCGCGTCGGCCCCTCCTTCATCAACAGCCTGAAAGGCGACGGCCTCAAGTTCTGCATTCTCGCCGTCGTATCGAGCGTGCTCGGCCTTGCGCTGGTGGTGATCGGAGCAAAGCTGTTCGCGCTCCCGACCGGTGCGGCCGGCGGCATGCTGGCGGGATCGCAGACCATGTCGGCCGCCATCGGCTCGGCCGAGCAGGCCATCACCTCCGGCGTCGTCAAGCTGCCTGCGGGCATGAAGCCCGAGGACGCCTCCGGCATGATCGCGCTGTCCTACGGCATCACCTACATCTGGGGCACCGTGGGCATCATCCTGATCTGCAAATATCTGCCGCGCTGGTGGGGTGTCGACGCCAAGGCGGCAGCAAGGCAGTATGAGCAGGAGTTCGGCGTCAAGGATCTCGAAGGCGGCGGCCTCACCGGCTATCGCCAGTTCGGCCTGCGCGCCTATCGGGTGGATAACCCCGCCATCGTCGGCATCAGCATCGCCAAATTCCGCGCCATGAACCCGGAATACCGGATCGTCAACGTGGGACGGAACGGCGAGCCGCAAGGTGCCGATCCCGATCTTGTGCTGCAAAAGGGAGACATCGTCGCTCTTGGCGGCTCGACCGAGCATCTCACCGACAAGATGGGCCTGATCGGTCCCGAGGTCGCCGACGCCAAGACGCTCGGCGTTCCCATGGACCAGGCGGACATCCTCGTCACCAACAAGGACATGGTGGGACGCACGTTCGAGTCCTTCCGTGACACGGCGATCGCCGGCCAGTTGCAGGTCACCAAGGTCGAGCGCGGCGGCGTGCAGATTCCGGCCGGTCTGAAGACCAAGCTGGAGCGAATGGACATCGTCTCGGTGGTCGGCCTGAAGTCCGCCGTCAACGAGCTCGGTGAGATGTGGGGTCGTATTGCCAGGACCAACACGTCGACCGACCTGCTGACCCTGTCGGTCGGTATGATCATCGGCTTCCTGATCGGCATGGTGGAGTTCCCGGCATTCGGCGCCAAGGTTGGTCTCGGCAACGCCGGCGGCCTGTTGCTGTCGGGCGTGATCGTCTCCTCGATCGTGTCGCGGCTGCGCTTCTTCGGCAATACGCCGAACGCGGCGCGCAACGTGCTGGAGGATCTGGGTCTCGTGGTGTTCGTCGCCATCGTCGGTGTCAATGCCGGCGCAGGTCTACTGGCTCAGCTCACCGGTGCGGTCGCGCTGAAGATCTTCATCGTCGGCTTCATCGCCTGCACGATCCCGCCCTTCATCGTCTGGGCGATCGGCTATCACGTGTTCAAGATCAATCCGGCCGTATTGATGGGCGGTGTGGCCGGTGCGCGCTCGCACTCCGGTCCTTGCCGTGAGGCCGCAGTGGAGATCCAGAGTTCAGTGCCCTGGATCGGTTTTCCGGTCGGCTACGCCGTTTCGGGCATCCTGCTCACCGTGTTCGGCTACTTCGCAATGCTTCTGGCTCAATAGGGAGCCAAATTCAGGGGAAAATCATGAAGAAACTCGTTGCTATTGCTGCTTTGCTCCTCGGTGTCGCAAGCTTCAGCGCGACGTCGCGGGCCGAGACCGGCCAGGTCGCCGTGGTCTTCACCAAAGGCGGCTTCATCGTCGGTGTGGGAGGCGGCGAGGGCGTGCTGCACCTGCGCGGCAAGAATTATCCGTTCACCGTATCCGGCATGAGCGTCGGTTTGACCGTGGGCGCCTCGACGACCAAGTTCGTCGGGCGTGCGTTGAACTTGCGCGGCCCGGCGTCGATCGAAGGTTCCTACGCGGTGGGCGGGGCCGGCGGTGCTGTTGCGGCAGGTGCGGGAGCGGTTCAGTTGCAAAACGCGAACGGCGTGATCCTGCAGCTTAGCGGGCCGAAGGTGGGCGCCGAAGTGTCGGCGGCCGTCGGAGGGGTCACGATCAAACTAAAATAAACGGCATCATGAACGAGAATAGGCCGCGCTCAGCGCGGCCTATTCTTCATGGGCGGGTCAGTAGCGTTCTTCGACGAACTTCATGCCACGCAGGCTCGCCTGGTCGTTGTAGCGCCCTTTGTTGGAGCGCAGCGGCAGCTTGACCTTATCCTTCTTGATACGCTTGTACGGGATCGAGTCCAGGAGATGGGCGATGCAGTTCAGGCGCGCCCGCCGCTTGTCGTCGGAGCGGACGATCACCCAAGGGGCATGCTGCGAGCTGGTCGCCTTGAACATAATGTCCCGCGCCTTGGAATAATCATACCAGCGCCGGTAGGACTCGGTGTCCATCGGGCTCAGCTTCCATTGCCGGAGGGGATCGTCGATCCTGGCTTTGAAGCGCCGCTCCTGCTCTTCCATCCCGACTTCGAGCCAGATCTTGACCAAAATGATGCCGCTCTCGATCAGATGTCTCTCCATACTCGGGCAGAGCTCGAGAAAGCGCTGGTGCTGGGCGGGTGAGCAGAAGCCCATGACGTATTCCACGCCGGCGCGGTTGTACCAGCTCCGGTCGAAGATCACGACTTCGCCGCCGGCCGGGAAGTGCTGCATGTAGCGCTGGATGTAGAGCTGCGACTTCTCGCGGTCGGACGGCGCGGGAAGGGCGACCACGCGGAACACGCGTGGGCTGACCTTCTCGGTGATCGCCTTTATGGTGCCGCCCTTGCCCGCGGCATCGCGGCCTTCGAAGAACACCACGACGCGCAGCTTCTTCTCTTTCACCCATTCCTGGAGATGGCAAAGCTGGACCTGGAGCTTCTCCAGCTCCTTTTCGTAGGTCTTGCGCTTCATCCGCGCCCCAGCCTCGTCCTTTGCCATGCTCTGCCTTTCGCTTTGTCGGATCGGATCCGCGCGGATCAGCACTCAATCGCCCCACGAAATCGTGACGCCGATGTCGCCCGGCATGCCGCCGGGAAAATCGATGATCTGGTAGCTGATGCGATAGCCGCGCGGCTTCAGATAGTCGGTCCAGAGCTGGAAGATTTCCTTCGGAATGCCGGTCAGCGTCTTCTCCCAGCCCGCTTCCTGCTGGTTGATGGCGCGACCCTTGTCGGTGCACAGCGTATTGGGAAAGCGATAGACCTGAACCTCGGTCAGCCCGTTGCGCACCGCACGCTGAATGATAGACGCGGCAAGCTGGATCTTCTCTTCCTCGGTCTTGCCGGACGGTTTGCTCAGCCGCTCGATCAAGGCACGCTTTTCATCCTCCGCCGCAGCGGCGAGCCGGGCATATTCCTCCGCCTTTTCGGCTTCCTTGAGGGCCGCTTCCTTGCGGATCTGGTTGGCATTGGGGATCAGGGTGTCGAGATTGGCGGACATTGCCGATGCCTCCTGCTATGTTTCAGTGCTCGGGCAAGGCTAGGTCGGGCGGCCGTCATTCCGTTGATTCAAATCAAGCAAAGCAAAACCGGGGTCGCCAGAGTAAGATAGAAGCCACGGCGGCTAGGTCCCCGATCAGGAGGGCGCGTTGAGCGAGCAGCTTCATCCGATGGCACCGCACCATTTGCCATTCTACATCACCGCGCCTGGCGAAACAGACGTGCTGATGATCGTGACGGGAATCATCCTGATCGCGGCCGTTTTCGCGGTGGGTCTATTGTATTGGCATCTGCACAGCCTGCCCGAGCGGATGGCTCACAAGACCCAGAAGCTGCAATTCGAGATCGTGGCCGTGCTGGGACTTCTCGCTCTGTTCACACACGAGCATCTGTACTGGATCGCGGCCTTGGTCCTTGCGCTGATCGAGCTGCCGGACTTCGGAACGCCGCTACGAAGCATTGCCGGATCGGTGGAGAAGATCGCAGACGGCACGTCACCGAATCCTGCAAACGAAGTATCGCAACCAGGTGCGGTGGCGGCTCCAGCAGCGATCAGTCTGAACGAACCGGAGGTTGAGACCGACCATAAGGTGCGTAGCCATGCTTGAGCTCATCATCTGCTCGTTGCTGACCATCCTTCCGGACTATCTCTACCGGCGCTTTGCCCAGGGCAAACGGTTCGGCAAGGAGATCACGCTCTTTTCCGTGTGGTACGAGCTTCGCTGGGGTATCACCGGCTGTCTGATGCTGACCGTGGGTCTGATCACCAGCGTCTTCTTCTTTCATCCGGCGACTTCCAATGCGGCGTTGCTGTTTCGAACAGTCCCGATCCTGCCCGAGGGATCGGGCCGTGTCGCCGAGGTCAATGTCGGCTACAGCCAGGCCGTGAAGAAGGGCGACATCCTCTTCCGGCTGGACAATTCGAAACAGACGGCGGCGCTTGAAACGGCTAAGCGCAAGGTCGCCGAGGTCGATGCTTCAATGGCGTCGGCGAGGGCCGATGTCGTCAAGGCCGAGGCGCAAATTCAGGAAGCCAGGGCCAACTACCAGCAGGCCAAGGACGAACTCGAAGTCAAGACTGAGCTGCAACGTCGCAATCCCGGGATCGTGCCGCAGCGTGATATCGAGAAGCTTCAGGTCCTGGTCGACCAGCGTCAGGCCGGCGTCGACGCCGCGACCGCCGCGAAGGAAGCAGCGAGCTTGCAGGTGTCGACGCTGCTGCCGGCGCAGAAGGCGAGTGCGGAGGCCTCGCTGGCCGAGGCGCAAGTCGAGCTCGACAAGACCTTCGTGCGTGCAGGCGTCGACGGACGCGTCGAGCAATTTCTCGTTCGAACCGGAGACGTCGTCAACCAGCTGATGCGGCCCGCGGGAATTCTGATTCCTGACGGCGCCGGCCGAGAACGGCTGCAGGCCGGCTTCGGCCAGATCGAAGCAGGCGTGATGAAGGAGGGCATGGTTGCCGAGGCAACCTGCGTTTCCAGGCCATGGGCTGTGATTCCTCTGGTCGTGACCGCTGTGCAGGACTACATCGCGGCCGGCCAGTTTCGGGCCGGCGAACAGCTCATTGAGGCGCAGAACCTCGCAAAGCCAGGGACAATTCTGGTGTTGCTCGAGCCGCTCTACAAAGGCGGCCTTGACGGCGTCACGGCCGGCAGCACCTGCATCGTGAATGCCTACACCAGCAACCACGAAGCGATCGTCGATCCCAAGACGTCGACCGGCCGGCGGATCGTCCTCCATGCCATCGACGCGATCGGATTCGTCCATGCGCTCTTGTTGCGCATCCAGGCGCTGTTGCTGCCGTTCAAGACCCTGATCTTCAGCGGTGGCCATTGATCCGAAACGAACTGACTGGAAGGAAACGATGCATGTCTGGGAGTTGGAAATCGCCTGCCGCGGTCGCGCTTTCGTTAAGCGCGATCCTTGCAATGAACGGGCGCGCCGGTGCGGTCGACCTGAACGGTGCCTGGGCCACGAGCGCCGATCAGTGCGACAAGGTGTTCACCCGCGAAGGAGATAAACTTGGCTTTACCGAGATGTCCGAGGTCTATGGCGGCGGTTTCATCGTCGATGGCGATCAGCTCATCGGCAAGTCCGCGCGCTGCAAGGTCAAGGTCAGAAGGGACGTCGGCACGAACGTCAATCTGATCGCGACCTGCGCCACCGACATCATGCTATCCAGCGTTCAGTTCAGTGTGAAGGCCCTGGACGCGAACAGCATCGCCCGCCTCTTTCCAGGCATGGAGGACATGGAGATCAGGTACAACCGCTGCCCAATGCGATAAGGCCGTGCAAAGAAGAATTGCGCCACAGCGACTGGTGCGGTCGCGCTCAGATTGTGCTGTGATGGGGCCGTTTGGACGAGACCGCCGGAGAGAAGCATGAGCGGGCGCAATTCCATTGCGTCGATCAAGCCGCGAGACGTTGCGGCTACGCTGCTGTGGCTCGGAGTGGTCCTTTGGTGGTTGAACCTTCAGCTCGGACAGGTAGCTGCTGCCGAGCAGCGCGACGTCGACCGCCGCGAACCGAAGCGTGTGCTGCTGCTGCATTCGTTCGGCCGGGACTTCCTGCCCTGGAGCGAGTACGCGCGCAGCATCAAGCTAAAGCTTCAGCAGCGCTCGCCGTGGCCGCTTGATATTCAGGAGCACACGCTCCTGACTGCGCGGTTTACCACGCCCGGCCCCGAAGGACCCTTCGTCGAATATCTTCGCTCGATCTATCAGGGCCGTCCGCCCGACATTATCATGAGCGTCGGAGGACCTGCCGCAGGCTTCGTGCAGAGGCATCGGTCGGACCTGTTTCCGAAGGCGCCGATGGTTCTCACGACGGTGGAAGAACGGCTGATCGACCGGGCGAGACTGACCGAGAAGGATACGGTGGTTTCGGTCCGCAACGATTTTGTCACCGCCTTCAGCAACGTCCTTCAGGTGCTGCCGGAGACGCGGACGATCGCTCTCGTCATCGGGACGTCGACGCTGGAGAAATTCTGGCTCGACGAGGTCAAGAAGGATGTCAAGCCGCTCGAAAGCCGTGTTGCCTTCGTCTGGTACAATGATCTGCCATTCGACGAGATATTGAAGCGGGCCTCGGCTCTTCCGCCCGATACAGCCTTGTTCTGGGGATTGATGTCGGTCGACGCGGCGGGCGTCGTTCATGATGGCGAGAGCGCGCTGCGTCGTCTGAGTGCCGTCGCGAACGCTCCGATCTTCTGTTTTGAAGAGTCCTTCTTTGGACACGGCATCGTCGGCGGTCCCATGCATTCTGTAGCCGAACTGGGTGAAAAAACCGCCGGTGCGGCGATCCGAATTCTCGGTGGCGAGAAGCCCGCAGACGTCAAGATGGAGCCGATCGCATATGCGGCGCCCAAATACGACTGGCGCGAACTGCAACGGTGGGGCATCAGCGAGAGCAACCTGCAGCAAGGCAGCGAAGTCGTGTTTCGCGAGCCGAGCATCTGGGAAAAACACCGTTGGCAAGTGGCGCTCGTCGCAGCGGTGATCCTCATCCAGACGGGATTGATCAGCGGTCTGCTTCACGAACGCAGGGCCCGGCGCCTTGCCGAGGTCGAATCCCGCCAGCGATTGGCCGAACTTGCGCACGTCAACCGCTACTCGGCCGTCGGCGAACTGACGGCGTCGATCGCTCATGAGCTGAATCAGCCGCTCGGTTCAATTCTGACCAATGCCGAGACGGCGGAACTGATGCTGAAGGGGGCCTCGCCCGATCTTCGCGAAATGCGCGAGATCCTCGCCGATATCAGGCGTGACGACCAGCGCGCAAGCGAGGTCATCCGCCGCTTGCGGAGCATGCTCAGGAAGGCGCCGTTCGAGCTAAGGGATATCGATCTGAGCGTGGCCGTGCGCGAGGTGATGGGGTTCGTCCGCGACCTTGCAGCGGGACGCAACATCCAGCTGAGCTTCTATGCGCCGCCCGACACCGACTTGCACGTCAAGGGAGATCCCATTCAACTGCAGCAGGTCATGCTCAATCTCATCCTCAACGCGTTGGACGCGATTTCGGAGGTTCAGACGGACAAGCGTGAGGTCAGCGTGATCATGAGCCGCTCTGCCAATCACGCGGAAATTCGCGTTGGAGACACGGGACCTGGGATCGCGGTCGCCGATCTCAAGACCATCTTCGATCCGTTCTTCACAACGAAGCCGGAGGGCATGGGGATGGGGCTGGCGATCGTCCGGACCATCGTCGAGGCGCACCACGGCACGATTTCCGCGGAGAACCAGCCGTTTGGCGGTGCACTGTTCACCGTTCGACTGCCGCTCGCGGGCTAGCATCCCGCGTTGCAGCAGGCGACGCGCTCGTTTCGTTGATTTTTGTCAATGAACGTACCGCTCTCGGTCTCATGGTCCCGACAGGACTGAGATGGAGGATGCGATGTTCCGCCGCAGCAAGAGTCTAGTCGTGCTTGCGCTGTTGCTGGCAACGCCCGTTTGCGCGTGGGCCCAGACGACCGAAAAGACGGTCGCCGCCCCGCAGGCGCAGCCGGCGGCTGCGCCGACGGCCGAGCTTCTGAAGCCCGAACAACTGGAGGCCCTGGTCGCGCCGATCGCCCTCTATCCCGACGAACTGCTTGCGAACGTGCTGGCTGCCTCGACCTATCCGCTGGAGATCGTGCAGGCCGACCGCTGGCTGAAAGAGCGCAAGAGCCTCAAGGGCGATGCGCTGAAGGCGGAGGTGGACAAGCAGGGCTGGGACGATAGCGTCAAGGCGCTGGCCAGCACTGCCGACGTACTGACCATGATGAGCGACCAGCTCGATTGGACCAAGAAGCTCGGCGACGCCTTTCTCGCGCAGCAGCCCGATGTGATGGATGCGATCCAGCGCCTGCGCACCAAGGCCTATGACAACAAGAAGCTGGTCACCACCAAGCAGCAGAAGGTCAGCATCCAGTCTCAGGAAGGCAAGCAGGTCGTCGTGATCCAGCAGGCCGATCCCGCAGCGATGTACGTGCCGTACTATGATCCGGCGACCGTCTACGGCAGCTGGCCCTATGCGGAATATCCGCCTTACTATTGGGGCTATCCGTCCTATATCGGTGCGGGAGTGGTTGCGGCCGGCATCGCATTCGGCACGGCCTGGGCGATCGGGCGCTGGGGCAATTACTGGGGCGGCGGCTGCAACTGGGGCAATCGCAACGTCTACGTCAATCATCGGACCACGAACATCGGCAATGGCTGGCAGCACAATCCCGCGCATCGCCAGGGCGTTCGATACAGCAACACCAACGTTCAGCAGCGCTTCGGCAACAACAATCTGAAGGCGGGCGCATCGGACCGGATGGACTTCCGTGGCCGTGACGGCAACCAGGTGCTGCGTCCCAATCAGGGCGCAGGAGACCGGGCGGGAGATCGCGCAGGCGACCGTGCTGGTGACCGTGGCGGTCCGGGTGATCGTGCTGGCGACCGGGCCGGAGATCGCGCGGGTGACCGCGCCGGCGGTCGTGGCGATCGGCCTGGCGGCGGCGACCGTGCCGGTGCCGGGGATCGCGCCAAGGGCGGCGGCGATCGGGCCAAGGCCGCTGCAAAGGGTGGCGGCGACCGCGCCAAGGCTGCGAGCCGCAGCGGCGGTGCAGCCAACCGCAGCGGTGGCGGCAATCGCGGTGGCGCGATGAACGTCTCGTCCGGCCGATCGGCGGCCGCGGCATCCGCGCGCGGCAGGTCAAGCATGGCGAGCATGCCGCGTGGCGGCGGCGGCCCGAGCATGGGCGGCCGAGGTGGTGGCGGCGGAATGGCGGCGCGTGGTGGCGGCGGCTTTGGTGGAGGCGGCCGCGGAGGTGGCGGCGGCCGGCGCTCGGATGTCACGCTGAAGCACGACATCGTGCTGCTCGGTCGTCTCGCCAACGGCCTCGGTTACTATCGTTTCAGCTATCTCGGCAGCGACAGGGCCTATGTCGGCGTGATGGCGCAGGAGGTCGAGCAGGTGATGCCGGGCGCTGTGACCCGTGGCCGTGATGGTTATCTGCGCGTCTATTATCACAAGCTCGGGCTGACATTCCGCACCTACCGGGATTGGCTCGCTGACGGCGCGAAGCTCCCTGCGGAGGTGCTGCCATGATCGGGCTGAAATCGTTTCGCCGTACGGTATTCCCGGGCATCATGGCGCTGGCGCTTGTTGGCTCCGCGGCTCAGGCGCAGCAATCCTACAAGACGCCGGAGGACGCGGCCGCAGCGCTCGCAGTCGCGGTCAAGAGCGGACCGGACGACATATTGAAAGTGCTGGGCAGGGCCGCTGACGATATCGTGTCCTCGGGCGACGAGATCGCAGACAACGATATCCGCCTGCGGTTCACCTCGATGTATGACGCCAAGCACGGCATCAAGGCGCAGGGCAACAAGAGCGCGACCCTGGTGCTGGGACCGGATGAATTCCCGTTCCCGATTCCGCTGGTCAACACCAGGACGGGCTGGGAGTTCGATACCGACGCGGGGCGCATCGAAGTGCTTCGTCGTCGCATCGGGCGCAACGAACTTGACGCGATCCAGACCGCGCTCGCTTTCGTCGATGCGCAGAACGAATATGCGGACAAGGACCGCGGCGAGGGTGTAGGCGTCTACGCGCAGCGCATCGTCTCGTCGCCCGGCAAGAAGGATGGGCTGTTCTGGCGTGACGACAGCGATCCGAGCCCGCTCGGCCCACTGGCGGCGCAAGCCTCGAGTGAGGGCTACAAAGCCGGTGAGGGAATGACGCCCTATCATGGCTATTACTTCCGGATCCTCAGGGGACAGGGACCCGATGCCCCGGGCGGCGCCATGAACTATGTCGTGAAAGGCAAGATGATCGGCGGCTTCGCGCTGATCGCCTGGCCGGCCGAGTACGGCAATTCCGGCGTGATGACCTTCCTGGTCAACCATGCCGGGGTTGTCTACCAGAAGGACCTGGGCAAGCGCACGGACTTCGTGGCCAGGCGCCTCACGCTGTTTGATCCCGACCAGACCTGGAAGAAAGTCGATGCTGCGAAGCCGTGAGATGATGGGCACCACGCTGCGGTCGATCGGACAGCTTGCCGCGATCGCGCTATTCGCCGTCACCGTTCCGGCCGCTCCCTCGCTTGCGCAAGCTGCCGGCCATGTCCGGGTCAAGATCGTGAAGGCGGGCCTGCTGGTGGGAGGCGGCGCTGGAAGTGGTGTATTGAGCTATCGCGGCCGTAGCTATCCCTTCCGCGTCACAGGAATAAGCCTCGGAATCACGGCCGGCGCGACTGCCGGCCGCCTGGAAGGCTGGGCGTCCGGGATCAGAGACGTCCGCGACTTCGCCGGCACCTATAGTTCGGTTGGCGGTGGCGGCGCTCTCGTCGGCGGCGTGGGCGGAGTCCATCTACGAAACGACAACGGCGTCGTAATGGTCCTGCAAGGCCCCAAGGCCGGGTTGGAGATGGCCGCCAACCTCAGCGCGATCACGATTTCGCTGAAGTGAGCTGACTTGAATCCTCCTGCTTCAGTTCATCTGAGCCGCTTGTCGCGCTGCTCACCGCTTCCGGATGAACGGCTGCTGGCGCAAGCGGCGGCATCGTTGGTCCGCTTGCCGTCCCCGCGCAACGCGCATGTTACCTTCACTCCGTCATTGCAAAACCAAGGGGCCGATGACGGTCTCTGCGATGCAATCCAGGATCGTTCCGCGGTGGCATTCTGGATTGCTTCGTCGGAAGAGCTCCTCGCGATGACGACGTCGGGGTAGCGGGCGCGCTTTCAACCAACGAGATACTTGGCGATCGCCGCTTCATCCCATTCGATGCCGTTGCCCGGTTCCTCGTTCGGCAGCGCAAAGCCATCCTCGATATGCAACCGCGTTGCCAGAACCGCGTCGGCCCAGTCGACATATTCCAGCCAATGCGCCGTCGGCGTGACGCAGAGCAGGTGCGCGCTGACCTCTGAGAACAGGTGCGTCGACATCTCGATGCCGGCGGCGTGCGCCAGCGAAGCGGCGCGGAGCCAGCCGGTGACGCCGCCGATGCGCTGGACGTCGGGCATCACGTAGTCGCACGCCTCGGCCGAAAGCGCGGACTGCATCGAGAAGGCGCTGTCAAAATTCTCGCCGATCTGGACCGGTGTCCGCAGCGCGTCGGCAATGCGGGCGCAGCCGGCATAATCGTCATGGCGGATCGGCTCCTCGATCCAGACGAGGCCCTCGTCGTCGAGCATCTCGCCGCGACGGATCGCCTCTGTCACCGTCAGTGCCTGGTTGTAGTCGCACATCAGCGTGACCTGATCGCCGACGGCCTTGCGCACCGCGCGCACGACTGCGAGATCCTCTCGCGCATCGGGCCGGCCGACGCGGATTTTGGCGGCCTGAAATCCTTCAGCCAGCAGCTTATGGGCTTCCTCGACCGCGGCGCCCGCCGGCATGATGCCGAGCCCCTTCGAATTGTAGGCCCTGACCGGCTTCGGCGCGCCGCCGAGCAGGCGGGCCAGCGGCAGGCCGCGTGTGCGGGCCAGCGCGTCCCAGGCCGCCATATCGATGCCGGATTGCGCCAGCCGTTGCAGACCGGCAAGGCCGAGCAGCGTGAAGCGCTGGCTCAGCTTGCGCTCGATCTCGAACGGCAGCAGCTCGTCGCCGGCGAGCAGGTCTGACATTTCCGTGACCATCGCCGTCAGCGGCTTCAAGGCCGAGGGCGTGATCGAGAACAGATAGGCGTGCCCCATCGCGCCCTGGTCAGTCTCGCAGTCGATCAGCACCAGCGGCGCTTTGGCGACCGCCCCGGTCGAGGTCTGGAGCGGCAGGTTCATCGGCACGATGACGGGGCGCGCGTGGAAGCGTTTGATGCGAATGATTTCGGTCATGGGATCTCCCGGCGGAGCGGATGCAGACGGGGCTGATCTTAAACATCCGTGATGAAACGAAAAGGCGTTTGGCCCGACCACCATAAAATGGGGTTGCGCGGGCCTGCAATTGTTGGCTCTGTGCCCGCATTCCTTGCCACAGATCCCGACGGGTTTGCGCAAAATCGCACACAGCGGAGCCACAGAGTGAAACAAGAGATCGCCGAAGATCAGCGCAAGAGCGGTATTCTCACGGGCGCCGTGATCGCCTTCCTGCTGCTCGCCCTGCCGCTGGCGGTGTGGCTGGACCTGACCGAGCTCAGCAAGACGGCGCTGCGCCGGCAGGCTGCCGATCTCAACTCCGTGATATCGAGCGTCCGCAGCTATTACGCCTCCAACGTGGTCGGGCGCGTGCTGGCCAACCGTGATGGCACCACGAAGGTCGTGCACAATTACGAATCCATCCCCGGCGCGATCCCGATTCCGGCGACCCTCTCGCTCGAGCTCGGCCGGGTGATCGGCGCGCAGCAGGAGAACATCACCTACCGCTTCGTCTCGGACTTCCCGTTCCAGAACCGTGCCCCGCACCAGCTCGACAAGTTCGAGAAGGACGCGCTCGATGCGCTCCGGAAGGACCCCGAGCAGAAGATCGTGGAGACCGAGACCTCGCTGTTCAACGACAAGGTCCGCCTGGTCGCCCCCGTCACCATGGGGCCGGCCTGCGTGAGCTGTCACAACAGCCACCCCGAAAGCCCGAAGACGGACTGGAAGGTGGGGGATGTCCGCGGCATCCAGGAGGTGATCATCGCCCAGCCGATCGCCGCCAACATCTTCTCGTTCAAGTTCCTGCTGGCTTATTTCCTGATCGCCGCCGGCAGCGGCCTGTCGTTCCTCTCGCTCCAGCGCCGTCAGGCGCGCCGCATCAAGGGCATGAACAAGGAGCTCGAATCCGCCAACGACTTCCTCGCCTCGCTCTCGATGAAGATCTCGCGCTACATCCCGCCCCAGGTCTACAAGAGCATCTTCTCCGGCCAGAAGGACGTCACCATCCACACCGAGCGCAAGAAGCTCACCATCTTCTTCTCCGACATCCAGAACTTCACCGCGACCGCCGAGCGGCTGCAGCCGGAGCAACTGACCCAGCTCCTCAACGAATATTTCACCGAGATGTCGGCAATCGCCCACGAATATGGCGGCACCATCGACAAGTTCATCGGCGATGCCATGCTGATCTTCTTCGGCGACCCCGAGACCAAAGGCGACCGCGCCGATGCGCAGGCCTGCCTCCGGATGGCCTGGCGCATGCAGCAGCGCCTCGCCGAGCTCAACGGGAAATGGCGCGCCTCCGGCATCGAGCAGCCGTTCCGCTCGCGCATGGGCATCAACTCGGGCTATTGCAATGTCGGCAATTTCGGCAGCACGGACCGCATGGACTACACCATCATCGGTGCGGAGGCGAACCTCGCCGCGCGCCTGCAATCGATCGCCGAGCCCGGCGGCATCGTGCTGAGCTACGAGACCTTCGCGCTCGTCAGCGACATCGTCCGCGCCCATGCGCTGCCGGCGATCACCATGAAGGGCATCAGCCGGGAGGTCATTCCCTATTCCGTGGACGCGCTGAACGAGGCGGCGGAGAACAGCGGCATCATCACCGAGCGTGCGCCGGGCCTCGAACTCTATCTCGATCCCGCCGTGGTGAAATCAGGCGATGCCGCACGCGTGCGCTCGCTGCTGGAGAACGCGCTGGCCTCGCTCAAGCCGGCGTGAGGGGGGCGGCCGCGTGTAGCGTTCGTTTCGATCGCGAGAGTCCCCGTGCGGCACCCTCTCCCTAACCCTCCCCCGCAAGGGGGGAGGGAACATACCTTTGTTGTGGCGCGAGCTCGTTCTCATCATTGCCATGGCGCAGCGAGGCACAGTGTAACGGCGCATCCCGCTGCGCTCCCTCCCCCCTTGCGGGGGAGGGCGGGGGAGAGGGGGGGCCCAGCAAATGGTAGGAGCCGTCGTCGCGCTGCTGTTCGCAACGGCGCGCTGACGTGAAGCTCACCGCGCCGCGCCTTCCGTGAAGGCCGTCTCGATCACCTCGCCGAATGGCTGCCAGGAACGGCCGTCGAACTGGACGAGCCGCATCTGTCTGATCGGCAGATAGTTGCTGGACGAGGTGTTCATCTGGATTTTGGGCAGCGCAAGGGAGGGGTGATATCCCCTGAGCGAAGCCGCCTGACGCATGATGTTCTCGCGCGAGAAGTCGTTGCCGCATTGCTTCAGCACCTGGGTCAGCGCCTCGGCCGCGGCGTAGCCATAGACCGCGGCGCTGTTGTTGGTGCTTTCGACCCGATGATATTTGTCCATGAAGGCGAACCAGTCCTTCATGGCCGGATCGTCTTTCCAGGCGGGATCGCTCGGATCCTTCAGAAACGCCGCCGAGATCACGCCGGCCGAGTTCTCCAGGCCCGCGGGCGCCATCGCATTGGCGATTGATGCGGAGGCATCGTTGACGATGATGACAGGGTGCCAATTGAGCGACGCCGCCAGCTTGATCACCTTGGACGCTGTCGACGGCACGCCGAGAAAGACGAAGATGTCGGCGCCCGCGCGTTTGAGGATCGAGACGTGTCCTTCGAGATGCTCATCGGCAATATCGAAGGCGATGTCGACGAGGACGTGCCGGTTGAGATCGCCAAGGCCTTCCTGGATGCCCTTGTAGAGCATGCGCCCGAACTGGTCGTTCTGCCAGAGCACCACGATCTTCTTCCTGGGGTAATAGGCCTGGATGTAGTTGGCGTAGATGCGCCCCTCGGACCTGAACGACGGCTGCCAGCCCATGGTCCAGGGAAACGCCTTGGCCTGGCTCAGCTCCTCGTCGCCGGAGGCGACGAACAGCTGCGGGACTTTCTTCTCGTTCAGATACCGGCGCGTCGCAAGATTGCCGGGCGTACCGAACGAGCCGAACATCAGGTGGACGTCCTCGCCCTCGACCAGATTGCGCGTGAGCTCCAGCGCAGTCGCCGGATCGGAATTGTCGTCGCGCGTGATGAAGCGGATCTTGCGACCGTTGATCCCGCCACGCGCGTTGATCATGTCGAAATAGGCGGCCTCCGCCTGGCCGATGGCGCCGAACTCCGACAGCGGTCCCGAATAGGGCATGACATTGCCGATGCGGATTTCCTCGTCGCTTGCCGGTTGCTCGGCACGTTGCTGGGACATCGCGCCGAGCGAGGCGAAGGCGGCGATCAACACGAACAGCAGCCTGCAGGTGACGCGCATGCTCGACACCTTGTCGTTGGCCCCCAACACGAGGGCCGCTCGATCTAGGTCAAGCGTTTGTCAATCGTATGGCTGGCCGGCCCGCATCAAAGCGGCGCATGGCAGCCCGAACGAAACGGCAGGCGTGTTGACCGGGCTGCTCGATCCCTCATCCTGAGGGCTGGCGATTGTGTGTCGTTTTCTGATCGAGAGAGTCCCGGTGTGGTACCCCTCTCCCTAACCCTCCCCCGCAAGGGGGGAGGGAACGTACCTGTGCGTGTGGTTGGGGTCGGAGTGAGCAACTTGCATTGAGTTTTTCAACTCGGCTCTAGCCGCGCCGCTTTGGGCTTTGAGCCCAGCTCTCGCCGCGCGGCATACTGCGCTCCCTTCCCCCTTGCGGGGGAGGGCGGGGGAGAGGGGTGGCCCGGCAAACGGTCGAAGTAATGAGCCCGCCGCCCTCTACGGCAGCCCGCGTGCCTCGAGCTGATGCACCAGCAGGAGCGTCGGTTCGGCGAGGCTGTCGCCGGAGCCGTCCAGGCCGAAAGCGCTCGCGATGCCGTCGCGGCTGCGCAGGAGTGCGGCGCGCGGACAATGGCCGGCGCCGCAGAGCGTCTTCTTCAGGGTCTCGCCCTGTGCCACGAGGCCGGCGGAGTCGTCCGCGGCCCAGGCCAGCACGATCGGCACATCGACATTGAGGATGCCGGGGAAGACCGATCGTTTGTCGTACTGGGTGGGGTCAGTGCCGAGATAGGCCTTCTCGCTGTCGCTCGCGTCCTTGCCGACGCGGTAGATCCCGGACACCAGCACGACGCCGGCGACATCGGCGCGGTCGGTCTGGAGTTCGGGATGGGCCAGCAGGGTGGCGACGTGAAAGGCGCCGGCGCCGTAGCCGACCGCGACGATTTCGCGGGCATCGCCGTTGAAGAGGTCGATATTGCCGTGGACCCAGGATAGCGCCGCCGCCAGGTCGGACGCGCCGGCCGGCCAGGTCGCCGACGGCGCCAGGCGATAGTTGACGCGGACGCCGATCATGTCGTTGCGCGCGGCAAAGCACATGGCCTGGTCCTGGATCTGGCGCGACAGCTCGGGCGCGGTGTGGTCGCCGGTAAAGGTGTCGCCGGCCACGAACAGCAGCACAGGCCGCGGCGTATCCGCCTTGGTCGCGCTGGTCGCGACATCGAGCACATTGGCCTCGCTCTCGCCATAGCGCAGACCGCGCGAGAAGGTCACCTGCTCGCACAGCCGCGCGGTGCCGCCGGCGGTCGTGTCGTTGTCGGTGAGGCCCGCCTGGACGAGCCCGGTGGGCGGCGATAGCCGCGCCGGCAAAATTCCGTGTGCGGAAGCCGCGGTCATGGTCAGAAGCAGGAAAAATGCCAGGTAATTCTTCATGGTGATGCCGGCCTCGCGGACCGATATTGGCTTGCCGATTTCGCCTGTCTTTTCAATTCGCCTCATTAGTTGGCTGATGTTGAGGCGAATTCACGGCACCTTCGCCCGGCAGGCGGCCAGCGTGGCGTGGGCCTCAGTCTGGCAAGCAGCCGCGGATTGGACCACAAGTTCGCGGGCCGCGCGACGATTGCGCGGTGCGGCCATTTTGTCCCGGTCTGTCAAGCCCTTGCCCGGCGCCACCCTGCCCCGCACCGGAAATGGCGTCCTACTGTGCATGGGGTTGTTTTCGCATTTTTTGTTGGGCCGGCCCGTCAGGCCCGCTTCATCGTCCGGAAGGTGATGGAGTAGCGGCGCGCCCCGACCGGCGGAATGCTGTGCTCCCATTGCGACCGCGCCTCGCCATCCATCATGTACAGCGAGCGCGGCAGGGCTTCGAGCGTGCGGCGTTCCCATCTGTCCCCGTGGCGGCGGCGGAAGCGGAATTTGCAGGGCGAGCCGAGCGACAGGCCCAGGATCTCCTTGAAGTGCGGCTTGTCGCGGTGCCAGCCGATGCCCACGCCGACCTCATATTCGGTGCACAGCACCTGCCGGACGCTGCCCTCCGGCAGCCGCGCCCATGCCTCGCCCTGACGCGCCAGCGGCAGCAGCCAGTCCGGGATCGGCTCGGCCTCGGTCAGCCGCTGCAGCGCGTAGTCATAGCGATAGCCGAACGATGCCACCCGGCGGTTGCCCTCGAAGGCGCCGAACTGGAAGCGCTGGAGCGGCAATGCTGCGATGCGGCCGATCAAGTCCCGCTCGACGGCGCGATCGATAAAATTGTCCGTATAGCGAAGGCCGGCGGGGCCCGCTTCCGATTCGGCGAACAAACCAGGCTGCGTCATTTCTCGCATTTCCGTGATGGAACCTAATGGCGGCTGATGCGACTTATCTATGTCGCGGGAAGAAACGTGCGAGGCTGTCATGGCAGAGAAGCATACCGCCGATCCGGTGGAGATCATGCGGGCGACCGGTCATCCTGAACTGGAATATGCAGCCGGCTGGACCATCGCTGGTCTCGTCACCATCGCCACCATCGTCGCCGCCTGGGTGTTCGCGATCTAGGCTACAGGGAATTGGAGCTCGAAGGCGACGCCGTCGTCGGTCGGCTTGAGCCTGATCGAGCCGCCATGGCTCGCCATCACCGCACGCGCGACCGTCAGCCCCATCCCGGTGCCGCCCTAGTGGAAGCGATCAACGCCGGTGTCGATCTGCTGCTGGTCGCCTATGACGGAGCTTAGTTCTATCGCGTCTTCGCCTGCGCTCTCGGAATGCGACAGGGCAAGCCCGACACGGCGATGCTGCGCGCGAGCGAGATGCGGCTGGAGAAAGGCTTTCCGACCGCGCAGGCGGAAGCCGCTTCATTCGATAGAACGTGTCTACGACCATTCCTCATGATGTTGACGGAGCTGCAATCCTCATCATGCATTGTGCTTCGAATGCAGGTGCGATATGGCTCTCGCGCTTTGCAGAGGCGGAGACGAGCTTTGTCGAAACAATCCCTGCGCGAGGAGGCCGAACGCCTGATCCGCGAATCGATGGAAAAGAAGACCATCGTCGTGAAGCAGGGCACGACCCGCATCGAGGCCGTCTGCGGCAAGTGCGGCGCGCCGAACCGGGTGCAGGCGGAGAAGGGGCAGACCCGGGTCAAATTTGCGTGCAAGAACTGCGGGCATAAGCAAGAGACGCTGTAGGCCGTGGTGCCACCTTCTTCCACAAGGGGAGAAGGAGGGAAAGATCTAGCCTCTCTCCACAAACTTCTTGAACGCATCCGCGTAATCCGGGTGCCAGCGCGACAATGGCGGGCGGTTTTCGACGATGTCGCCGGCGGCCCAGAGCATACGCTTCTCATCGAGGGCGCGCGGCACGTCATTGTCCGGACAAAGAATGTAGAAATCGCCGGCCTCCAGCCGTGCCAGCATGAAATCCACGGTCTGCTCCGGCGTCCAGGCGCCGGCCGGCTTCTCGGTGCGTCCCTTCGCGGTCAGGCCGGTGAAGACGAAGCCCGGGATCAACAGATGCGCTGCGACGTGGCAATCCTTCGTGTTGCGCAGCTCATGCTGGAGCGCTTCGGTAAATGCCTTCACGCCCGCCTTGGAGACATTGTAGGCGGGGTCGCCCGGCGGCGTGGTGATGCCCTGCTTGGAACCGGTGTTGATGATGAGGCCTGGTTTGCCGCGCGCGATCATGCCGGGCGCGAAGATGCGCGAGCCGTTGATGACGCCCCACATGTTGACACCGATGATGCGCTGCCAATGGTCGGGCTCGCCAAACAACGTGCTTCCGGGCTGGATGCCGGCGTTGTTCATCAGGATGTCGGTGCCGCCAAACCGCTTGCGTACGGCGCGCTCCAGTTCCGTCACGCTCTCGACCGTGCCGACATCCACGGCCAAGGTCATCACGTTTGTGGCAGCCGTGACGGATGACAGTCTTGTTGCAGCTTCTGCCAATCGTGTCTCGTCGACATCCGCGATACACACCTTCATTCCAGCGCACGCAAAGGCGGTGGCGGCGGCAAATCCGATGCCGGACGCGCCACCTGTGATCACGGCAACGTTGTCTTTGACGATGGCGGGATGTGGCATGGATCGTCTCCATTGTGGGCTGTCGGTCGAGCTATAACATGGCACGCGCGCGACCCCGCACAAGTCGGCATGGGAGACCTTCGTTCCGCGCTGCCTTTACGCCTATCCGGCACGGCTGTATCCTCGGCCCAACGATCCCGCCCAGATCGAACCAATCCATCACCTGACAGGGAGTGCAGCCATGGCTGTATCGCAGGCTATTCCGATCACGCGCCATCCGTTCGCGAACGGGTCCTACAAGCAGATGCTGATCGACGGGAAGTGGGTGGATGCAGCCTCGGGCAAGCGCTTCGAGACCCGCAATCCCGCCACCGGCGAGCTGCTCGCAACCGTCGCCGAAGGAGACAAGGAAGACATCGATCACGCAGTCGCGGCCGCCCGCCGCGCCTTCGAGGGTCCGTGGAGCAAGGTCAAGCCGTTCGAGCGGCAGAACCTGCTCTTGAAGCTCGCCGACCTCGTCGAGAAGAATTTCGACGAATTGTCGCAGCTCGACACGCTCGACATGGGCGCGCCTCTCAGTCGCACCCGCGCCTATCGCCTGCGCGCCGTCGGCATGCTGCGCTATTATGCCGGCCAGACCACGGCCATCCATGGCGAGACCATCGAGAACTCGCTGCCGGGCGAGATCTTCTCCTACACGCTGAAGGAGCCGATCGGCGTCGTCGGCGCCATCATTCCCTGGAACGGCCCGCTCACCGCGACGATCTGGAAGATCGGCCCGGCGATCGCGACTGGCTGCACCGTGGTGCTCAAGCCCGCCGAAGAAGCGCCGCTGACCTCGCTGCGCATCGCCGAGCTGGCGATGGAAGCGGGCATTCCGCCCGGCGTCATTAACGTCGTGCCCGGCTATGGCGAGACCGCCGGCGCCGCGCTCGCCTCGCATCATGACGTCGACAAGGTTGCGTTCACCGGCTCGCACGTCACGGGCCAATCGATTATCCGCGCCTCGGCCGGCAACTTGAAGCGCGTCTCGCTCGAGCTCGGCGGCAAGTCGCCGGACATCGTGTTCGCGGATGCCGATCTCGATGCGGCTGTGCCGGGTGCGGCCATGGCGGTGTTCGCCAATTCGGGGCAGATCTGTAGCGCCGGCACGCGCCTGTTCGTCGAGCAGTCGATCTATGAAGAATTCGTCGGCCGCGTTGCCGAGTTCGGCAAGAAGCTGCAAGTCGGCAACGGCCTCGACCCCAACGTGCAGATCGGCCCGCTGGTCTCCGAGCAGCAGCTCGAACGTGTCACCGGCTATCTCGACATCGGCCAGAAGGAAGGCGCGAAGGCGCTTGCCGGCGGTGGACGCGTCACCGAAGGCGCGCTCTCGAAGGGCTTCTTCGTCTCACCGACGGTGTTCGCGGGCGTCCAGGACAACATGCGCATCGCGCAGGAGGAGATTTTTGGTCCCGTCATCTCCGCGATCGCGTTCAAGGACATGGACGAGCTGGTCAAGCGCGCCAACAACACCACGTTCGGCCTCGGCTCTGGCTTGTGGACGCGCGATGTCAGCAAGGCCCATGCGGTGGCGAAATCGCTGCGCGCCGGCTCGGTCTGGGTCAACTGCTACCAGGCGATGGATCCGGCCGTGCCGTTCGGCGGCTACAAGATGAGCGGCTACGGCCGCGAATCGGGCAAGCAGCACGTCGAGGAATATCTCAACGTGAAGGCCGTCTGGATCAAGACGGCGTAAAACCTGCCCTCTCGCGTTCCGCGAGAGGGAATATCTGCATTCGTAGGGGCGGCGCCTTTTCCGGTGGCCGCCCCTCGCGATATGATCCGCATCCTTTCATAGACATTCGGGGCCCTCATGAAATTCGAAGCGTTGTTCAAGCCGTTGCAGGTTGGTCCGTACAAGCTTGCGCATCGTGTCGCGATGGCGCCGTTGACGCGCATGCGGGCCGAGCGCGAGAGCTTTTCGCCGCGGCCGCTAAACGCCGAATATTACGGCCAGCGCGCCACGCCTGGTGGCCTGATCATCGCCGAAGCCTCGCCGGTGCTCTCGCACGGCCGCGGCAATCCGGCGACGCCCGGCATCTATTCGGAGGCGCAAATATCGGGCTGGCGCAAGGTGGTCGACGCGGTGCACGCAAAGGGCGGCATCATCTTTCTCCAGCTCTGGCATGTCGGCCGCGTCTCGCATTCGTCCTTCCACGGCGGTGCGCTGCCGGTTTCGGCTTCCGCCATACCGATCAAGGCGGAAGGGATGAAGGCGATGACGGCCGACGGCAAGATCTCGGACTATGAGACGCCGCGCGCGCTGGAGACCGATGAGGTCAAGGGCATCGTCGAGGCGTTCCGGCAAGGCGCGAAGAACGCGCTCGCCGCCGGCTTCGATGGCGTCGAGATCCACGGCGCCAACGGTTATCTGCTCGAGCAGTTCCTGCAGTCGCGCAGCAACCAGCGCACCGACCAATATGGCGGCTCGGTCGAGAACCGCGCGCGTCTTCTGCTCGAGGTCACGCAGGCCGCGATCGACGTCTGGGGTGCGAACCGCGTCGCCGTCCGGCTGTCGCCGCACGGCATCGCCAATGATTCGGGCGAGCCTGATCCGATGCCGCTCTACACCCACGTCGTGAAGGCGCTCGACAAGCTTGGTCTCGCTTATTTGCATTTCATCGAGCCGCGTTCCAGCGGCGCCGGCCGCGCCGACGTTCACTGGGAGAACGTGCCGTCGGCGATGGCGCTGTTTCGGCCGCTCTACAGCGGCGTTCTGATGACCGCAGGCGGCTTCACCGGAGAGACCGCAAACGCGGCGATCGCCGACGGCCATGCCGACATCATTGCCTTCGGCCGCATCTTCATCTCCAACCCGGATCTGCCACGCCGCCTTCAGCACGATTATCCAATCACGCCGTACAACCGCGCGACGTTCTATGGCGGCGAGGAGAAGGGGTACACGGATTATCCCGTGTATGACGAGCTGACGCCGGCGTAACCTCTTCGTCGTTCCGGGGCGCGACGAAGTCGCGAGCCTGGAATCGATCGGGCCGCATCCCTGGAAGTGGGATGGATTCCGGGCTCGATGCTTCGCATCGCCCCGGAATGACGGGCTTGATTTGTTGTGCGACGGTTACCACAAACTCCGTCATTGCGAGCGCAGCGAAGCAATCCAGAGTCTTTCCGCGGAGGCAGTCGGGATGGTTTCGTTCTGCCCGCAATGACGATGAGGAAACACCTATGGCCAAAGCCGCAGCTGCCGCAGGTATTGCCACCGGCCAATGCCTCTGCGGCAAGATTGCCTTCGAGATCGACGTTCCCGCGCGCTGGGCCTGGCATGACCACTCCGCCGCCAGCCGCCGAGCCCATGGCGCGGCCTACGCGACCTATGTCGGAAGCTGGAAGAAGCGGTTTCGCATCACCTCGGGCAAGACGGCGCTCACGCGCTACGAGGACAAGGCGACGAAGACCGCGCGCAGCTTCTGCTCGCATTGCGGCACGCCGATCGCCTATGAGCGTCCGCGCGGCCCGCACATGGTCAACATTCCCCGTGCCCTGTTCAGGGAGCGCACCGGCCGACAGCCGCTCTATCACATTGCGATCGAGGAACTGCAGGAATGGGCCTATACCGGCGAGCCGCTGGTGCCGTTGAAGGGATTTCCTGGCGTGGTCTGGCAGCGCTCGAAAAGGAAGAAACGCGCGGGCGGCGAGGATCCGTTCGAGCTGGGGCGCGAGGAGATGTAGCCCCGTTTGCTCGCTCTCGTGTCCCGGACGCGCTGCAGCGTGAAACGTTGCTGCGCGGTGCCGGGACCCATGCGTCAGCGAGCCCGGCGCGAATCCGAGTCCCGGCTCTGCGCCGCACCGCCGTAAGCGCGTTCACGCGCGTCTTCGACGCGCTATGGCGCTGCGCCGCGTCCGGGACAGGAGAGCGCAGTTTGCCTCTCTCGCGCAACGCAGCCATGACCGCGCTTCCTTGCGCGCGCCCTCTCACTTCGGCCATCATGCGTCCCGTCCTTGCGGCAACGTCCGCTCCCTGGAGGAAACATGAAGAACAAGATCACCGGCCGCTCCGCCTTTCTCGCGCTGCTCAAGGACGAAGGCGTTACGCACCTGTTCGGCAATCCCGGCACCACCGAGCTGCCGATCATGCATGCGCTGAAGGACCATCCCGATCTCACCTATGTGATGGCAATGCAGGAGAGCCTGGTGGTGGCGATTGCCGATGGCTATAGCCGCGCCTCAGGCAAGCTGGTCGCCTGCAACGTGCACGTTGCGCCCGGCCTCGGCAACGCCATGGGCTCGCTCTACAACGCCCAGTTCACGGGCACGCCGATGATCCTGACCGCCGGCCAGCAGGAGCAGGGCCATGGCCTGATGGAGCCGGTGCTCTATGGCCCGTTGGTGCGGATGGCCGAGCCGTTGGTGAAATGGGCGGTCGAGGTGACACGGCTGGAGGACCTGCCGCGCATCGTCCGCCGTGCCGCCAAGGTGGCGACCACGCCGCCGACCGGGCCGGTGTTCATCTCGCTGCCCGGCGACATCCTCAACAGCGAAGCCGGCATCGATCTCGGCCGCTCCACCCGCATCGACGCGCGGGTCAAGCCGTCAGACGAGGCGCTGAGGGCGTTTGCCGCACGGCTGCTGAAGGCCGAGCGTCCCGTCATCGTCACCATGGACGAGGTGGTGAAGAGCAACGCGCTCAAGGAAGCCGCCGAACTCGCCGAATTGCTCGGGGCCGCCGCCTACCAATCCTCGACGCCCTATGGCTCGCACTTCCTCTCGGAGAGCCCGAGCTTCGTCGGCACGCTGGCGCGCGTGCAGAAGGTCGCGCGCGACACGCTGGCGCCTTACGACCTGCTGATCGCGCTCGGCGGTGATCCCCTGCGCATGTCGGTCTACAGCGAGGTCGATGCGCTGCCGGACGGACTCGGCATCGTGCAGATCGGCCTCGTCGATTGGGAGATCGCCAAGAACTACGGCGCCGAGATCGCGCTGAAGGCTGATTTGAAGGAAACGCTCCGCGCGCTGATTCCGGTGCTGAAGGAGATGGGTGGCGAGGCATTGGCGCAACGCGCCAAGCAGCACCTCGCCGAGCTCGCGCCGAAGAACTGGACCGCGCGCCGGGCCGCGCTGGTCGAGCAGATCGGCAAGAGCGCGGGCCGCACGCCCATCGATCCGGATTTTCTGGTGCTGCAAATGGTCGAGGCCATGCCGGAAAATGCCATCCTGGTCGATGAAGGCCTGACCTCAAGCCGCCAGATCACGGCGCTGCGGGCGCATCGCGACCGCTACGGCTATCATGGCCTTGCCTCGGGGGGGATCGGCTGGGGACTGCCGGCGTCGGTCGGCGCCAGCATTGCCAATCCCGATCGGCCCGTCGTGTGCTTCTCGGGCGACGGCAGCGCGATGTACTCGATCCAGTCGCTGTGGACCGCGGCGCACCACAAGCTGCCGCTCAACGTCGTCATCGCCAACAATGGCGGCTACCGGATCATCAAGCAGCGCCTGCTCGCCTTTCATGGCGACGACAATTACGTCGGCATGGATTTCGTCGATCCGCCCGTGGATTTTGCCGGCGTGGCGAAGGCGCTCGGCTGCGAGGCCATCAAGGTCAGCGATGGCAGCGAATTGAAGGCGACGCTGGCGTCGGCGTTCAGCCGGCCGGGCACCAAGCTGATCGAGGTGATGGTGGACGGGAAGGTCTAGCCCCGCTGTCGTCCCGCGGACGCGCGCGTTCGCGGGGACGACAGCCTGGGTGTGACGCGACTTTCCGTCTACCCCTTCTTCCCCACCCGATACCCCGCCGCCGGATGCGGTGCGTCGAGCCGTGCACGTCCGCCGCCGAACAGTTTTTCGCGCAGCGTGCCTTTGGCATATTCGCTCTTGTACCGCCCGCGCTTGGTCAGCTCCGGCACCAGCATGTCGGAAATATCCTCGAAATCGCCGGGTGAGATCGCAAACGCGACGTTGAAACCGTCCACATCCGTCTTCTCGAACCAGTCCTCGATCTTGTCGGCGACGCTCTCGGGCGTGCCGACCACGATCGGGCCGGCGCCGCCGATGCCGACATGCTCGATGACGTCGCGCACGGTCCAGACGCGGTCGGGATCGCCGCGGGTGACGTTGTCGAGCGCGCTGCGGCCGGCATCGTTCTGGACGTGACGAACCTGCTGGTCGAGTTCATAGCCGGAGAAGTCGATGCCGGTCCATCCCGACATCAGGGCAAGCGCGCCCTCCGGATTGATGTGCGACCGGTAGTCGGCGTATTTCGCTGCCGCTTCGGCCTCCGTGTTGCCGAGGATGATCGTCATCATGTTGAACATCAGGATCTCGGCCGGGTTGCGGCCGAGCGCGGCGGCTTCCTGGCGGATCGCCGCGACGCGCGGCGCAATGATCTTGGCCGACGGTCCCGACATGAAGACGCATTCGGCATGCCTGGCCGCGAACTGCCGGCCGCGCGGCGAGGTGCCGGCCTGGTACAGCACCGGCGTGCGCTGCGGCGAAGGCTCGCTGAGATGAATGGTGTTGTTGATGCGGTAGTTCGCGCTCTCATGATTGACGCGATGAACCTTTGCGGGATCGGTGAAGATGCCGCGCTTGCGGTCGCGCAGCACGGCATCGTCCTCCCAGCTCCCTTCCCAGAGCTTGTAAACCACTTCCATATATTCATCGGCGATGTCGTAGCGGTCGTCATGTCCGGTCTGCTTGTCCTTGCCGGCGCCGCGCGCGGCGCTGTCGAGATAGCCGGTGACGACGTTCCAGCCGATCCGCCCCTCGGTGAGGTGATCGAGCGTCGACATCCGCCGTGCGAACGGGTAGGGCGGCTCGAATGACAGATTGCTGGTGACGCCAAAACCGAGATTTTGCGTCACTGCGGCCATCGCCGACAGCAGCAGCAGCGGTTCGTTCGACGGCGTCTGTGCTGCATTGCGCAAGGCTGCGTCAGGGCTGTTGCCATAGACATCGTAGACCCCGAGCACGTCGGCCAGGAACAGCCCGTCGAAGCGGCCGCGCTCCAGTGTCCTGGCGAGATCAATCCAATAGGGCAGGCGGTTATAGTCGGCGGTGCGGTCTCGCGGATGGGTCCACAGGCCCGGTGACTGATGCGCGACGCAATTCATCGCAAAGGCGTTGAGCCTGATCTCTTTGGCCATGCTGGTCCCCTCGTCGCCCTGTACTGAGCGTTCTTCGGATGATAGATGTGCGCCCCAACTTGGCGAAGTTCTTGCATATAATTGGCCCTTGGCAAGGGCCAAGAATAGAGAGCCGGGGCGTTGGCAAGGTCAAAATCAGCGGTGCCGCCGCGCTCGGCAAGCCAATCTCAAGCGAGCAAGAACGAAATCCCAAGAGAACTACAAGAGAAACTTCAAGAACTGTCCAAGCCCCCGCCACTTTCGACGGCCTATGTAGCCCGCTACGTTCGCCCGCGTCGAAACCTTGAAAACGAAAGCAATGACCAGAGCCGATGCCATCGCCCGCGCGCGGGACGACTTCAAATCCGGTGCGTTCCTCGCTGAACTCGACCGCCGCGTCGCGTATCGGACCGAGAGCCAGAATCCGTCGCGCGGCGCCGAGCTGCGCGCCTATCTGGAGCAGGAGATGCAGCCGGCTTTCGCCGCGCTCGGTTTTTCCAGCCGCATCGTCGAATCCCCCAGCGGCAAGGCGCCCTTCCTGTTCGCCGAGCATCACGAGAGCGCGTCCGCGCCAACCGTGCTGGTCTACGGCCATGGCGACGTCGTCGACGGCATGGAGGGGGAGTGGCGCGAGGGGCGCGATCCCTGGCGCACGGCGGTTGCGGGGACGCGCCTCTACGGCCGGGGCACCGCCGACAACAAGGGCCAGCACAGCATCAACATGGCGGCACTCCGTGCGGTACGTGGCGCGCGCGGCGGCAAGCTCGGCTTCAACGCCAAATTCATCATCGAGATGGGCGAGGAGATCGGTTCGCCCGATCTCGGCAAGGTCTGCGATCTCCATCGCGACGCACTCAAGGCCGACCTGTTCATGGCCTCCGACGGGCCGCGCCTGTCCGCTGACCGGCCGACGCTCTTTCTCGGCTGCCGTGGCGGCATCCGCGTCCATCTCGATGTGAATCTGCGCGACGGCGGCCACCATTCCGGCAATTGGGGCGGCGTGCTCGCCAACCCCGCGACCATCCTGGTCAACGCGATCTCGACGCTGGTCGACGGCCACGGCCGTCTCCTGCTCGATGCCCTGAAGCCGCCACGGCTCACCAACCAGATCCGCAGCTATCTGGCGGACGTGCAGGTGGTGCCGACCGCGGACGAGCCCACACTGGCCGAGAACTGGGGCGAGGAGGGATTGTCCGCGGCCGAACGGCTTTACGCCTGGAACACGCTGGAAGTGCTGGCGATGTCAGCTGGCAACATCGAGAAGCCGGCGAACGCCATTCCCGGCCAGGCCAATGCCGTGCTGCAACTGCGTTTCGTGGTCGGCACCAAGATCGACGGGCTGATCGAGGCGATCCGCGCGCATCTGGTCCAGAAGGGGTTTCCCATGGTCGAGGTGCGGGCGGCGCAGAGCTTTGCCGCCTCGCGCACCGATTTCGACAGCCCCTGGATCAAATGGGCGGCGGATTCGGTCGAGGAGACCACAGGCAAGGCGCCGGCAGTGCTGCCGAATTTCGGCGGCTCGCTGCCGAACGACGTGTTTTCCGAGATTTTGGGCCTGCCGACGATCTGGGTCCCGCACTCCTATCCCGGCTGCTCCCAGCATGCGCCCAATGAGCACATCCTGCTGCCATTGACCGAAGAGGCCTTGACGGTGATGGCCGGGCTGTTCTGGGATCTCGGCGAATTGCCAGGACCACTACCAAGACCACTGACAAGGCCGTTAACCTGAGCCCATGGTCCAGCCGAAAGTCACATTCTAATCCGGGCCGATTTGTGCTTGCATTCGGCCGCATCATCCTGAAAGGGGAAGAAGAAGTGAAACATTTCCGTAGCATCGGGCTCGCGCTCGCCGCGACCTTCGTCGTCAGCCAGGCCGGGGCCCAGGAGCTGACCGGCACGCTGAAGAACATCAAGGACACCGGCGCCATCACGCTCGGCTTCCGCGACTCCTCGATCCCGTTCTCCTATCTCGACGACAACCAGAAGCCGGTCGGGTTTGCGATGGACATCTGCTACAAGATCGTCGACGCCGTGAAGAAGGAGCTCAAGCTCGACAAGCTCGAGGTCAAGCTCAACCCGGTGACGTCGGCGACGCGCATCCCGCTGATGGCCAACGGCACGATCGACCTCGAATGCGGCTCGACCACCAACAATGCCGAGCGCCAGAAGCAGGTCGCCTTCACCAATACCCACTTCCTGACCGCGAGCCGCTACGTCTTCAAGAAGTCGAGCGGCCTGAAGTCGATCGACGATCTCAAGGGCAAGACGGTGGTCTCGACAGCCGGCACCACCAACATCAAGCAGCTCACCGAGGCCAACGTCGAGAAGAAGCTCGGCGCCAACATCATCCCGGCCAAGGATCACGCCGAAGCCTTCCTGATGGTCGAGACCGACCGCGCGGTCGCCTTCGTGATGGACGACATCCTGCTGGCGAGCCTCGTCGCTGGCTCCAAGAATCCGTCCGACTACGTGATCTCGAAGGACGCGTTCTCCAAGCCGGAGCCCTACGGCATCATGCTGCGCAAGGACGATGCGCCGTTCAAGAAGGTCGTCGACGCGGCGACCGCCGCGCTCTACACCTCCGGCGAGGGCCAGAAGATCTACGACAAGTGGTTCATGTCCAAGATCCCGCCGAAGGGTCTGAACCTCAATACCCCGATCTCGGAGGGGCTGAAGCACGAGTTCGCGAAGCCTTCGGACTCGCCGAACCCGGACGATTACAAGTAAGCTAGAACCTCGATCTTTCGATCGGGATCATGTCCGGCCACTCTTGACAGCAGGGTGGCCGGACATTTGCATAGGCGCTCAGGACATCCATGACTGGCGCGTTCGCGCGGGGGACACGTGAACTACAACTGGAACTGGGGAATCTTCTTCCAGCCGAACCCGATGGGGACCGGCACCTATCTCGACATGCTGCTGTCGGGGCTGGTGCTGACCCTCGAGACCGCGGCCCTGGCCTGGGTCATCGCGCTGATCACCGGCTCGGTCGTCGGCGTCATGCGCACGCTGCCGTCGAAGGGGGCCACCTGGTTCGGCTTCGCCTATGTCGAATTCTTCCGCAACATGCCGCTCCTGGTGCAGTTGTTCCTGTGGTTCTTTGTGCTGCCGGAAATTCTGCCCAAAGCCGCCGGGCTCTGGCTCAAGCAATTGCCCAACGCGCCGTTCTGGACCGCGGCGATCGGAATCGGCCTGTTCATGTCGGCGCGCGTCGCCGTCCAGCTCCAGGCCGGCATCTCGTCGCTGCCGCGTGGGCAGAAGATGGCGGCGACCGCGCTGGGCCTCACCACGGTGCAGGGCTATCGCTACGTGCTGCTGCCGATGGCTTTCCGCATCATCCTGCCGCCGCTGACGTCCGAGTTTCTCAACACCATCAAGAACACCGCGGTCGCCATCACCATCGGCCTTCTCGAGCTGACCGGACAGGCGCGCTCGATGCAGGAATTCTCCTTCCAGGTGTTCGAGGCCTTCACCGCCGCGACCCTCCTCTATCTCCTCGT
Organism: Bradyrhizobium sp. CCBAU 53415; assembly: GCF_028128735.1. Classification (NCBI taxonomy): domain Bacteria; kingdom Pseudomonadati; phylum Pseudomonadota; class Alphaproteobacteria; order Hyphomicrobiales; family Nitrobacteraceae; genus Bradyrhizobium; species Bradyrhizobium sp. CCBAU 53415. The sequence continues at coordinate 300,670 of NZ_LBJF01000026.1, read as the reverse complement.
CAACGCCGTCGTCGTGACCGCGATGCGCTTCCTCGAGCGCTGGGTCGCGATCCCCGGCTACATCACGGGGAAATAAACGATGCTCGGCAATTTCGATTTCGACGTCATCCGCCGCGCGCTGCCCTATCTGTTCTACGAGGGCATGACGTTCACGCTGACCCTGACGGGCCTCGCAGCACTCGGCGGCCTGATCTTCGGCACGGCGCTCGCCCTGATGCGCCTCTCCGGCTTCAAGCTGCTCGGCCGGATCGCCGGCATCTATGTCGACTTCATGCGCTCGCTGCCGCTGGTGCTGGTGATCTTCTGGTTCTACTTCCTGGTGCCCTATATCGGGCAGTGGCTGACCGGCGCCTCGCGCCCGATCAGCGTCGGCGCGTTCGCATCCTCGCTCATCACCTTCATCATGTTCGAGGCCGCGTACTTCTCCGAGATCATGCGTGCCGGCATCCAGTCGATTTCGCGCGGCCAACCGGCCGCGGCGAGCGCGCTGGGACTGACCTACGCGCAGACCATGCGCTACGTCGTGCTGCCGCAGGCCTTCCGCAACATGCTGCCGGTGCTGATCACGCAGACCATCGTTCTGTTCCAGGACACCTCGCTCGTCTACGTCCTGTCGATCACGGACTTCCTCGGCGCGGCGAGCAAGGTCGCGCAGCGCGACGGACGTCTCGTCGAAATGTACCTGTTCGCAGCTGTCGTCTACTTCACCATTTCCTGTATCGCGTCCTTCGGCGTCCGCCGCCTGCAGGCGCGCATCGCCATCATTCGCTAGAGCGTGTCGGTCATGATCGAAATCAGCCACGTCAACAAATGGTACAGCCCGACCTTTCAGGTGCTGACCGACTGCACCACCAGCGTCACCAAGGGCGAGGTGGTCGTGGTCTGCGGTCCCTCCGGCTCGGGCAAGTCGACGCTGATCAAATGCGTCAATGCGCTGGAGCCGTTCCAGAGCGGCGACATCCTGGTCGACGGCACCAAGGTCAACGATCCCAAGACCAATCTGCCGAAGCTGCGGTCGCGCGTCGGCATGGTGTTCCAGCATTTCGAGTTGTTTCCGCATCTCAAGATCATCGACAATCTGTGCCTGGCGCAGGAGAAGGTGCTGGGCCGGTCGCACGACAAGGCCCAGACCAAAGGCATGCAGCTCCTGGAGCGCGTCGGGTTGAAGGAGCAGGCGCAGAAATTCCCGGCGCAGCTCTCCGGCGGCCAGCAGCAGCGCGTCGCCATTGCCCGTGCGCTCGCCATGGACCCGATCGTCATGCTGTTCGACGAGCCGACCTCGGCGCTCGATCCTGAAATGGTCAGCGAGGTGCTCGACGTCATGGTCGATCTCGCTCGTGAGGGCATGACCATGATGGTGGTGACCCATGAGATGGGCTTTGCCCGCAAGGTCGCCAACCGTGTGATCTTCATGGACCGCGGCGAGATCGTCGAGGACGCGTCGAAGGACGACTTCTTCGGCAAGCCGCGCAGCGACCGCGCGCAGAAGTTCTTGTCGAAGATCCTGTCGCATTGACCACTGCCGTCATTCCGGGGCGCGCGGCAGCGCGAGCCCGGAATCCATCGGGCAGCGGGGCTCGAGGCGAAATGGATTCCGGGTTCGTCGCTTCGCGCCGGCCCAGAATGACGAATAGAGCGTGATCGCTTCCCCCATTTCGCGTATAAGCGCGCCTAAATCCCCTTCTCGCCAGGAGACCTGCCTTGGACCCGATCGCCTACGTCAACGGCTCATTCGTCCCGCTCTCGGAGGCCAGGATCTCGGTGCTGGATCGCGGTTTCCTGTTCGCCGACGGCATCTACGAGGTCTCGGCCGTGCTCGACGGCAAGCTGGTCGACAATGCTGCGCATCTGGCCCGGCTGGAACGTTCCGTCGGCGAGATCAAGCTGAAGCTGCCGGAGACGGTCGAGCGCATCACCGAGCTCCAGAAGGAGCTGATCGCGCGCAACAAGCTCCGGAGCGGCCTCGTCTATCTCCAGGTCACGCGCGGCGCCGACAAGGGGCGCGATTTCCCGTTCCCCAAGGGTGACGTCAAGTCAAGCCTGGTGATGTTCACCTCGGAGAAGGACATCATTAACGCGGCGTCAGCGAAGACCGGCATCGACGTGATCACCGTGCCCGACATCCGCTGGGAGCGGCGCGACATCAAGAGCGTGGCCTTGCTGGCGCAGGTGCTGGCGAAGCAGGCCGCGGCGGAAGCCGGCGCCGGCGAGGCCTGGATGCTGCAGGATGGCTACGTCACCGAGGGTGGTTCGTCGTCGGCGTTCATCCTGACCAAGGATGACGTCATCGTAACCCGCAAGAATTCCAACGCGATCCTGCCGGGCTGCACCCGCAAGGCCGTGATCGCGCTTGCCGAGGAGCGCCAGCTCCGCGTCGAGGAACGGTCCTTCACGGTCGCCGAGGCGCTCGCTGCCAAGGAAGCCTTCATCACCAGCGCATCCTCCTTCGTGCAGCCGGTGGTCGCGATCGACGGCAAGAAGATCGGCGACGGCAAGCCCGGCCCGATGGCAACGCGCCTGCGTGAGATTTACGTCGAGTTCGCCAAGGCGACGGCGGTCTGAGCCGCACCCACCGCTGTCATCGCCCGGCCTTGACCGGGCGATCCAGTACTCCGAGGCAGTCGTGTTACATTGATAGGCCGCGGCGTACTGGATGCCCCGCTTTCGCGTGGCCTGACGGCGGAGTTAGGTGAGCGAGCGCCCCCTACGCCACCGAAGCCTTCACCTTCACCGGATGCACTGCGCGGAACGCGATCGCGATCCTGTTCCAGGCGCTGATGGCGCCGATCAGCATGGTCAGGTTCACCGTTTCCTCGTCGGAGAACTGTGCGCGGACCTGTTCGTAGACGTCGTCGGGCGCGTGGGTCTGCGAGATCAGCGTCACCGATTCCGTCCAGGCCAGTGCCGCGCGCTCGCGGTCGGAATAAAGCGGGGATTCGCGCCAGGCATTGAGCAGGTAGATGCGCTGCTCGGTCTCGCCGCGCTTGCGGGCGTCCTCGGTGTGCATGTTGATGCAGAAGGCGCAGCCGTTGATCTGCGATGCCCGGATCTTGACCAGCTCGATCAGTGATTTCTCGAGCCCGGTGGACTGGATCTGCTCCTCCAGCGTCATCAGCGCCTTCATCGTATCTGGGGCGGCCTGGTAGAAATTCATGCGGGGTTTCATCATCGCGCTCCTTGCTTGCTGGGTTGACGTCAGTGGGCACCACCGGCCGAGGTCTGGCCAGTCTTTTTCAGGAAGAGGACGGCGAGCAGCGCCACGACCAGCGCCATGCCGAGCAAATAGAAGGTGTCGCTGAAAGCGAGGATATAGGCCTGCTTCTGCACGATACGGCCGATGGCGACATAGGCGCGATGCGCGGCGTCCGCATGATCGAGGACGCCGTGATTGACGAAATACCGGGTGAGTTGCTCCAGTCGCGTGCGCGTTGCCTGCTCGAATATCGAGACCGACTGCATGAGCACGTTGGAGTGATACTGTTCGCGCTTGGTCAGAACAGTCTGCAAGATCGCAATTCCGACGGCGCCGCCGAGGTTGCGCATCATGTTGAACAGGCCCGACGCCGAGCCTGCGTTCTCGGCTTCGATGCCGGCGGTTGCCACTGCCGAGAGCGGCGCCATCACCAGCGCCTGGCCGATCGCGCGAACGATGTTGGGCCACAGCAGCTGGTCGGCGGCGTAGTCGCTGGTCATGTAAATGTTCATGAAGTTGGAAGCCGCAAACAGCACGAAGCCGGCGCCGATGATGATCCGCGCGTCGAAGCGCTGCATCAGGCGCGGCACCAGCGGGATCAGCACGAGCTGCGGCAGTCCGGTCCATGCCAGCACCATGCCGATCTGCTCGGCATTGTAGCCCTGGATGCGCGACAGATATTGCGGCAGGATGAACACCGAGCCGTAGAGCGCGATGCCGAGCAGGAAGTTCGCGAGCATGCCGAAGCCGAAATTACGGCGCACCAGTAGGCGCAGGTTCAAGAGTGGCTTCTTCACCGTGAGCTCGATGATCAGGAAGGCGGTCAGCGCCACCGCCGCGATCACCGACAGCTTGACGATGAAGGGCGATCCGAACCAGTCGTCCTTGTTGCCTTCCTCCAGCACGGTCTGGAGCGCCGAAAGGCCGATTGCCATGGTGACGATGCCGGCCCAGTCGCCCTCGCGCAAAAGCGAGAGTTTCATCGGCTTGGCTTCGAGCGCGTACCAGAGCATGCCGACCATGATCGCGCCCGGCACGAGGTTGACGTAGAAGATGTACTGCCAGCCGAAATTCTCGGTGAGATAGCCGCCGATGGTCGGGCCGATCGCCGGCGCGAACGTCGCCGAGAGCGCGAACAGCGCGAGGCCCACCGGCTGCTTTGCGCGCGGCAGCAGGGTGATGATCAGCGTGAAGGCCATCGGGATCAGCACGCCGCCGGTGAAGCCCTGGATGGCACGCAGTACGATCATCTGCGACAGATCATGCGCCAGCGCGCAGGCAGCGGACAGGACCAGGAACAGGATCGCGTTGGTAAGCAGATAGATGCGGATCGAGAACACCTGCGCCAGCCAGCCGGACAGCGGGATCACCACGATCTCGGCGACAAGATAGGAGGTCGAGATCCACCCGCCGTCATCGATACCGGCGCCGATTGCGCCCTGGATGTCGGCGAGCGAGGCATTGACGATCTGGATGTTCAGCACCGCCATGAAGGCCCCAAGCGTTGCGCCGATCACCGCGATCCAGGTCTTGGCCGGCACCGCCGGAGCGGCGGGCGCGGGAATGCTGGCGGCGGATGCGGCATTGAGGGCGGGTTGGAGCGTGCTCATGGAAGCCTCGTCTCGGGTACGGAGACAGGATGCGGATGATTTCGATAGTCGAGGAAGGATCATCCGGCGGATTTGACGATTCTGCCGGAGCCTTCCCGGGGTCAGCCGCCGTTCGGGCGGAGCATGTTGTCGGCGAGACGCTTGGCCGTCTCTCGCTCGGCCAGCACGGTCGCCTTGGTGTCGATGGTCGGCACCGCGGACATGCCAGGGCGAAGCAGACCGGTGAGGCTGTGGTCGTCGAGCACGATCTTCACCGGAACACGCTGCACGATCTTGGTGAAATTGCCGGTCGCGTTGTCGGGCGGCAACAAGGCGAATTCGAGCCCGCTCGCCGGCGACAGGCTGTCGACATGGCCGTGCAGGGCCCGACTGCGAAAACTGTCGACGTACAGCTCGACCGGCTGGCCAGGCCGCACATGCGTGAGCTGGGTCTCCTTGAAGTTGGCAACGACATAGACCGCATCGAGCGGCACCACAGCCATCAATTGCGTGCCGGCCTGCACGTACTGGCCGACGCGCAAGCTACGGGCGCCGATCGTGCCATCCACCGGCGCAGTGATCTCGGTATAGGAAAGGTTCAGCGTCGCCTGCTGCGCGACCGCACGGGCGCGTTCGAGCTGGGCTGCGGCCTGGGCGCGCTGGCTGGTGAGCACGTCGATCTTGCGCTGCGCAGCCACAAGGCCGTACTTCGCGTGCTGCAATTGCGCGCTGCTGGCGCGCAGCGCCGCGTCGGTCTGCTGCGCGCGCTGGATCGTGCCGGAGCCCGTCTTCATGAGGTCGTCGTAGCGGGCGCGCTCCTCTTGTGCGAATTTCAGATTGGCCTCCGCAGCAGCGACGTCAGCCGTGCTTTGCTCGATGATCGGCTGTTGCAGCTCGAGTTGGGCATCGATGTTGCGCACGGAGGCTTCGGCAGCTGCGACATCGGCGCGGGCCTGGTCGAGCGCCGCCCTGAAATCGCGGTCGTCGATCTTGGCCAGCAGCTGGCCTGCCTTGACCTTCTCGTTGTCGCTGACGAGCACCTTTGCGATGTAGCCGGACACCTTCGGCGCGACGATCGTAGAATCGGCCTTCACATAGGCATCATCGGTGGTCTCGAGGTAGCGGCCGTGGGTCCAGTAATCGTGTCCGTAGTAGGCTGTGGTTGCCGTGCCTGCGAGGAGCGCGAGCACCAAGGCCGCGTGCCGGACCTTGTTCCGGGTCGGGACAGCGGGCGGCGCCTCGGGGTAATCGCGAGTGATTTCAGTCGCTTGCTGGAAGGTCTCAGTGCGGGGCATCTCGGACATTGCGGTCTCCTGTCGGCTCCCTGAGACTATCGGCCTTGCCGGCCTGCATGATAATTGGCAAAATTCCGGAAGGATTATCCATCGGAGGTGGATAATCGGGGCCGTCGCCTTGGTTCGTAATGTCTACCGAAGCAGGCGCGCGACCGCCCCAGAGTGATTGCTGCCTCTGTCGCGCGATTGCTGCTGATGCATGCGTCCGCTCGCAGGCGAAGCTGCAAGCAGGGCGAGCCATGTGTGTGAACTGATAATCCGGGACGAATGTCCCGCGATTGTCGATCAAGAGCGGATAGTCAGGCGGCATGGATCGATTGACCAGCCTCGAAGTGTTCAGCCGGGTGGTCGAGACAGGCGGCTTCTCCGCAGCCGCCCGCAAGCTCAACATGTCGACCACCATGGTGAGCAACCACATTCAGGCATTGGAAGACCGGCTCGGGGTAAGGCTGCTTCACCGCACCACGCGCAAGGTCAATCTTACCGAGATCGGCAAGGCCTATTACGACCGCTGCGTCCAGATCCTCGCCGACATCGAACAGGCCGACGACATCGCGAGCGAATTGCAGTCGGTGCCCCGCGGCACGCTGCGCATTCATGTCGCCACGCACATGGTGCCGCTTGTCGCGCCGGTCGTGGCGAAGCTGCTGTCGACCTATGCGGAACTCAAGATTGATCTGCGCATGGGCGAGGCCGACGTCGATCTCATCGAGGAGGGCTACGACGTTGCCCTGCGCATGACCCCGCCGCCTGATTCGAGCCTGATCGTGCGGAGCCTTGCCACCTGGCGTCACGTGCTGTGCTGCTCGCACGATTATATCGAGAAGCACGGCCGGGTGCAGAAGCTCGACGAACTCACCGGGCACAATTGCGGTCGGCACTTGAACTATCCGTTCGGCGACGAATGGCGCTTCCTTGATCGCAAAGGCACACCGGCCTCCGTGCGCATCTCGGGCAGCTTCGTCACCAATAGCGGAGAAGCGCTGAGGAAGGTCGCCCTGGAGGGGGCCGCCGTCTGTCTGATGGCGGGGTTTCTCATTCAGGACGACCTGGAAGTGGGCCGCCTCGTGCGCCTCTTGCCGGAATATCGGACCGTCGAACTCTCCATGAACGCGGTCTATCCGCACCGTCATCATCTGTCGGCGAAGGTCAGGACCTTCATCGACCTGCTCGTGGATCACAGCGCCGAGCAGCAGAAGCTGATCAACCCCTACTCATGATCGGTGCGGCGGCGGTAGTCGTCCGAAAATGATTTCCAGCGCCATTCCAATGGCAAGCAGGTGCCGGTCGCTGCCTGCCGGGCCGTCCAGCTCGAGCCCGATCGGCAGTTGGCTGGTGCCGCCAAGTGCGACCGGGATCTGGATTCCGGGAATACCGGCATTGCTACCGGGATCGGTGTTCTGGATGAAGAGGCCGAAGTTCTCGGGGCTGCTGGAGTCGGGATTGGAAGCAATCGCGACCCGCGGCGTTGTCGGGAAAGCGATGGCGTCGAGTCTGTTCCCGGAAAACGTATCGCCGTACAGCGTTTGGAGCGCGGGGCGCGCGATCTTGATCGCGGCATCGTATATCGGTTTGGCGTCAATCAGCGTGTTGTCGGGGCCCGGCAGCTTGCGCGGGATGACAAGGCTATCATAAGTGCCCTTCACGTCGAGACTTGAGATGTCTTTGGCCAGCGCTTCGATGCTGAGGCCGGTACCGGTGTGATCGAGGTATGCGATCATGTCGTCGTAAGCCTCGTACAGCGCCACGGGAAAGCCGACCTGGCCGTTGAGCTCCGCCAGTCGAGGCATCTCGATCTCGACGATCGTGATGCGCTGCGCCATCATTTTCGCGATTGCCGCGCGGAAGGCGACCTCCGTGTCGGCATCGAGATTGGTCAGCATCGACGACGCGATGCCGATCCGCACCTGCTTCAAATCAGCCGGCGCAATCTCGTCTCCACCCGCGATGACGCGGTCGAGCAGCTCGACATCGGCTATCGTCGCGGCCATCGGGCCTGCGGTGTCTCGGGTGTGCGAGATCGGGGCGATCCCCGCTTGCGGATACCGCCCGACCGTTGGCCGCAACGAGGCGCACCCGTTCAGGGCGGCCGGCACGCGCACCGATCCGCCGGTGTCGGTGCCGAGCCCGCCCGCGACGATCCGCGCGCCGATCGCGGCGCCCGTCCCGGACGAGGAGCCGCCGGCGATCAAGGCGCGATCATAGGCGTTGCGCACGCCGAACTCGGTGCCGGTCCTGAACGCGGTGTTGTAGCCGGAGATGCCGAAGGCCAGCTCGTGCATGCTGGTCTTTCCGATGATGATCGCTCCCGCGGCCCGCAGTCTTGCCGCGACAGGCGCATCGGCCCTCGGAATGTAGTCCTTCAGCGCGGGGGTGCCGGCGCTACAGGGCAGCCCAGCCACCTCGATATTGTCCTTGATCACGACGGGCACGCCGCCAAGCAGCTTGCTCCTGTCGCCCTTTGCGTCGAACGCCGCGGCGGCCGTCAAGGCGCCGGCCTCGTCCAGCGTGACGAAGGCATTGAGATCGGCGTTGGCTTTGGCGCGGGCAAGAGCTTCCCGGGTGAGCGTGGTGCTCGTGACCTTCCCGGCGCGGAGGCCGTCCGCGGCCTTGGTCAGTGTCAGCTGGTCGAAATCCATGATGCGTCACCCGATCACGGGAGTGCCATCAGGGCGCCCCCGGGTTGAGAAGCTGAAGCTTCGCCGGCGCCCCGTCAACCGGTGGCGCGCATCTTTGCCGGCGATGGCGTGTGGAGTTCATCGAACAGCCGCTCGACTTCCGCCTTCGCCTTCCCGATCGCGGCATCCTTGACGGGGCCATAGCCGCGGATCTCCATGGGCGCTTTTGCAATCGCGACGAGATCCGCAAGGCGCGCAGCGCCGAGCTGGCCGAGGATCCGTTCGAGCAGGCCCTCATACCAGCGGATCAACTCCCGCTCTGCGCGCCGTTCCGCGGTATAGCCGAATGGATCGAACGGCGTTCCGCGCAGCCCCTTCAAGTGCGCGAGCACGGTTAGAGGCATCTGGATCCACTGGCCGAAGGCGCGTTTGCGTGGACGTCCACGTCCGTCGCGGCGCGACGGCAGGAACGGCGGGGCGAGGTGATACTGGATTTTGAAGCCATCCTCGAATTCGCGTTTAAGCTCATCGAGGAATCCGCCTTGCATGTGCAGCCGCGCCACCTCGTACTCGTCCTTGTAGGCCATCAGTTTGAACAGGGTGCGCGCCACGGCCTCGGTCAGCGCCTCGCTGTTCAGCGGAGTCTCGTCGTGGCGAACCTTCTCGACCATTCCCAGGTAGCGCGCGGCATAGGCTTCGTCTTGGTAGGCAGTCAGGAATTCGGCGCGACGGTCGATGGCCTGGTCGAGCGTCTCGGCCTTCGACGCATCGTCTGCCTTCGGCAACAGGTCCGGATCGGCCGCGGCGATCCGGCCCCAGGCAAAGGCCTGCTTGTTGCGCTCGACCGCGACGTCGTTGAGCTCGATCGCGCGCAATAGCGCGGGAAGCGAGATCGGAATCAATCCGCGCTGCCAGGCAAAGCCGAGCATGATGATGTTGGCATAGACGGCATCGCCGAGCAGCTGTTCGGCCATCGCATTCGCATCGATCGCCCCGAGATTGCTCTCGCCGATCACGCGGCCGATCGCGCGCAGGCGGGCTGGCGCGGCGAGATCGGCGTCGCGGAAGCGGACGACGTCGCCGGTCGGCATCTCCGCGGTGTTGAGCGCAGCGCGCGTGCCTTTCCGGTAGGTTCCGGACGCCTTTGGCGAGGAGCTGACGACGAGATCGCAGCCGATCAGCGCGTCGGCCGCGCCCTGGTCGATGCGGGCCTGATGCAACGCGTCGGGGCTCGCGGCGAGGCGGATGTAGCTCAGCACAGGGCCAAATTTCTGCGCAAAGCCGGTAAAGTCCAGTACCGAGACGCCGCTTCGTTCGAGATGCGCAGCCATGCCGATCAGCGCGCCAACCGTGATCACGCCGGTTCCGCCGACGCCGGTCACCAGCAGATCGTAGGGTCGCTCGAGCGTTGCGGGCGTGGGCAGGGGTAGCGTGGCTGCGCGACCGACCGCGTCGATCCGGCTCGCGCCTTTCTTCCGGCGCGTCGCGCCTTCGACGGTCACAAAACTTGGGCAGAAGCCGTTGAGGCAGGAAAAATCCTTGTTGCAGGCCGACAGATTGATCTGGCGCTTGCGGCCGAACGGCGTCTCCTTCGGCTCGACGCTGAGGCAATTGGATTCGATCGAGCAGTCGCCGCAGCCTTCGCAGACGAGGTCGTTGATGTAGGCGAAGCGTTTGGGATCGGCCATCTGCCCGCGCTTGCGACGGCGTCGCTTTTCGGTGGCACAGGTCTGCTGGTAGATCAGGACGGACACGCCGGAGATGTCGCGCAAGTCGCGCTGCACGGCGTCCATTTCTTCGCGGGGATGGATGGTGACGCCGCTGGGCAAGTCGGCCGGGTTGAAGTGCGCGGGATCATCCGACACCAGTGCGATGCGCGCCACGCCCTCGGCACGGACGCTGTGGGCGATGGCATGCACGCTGACCGGGCCGTCGACCGGCTGGCCGCCAGTCATCGCCACGGCATCGTTGAACAGGATCTTGTAGGTGACGTTGGCCTTGGCTGCGATCGCCTGCCGGATCGCCATCGAGCCGGAGTGATAGTAGGTGCCTTCGCCGAGATTCTGGAACACGTGCTTGTTGCCGGTGAACCTTGACGATGCCGCCCAGTTCACGCCTTCGCCGCCCATCTGGATCAGCGACGAAGTCTCGCGGTCCATCCAGCTTGCCATGAAGTGGCAGCCGATGCCGGCCAGCGCCTTTGATCCCTCCGGCACTTTCGTTGACGTGTTGTGCGGACATCCCGAGCAGAAGTACGGCGTTCGTGTCGCGCCTCTGACGTTGATGGTGCGCGCCGCTTCCGGCATCAAGGCGGCTGCGCGCGCGGCGAGATTGAGGCCGGGAAACATCGGGTCGAGCCGGCGCGCGAGCACACCAGCGAGGGCCCGCGGCGACAACTCGCCGATCCAGGAGATCAGCCGTGCCCCTTGCTCGTCGTGCTTGCCGACCATGCGCGCGGGCTTGGCGCCGGGATAGTCGTAGAAATATTCCTTGAACTGGCTCTCGATGATGCCGCGCTTCTCCTCGACCACGAGGATCTCGCGCTTGCCTTTCACGAAGTCCATCGCGTCATGCAGCGCCAGCGGCCAGACCATGCCGACCTTGTAGACGTCGATGCCGATGCTGCGGCAGGCCGCTTCATCGAGGCCCATCAGCCGGAGCGCCTCCATCAGATCGAGATGCGCTTTGCCCGTGGTGACGATGCCGTAGGTGGCGCCCGGAATGTCGTAGATGCGGCGGTCGATCGGGTTGGCCTTGGCGAAGGCGTAGACCGCGTGCTTCTTTGCCTCCAGCCGTTCCTCGATCTGCGGGCCCGGCAGGTCGGGCCAGCGATAGTGCAGACCGCTCGGCGGCGGCGTGAAGTCGGGCGTGCGGAAGTCGCGGGGCGGGTGCAGCGCGACGGAGGCGCCTGATTCCACGATCTCCGAGATCGCCTTGAAGCCGACCCACATGCCGGAGAAGCGGCTCAGTGCATAGCCATATTCGCCGAATGCGAGATATTCGCCGACGCTCGCCGGATGCAGCGTCGGCATGAACCAGCTCATGAAGGCGACGTCGGACTGGTGCGGCATCGAGGAGGAGACGCAGCCATGATCGTCGCCGGCGACCACCAGCACGCCGCCATGCGGCGAAGAGCCATAGGCGTTGCCATGCTTGAGCGCATCGCCGGAGCGATCGACGCCGGGGCCCTTGCCGTACCAGAGTCCGAACACGCCATCGACCTCGCGGTCGGCTTGCGTCTCGACCTGCTGCGACCCGAGCACGGCGGTCGCCGCGAGGTCCTCGTTCACCGCGGGGAGGAATTCGATGCGGTCTCGGTTCAGCCGCTGCTGGATACGCCACAGTTCGAGATCGATGCCGCCGAGCGGCGAGCCGCGATAGCCGGAAATGAAGCCTGCGGTGTTGAGGCCGTTCGCGCGGTCGCGTCTCGCCTGGTCGAGCGCGATGCGGACGATGGCCTGCGTGCCCGTCAGGAAGACGCGGCCCTCCTCGCGGTCGTAGCGGTCGGAGAGTTCGTAGTCGTCGAGTGATGGAATGGCGTCCATGGCGGACCTCGCGCGGCATCCTGCCCAGCAGTGGAAGGTTATGCCCGCGACGCTGGTAGATCTTACCTATTTGTCCAAGCTGAGGCGCATATTAGGTAGAGTTTTGCATCAAAAGGCGAAATTCGGTAGATTTAACTGAATCGAGAGGTTCCAATGATCGAAGACCAGGACACCCGGATACTCGCCTACCTTCAAAAGGACGGCCGTGCCACAAACCAACAACTCGCTGATGAGGTCGGCATGTCCACATCGGCCTGCTGGCGCCGGGTGCGGGCGCTGGAGGAGAGCGGCGTCATTTGCGGTTATGCGGCGCTGGTCGCGCGGGAGCAGGCGGGCTTTGCGATGTCGGCCATCCTCCACGTGTCGCTGGAGCGGCATGACGCGAAGTTCGTCGACGAATTCGTGGCCAGGGTCACCAAGCGCCGCGAGGTGCTGGAATGCTTTGCGACCACGGGCGACGCCGACTATCATCTGCGCGTCGTCGTGCAGGATATGGCGGCCTACAACCGCTTTCTCGACGAGTTCATGTTCCGCATCCCCGGCATCCGCTACGTCCGCAGCAATGTTGTGCTGAAGGAGATCAAGACGGGCGTGGCGCTGCCGTTCTGACTTGCAGGAAGTGCCGCAGGGGGCCTACCGCTCCTCCCGCACAAACCTGTTCCGCAGCGTCCCGACACCGGTGATCTCGACCTCCACGACGTCGCCGTGCTTGATGTCGGGCGAGGCGCCGTCGGTGCCCATCCAGATCACGTCGCCGGGCCAGAGCGTAAAATACTTCGTCAGCTCGACCAGGAAGGGCACCACGCCGAAGATCATGTCGCGGGTAGCGAAACGATTGGTCTCCGTGCCGTTGACCCGGACGATCGTCTCCATCTTGTCGAGATCGGCTTCGGTCTCGATCCACGGGCCCATCGGCTTGAACGTATCGGCGTTCTTGGAGCGCCACAGGCTGCGGTCGGCCTTCTGCCAGCTGCGTTCGCTGACGTCGTTGCCGACGGTGTAGCCGAACACGCAATCCATCGCATTCTGTTCGGTGAGATGCTTCACCTTCTTGCCGATGACGACGACGAGCTCGCCCTCGTAGTGGATCTTGTCCGTAGCGAAGAAGGGGATCACGACCTCCTCGTCATGCGCGATCAGCGCGTTCTGCGCGCGATAGCCGATCTCGGGCCTATCGGGGACGGCCGGCACTTCGCCGCGCTTGTCGGCGGCTTCCTTCAGGTGCTTCAGATAGTTCAAGCCGACGCAATAGAAGGTGCGCGGGATCAGTGGCAGCTCGATTTTGACCTGGGACAATTGAAGCGTCCGCGAGGTGCGCTGCCATTCGGCGAAGGGATCGCCATCGACCGCGATCACCCGGTCACCTTCAACGATGCCCCAGGACGTCTTGCCCGAGGCGGTAAATTTCAGCCAGCGCATGTTCCGTCCTCGCCGTTATTCCGCGGCATCGCGCGGCTGCACCTTCCAGGCGCCGGCGGCTGGGCGCTCGAGCCCGAGATTTTCGCGTAGCGTCCTGCCGCGATAATCCTTCTGGAACAGGCCGCGACGCTGCAACTCCGGTACGATATGCTCGACGAAATCGGCGTAGGAGCCGGGCACGTAGGTTGCGGCGATGACGAAGCCATCGCAGCCGCGTTCCACGAACATCTCTTCCAGCTTGTCCGCGATCTCCTTGGGACCGCCGACCATCGCGTCCTGCACTTGCCCGCGGCCGGAGAAGGTGACGAAGTCGCGCGCGCTGGGGTTGCTCTTGCCTGACGCCTTCAATACGCCGTCACGGATGCCCAGGATGCCCTGCATGCTCTTCAGCTCCTCCGTCGTCAGCGGCTCGTCGAGATCCCTGGAGGCGAAATCATAGTTGAGCGCTTCGGCGAGCAGCGACAGCGCATCGATCTGGAGCGGCAGCTTGTTGATCAGGGCCATCTTGTCTTCGGCTTCAGCCCTGGTTGCGGCGCAGACCGGCGTGGTCAGATTGCACAGGAACATCTGGTCGGGATCGCGGCCGGCCCTCGCGGCCTCGTTGCGCACGGCCGTGTAGCCCTCCTTGGCGGCGGCGAGGTTGCGCGCGGCGGTGAAGATCACCTCGCCCCAACGCCCCGCGAAGCGCTGGCCGCGGCCCGAAGCGCCGGCCTGGATGATCACGGGGTGGCCTTGCTGCGAACGCGGAACGGTGAACGGCCCGCGCGACTTGAAGGCCGGCCCCTTGTGGTCGAGACGCTTCACCTTGGTCGGATCGGCGAAGCGGCCGCTTCGCTTGTCCATGATGAGCGCACCGTCCTGCCAGGTGTCCCAATGGCCGAGCACCACCTCCATGAACTCATCGGCGCGGTCGTAGCGGGAATCATGTTCAGGGTGGGAGTCGCGGCCCATGTTGAGCGCCTCGCCGTCGTTGAGCGAGGTGACGACGTTCCAGCCGGCGCGCCCGCCGGACATCAGGTCGAGCGTTGCAAAACGGCGGGCGACGTCGAAGGGTTCATAGTAGGTGGTCGAGCATGTCGCGCCCAGGCCGAGCTTCTCGGTGACCATGCCCATCGTGGTCAGCACGATCAGCGGGTCCATCTTCACGCAACGGATGCCGTATTCGACGGTGTGGGCGTGGTCGTTGCCGTAGCGGTCCGGCATGGCCAGGCGGTCGTCGAAGAAAGCCATGTGGAACTTGCCGGCCTCGAGGATCCTGGCGATCTCCTGATAATAGTCCGCCGACATCGAATCGGTACGCGAGTCAGGATGCCGCCAGGAGCTCGGCAGGTTCGTGCAGTTCTGCGCCTGAAGGAAGCCGACCAATACCATCTGCCGATTCATGCCGCTGTTCTCCTGATGCCGTCAGGCCAGGCCAAGGACCGTGTCGAGCCGATACTCGTGCGCCAGAGCGCGCAATTTTTCCCACGTGGCATCCTCGATCTCGATGCCATCACGCCGGCGCTGCTGCTCGCGCAAACCCTCGATCTCACCGGGATAGTAGACGCCTTCGCTGCCCTCGGACGGCGGAGTCGATTTGAGGTAATGCGCGAATTCCGCGACCTCGCGCTTGAACTGCTTCAGCGGTCGGAATGCGGCGACATTGAACACCGCCATGAAGCATCCGTCATTGTGTCGCCCTGTAGGCTCGACGCCGAAGCCAAGACCGGTGAGCAGGCCGCACAGCACCTCGACCATCGCAGCGAGGCCGCTGCCCTTGTAGCCCTCGGTACCGCCGAGCGGCAGCAGCGCGCCGCCCTTGCGGTATTGGGTCGGATCGGTGGTGTGCCGTCCCTCGGCATCGATGATCCATCCCGTCGGAATCTCCTCGCCGCGGGCGACCGCAAGCTGGACCTTGCCCGCAGCAACCGCCGAGGTCGCCATGTCCAGGCAGAACGGCGTATCGAGATCGGACGGCACCGCGATCGAGATCGGGTTGGTGCCGAGCCGCGCCTCCTTGCCGCCGAACGGGGCCACGTGTTTCGGCGAACGGCCGGAGTCTGCCGTTTGCAATCCCGATCATGCCTTCGCGCATCGCCATCAAGGGGTAGGCGGCGAGGCGGCCGACATGGCTCTGCCGGAACACGGTGCAGGCGGCGACGTTGGCCGTCTTCGCCTTGTCGATCGTCAGCGCCATCGCCCTGGCGTTGACGTGGAAGCCAAAGCCCCAATGGCCGTCGATCACGGTCGTGGTCGGGGATTCCTGAACGATGCTCCACTTGGCGCCGGGGACGATGTGCCCGGCCTTGACGCGATCGATATAGCTGGGAACGGCGATGACGCCGTGGGAATCATGGCCGGCCAGATTGGCATTGACGCAGCCGATCGCGACCGCATCTGCCTCTTCCTCGGATGCTCCGGCCGCGCGGAGCAGTGCGGCGCTGACGCGCATGAGGCGATCGGCCTTGACGATCGGCATGGCATTCCCTCAGCTTGGTGCCCTTAGCAGGCTGCTCGTTAGGTGCCATCGTCTCAAAGCGCCGGAGCGATATCAATCTCCCGTAAACCAACGCAGGGCTGCAAATTCGCAAAGAGAACGCGCCTTTGGTCGAAAATCCGTGCCGCGCGAGGCTGTTTCCGCCAGTTTTAAGCTGCTTGTTCGCTGCTCGTTCACTCTGATCGACGGTTTGCAGTGCGCAATAACGACCACTTAGGCCAGCGCCGCTCATAAAGTCACCGGGAGAAATAGGCAGAATGCCCGGGAGCTGAGATCGTGCCGACGACACTCGCGCGCACATTTGCGGCGTTGAGCGCCATCAATGAAGCGATCCTCTACGCGAGATCGCCGGACGAGCTGTACCAGAAGGTCTGCGATGCCGGATTTTCGAGCGGGGATTTTCTGGCCGTTGCCGTATTCCTGGTGGAGCCGGACGGCCGGCGGCTGTGCTTTGCGGCCGGCTGCGGCGACGACGTTGCGCGGCTGCGCGCGATCTTGATCACGACGGAAGCCGGTACACCTGAAGGGGCGGGCGTCGGTGGCGAGGCGTTTCGCGATCAGAAGCTGTGCATCAGCAACGACTATCTGAACGATCCGCGCTCGCTGGCGTGGCGCCAGGGCGCCGTCAAGGCTCATATCGGCGCGGCCGCGGCGCTGCCGCTGCTCTGCAATGGCAGAAGCGTCGGCGTCTTGTTTGTGACGCGTAGCGAAGCCAATTCGCTGGACGAGCAGATGGTGTCGCTGTTCGAGCGCATGTCGGCGAACATATCCTGCGCACTGGCCAATTTCGCGCGCGAGACCGCGCGGCAGACGAGTGAGCGGGCGACACGGCGGCTCAACCGCATGTTCGGTGCCATCAGCGCCACCAACGAAGCGATCCTGCGCGCCAAGACCGAGCAGGAGCTGTACCAGCTCGTATGCGATGCCTCCGTTCACAGCGGCAAATCGCTGGCGACCATCGTCCTGCTCCGCGAGCCGGATTCGCACTGGATGAAGCCTGTCGCCGCCACCGGGCAGAATCTCGAGCTCGTGACCCAGGCGCGCTATTCGGTCGACCCGGAAAATCCTTACGGCAAAGGCATCTCCGGCGAGGTGTTTCGTACCCAGAAAGTCATCGTCGAGGATGATCTCGCCAGCCGTACCAAGGGTACTCCCTGGGAGCAGGCCAACGTCAACACCGGTGTTGCCGCCTGCGTCGTCGCGCCGCTGATCAGGTACGGCGAGAGCGTCGGCGTGCTGCTGTTCTTCATCAGCCGTTCCTGGGCCAAGGACGAGGAGATCGTCGCGCTGCTGCTGCGCATGGCGGAGAACGTCTCGTTCGCGATCGAGAATTTCGGCCGCGAGGCCGAGAAAACCAGGATCGCCGCGGAAGAAGAGTGCCTGGCGCGAATGTATGCGGCGCTCAGCGCCACCAACGAGGCGATCTTGCGTGCGCGGTCGCGGTCCGAGCTGTTCGACCTCGTCTGCGAGGCGACCGCGAAGGGAGCCAAGTTCACCTCGGCCACCATCGCGCTGGTCGATCGACGCGCCGAGCTGTTGCGCGTGGTCGCCAGTTATGGACCGAATGCCGACGAGGTTCGTAAGTTCAAGTTCTCCACCTCCGACCAGGTGCCCGAGGGCCGCGGGCTGACCGGCACCGCGTTTCGCACGGGCCAGCCCGCCGTCAGCAACGACGTGCTCGCCGACGACCGCATGGCGCCGTGGCAGGCCAGTTGCCGCCGCAACGACATCGCTTCCGCGGCGGCATTGCCGCTGTTCAACGGCGACCGGGTCGAGGGCATCTTCCTGTTCAACTCCCCGGAGTGCGGCACATTCACGCCCGAGCTCGTCGAGCTGCTCCGCAAGCTCGAGGCCAACGTCGCCTTTGCGCTGGAAAGCTTCGATCGCGCCGAGGAGAAAGCCCTCGCGGACAAGCAGCGGAAGCGCCTGAGCGGAATGTTCGAGGCGCTGAGCGCAACCAATGAAGCGATCATCCGCGCCAAGACGCGCAAGGAGTTGTTTGAGGCCGCTTGCCAAGCTGGGGTCCTCGGCGACGTGTTCGCCTCGGCGACGATCGGCATCATCGACGAAGAACACGAGCTCGTTCGCGTCGTTGCGGTCAAGGGGCGCCTGCAGGACCGCATGATCGGACGGACCTGCGGCATTTCCGCCGGGCATCCCCAGGGCGATGGCATCATCGGAACCTCGCTGCGCACGCGCCAGCCGAGTGTCGTCAACGACTATATGAACGATCCGCGCTCGGCACACTGGCAC
Organism: Bradyrhizobium sp. CCBAU 53415; assembly: GCF_028128735.1. Classification (NCBI taxonomy): domain Bacteria; kingdom Pseudomonadati; phylum Pseudomonadota; class Alphaproteobacteria; order Hyphomicrobiales; family Nitrobacteraceae; genus Bradyrhizobium; species Bradyrhizobium sp. CCBAU 53415. Next base: position 282,282 of record NZ_LBJF01000026.1, on the reverse strand, counting down.
TCCAAGGCGGTGGAGGATGGGACCCGTGCTGCGGCGAGCTTCCCGCTTCTGAGGGCGGGACGGGAGCCGATCGGCATTCTGCTCTTCCTCGCTCCGGAGGAGAATACGTTCACGCCCGATCTGGTCGCGCTGCTGGAGCGGCTGGCGGAGAACGTCTCCTTTGCCCTCGACAATTTCGAGCGTGCCGAGGAGAAGGCACGCACCGAAGCGCAGAAGGAGCGGCTGACGCGCATGTTCGCGGCGCTCAGCGCGACCAACGAGGCGATCATGCGGGCGAAGTCCCGTGCGGAGCTGTTCGACCTCGTCTGCCTTGCGGCGTCGAATGGCGCCAAGTTCACATCGACCACGATCGCGCTGGCAAGGGCCGGCAGCGATCAGCTGGAAATCGTGGCGAGCGCAGGCCCGTCCGCCGACACCACCCGTAACGTCCGGCTCTCCGTCGATCCGGAGCGGCCCGAAGGACGTGGGATGAGCGGCACAGCGTTTCGCACGCGCCAGCCCTGCATCAGCAACGACTATCTCAACGACGACCGCGTGAGCGCCTTCCACGCCATCGTGCGCGGCGACGGCGCGCGCTCGGGCGCCGCGTTTCCGCTCATCGCGCACGACCAGCCCGTCGGCGTCATGATCTACATGTCGACCGAACCGGCGACCTTCACGCCCGAATTCGTCGAGCTGTTGCAGCGCCTCGCCGACAACGTCTCCTTCGCAATGGAGAATTTCGATCGCGCCGACGAAAAGAACAAGGCCGACGAGCAGATCGAGTATCTCGCCTCGCATGACAGCCTGACGGACCTGCCGAACCGCGAGACCTTCAACGCGCTGCTGCGCGCGGCGATCGACATCGCGCAGCGCCACGATCACCGTTTTGCAGTGTTGTTCATCGACCTCGACCGCTTCAAGGTCATCAATGATTCGCTGGGGCACGAGGCGGGCGACCTGCTCCTGCTCGAGGTGGCGAACCGGCTGCGTCGCGCCTTGCGGACGAGCGACGTGGTGGCGCGGCTCGGCGGCGACGAGTTCGTGGTCATCCTCGACCAGTGCGGCGAGATCGACGATGCCCAGCGCATCGCAACGGGGCTGCTCGCAGCGCTCGCCGAGCCGATGGAGCTCGCGGGCCACGAGTGCCACACTACGGCCTCCATCGGCATCGCGATGTATCCGGCCAACGGCTCCGACGCGCAGACACTGACCAAGAACGCCGACATGGCGATGTACCTTGCCAAGGAAGACGGCAAGAACGGCTATCGCTTCTTCTCCAAGGAAGTGAAAACGCAGTCGATCGAGCGGCTGTCGCTCGAGAGCGCGCTGCGCCGCGCACTGGAGCGGGAGCAGTTCTCGCTGAATTACCAGCCCAAGGTGGACATGGGGACCGGCCAGATCACGGGCGTCGAAGCGCTGCTGCGCTGGACGCATCCCGATCTCGGCAATGTCTCGCCCGCACAGTTCATTCCGCTTGCGGAGGAAACCGGGCTGATCGTGCCGATCGGTCGCTGGGTGCTGAATGAGGCCTGCGCGCAAGCCATGGCCTGGCAGCGCCGCGGCCTGTTGCCGCTGTCGATGGCGGTCAACCTGTCGCCTCGTCAGTTTGTCGACGAGCATCTGCTGCAGGACGTCGACGAAGCGCTGGCGGCCTCCGGCATGTCGCCGGTGTTGCTCCAGCTCGAGGTCACCGAGAGCATGATGATGCGCAATGTCGGTCGCGCCCTCAAGGTGCTCGACTCCATTCAGAGTCGCGGCATCCGTCTCGCCATTGACGATTTCGGCACAGGCTATTCGTCGATGTCGCTGATGAAGCATTTTCCGATCGACACCATCAAGATCGACCGCTCCTTCGTGCGCGACCTGCCGCAGGATTCGGAGGATCAGGCGATCGCACAGGCGATCATCAGCATGGGCAAGGCGCTCGGCATGACCGTCGTCGCCGAAGGCGTAGAGAATGCCGAGCAGGAGGCGTTCCTGCGGACCCACGGCTGCGACGAGATGCAGGGCTTCCTCATTTCCAGACCGCTCCCGGCGCGGCAGATGGCCGAGTTGCTGCGGCCGATGTCGCTGCCCGTCGCGCCGCCGCTCCAGCCGGACCCGGCCGACGAAGGCGCAGCGTCACGGCTGAAACGCGCTGTCGTCTGACGGCTGCGGATGCAGTTCGCGGACGTCGTGTTCCCCGCCCGCGGCCTTGCTTGGGAAAGCCTGGGGCTCCGTCAGCGATGTCTGCTCGATGAACAGCGCGAGAATGGCGCGCGCGCCCTCGGCGAAGCTCGTCCCTTCGCTCACACTCAAGGCGCAGCAGCACGTTTCGCTCATCGGCTCCTGGTCGTCGACCACTGCCATGGCGGGCCCCCACCACCAGGCAGGCGCAGGCGAGCGCTCGTCCTCTGGTACGACATGCCAGCGGACGAACTCCTCCATGACACGCTCGAATTCCAGGCGTGCAGCCTGATGCATGCGGTCGATACTCCCGGAATCCGCGCCTGATGACAGGCCGACGCGCGGATTGATCGTGGCCTTGGACGCTCGGAAAATCGGCTCGCGCAACTTGGCCGAGCCACACATGCCGACATCATCGTCGGCAATGCCGTAAGACGCGGCCGTCGGCGATACGCCAACGGCGGCAGCGAGCATTCATCCTAGCCGTTTGAACGCAGGGCAGGCAAGTTACGGATGCTATGGTTGCCTAACGCGATCTGAACGGATGCGCCTTCTGGTGCCAGGCCCAGGCGGTACGGATGATTGTGGGCAGGTCGGAATGATGCGGCACGAAGTTCAGCACCTTTCGAGCAGCAGAGGGATCGGCAACCAGGTAGGTGGGATCGCCGGCGCGGCGCGGCTTGACGGTGTGCGGCACCTCGCGCCCGGTCTCCTGCCGGATGGCGTCGAGGATCTGGCGCACCGAGAAGCCCGAGCCCGTGCCGAGATTGAAGCTGCCGCCGGCATGTCCGCCCTCCAGAAGCTTCAGTGCCGCGACATGTGCCGCTGCAAGGTCGGTGACGTGGATGTAGTCGCGGATCGCGGTGCCGTCGGGCGTGTCGTAGTCGTCGCCGAACACCGCGAAGTCGACGTGGCCCTGGAGCGCCATCATGGCGCGGGGAATGAGGTGGGTTTCGTTGTCGCGCAGCTCGCCGATGCCACCGGCCGGATCGGCGCCGCTGGCATTGAAATAGCGTAGGCAGAACGCACCGAAGCCATAGGCCGTGCGGTAGTCGACGAGCATGCGTTCGATCATCAACTTCGATGCGCCGTACGGATTGATCGGCGCGCAAGGAAAGTCTTCCGGCAGCTCCTTGGAATCGGCGTTGCCATAGACGGCGCCGGTCGAGGAGAACACGATGCGCCGGCAGCCCGCGTTGCGCATGGCCTGCAACAGCGACAGCGTGCCCTGGACGTTGTTGATATAGTATTTCTGCGGGTCGATCATGGACTCCCCGACAAGGCTCGCCGCTGCGAAATGCATCACCGCCGTGATCCTGTGGTCGGCGAAGGCGCGCGCCAGCGCCGTACCGTCGAGCAGATCTCCGGTCACCAGGGGGCCGGCGACGAAGCTGCGATGACCTGTCGAGAGATTGTCATAAACGACGGGCTGATAGCCAGCGGCGGTCAGTGCGCGGCACGCATGCGAGCCAATATAGCCCGCGCCCCCGGTGACAAGGACGGTCGGTCGGTCGGTCATGTCGTCTTCTGCTCTTGTTTTAGCGGAGGGGGCGGTGGCGGCTGAAGAGAAGATAGAGCGCGCGGGGGTTGGTGGTCAAATAGCGCCAGAACAGACGGCGTGGCTCGAGCAGGGTGCGCCAGGCCCATTCGAGTCCGATCTTCTGCATCCATTGCGGTGCGCGGGAACGGCTCCCTGACAAGAAGTTGAACAGGCCTCCGGATGTCTTGATAACGCCAACATTGGTGAGATGCGGTGTGTATTCCTCCACGAACGCCTGCTCACTGGGCACGCCGAGCGCGACCCAAAGATAGTCCGGCGCAAGCGCGTTGATCTCCTCGATCTTGGCACGCAGCGCCTCGCCTCGCAGATAGCCGTGGCTGCGTCCGACGATTTTGAGCCGCGGATACATCTTCTGGACGTTCTCGACCGCAGCGGCGTTCTCGGCCTCGCTTGCCCCGAACATATAGAACGTGCGGCCGATCGCTTCCGCCTTGCGCGCGACGACGTGGAACAGGTCCGTGGTCGCAACCCGTTCCGGCAGCGGGAACCAGGATTGCAGCCTCGAGGCCGCGACCAGCGGCTGACCATCGGCGTTGATCAGGTCGGCGGCCCGGAACAGGCGTTCGGTCTGCGGCTCGGTCGAGCAGCGCGCCAGCACTTCGCCATTGGCTGAGGTCAGGAACAGCGGACGGCCGATGCGACTGTCAGGATCGGTCGCCTCGATCATGAAATCGGCGGTGGCTTCCAGGTCGAGCGCGGCCATACGAAGCCCGCCGACGGTGATTCTCGGCACGTCGGCGGTTGCTGCCCGTCCGTCGATGTTGACGCGACGCTCAAGCATATTGTCTGCCTCGCTGGCGCGTTTGGATTGCAGGAGTGAGCTCGTCGAGTACGACGCCGACGAGCTTGCGCTCGGCGGGGCCAAGCGCGGTCAGGATCTCTTCCAGGCTGTCGTTGATGTCGAGGCTGGTCGGCAGGACGGCCACCAGCGAGTCGGTGTCATCGAGCAGCTTGCGGCCGCCGGCCGACAGCGGCATCGCCGGGCCGTCGAGGATCACGAGATCATAGCCGCCGGCGGAACGGGCTTGCGCAATTGCCTTGCGGATCGCGTCGGCAGCCTTGACGGTATCGCCCTCGGCGGCCGGCAGCACCGAGATGCCGTCGACCGTCTTGATCTCGCGTGCGTCCTTGCTGCCGATCGAGAGCCAGCCGAGCCTGCTCGGTTCGTTCTTGCCGGGACGGACGACCCTGTTCGAGAGCGAGCGTGCCTGATGGTCGGCATCGATCATCAGCACGCGGGCCCCGTCGCGCGCGGCCGCCAGCGCGAAATTCAGCGCGGTGACGCTGCGCCCGGTGGTCTCGCTGGCGCCGACAAGCGCAATGACCGGCATCGTCTTGCCGCCGGCATGCCGGGCCACCACGGCCCGCATGTCGCGCCAGGTGTTGAGCAGCGTCGTCAGGGGAAAGCCGGGGCGGAGCGTCGGCCAACCCAGCCGCGTGAGGTCGACGCCGCTGCCAGTGGCGAGAATGGCGCCGAGCGTGTGGATGACGTCGGCCTCCTGGAGCCGTGCGATCAGCGGTTTTTCGACCAGCGGCCTCTCGACCATCGAAGGCTGCAGCGGAGGTGCGTCAAGTTCCGGGGGAGCCTGAGCAACTTCCGGAGCTCGCGGGGCTCGCTGAGGCGGCGCCGCCTCCGGAGGTCGCGCGCGTTGTGGAACCCGCGTTGCATCCGGCGCCGGCGAGCGCTGTGGACGGGCGGGTGTCGGCGCCGGCGCGGTTGCAGCGAGCAGGAGCTCGGCCGCGACGAACCAGCTTGACGCCGCGATCGCCCCGAAAATGAAGCCGATCATGGCGAACAGGCTCATTGCCGGCGGGAACGAGCGCCGCTGCGGCACGGTTGCCTCGCCGATGACCCGGGCCGCCGAAGTGTTCAGGCTCTCCTGCTCCTCGGTCTCGCGGGAGCGCTTGAGAAAGGACTGATAGACGTCGCGGCTGGCATCGGCTTCGCGCTCGAGCTCGCGCAGGCGCACGGCGGCCTGGCTGAGCTGGACGCTCTGCCGCTTCTGGGCTTCCAGCGCCCGGTTGAGCGAGGCTTCAAAATCGCGGGCCCGCGTCAAATCGTTCTTGGCGGACTGGGCGAAGCGGTCGATCTCTTCGTTGATGGTGCGTTTGAGGTCCTCGACCTGTTTCTCGGTCTGGCGCAGCGCCGGATGGCGTGGCCCGAGCTCGCCGGCCTGCTCCGCATATTTCTTGCGGGCATCGGCATATTGCGCGCGCAGATTCGCGATGGTCGGCGATTGCAGCGCCTCCGGAATCGCGCCGGCATCGGCGGCGGTACGCCGGCTCGCCGCGATCTGGTCGAGCCGCGCCTGCGCATCCATGGTCGCCGCACGTGCCGCCGAAAGCCGCTGGTTGCTGGCGGAGAGCTGCTGATCGCTGATCAGCGCATCCTGGGTGCCGACGAAATTGTTCTGGGCCTTGTAGGTGGCAAGCGCGGTTTCGGCGTTGCGCAGCCGATCGCGCAGTTCCTTCAGGCGGCTGGAGAGATCGTTGGTCGCGCGCCGCGCGGCAGAAGCCTGCGAGTTGCGGGATTCCGTGAGGTAGGCGTTGGTCAGCGTGTTGGCCAGCATCGCCGCTTTTGCGGGATCCGTCGACCAGACCTCGATGTCGACGATGAAGCTCTTCTCGGTCTTGCGGATCGTGATGTGTTTGTTCAACGCGTCGAGCGCCGCGAGCTGCACTTCCTTTCTCTCCGCGGCGGAAGGTGTGCGGGGTTGCAGGCCGACCAGACCGAGCAGTGACGCCATCAGGCTCGTGCCCTCGCCGCCGCCGAATTCGGGATCCTTGTCGAGACCGGCCTTCTGAATCACCTGGAGCAGTACGCTGTTGGAGGTGATCAGGCGCGCCTGGCTCTCCACCACCATGGACATGCCGGAGACGTCCTGTGCGCGGGGCGTGAGCTCGCGGTCGACGAGCTGAAGCTCGCGCGGGTCGACATAGAGCTGAGCGGTGGCGGTGTAGCGAGGCGTCACGCTCTTGCCGACGACGACGGCGAGGGTCGCACCGAGCAGGGCGGCCGCGGTGATCGCCACCTTTCGCCGCCAGAGCAAATTGGCGAGCTCCAGCACGTTAAAGCTGGCCCGAGGCGTCCGTTGCGAGGCCTCCGGGCCGGCCCCATCGATCGGCTGGTTATAGTCAAGCATGATCCCCAGCTTTCATTCCAACTGCCGCGGGCTGAGGGGTTAGTCTTCGCTTTACGCCACGCACCCGGGATATGGGTGCCCAATCAACGCAACAGGGAAAATTAACCATACTCATTGAGGGACTATTCACCGAAATGGCAAACAAAGCGTTTAAGCGGCTGGCGCCGTTCGTTGCGTCCCTGTCACTCTCGCGAGAGCGGAGTCTCCCAGGAATTAACGGTTCGTTACCGCGCGCAGCATGGGCGCGAGCCCCCGCTCGTCCAGTGATGCTCCGCGCACATGCCATGGCCGTCAGCGCTTCCGCAGGATGACGTGATAGTCGCCGCGGCGGACGTCGGTGCCGCGGGGAAGAACGGCGTTCAGCACCGCTACGCCGGCGTCGACCAGCGCCGCAAACAGCGGGCTGCGCCGGCGCATCTCCGGATAGCGTGGACTCTCGACTTCACGACGATAGATCATATCGAGGCCGTTGGCGGCCGCGAATGCTTCGAGCCGGGGCAGCGTCACCAGCGGATGGAAGATCGTCGGGAACGGCGGTTCGCCGGGCAGGCCGGCGTCCTTGATGCCGCGGATGTGCCGGTAGAACCAGACGTGAAACCAGTGCGGCGAATACTTGGTGACGACCCCGGAGAGCGAGCGCGGATTGGGCGCGCCGATCAGGATCATCCCGCCGCGCTTGAGCGCGTCACGAAAATTCAGGAGCGCGGCGTCGACGTTCGGCAGATGCTCGATCACGTTGTAGCAGATCACCAGATCGAAGGTCTCGCGCCCGAAGCTGTAGGTCTGGACGTCGCCGAGGATCGCCTCGTCGGCGTAGGTATTGTTGCGGACCTGGTCCTCGTCGATGTCGACGACGGTGACTTTGCTGCGGCTCAGCAATTCCGGCGGCAGAACGCTGCACGAGCCGCCGCCGGCTTCATAGATGGCGAGCCGGTCCTGCGGCAGCTTGCGGCACAGAACGTCATGGACGGCGAGCAGGCTGTCGCGGGCTTCGCCGGGGACAAGATCATGAAGCGCCTGGGTACCTGTCGCTGCCGCAGGGATTTGGATCGCCCTGGCTGTTGCGAAATCGATCGTGGCTGGCTTGTTCATATTTTCTGACCGCGCTTGTTCTATTCAAATTTACAGGAAAAAACGCGCTTGCCCGAAGAGCAAATCCGGCACCGCTCCGTCTCAACGGTCGCAGTGCTTACGGCCGAGTTAATGCGCATGCGCATTAACTACAGCATTGTTCACGTTGGGCGTCGTCGGCGCATGGACCGCCAATTGCAGTATCACGCGCGCATGATTTCGCGGGAGAAACAAGCGAAAGCGGTTAAGCGCATGATGTTGTTTCAGGATGGCCGGGAGATCGGCGCGAGGCGCAGGCACGCGCCGTCAATTGGCCGTTCATTTTGGGACGCATCTGTCCCGCGGCGATGTGCCGTCGCGGGATGCGCGATCGAAGCAGGGCTTTTTCAATATATCTCGGACATCTAGAACGTCATGACATTGATCCCGACAGACCTGTCCGCCTCGCGCATCTCGGATGTCGTGTGCGATCCCAACCGGGAGATCGCGGCGAGCTCTGCGGTCATTGACCTGTCGGTCGGCATCGTCGTCTGCATTCCCTGCTTCCGCCGTCCGCGGCATCTGCGGCTGACGCTGGAATCGCTGGCGAACCAGCGCACCCCGCGTTCCTTTGCCGTCGTCATGGTCGAGAACGATGCCGTCCGGCGCGAGAGCGCGCCGGTTGCTGCGGAGTTTCTGGCTGCCGGCAGGCTCCAGGGCGTTTGCCTCATCGAGAAGCGGCAGGGGAACTGCCAGGCGATCAATGCTGCATTTGAGACGGCGCAGGGGCTGTTTCCCGCCGCGACCCGTTTCCTGATGATCGACGACGACGAGATCGCTTCGCCCGATTGGCTCGAACTGATGGTCCGCACTGCGGAGGCGACCGGTGCCGACGTGGTCGGCGGGCCGGTGCTGCCGGTCTTCGACGACGACAGCAAACCCTGGCTTTCGCGTCATCCCGCCTTCTGTCCCGCCTACGACTACAGCGGTGCGGTGCCGCTGATCTATGGTTGCGGAAATTGTCTGATCACACGTTCCGCCTTCGAACGGTTCGATCGTCCCGCGTTCGACCTGCGCTTCAATTTTCTCGGCGGCGGCGATTGTGATTTCTTCGTGCGGTGTCGTGACGCCGGCATGCTGTTCCACTGGACGGCGGAGGCCGTGATCACCGAGACCGTGCCGCAGAACCGCACCAGCCTGGGCTGGATCGCGAAGCGTGGCCTGCGCATCGGTGCGATCAACTATCGTGTGCAGTACAAGGCCGCGCAGAACGCGGCGGCGCGGGCGCGGGTGTTTGCGCAGATGCTTGGACGGGTGCCGCTGTCGCTGGTTCGCGCCGCAGTCTTGTTGATGTCGTCCAGGGCCGTCGTCGCGATGCATCCCGCAATGGTCGCGTTTGGCGCCGTCTTGGCGGCCGTCGGCCTCGAGCCGAAGCCTTATGAGGCCTCGAAGATCGTGTCCTGATGCGGCGGACTAGATACCGAAACGGGCGAGGGCGACCCTGATCGCGGAGCGTGGCAGCGATTTGAGCGACCGCCGGCCGATCATCGCGAGATAGGCGAAGGCCTGGCGATATCTGCCGAAGCGTATCGCTTGCATCGCCGAATAGGTGACGAGATGAATCTCGGCAGTCCGACGCAGCCCGCTCGCCGCGCCCTCGGGCAGTCTCGCCAGAATCAGCCCGTCGTCGAACACTCGCGCGACCGCCGGCAAGAAATCCTGCGGGGTTCGCACCGCCGCGTTCATGGTGTTGGCCGTGTGCAAGCGATAGTCGAGCAGAAGCTTCGGGGCGAACTCGAACTCGCCGATCGCGGCAAGCCGGCACCAGCAATGCCAGTCCTCGCAATATCTGAGCGAGACGTCGAAGCCGCCGACGGCGCGGAAGGCCTCGGCACGTGCGAGCGCGATACCGCCATTGACGATGAAGTTGCCGGCCGCGAGCCGCGTCAGCACGTCGCCGGACGGCTTGCGGCGTCCTTTCAGCAGGTCGCGTCGGCCGATCTGCCGTCCATCGCTGTCGATCGTGTTGTAGTCGCCGTAGACGAGAACCGCGCGCGGAGCACCGCGCGCTGCCGACAGGAGCGCGGCCACCGCGCCAGGACGCAAGCGGTCGTCGGCATCGAGGAAGAGCAGCCACTCGCCGCGCGCATGCCGCCCGCCGAGATTGCGCGCTGCCGAGACACCCGCGGAATCGTTGTGTAGCAGGCGCAACCGCGGGTCACGCACGGCTCGGACGATCGCAACGGTTCTGTCGGTCGAGCCGTCGTCCACGACGATCACCTCGGTCACCTCGCGTTGCGCAAGAGCGCTGGCGAGGGTCTCGCCGACATAGGCTGCAGCGTTCTTGGCCGGAATGACGACGGACACCGAAATGGCCGAGCCGACCTGAAGCGGAAGGCGCGCTGGCGCCGCCGCGCGGGGGGCGGCTGGCAGTTCGAGAACCTCTTCGGCGGTGATCAAGATGCGGCTCGTCTTTAACGGTCTGTTAACCAGGACATGTCTGCCACGCCGGCGGTCGCAATCCGGTTGCCGGCGGATGATACTCGCATTGCAGTCAAACCGTTGCCGCGAAGGCGCGCGGGCCGTGGGTTTCGTAGAATAGCGTTAAGCCGCTGGCATTAAGCCTGTGGCAAATTTGGAAGAGTGCGACAGCCGGTCCCATGCGAGAATGCGCATCCGGCTGCCGCGGATGGATCCCAGTGCCCGCAAAGACATTCGAACACGACCCCGACGCGATGATCCTGAATCTCTTTTATGAGGACAAGGACGACCGCTGGTTTCCCGGCGACCGGCATCTGCGGCGCATGGCTCGCCGGTTGCTGCTCGGCGAGCCGCGCATGAGCGGCCAGCTTCGCGTGTTCCTCAATCTCTGTGCGGGGCTCGATCGGCTCGGCATACGCTACCGCGTCAACGACTACGGTCACATCGCCCAGCATCCCGACGAACTCGCTTGCATCATCGGCCGCACCTTCCTTCTCGACAAGTTCGCGTGGAAGAACCCGATCCTGCTGGGTGTTGCCGCCCACAATCACCCGCTCGACGATCCCGACCTGTTCAAGCGTCTGCCGGTCAAGAAAGTCGTGGTGCCCGGCCCCTGGTACGTCGACATGTACCGGCCGCACTGGCCCGAGACGGAGGCCTGGCCCGTCGGCATCGACACGGATCTCTGGGCGCCGTCGGCGCGATCGCAAAAGGCCGTCGATGTCCTGATCTACGACAAGGTCCACTGGGACCGCGAGCGCTATGCGGCGGAGATGATCGAGCCCGTTCGCGACCGGCTCTTGAAGGACGGTCGTTCGTTCACGGAGCTGCGCTATGGCAGCTACAAGGAAGAAGACTATCAGGTTGCGCTGGCGCGCTCGCGGGCGATGATCTTTCTGTGCCAGAGCGAGAGCCAGGGCATCGCCTATCAGCAGGCCTTGTCCTGCGGCGTGCCGGTGTTTGCCTGGGATCCGGGCGGGCCGTGGCGCGACCCGGATTACTATCCCGACCGGGTGAGGTTCGCGCCCGTGTCGTCGGTGCCGTATTGGGACCGACGCTGCGGTGCCAAGTTCACCGACATCGCGGGGTTCGAGGCGGGCTGGGAAAATTTCTGGGCCGGGTGTACCGCGGGCTACTTCGATCCGCGCGGGTACATCCTGGACAATCTCACCTTGGAGCAACGGGCACTGCAATACTATGAGATCGCGCGCAGCATCATGCGGCAGCCAGCGCTGTCGCATATCTCCGGCAGGCCCGATGACGGACGTTCGACAGGGGTGAGCCAGGAGCTGGAGCTTCGCGGGCGTCATCAAATGTCCTGAGCCATGGACCGCAGCGCCGCTGACATGACCGACGTCGAGGCCCGATCGTTGGGCCATGTCCTGCGCGACCGCCTTGCGGGGCTCGACGCCGTGCAGGCGGCGCGCTGCCTCGTCGCGGTCGGGGCGCTGCTGCTGGTGCTGGTGACGCTCGATCCGTTCCCGGATCTGCGCAATCCCGACGTCACCACCGTCGTCGGCGGACGAATGGCGCTGACGTATGTTTCCTGGGGCCTCCTGGCTGCGGTCGCGGTGCTGTGTGTCGCTGCCTCGGATGCACCCGCGCTGAAGAGCCTGCTGACACCGCTTCATCTCTGCCTCCTGGGTTGGCTGGCGATCAACATCATCTTCTCAGAGAGCCGCGGCGTTTCGATCCAGCGATTCGTGCTCGCGGCCAGCGTGACGTCGCTCGCCGTCTTGCTGCCGTTGCTGCCGCCGACGCGGCGCAGCTTCAACCTTTGCCTGGGTGCTGCCGCGCTCGTGCTGCTCGCGCTCTGCTATCTCGGCGTCTTCCTCGCGCCGAAATATTCGATTCATACGGCGCTCGACATCACCGAGCCGCAGCTTGCCGGCGACTGGCGCGGCAGTTTTGGCCACAAGAACATCGCCTCGGCCGTGATGACCATCCTTGTCTATGTCGGCATCTACCTGTCAGCGGTGGGCTCGTTCGTGATGGGGCCGGCGGTCGCCGCGCTGTCCGGCATCTTCCTGATCTTCACTGGCGGCAAGACGTCGACGGCGCTCTGTCTTGCGATCTACGCACTCGCCTCGCTGGTCTATGTCACGCCGGGCCTGTGGCTGAAGCGGATCATCTGTTTTGCGCCGCTGGTCGCGATGAACCTGTTGACCGTCGGCAGTGTCGTTAGCCCGGCGCTGGGGGCGATGACGCGGCTGCTGCCGCTCGATCCCACCTTCACCGGCCGGTCTGCGATCTGGGAGTTCGCGCTTGCGGCCGTCGCCGAAAAGCCGATCATCGGTCACGGCTATGCGGCGTTCTGGGACGACGTGACCGCGCGGCAGACCGCCCCAGGCGCCGAATGGGCGACGTCGGCAGCGCACAGCCACAACAGCTATCTCGACCTTGCCGTCACCATCGGTCTGCCCGGGCTGGTCCTCGTGGTTCTCGTCCTGGTGCTCGCACCGCTCGGCAACTTCCAGACGGCCCAGACTCACAGCCGCAGTGGTGCACTGGCCAAGCTGTTCCTGACCGTGTGGCTGTTCGGCCTGTATTACGGAGCGACTGAAACCTTCCTGCTCGAACGGCAAAATCCGATCTGGTTCATGTTCGCGCTTGCCGTGGCCGGCCTGCACTTCCTGGCGAGGTTCCAATGCGTCGAGCAGATGGAAGCGAAACGCTGACAGCTTGTCGCAGCCAAGTCGTATCGAGTGGCATTAGCTTAACGATAAGCAGCGACGCTGCTTGTGGTCGGCGATAAAACATAATCTATCTGGAAACATTCAGTAATCGTATGCGCAGCGAATGACGTTTCTCAGCGTCGAGCAACGAGACGGCCAGCTGTCCAGCACGTCGGGAATCGCTGTTGGTTTCCTCCGTGACTGGCGGCACGCCGCCTCGCGGCTGAGCGCCGGGCACCGCACGGCTTTCCAGCACGCTCACTGGCTCGGCGCTTGGTACAATGCGTTTCACGCCGTCGCTCCGCTGATCGCCGTGATCTCCGATGTCACCACGGGCAAGGACATCGCGATCGCGCCGATGATCAGCCATATCAGGCGCGGCATCCGCATCGTCGAGTTCGCGGACCTCGGCGTCTCCGACAACAACGCACCGATCCTGGTGCTCGATGCCGCGTTGGATCCGGAAGCGACGGATGCGATCAACAAGGCGCTGATCGACGCGTTGCGCGCGCTGCCCGACCGTTTCGATCTGCTCCGCCTGAAGAAGATGCCTGCCCAGGTCGGCGGCAAGCCGAACCCGCTGGTGTCGCTCGGCCGGATCGGATCCTCCTCGCTCAACGGCAATCTCGTGTCGATGGGCGATGACTATCGCGACTACCAGGCCTCGATCAAGCGCCTGCAGATGCCGCGCTGCTGGCGGGTCTTCAGCCGTCATGCCGGCGCGCGGTTCGAGATTGCCGCGGATGTCGCGCGTGCGCGTGAGCTGCTGGACGTGATGGATATGCAGCAGCAGGCGCGCATGCGAAAGCTCGGATCACGCTTCGTCCTCAACGATGAGGACCATGCGCGATTCTATCGCGAGGTCGCCCGCCGGGGCCTTGCGGAAGGTTATGCCATGATCTCGGCGCTGGTGTGTGACGAGGGTGTCGTCGCCACCGCGCTCGGCGTCCGGCACGGCGCGACCTATTGCCTGTTGCGCATCGGCCACGGCGGCGATTCATGGTCGAGCTGCTCGCCCGGGCTGCTCGTCACCGAGCGCACCATGGCGGCGCTCCATGCACAGGGCGTGCGCCGCTTCGACCTCAGCATCGGCAATCAGGACTACAAGCGCCGCTTCGGCGCCGAGAAGATCCCGCTTACCGATGTCAGCGTCGCGCTGTCCTGGCGCGGCGTGCCCTTTGCATTGCGCGATCACGCCGCGCAGGGCCTGCGCCGCTATCCCAGGCTCGCCGCCCTTGTGGCGAGAGCGATGGGCAAGGGAGCGCGATAACAAGGGAGCGCGACAACAAGTGCCGCAGGGTGCAGCGTTTCTTGTCGTCCGAACAGGCTTCACGATCCCGTGCAACTGGCGCAGCGAAGCCGCCCGCGCGAGGCGCGGAATAGGCTGCGGCAATACCAGCGCCGCGCAAGTGCCTGTGCGGGCTTGCGGATCATCTGCGCGATCAACAAGAGTTCGAAGGCCATTCGTATCGTTCTTCGTCAAGTATCCTAACGGCAGATGGGGCGGCATCCTCGAATGAGAATACCGCCCGTGTCGCATCAGCCATGCAGCTTCTTCGCGGTCTCCGCGATCTGGCGTCCCTGATAGCGAGCGCCGGCGAGCTCGTTGCTGCTGGGCTGGCGGCTGCCGTCGCCGCCGGTGATGGTGGTCGCGCCGTAGGGCGCACCGCCGGAGACCTCGTCGAGCTTCATCTGGCCGGCAAAGCCGTAGTTCATGCCGACCACGACCATGCCGAAATGCAAGAGGTTGGTGATGATCGAGAACAGCGTCGTCTCCTGGCCGCCATGCTGGGTCGCGGTAGAGGTGAAGGCGCCGCCGACCTTGCCGTGCAACGCGCCCCTGGCCCAGAGCCCGCCGGCCTGATCGAGGAAGTTCGCCATTTGCGAGGCCATCCGGCCGAAGCGGGTGCCGGTGCCGACGATGATCGCGTCGTAGTTCGCGAGGTCCTCGATCTTGGCGACCGGCGCGGCCTGATCGAGCTTGTAGTGAGAGGCCTTCGCGACTTCGGCCGGCACCAGCTCGGGCACGCGCTTGATATCGACGGTGACGCCGGCCTCGCGCGCGCCTTCGGCGACGGCATTGGCCATGGCTTCGATGTGGCCATAGGCGGAATAATAGAGGACGAGAACCTTGGTCATGGTGGTCTCCGTTGGATGATCAGTCAATGTTCGTGGTTGCGCCGTCGTTCCGGGGCGATGCGAGGCATCGAACCATGGTGCGCAATTGCGCACCTGAGAACCTCGAGATTCCGGTTCTGGCGCTTCGCGCCATCCCGGAATGACGGCAGATGACGTAGCTCGCCGCCGTCACGCCGCGTCGACGAGCACGAGCTCGGAGTCTTCCAGCGCCGTGATCTTCAGCCTGGCCTCGTCGCGGATCGCAGCGCCGTCGCGGGCGTCGACGCGCACGCCGTTGATCTCGACGGAACCCGCCGCAGGCACGAGGTAGAGATGCCGCGACTTCTGCGGCTCGTACTCGGCGCTCTCGCCTGCCCTTAGCGTGCTGGCGAGCACCCGCGCGTCCGCGCGGATCGGCAGTGCGTCCGTATCGTCGTCGAATCCGCTCGCAATGGTGACGAGCTTGCCGGAGCGGTCCGCCTTCGGGAACGGCTTCGAGCCCCAGGTCGGCTGGCCGCCGCGCGCCGTCGGTTCGATCCAGATCTGGAAGATCCGCGTCCTCGTCGGCTCGAGGTTGTACTCGGAGTGGCGGATGCCACTGCCGGCGCTCATCACCTGCACGTCGCCCGCCTCGGTCCGCCCCTCGTTGCCGAGGCTGTCCTGATGGGTGATCGCGCCCTCACGCACATAGGTGATGATTTCCATGTTGGCGTGGGGATGGGCGGGAAAGCCGGTGTTCGGTGCGATCTCGTCGTCATTCCACACCCGCAAGGCGCCGTGGCCCATGTTGTTCGGGTCATAGTGACTGGCGAAGGAGAAATGATGCTTGGCCTTGAGCCAGCCGTGGTCGGCGCCGCCGAGCTTTGCGAAAGGTCTGAGTTCGATCATCTGCGTAATTCCCTTTACTTGAGCAGGTTGCGCCGTGATCAGGCGCCGAACCCGCCGTCGACGTTGAGCACCGTGCCGGTGACGAAGGAGGCCTGCGGGCTTGCGAGGAAGACGATTCCGGCCGCGACTTCCTCGGGGCGGCCGAAGCGCTGCAGCGCGTGCTGCTTGCGCTGGGTCTCGGCGAACTCGCCGCCGTCCTTCGGATTCATGTCGGTGTCGATCGAACCGGGCTGCACCACGTTCACGGTGATGCCGCGCGGGCCGAGGTCGCGCGCCGCGCCCTTGGTGTAGCCGACGACGGCTGCCTTGGTGGCGACGTAGTCGGCAAGGCCCGGGAACGAGGCGCGGTCGGCGAGCATCGAGCCGACAGTGACGATGCGTCCGCCTTCACCCATCAATTGCGAGGCGGCGCGGATCGCCGCGATTACGCCGTGCACGTTGATGGCATCCTGGCGGGCAAACGCTTCTGGGTCGGCTTTGGCATCGTCGATCGCGCCGCCGGCGGCAACGCCGGCATTGTTGACGAGGATGTCGAGATGGCCGAACTCCCTGGCGACGTCGTTGACGAGCTGCGCCACATCCTTCGCCGAGGCCTGGTCGGCCTTGAAGGCGCGGGCCTTGACGCCGCGGGCCTTCAACTCGTTGACCACCGCTTCTGCCTTCTCGGGCGAGGCGACATAGCTGATGGCGACGTCGGCACCTTCATCGGCGAGAGCGCGCGCAGAGGCCGCGCCGATGCCTCGCGAGCCGCCGGTGACGAGGGCAACCTTGCCCGAGAGCTTCTTAGTCATTGGATTTCTCCATTTCCTGAATTTCTGATGACCCTTGGATAAGCCTTCGTCTGTGGTATAGAAATAGAAACCGTTGAAACGCATTGTTTCAGTAAATATCCCGATTGGACCAAAGCCCATGGCAAAGCTTCCAGACTTCGAGGCGCTCGCGATTTTCGCAAAAGTCGTGGAATTGCGGTCGTTTGCGGGGGCCGCGAGCGAGCTGGCGATGTCCAAGGCCACGGTCTCCAAGGCGGTTACGCGGCTCGAGGAGCGGCTCGGCGCGCGGCTGTTCAACCGCACCTCGCGCCGGCTCGCGCTGACCGACGCCGGGCACAAGCTCGCCGAGCGCGCGACCCGTCTTCTGGCCGACGGCGAAGCCGCGGAGAACGAGGCGCTGGCGCAATCGGTGGCGCCGCGCGGCCTGGTGCGGCTCGCCGTGCCCATGACGTTCGGCATCAAGGCGGTGGCGCCGCTGCTGCCGGAGTTCTTCGAAGCCTATCCGGAGGTCTCGGTCGATCTGCATTTGAGCGATGCGACCGTCGATCTGATCGGCGAGGGTTTTGACATGGCGGTGCGGATCGCCCGGCTGCCGGACTCTTCGCTGATCGCGCGGCGGCTCTTCACCATGCCGCGCTATACGGTCGCCGCACCGTCTTATCTGAAACGCCACGGACGGCCGACGCATCCAATGCATCTGGCCGAGCACAAATGCTTCAGCTACGCCTACATGTCGACGCCCAACGTCTGGCACTACACCAACTCGGCCGGTGAGCAGGCCAGCGTACGCCCGGGCGGGCAGCTTCGTGTCAACAACGGCGAGGCCGTGATGCCGGTATTGATCGCCGGCCTCGGCATCGCCGAGCTGCCTGAATTCATCGTCGGCGAGGCCATTTCCACCGGCGAGGTCGAGGTCATCCTGAAGGACTGGAAGCAGGTCGAAGGCGCCGTGCATCTGGTGACGCCGCCCGGCGGCCCGCGTCCCGCGCGCGTCGAAGCGCTCGGCGACTTTCTCGCAGCGAAGCTGCCGGGCACCTGCAAGCGGCGCCCGCGCGGGAAGGTCAAGGTGTCGTAGCTGGCGAGCGGTCTCAAACGCCTCCCGTAACCGGGACTACGACACCTTTACGCCGTCGATCGCGACGATGCGCAAGGTCGGCTTGAGCGTCTCGTCCAGCCGCGTCTTCAATTCGTGGACGCGCGGATCGCTCGAGCGTGCTGCGCACACGCCGTATTGATGGATCGATTGCGCCAAGGCGCGCCGCGCTTCCGGCGTCCGCGTCAATTCGGGTTTCGAAAGCCGCAGGACGATTGCTGCGAGATTCACCAGCATCTCGTCCAGCGCGACGTCGATGGTCGCAAGATTTCGCATCGCTCCACGCTCCCTGGGAGGGCAACAGCGAATCCGGGCATGCGTTCCTGGCGGAGACGGACATGACTAACGCTTCGTATATGCCTGGTTCTTGCCGCTTGGCCCTCTGCGAAAGGTCCAGGACGCCGGTGTGCCTCGGCCCTGTTGCGGTGGCGCCACGGACTGGGGCGTCGGCGGAATTCCCCGAAGTTCCAGCGGCGTTTTCACGTTTTGTTGTTGGTCCAGAACCGGCTCCCGCCTCATTGATTTGATGAAAACCCACGGGAATCGAGAAGGATCGGGACATGCGGACAGAGCGGATTGCGCTGGGTGTCGTGCTCGCGATCGGCGGCATCGTTGCCCCGGGCGCAGCATTCGCCGAAGAATATCGCGGGACCATGGAGCAGCAGATGGCCTGCACGCCGGACGTCTGGCGGCTTTGCAGCGATCAGATCCCCGACGTGAGCCGGATCACGGCTTGTTTGCAGCAGAATACGCCCCAGCTCTCCAGCGGCTGCCGCGCGGTGTTCCAATCCAACAACCAGATGCCGCCGCCGCAGCAGCTCCCCCGCAATCGTGTCGCGCCGCCGCCGCGCTATGACAACGCGCCGCCGCCACCTCCGCAGGTGCAGCCGCGACCCTATGACGATGACGACGATTAGACTCTGATGAGCGCGTGATCCGGAAAAATGCACCGCTGGTAGGCGCGAAGATGCGGTCGCGCCGTCCCGATCAGCGCTCCCCTCGGCTGTCCGATTCGGGTCGATGTCCAAGCACCATCCGCAAGACGACGCCGAACAGAATGGCTGCGACCGGCCAGTGGAACCAGATCTTATGGCTGGTGAACAGATTGATCAGAATCAGGAAGGCGGACACCGTGAGGGCCGCCGCAACCGGGCGGGGCAGCCTTGTGAGCCAATCCGAGACGACATTGGTCGCGCGAGATGGCGCGCGCCTCTCTTCCAATCGCGGAGTCCGCGCTCGCTCTGAGGGCCTTGCGCGTTCCTCGATCGCGACGCTCCCTGGCGCGGCGGCCTGGCCACCGAGGGTCAACCGATAGCTGGTCAGGGGAGCGATGTTCTTCATCGGGCGCTGGCCGAGGCAGTCGAAACCAACCGACAGTTTGTTGTGCACCTGATCGTAGACGGAGCTCGAGATCACGACGCCGCCGGGCTCGGCGAGCTCTTGCAGGCGCGATGCGATATTGACCCCGTCGCCATAGATGTCGGAGCCGTCCACCATCACGTCGCCGAGGTTGATGCCGATGCGAAACTGCATCGGGCTCGCCTGAGGCGCGTCCGAGGCCTGGCTGGAGATCTCCTGCTGAATCTCGACCGCGCATTGCACGGCTTCGACGACGCTGGCGAACTCGGCGATGATGGCATCGCCCCAGGTGTTGACGATGCGGCCGTCATGACGTTCGACCAGGCGCGCAATGGCCGTGCGGTAGCGGCGAAGCGTCTCCAGCGTTCCGGTCTCGTCCGCTTCCATGAGACGAGAATAGCCGTACACGTCGGCGCACAGCACGGTCGTCAATCGTCGTTTCACCTTGTCGTCGGTCATGGTCACCATGCTAACCTCCCCGACCGGCAAATGCATCAGGCATCCTAACCGGTGCCGCCTAACGGCCTGACCTCGCAGACATCGACCCATTCCGCAGCGGTCAACTTGGCCATCCGCTCCGGTGTGATGCGCACCGCGCTGTGGGTCGAGCCCGCGGCCGGCACCACCACGTCGAAGGCCTTCAACGAGACGTCGCAATAGACCGGCAGCGGCGATTTCAGCCCGAACGGGCAGACGCCGCCCACCTCGTGACCGGTGATGTCGGCGACCTCCTCCAGCCCCAGCATCTTCGGCTTGCCGCCGAACTGCGCCTTGACCTTCTTGTTGTCCATGCGCGAGGTGCCGGCGGCCACGATCAGGATCACGCGTTCGCCGATGCGCAGGGACAGCGTCTTGGCGATGCGGCCGGGCTCGACGCCATAGGCCTCGGCGGCAAGCGGCACCGTGGCCGAGCTGATCGGCGATTCCATCACGGTGATGTCGGGGGCTTTGTCGGCGAAGAAGGCGCGAACGGATTCCAGGCTCATTCCAGTCAGCTCATTCCAGGCTTGCAGGCGGGCGGCGATGCTAAGCGATCCCCGGCAACTCCGAGAGCGAACGGACGCGATGGTCCGGCGCCAAGCCGAGCTCGTCCATCTGGGTGCGGATCGCCTTGAACATGGTGAGCGGTGCCACGAGTTCGTTCTCGACGCAAGCCAGCGCCATGGCTTCCGGCGTCATCCGCTCGATCCAGGCGACGTTCAGCCCGAACGACTTCGCCCCCACTGCGTCCCAAGGATTGGAAGACACGAACAGAACCTCCTCCGGCGCGGTCCCGAGCACCTCGCCGATCAGCTCATAGGCCTCCGGGCTCGGCTTGAAGATCTTCTTGGCGTCGACGCTGATGGTGGCATCGAGCAATTGGTCGAAGCCGGAGTTGCGCACGAGCGCGTTCAGCATGTCCGGGCTGCCGTTGGAGAGGATCGCGAGCTTGCGTGGCTTCAGGGCCGCGAGCGCGGCCGCCGCATCGGGATAGGGATCGAGGTGCAGATATTTCTCGATCACGCGCTCGAACGCCTCGCTCTCATAGGCGAGCCCGAGCACGCGCAGCGTATAGGCGAGGGAGTCGCGGGTCACCGCGGCGAAATCCTGGTAGCGCCGCATCAGCGAGCGCAACCAGCTGTATTCGAGCTGCTTGATGCGCCAGATTTGCGTGATGATCTCGCCATAGCCCGGAAACGCATCCTCGGTGACATCAGCGACCGACTGGATGTCGTAGAGCGTCCCATAGGCGTCGAACACGATGGCGTTGATGGGCATGGGCCAATCCTCCCGGGGGGCGTGGGGCGCAAGAACTCCGATTGGGGAGCGCGCATCATCGTCAGCTTACCAGAGCAAAGCGGAAGTCTGCCACTGCAAGCGTGGCCGCCGGCTTACGATCCAACTCGGACATCGAGAAAGGTCGGATAGGAAGCCTCCTACTTTGAGTTGAGTTTTCGCAGAACTCGTCCATGATGCGTGTGGTCAGCGCTTGTTCGAGACGAGTCGGAAGCATGCGTCTTGTTCTGAGATTGTTGAAGCTGGTTGTCGCGATTGTGCTTCTCGGGGTTTTGGTATTCAGCGTCTGGCTGACCTACATCCCACCCAATGGGCTGCTCTCCGCCACGGCCATTGCGGCCAAAATGGTTTGCTCGAACGTGTTCATTGCCAAACGCAACGCGGATGCGGTGATTAGAACCGACGTGGCGTTTGCACTTCCCCGTATCGTCAAACGTCTGAACATCAATGTCGACACCGCCAACCAGCGTGTCGAGGTGGCATATCGTAGCCTGTTTGCCAAACGCTACGCTCAATATGAGGAGGGACGTGGTTGCACGCTGGCCTCGAGCGACGAAATCCCCGATCGTGCCGTGCCGCCTTCGCTGCCAGGAAAGCCTAATGCGCTCTGGCCGGTCGGCGAGAGCGCTCAATTGTCCGACGACAAGCATTTACTGGCGGCGCTGAACGATCCGGCTCTCCAGGGACCGGGCATGCGCGCGATCGTCGTGGTCCACGACGGGCGCATCATCGGTGAAACCTACGGCGAAGGTTTCAACGCTTCGACGCCCTTGCAGGGCTGGTCGATGACGAAGACAGTGAACGCCGTCTTGGCCGGTATGGCGATCAAGGACGGAAAGCTTTCGCTCGATCGAAAAAATCTGTTTCCGGAGTGGGCCGGCGACGCGCGGGCGGACATCTCGGTGGCCGATTTGATGGCCATGACAAGCGGATTGAAATGGAGTGAAGATGGTGATTCTCCCGACCCTGACGGGCTGGAGAATCTCGCAAATGATGCGGCGGCTTTCGCGAGGGATCGTCCGCTTGTCGCCCCGCCTGGAACGAAGTTCAACTATTCCGGGGGCTCGTCCGTCCTGTTGGCCTGGCTCTGGCAGAACGCGGTTGGAGCGGACGCGCGAGCGTATCCGCAGGAGCGATTGTTCAAGCCTTTGGGCATGACCAGCGCTGTTCTTGAGGCCGATCCTTCAGGCACATTCCTTGGCGAAGCCTTTCTCTTCGCCAATGCGCATGATTGGGTGCGCTTCGGCGAATTCCTGCGCTTGAACGGAGAGTGGAACGGTGCACGGCTTTTGCCGCCGGGCTTTGTCGATTACATGCGCTCGCCTGTGCCGGCGTCCGACGAGGGACATGGCCCGGTATACGGTCGCGGACAGCTTTGGTTGGGGCCGGGCCAAGGATTCCGACTCCCTGCCGACACGTTCATGTTGCAAGGGCACCTCCGCCAGGTGATCGCGATCATCCCCTCGCGTAAACTCGTGATCCTGCGCATGGGTTTAACGCGGGAAGATATTGGGTACAGCACCACGAAACTGCTGTACGCGATTGTCGCGGCGTGCGGATCCAATAAGTGATGCGTTACTTCCGGGGTTGGCCCAAGCCGCCACGCGCATCGGGCTTGTGGGCGATCCATCCGAGACGGGAGCGGCGGCCGCGTTCCTGGCGCCCTCGGACAGCAGCTTCATGACCGGCGGCGAACTCTTCGTCGATGGAGGCCTGGCGCTGGTCTGAGGGCTTCGATCAACGGAATCGAAGCCCTCAATGCGTGGCGATGATGGGAACGCGCCTAGATTCCCAGCAGCTTGCGCGCGTTGGCCTTGAGCACCTTCGGCCGGATCTCCTCGCGGATATCGATCTTGGAAAAGTCCGACAGCCAGCGGTCCGGCGTGATGACGGGCCAATCCGAGCCGAACAGCATCTTGTCCTGCAGGATCGAGTTGATGTAGCGCACCAGGATCGGCGGGAAATATTTCGGCGACCAGCCGGAGAGGTCGATATAGACGTTCGGCTTGTGGGTCGCGACCGACAGCGCTTCTTCCTGCCAGGGGAAGGAGGGATGGGCGAGGATGATCTTGAGGTCGGGGAAATCGGCCGCGACGTCGTCCATGTACATCGGGTTGGAATATTTCAGCCGCATGCCCATGCCGCCCGGCATGCCCGAGCCGACACCGGTCTGGCCGGTGTGGAACAGCGCGATCGCGCCGCCATTGTTGATCTCCTCATAGAGCGGATAGGCCATGCGGTCGTTGGCGTAGAAGCCCTGCATGGTCGGGTGGAATTTGAAACCGCGCACGCCGTATTCCTCGATCAGCTTGCGCGCCTCGCGGGCGCCCAGCTTGCCCTTGTGTGGGTCGATCGAGACGAAGGGGATAAGGACGTCGAGATGCTCGGAGGCGACCTCCAGCATCTCGTAATTGTTGTAGCGGCGGAAACCGGTCTCGCGCTCGGCATCGACAGGGAAGATCACCGCGGCGATGTTCTTGGAGCGGTAATAGGCCGCGGTCTCCGGCACGGTCGGCGGATGCTTGTTCGGCGACTTGAAGTATTCCGCCATCTGCGCCTGGAAGTCGTCATAGCCGTCGTCGGGATGGCAGCCGCAGGGCTCCTCGGCATGGGTGTGGATGTCGATGGCGACGACATCGTCGATATTGGGCAGCTTCAGTTTCGGCATGGGTTTCCTCCCGACGGGTTGCCAAATTGATTATATGATATAACGAATTTGGCAAGGCGTCGTCGAAGGGCTTTGATTTCTCTAGGGACAAATCAGGCCGATCCGGCCACTTTGACTGTGCATGGGGTTGTTTTCACGAATTTGCCGGTTCTGAACGGGGCAGTTAACATTGACATCACCTCCCGCCATGCCTTAAGAACCGCCCCGTCCCGGGCGGTCGGTCCGCCGGCGGGAAAAATCTCATTTTGCCACATTCGCGCGTACCGAAACGGTAGTGCCGAACACGGCCTTTCGAACGTTCAGGATTCTGCCATGAAGGTCCGTAACTCGCTGAAATCGCTGCGCGGTCGCCATCGCGCCAATCGCCTGGTCCGCCGCAAGGGCCGGGTCTATGTGATCAACAAGGTGCAGCGCCGCTTCAAGGCTCGCCAGGGCTGATCCGAGCGGCTGAGCCTGCCCTGCCGGACGCCGTCGCGCGCCCCGCAAGACCACGGTCTCACACGAGTTTGACGCCGCCTTTGCTTTGCAAGGGCGGCTTTGCGCGTTTAGACTTTCGCCATGGCAGTCAGATTCCCCTTCGCGCGCACCTTGTGTCTGGCCCTTGTGCTGGGAACCGCCGGACTGGCTCCAGCCCTGGCGCAGCAGGTTGACCCGCCCGGCAAACAGAAGAAGCTGCCGGAAGCGCCGGCCAAGCTGCCCAAGGTCGATCGCAGCAAGAATCTCGATTTTCTGTTCGGCGCGCTGAAGGCCGCTCCCGACGAGGTCAGCGCCAAGCATGTCGAGGCGCGGATCTGGGCGATCTGGCTCCAGACCCCGAGCGACACCGCGGCGCTTCTGATGTCACGCGCCAAGACCGCGGTCGATGCGAAGAAGATCGATGTCGCGATCAAGTTGCTGGATTCGGTCATCAAGCTCAGGCCCGATTACATCGAGGCCTGGAACAGGCGTGCGACGCTCTATTACATGCAGAACGACTATGGCCGCGCTCTCGCCGATGTCCAGCAAGTGCTGATCCGGGAGCCCCGCCATTTCGGCGCGCTCGCCGGCCTCGGCATGATCATGCAGGAGATCGGCGACGAGAAGCGTGCGCTGGATGCTTATCGCAGGGCGCTCGCCGTCAATCCGCACCTCGAAAAGATCCCCGATCAGGTCAAGGCGCTGACCGAGAAAGTCGAAGGTCGCGACATCTAGGGCACGATCCGCAAAGGAAAGCGCAGCGCGTCGTTTCAGGAGATCTTGCTCAACACAATAGGGACAAGTTGATCAGCTGCCGAGCGGTTGCGGCGTGCCCAGATTAACCACGATCCGATGCAGGGCGTCACCAGGACTATTGCCGGGCCTGTTGCTGGCCTAACTGCATGGCAGGAGCACAGCCATGAAGCGTTTGGTGTTCGCAGCCCTATTGCTGCTCGCGTCGGGAACGGTGAGCCTCGCCGACGGATTGTTCTGGGTGGTCGGCAACCGCGCCACCGGACAATGCAATATCGTGACCAGCAATCCGGTCATCATTGGCGACATCTGGTTCGGCGACGGTCCCTACAAGTCCAGGGCGGACGCCAAACTTGCCCGTTCGACGATCCGCGCCTGTCCCGCAGTCACGCCCGAGGAAGAGAAGGGGGAGGAGGGTACGAACTAGTGTGGCCTGCCCTCAATGCAGGACGTTGCTGCCGCGCTCGACGAGGCCGCGATCGGCGGCTGCAGCGTAAGCCTTTGCCAGTTCGGTCTCGAGATGCTCGTTGATCAGAAGCAGCGCCCGTACGGCCCCGCGCAGGTCGCCGTTGCAGCTCGCGACGATTTCGTCGATCGCAGTGTCGTTCGATCTGAAGCTCATTGAAAATTCTCCGGTTCAAACCAGGACAAATCCTGCCGGTCTTTCCCGCATCGCCTGAGGTTGCGAGGAGGATCGGCGCCCACCCGCGCCTAAATGGCGGAACCGACCATGGCGATTATATGGACGCCGCGATGACGCCTGCATGAAGCTGCTCGGGGCGTACGCGCGCTGTGCCAATATTGTTGATTCCATTGAGTTTTTTGTTCTGAAATTATACACATATCCACAGCCCCGGCATTTCCGGTGGAAGCGCGGAAAGCCGGCGGCGAAACTGCCCGCCAATCAGACCCGTAACTGCCCTGTGCCCAGGATCACCCGGATTCTCTCCATGATCGTGATGTCAGTCGTGACGGCGCTGGTTCTGCTGGCGCTGGTCACGCAGGCGGGAATCGTCGCCGTTCAACGCGCCTTTCCACCGCAGGGCCGGATGATCGAGGTCGACGGCGCGACGCTTCATGTCGTCGACATCGGCCCGCGCGATTCGGATCTTCCGATCGTGATGCTGCACGGCGCGAGCTCCAATCTCGAAGCGATGCGCCGGCCGCTCGGTGACAGCCTCGCCGGGGATCGTCGCGTGATTCTGATCGACCGCCCCGGCCATGGCTGGAGCCCGCGTGCGCGGCGGCAAGATTCGACGCCGCAGATCCAGGCGCGGATGATCGATGAAGCGCTTCACAAGCTCGGTATCGATCGCGCGGTCTTCGTGGTGCATTCCTGGAGCGGCGCCCTCGGCGCGCGGATCGCGCTCGATCATCCGCGCCGCGTTGCCGGTCTCGTGATGCTCGCCCCCGTCACTCATCCCTGGCGCGGCGGTGTCGGCCGCTACAACGAGATCATCGCAACGCCCGTGATCGGTCCGCTGCTCGCCTATACGATCACGCTGCCGCTCGGCTATGTCCTCGCTGAATCCGGTGCACGCAACGTCTTCCTGCCGCAAACCATGCCGGACGGCTTCGTCAGGGACTCTGCGACGCCGCTGCTGCTGCGTCCCCGCGAGTTCATCGCCAATGCCTATGATCTGGTGACGTTGAAGGAGTCGGTCGCCGCGCAAGTTGCGCGCTATGGCGAGATAAAGGCGCCAGTCACGATCGTCGCCGGCGAGCCCGACAAGACGGTGAAAACCAGCATCCACGCGCGTCCGTTCGCCGCGGCCGTGCCCAATGCGAAGCTGATCGTGCTGCCGGACCTCGGCCACATGGTGCAGAACGCCGTGCCGGATCTCGTGAAGGCCGAGATCGAGACCATGATAGGCAGGATTGTCCCGGGGCAGGCGGCCGCCGACTAAAGCGTTTTCGAGCGACGTGGATACCAGTTCGCGCGCAGAAAACGCGCCAGCTCCAGCGGCCCCCCTTTTTTGCCTCTACTGCTTGATCTTCCCGTCCTTGTCGAACTGGGAAATGAAGGCCCAGAGATTGTTGATCTCGGTCTCGTTCTTGATGCCGGCGAATGCCATCTTGGTGCCGGGGATCTTGGCCTTGGGATCCTTGATGTATTCCTTAAACGTGGCCTCGTCCCAGGTGATGCCGGATTTCTTGTTCGCATCCGAGTAATTGTAGTCCGGCACGCTGCCGGAATGGCGGCCGTTGAGGCCGTTGAGCTCGGGGCCAACCTTGTTCTTGGCGCCTTCGCCGATCGCGTGGCAGGCCAGGCATTTGTTGAACGACGTCTTGCCGGCCGCGACATCCTGCGCCATCGCGGCGGGTGCGGTGGCAATCACGGTGAGGATCGTCAGTGCGCCAAAAGTCAGTTTTGTCATCGGGTGCTCTTCGTCTCTTCCCTGGTGGGTCTGGTCAGTCTCTTGCCTGATCGACAAGCGTCGACCCGCCGCTTTTGGCAGGCCTGCTCGGCTTGGACAAGCCACCAAACCATGACAGGTTTCACGATTTCCTACTTGTCCCAGAGCGAACTCGCGGAACATCGTCGATCCGACTTTCGGATGGCCTACCCAAACGGGCGCGGACGTGGTTGATTTGCCGCGATAAATTGATCGTGGGCGACGAGCCGGAAGGATATGTCATGGCCATCATGATGCCTGCGAGCGACCAGGCGGTGCTCGCGCGCCGCGCGGAGATCATTGCTGCTTTGCGCGCAATCGTGCCGGGCGAGGGCGTGATCGACAGCGCCGCCGAGATGCGAGCCTATGAATCCGACGGCCTGACCGCCTATCGGCAGCCGCCGATGGTCGTGGTGCTGCCCGATACGACCGAGCAGGTCTCGCTCGTCCTGAAGTATTGTGCAGAGCAGAACATCAAGGTGGTGCCGCGCGGCTCCGGCACCTCGCTGTCCGGCGGCGCGCTGCCGCTGGAAGACGGTGTGCTGCTGGGCCTCGGCAAGTTCAAGCGCATCCGCGAGATCGATTTCGACAACCGCGTCGTGGTCACCGAGCCCGGCGTCACCAATCTGGCGATCAGCCAGGCGGTCGCCCATGCCGGCTTCTACTACGCGCCCGATCCGTCTTCGCAGATCGCCTGCTCGATCGGCGGCAATGTCGCGGAAAATTCCGGCGGCGTGCACTGCCTCAAATACGGCATGACCACCAACAACGTGCTCGGCTGCGAGATCGTGCTGATGAGCGGCGAGATCCTGCGCATCGGCGGCAAGTCGGCGGAGAGCGCCGGCTACGACCTGATGGGCGTCATCACCGGCTCCGAAGGCCTGCTCGGCGTCATCACCGAGATCACCGTGCGCATCCTGCAGAAGCCGGAGACGGCACGCGCGCTGATGGTCGGCTTCTCGGAGGTCGAGGCGGCCGGCGAATGCGTGGCGCGCATCATTGGTGCCGGCATCATTCCCGGCGGCATGGAGATGATGGACAGGCCCGCGATCCACGCCGCGGAGGCCTTCGTCCACGCCGGCTATCCGCTCGATGTGGAAGCGCTGCTCATCATCGAGCTCGACGGTCCCAAGATCGAGGTCGACGAGCTGATCACACGGGTCGAGAGCATCGCAAGAGGCTGCGGCTCGGTGACGCTGCAGATTTCCAATTCGGAGGCCGAACGCAATCTGTTCTGGGCCGGCCGCAAGGCCGCGTTTCCGGCCGTCGGCCGCATCTCGCCCGACTATCTTTGCATGGACGGCACGATCCCCCGTGGCGCGCTGCCGAAGGCGCTGGCGCGGATTCGCGAGCTCTCGGAAAAGTACCAGCTTGGCTGTGCCAACGTGTTCCACGCCGGCGACGGCAATCTGCATCCGCTGATCCTCTACGATGCCAACAAGCCCGGCGAGATCGAGCGCGCCGAAGCCTTCGGCGCCGACATCCTGCGCGCGTGCGTCGAGTTCGGCGGCGTGCTGACCGGCGAGCACGGCGTCGGCATCGAGAAGCGCGATCTCATGCCCGACATGTTCAGCGAGATCGACCTCAACCAGCAGCAGCGACTGAAATGCGCCTTCGACGCGCAAGGGTTGCTCAATCCCGGGAAAGTGTTCCCCACCCTGCACCGCTGCGCCGAGCTCGGCCGCATGCATGTGCACGCCGGCAAGCTGGCATTTCCGGACATCCCGCGGTTCTGAAGGTCGCGGTGACGGTGCACGCTCTCCCCATGTGGGCCCCTTGCGGGCGAGGGTGGCTCGCGGCAGAGCGGCGAAACGGGTGAGGGGGTTCTCGCCGCGCGAACCGCTTACAGTTGAGTTCGCTGAAGCAACCCCTCATCCGGCGCCATAGCCGAAGCTTCGCTTCGGCGTTCTCTTAAGAACGGCGGCCGAAGGCCGCCTATGCCACCTTCTCCCGCAAGGGGCCCCACAAGGGAGAAGGTCGTCGACCGCTCATAGCAGCCCGTACTGCGTCCGCTCG
Organism: Bradyrhizobium sp. CCBAU 53415; assembly: GCF_028128735.1. Taxonomy (NCBI): domain Bacteria; kingdom Pseudomonadati; phylum Pseudomonadota; class Alphaproteobacteria; order Hyphomicrobiales; family Nitrobacteraceae; genus Bradyrhizobium; species Bradyrhizobium sp. CCBAU 53415. The sequence continues at coordinate 252,931 of NZ_LBJF01000026.1, read as the reverse complement.
CGCTTCGCCAGCAGCGGCAGAGCCTCGCCGGCGATCCAGGTTTTGAAATGCGCGCTCTCCTGATGGGCTTTGAACGCAGCCTCGTCGCGGAACAATTCGTAGAACAGGAACTGCGCCGGGTTGTCCTTGCCGCGCGAGATCAGGAACAGCTTGACGCCGTCCTCGCGCTGCGCCTCCGGCAGGAAGCGGTCGAGAATCCCTGCGACCTTGTCGGCCTCGCCCGGCTTTGCCTCCCATTGCGCGACCACGAGCAGACCGCCGCCGTCGACGGCGTCGCGGAGAGATTTCTGCGTGGCATAGTGGTTCATGATGTCTACCTCCATCGGTGGGTCTCGATCGCGATCGGCGCAAGCTTGTAGCGAGGGCCTGCCGGCTTTGGTTCGCCGGTGATCGAAGTGTCGATGTCGTGAACGCTTCGACCATGATCGAAACGTTGCTGTGGCGTGTGATGGACCCCGATCGCGTCCGGCAAGGGTCGCAGGCGTCACGCCCCATTTGATTTTGGCGGCGAATTTCGGTACCGCCTTTTCCCGTGGATACGCTCAGGGTCAGAGACGCCAAAGACGTCGAAGAGGTGGTGCGCGCGGCGATCGCGAACGAGCAGCCGCTTGAGATCATCGGTCATGGCAGCAAGCGCAGCATTGGTCATGCGATGGCGACCAATGCCGTGCTCGACCTCTCCGCGTTGAATGCCGTCACCTCTTACGAGCCGAACGAACTCATCATCACCCTCCAGGCCGGTGCGCCGCTCAATGACGTGCTGGCGCTGATCGATGCCAAGAACCAGCAATTCGCCTTCGAGCCTGTCAACACCGCCCCGCTGCTCGGCACGCCGGTATCAGGCACTATCGGCGGCACGATTGCGGCCGGGCTCGCCGGGCCGCGGCGGATCCGGGCGGGCGGGGCGCGCGATCATCTGTTGGGGGCGCATGCCGTCTCGGGTTTTGGCGACAGCTTCAAGACCGGCGGCAAGGTGGTGAAGAACGTCACCGGCTACGACCTCTGCAAGCTTCTCGCGGGTTCCTGGGGCACGCTGTCGGTGATCACCGAAGTCACGCTCAAGGTGATGCCGAAGCCCGAAGCCGAGCGGACGCTGCTGCTGCGCGGGCTCGACGATGCCGCCGCCAACAAGGCCATGATCGCGGCGCTGGGGTCACCCTTCGATGTCTCGGGTGCCGCGCATCTGCCGAGATCGGAATACCGGGCCAGGACCGAGGGGCTTGGCGACCTCGTGGGCCAGGGCGAGGCGCTGACCCTGCTGCGGCTCGAGGGGATCACCGCCTCCGCCGCCCACCGCGCCGGATCGCTGCGCGAATTGCTGGCGCCGTTCGGCACCGCGACGCTGGTGGAGGATGCGGCATCTGCGGCGCTGTGGGCCACGATCCGCGATGTGCTGCCATTCGCGGCCGGCGGCGCGCTGGGCGCCTGGCCGGTCTGGCGGATCGTCTGCCCGCCGGCCTCGGGCGCGGCGCTCGGCGCGCAATTGGCGCGCGAGACGGGGGGCGATCTGATCTACGACTGGGGCGGCGGGCTGATCTGGGCAGCAGTGCCACCGAAGCCGGACGCGCATGCCCTGGCCGTGCGCGAGCGCACCAATGCCGTTGGGGGGCACGCCACGCTGATCCGGGCGGCCGAGGACGTCAGGCGCACCATCGACGTGTTCCAGCCGCAGGCGCCGGGGATCGCCGCCCTGAGCGAGCGGGTGCGTGCCAGCTTCGATCCGAAGGCCATTCTCAACCGGGGACGACTGACGCGGGGCGCTGCGTCATGAAGACCGAATTCTCACTCGCGCAGCTCGCCGATCCCGACATCGCGGAAGCCGACAAGATCCTGCGCGCCTGCGTCCATTGCGGCTTCTGCACCGCAACCTGTCCGACCTATGTGCTGCTCGGCGACGAGCTCGATAGCCCGCGCGGCCGCATCTACCTGATCAAGGAGATGCTGGAGAAGGACCAGGCGCCGACGGCCGAGGTGGTCAAGCATATCGACCGCTGCCTGTCGTGCCTTGCCTGCATGACGACCTGCCCCTCGGGCGTGAACTACATGCACCTCGTCGACCAGGCCCGGGTCCGGATCGAGCAGCGCTATCAGCGGCCGCTGGCCGAGCGGCTGTTGCGCCAGGTGCTGGCCTTCGTTCTGCCTGACCCGCAGCGCTTCCGCGTCAGCATGTGGCTGGCGCGGCTGGCCCGTCCGCTGAGCGTCTTGCTGCCAACGCCCCGGCCTTCGGCGACGCCCGGATTGGTCCAGCGCATCAAGGCGATGCTGGCGCTGGCCCCGAACCAATTGCCGCCGGCTGGCCCTGCCGCCGGCAGCGTATTTGCGGCGCTCGGCAAGAAGCGCGGCCGGGTCGCGCTGCTGCAAGGCTGCGCCCAGCAAGTGCTGGCGCCGCGCATCAACCAGGCTGCCATCAGTCTCCTGACCCGCCACGGCATCGAGGTTGTCCTGGTCCGGGACGAGCAGTGCTGCGGTGCGCTGACCCATCATCTCGGCAACGACCAGGATGCGTTGGCGCGGGCGCGCGCCAACGTCGCGGCGTGGCGGAAGGAAGCGGCCGGCGAGGGGCTCGACGCCATCCTGGTGACGGCCTCCGGCTGCGGCACTGTCATCAAGGACTATGGTTATCTGCTGCGAGGCGATGCCGCGCTCGCCGCGGATGCGGCGAAGGTGTCCGCGCTCGCCAAGGACATCACCGAATACGTCGCCAGTCTCAGCCTCGCGACGACTGAGCGGCAGGACGACATCGTCGTCGCCTATCACTCCGCATGTTCGTTGCAGCACGGACAGAAAATCACGGCGCTTCCGAAAGAATTGCTTTCCAAGAATGGATTCGTGGTGAAAGATGTCCCCGAGAGCCATTTGTGTTGCGGTTCGGCGGGGACCTACAACATTCTCCAGCCCGAGCTTGCGGGCCGGTTGCGCGATCGCAAGGTCGCCAACATCGCGAGCGTCAAGCCGGACATGATTGCCGCGGGCAATATCGGCTGCATGGTGCAGATTGCCAGTGGCACGTCAGTTCCGGTCGTACACACGATTGAGCTTCTCGATTGGGCTACGGGCGGGTCGCGGCCGGCACTGAACGCGTAAGTTTGAGCTTTCAGAGCCTGAACTTTCCTCCCGGGGTGACGACTGAAGGCGCCCGATCGACCATTGTTCGGCGGCAACAGGAGGACCACGATGGCGAAAGCGAAGAAGAAGAAAAGCAAGAAGGCCAAAAAGGCCAAGAAGGTCGTAGCGGCCAAGAAGAAGACCGCAAAGAAGGCAGCCAAGAAATCCGCGAAGAGGTCTGCCAAGAAAGCTGCGAAGAAGGCTGCAAAAAAATCTGCCAAGAAGGCAGCCCCCAAGGCCGCCAGGAAGGCTGCGGCAAAGTCGGCCAAGAAGGCCGTGAAGAAGGCCGCCCCCAAGAAGACCGCCAAGAAAGCGGCACCGAAGAAGGCGAAGGCAGCGCCTGCTCCGAAGCCGTCAGCACCGGTGGAAGCTCCGGCTCCCGAGCCTGCCGTCGAGACAAGCTGGGCGATGCCTTCGTCTTCTGCGGAATCGGTGCCGGCCGAGGGACAGGGATAGACCAGGCCTCTCGTTCCCCTTGGAAGGATCTGTAAACGGAAAAGGCCGCGGCGCCGGGGGCTGCGGCCTTTTTGCATCACCGCAAGCAGGTCCGGCGGCCGCCGTTTCCGGCGCCAAGCCTGATTCGTAGCCGGCGTGTTACGCTGCCCGACCACCCCCGGACTTACACGGGCCTCCTGTGCACTTTGGAATGCAAATAATGTGATCGAGAAGCAACACAGGCTGACAACCTTTCGTGGAATCGTCAAAACGCCTAAAAAGTCGGCAGATGCCCGCGCTTTTTGCTTCACGGTCCACGTCCCTCAATCCAGATTGTCGCGGTAACGCAATTTTGCACATGGGTCGTTCGCCCCGGGGGGCTTCCGGGATCCGACTGGGTAAGAACTGGTGATGGGGATCGAAATGAAAAAAGTGGTCTTGTTGGCAACGGCGCTGGCAATGGTGACGGGTTCGGCTTTCGCGGCAGACTTGCGCGTGAAGGCGCTGAAGGCCCCGCCGCCACCGGCCTTCGATCCGTGGGATGTCGCGTTCGGCGCCGGCATCACGAACGACTACATCTTCCGCGGTATCACCCAGTCCAACCACAACCCGTCGGTCACGGCCTATTTCGAGCCGCGCTACAACGTCAACAAGGACCTCCAGCTCTACATCGGTACGTCCGCTTCGAGCATCTCGTTCCCGAACCGCGCTGCGGCCGAAGTCGATATCTACGGCGGTGTCCGCCCGACCTTCGGCATGTTCGCCTTCGATTTCGGTGTCTGGGGCTATCTCTATCCGGGCGGAAGCTGCTTCGGTTCGCAGGGCACCCTCGCGCAGGGCAATTGCGGTACCAGCCTGGATAACTCCCAGGGGGCGATCGGCCTTCCGATCAACGGCAACTTCGCCAAGAAGGACGCGAGCTTCTTCGAAGCCTATGCCAAGCTGAACGTCGCCATCAACGACCAGTGGACGGTCGGCTTCAACGAATACTACTCGCCGAACTTCCTGAATATCGGTGCCTGGGGCAACTACGCCTCGATCACCGCGAAGTGGACCGCGCCGAGCACGACGTTCGGTGCCAGCGGCGTCGGCATGTATGTGTCGGGTGAGTTCGGCCGTCAGTGGTTCGGCACCTCCGACATCTTCTACGGCATCGCGGGCGATCCGGTGTACGCGAACGGCATCAAGGAACCGAGCTACAATACCTGGAACATCGGCGTCGGCTTCACCTACAAGGTGTTCACGCTCGATCTGCGCTACTACGACACCGACATGTCGAAGGGCGATTGCAACGCCTTCACCAGCGACTTCTCGGCCACCAACTCCAGCCCGGGCTTCGTCACTCCGATCAACGGCGGTGCGAATGCTGCCACGGCGTTCGGCTCGAACTGGTGCAGCGCGGCTGGCGTCGCCAAGCTCTCGGTCGACCTGACCGCGATGAGCAACCTGAAGTAAGGTTCTTCCGGAAACGACTTGCGAGGGCGGCAGGGACAACCTGCCGCCCTTTTGCTTTGGGGCTGGGTGCTCAGCGCAACGCGAGGCTGCGGGGGCGTCAGATTCAAAGTGCGAGTGGGAGAGCCGTGCGGGTACTTCACGCTCCGTCATTGCTGACGAGGCCGAATGAGACGCGCCGTTCCCGGCTCGTCTCAGCGCGCCGCGGTCGGCTCCTTCTCGGCCGGCGCGCCGGCGTTGCCGAGGACATGGATGGTACCGTCCTTTACCAGCGCGACCTTGCGCGTGTGGAAGGCATCGAGCGTCGAGCGGTGGCCGATCGAGACGATGGTGGCGTGCGGCAGCTTCTCCGCCAGCAGCCGGTAAAGCCGGGCCTCCGACGGCTCGTCCAGCGAGGCAGTCGCCTCGTCCAGGAACAGATAATCCGGTACGTGCAGCAGCGCGCGCGCGAGCCCCAGGCGCTGCTGCTCGCCGAGCGACAGCATCCGGTTCCAGTGGCCGTGCTCCTCCAGCCGCCCAGAAAGGTCAGGCAGCCCGACCACGATCAGCGCGTCGCGGACTTGCGCGGCGTCGAACGCGCCGGGCGCTGCTGGATAGACAACGGCATCGCGCAACATGCCGACCGGAAAATAGGGCCGCTGGGGCAGCATCATCAGCTTTGCCTTCTCGGGGATGACAACCGCGCCGGTACCGAACGGCCAAATGCCGGCGATGGCCCGGAACAGCGTGGACTTGCCGGAGCCCGACGGTCCGGTCACCAATACGCGTTCCGACGTCTCAATGGTGAAGGCCTTGGCGGCAACCAGCGGCGTGCCGTTGGGCAGGTTCACGCAGAGCTGCTCGAGGTCGATATGGCGGCCCCCGCCGGCGACCTCCAGCGCGATGGCAGGCTCATGTGCCGGCAGGTTTGCGGCTGAATCGACGGACATCTCGAAGCCATCGAGGCGCGCAACGATCGAGCGCCACTCCGCCAGTGACCGGTAAGCCGTGACGAAGAACGACAGTGCGCCCTGTACGCTGGAGAAGGCGGATGCGGTCTGCATCATGTCGCCGAGCTGGATCTTCTTGGCGAAGAAGGCCGGCGCCACCAGCACGTAGGGAAAGATCACCGCAGCCTGCTGGTAGCTGGCCGTGAACGCCGTGAGGCGTTTGGTCCGGCTCATGATGGCGTACCAGTTGGCGATCACGAAGCCGAAGCGATCGAGCAGGCGGGTCCGTTCGGCGCCTTCACCTCTCAGCAGCGCGATCTGCTCGGAATTCTCGCGGACACGGACGAGGTTGAAGCGGAAGTCGGCCTCATAGCGCTGCTGCTCGAAATTGAGGTTGACCAGCGGGCTGCCGATCCAGTGCGTCAGCGCGGTGCCGAAGATCGCGTAGATCAGCGCGCCCCAGCATAGATAGCCCGGGATCATGAGGTCGGTGCCGAACAGGTGCAGCGGCGCGGCGTTGGAAAGGCCCCAGAGGATGATCACGAAAGAGAACAGCGTCACGATTGAGGAGAGCAGGCCCAGCCCGATCGTCAGGGTCTGCTCGACGAAGTTCTTGACGTCCTCGGTGATGCGCTGGTCCGGGTTGTCGGCCGCATCGCCCTTGAGCTGCATGCGGTAGTGGGTGGCACCGTGGAGCCATTCGCCGAGATAGTGCCGGGTCAGCCATTGCCGCCAGCGGATCTGCAGCCATTGGTTCAGGTAGAGCTTGTAGACAGCCAGCGCGATATAGGTTGAGGCGAGGCCGACGAAGATCCAGATCTCCCTGACGAAGGTATCCCAGTCGCTGTTCTGGAGCGCGCTGTAGAACCGGTTCTGCCACTGGTTCACCAGCACGTCGATCGCGACCAGCGCCAGCTCCATCGCGACCACGGCGGCCAGCAGGCCGCGGCCGGCCCATTTGTCCTCGGATCGGAAATAGGGAGCGGCGATTCGCCAGACGATCGCGAGCGTGGCGCTGATGTTCTTCACAGAGCAGGGTCTCCTCGGGGGGGATGCAAGGCATTGGGGGCATCGCAGGAAGCGATGGCGAAATCTCGTGGCCGCTTAGACTAAGGTCGTAAACTCTTCAATCTGCGTTGGCTTGTCCCGGCCCACAGCTCGACCCTAGCATGGCCGAAACGGCGCGGGATAAGACGCCTCGGGACTTCGCGAGGATGTGAGCCGGACCGGCTGGTCCGAAATTGCTCCAGCTGGATGCAAAAAGTCGCGGAATAACCGCTCAGTCCGGAGGTTAAGCCGCAAAGATAACCGCTCATAAGGGCGGAATACGGCGACTACAAGGGAGGAATGCCAATGACAAACGTAACGACCAAGCCGAAGACTACTCGTCGCAAGTTTCTCGTCGCTGCGGGCACGGCCGCCGTCGCAGCACCCTATATCGGCGATGCCCAGGCCGCCGAGACGACCACGTGGAAGGTGCAAACGTCGTGGCCGGCCGGCGTGGGGCTCGCCACGTTCAAGCAATGGTGCGGTACGATCAAGGAAAAGACCGGCGGCGAACTCGAGTTCAAACCGTTCGCCGCGAAGGAGGTCGTCGGTGATTTCGAACTCCTGGACGGCGTGAAGAACGGCGTGCTGGAGGCAATGAACTCGTTCACGCTCTATTGGGCCGGCAAGGTGCCGGCAACCGCCTTCCTCTCGTCCTATCTGATGGGGCTGCGCTACCCCCACGAGTGGGACGTATTCTTCTACGGCAATGGCGGACTGAAGCTCGCGCGCGACGTATTCGCCAAGCAGGGGCTGATGTATGTCGGCCGCATCCATCACGGCCCGAACATCATTCACTCCAAGAAGCCGATCCGCTCGATCGAGGACTTCAAGGATCTGAAGCTGCGCGTGCCGGGCGGCATGATCGCGGAGGGGTTCGCGGCGATTGGCGCAAAGACGACCCTGCTGCCGGGCGGTGAAGTGTTCTCGGCCCTCGAGAAGGGAACCATCGAGGCGGCCGACTACACCGGTCCGGCGGTCAACTGGGATCTCGGATTCCAGCAGGTCGCGAAGTACATCTGGATGGGACCTCCAGGCCTGGAGTCGATCTACCAGCCGGTCGACCTGATGGACTTCTGCGTGGGCATGAATCACTGGAACAAGCTCTCCCCCAAGATGCAGCAGTGGGTGGAGAACGAGGTCCAGGCCTATTCGGCGCTCCATCATGGCGCGGTTCAGAAGGCCGACATGGAGGCTTGGGGCAAGTTCGAGAAGGCCGGCGTTCAGATCAATCGCCTGCCTCCCGAAGACCTCGAGAAATTCCAGAAAGTGGCGGTTCCGATCTGGTTCAAATGGGCCAACAAGGACAAGGACGCGGCCCGCATCTTCAAGGCGCAGCTCGAGGTGATGGAATCTCCCAGCTTCGGCTACGTCACGCCCGACATGTACAGCGGCCAGAAGCTCGACCTCTGAGGCCATCCCGATCCGATTGAAGGGCGGAAGGAGACGGACCAAGTGTCTCCTTCCGCAAGGTCGAGTATTTGCAAGCCAGCCCGCTTCCACCGAGGCCTCGATGCCAAGTCTGAATTTCGTGCTGCCCCATTGGCTCTATTGGGGCACTCTGATCGTGTTCCCCCTGATCGCCATGTATTTCGTCAAGCGCCAGAAGCAGCGCGGCGCCCCGCGGGGGCCGTCGCTGTTCGTCGCCTACATGTTCTGGCTCTGCGCGGGCTTCATGGGTCTGCACCGCCTCTATCTCCGCAATCTCTGGGGTCTCGTCTTCATCCCGGTGTTTCTCCTGATCCTCTACGCCAACGGTGAGATGCGCGATGGCCGTGAGGACGTTTCTCGGACGCGTGCCGCCGTCGAGAGTTCGCACACCGCAATCCGGCGTGCGCAGGTTCCGCCAAACACGCAGGCCACCCCGGAGATGGCCGAGCGGCTGAAGGAGGCCCAGGGCGCCGCCGAGGTGGCCGAACAGCAATTCGCAGAAGCCCAGGCTGGCCTCGCGCGGTGGCAGCGCTATTCGCGTTGGCTCGCAATCCTGATGGCCGCCATGCTGCTCGCGGACGCGTTGCTGTTGCCGGGCGCCGTGAGGCGCGCGTCGGAACGCGAGGCCGCGGAGCGCAGGCTTCATCCGCCGCCTCCGGAACAAGTGGCGCATGTCGATCAGCTGGGGACAGGTGAAGATCCCACGCTCGGAGTCCACACCTGGCTTACCGACAAGATCGAGCTCTTGAACATCCGCGCCGGCGAATTTGCGGCGTATTGGGCCGTACTTTCGGTGTTCGTCTACTATTACGAGGTGATCGCGCGCTTCGCCTTCAACTCGCCCACCAATTGGGTACACGAAAGCATGTTCCTGATGTACGGCATGCAATACATGCTGGCCGGCGCCTATGCCTATCGCGAAGATCAGCACGTGCGCGTCGACGTGATCTACACCAGGTTCTCGCCGCGCGGCAAAGCGCTGGCCGACATCGTGACGTCCGTCTTCTTCTTCATCTTCGTCGGCGTATTGTTCTGGACCAGTTGGCGTTTCGCCGCCGATGCCATCGGCAACGACGAGCATTCGTTCACCGAATGGGGGGTCCAGTACTGGACCGTAAAGCTGACGATGCCGATCGGCGCTGGACTGCTCTTCCTGCAGGGAATTTCGAAACTCATGAAGGACATTACGTTCCTTGCGCGCGGGAGAGCTTGAGCCATGGGGTGGAATATCGACATTGCCTGGCTCACGCTGCTGATGTTCGGCTCGCTCGGCGTACTGCTCGCGCTCGGCCTGCCGATGGCCTTCTGCACCGGAAGCCTTGCGGTCATCTTCCTGTTCCTGTTCGGCAACGCCGCCGTCCTGAACATGACGCCGGCGCGCATTTTCCCATTCATGACCGACTACCAGCTGTCCGCGGTGCCCCTGTTCATCTTCATGGCGGCCATGCTCGAAAAGGCGGGCATCATCGAAGAGCTGTTCGATGCCGTCTACAAATGGCTGGGTTCGATCAAGGGAGGACTCGCCTCCGCGACCGTGCTCGCTTGCACCGCGCTTGCCGCCATGGTCGGCGTCGTCGGTGCCACCGAGGTGACGATGGGCATGATCGCGCTGCCGGCCATGATGAGGCGCGGCTACGATCAGAAGATCGCCTGCGGCGCTTTGCTGGCGGGCGGCACGCTCGGCATCCTGATCCCGCCATCGGTGATGGCCATCGTGTATGCGGTGGTGGCGCAGCAATCTCTCGGTGAATTGCTGGTCGGCTCGATCCTGCCGGGCTTTCTGCTCTCCGGCATGTACATCGGCTACATCACTATCCGCTGCTACATCAATCCCAAGCTTGGTCCGGCCCTTCCGCCGGAAGAGCGGGTCGACATGAAGGAGAAGCTGCGGCTATTGAAGAACACGATCGCGCCGCTGCTTTTGATCGTTCTCGTGCTCGGCATCATCTTCTTCGGCATCGCCACGCCGGTCGAGGCCGCCGGCATCGGTACCTTCGGCGCGTTGTTCGTATCAGCCCTGCATCGGCGGTTGACCTGGCCAGCGGTCGAGGAGGCGGCCATTGCCACGTTGAAGGCGACCGCGATGGTGATGTGGATCTTCTTCGGCGCCACCATGTTCGTCGGCTTCTTCATTCTCAAGGGCGGTCAGGAGTTCGTCGCCAATTCGATCCTGGGCACCGGGCTGCCGCCTTACGGCATCCTGTTCCTGATGATGCTGATCCTGTTCGTGCTCGGCATGTTCCTCGATTGGGTCGGTATCCTGTTGCTGACGGTGCCGATCTTCCTGCCGATCATGAAGAGCCTGAACTGGAGCGGCGTGTTCGGGATCCCCGGCGTGGAGGCCGCCGACGTGCCGCTGTGGTACGGGGTGATCTTCATGATCAACATGCAGATGGCGTTCCTCAGTCCACCATTCGGCTATTCGCTGTTCTATCTGAAAAGCGTGGCTCCGCCGGAAATCAGCATGGCCACGATCTTCAAGGCTTCGATCAATTTCATGGTGCTGCAGGCGGTTGGTGTCGGTCTCTGCATCATGTTCCCGCAGATCATTCTTTGGTTGCCAAGTCTCGTTTACGCGCGTTGAACGCGGCGTAGCACCGGCGAAACTCCCGCAGGGCTCTGCCCCGCGGGAATTTTGGCATCTTGCCATCGGCGAACCTTCTCAGCGCCTTCACCGTCTTATAGAAGGCTCGGCGAATCAGAACGATCAAGGATTCCAGATGATTTCGGTGAAGCAGGTCGCGTGTGGGGTGGCCGCGCTGTGGCTCCTGGCGGGGGGCGCCCGCGCGCAAGAGGATTTCCCGTTCGGCACCGAGATGACGCTCGAAGCATTGCCGCAAGCAGGCTCGAAACGAATTCCGAACATCGAGATCGGCGATCATGGCGAGGTCGTGCTGGAGCTCTGGTGCAAGGGCGGCAAGGGCCAGTTCTCGGTCGCCGGCAACACCGTGATCTTCGTCCCCGGCCAGATCCAGGACCGCTCCTGTCCGCCGGCGAAGGCGCAGGCCGACGACGAACTCGTGGCCGCCCTCGGCAGCGTCGAGACCTGGAAGCGCCAGGGCGACGTGCTGACGCTGATCGGCCCCAAGCCGCTGCGCTTTCGCACGACGGGGAATTGAGGTCCGCTCTCGTGTCCCGGACAAGGCGCATCGCCTAAGCGATGCGACGCAGAGCCGGGACCCGGTTTTCTCTCCGCGATTCCGCTTGCCGCCTCCGGGCCCCGGCTCGCAGCGCTTCGCGCTACGTCCGGGGCACGGTCGTTCGGCGTGCTACTTCCACACCGACTTGTCGGCGTCCCAGCGCTGGCCCTTCAGCTCCTTGGCAAGCGCCTCGATCGATCCGTTGTCGTCAGGCAGATCGCCTTCTTCGTCCGGGCTTGCGTCGTCGGACAGATTGAGCTTGGCACCGCTGCTCTCGTCTGCGGTCGTGGTCGCGGGGCTGCCGATCCAGAGCATGAGCTTGTCGGTGGTGCCCGGTCTGTCGGGCGATACGAGCCCTGCGACCTCGATCGTGTCGGTGAGCTCGAGTGCCGGAAAGTCCTGATTGGGCCGCTTGAAGACGAGCTTGAGCCTGCCGGTCGCGGGGTTGAAGCTCTGCGAGGCCGGCTTTGCCGCAAGTGTCCTGCTCAGCACGCTCGCCACCGCGGTTGCGAGCTTGCCCTTGTTGATCCTGTCGCCCTCGCGCCAGTCTGCCGCGGGGAAGCGGATGGTGCGGTCCATTTCGACCATCCCTGCGGTCCAGCCTGCGGCCGTGACGCCGGGCATCGCCTTGAATTTCGACAGCAGTGCACCGGCGCGCTCGGGATCGACCGACATGTTGATGGTCTGCTCGCCGGCGCGCAGCGCATCGCAGCCGACGCTGAGGCTCGCCAGCGTCACCTCGACCTCCTGGCCCTTCAGGCTCTTCAGGAAGTCGGTCGCCGCGTCGAGCTTGACCTTGACTGCAATCGCCTCCGGCGAGACGTCGGTGAAATCCTTCGGCTGCGGCGTGATGCCGTCGTCGGAGGTCTGATTGTCCAGAAATTCCCTTTCGCTGAGATCGGAATTGTCCGGCGAGGTGACCTCTGTCACCGCCTGGCCGATCGCGATCTGGCCGCGGAATTCGAACGTGTCGCCGGCCTGTTTGCGCAGCAGCTTGACGCTGACCGGCGACTTCTCGCCAAGGCTCTGCGTCGTTCCAGTCAGCGACTGGCCGGCGACCTGGAGATTGACGACGAAGCGGTCCTTGCGGTCGGAATTTTTCGCGATCGGGTAACAGACGTCGAGCACCGCCGCCGTCACCGTCCTGCCCTGGCGCGTCTCCTTCAGGATCACGTCGGCATTGCCGTCCATCAGCCCGTCGATCGAGGTGAAATAGCGCGTCTCTGTGCCGCCCGGCACTGTCGCCTTCGGCGACAGCTTCATCTGGGCGGAGGCGAACTCGGGCGAGACGGCGAGCAGAGCCGCCAGAAGGGCAGTCAAACAAACCAGAAGCGCGCGCATCGACGAAGACCTCGAGCAACGGGCATGATCCGGAAAAGTGTGAAGCGGTTTTCCGAGAGGGTCATGTCCAAACAATTAGAATCGGCGCCAACCGTAGTGGTTTTTGGCTGCCGGTTGAATTGGAAAGCGGAGCGGCAGGTCGGCAAAAAAAGAAGGCCGCCTGGAGGCGGCCTTCGCAATACAGCAATGGAACGGAGCTTAGAAGCCGCCCATGCCGCCGCCGGCCGGCATGGCCGGCGGAGCTTCCTTCTTCGGCAGCTCGGCGACCATGGCTTCGGTGGTCACCAGCAGGCCCGCCACGGAGGAGGCGTCCTGGAGCGCGGTGCGCACCACCTTGGCGGGATCGATGATGCCCTTCTCGACCATGTCGACATAGTCCTCGTTCTGGGCGTCGAAGCCGAAGGTCTCGGACTTGTTCTCCAGGATCTTGCCGACGACGATCGAGCCTTCCACGCCCGCGTTCTCGGAGATCTGGCGGATCGGGGCTTCCAGTGCCTTCAGCACGATGTTGATGCCGGCCTGGACGTCGTCATTGGCGTTGGTGAGACGGCCCACCGCCTTCTTGGCGCGGAGCAGCGCGACGCCGCCGCCGGGGACGATGCCTTCCTGCACCGCGGCGCGGGTGGCGTTGAGCGCGTCCTCGACGCGGTCCTTCTTCTCCTTGACCTCGATCTCGGTGGCGCCGCCGACGCGGATCACCGCAACGCCGCCGGCGAGCTTGGCGAGGCGCTCCTGGAGCTTCTCGCGGTCGTAGTCCGAGGTGGTCTCCTCGATCTGGGCCTTGATCTGGCCGACGCGCGCCTCGATGTCGGGCTTCTTGCCGGCGCCCTTGACGATCGTCGTGTTCTCTTTGTCGATCACCACCTTGCCCGCGCGTCCCAGCATCTTCACCGTGACGTTCTCGAGCTTGATGCCGAGTTCCTCGGAGATGAGCTGGCCGCCGGTGAGGATCGCGATGTCCTCCAGCATGGCCTTGCGGCGGTCACCGAAGCCCGGCGCCTTGACGGCGGCGACCTTGAGGCCGCCACGCAGGCGGTTGACGACCAGGGTGGCCAGCGCCTCGCCCTCGACGTCCTCGGCGATGATGACGAGCGGCTTGCCCGACTGCACCACGGCTTCCAGCACCGGCAGCATGGCCTGCAGGCCCGAGAGCTTCTTCTCGTGCAGGAGGATGTAGGCGTCCTCGAGCTCGGCGGTCATCTTTTCGGCGTTGGTGACGAAGTAGGGGCTGAGATAGCCGCGGTCGAACTTCATGCCCTCGACGATATCCACCTCGGTGTCGAGCGACTTGTTCTCCTCGACGGTGATGACGCCCTCGTTGCCGACCTTCTGCATCGCCTGTGCGATCATCTTGCCGATCGCGGCATCGCCATTGGCCGAGATGGTGCCGACCTGGGCGACCTCGGAGGAGGCGGCGACCGGCTTGGCGCGCTTCTCGATGTCCTTGATGACCGCGGCGACCGCGGTGTCGATGCCGCGCTTGAGGTCCATCGGGTTCATGCCGGCGGCAACCGCCTTGGCGCCTTCGCGCACGATGGCCTGGGCCAGCACGGTCGCGGTGGTGGTGCCGTCGCCAGCGAGGTCGTTGGTCTTGGAGGCGACCTCACGCACCATCTGGGCGCCCATGTTCTCGAACTTGTCCTCGAGCTCGATCTCCTTGGCGACGGTGACGCCGTCCTTGGTGATGCGGGGCGCGCCGAACGACTTCTCGATGACGACGTTGCGGCCCTTCGGGCCGAGCGTCACCTTGACGGCGTTGGCGAGAACGTCGACGCCGCGCAGCATGCGATCGCGTGCGTCTCCGGAAAACTTGACGTCTTTGGCAGCCATTTCTGCAATCCCTCGTGTTTGGTGATGTGTGTCTTGTTCGTGCTGTGTGTGCCGCTTCTCTTCGTCATTGCCGGGCCTGACCCGCCAGCGCGGCTGTAGCCGCTTCGGCGGGGCGTAGGCCCGGCAAGCCATCATCTTGCGAAAAGTGATGGTCAAGCCCAGGCATGACGATGGAGCATTCAGCGGCTGTTCAGGCAGATGGCCTTAGGCCAGCACGCCCATGATGTCCGACTCCTTCATGATCAGGAGCTCTTCATTGTCGATCTTGACCTCGGTGCCCGACCACTTGCCGAACAGCACGCGGTCGCCGACCTTGAGGTCGATCGGGATCAGCTTGCCGGTCTCGTCGCGGCCGCCGGGGCCGACGGCGACCACCTCGCCCTGCGACGGCTTTTCCTTGGCGGTGTCGGGAATGATGATGCCGCCCTTGGTCTTTTCCTCGGCGTCGATACGTTTGACCACGACACGGTCATGCAGCGGACGAAATTTGGATTTAGCCATGACGTTTCCCTTTGGAGGCTCGCTTTGGAAGTAGTGGAAGTCGGTGGGGCGGCGTTTCTGTCCATCCTCTCTCAGAGGATGGAAAGGCGCGCTTAGCAATCGGGCTTTCCGAGTGCTAATAGTGGGTCCGGGAATATGGGTTGGCCGCGATCCTGTCAAGCAAAGGTGGTTAAGCGATTGTTGAGGCGGATATAGGATGGTGGCATTGGAAACTTGTTCGGGGCGCCGGCGTATCAAAGGACGTCATTGCTCCGGCAGCGGTTTTGCGCTTGGCTGCGGGAGGGGTGCGGCCATGGTCTTGTTCGGGGGAATGCCATGATCAGTTCAGCTCACGCGCGCACGGTGGCCAATCTGGCGGCCGCCTCTTGTCTGGCGCTGTTGCTGGGCGCCTGCGGCGGCGGCATGAGCCTGCCGTCCTTCTCGTCGTCCTCGCCTCCGCCCGAGGCCGAACCGGGCACGGCTCCGGAAATGCCCGCCACCATCCGCCCCGACGAGATCGTCGGCCGCTGGGGTCTAGCCTCGTTCCAGAACCCGGCCGATCGCGCCCGCACCGAGGCTGCCGCCCGGGCGCAGTGCAAGAACCCTTATGTGATCACCGCAGGCTCCTCCGGCGGCGTGATCATGCATCTGGCCGACCAGGCGACGCCGCAGGAACTAAGGCTGAAGGGCTCGCCGAGCGGCAAGAACTACATCGGACCGGCGGGACCGACCCCTGGCGAGCAGGATCGCGAGATCGTCTCGTTCGACGGACGTGTGCTGATCACCCGCTTCATCGACAAGGACGCCGCCACCCGCTACGGCAACATGGTCTACGTCCGCTGCGCGCCGCGGGCGTGATGCTCTGATTGCCGTTCCGGGGCGGTCCACAGGACCGAACCCGGAACCTCGAGCTTCCGGGCTCGATGCTGACGCATCGCCCTGGAATGACCGTACGAGGCAAACCCGCAAAACAAAAAACGCCGGCTCTCGCCGGCGTTTTGTTTTTCTCTATCTCGCGCCGTGCTCAGTCGAACAGCGCGTCGATGTCGTCCTGCGAGGCGTGGCCGACGTCGCCGGCGAGCTTCGGGCCGTTGAGGAGCTTCTCGTCCTCGCTGCGGCTGTCGACCTGCGCCGGCACATGGGCCTTGATCGCGTCGACGCCGCCCCAGATGTCCATCATCGCATTGATGTGCTGCTCGATGAACTTCATCGTGGTCATGACCTTGCTGATGCGCTGGCCGGTGAGGTCCTGGAAGTTGCAGGCTTCGAAGATCGAGATGACGCGTTCCTGGATGTCGTCGGCGAGCCGCTTCTGCTGATCGGCCGAGTCCACCTTGGACATCGCGCTGGCGGCCTGGTCGATCGATTCCGCGGCTTCGAGGATTTGCTGGGTCGCCTGCTCGGTGCCGCCGACCACCGCGCCGAGCTCGCCATTGACCTTGGCCATTTCGCCGCCGTCGAAGCTCTTGCCGTGCAGCGTCGCGATCTCGCGCTTGGTGCGATCGATGGCGTCGTGGATGAGGTCGAGCTCCACCTTCAGCTTCTCGCACTGCTCGATCTGGGCCCGGTAGGTCTCGAGCATGGTACGCGCCTCGGCAAGCTCGTGGGCCGTCGAGGCGTCGATCGCCGCCATGGCTGCGCTTCCGGACAGCGGGGCCGCGCCCTTCGCCATCTGTGCGCGGATCGCGCGCAGCTCAGCCATGATCTCGCTATGCATCGGGGGTGCCTCTTCAGTTATGTCTAGAATGGGCATCTCGCCACCGACGATATCCTCGACACGAAAACGTTTGCGGTGAACAGCCATCAGGATACTCCCCCCACCTCATTCACGCGTCTTTGTAGGCAGAAGCGATTTAACACGAAGTTCACAGCGGGAACTGCCGGGCGGCCGCGCGCGACGCCGCGCAAAGAGGCGATTAACCATGGACGCACGGCGTTCATGGAAAATAAACGCTGATCGCCAAATAGCGCCGCCGCTCGCGACGTGGTGAATCCAAGCGCCCGATACGTTTACCAAACAAAACGGCTTTTGCTCTTTATTGACCACGTCGCGGGCTCCGATCAGCCAGGCAGCTTCCGCGGCGCATGTGATCTAGACGAAACAGTACAGAGTACGTCGATGTTCAAGAAAATGTCTGTCGCGCTGCTCGGCAGCGCTTGCACCTTCATTGCCGGCGCGAACGATGCCAGCGCCTTCGACAACAGCATTCCGAACGATCCGCCCGCGGTGCTCTACGCCCCGCAGGTGCCGCCGGCGCCGGTGCCGGTCGCCTCCAATTCGAACATGGGTGGGGGCTTCATCGAGTTCCTGTTCGGGGATGGTCCCGGCCGCGGTCCGGCTTACGCGCCGCAGCAGCCGGTGTATCAGCAGCAGCCGGCCTATTACGATCAGCGCCGCCTGCCGCCGATGGGCGAGCCGCAGATGCAGGGGGGATATCAGCAAGACGCGCTCCAGCAGGAGGCGGTCGATCCGCGGCAGCGTCTGTTCGATCCGAAATTCGAGAAACAACTCGTTGACTATAGCGGCAAGGAAAGTCCCGGTACGATCGTGGTCGATACCCCGAACAAGTTCCTCTATCTCGTCGAGGGTAACGGCCGGGCGATGCGCTACGGCATCGGCGTGGGGCGTCCCGGCTTCACCTGGTCCGGCGTGAAGTCGATCACCGCCAAGCGCGAATGGCCGGACTGGACGCCGCCCGCCGAAATGCTCGCGCGCCGGCCCGATCTGCCCCGGCACATGGAAGGCGGTCCGGAAAATCCTCTCGGCGCCCGCGCGATGTATCTCGGCTCGACGCTCTACCGCATCCACGGCTCCAACGAGCCCTGGACGATCGGCACCAACGTCTCCTCGGGGTGCATCCGCATGCGCAACGAGGACGTCATCGATCTCTACGGCCGCGTCAATGTCGGCACCAAGGTCGTGGTGATGTGACTCATGCGCTCGACGGAGCCATCAGCCCCGCGCGCCGCGCCGGCTCGGGATGCGCGACATCGAAGGCGTTGCGTGCCTCCGGCGAATGCCTGCCAAGGTGGTCTATGCTCGCTGACGGTGCCGCCTCGACCCGAGACGCGGGGCGGAGCAGCGACGACGAGTTGATGAAGCCGAATGCGGCGGGTGAGCGGAGCGGTTCAACCGCCGCGCCGACAGCTCTGCCTTCCTGAGGCGCTCGTGCAGTCCCTCCAACTCGTACAATTCGGTGATCAGATGTGTTGTCACGTCGCTCAAGGTTGCAATGCGCTCCTGAAGTGGACTCATTCTCGAAACCCCCGACTCTAGCCAAGAGAGGCAGCCACGTTGTGTGGCACGAGCAACGTGTTCTTCCAGTTGAACACCTATGTCCAAATTTGGAAATCCGGGAGTCTACGGTCGCGTGTGTCCGAGGGCGATTTCGCTTTTCGTGGTGAAGTCAGGCGCGTCCGGCAACGCTCGCTCAGTGCTGTCCAATAACCGCGCGCATTAGTCATATTATATCGAAGAGCCGCCTGCGTGCGGCGGCACAGAAGGTGCTTGAGCTATACCTTGAAAGAAACCGGCCGCCTGGAGGCGGCCGTTCCGCATTTGCCGGGCGAACTGCTCAGGCGTAGTCGCTGCCGCCGTCGTCTCCGCCATCGAAATCGCTGTCGTCGGCCATGTCCATGTTGTCGTCGTGATCGTTGTCGTAGTTCTGATCGTTGTTGCTACGGTCATCGTTCGAGGCCTGGTCGAAGAAGCCCTGGCGGGAGTCCCGGTTCGAGCCGATGTCGTTGAGGCCGGCATCACGCGCGAGCGAGCCACCGGACTGGTCGCTACCGCCCCAAGGGCTTCCACCGCCGCCGCGCTCCTCGATGATGGTGGTGTCGCCGAAAGCCTGATGCGATCCGCCGCCCATCATGCCGCGGATGCTGGAGAGCAGCAGTGAACCGCCGACGACGCCGGCCGCGGCCGCGGCCGCCGTGCCGAGGAACGAGCCGCCGCCACCGCCCACCGGTGGGGCACCATAACCTTGTCCCGGACCCTGGCCGTAAGCCTGTCCATATGGCTGGCCGTAGCCCGGCTGCGTCTGCTGCATCGCCTGGCCGCTATTCCACACCGGCCGCGAGTCGCGCGGCGGGACGTTTGGAACCGAGCCACGGGAGGGGCTCCCGCCGAACAGCGAGTCGCGCATGGTGTCGAGGAAGCCGCCGGACTGGGCGGACTGGGGCGCTTGGGCGGCTTCCAGCTCCTGGATGCGATTATGGGCGCGCTTCAGCGCTTCGTCCTGCAACAGCGTGGTCTGCACCAGCGCATAGACGGCGCCGGGGGCCTTGCGCAGTCCGTCGGAGATCGCGGCGGTCGCGTCCGGATCGCGCGGTGCATTTTCGAGTTTCGAAAGCCGGTCGAAAAGCTCATCGACGAGCTGGCGTTCTTGCGGCGTCATGATCAATCTCCCTCGCGCAAAACAAGCGCGAGGCAGATGTAGGGTTCCATTGTGGCCCCAACAGTGCCGGCCGTATTAAATTTCCGTATGCGACAAGCTGCCTCCTGGCCCGCTTCTCGCCGGTTTCATTCCAGCGTCACGTTGCTGGCGGTCAGCAGGCGCGCAAAGGCGTCGCTGGCGAGATAGGCGTGCTCCCGCTCACGCACATCGGTCATCGGGTCGAGGCCGGCGAGAACGTCATCGACGAAGCCGGGATGGCACATCACGAGGCCGCCGTCGGGAAGGCCTTCCAGGAAATGTCGCATCAGCGCGCCGAAATCGGCGTCGCGCGCGAAATCATAGGCGCCGGCGAAGCCGGGGTTGAAGCCGAGGCCGGCGCTGCCGGCGCGGCGGCGGAATTGCGCGCTGAGACTGTCGAGCACCATGGCTTTTGGTGACGCCAGCCGTTGCCTGAGCGGCAGGTCGCGGCCGCCCTGGCGGACCCAGGCGCTTGGCGCAGTTTCAACGACCGCATCGACGAAGCCGTCGCGCACCTGCGGGTAGAGCTGCACATGCTGATGGCCGTCGACGAAATCAGGCACGCGACCGAAGGCGTCTGCAAAGGCCACGAGTTGCGCTTTCACCTCGGCGCGGAAGAATTCGCGGTCGAGTCGCCGCAAAACGCCCGCGCGCAGCAGCTTCGGAAACGGCATGAACATGTCGCCGTCGAGCGGGCGGAAATGCATGGTGAGCGGCCGGAACGGCGCCGACAGCGTCACGTGCAATCCGATCGTGCAGCGCGGGCTCGTCTTCGCCGCGGACTGAAGCGCCTCGATCTCGCTGCGCGCGATCGCTGCACCCACCATCATCACCGAGGTGGCGTTGAGGCGGCCGCGTTCGATCAGGTCGCGGATGGCGCGGTTGACGCCCGGGCTGATGCCGTAATCGTCGGCGCAGAGCCAGATCCGCCGCGGCCTTGCCGCCGCGCTCATTCGGCCGCCGTCCTCTTGGAGACGTCGTCGGCCTTGTCGGCCTCGAAATGCCTTTCGCTGTGCTCGGCGACGAAGTAGATCGGACGCGCCTTCAGCTCGGAGAGGATCTTGCCGATATACTCGCCGACGATGCCGATCATGATGAGCTGTACGCCGCCGATGGTCATCAGGCCGATCACGAGCGAGGGATAGCCGGGCACCTGCTTGCCGGTCGTGAACACCTCCCAGAGGATCGAAAGGCCGAACAGGAAGGCACCTCCGGCGAGAATGACGCCGAGCAGGCTGGCGAAGCGCAAGGGCGCAACCGAAAACGAGGTCAGGCCCTCGATCGAGAGGCCAAGCAGGCTTGCGGCGTTGAAGGTGGTGACGCCATGGGCGCGCGCCGCAGGCTCGTAGTCGACGCGGATCTGGCGGAATCCGATCCAACTGGCGAGGCCCTTGAAGAAGCGGTTGCGCTCGGGCAATTGCCTGAGCGCAGCGACCGCGCGCGGCGACAGCAGGCGGAAGTCACCGGCGTCCTCGGGGATTTTCTGGCGTGCGCCCCAATTGATCAGCGCGTAGAAGCCGTGCACGGCGACGCGGCGCAGGAAGGTCTCGTTGTCGCGATGCGCTTTCGCGGTGTAGACGACGTCATAGCCGTCGTCGATCCAGTGCCGCACCAGCTGTTCGATCAGGGCCGGCGGATGCTGGCCGTCGCCGTCCATGAACATGACGGCGCCGAGCCTTGCGTGGTCGAGGCCGGCCATCAGCGCCGCCTCCTTGCCGAAATTGCGCGACAGCGACACCACCTGGACGTCGAGCGCGTCGGCCGGCAGCGACCGGGCGATCGACAGCGTCGCATCCTTGCTGCCGTCGTCGACGTAGACGACCTCGCAAGACAGCCGATAGCGCTGCCGCAGCGTCCTCGCGAGATCGCAGATGCGGTGATGCAGGGCGGCGAGGCCGGCCGCCTCGTTGTAGACGGGGACGACTATCGACAGTCCCTTCGCGGCAGCGGTGGCTGCCGTCGTCGTCATGCCGGAAACGTCAGAGCCCAGCGTCATCGATCAAGGTCCCAGAGGCGTTCAAGGTCATCCTCAACAGCATATGGTAGCTGCCGGTTACTGTCGCAAAGCTGAACGGAAAAGCCGAACCGACCTGGGACTCACCGCCGCAGGAACGCCTCCAGCCTGGCGAACAGCGGGTTCTCCCGGTCGAACACGTAGTCGAGCGAAACCACGGAAACGGTCTCGGCGCCATGCTCGCGCAGGAAGCTCGCCAGCGCGTAGAGCTGCCCCGGTGGGCAGTGCAACGTCAGCATGCCTGACGAGGTCGGTCCGCCGAACGGGGCCTCGACGCCGTACCGGCTGTGGGCTTCGCCGAGCAGGGCGGCGTCGCACTGTCGGAAGCGGGTGCGGACCTCGCGGTATTTGTTGGCCCGCGCCCTCGCTGCGATGTGGTCGAGGATGACGCGCGCGGTCTCCCGCGCCTGCGGCGACCAGTCGGCATCTTTCGACGCCACGAGATTGGCCTGGCTGCGCAGGATCACGCCGTCGTCGAGCACGCGCAAGCCGTTGGCGGCGAGCGTCGCGCCCGTGGTGGTAATATCGACGATCAGCTCGGCGCTGCCGGCCGCCGGCGCGCCTTCGGTCGCGCCTGCGCTTTCGACGATGCGGTAATCGGTGATGCCGTGGGTCTGGAAGAACGCGCGGGTGAGGTTGACGAACTTGGTAGCGACCCGCATCCGCATGTGATGCTGCTCGCGGAAGCCGGTGGTGACGTCGTCGAGGTCGGCCATGGTGCGGACGTCGATCCAGGCCTGCGGCACCGCGACCACGACGTCGGCATAGCCGAAGCCGAGGCCTTCGATCAGCGAGACGCGCTTGTCGGCATCGGCGATGTTCTCGCGCACCAGGTCCTCGCCGGTGACGCCAAGATGCGCGAAGCCGCGCGACAGTTGCGATGCGATCTCGCTCGCCGAGAGATAGGCGACCTCGACATTGTCCAGCCCTGCGATGGTGCCCCGGTAGTCGCGGGCGCCGCCGGCCTTCGACAGCTTGAGCCCGGCGCGGGCGAAGAAGGCCTCGGCGTTCTCCTGCAGGCGGCCCTTGGAGGGAACGGCCAGAACGAATGGCGCGCTCATGGCTTAAGCTCCCACCTTGCGGCCGATCTTCGTCAGCGCATCCACCCAGACCGAGAAGCCCACCGCGGGGATCGGCTCGGCCGATCCGAGCTGGGTCATCAGCCCGTCATAGCGGCCGCCGGCGACCAGCGGCTCGGCGCCGTTGCCGCGGTGATGCAGCTCGAATTCGAAGCCGGTGTAATAATCGAGGCCGCGTCCGAAGGCGGTGGAGAAGCGCGTCTGCTTCACGTCGATGCCGCGCGCCGCCATGAAGCCGACCCGGCTCTCGAACTGATCGATCGCCTTGGCGAGATCGAGCTTCGCGTCGGTCGTGAGTGCGCGCAACTCGGCGATGGCGTCGTCGGGGTTGCCCGAGATCGTCAGGAAGCGCTTGAGCACGGCAATCGCCTCGCGCGGCAGCGCGCCGCCCTTCAGCGTAGATTGTTCGAGGAAGCGATCGGCGATCTCGGCCGTGGTACGCCCGCCGACATTGGTGGTGCCCGCGATCGACATCAAATCGGTGACGAAGGCGAGCGCCGCCTTGCGGTCGGAGCCGGCGAGGGCGGCCAGCACGCCCTCATATTCGCTGCGTGTCGCGGTGGTCGCGGCTGCCAGTCGCTCCAGATCCTGCTCCAGGCTGATCTTGCGGTTGAAATCCTTGACCAGGCGGCGGCGCCAGACCGGATACAGGTTGAGGGCATCGAGCAGAGCGTTGAACAGCGCGACGTCGCCGGTGCGGATCTCGACGTCGCCCACGCCGAAGGCGCCGGTCGCCTCCAGCGCCAGCGCCAGCATCTCGGCGTCGGCCGCGGCGCGGTCCTGGCGGCCGAACGATTCGATGCCGGCCTGCAGGAATTCGCTGGCCTGGCCGCTGCGGTAGCGGAACACCGGGCCGAGATAGCTGAACCCGGCCGGCTGACCGGCGCGGCTCGAGGCGAGATAGTCGCGGGCGACGGGAATCGTCAGGTCCGGGCGCAGGCAGAGCTCCTCGCCGGACAGGTCTGTGGTCAGATAAAGGCTCTTGCGGATGTCCTCGCCCGAGAGGTCGAGGAACGGCTCGGCCGATTGCAGGATAGCGGGCTCGGCCCTGACATAGCCCGCCTGCGCGAACGACAAGAGCAGCGTATCCGCCCAGGCGGCGGAGCCGGCAGCATTTGAGGTGGCAGTCGCGGTCATCACAGGGGTCCATCGTCCCGGCGGAACCGGGCAGGGCAAGGGGATTGCCGCAGCCCTTAGCATGGCCCGAAAACGGTTTCGACCTCCAAAGGATCAATCGCTTAACGACGGGCAATGCATCGCTCATCGTCTTCGCCGGGCTCGCCCTGGTTTGCCCCGCAGGCGGGACAAGCCTGGGCATGACGGCCTGGTGCGACTGCATCGCCGACGGAAACTAGCCAGTCTTGCCGCCCCAATCGCCCAGCACCGCCTGCACCAGCGCCAGCGCCGCCACTGCGGCCGTATCGGCCCGCATGATCCGCGGGCCGAGCGCCAGCCGCAGGATTTTGGGCTGCCGCAGCAGCAGCGCTCGCTCTTCCTCGGCGAAACCGCCCTCGGGGCCGATCAGCACGTCAATGCCTTGGCCGGCCTCGCGGGCGCCTTGCAGGCTCTGAACGGGGTTTTGGACCTCCGCCGCCTCGTCGCAGAAGATCAGCAACCGGCTCGCCGCGCGCTGGCTGAGGTACCGTTCCAGCGGTATCGGCTCGACAACGGTGGCGAGGCTGAGGATGCCGCATTGCTCGGCCGCCTCGACGACATTGGCGCGCATCCGCTCGGTATTGACCCGGGAGGCCTGGGTGAAGCGGGTCAGGACCGGCTGCAGGGCGGCGGCGCCCATCTCGATGGCCTTCTGCACCATGTAATCCAGCCGGGCATGCTTGAGCGGCGCGAAGACGTAAGTGAGGTTGGGTAGCCGGTCCTGGGGCCGCGTCTGCTGGAGGATCACGAGGCTATCCGGCCTCTTGCGGCCTTCGATGGCCGCCTGCCACTCGCCGTCCCGGCCGTTGAAGGCCAGCACCTCGGCCCCGGCGGCAAGCCGCAGCACATTGCCGAGATAATTGCTCTGGTCGCGGTCGAGCGGCACCCTGGCGTCCTGCACGAGGGGGGAGTCTACGAACAGCCGGGGAGCGCGAAAATCGTGGGAGGGCATCGTTCAAGGGTCCGATTTGCCGCCGTTCTTAACCGAAACCGGTACTTTTGGGGGTAAATATCGCCGAATTGATGCGTCCCAGCGCCGCGCTCCTGCCCAATTCCACGGGTTGTTAAGGGCCGGCGGGAATCGTAAAAACGCGAACACGCTGATTGCGCTTCAAATGGGAAGACGCCGAATCCCGTAAGCTCCTGCCGGAGAGACTGCCTTCATGATCCGTCATCTGATGGTTCCGATCACTGCCGCCATGGTCACCATGGGTGCCGCGGGCGCCTACGCCCAAAGCGCCTTCCCGGCGCCGCTGCCCGGCCAGGCAGCGACCAGCTCCGCCTTTCCGCCCGTGAACGGCTCGGCGCCCGTCGCCTCCGTCGGCACGGCGCCGCAATCGTCCTTTCCCGTGAACGGCGCCGCGCCACTCGGAGGTGCCGGCGCGTTCAGCGCGGCACCGCCGACGCAAGCCGGTCCCGGCGAGGACTGCATGAAGGCCTTCATTCCTCTGCGCGAGGAAGCCGAAAAGCGCGGCAAGCTGATCAAGGCCGCGAGCGACCGCCATGCGCCGCCGGACGAGGCCTGCAAGCTGATCGGCAACTTCAGCCAGGCCGAAGTGAAGATGATCAAGTACATCGAGTCCCACGCAGCCAAATGCGGGATTCCGGCGCAGGTCGGCGCGCAGATGAAGGATGGCCACAAGAACACCGAGGCGATGCATAAGAAGGTCTGCATGGTGGCGCAGCAGATGCAGCAGCAACAGGCGCGTCCGGCTGGCCCCTCGCTGAGCGAGGTCCTGGGCTCGGGTTCGGCGCCGGAAGCCAATGCTGGCAGGAAGGGCGGCAGCACCTTCGATACGCTCAACGGCAACGTCCTGACCCGATGATACTCGTGCCGCCGATTTGAAGTTCCTACGGTGCTCGCCGCGAGATCCTCATAGGAACTTCAAATCGATAAGCGGCACGTGAATTGTAATTTTCTGGCTAGTGCGCTTGTAGTTTTCGAAGTTCGTACCGGAATACGCCGCGATGGAATACGAACTTCGAAAACTGGGCACTAGCACGTCCGCCCGCGTTGCCGATTCCACCGGCAACTGGGTCGATACGCTCGCGCCGCATTGGGCGCGGCCTTACCTGCGCTTGTCCCGCTTCGACCGTCCGATCGGCTCGTGGCTGCTGTTGATGCCATGCTGGTGGTCGGCGGCGCTCGCGAGCGGCATGGCGCATGACGTCCGCGGACTGCCGCTCACCATCGTGCTGTTCTTCATCGGCGCCTTCGTGATGCGCGGGGCGGGCTGCACCTGGAATGACATCACCGACCGCGACCTCGACGACAAGGTCGAGCGCACGCGCTCGCGGCCGTTGCCGTCGGGGCAGGTGACCACGAAGCAGGCGCTGGCCTTCATGGTCGCGCAGGCGCTGATCGGCCTCCTGGTGCTCCTGCAATTCAACCGCTTCGCGATTGCGACTGGCATCGCCTCGCTTTTGATCGTCGCGATCTATCCCTTCATGAAGCGCATCACCTGGTGGCCGCAGATCGTGCTCGGACTTGCTTTCTCCTGGGGCGCCTTGATGGGATTTGCCGTCACGTTCGGACGCATCGATCTCACCGCGCTCGTGCTCTATGCAGGCGCGATTTCCTGGGTGATCGGCTATGACACGATCTATGCGCATCAGGACGCCGAGGACGACGCGCTGATCGGCATCAAGTCGACCGCACGCCTGTTCGGCGCGCACACGCATCAGGCGCTGATCCTGTTCTACGGGCTCGCGGTGATGCCGATTGGCATCGCGCTGGCCTCCGGCGATGCGCGCTGGCCGGCCTGGCTCGGGCTCGTGGCCTTCGCCGTGCATCTGGCCTTGCAGATCGTGCGCTTGAGGATCGACAATCCCGAGCTCTGCCTGCGCCTGTTCAAGTCGAACCGCGATGCTGGCCTGCTGCTGTTTGCGGGATTGCTGGTCGACGCGGTGATGCGAGCCGCGTAGGTCTTGTAGGGTGGATTAGCGAAGCGTAATCCACCACTTCTGTTGCCGCGGAAATATAAGAGGTGGGTTACGCCTTCGGCTATGACGCAGTAAGACTAACCCACCCTACGGCACCTTTAATTCCGCGCGATGATCTCGCGCTCGCCCTTATGAACGGTGAGTTCGCGCGTCATCGCAACGCGCCGGCGCATCAGGAATTTCGGTCGGCGGGCGCGGATCGCGTTGGCGCGGCGCCGGCGCGGCGCAGGCTTGCGGGCGGCTTCGTCGAGCTGCGGCAGCGCGAAGAGCTCGCTCCAGATCGCCCAGGCTTGCGCGATCTCGTCGGCACCGGCGCCGACCAGCAGCGGAATGGACAACGAGGGATCGCGATGCACGAGGACGAGCGTCTGCGCTTCGTCATTGCCGCGCAGGGCGACGCCGGTGAAGTCGCTGACCCGCACGTTGATCGCCATCTGCATGCCGCGGACGGCACGGCGCAGCACGACACGCTCGCGATGAAGCTCGATCTGCCTGACATGTCCGTCGGCGCGCGGATCATGCGCATCGAAGCGGACCGGAAGGGAAAGAGGGTCGAGCCGCAAGGAGCGGCTCGACCCGGCGGGAGCGACCCCGCATGTTGCTGTTTGACGCCTCACGGCTTCAGTTCTCCCCGCCGGGATTATGTTCCCGGTCGATGCGAGGACCTTAGCGCGCCCCTTTCCGAAACCGCTTAAAAAGGCTGGTTAACCCACCGTCACCGCTGCTCATGATTGACAAGACCTTGGCACGCATGATTGACGAGGCGTTGCGCCGAAGTCGCGAATCTGAGCTTTTGGCGGGCTGAAAATGCTTGAAGTCCGCGCTACCAGGGCACATCTGTGGGTTCCGGTCCCGACCCCCGCCCCAACAGGATTTCGTTCGTGAACTCTTCACCAAGCTCGACGCCTTCGACCCAAGAATCGTCGCAGGCCAATCGCGACCTGTTCGATCAGTCCGCGCTCTCCGATCTCGCGCAGCGGCTCGTCGAAGCGGCCAGGCGCGCCGGCGCGGATGCGGCCGATGCGGTCGCGGTGCGCGGTGTCTCGCAGGGCGTCGAGGTCCGCGACGGCCGTGTCGAGGAATCCGAGCGGTCCGAGGGCGACGATGTCGGTCTGCGTGTGCTGGTCGGCCAGCGCCAGGCGGTGGTCTCGACCAACGACGTCAGCGGCGATGCCGTGACCAAGCTCGCCGAACGCGCGGTGGCGATGGCGCGCGTCGCGCCCGACGACAAATATGTCGGCCTCGCCGATCCCGCGCTGCTTGCGCGGGACTTCCCCGATCTCGACCTGCTCGATCCCGACGTGCCGGCGACCGCCGAACTCGAGCGCCGCGCGCTCGCGGCCGAAGCTGCGGCGCTCGGCGTGAAGGGCGTGACCAAATCCGGCGGCGCCTCGGCGTCCGCCGGCATCGGCGGCATGGTGCTCGTCACCTCGACCGGCTTCCACGGCTCTTACCTCCGCTCCAGCCAGGGCATTTCCGCGACCGCCATTTCGGGCGAAGGCACCAGCATGGAGCGCGACTACGACTTCACCTCGGCGCCGCACGGCGCTGATCTGCTGTCGCCGGAAGCTGTCGGCCGTTCCGCCGGCGAGCGCACCGTGGCGCGCTACAATCCGCGCAAGGTCGAGACCTGCAAGGTGCCCGTGGTGTTCGATCCGCGCGTCGCCGGCTCCCTGGTCGGCCATCTCGTCGGCGCCATCAACGGCGCCTCGATCGCGCGCAAGACCAGCTTCCTGAAGGACAAGCTCGGCCAGCAGCTGTTCGCGAAGAACATCCGCATCGTCGACGATCCCCTGCGCCGGCGCGGACTGCGTTCGCAGACATTCGACGCCGAAGGCGTCGCGGTGAAGAGGATCGCGCTGGTCGACGAGGGCGTGCTGACCACCTGGCTGCTCGATTGCGCCACCGCGCGCGAGCTCGGCCTCACCACGACCGGCCATGCCCATCGCGGCGTTTCCTCCTCGCCCTCGCCCGGACCGTACAATCTGCATCTCGAGGCCGGCGCGCCGACGCCGGCCGAATTGATCTCCGATATCAGCCAGGGCTTCTATGTCACCGATCTGATCGGCTCCGGCGTCAACGGCGTCACCGGCGATTACAGCCGCGGCGCCTCCGGCTTCTGGATCGAGAACGGCGAGATCACCTATCCCGTCAGCGAAGTGACGATCGCGGGGCATCTGTTCGAGATTTTCAAGTCGATGCAGCCCGCCAACAATCTCGAATTCCGCTATGGCGTCAATGCGCCGACGGTGCGCATCGAGGGCTTGACGCTTGGCGGACGCTGACGCGAACTCCCTGGACAGCACCATCCTGACCCGCGACGCGGCGCTGCTGAAGGATACGGTGCGGGAAGCGGGCGCGCTCGCGCAATCGATGTTCCGCACCGAGCTCAGGAAATGGACCAAGGGCGCGTCCTCGCCGGTGTCGGAAGCCGATATCGCGGTCAACGATCTCCTGGAAGCGCGCCTGCGCGCTGCGACTCCCGACTATGGCTGGCTGTCCGAGGAGAGCGCCGACGATGCGGCGCGACTGTCGCGGCGGCTGACATGGATCGTCGATCCCATCGACGGCACGCGCAACTATCTAGGCGGCCATGACGAATGGTGCGTCAGCGTGGCGCTGGTGGAGGACGCCTCGCCGGTGCTTGCCGCGGTGTTCGCGCCGGCCAGCGACGAGTTCTTCTTCGCGGTGCGCGGCCGGGGCACGACGCTCAACGACCAGCCGGTGCGGGCAACGTCCGGATCCGAGCTCGACTTCGCCCGCGTCGCCGGCCCGAAGCCGCTGGTCGAGCGGCTGAAGCCGTCGCCCGGCGAGATCAAGCTGCATCGGCGAATCGGATCGCTCGCGCTGCGGCTGTGCCGGGTCGCTCATGGCGCGCTGGATGCGGCTTTTGCGGGGGGCAACAGCCATGATTGGGACCTTGCGGCGGCCGATTTGATCGTGCAGGAAGCGGATGGTAGGATGAGCGACCTCTCCGGAGAACCCATCCTCTATAACCGCCGGGAAGTGGCGCACGGGGTGCTGGTGGCAGCGGGACGCGATCGTCATGCGGGCATTGTCGCGCATTTTCGCAACCGTCCCTTGGCCTGAGCGCTTTCGTCGTGCTTGTCGGACACTGCTTTGCCGGGCAGCCCGTTAGGAACAGGACTCATGCCAGATAGTGCCCCGCAACAACTGCTTCACCTCGTCATCGGCGGCGAGCTCGTCGATCTCAAGGGCAATACCTTCAAGAACCTCGACGACGTCGAGATCGTAGGCCTCTACCCGAACTATGCGGCCGCCCATGCTGCCTGGCGGGCGAAGGCGCAGAGCACGGTCGACAACGCGCAGATGCGCTATTTCATCGTCCATCTCCACCGGCTGCTCGACCCGAATCAAGAACCGGCGCGTTGAAAAGACTGCTTCGCAATACGCTGCGAAGCAGCTGGTTTCAGCGTGCCGTCGGGGTCCTGGCGGCCGAATATCTGCGTCTGGTCTGGCGGACCAACAAGTTCACGTTCGATCCGGCTGACGTCTATGAACGCGTCGAGCCGCAGATCCCGGCCATCTTCGCCTTCTGGCACGGCCAGCATTTCCTCACGCCCTTCATCAAGAACAAGGACTGGTACAAGGCCAGGGTCCTGATCTCGCGGCATCGCGACGGCGAGTTCAATGCGATCGCCGCCGAGCGGCTCGGCATCGGCACTATCAGAGGTTCCGGCGACCATGGCGGCGCCTTCCACCGCAAGGGCGGGGTCGGCGCCTTCAAGGAAATGGTGCGGACGCTGGAGGCCGGTTGTAATGTCGCGCTGACCGCCGATGTCCCCAAGCGCTCGCGTGTGGCAGGGCTCGGCATTATCATGCTGGCACGGGAATCGGGGCGGCCGATCATGCCTTTCGCGATGGCGACCAGTCGCTTCGTCCGGCTCAAGAACTGGGACCGCACCACGATCAATTTGCCATTCGGACGGGGCGCCTTGGTCGGGATCAAGGAAATTCACGTTCCTCCGGATGCCGACGCCGCCGCGATGGAAGCGCTGCGGCAGGAGTTGGAAGACACGTTGAACGAAGCGACTCGCCGTGCCTATGCGCAACTCGGCCGCCCGGGACCTGAGGATGCCTAGTTCGCTGCCGATGACGCTGCGGATGTATCAGCGCCTGGCCTCCGGCCTGGTGCCGTTTGCGCCTGCGCTGATCAAGCGGCGGCTGAAGCAGGGCAAGGAGGATCCGGCGCGCGTCGACGAGCGGCGAGGGCTGTCCCGGGACGTGCGTCCCCATGGCCCGCTGGTCTGGATCCACGGCGCCAGCGTCGGCGAGGTACTGGCCGCGGCGGCGCTGATCGGGCGCCTGCGCGATCTCAACCTGCGCATCCTGCTCACCTCGGGCACCGTCACCTCGGCGGCGGTGGTGGCAAAGCGCTTTCCGCCCGACGTCATCCATCAGTACGTGCCGTACGACTCTCCGCGCTATGTCGCGCGCTTCCTCGATCACTGGAAGCCGTCGCTGGCGCTGTTCATCGAATCCGACCTGTGGCCGAACCTGATCCTCGCCGGCGCGTCGCGGCGGATACCGATGGTGCTGATCAACGGGCGGATGTCACCGCGTTCCTTCCCGCGCTGGCGGCGCATGCACGGCACCATCTCGGCGCTGCTGTCGCGGTTCGACATTTGTCTCGCGCAGTCGAAGACCGATGCCGAGCGCTTTTCCGCACTCGGCGGCCGCGACGTCGTCACCACGGGCAATCTGAAGCTGGACGTGCCGGCGCCGCCGGCCGATCCCGTGAAGCTGGAACGGCTGATGGCGATGACGCGCGGGCGTCCGCTCATCGTCGCGGCCTCGACCCATCCGGGCGAGGACGAGATGCTGATCGCGGCGCATCGCAGCCTCTCCGGGTTCTTCCCGCAGCTTCTCACCGTGATCGTGCCGCGGCATCCGGATCGCGGCTCCGCGATCGCAGGCCTGATCACGGCGTCCGGCCTGAAGCCGGGCTTACGCTCGCGCGAGGAACTGCCGACCGCCACGACCGATGTCTATGTTGCCGACACCATGGGCGAGCTCGGCCTGTTCTATCGGCTCTCGGGAATCGTGTTCATGGGCGGATCGCTGATTCACCATGGCGGCCAGAACCCGATCGAGGCGATCAAGCTCGGCGCCGCGATCGTCCATGGTCCGCACGTCTTCAACTTCGTCGACGTCTATGAGGCGCTCGATGCGAGCGGCGGGGCGCGGCTGGCCGATACGCAGGAGGCGTTGGTCAAGCAGCTCGGCCTGCTCCTGGCCGAGCCGACGGTGCGCGACAGGATGCAACGCGCCGGGGCCGGCGTGGTCGAGCAGCTCGGCGGTGCGCTCGATCGCACCATGACCGCGCTCGAGCCGTATCTGCTGCAGTTGCGGATCGAGATGGGGGCCGCCAATGCGTGAGCCGGCCTTCTGGTACCGGCCACGTTCCCCGCTATCGCATGTCCTCCGTCCCCTGGGTGCGCTCTACGGCGCCATCACCGCGTGGCGCATGCTGCGCAACGGCGTGGACGCCGGCATTCCCGTGATCTGCGTCGGCAACTACCATGTCGGCGGCGCCGGCAAGACGCCGACCGTGCTGGCGCTGACGAAGCTGCTTCGCGAGCTCGGCGAGACGCCGGTCGTGCTCAGCCGCGGCTATGGCGGGCGCCTGAAGGGCCCCGTGATGGTCGACCGCGCGCGTCACACCGCGGCCGACATCGGCGACGAGCCCCTGATGATGGCGCGCGACGTCCCGGTCGCAGTCGCGCGCGACCGCCTCGACGGCGTCGCGCTGGCAAAATCCCAGGGCGCCACCGTGATCCTGATGGATGACGGTTTCCAGAACCCGCGCGTTCTGAAAGACGCGTCCCTGATCGTGATCGACAGCGAGCGCGGCCTCGGCAATGGCCAGGTGTTTCCCGCGGGCCCCCTGCGCGCGCCGCTGCAGGCCCAGATCGCGCGCACCGACGCGCTGGTGCTGATCGGCGATGGCCGGGCCGCCAACGATGTCGCAGCCGAGCTTGCCAAGCGCGACAAGCCGGAGCTGCGCGCGCGCCTGAAACCGGTTGCTGCATCGCTCGCGCAGCTGTTCGGCAAGCGGGTCTTCGCCTTCGCCGGCATCGGCGATCCCGAGCGCTTCTTCCGCAGCTTGCGCGCCAGCGGCATCGAAGTCGCGCGCACGCGCGCCTTCGCCGACCACCACATGTTTTCGCAGGACGAGCTCGCGGCTCTCGCAGCGGAATCCGAGCGCGAGCAGCTCACGCTGGTGACGACGGAGAAGGACCTTGCACGCCTGCGCGGCGGCGCGGGCGTGCCTGATGGCATCGTGCCGTTCGCCGTCGAGCTCGAGTTCGATGAACCGGCAAAGCTGCGGCAACTGATCAGCTATCATCTGTACAAGGCGCGCGAGCGGCGGTTCAGCGTGCGTTGATCGCGTGCGTTGGACAACGTCTCTGCCGCAGCCCGAAACGCGAAGCGTCGCGGCTGGCGAATCCTCTTCCGCGCGTTCGGGAGTTGATGTAACCTTTCATGAGAGCCGTCACCGGGACGTGCCGAACTCCCGGCAATCATCGACGGCGTTAAATGCCCACGGCGGGCAACGTATCTTCATCATGTCAGGTGCAGCGGCCGTCACGACCGGTTCGGGACGGCACGGAAACCATTGCCAACAGTTCAGAGGAGAACATGCCATGCATTTTTGCCTCACCGGACAATATACGCCACGCTCTCTCAATGCCATTTTGGAGAATCCCACGACCAATCGCCAAGAGGCAGCTCGAAAACTCATCGAGGCGGCCGGCGGAAAGCTGGTCTCTATGTACAGCGTTGCGGCCGACGGCCCCGGCGTGCTGGTGATTTTCGATGTGCCTGATCCCAGTGCGGCGCCTGCCATTTCCGGCCTGACCGTCACGGCGGGCACCCTGCAGAACGTGAAACTGGTTCGGCTGTTCACGCAAGACGAGATCAAGCAGGTCCGCCAGAACGCCGCGAAGCTGCGTTCCTCGTATACCCCGCCTGGAAGCTGACATCCTGATCCACTAGCGCAGCCGCCGCAGTCGGACGAGGCGGCGGCTGCGCTCACGTCGAAACCAGAGCCACGTCTGAAACGAGGCGAGGGGTCATGCTCACCACGCCCCGGCGGCCATCAATCCGACAATGGTCAGGCACGAGACGCAGGCCACGACGACAGTATAGTATTCGGGTGTATTCATTGCTGCCTCCCAAACTGTTGCCAATTGCTTGGTCACTGCTACGCGGGAGAAATCGTTCGGCCCTGGGCCGCTTCAATTCGGCATGCCGAGACCGGTCTTGCGGTGTGCGTCCGTTGTCTCATCGTCACCCAGCTTCGCAGGATGATGATCCGCTTCGAGAGTTTCGAAGTGCTCAGCTGAGATCAGAAGCTGCTTGCGCATTTCAGCGAGACGGGCGCGGCAATATTCACGATAGAGCAGGTCGAAAATGGCGGGCATGATCACCCCCATCGCTTGGTTGTCGATTTACAGATATTCCATCGCGAATTTTCAAGGTGACGGTAGCCCGTCAGATGGCTCTTCGATATGAGCCCGTTCACAGACCGCGCCAATTCCAATGCTCGATGGCTGTTTGGTTGACTTGATCGTCTGTGCGATAAAAGGAACAGAGCCAATGACCTAACATCCACTATAGCAACGTTCTGTTTCACCAAGACTTCGTCAAACAACTTGAGGGCGTCGAACCGCGACGAAGAATCCAACCACAGCGCGAAATGACTCATCACGGAGTGCACGCACCGTTCGATGCAACGCGAAGCGGCACGACGCAGATCATTTCCTCGGCGAGGCGTGCAGGTCCCGTAGGGTGGGTTAGCCTTGTGACCGCGCGAAGCGCGGTTGCCAGGCGTAACCCACCAACTTCGTCCCGCATTCGCTGATGCATGGTGGGTTACGCCGGCGGACTGCGCTTCGCGCATCCGCGGGGCTAACCCACCCTACTGCAGTTCGTCATTCAGGCGACATTCATCACGAGACTCCTATCGACTTCAGACGATCAGGAGAATTCGATGAAACTGCCGACCGCAGCCGCGGCCAGCCTTGTGGGTCTGATCATTGCGCCCGCGCTGGCACAAATGACGCCCTCTGCTGCTCCCAGCGCGACGGTGCCGGTTCCCGCGACCAAGCGCGTGACGTGTCTCGCCACCACCCAAAGCCTGAACGGGCAGGACAGGCGCGACCAGATGCAGCTCTGCATGGCGCAGGCGCGGGTGGATTGCCTGAAGCAGGCGATTGATCAGAAGGTCGTCGGCGAGCCCAGGAAGGCCTTCATCAAGACCTGCGTGGGCACGGATGGCGCAGATGGCGCTGAACAACGATAGGCGCGCGGGCGCGGCTTCACGGCTGCGGCTTCAGTGCTCCGGGAAAGTGCCGCTGCAGCACCGCAGCGGGCGTCGCGTAGGCCTCCTGCAAATCCACGCTCCAGTACTTCAGCTCGTCGAGCGGGATTCGCGTGTCGGTGATCGCGCAGCGTACGAAGGTCCCCGGCGAGATCACGCGGAAATCACCGTCGAGATACTGCACCTGCGCTTCGCCATGGCCCGAGGGGCCGAACTTGTTCAGCACGGTCGAAAGTCTCCACGGAAGGCCTCTCCCTGGAAAACCCGGGAGGGCATGATGTGTTGGACGGGATGTAGCATAGATAGGGTGGCTTGTCCGCCCGTTAAACCCACCGGTTTGTGATGTTTTGGCGCCGTTTCCGCGTGATAGTGCTTCGAGGGAAGGATCGCTGGTTCCGGCACCTCCGACGGCAGAGTCCGATGCGCCCTCGACTGACCGCCCTGCTCCTGACGCTGCTGATGTCGGCCGCGCACGCCGTGCCGGCGCCGCAGCCGGTCGACATTCCGCTCGCGTCCGGGGTCCTCCATGCGCAACTCTACAAGCCCGAGGGCGCAGGCCCGTTTCCGACCGTGATTGCGCTGCATGGCTGCAGCGGCCTCGGTGGTCATTCCGATCCCGTGCTGCCGCGCTATCGGGATTGGGCCGAGCGCCTGCTCAGGGCCGGCAATGCCGTGCTGCTGCCCGACAGCTACGGCTCGCGCGCGCTCGAGCCGCAATGCCGCGTCAGGGAGATGCACCTCAAGGCTCGGCGCGAACGCGTCGCCGACATCGCGGCCTCACGCGCCTGGCTGATGAAGCAGCCCTGGGTGGCGCGCGACCGCGTCAGCCTGATCGGCTGGGCCAACGGCGCGAGCGCGCTGCTCTGGGCCGTGCGCCCCCAAAGCGTGGCCCGCGATCAGGGCCATGATTTCCGCGCCGCGATCGCGTTCTATCCGGACTGCCGGATCTCGGCGGGTTTGGGGTGGAGCACACGGGTACCGACGCTGGTGCTGATCGGCGCCGATGACGACGTGTCCTCGCCCCCGGCCTGCCGTCAGATGGTGGACGGCGCGCGCGGCCGCAGCGCGCTCGCGCGCGTCGTGGTCTATCCCGGCGCCGATCACGATTTCGACCGCGCCAACATGCCGCTCCATGCAGCTGCCGGCAGCAGCGACGCCGCCGCGCTGGAGCGCGGCCATTTCGGCATGGACGCCGAGGCGCGTGCGGAATCGCAGAAGGACGTCGCGGAATGGCTGGCACGGTGAGCGCGGTGCTACGGACGTGTCCCGCCGAAGCTCGGTAGAAGCGAAGGCGGAAGCGGGGCCGCCCGAGGAACAAGGTGAGGCGGACAGCCCCGCATCGACCACCGCCCTGCACGGAGTATGGCCGACCGTGAATCTACGGATCGCACCTTGACGCGGTTTCAGCCTGCGACGGCGCCATCATTCGACCATGATGTCGATTAAACGCGTTTGATATGCGCAACCGCATCGCTCTCTTCGCCTCCGCACTGATGGTTTTCACCGTCGCGATCTTCCTGTTCGAAGCCCGCGCCGGCGCGCCAATGCTGGCGCCGGAACATTGCGGCTTCTGGACCACGATCGACGCGGGATTGTCCTGCCGGTAGGTACAACGGTTGTAGCCCGGATGAGCGCAGCGATATCCGGGGATGACTGTTCCCGCATGTCGCTGCGCTCATGCGGGCTACGATGCTTCCGTGCCGTCCTCGCGCCTCAGAACAGGCTGCCCTGATCCACCTTCTTGGCCACGCGCTTCGGCGCGGGCTTTGCTTCCTGCGCGGCCGGCTTCGGCTGCGACGGGGCGCGCTTGGCAGCGGGGGCGGCGCGATCCGCATCCGCCGTCGCGCCGACGCGACCATCCGCGAATTCGATCTCGACGCGTGCGCCGGGACCGATCGTATCAGCCGCATGCAGGGGATGGCCGGCCTCGTCGCGCACCAGCGCGAAGCCGCGCGCGAGCACGCTGCGATAAGACAGCGCCGAGAGCAGCTTGCCGCTGTTGTCGACCCTTGTGTCGAGCCGGTGCAGCAGCGTCGCAAGCGCGCGCCCCGCGCGTTCGGCCAGACGATGGGTCCGCTCGCGCTGGCGGGCGATCGCGTTGCGCTGCGCCTGCGCATTCGAAAGCCTTGAGGCGCGCAGGCGAACCTCGAGCCCGGCAAAGCGGTCGCGCCGCTGCCGCAGCAGCGAGCGCGCCGAGAGGCCAAGCCGCTCGCCACACACGGTGAGCCGGTGGTCGGCCTGCGCGATCTGGCCGTGCAGCACCCGCAG
This sequence comes from Bradyrhizobium sp. CCBAU 53415, assembly GCF_028128735.1. Taxonomy (NCBI): domain Bacteria; kingdom Pseudomonadati; phylum Pseudomonadota; class Alphaproteobacteria; order Hyphomicrobiales; family Nitrobacteraceae; genus Bradyrhizobium; species Bradyrhizobium sp. CCBAU 53415. Next base: position 215,520 of record NZ_LBJF01000026.1, on the reverse strand, counting down.
CGTCAGCTTTGAGCTGGCAGCGGTGAACCTGCGGAAATGCGCATGCGTGTTGGCCTTGAGGCAACGGGGCAGGGCGCTGCCTGCCGAATCCAGCCGCTGCCGGGGAATCGCGAGCAGATCGCCGGCCGCCGGCAATGCGCGCGCGGCGGCACGAAGCTCGCTGCGGCGGCTCTCCTGCGCGCGCTGCCAATAGGCGCGGGTGCGGCGCCCGAGATCGGCGACCTCGACGAACAAGTCGCTGCGCACCGGCACCGCCATCTCGGCCGCCGCCGTCGGGGTCGGCGCGCGCTTGTCGGCGACGAAGTCGATCAGCGTGATGTCGGTCTCGTGCCCCACCGCCGAGATCAGCGGGATCATGCTCTCGGCCGCTGCCCGCACCACGATCTCCTCGTTGAACGACCAGAGATCCTCCAGCGAGCCGCCGCCGCGCGCGACGATCAGCACGTCGGGCCGCGGGATTTTGCCGCCTTCGGGCAGCGCGTTGAAGCCGCGGATCGCGGCCGCGACCTGCTCGGCCGAGCCGTCGCCCTGAACTTTCACCGGCCACACCAGCACGCGGCGGGGAAAGCGGTCCTCCAGCCGGTGCAGGATGTCGCGGATGACCGCGCCGGTCGGCGAGGTCACGACGCCGATCACCTCCGGCAGCCAGGGCAGCAGCTGCTTGCGCGCCTCGTCGAACAGGCCCTCGGCGGCGAGCTTCTTCTTGCGCTCCTCCATCAGCGCCATCAGCGCGCCGATGCCGGCCGGCTCCAGCGCCTCGATCACGATCTGGTATTTCGACGAGCCCGGATAGGTCGTGAGCTTGCCGGTGGCGATGACCTCGAGCCCCTCCTGGGGCTTGAAGCGCATGCGGCCGTGGACGCCCTTCCAGATCACCGCCTCGATCTTGGCGCTCTCGTCCTTGAGCGCGAAATAGCAATGACCGGAGGAGTGCGGCCCGCGAAAGCCGGAGATCTCGCCGCGGACCCGGACATGGCCGTAGGTGTCCTCGACGGTCCGCTTCAGGGACTGGGACAGCTCGGAGACGGTGAATTCGGGCGCGTTGTGAAGTTGTTCCGCAGGCGGCATCGGCAAACGATTCGGCATGTTGGGGTCGAGGGGCGACGTTAAGGATTTTCGCGGCGCGGCGCCATCCCAAACTGGCGCTCAAGAACTCGTAGGATGGGTTGAGCCCTTGCGAAACCCATCGCTGCTCTATCCCCGCTCACCGTAGTCGCGGCCGTCATCCGACTGATCGCCGGCCCAATCGACCGGGTAATTGCCAAGCTTGACGTGGCGATGAAACGAGGAGGGCGCCCAGTCACGCACCCGGTTGACGAGCCCGTGCTTGACCGGATTGATGTGAACATAGTCGACATGCCGCGCGAAATCGACGTCGTCACGAATGGTATGCTCCCAATATCTGCGCTGCCAAATGCCCCGTTCACCTTTGGCCAAGCGGCTTTGGGATATCCTTTCATTGCGCGCCAGGCCGCGGGAAAAGGTGGATTTGATCAGCTGCCAGCGCATTGCAAAATCGGCATCACCTTCCGGTAACGTCCACACGGTGTGAAGGTGGTCAGGCAGAACCACGATGGCATCGATCGTGAAGGGATGGCGCCGATGCGTTTCGCGAAACGCCGCGCGCAACAATTCGACATGATCCGTCAGCAAGGCCAGCCTCCGCTCCGCCAGATTGACGGTGAAGAAGAAACACCCACCCTCAGCGAAGTTGCGCCGGTACGCGGTCATGACGCGATCTTATCACCAAACAGTGTGATGGGTTTCGCAAAGGCTCAACCCATCCTACGGGCTCTGGCTTGAAACTGAAACACAGCGGCCTCATTCTTTTCCGGTGTGACGATGAGATTCGTCGGAGCGGGAGAGAAGGCCATGTCTTGGATCAGAAAGGAGATTCTGGATCGTGTCCCAGAGTTGCCTAGCCGCGTCGATTTTGACGATTGGGAAAAGGAACGGGGCCTCGTCAACCTTCTCTCAGTAAAGAAGAAGTCGAAGCCGTGGCTGCCTGCTGGAGTTTACAAGAGGGTCAAGGGCGGCAAGCTGTGCGTTTTGGAAGTTGGTCGAACGCTAAAGGGGGTCGCCCCATCTGTCTGGCTGGAAAGCCCAAAGGTCCGCGTTAGTGCCCAAACACAGACGATCTAATTTCCGTCCGCGCGACCTTCATTGAGCGCGCCTTGGCTCTCAGGAGGTATGCCTGCGCGACACCGGAATCAATCAGATCGAACGCCGTCATCTTTGCTTCGAGAACGGACCCAAACTGCTTCTTTCCAGTCTTGCCGTTCATGCAGAGCTTATAGTTCGATCCGTCCGGAACAATCGAGAGCGCAACGCCATTCTGTAGGATTGAAGCCGTCCCGGATTTGCCCTCAACCCAGCGACAAGAGAACACAAAACGAGTCCGGCGTTTGACATGTCTGATTTGGGTGACGGCATAGTTACTTGAGGTCAGGTGGTCGCAACAGTGCTCCCCAACCTCCATCGTCCCCCAATTCGAGTGATGAACAGGAAAGACGTAGCGAATAGCGGTGCCACAAAGCTCGCACTCGCCATCAAGTCCGCCAAGGTCAACAAAATCGTCGAAGTGCTCCCACCCGGTTTGCGGCATGATCTTTCCATGCTCTTCAGCGTGGCACCCCTTGCACAATGCCTCACATGCTTCGTACGGATACTGCCAAGGCAAGCGTTTCGGTAGATAGATTTTGTGGTGGACCTGAAGCGTCACTCCATCGTCAGGCCCACGTTGGCACCGATTGCAAACGCCATCATGGAGACGAATGACTTCAGACCGGAAGGCGCGCCATTCAGGCCGATTGTAGTGTTTCATCGGAGCGTCCTGCTGCGAATCGAATAGCAATTTAGAAAAGCAGAGCGGTTTCGCCTTAGCTAGGCTGCTGAACGGCGTATGGTCAAATCACCAGCTCCGAGGCTTGCTGTCGCGATTTGGCGATTACGGTGACAGTGCTGGACTGTCACCGCAATTGGCGATCATTGAAGAGGAGTTTGATCTTCCGAGTGATCAACATCATCGGGCCAGAAGTCTTGCCCTTGAGGTATTCCAAGCTGGCGCTCGCGCCATGATCGAAACTCAGAGTAAAAATCGAGAACGGCCATATGAAGCTCGGCAAACTGGCGATCAAACTCGATGATTTGCGTGGAGTTATAGACGAAGCGGGCGCGATAGTTGATTTCGCGTTTTCTAGAACTGGATTCAGTTGGCCAGAGTGCGCACAAGTTGAGATCGACTGGCGATCCGCCGATCTGGCCATGCGCAATCTCGTTTCGTCGCCCTGCCCATCCGCGACAGGTGGCCAATAGCTTTTGTAAGCGAGCGTGAAAGCTGGGGTGTGCGTGGTGATGAAAGAAAGCGCTTGCGGCCGCTTCTATCATCCCGGCGCGCGCGTCAAAACTAACGACCGTGCCGTAAGCTGCTTTAGCAGGGCTCATTGAGTTGACGTATGTGCCCGGCACTTGGCCTTCGACCACAAGCCATTCAAAGATAAGGGAAAGCGCATCTTCGACGTATTGCCACATACTCAAGGAGCGGCCGATCGCGGCGTAGATGACTTCTGGATCGCGGTCATAGGTGGTAGGACGGGGCGGTGCGGCCCAAGGTTTTAATGACATGGCTAAACAAATGTCCCAGGTTGAGAAGTTCCGAGAGGCGGCTCGGGAAGCCGGAGCCGGCGATTCTGAGGGCGCATTCAACGCGACACTAAAGAACCTGGCTATGTGACGCAGGCCAGAACAAGTTGCCGTCATCGGCGGATGCTAAGGAAACCGTTGTTCCCCCTCATCAAAAGTCGAAAGACAGTTGACCCGGATGCGATCGGTAGTGGGAACAGACACTTTCCCACCGACCGAAACGAAATCGGTCATACGCGTTTACAAAAACTAGCTTCCGACTAGTGCCATTTCTTCGCATGGCGATCTCCTTTCTATTGCGCGGGCAATCTGCCCGCAGGTCCGCCCCCTACCAGCGGGGCGCGCGCATTTGGACCTTCGGCTGCTCTGGCCGAATCACAGAAAAGGTGCCGACGACGGCTCGCTTAGTCAGACTGATTTGCGGACTTTGCGCAACTCGTGGTGTGTGAAGTCCACCATTCCTTCGGGAAGCTCGCCGCTACCCCCCCTTGAGCCCCACCCCGATTCATGCGACCTCCGCCCCCAGCAAACCCCTCATCCTGAGCCCTCGATGCACATTCTCCTGCTCGGTTCCGGCGGCCGCGAACATGCCCTGGCGTGGAAGATCGCAGCGTCTCCCCTGGTGACCAAATTCTGGTGCGCGCCCGGCAATGCCGGCATCGCGAAGGAGGCGGAATGCGTGGCGCTCGATGTCGCCGACCATGCCGCGGTGATCGACTTCTGCAAAAAGAACGCGGTGGAGCTCGTGGTGGTCGGGCCGGAGACGCCGCTGGCGGCCGGCATCGTCGATGATCTCACCGCGGCCGGCATCAAGGCGTTCGGGCCGAGCAGGGTGGCGGCCCAGCTCGAAAGCTCCAAGGGGTTCACCAAGGCGCTGTGCACCGAATTCGGCATTCCGACCGGCGCCTATGAGCGATTCACCAATGCCAATGACGCGCGCGCCTATGTGCAGAGCCAGGGCGCGCCGATCGTCGTCAAGGCTGACGGCCTTGCCGCCGGCAAGGGCGTCGTCGTCGCCAAGTCCGTGCGCGAGGCCGAGGATGCCATCGCCATGATGTTCGAGGGCGCCTTCGGCGAGGCCGGTGCTGAAGTCGTGATCGAGGAATTTTTGCCCGGCCGCGAGATCAGCTTTTTCGCGCTCTGCGACGGCGAGACCGCCATCCCGCTCGCCTCGGCCCAGGACCACAAGCGCGTGTTCGACCATGATGTCGGCCCGAACACCGGCGGCATGGGCGCCTATTCGCCGACGCCGCTGGTGACGCCCGCGATCCACGACGCGATCATGGCGAAGATCATTTTGCCGACGGTATCAGGCATGAAGCAGCGCGGCACGCCGTTCCGCGGCGTGCTCTATGCCGGAATCATGCTGACGACGCAGGGGCCAAAACTGTTCGAGTTCAACGTCCGCTTTGGCGATCCCGAGTGCCAGGTCCTGATGCTGCGCATGATGTCGGACATCGTGCCGGCTTTCCTTGCCGCCTGCGACGGGCAGCTGAAGCATTTCGACCTGCGCTGGCATCCGGATTCCGCGCTCACCGTGGTGATGGCGGCGAAGGGCTATCCCGGCGACTACCAGAAGGGCACGCGCATCGAGGGACTCGATGAAGCCGCCAAGGTGGAGGCCGTCGAGATCTTCCACGCCGGCACGGTGGCAAAGGACGGCGCGATCCTCGCCAATGGCGGCCGCGTGCTCAATGTCTGCGCGCTCGGCAAGACCGTGACGGAGGCGCAGAAGCGCGCCTATCAGGCCGTCGACCGCCTCGACTGGCCGGAAGGCTTCTGCCGCCGCGACATCGGCTGGCAGGCGGTGGAGGCGGAGAAGGCCAAGAGCTGACAAGACTTGAGCTCGTCATTCCGGACGGCGCGCAAACGCGCCGATGCGGAATCTCGAGATTTTGTGTCACCACCCGGCCACATCGACGTTCCAGAATATGCAATCAGCTGTTGGGGTTAGTAGCCCCGCAGATAATACCGCTACTGTGCATGGGGTTGTTTTCGACATTTTGTGTGTCGGGTTGTGTGTCGGGCCGGCTCCGGGCTTGACCAGATAAGGATGCAGAAAGATGTCCGATCTCGCCGACCTCTATCCCGGCTTCGCCTCCGAGTGGATCAACACCTCGTTCGGCCGCATCTTCGCCCGCGTCGGCGGCAAGGGCCCGCCGCTCCTGCTCCTGCACGGCTTCTCCGAGACGCATGTGATGTGGCACCAGGTGGCACCCGAGCTTGCCGACCATTTCACGCTGATCATCGCCGATCTGCCGGGCTACGGCTGGTCCGACATGCCCGCCAGCGATGCGCTGCACATGCCCTACAGCAAACGCGCGATGGCCAAGGCCATGGTCGAGGCGATGGAGCAGCTCGGCCATGTGCACTTCGCGCTCGCCGGCCACGACCGTGGCGGCCGCGTCTCCTACCGCCTCGCGCTCGACCATCCCGGCCGGCTGTCGAAGCTCGCCGTTCTCGATATCCTGCCGACCTATAATTACTGGGAGCGGATCAACCGCGCCTATGCCCTGAAGATCTATCACTGGACGTTCCTGGCGCAGCCTTATCCGCTGCCGGAGACGCTGATTTCGAGTAATGGCGAGTTCTTCCTGCGCTTCAAGATGGCGAGCCAGACCAAGTCGAAGACGCTCGACGCGATCGACAAGCGCGCGCTCGACCATTACATCGCCCCGTTCCGCGATCCCGCCCGGGTGCATGCGATGTGCGAGGACTACCGCGCAGGCGCCTATTTCGACTACGACCTCGACAAGGCCGATTTCGAGGCCGGCAAGAAGATCACCGTGCCGATGCTGGCGCTGTGGGGCAATGCCGGCATTGCGCAGGCCGCGGCGACGCCGCTGGACACGTGGAAGCAATGGGCGACCAATGTGGATGGCATGCCGGTGGATTCGGGGCACTTCCTCACCGAGGAGAATCCGGACGTCACCGCCAGGGCGCTGCGGGAGTTCTTCTCCGCGGGTTAACGCCGCGCGCGAAAGAACTCCCTGAGCAGCCGCGCCGCCTCGCTCTCGCCGACGCCGGAGTAGACGTCCGGCGCGTGATGGCAGGTCGGCGAGGCAAAGAAGCGCACGCCTGATTCCACCGCGCCGCCCTTGGGGTCGGCGGCGCCGTAATAGAGCCGCCTGACCCTTGCAAACGAGATCGCGCCCGCACACATGGTGCAGGGCTCCAGCGTCACGTAGAGGTCGCAGTCCACGAGGCGCTCGCTGCCGATCTTCGCGGCGGCCTCGCGCAGCGCGATGATCTCGGCATGGGCGGTCGGATCATGGTCGGTCAGCGTCCGGTTGGCGGCGGCGGCGATGACCTCGTCGTTGCGGATCACCACGCATCCAATCGGAACTTCGCCCGATTTTCCGGCATTTTCGGCCGTCAGAAGCGCCAAATCCATGAAAGAAGGGGCTTTCATGCCTCGTATCATCGCCAGAAACCTGCTACTAGCTCCGCCTTCAGCAAGAGTGGATACCGATTTTGCCTGAGCATGCGGCTCGAAGCGAGCGCGCGCAATGCTCATCGCGCCACCCCTTAAGTGAGATCATTCATGCCTCGCGACAGCGACAAAGACAACGATTCCCGCGGCCGGCGAGGCCCGGCCAAAGGCCGTAGCGGCAAGCCGCGTGGCCCGGAGAAGAAATTCGCCAAGCGCGGCTTCGAGGGCAAGGGCGACCGCGACAGCCGCCCGTCCCGTGGCGATCGCGACAGCCGTCCGTTCCGCCGCCGCGAGGAGGGTGATGCCCCGCGCCGGGATTTTTCTGACCGTCCGCGCTTCAAGCGCGACGACCGCAGCGGTGAAGGCCGCGGCGAGCGCAGCTTTAGGCCGCGGGGCGACCGGCCGCCTTCCGATCGTGGATCGCGCGATGGCGAGAAGCGCTCCTTCAAGCCGCGCGGTGATCGCCCGTCCTATGGCCGCGACGATCGTCCGCCGCGCAGCCGGGACCGCGACGAATCCCGCCCCGCCGGCCGGTTCGGCGACAAGAAGTTCGGCGACAGGCGCCCTTACGCATCGCGTGGCGATCGCCCCGAGCGCAAGTTCGACGGCGAGCGCAAGTTTTCGCGGGGCGGACCGGATCGCGACCGTGGGGATCGCGGCGACCGCCCGCGCAAGTCCTTCGACAAGGATTTCGGCGGTCGCGACCGCAGCGACGAGAAGCCCTGGCGTCAGCGCGACGACCGCCGCGACGGTGGCCGCGGCGAAGATCGTCCCCGCTTCTCGCGGCGTCGTGACGAAGGCGGCGATGACCGTCCGCGTTTCTCGCGCCCGCGCGAGGAGCGTTCCGGCGACGATCGTCCGCGCTTCAATCGTTCGCGCGAGAAGCGTCCGGAAGGCCGGATGGACTGGCAGGAGCATCCGCGCAACGAAGGCCGCCGCGATCGTCCGCGCCGCGACAACGAGGACGACAGCAGGATTTTCGAGAAACGCCCCGCCTTCGGCGGCCGCGGCGCCTATCGCGAGCGCGATCGTGATTTCGACCGCCGTCCGCGGCGCGAAGAGCCGCCGAAGCCGAAGAAGGCCGGCGAGCGCATCGCCAAAGCGCTGGCCCGTGCGGGCCTTGCCTCGCGCCGCGATGCCGAGGAGATGGTCACGCAGGGGCGCGTCACCGTCAATGGCCGTGTCATCAATTCGCCGGCGCTCGACATCACGAAGAACGACGTCGTCATGGTCGACGGCAAGCCGTTGCCCGAGCGCGAGCGCACGAGGCTGTTCCTTTATCACAAGCCGCGCGGGCTGATGACGACGCATGACGACCCCGAGGGGCGTCCGACCGTGTTCGACAATCTACCCGAAGGCCTGCCGCGCCTGATCAGCGTCGGCCGGCTCGACTTCAACACCGAGGGCCTGCTCTTGCTCACCAATGACGGCGGGCTCGCGCGCACGCTCGAGCTGCCCGACACCGGCTGGCTGCGCCGCTATCGCGTCCGCGCCCATGGCGACGTCACCCAGGCGCAGCTCGACGAGCTCAAGAACGGCATCGAGGTCGAGGGGGTCAAATACGGTCCGATCGAGGCGACGCTCGAGCGCGACCAGGGGGCCAATGTCTGGCTGGTGTTCGCAATCCGTGAGGGCAAGAACCGCGAGGTGCGCAATGTCTGCGCCCATCTCGGGCTCGAGGTGAACCGGCTGATCAGGGTCTCCTACGGCCCGTTCCAGCTCGGCGAGATTCCCGAGGGCCAGGTCGAGGAGATCCGCTCGCGCGTGCTGCGCGAGCAGCTCGGCGACAAGGTCATCGAGAAGTCGGGTGCGCAGTTCGACGTGCCCTCGAAATCCTCTTCGCGCGTCGACGACGCACCGAGCGAGAACAAGCCCGCCAACAAGCGCGCCGTGATCAACGACCGCAAGGGCCGCCGCGTGCTGGTGCAGCGCACCGGCAGCGAGGAGGCGCGCGAGCGCAACGAGATGGAAGCGAACGGATACGGCCCGCCGCGCCGTCCCAAGCGCGGCTATCACGGCAAGCGCGACCTGACGCCGCGGGATGATTGAGGTGGAGTGCGTCGCGTCACTCGGCTCTCTCGCGTTCCCTCCCCCCTTGCGGGGGAGGGTTAGGGAGGGGGGTACCCCACGAGAGGTCTGCGTTTGCGGCACCCCCTTCCCCAACCCCTCCCCGCAAGGGGGAGGGGAGCTCACCATTCGTGTGGCCACGGGACGGGCAACGTAATGCGCGTCGTCGGTGGTCGATTGAAGGGGCGCAATCTGGCCTCACCATCCTCGCGCGACATCCGCCCCACGGCGGATCGCCTGCGTGAGTCCGTGTTCAACATCCTCGTGCACGCCTATCGCGATCCGATCGAGGACGCGCGCGTGCTCGATCTCTTCGCCGGCACCGGGGCGCTCGGCATCGAGGCGGCTTCGCGCGGCGCCAAGTTCACGCTGTTCGTGGACAATGGCGCGGAGGCGCGCGCGCTGCTCCGTAACAATGTCGAGTCGCTCGGCCTCGGCGGCGTCACCAAGGTCTATCGCCGCGATGCCACCGATCTCGGTCCTGCGCATCCCGTCGAGCCGTTTTCGCTGGTGTTCCTCGACCCGCCCTATGGCAAGGGATTTGCGGAGAAGGCGCTCGCGAGCTTGCGCGACGGCGGCTGGCTGACGCCGGGTGCGCTGCTTGTGGTGGAGGAGGCCAAGGCCGCGCAGTTCGTGACGCCGGAGGGTTTCGAGGAGCTGGAGCGGCGCGCCTATGACGACACGGAGTTCGTGTTCATGAAGCGAAACGTCTAACTCACCTCCGCCCGAACAGCTTCTCCACATCCGACAGCTTCAGCTCGACATAGGTCGGCCGGCCGTGATTGCACTGGCCGGAGTTCGGCGTCTCCTCCATCTCGCGGAGCAGGGCGTTCATCTCCTCCGGCCGCAGCCTGCGGCCGGCGCGCACCGAGCCGTGGCAGGCCATGGTGGCGGCGACGTGCATCAGGCGGCGCTCCAGCGGCAGCGCCTCGTCCCATTCGGCCATGTGCTCGGAAAGATCGCGCACGAGGCCGCCGGCATTGGTCTTGCCGAGCAGCGACGGCGTCTCGCGCACCGCGACCGCGCCGGGGCCGAAGGATTCGATGGCAAGGCCGAATGAAGCGAGCTCCTCGCTGCGCTCCAGCAGGCGCTCGACCGTGGCCTCATCCATCTCGATGATCTCGGGGATCAACAGGATCTGCCGCTGCACGCCGTTCGCCGCGAGCGAAGCCTTGAGCCGCTCGTAGACGATGCGCTCATGCGCGGCGTGCTGGTCGACGATGATCAATCCGTCGCGGGTCTGCGAGACGATGTAGGTCTCGTGGATCTGCGTGCGCGCCGCGCCGAGCGGGCGGTCGACCAGGTCGCCGACGGGCTGGGTCTCGATCCGTATGTCCGCGCTGGGCGCACCGACATCGAACGCGGCCTGCGCGCGCTCCGCGAAAGCCGGCGCGGCGGCGCCTTCGAATGATGGCATCGGCGCCGCGGGAGCAGATGGCGAAGCGCGCCAGTCCCAGCCTGCCGGACGCGGCGGCGTGAACGCGGGGCGGAACGAGGACAGCGCGCTCTCGCCGCTGTTGGCGGCCGTGCGGCGGCCCTCGCGCGCGAGGGCTTCCTTCAGTCCGTGCACGATCAGCGCGCGCACCAGGCCGGCATTGCGGAAGCGCACCTCGGTCTTGGCTGGGTGCACGTTGGCATCGACCTCGCGCGGGTCGAGCGTGACGAACAGCGCCAGCACCGGATGGCGGTCGCGCGGCAGATGGTCGGCATAGGCCGCGCGCACGGCCCCGAGGATCAGCTTGTCGCGCACCGGGCGGCCGTTGACGAAGAGATATTGTCCGAGCGCATTGGCCTTGGTCAGCGCAGGGGCCGCGGCGTAGCCCGCGACGACAACGCCGTCGCGCTCGGCATGGACCTCGATGGCGTGGCTGCGGAATTCGGCGCCAAGAATATCGCCGAGCCGGGTCAGGCGCCCGGCGGAGCCCGGCAGGGCGGCGGCCCAGGTCACCGGCGCGCGCTCCTCGCCCGCAAGCGTGAAGGCGATATCAGGCCGCGCCATGGCGAGGCGCCGCACCACCTCGCGGATCGCTTCCGCCTCGGTGCGGTCGGTCTTCAAAAATTTCAGCCGCGCCGGCGTCGCATAGAAGAGGTCGCCAACCTCGACGCGCGTGCCATGCGCCAGCGCCGCGGGCATGATCTCGGACTTCTCGCCGCCCTCGACGTTAAGCGCCCAGGCATGCGGCTCGCTGGCGTGCCGTGTCGTGATCGACAGACGCGCCACCGAGCCGATCGAGGGCAGTGCCTCGCCGCGGAACCCGAGAGTGCGAATCTGGAGCAGGTCCTCGTCGTCGAGCTTGGAGGTAGCGTGGCGCTCCACGGCGAGCGCGAGGTCTTTTGCGGTCATGCCGCTGCCGTCGTCGGTGATGCCGATCCGGCGCCGCCCGCCGCCGTCGGTGAAGACGTCGATCCGGCTTGCGCCGGCATCGATGGCGTTCTCGACCAGCTCCTTGACCACGCTCGCCGGACGTTCGACCATCTCGCCGGCGGCGATGCGGTTGACGACCTGTTCTGGCAATTGACGGACGGGCATGGGCTCGATCTGGATTCGCTGACGGCGCTATTCTAGGCCGTGTTGCGTCAAAAGCATGCGTTGGGCAACAGGGACGTCGCGGGCTGGGGAAGAGCGGTGTCTATCACATTGAAGACATTGGGCGTTCGAGAAAACCGCACAACCCGGATGACGCGGCTTCCGGTGACCGTTCTGATTGTGGGGGGCCGGGCTGCGGTGTAGCATCGTGAAAAAGCGGCAACAGGACGGGAGGACGCCATGTGCCATCTCTTCGCGCATCAGCCCCAACGCGACTACGAATCCCAGACCCGGTCTTTGCGGATCGGTGGGCACTGCACCTCGATCCGGCTGGAAATGGCGTTCTGGGACACGCTGGAGGAGATCGCGGCCAAGGAGAGCATGAGCCTCGGCAAGTTCCTGACCACGCTCTACAACGAAGTGCTCGACCATCATGGCGAGGTCAACAATTTCGCCTCGCTGCTGCGTTGCTCCTGCCTGATCTACCGGTCCAGGAGCATGATGCCGGTGCCCGAGTTCGAGGGCGCGGTGGCGCCGATCCTCGACGCGGCGGAATGATGAGTTCGTAGCCCGGATGGAGCGCAGCGCAATCCGGGATCGCGCCGCGCGCGCCGACGGCCCCGGATTATGCTCCCGCTCCATCCGGGCTAGGACGCCGCCTCCGCCGTCATTGCGAGGAGCCCTTGCGACGAAGCAATCCAGGCTGCCGCTGCGGAGAGATTCCAATGACGGGGAGGGCCGCCCGGCCTCAAATCTCCTTCTTCTGCATCGCACCTGCAATGTAGTCCGCCTGCCGGATTGCGAGCGCGACGATGGTCAGCGTTGGATTGCAGGCCGCGCCGCTGGTGAACTGGCTCCCGTCGGAGACGAACAGGTTCTTGACGTCGTGGCTCTGCCCGAACTTGTTGACCACGCCGTCGCGCGGCTTCTCGCTCATCCTGTTGGTTCCGAGATTGTGCGTGCTCGGATAGGGCGGCGTCGGATAGGTCACGGTGGCGCCGACGGCGTCGTAGACGGCCGCGCCCTGCTTGTAGGCATGGGCGCGCATCGCGATGTCATTGGGATGATCGTCGAAATGCACGCTCGCGACCGGCTGGCCGAACTTGTCCTTCACGACCGGATCAAGCGTGATGCGGTTGGTTTCCTGCGGCATGTCCTCGCCGACCAGCCACATGCCGGCCATCCGCGGATAGCCGTCGAGTGCTGACGTGAACGAGCGTCCCCAGGCGCCGGGGTTGAGGAACGCCGCCATGAACGGCAGTCCGATCGACAGCGTCTCCATCTCATAGCCGCCGACGAAGCCGCGTTTCGGATTGTTGGCCGCCTCGTCGCGGATGATTCCGGCCATGGTGGTGCCGCGATACATGTGCACCGATTTCTCGAACACCGCGTAGACGCTGCCCGTCATGTGCCGCATGTAGTTGCGGCCGACCTGTCCCGATGAATTGGCCAGGCCGTCGGGGAACATGGTCGAGGCGCTGTTGAGCAGCAGCCGCGGGCTTTCGATCGAATTGCCGGCCACGGCCACGATGCGCGCCTTCTGGCGCTGCATCGCGCCGGTCGCGTCGGCGTAGACGACACCGGTGACCTTGCCGCTGGCGTCGTGCTCGATCTTGATCGCCATGCTGCTCGGCCGCACCTCGAGATTGCCGGTCGCCTCGCCCTTGGGGATCTCGGTGTAGAGCGTCGACCATTTCGCGCCGGATTTGCAGCCCTGGAAGCAGAACCCGATCTGCTGGCAGGAACCGCGCCCGTCGCGGGGCTGGCTGTTGATCGCCATGTTGCCGGTGTGCACGGTCTTGTAGCCGAGCTTCTTCGCGCCGGCCTCCAGCACCTTGAAGTTATTGTTACCGGGAAGTCCGGGAATGCCGTTGGTGCGGGTCACGCCCATCTTGTTCTCGGCTTTGGCGTACCACGGCTCCATCTCGGCGAGCGTGACCGCCCAGTCCAGCAGGTTCGCGCCGGGAATGTTGCCGTAGGTGCTCTTCACCCTGAACTCGTGCTCGTCGAACCGCAGCGAGGCGCCGGCCCAATGCACGGTCGAGCCGCCGACCGCCTTGACGATCCAGGCGGGAAGACCGGAAAAATCCTTGGCGACGCGCCATGTGCCCGACGTGGTGCGCGCATCGGTCCAGGCGAGCTGGGAGAAGCTCTCCCATTCGTCGTTGATGAAGTCGTGGTTCTCGATGCGCGGACCCGCTTCGAGAATGACCACCTTGACGCCCTTCTGCGCGAGCTCGTTGCCCAGCGTGCCGCCACCGGCACCGGAGCCGACGATCACCACAACGCTGGAGTCGTTCAGATCGAATTTGGCCATATGCGTTCTCCTGAACCGTTACGGTGGCGATCTAGGCCTTCGGCAGCCAGTCGATGTCGGCGAAGCCACGGTTGATGTAGCCGCCGTGCTCGGCCGAGGAGCCCTCGTAGCCGAACCGCGGCCAGATCTCTTTCTGGTTGTAGAGCGAGACGACGAGATCGCCGCGCACCTTCTGGAAGAAGTCGCTTCCCTCGATCTCCTTCAGGAGCACGACGCGGTCGGCTTCCCATGGCACTTCGGCGTAACCAACCTTGTGGCGGTCGCGCGCGTTCTGATCGAGGCGCGTGACGCCATCGCTGATCAGTGATTTGACTGCGGGATCCTTCGCCGCCTTGCCGTCCCACGGCTTGATCGCAGTGACGTAGTAGCTGTCGCCGAGCACGTCGTGCGGATAGATGTCGCGCGCGATCTTCAGCAGCGTCTTCATCGTCGCCGGCGAGAGCGCGCTGGCATCCTCGGCCCAGGCGTCATCGAGGCTGACGGAGACGCTGGTCGCGACAGCGACGACGGGAACGGCGGTCGCCGCGCCCTTGAGAAAGACGCGGCGGCTGTGCTTGCTTCGACGATCGATTTCTCTCATGGCATTCCTCCGTGGATTTTTATGGTTTGGATTTTGGCGATTGATCAGCCGAAACGTCCGCCTCGCTGGATCACCTCGATCTTGTAGCCGTCGGGGTCGCTGACGAAGAAGAAGCGCGCCAGCGTTTTGCCGTCGTGCTTGAAGTCGCGTAAGGGCCCCGGTGCGAGCTTCTCGCGCTCGAAGCGGGCGTGTTCGGCGTCGAGATCCTCGACCACCACGGCGAGATGGCCGTAGCCGTCGCCGAGCGTGTACGGCTCCTTGCGATCGAAATTCACCGTCAGCTCGACTTCGAAGGGTGAGGAGGGGTGACGCAGATAGATCAGGGCAAAGTCCGCGAACTTCAGATGGTCGGTGACCTCCAGGCCGAAGGCGCGCCTGTAGAAGTCGAGCGCGCGCGCCTCGTCGAGCACGCGGATCATGGAATGGACGGGCTTTGCCATTCAGTTCTGCTCCTTCAGATAAGTGATGATGGCGGCGCGGGTCTCCGGTTTGGCCTGCCGGTAAACCATGGTCACGCCGGGAATGACGGTTTGCGGATTGGCCAGCCAGGCATCTAACCTGGTCTCGTCCCAGGCGAAGTCCGCCTTCGACAGCGCCTCTGAATATTTGAAGTCGTCGACCTTGCCGGCGGGGCGGCCGACGATCTTCACCAGTGGCGGGCCTTGCCGCATCGGTTCCGACGGACCTAACGTGTGGCACACCGCGCATTGCTGCTTGAACAGCGTCGCGCCATCCAGGGGCCTTGCCGCTGGCAATAGCATCTGCGCGTCGGCGCCTCGCACCATCAGCACCATCGCGGTGCACAATCCCAGCACGATCGTGCGCATCACCAAGAGCTCGCCCATCCACGTCAATCCAGCGTGTGCAAACTCTAGTCGGCGTCGCAGATGCGGTGGTAGTAGCGGGCTGTTTCGCGGCGTGCGGAGATGTCTGCGGCCGTGTGATGTTCTGCACCGCCTTATATGCGGAGCACAATTCCGCGAAACCGCCGTCAAATCCCTAAACGATAACCACACCATGCGCATTGCATGATGGTCGCGCCACTTGGACTCTCTACGCGATGCAATGGTCCGGTGCAGACGGGTGGCGCGGGAGCTGCCGAGCCGTTCATTGCGAAAAATCCAGGAGAAATGGATGAAGTTGGTGAAGACCTCGATGATCGCATGCGCCCTGTCGGCTCTCGTTGCGACGCCCGTTCTCGCCCAAGGCGCGCCACCCGCCAAGACAGGCGGCACGGTGCAAAGCAAACCCATGCAAGGCAGCACGATGGGTAGCGGCGATGACGAGATGAATGCCCAGCCGGGCGCCGCGGGCGAAAAGACCGGCATGAAGTCGACAAAGGGCACCAGGGGCACGGTCGGCACCACGGGTAGCGCTGGGCACAAGGGAACGGCCAACGATTCCACGACGGGCGGCGCAGCCCCGTCCAAGCGTTACTAGTCTCGCCGGGTGCAACGGCAAAACTCCGGTCGCGTCGCGGCCGGAGTTTCTTGCTGCGCCAGTTAGTCGTCGAAGCTGCGGCCGCGTCCGGCCTTGACGTCACTGCGGCGCTTCTTGCCCTCGAGCCGGCGCTGTTTGGAGGCGTAGGTCGGCCGCGTCGCTCGGCGAGGCGTCGGCCTGATCATCGCCTCGCGCAGCATCTCCGTGAGACGGTCGATGGCGTCCTGGCGGTTGCGCTCCTGGGTGCGGAAGCGCTGCGCCTGGATCACGATGACGCCGTCCTTGGTCATGCGCTGGCCGGCGAGGCGCGCAAGGCGCAGGGCCGCGTCCTCCGGCAAGGTCAGCTTGCGGGTGTCGAAGCGCAGCTGTGCCGAGGTCGCGACCTTGTTGACGTTCTGCCCGCCCGGGCCGGAGGCGCGGACAAAACCGATCTCGATGTCGTCCTCGTCGATGACGAGATCGCGGGATATCCGCAGCATGTGGGCACCATCCGTGGTGTCCGGACATATCGCGGACGTCCAGGTTCGGCAATGGTGCTCATGCAAACGCAAATGGCCGGGGAGAGCCCGGCCATTCGGGAAGCGTATGGAGAAGAGATCAGTTCGACTTTGTTGGCGTCGCAGCCGCCGGTTGCGCGGCGGCCTGCGGAGCGCGGCCCACGACGACGGTCAACAGCCCCTGGCCCCAGAGGCGCCTGGCGGCCGCCTTGGCGTCGTCCAGCGTCACCGCGTCGACGATGGCGTTGCGTTTCTCGATGTAGTCGATCGGCAGCTTGTCCTGCTGATACTGCAGCAGCGCCTGCGCCAGCTTGGAGGAGGTGTCGAGCGCCAGCATCTGCGAGCCCTTGAGGTAGGACTTGGCCTCGTCGAGCTCCTTCTGCGTCGGGCCTTCCTCGGCGATGCGGCGCACCTCCTTCTCGATCGCATCGATGGTGTCGCCGGCGCGGTCGGCGCGGGTGCCGGTATTGCCGACGAAGACCGCCGAATGCTCCATCCAGAGCAGCGATTCGAACACCGAATAGGCCAGCCCGCGCTTCTCGCGCACCTCGCGATAGAGCCGGGAGGACAAGCCGCCGCCGCCGAGGATGTGGTTGACGACATAGGCCGCCATGAAACTCGGATCGCTGCGTTTCACGCCCGGGCCGCCGAAGGTGATCACGGTCTGCGGCACGTCGAGCGTCACGAAGGTGCGTTGCGGCGGCTTTGTCGCCTCGATGTCGGGCACTGGCGTCAGATTGGCCTTGGCGGGCAGGCTACCGAACGTGTGGTCGAGCAGCTTGCCCAGGGTTGCCGGATCGACATCGCCGACGACCGCGATCTTCAGCCCATCCTTGGCGAGGACGCGGCCGACATAATCCCTCATATCGGCGACTGTGATGGTCGGCACGCTGTCGAGGTTGCCGTTGGTCTGCCGGCCGTAAGGATGCCCGCCGAAGGCGACTTCCAGGAACTTGCGGCTCGCCAGCGAGGTCGGATTGGTGGTCTCGCGGCGCAGGCCCGAGATGACTTGCGAGCGGATGCGCTCGACGTCGACGGGATCGAAATGCGGCGAGGTCAGCGCACTCCTGAGCAGATCGAAGGCTTCGTCCTTGTTGTCGCGCAGCATGCGCAGGCTGCCGCGAAACGTGTCGCGCGTGGCATTGAAGGAGAGCTCGATGGCGCGGCGGTCGAGCCGTTCATGAAACGTCTTGGAATCGAGATCGCCGGAGCCTTCGTCGAGGAGGTCGCCGACCAGATTGGCGACGCCCGGCTTGTCCTTGGGATCCTGCGCCGAGCCGCCGGCGAAGGAATATTCCATCGCGATCAGCGGCACGGTTGCGTCCTGCACGAACCAGGCCTCGATGCCTCCCGGCGAGATCAGGTGCTGGATTTTTGCGGCGGCCTGCGACGGCGAGACTGCCGCCAGCGCGAGCGCTGCGCCGGTGACGAAGGACAGCGCGAAGTGTCTTGTGCGTGGGAAGTGTCTTTTGCGGGGGAAGTGTCTTGCGCGAAGAAGGGGATGGGTCACGAACGCTTCTCCTCGCGCTTGGCGGTGGCGGTGTCCTTGATCAGATAGCCCGTCACCGAGCGCTTCTTCTCGAGCCATTTCTGCGCAGCGGCGCGGACCTGCTCGGCGGTGACGGCGCGGATGCGGTCGGGCCAGCTCCTGATGTCCTCGATCGACAGGCCCGTGGTCAGTGCGCCGCCATACCAGCGCGCCAGCACCGCCTGGTTGTCCTGGGCGTAGATGGCTTCCGCAATGAGCTGGGTCTTCACGCGCTCCAGATCCTCGGCCCGGATCGGGTTCTGCGCAACGCCGGCAATGACACCGTCGACCGCCTGCTCCACTTCCGCGAAGCTGACGCCGGGCTTCGGCGCGGCCGAGATCGCGAACTGGGTCGGGTCGAGCGAGATGCTCGAATAGCTGGCGCTCGCGGAGACCGCCAGCGGCTTGTCGACGACCAGCGCGCGGTAGAGATAGGAGTTGCTGCCGCTGCCCATCAGTTGCGCCAGCACGTCGAGGGCCGCGCTCTCGCCGGCAGCGGCCGTGGTTGCGGAGGGCACCAGATAATAGCGCCGCATGCTCGGCTGCTCGACGCGCGGGTCGGCCAGCGTGACGGTGCGCGGTGCGGCCGGCTCCGGCTCCTGCGGACGGACGCGCCGCGCCGGGATCGCGGGCTGCGCAGGGATGGAGCCGAAATTGCGCTCGACCAGCGGGCGGATTTCGGCGGCGTCGACGTCGCCGGCGATCACCAGGATCGCATTGTTCGGCGCATAAAAGCGGCGATAGAAGGCGAGCGCATCCTCGCGATCGAGCTTTTCGATCTCCTGGTGCCAGCCGATCACCGGACGCCCATAGGGATGGTTGAGATAGAGCGCGGCCATGATCTGCTCATTCAGCCGCGCGTCCGGATTGTTGGCGACGCGCATGTTGTACTCTTCGAGCACGACATCCCGCTCGGGCAGCACGTTCTCGTCCTTGAGGACGAGGCCCGTCATGCGGTCGGCCTCGAACTCCATCATGGTCGGCAGCTTCTCTTTCGGCACGCGCTGGTAATAGTTGGTGTAGTCGACCGAGGTAGAGGCGTTCTCGTTGCCGCCGACGCGAAGCACGGTCTGGGAGAACTCTCCGGCCGGATGCTTTGAGGTGCCCTTGAACATCAGGTGCTCGAGGAAATGGGCGAGGCCGGACTTGCCCGGCGTCTCGTCGGCCGAGCCGACCTTGTACCAGATCATCTCGGTGACCACGGGGGTGCGGTGATCGGGGATCACCACGACCTGCATGCCGTTGTGGAGCGTGAAGCTTGCGGGTGGGGCCGATGTCACCGTGGTCTGGGCGAGGGCGGCGCCGTCCGAGAGGACACTCGTCGAAAGCAACGCGGCAAGGAGGCAGGCAGCCGATCGGTAAGAGGACATAATGATCCCTGGTGAAAGGTCGAGCCCGGATCTCCGGCTCGGAAGGCACGGCATGCTACACCGTGCGGCTGAGGCTTCGCGTCACGAAGCAGAGAACTCAACGCGTAGGCAAGTTACTGATAGGCAATTTTGTAGGCAATTTCGAAGGGCGTCGGGCGGACGTGAGCCGCCGACCCTCGATTCGAGTCTGTCAGAATGTCGCGACAGGACAGGAACGCTATTGTTCCTTCTCCTTGCCCGACATGATGTCGTAATACATCCGCCGCGACTTGTCCGGCCCGGCGCCATAGGCATAGTTCGGCGACGGCGTCTGGTAGCCCGGCGGCGGCTCGACCAGCGACTGGCGCGGCGGCTCCGACGTGAACGGCTTGGACTCGGAGCTGTTGCCGCCCTTCATCATATTCCACAGGCCACCGGTGAAACCGAGCTCGGCGGGGCTCAGCGAGGGGTTGCCGTTGGTGCCCGGCTGAATCGGATCATTGCTGGTGCGGGGCGCTGCGGCGACCTGGCCGGCCCTCATCTCGGCGGGCGTCAGCGGCTGGGCGGCCTGCCAGTTCTCCGTTGCCTTGGTGGCTTTCTTGCGCGCGGCGATAGCTTCCTTGCGGCGCTTCTCGTCGGGGTCCTTGGGCCAGTTCGGCGCAGCCTTGGCCTCGGTCGCAGGCGGCGGCAGATCGAGCTTGGGCGGCACGACCAGCGGCGAACGCTCGCGGTACTCGATGCCCTTTTTCTCCATGCTCTTGGCACCGATGCCGGACATCAGATTGTCGATGAGCCTCTCTTCGAAGGTCATGTCGTCCTCCTCGTCGTCGTCACCGGCGCGGGCCGCGCCAGTTGCCATGACGAGGCCGATACCGAGCGCGACGGCAGACAATTTCAATGCCCACCTGAACCCCCAGCGGGGGTCTCGAGCCATCGAACCGCTGGTCTTCGAGCTGCGCATCACTTTACCTGTTCCATATTGTGGCAGATTGCCGCTCGCACGCGGCGCCAACCCTCGCAAAAGCCGGGTTCCACCTTCCGGTCCGTATCGGCCGGGATCAGGGCGCTTTTGCGGCGGGTACCCCCAGGAAGGAATCATACAATAGCACTGCCACCCCAGCAACGATGGCCACGTCCGCGAGGTTAAATACATACCAATTATAGGCTTTTCCGGCGACCTCGATGTGGAACAGGGCGAAATCCACCACCGCGCCATAGGCCAGACGGTCGATGCCGTTGCCGATGGCGCCGCCGATGATCAGGCCCAGCGCGATCGTGCCAAGCCGGGTGTGCGAGCGGGCCATCCAGATCGCCAGCGCAACCACGGCGACGGCCTTGACCGCCATCAGCGCGAGCTGCGCCGCCTGGCTGTCGTTCTGCAGCCAGCCGAAGCTGATGCCGGGGTTCAAGGCCAGCACCAGGTCGAAGAACGGCGTCACCCTCACCGCGCCGCGACGGGCGAGGTCGAACACGTTCAGCAGCCAGAGCTTCGAGGCCTGGTCGGCCACCAGCGTGACCATTGCCGCGAGGATGCCGGCGCGGAGCGGGGTCATGGGCGACCGATCAGACGCTGACCCCCAGCGCCTTCCATTCGCGCAGCGCCTTCGCGTCGCGCGGGGTGACGTCGGGGTATTCGGGGTCTTCGCCGACCGTCGGCGAAATCTTCCAGGAGCGGGCGCATTTGGTGCCGGCCGCCTTCTCCACCACGACCGCAACGCCGGGCACGGCATCGAGACGGAACGCCGAAGCCGGCGCCTCGCCCTCACGCACCTCGTAGTTCGAGGTGATGCAGATCTCGGCGAGATCGGTGTCGAACAGCGCCATCAGCATGTCGCGGTCGGCGACATAGATCACCGGCGAGGCCTCGAGCGAGGAGCCGATGTTCTTGGCGGCGCGTTCCAGCTCGAGCGCCCCGGTGACGACGCGGCGGACGTTGCGGATCGTCTCCCATTTTGCGGCGAGCCTGTCGTCGCGCAGGTCTTCCAGGTCGGTCGGGAACAGCGTCAAATGCACGGACGGTTCGGCGTCGGGCCGGTACATGCGCCAGCCTTCCTCCGCGGTGAAGCTGAGGATCGGCGCCAGCCATTTCAGGATCGAGGCGCACAACAGGTCGATGGTCGTCAGCGCTGCCTTGCGGGTCAGCGAAGAGGGCGGATCGCAATAGAGCGTATCCTTGCGGATGTCGAAGTAGAACGCCGAGAGCTCGCTGTTCAGGAAGGCGGACAGGATCGCGACCACGGTCTTGTAGTCGAACTCCCGATAGGCCTTGCCGATCGCGGCGGCGCGAGCTGAGAGCTCGTGCAGCATCAATCGCTCGAGCTCGGGCATCTCGGAGGGCGCGACTGCGTCGGCCCGCTTGTAGTGATGCAGCGTGCCCAGCATCCAGCGCACGGTGTTGCGCAGCTTGCGATAGGTCTCGACGGTGTTCTTCAGGATCTCGGGCCCGATACGCTGGTCGTCGGTGTAGTCGGAGGACGCGACCCAGAGTCTCAGGATGTCGGCGCCGGACTCCTTGATGACGGCCTGCGGCTCGATGGTGTTGCCGAGCGACTTCGACATCTTGCGGCCGTCCTCGGCCTGGGTGAAGCCGTGGGTCAGCACGACGTCGTAAGGAGCGCGACCGCGCGTGCCGCAGCTTTCCAGCAGCGAGGAGTGGAACCAGCCGCGATGCTGGTCCGAGCCTTCCAGATACATCACCGTGTCGGTGCCGCCGTCGACCTTGCGCCTGATGCCTGACAGCCCCGGGAAATGCACGGGGTCTTCGAGCACGAAGGCGTGGGTCGAGCCGGAATCGAACCAGACGTCGAGAATGTCGTCGACCTTCTGCCAGTCTTCGTTCGCGCGCGACCCGAGGAAGCGCTCGCGCGCGCCCTTGGCGTACCAGGCATCGGCGCCTTCCTTCTCGAAGGCCTCACCAATGCGCGCATTGACGGCCTCGTCCTGGAGGATCTCGGCGGAGCCGTCACCCTTCTCGCGCACGAACACGGCGATCGGCACGCCCCAGGCGCGCTGACGCGAGATCACCCAGTCCGGGCGCGCCTCGATCATGCCGTTGATGCGGTTTTCGCCCGATGGCGGCACCCATTGCGTCACCGAGATCGCGTGCAGCGCGCGGGCGCGAAGCGTGTCGCCGCTCTTCGTCTTGCCGTCCATCGCGATGTCCTTGTCCATCGCGATGAACCATTGCGGCGTATTGCGGAAGATCACCGGCTTCTTGGAGCGCCAGGAGTGCGGATATTGGTGCTTGAGCCGGCCGCGCGCGAGCAGCATGCCTTTCTCGATGAGCGCCTTGATCACGGCCTCGTTGGCATCGCCCTTCTCGCCCTTGTCGGTGATGACGCGCTTGCCGGCAAAACCCGGCGCGTGATCGGTATAGGCGCCGTTCTCGTCGACGGTGTAGGGGATCGCGGTGTTGATGCCGCGCGCGTCGAGATCGCGCGCCTGCGCCGTCCAGACATCGAAGTCCTCGCGGCCATGGCCGGGCGCCGTGTGCACGAAGCCGGTGCCGGTGTCGTCGGTAACGTGGTCGCCGGGCAGCAGCGGCACGATGAAGTCGTAGCCGCCGGCAAGGCCCTTGAGCGGATGGGCGCATTCGATCGCGTCCATGGTGTCGCCGGGGACCTCGCGGACCTTCTCATAAGCCGTCACGCGCGCCTGCTTGAACACCTCTCCGGCGAGGGCGTCGGCGAGGATCAGGAGGTCGCCGGTCCTGGCCCAATTGTCGGCGGGGGCATCCGTCACCTTGTAGAGGCCATAGGCGATCTTCGGCGAGAAAGAGATGGCGCGGTTGCCAGGCAGCGTCCAGGGCGTGGTGGTCCAGATCACGACGCTTGCGGAGGCGAGCGCACCGTGCGCGGGCGAGGTGACCGGGAATTTCACCCACACGGTATCGGAAGTGTGGTCCTCGTACTCCACCTCGGCTTCAGCGAGCGCCGTCTTCTCGACCACGCTCCACATCACCGGCTTGGAGCCGCGATAGAGCGTGCCGTTGGCGGCGAACTTCATCAGCTCGCGCGCGATCTGGGCTTCGGCCGGGAAGCTCATGGTGGCGTAGGGATGGTCCCAATCGCCGATCACGCCGAGGCGCTTGAACTCCTCGCGCTGCACGCCCAGCCAGTGCGTGGCATAGGCGCGGCACTCCTTGCGGAAATCGATCATTGCGGCACTGTCGCGGAAGTCGGGCTTCTGCTTGCCCTTCTTGCGATAGTGCTCTTCCTCGACCTTCCACTCGATCGGCAGGCCGTGGCAGTCCCAGCCCGGCACGTAGTTGGAATCGAAGCCGAGCATCTGCTGGCTCTTGGTGACGAGATCCTTCAGGATCTTGTTCAGCGCCGTGCCGATATGGATGTTGCCATTGGCGTAGGGCGGGCCGTCATGCAGCACGAACTTGGCGCGGCCGCGGGCAGCCTCGCGCAGCTTCTCGTAGAGGCCGATCTCGTACCAGCGCTTGAGGATCTCCGGCTCGCGCTGCGGCAGGCCGGCGCGCATCGGGAATTCGGTCTGCGGCAGGAACAGGGTTTTCGAATAGTCTTTGACTTCAGGCTTTTGGGACTTTTGCGGCTTTTCGGACATGAGGCTGACTGGCTCGGAAGGGCGCGGGAACGGATGGCGATGCGGAATCGCGGGGTGAAACGACAAAATCCCGGTCTTGCGCCGAGCCAAGGCTCAGGCGGAAGCCGGGCCGCTAATCCCTATGATGCGCCGCGCAAACATGGGCTCTCCATAGCAGGGGGCCAGGGGAAGCGCAAAGGTCCGGGGAGGCCGGGTTCAGGCTCGATCGATGACGCCGAGCCGCGGAAACGCATCCGGGGCGGCGGCCAGGATGGCGCGGGCGCGGGCGGAATCGTCGTCCATCTGGCGGATCAGGGCCTCCAGGTTGTCGAATTTCAGCTCCTCGCGGATGAAGCCGATGAAGGCGCAGTCCAGCACCTGCCCGTAGAGGTCGTCCTTGAAGTCGAACAGGAAGATCTCGAGCAGCGGGGCGCCATTATCAAAGGTCGGGCGGCGGCCGAAGCTGGCCACCCCGTCCAGCCGCTCGGCGCCGCGGCCGACCCGCACCGCATAGATGCCGTGCTTCAGGCCGCAATTGGCGTCCAGGCGGATGTTGGCGGTGGGATAGCCGAGGTCGCGGCCTCGCTTTTCGCCGTGGATGACCTCGCCGGTGACGAACCAGGGCGCGCCCAGCATGGTTGTCGCGTGGTCGAGCTGGCCCTCGGCGAGGGCGATCCGGATCGCGCTGGAGGAAACCGGCCGCTCGTCGATATCGACATGCGGTTGAACGTCGACCTCGATGCCGAGCCGTGGCGCCTCGTTGACGAGAAGGCTCGGCGAGCCGACCCGTCCCTTGCCGAAATGGAAGTCGTAGCCGACCGCGATGCCGCTGACGCCGAGGCGCCCGATCAGCTCATGGTGAATGAAGTCCTGCGCGCTGGTTCCGGCACGTGCCTTGTCGAAGGTCATGACCACGGCGCCGGCGAGCCCGGTGCCGGCCAAGAGCCGCAGCTTGGCCCGTTCGTCCGTCAGGCGGAATTGCGGGGTGTTGGGGCTGAAAAACCGCCGTGGGTGCGGCTCGAAGGTCAATGCCAGTGCAGGGCGGCCATGCGCCCTGCCCATCTCCAGGGCAGCCGCGATCACGGCGCGATGGCCGAGATGAACGCCATCGAAATTGCCCATGGCGACCACGGCGCCCCTTGGAATCGCGGAATCCGGCGTCGTGTCGCGGATAACGGTAAAAGGCGGGGCCATCAGGGGAAATTCTCGAACCAGGCAGGACCGGCCCGGACCGTGGCTCGACCGGCCTGACGAAGTCAAGCGGGGGGAGCGCGGACATTGAACACGATTTCAGTCTTTTGGCGATGTCCGCAGTTAACGCGCTGTTTAACGCCTTGATGCTAGTCCTTGAGGCGTGGAACTGCCGGGCTCCGGCCTGACAGGTCCGATCCTAATATTCCTGGGTTTGCGTTGGGGGAGTCGAGATGGCGGTTGATTTGTCGATGCCGGTTCTTGTGGTGGATGACTACAGCACCATGATCCGTATCATCCGGAATCTGCTCAAGCAGCTTGGCTTCGAGAACATCGATGATGCCAGCGACGGTTCGGCAGCGCTGAACAAGATGCGCGGCAAGAAGTACGGGCTCGTGATCTCCGATTGGAACATGGAGCCGATGACGGGCTACGACCTCCTGCGCGAAGTCCGCGCGGATCCGAACCTCGCCACCACGCCCTTCATCATGATCACGGCGGAATCCAAGACCGAGAACGTGATCGCGGCCAAGAAGGCCGGCGTGAACAACTACATCGTCAAGCCGTTCAACGCGGCGACGCTGAAGACCAAGATCGAGGCGGTCTTCCCGGACATGGCGAGCGCGTAAGCGCGATCGTGTCCCGGACAAGGCGCGGCACGTCAGTGACGCGACGCCGAGCCGGGACCCAGTCTATCCACGATATCGCTTGCGGCTTATGGGCCCCGGCTCTGCAGCTCTTCGAGCTGCGTCCGGGGCACGACATTTTCTACCACTTCAATTCGCGCATCAGCGCCTTCGGCGGGTGGCCGAACAATTCCATCACCGATGTCGGGTCGAGCTGGTCAAGACCCTCGAACTCCTCGGCATGGATGCCACGGGTCACGAACAGGCAGTCGATGCCGAATTCGCGCGCGCCGGTTAAGTCGGTGCGGACCGAATCCCCGATTGCCAGCACCTTTTTCCGGTCGATCTGGTCCCCTTGGCGTTCCCCGGCGAGCGCCATGGCGCGCTCGTAGATCGGCCGGTGCGGCTTGCCGTAGAAGATCACCTCGCCGCCGAGCTCGCGATAGAGCTCCGCGATCGCGCCGGCACAATAGATCAGCCGGTCGCCGCGTTCGACCACGATGTCGGGGTTGGCGCAGACCAGCGTCAGCTTGCGCTCGCGCGCCTTCAGCATCATGCCGCGATAGTCTTCAGCCGTCTCGGTCTCGTCGTCATAGAGGCCCGTGCAGACGATGTAGTCGGCTTCCTCCAGCGGCGCGGTCACTGCATCGAGGCCGCGGTAGATCGAGCTGTCGCGCTCGGGCCCGAGCCAGAACATCTTGCGGCCGGGATGCTCGGCGACATAGAGCCTGGTCAGGTCGCCTGAAGATACGATCGCGTCATAGGTCTCATCGGGGACACCGAGCTTGCGCAATTGCCGCTGTACGGAGTCGGCTGGGCGCGGCGCGTTGGTGATCAGGATGACCGTACCGCCGCGGCTGCGATAGGTGTGCAGCGCCTCGCAGGCTTCGGGGAAGGATTCCAGGCCGTTATGGACCACGCCCCAGATGTCGCTGAGCACGACGTCCACGCCGCCCACGAGCTGGCGCAGGCCTTCGGCAAAATGCAGCGTGGTCATGATCTGCGTGGCCGATCAGATGCGGCGCGCGAGCGCCGCGTTGCCGGTGATGCGTTGTGGCGGAGGCGCAGAAGACGTCGCGCCTGAGCTTTGTGTGCCGGAGCCATGAGGTCCCTGAATGTCTTTCGCCTGGTTCGGCGGGGCCCCGGCGGTAGCAGATGGCCCTTCCGGCCGCAATGGCCGTGGCGGCGCGAACAGGAACCCCTGGCCGAACCGCACGTCATAGTCGAGCAGGTCTACGACCGCGCGCTCGCCTTCGATCCGTTCAGCGATCAGGTCGATGCCGAAACGGCCGAGCAGATCGGAGAGATCGGAGGGATGGATGTCCGTGGTCGAGGCCTGCCGGGGATCGAGCAGCAGCGCGGCCGGCACCTTGATGAAGCGCACGCCGCGGTCGGCGAGCTCGCGCGGCTCGATGCGCAGATCCGTGACATGGTCGATCGAGAAGCGGAAGCCGCGCTGGGCGAGCGCCGCGAGATTCTCGGTCTCCGCCGGGCCGAGATTGCGGAACGTCGACTGCTTGAACTCCAGCACCAGCGAGGGCGCCAGCGCCCGGTTGGCTTCGAGGAAGTCGAGACATTGCGCGAAGGTGGTGGAATTGCCCAGCGTGGAGGCCGCGACGTTGCAGAACACGCCGACGTCCTTGTTGCGCACCATCAGGCGCCGCAGCACCTGCACGCAGCGCAGCATCACCGTGTTGTCGATGCGCCCGATCAGGCCGGACGCTTCCGCGATGCTGATGAACTCCTCGGCTGCGATCAGCTGGTCGCGTTCGTCGCGCAAGCGCGTCACCGCCTCGTAGAACCGCACCTTGCGTTGCGGCAGCGTCACCATCGGCTGCAGGAAGATGTCGATGCGGTTCTCGTCGATGGCATTGCGCAGCGTCGCCAGCAATTGGGTCTGGTTGCGCCCGGCGGCGGCTTGAGCCGGGTTGGCGGTCTGGGTCTGAACCGCCGGTGCCGGGCGCGGCTGCGCGGCTGGAGGCGGCGGTGCTGCGGGAAGCGGGGGAGGGGCGGCCGGCCGATCGTCGAACGGTGCAACCAGATCGACCTGCGTCTCCGGCTCGAGCTTGGCGACCTGGCCGGGAGCCGGCGCGGCGTCGGCCAGCAGGTCCTCATGGGCCGACACGGTCGCAGCGAGCTGCCTGACGAGACCGCCGAGCTCGTTGATCTCTCCGACGACCGACTGGATACGGTCGGAATTGGTCGAATTGGACGAGGCGATGCGGCCCTCGATGGCGGCCAGGCGGCGCCCGAACTCGGCCACCTGGCGGGCGAGGTCGGCGGTGCCGCGCGAGAGGTCGGCGATCTGGCCGCCGACGTCGCTGCGGTCGCGCAACCGCATCGACACCGCGTTGTAGAGGATCAGGAAGGTCAGCGCGGTCAGCGTCACGATCGCCGATTCCGTCCCGCTGATGCCAGCGACCGAATAGAGCACGAGCCCGAGCGAGGCCGCGACCAGAACCATGCAGATGGCGATGAAGATCGTCGAAATGCGAATCATGCCGCGCGTTCGCCTCAAGAGCTGAGTGCCTCATCCGGGAAAACACGGGTCGCGTCCGAACCCGTCACGCCACATGCTCCCCAAACACGCACGACCCTAACATCAATGTTGATTCGAGGGGATAGCGACTGTCTCGCAGCCCATGTCAGGCTCGCCGGCGGCTCCCGTCCGGAAATCAAGGCGCTCTCAGCGTAAAATAACGCCGCTCTCAAGGCCAGCGAGCCGTATGCGCCCTATCGTCCCGGCATCTTCAACCGCAGGAGATTGCCATGTCGACATCCGCCGCACTCAAGCCAGCCCCAACCCAACCTGATCTCGCCGCCGTCAAGCAGCGCCAGCACGGCGCCTGGTCGTCGGGCGACTATGCCGTGGTCGGCACCACCCTGCAGATCGTCGGGGAACAGCTCTGTGAGGCAATCGACCTACGCGCCGGCAGCAAAGTGCTGGACGTCGCCGCCGGCAACGGCAATGCGACGCTGGCCGCGGCGCGGCGCTGGTGTGACGTCACGTCCACCGATTACGTACCGGCGCTGCTCAAGCGCGGGCGCGAGCGCGCGGCGGCCGAACATCTCATGGTCGAGTTCCGCGAGGCGGATGCCGAAGCGCTGCCGTTCGCCGACGCCAGCTACGACGTCGTGCTCTCGACCTTCGGCGTGATGTTCACGCCGGATCAGGACAAGGCGGCCTCCGAGCTCGCGCGGGTCTGCAAATCCGGCGGCAAGATCGGCCTCGCCAACTGGACCCCGCAAGGTTTCATCGGCCAGCTGTTCAAGACCATCGGCAGGCATTTGCCGCCGCCGGCGGGGGTGAAGTCGCCGGCGCTGTGGGGCACGGCGGCGCGGCTGGAAGAGATGTTCGGAAGCCAGGCTTCCGAGATCGCCGCCGAGCCGCGCATGTTCGTGTTCCGCTATCGTTCGCCGGACCACTGGCTCGAAATCTTCAAGACCTTCTACGGACCTACGCTGAAGGCGTTTGCCGCGCTTGACGAGGGCGGCCAGGCCGCGCTGAAGCGCGACCTCCGGGCGTTGCTCGAGGAGTTCAACCGCGCCGACGACGGCACGATCGTGGTGCACGGCGAATATCTGGAAGCCGTGATCACCAAGCGCTGATAGCGCCTGAGATGCGGTCAGGCCGGCCTCCGGCCTGACCGCCACCGATCAATATGGCGCGGCGGCGCCGACCGTGTCGGCCGAGACGGCCTCGCGGCTGCCGAGCGGCTTCGGCCGCCCGGTGGTCGTGTCGCGCAGCGTCTGCCGCTCGATCTCCGAATTCAGCTCGGCGCCGAACATGATGACGATCGCCGACATCCACATCCACATCATCAGGCCGATCGCAGCGCCCAGAGAGCCGTAGGTCGCATTGTAATTGGCGAATTCCGAGAGGTACCAGGAGAGCAGGGCCGAACCGGTGATCCAGAGGATCGCGGCCGTCACGGCGCCGAGGCTCAGCCATTGCCAGCGCGGCGCGTCACGGCTGGGAGCGAAGCGATAGAGGATGGCGAGTGCGACGAGCAGGATCAGGAATAGGAGCGGCCATCGTGCCAGCGCCACGATCAGCTTGCTTTCAGGCGCCATGCCGAGATGATCGAGCGCAAGCGGAAAGGCGACGACGGCCCCCACCATCAACAGCAGCGCCACGATGCCGCCGACGGTGAAGGCGAGCGAGACCATATTGAGCCGGATGAAGCTGCGCTTCTCGCGTTCCTCATAGGCGACGTTGAGCGCGTCGAAGATCGCCTTGACACCGGCATTGGCGCTCCAGATCGCAAGCAGCAGGCCGAACAAGAACGTGACACCCAGCGTGGTGTTGCCGTTGGATACCACGCGCGCGACCTGGTCCTCGATGATCCGGAACGAGCTCTCGGGCACCATCGTCGCAAGCGTCTGGAGGTTGGCGCTGATTGTCGCGGGATCGGCGAACAGGCCATAGGAAGAGACTAGCGCCGTGACTGCGGGGAAGATCGCGAGCAGTCCGAAGAAGACGACGCCGCCCGCCGTCGCGAGCAGGCGATCCTCGTCGATGCGCTGATAGGTCCGCCAGACAATATCCTTCCAGCCCGCCCAGGGGATCTCGATGGGACTTCTCGCCCGGCGGCCGCGGCCGGGCTGCATTGCCGCACCGGCCGGGTGCGTTTCCGGTGAATTCGCTTCGTTTTTGCGGTGGTCTTGCGGAGGTCCCGACCCGATCAGGCCAGAGTCCTGAAAGTAGCGCTCCGCCGTCAGCACGAAGACGGCCGTCGCCGCCATCAGCAGGCATGAGTCGATCTGCTCGGAGCGCCGCGCCGGCATTTAAGCGTCCAGTCTTTGACGGTGACGCCTTCGTCGCGCCGCCGTAAACCCCGCAAGCCCGATCGCCGCGAGCATCAGGCCAAGCTGCACGGGGCGGTTGGTGGGCCAGGCGGTTCTGCCATGGCCGCGCTCACCGGGCGCGAGCGGCACCAGGGGAATCGTCGTCGCGACTTCTTTGACGGCCTGCTTGACCGTTCCGCGCGGGATCCGCGGGGTGGCGATCGCAACGCGCATCCGGCTGGCAAGCGGCACGATCGGCTTGGTCGGTCGCTTCATCATCGCCATGGCGACGCCGACGCAGATCGCGGCCAGCACCAGCAGCACCGCACCGACGGCGCCAAAGCCCCAGAATTGTCCGTAGGTGATTGCGATCCAGCGGTAGAGGGCGATCAGGCCGACAAAGAAGGCTGCGACCACAAACAGCCCGGCCACTGCGAACAGGCCGCCCGCGACGGCGTAGGACGTCGCCCGTCCCGTGGCCTGGCTGGTACGGTCGCGCAAGTATGATTGCGTGGCGCGCTTGAGATGGTTGAGCTTGAGCGCCAAGCCGGCGCGCAGCAGTTCGCCCGATGGCGCGAGCATAAGGACATCCTCCGAGAGCAAGAAAATGCGTCTGGGGATGAACGTGGCGGAATTTGACTTGTTCCGTCGAAGTGAGGCGGCCCTGATGGATCAGCCGAGATCGGCGGCTGCGATCCAGAACACCTCGCCCTCGGAATCCTCGGTGTCCAGCCAGAGCAGCGGCAGTTCCGGAAAGGCGTCGTCGACCAACTCGCGGCCGCGGCCGATCTCGCAGATCAGCCCGCCTTCCGGCGTCAGGTGATCGGACGCATCGCGCAGAATGCGGCGCACCACGTCGAGACCGTCGGCGCCGCCGTCGAACGCGAGCTTCGGCTCGGCCCGGCACTCCGGCGGCAGCGCCGCCATGCCTTCGGCATCGACGTAAGGCGGGTTGGTGATGATCAGGTCGTATCTGTTGTCGCCGAGCGGGGCGAACAGGTCGCCGCGATAGAGACTGATCCGGTCCTCGAGCCCGTATTCGCCGACATTGCGCGCAGCTACTTCGAGCGCGCCCTTGGAGATATCGACGGCGTCGACGGTGGCGTTCGGGAAATGATGCGCCGCGAGGATCGCGAGGCATCCCGAGCCCGTGCAGAGATCGAGCACGCGCTCGACCGCCGTGGGGTCGTCGATCAGCGAGCCCGCCTCGCCGCCGGCGCCGAAATGCGAATCCAGGAGCTCGCCGATGAAGGAGCGCGGAACGATGACGCGCTCGTCGACATAGAAGGGCAGGCCGCGCATGTAGATCTTGTTGACGAGATAGGCAGCCGGTTTGCGCGTGGTGACGCGCCGATGAATCAGATCGAGGATGGTCTTGCCTTCCGCGGCAGTGACGCGAGCGTTGGCAAAGATCTCGAACTGTTCGGGATTGAGATGCAGCGCCTCGCAGACCAGGAAGGCGGCTTCCGCGACCGGATCGGTGGTGCCGTGGGCAAAGGCGAGCTTGGCTTCGACGAAGCGGCTCACCGCATAGCGGACGAAGTCGAGCAGCGTGAGGAGCTCGCCGCGTCCGACTTTCGCAAGCTTCGGCGCCGCGCGGCCGCGCGCGGGTTTTTTCGAGACTTTTGCCATCAGGATTTCGTCCAGCGCGCGGCGGCTTCGTCGTCTCGGGCGTGGGCCTCGACCCAGCCGGTGCCGGTGGCGCTCTCTTCCTTCTTCCAGAACGGCGCACTGGTCTTGAGATAGTCCATCAGGAACTCGGCTGCCTGGAATGCGGCCTGCCGGTGCTGCGAGGCGGTCAGCACCAGCACGATGTTCTGGCCCGGCATGAAGCGGCCGACGCGGTGGATGACGGTGACGCCGTTCAGTGGCCAGCGCGTTGTGGCCTCGTCGGCATGGCGTTTGATCTCTTCCTCGGCCATGCCGGGATAATGCTCCAGCGTCAGCGCGGCGACCTTGGCGCCGTCCTCGTCGGCGCGGCAGATGCCGGAGAAGCTCACGACCGCGCCGATGTCGGTGCGGCTCCTGGTCAGGACCGCGATCTCGCGCGCGATGTCGAAATCATCTTCCTGGATGCGGATGGTGACGGGACAGGCGGTGACGGCGGAGGTCATGGCCTAACCGCCGGTCATCGGCGGGAAGAACGCGATCTCGCGGGCACCCGCGATCGCGGCGTCTGATCTGACGTGGGCGTGGTCGATCGCGGCGCGGATCACCTTCGGCTTCTCGAACGCATGGGCGTAGGCATCGCCCCGGCCGGACAGCCAGGCGATCAGCTCCTCCACGGTGCGCACGGTGGCGGGCGGCTCGATCGTCTCCTCGGCCTTGCCGACGCGCTCGCGCACCCAGGCGAAATACTTCACCTTCATCCCTCGTCCTCCTTGATGAGGTGATGGATGCCCGCGCGGAAATAGTCGTAGCCGGTATAGATGGTGAGGATCGCCGAGGCCCACAGCAGCGCCAGTCCGATCATCGAGACGAAGGGCACCACCTCGTCGCCAGCCGGGCCGGCGAGCAGGAAGCCGATCGCAATCAGCTGGACCGTGGTCTTCCACTTGGCAAGCTTCGTTACCGGCACGCTGACGCGCAGCGCGGCGAGATATTCGCGCAGGCCCGAGACCAGGATCTCGCGGCACAGGATCACGATGGCGGCCCACAGCGACCAGCCGTGGATGATGCCGTCAGCGGCAAGCATCAGCAGGCAGGAGGCGACCAGCAGCTTGTCGGCGATCGGATCGAGCATGCGGCCGAATGCCGATTGCTGATTCCAGATCCGCGCGTAGTAGCCGTCGAGGTAATCGGTCACCCCGGCCGCGATGAAGATGGCGACCGCGAGCCAGCGCAGCCAGAGCGGCTGATCCAGAATCGACTGCGCATAGATGCATCCGACCACGACCGGAATCGCGGCGATCCGGCCATAGGTCAGGATGTTGGGGAGGGACATCGCGCGGCTGGTGGTCCCTCGTGTCGTGGCGATGTTCATCCGTCCTACCAATACCGCTCAAGCCTGAAGGTCAACCGTCCTGCTCCCAGATGCGACGCGGGATGCGACGACCATATGACCAAGGCTACCCTTGATAACCAAGGCTACCCTTGACCAAGGCTACCCTTGGGTCCCCTTTAGTTCACCCCGTCTGGGGATGGAAATACTCGAAAATCCTGCGCGCGCTCTCGGCGCTCACCCCTGGAACCTTGCCGAGATCGGCGATCGAGGCTCGTTCAATCTCCTTCAGGGTGCCGAAATGATGCAGCAGGGCACGTTTGCGTGACGGGCCGATACCCGGAATCTCCTGCAAACCGGCCTCGCGGATGTCCTTCTTGCGCAGCTTGCGGTGCGAGCCGATGACAAAGCGGTGGGCCTCGTCGCGCAGGCGCTGGATGAAATAGAGCACGGGATCGCGCGGCTCGAGCTTGATGGCCTCGCGTTCCGGCATGAACAGGGTCTCGCGGCCGGCATCCCGGTCCGGCCCCTTGGCGACCGACATCAGCGACACCTGGTTCAGGCCGAGATTGGCAAAGATCTCGCGGACGGCATTGAGCTGCCCGCGGCCGCCGTCGATGATCACGAGGTCGGGCCATTGCGGGAAGTCGTCGTCCTTGGCCTTGGTGCCGGCGTCCTCGGGCGGGTTGATCAGGCGCTTGAAGCGGCGCTCCAGCACCTCGCGCATCATGGCGAAGTCGTCGCCGGGCGTGATCCCTTCCGACTTGATGTTGAACTTGCGGTACTGGTTCTTCACGAAGCCGTCGGGACCGGCGACGATCATGGCGCCGACCGCATTGGTGCCCTGGATGTGGCTGTTGTCGTAGACCTCGATGCGCTTGGGCGGGTGCGGCAGGTCCAGCGTCGCGGCCATGGCATCCAGCAGGCGGCTCTGCGTCGCGGTATCCGCGAGCTTGCGGCCGAGCGCCTCGCGCGCATTGGTCAGCGCGTGGGTGACCAGCTCCTTCTTCTCGCCGCGCTTGGGCGCTGCGACCTCGACCTTGTGGCCGGCCTTGATCGACAGCGCGTTGGCGAGCAACTCGCTCTCCTCGATCTCATGCGAGAGCAGGATGTTCCTCGGCGGCGGCTTGTCGTCGTAGAACTGGGCGAGGAACGAGCCGAGCACTTCTTCCGGCGTAAAGGTCTTTTCCGCGCGCGGGAAATAGGCGCGGTTGCCCCAGTTCTGGCCGGTGCGGAAGAAGAACACCTCGACGCAGGAGAAACCGCCCTCCTGGTGGATGGCGAACACGTCGGCTTCTTCCACCGTGCGCGGATTGATGCCCTGCTGCGACTGGATCGCCGACAGTGCGGCGAGGCGGTCGCGGTAGAGCGCGGCGCGCTCGAATTCGAGCTCACTGGCCGCCTTCTCCATCTCGCCGGCAAGCTCCTGCTTCACCGCATGGCTCTTGCCCGACAGGAAGTCGGTCGCCTCGCGCACCAGCGTTGTGTAGCCGGGGAAGTCGATCTCGCGGGTGCAGGGACCTGCGCAGCGGCGGATCTGGTAGAGCAGGCAGGGCCGGGTGCGGCTTTCGAAGAAGGAATCGGTGCAGGAGCGGATCAGGAACGCGCGCTGCAGCGCGGTGATGGTGCGGTTCACGGCACCCGCCGAGGCGAACGGGCCGAAATAGCGCCCGGGCCGGGTCTGCGCGCCGCGATGTTTCAGGATCTGCGGCGCCCAATGGTCGCCGGTGATCAGGATGTAGGGGAACGACTTGTCGTCGCGCAGCTGCACGTTGAAACGTGGCCGCAGCTGCTTGATCAGGTTGGCTTCCAGCAGCAGCGCCTCGGTCTCGGTGTTGGTCGAGACGATCTCCACGGTAACCGTGGCGGCGATCATGCGCAGGATGCGGGCCGGAAGCGGCGCACTCTGGCGTGCATAACTGGAGAGGCGCTTTTTGACGTTCTTGGCCTTGCCGACATAGAGCACGTCGGCATTCGCATTGAGCATGCGATAGACGCCGGGCGAGGTGGGGGCGAGCCGGACCGCGCGCTCGATCGCCTCATGGCCGGTTGCCAGCAGGCCCTCGCCGACGGCGCCGTTCTCTTCCAGGATATCCGGCAGCCGCGCATCGTCCTCGTCGTCGCCGCCTGAGCTGGCGGGATCGAGGTCCGGCGGCGCCATTTCCGTCCCCTGGGGCGGGGCGTCCGGCGCGGTGACGTGCACCGGTTTGCGCGCACCTGCGTTGTCCGGATTGTCGGGGGAATCGTGAACCATGGTGCGAATTTAGGCGCTGGGGGTGCCGATTTGAAGTTCCGGCCGTGGCGCACGCACAGGGAGGCCGGCGCAGTTCCCGGTAACGCTTGCTTAAGCCTGTTAACAGCACGGTAACCCGGCTTAACAGCCCTTTAACTTAAAACTCTCGATAAATCTTACGCGAAAAAGTGGTGGTTCCGTAGCCATGCGGTCTGGCCTCGCGTGGCGGCGCAGGCATCGCACGGGTTGCGGCAGTTGCGTTGGAGTGAGTGATGAAGAGGCTCGTTGTGGGCGCGGCCGCGTTGGTTGCAGCCGGCTGGACAGTTTCGGCGGAGGCCGCCGATCTCAATTACGGGCAGCGGGCGCCCTATACCGTCAATCAGCCGCTCAATGCGTATAGCTGGGCAGGTCCCTATCTCGGCGGCAACATCGGCTATGAATGGGGCTCGGTCGACAACAACCCTTCGAAGCCGTCGGGCTTCGTTGGCGGTGTGCAAGCCGGCTACAATTTCCAGAACGGCCCGTGGGTGTTCGGTGTCGAGGGCGACATCCAGGCCGCCGGCGCCGACGACACCTTCGCGCCGTGGAAGTTCTCCAATCCGTGGTTCGGCACCCTGCGCGGCCGCGCCGGCTATGCCTTCAGCAACGTGCTGTTCTACGGCACCGCCGGCCTCGCCTTCGGCGAGCTGCGGGGGCAGACCTTCGGCTGGACGGAGTCGCACACCACCGCAGGCTGGACCATTGGTGCCGGCGCGGAGGTGGGACTCGCGCCGAACTGGAGCGCCAAGCTCGAATATCTCTACATCGATCTGTCGACCAGCCAGTTCGCAATTACGGGCGTGTCAAACGGCTATAGCGCCAGCGTGGTGCGCGCAGGCGTGAACTATCGCTTCTGATAGCTGAAGAAGAAAATACCGGACAACAACCTCCCGGCCGCCCGCGGCCGGGATTTTTTTGCGCCGAATATTGCGCCAAGCGTTGTGCGTCGGGCCCGCTAGGAGAGGATGACCAGATTGACCGCCTTCGGTCCCTTCCCCTTCTTGTCCGGTTCGACTTCAAAAGTTATGCGCTGTCCTTCCGCAAGGTCCTTTAGTCCGGCCCGCTCCACAGCAGTAATGTGCACGAAGACGTCGCGGCCGCCGTCGTCGGGCTTGATGAAGCCGTAGCCGCGCTCGCCGTTGAAGAACTTGACCGTTCCCGTCATGGCCATCGGGAAACTCCCCCTCATTGCTCCTCCGTCGCGACGCAGACTCACGTCACGACATGACCGGGCCTTACGAAGCCCGGGAGCTGGCCATCCTTGGACGGACCTCATCGGTCCGGCGGGATCTTTCTTGGGGCCTTCACTCCGCCGCAACCATTCGCGGAAGCGGAACGCAAAGCCAGTCACACAAACAGCATAATACGGTTCTCTCCAGATTGACTACCGCTCCTGCATATTTTTCCCAAGAATGCCGGAGTGTTACGGCTTGGCTTTAAGGCTTGGGCACCTCCAATCGGAATCTGGCAGCCCCGCCCTGGCCGAGCGGCATTTCCAGCTCGGGCAGGATGGTCTTGAGCTCGCCGTGCAGCGTGTAGGGCGGATTGACGATCAGGAGCCCGGCAGAGGTGAGGGCCCCGCCATCGGCTTGCGGCGCGACGCTGAATTCGAGGCGCAGGCATTTGCCCGGCGGTTTTGCTGCAGCTGCGAGCCGGGCGACCGCTTGGGCAAGCGCGTCGGTGGCGCGCCGGTTCTTGGCCGGATACCAAATTACATAGATACCGGTCGGCCATTTCGCGAAGGCCGCCGAGAAGGCTTCGCCGAGCCGCTCGAACTCGTCCTTTGCCTCGAAGGGCGGGTCGATCAGCACGAGGCCGCGCCGCTCCTTCGGCGGCACGAAGGCCGGCAGCGCCACCCAGCCGTCGAGATCGACCACGCGGGCCTGTTCGTCACGGCGCAGCACGTCGATCAGCGCTTTCCACGCCTTCGGTTCGAGCTCGCAGGCGACGAGCCGGTCCTGCGGCCTGAGCAGGCCGCGCGCGATCAGCGGCGAACCCGGATAGGCCTTGAGTTCGCCCCTCGGATTGAAGGCGCGGACGATGTCGAGATAGGGCTTGGTCAGCGCCGCGGTCTCGTTCGACAGGCGCGCCTGCAGCAGCCGCGCAATGCCGGTCAGCCATTCGCCGCCCCGGCGCGCCTCGTCGCTGTCGAGATTGTAGAGGCCGGCGCCGGCATGGGTGTCGATGACGCGGAACGCCGCCGGCTTGTCCTGCAAATATGTGAGGATGCGAGCCAGCACGATGTGCTTGATGACATCGGCGAAGTTGCCGGCGTGGAAGGCGTGGCGGTAGTTCATGGCGGAGAGTTACGACATCGCGAGACGAAAGTAACTGCCGTCGTTCCCGGGCGCGCGAAGCGCGAGCCCGGAATCTCGAGATTTTCAGGTGCGCAATTGCGCACCATAGTTCGGCGCTCGCGCACCGCCCTGGAATGACGACCAGAGTGTTGTGCCTTCAACCTCCCCTGATCGGCGGCATCGTCACTTGCTCGCGGCGGCAGGCGCGGCGCTCGATCTCGTCGCAGGCGCGGAATTGCAGATCCTTGCTGAGGCAGATGCGGACCTCGGAGAGCCGTGTCCGGTTGCAGGTGACCGACACGGCGGCACTGCTGAGACCCGGATTGGCCTTGATGAAGGCCTCCTCGACCTCTGCCGGCGCCACGGTCTTGGCCTGCGACAGATCGAGATATTCGGGCGGGATCTTGATCGCGGCGCGCGCCTTGCGGATCGTCTCGAAATAGCTGCGGCCCTCGAGCCCCGAGCAGGTGCCATGCTTGTCCCACTCGTTGAAGATCAGGCCCGGCGCCGGCATCAGGTCGAGCATCGAGGAGACGATGCCGCGATTCAGCCGCGGTGCCGGCCGCTGGCAGTATTCCGGAAAACCGTTCTCATATTGCGGCCAGAGCCCATGCACCACAAAGGCGTAGGGGCGTCCACCGCACTGGATCTGGGAGCGGCCGCCGCGCTCGGCTGTCTCCTCGCAGAACGAGGGCGACCACGACAGCGACAGCACATAGAAGTCGAACTCGCCCGGCGCGTTCTGCCGCTTGTCCTGGGCCTTGGCGCCGCCGGCGAGCGACGCCACCCCGGCGGCAAGGGTGAGTGAGATCACAAGACGGGAGAACGAACGCAATCTGGAATGAAACATGGCGACGCCCCTCAACTAGACTGTGCAAGCGAGCCTAGCAGGCAACGTGAACATTTCAAGAACAAATTTCGGGCGCCGGTCGTTCGGCCGCTTGATCGGGCCGAACCAGGGCTTTCCAATCAGGGCTCTCCAATCAGGGCTTGGCGGCGCGGCAGGCCGGGTTGTAGGCCCAGTTGCGATCGAGCCCGACCACGCACCATTCGACGCCATCGCCATAGCCGGCGAAGCCAGCATCCTCGGCGATCGAGAAGTGGACTTTGCGCACCTTGCCGTCATTGAGCATGGCGTCGCCGGTGCAATAGCGGCGCGGAATGTTGTCGGACTGCCAGGGCCGGAACGCGACCTCGCGAACGGCGGAGAAGCCGGTGATCTTCAACGAGGAATTCCAGAACGAGCTTTCTTTCTCCCAGAACTGGGTGGCGATCGTCGGCAGTGCCTTGTCGCAATCGACAACATTGCCGTCATAGCGCGGCCCGCTCAGCCAGAAATTCATCTCAAGCGGATTGGCGGCCCTGGCCTCTCCAAGCGACAGCGCCCCGAACATGAGGCCGAGCACGGCGGCAAAGCGAAGCGATTTCGGGGAGGGGGCGCACATGGTCAATCCAGACAGCTAGGTCTTGCGAAGGTCGGACCGTGCCGCGAAGGCCGGAAGAGGTCAAGTGCAACGCGGCAACACTTCGCCGGGAGTTGAGCACGAGGTCGCGGCCGGCGGGGCTTCCGTTCTTTTCACATCCATCTCGGCACCGTAGACTGGAGCCAACCAATTGGAGTGACGGGAATGCGAATCATTGCGGCCGCGGGCCTTCTGGCCCTGGGTATGATGGCGAGCCAGTCGGCGCGCGCCGATATCCTTCCGGTACCGCCGTTCAAGGGCAACGACACCGGCGGCATCATCGCCTATTCGATGGCGTCCCAGGTCGACGCGCGTCAGGTCGCGGTCGATCACTGCGCACGCTATGGCAAGGTCGTGAAGTTTCTTGGAGTGCAGGCCTATGAGGGCGGTTACATCTCGTTCTCCTGCCGCTGGGTGCCCTATGGCGCCGCCGGGCGGCCGCTCCGCACGCTCTACTGAGACGCTGTCGTCACGCCGCGACTCTCGGCCCGGGAGCCTCCCACATGACGCGCAAGCTCGCTTTGCTCGGCTCGACGCTTTGCCTTTCGTTGTCGGCAGGCAGCGCCGGCGCCGACGACCTGCCGGTGCGCAAGGCTGGTCTTTGGGAAATGAAGCTGGTCACATCAGGCTCGCCCATGCCTGAGATGACCATGCAGCACTGCACCGACGAGACCGTCGACAGGGAGATGAGCAACAACGTCTCCCCGATGGCCAAGCAGATCTGCGCCAAGCAGGATATCAAGAAGACCGCGACGGGCTATGTCAGCGACTCCGAGTGCAACGTCGCCGGCGTAAACACGACGTCGCATGCCGAGATATCAGGCGATTTCAACTCGGCCTATACGGTGAAGACCACCTCGCATGCGCAAGGCGGCGTCGCCGGCGCGGCCGGCCGCGATACCACCATGACGCTGCAAGCCAGGTGGTTAGGAGCCTGCAAGCCGGACCAGAAGCCCGGCGACATCGTGATGCCCGGCGGCTTCAAGATGAACATGCGCGACATGGACAAGCTGAAGGCGCTCCTGCCGAAGTAGGCGCGAGAGTTTGTTGCGGTAGATTCCGCTACACTGGAATCCTCACGCTCGCCCTCAATCCACCCATCGGGCTGTCGCCCAGCGTGATGTCGCCGCCGTGGGAGCGGGCGATGTCGCGGGCGATGGCAAGGCCAAGGCCGGTGCCGCCTTCGTCCTGGTTGCGCGCGTTGTCCAGCCGCAGGAACGGCTTGAACACTTCTTCGCGCAAGTGAGCGGGAATGCCCGGGCCGTCGTCGTCGATGGTGACGGTCAAATAACGGTGATCGCGCTGGCCGGTGATGGCGATGTTCCTGCCGTAGCGCGCCGCGTTGGTGATGAGGTTGGCGAGGCAGCGCTTGAACGAGGCCGGCTTCACCGTCACCACGGGCAGGCCGTGGAATGCGACGGTCGCGTTGTGGCCGTGGCGTTCGGCATCGCTGCGCAACTCTTCGAGGGCCTGGGCCATGTCGGTCGGCTGCGACTGCTCGCCGGAATCGCCGCGGGCGAAGGCGAGGTAATCCTCCAGCATCATCGACATCTCGTCGACATCCTTGCGCATGCCCTCGAGCTCGGGGCTGTCGCCGATCAGCGCGAGCTCGAGCTTGAAGCGGGTCAGGATGGTGCGCAGATCGTGGCTGACGCCGGCGAGCATCGCGGTGCGCTGCTCC
Organism: Bradyrhizobium sp. CCBAU 53415; assembly: GCF_028128735.1. Taxonomy (NCBI): domain Bacteria; kingdom Pseudomonadati; phylum Pseudomonadota; class Alphaproteobacteria; order Hyphomicrobiales; family Nitrobacteraceae; genus Bradyrhizobium; species Bradyrhizobium sp. CCBAU 53415. Next base: position 174,330 of record NZ_LBJF01000026.1, on the reverse strand, counting down.
ATTGTGCGCTCGATCCGCGATTTCATCTCGAGGAAGGCGACCGCCGCGCGCCGCACCTCGCGCGCGCCGCGCGGCCTGAAGTTCGGCGCCTCGCGGCCCTTGCCGAAACTCTCGGCGGCGTCAGCAAGGCGCAGGATCGGCTTGATCTGGTTGCGCAGGAACAGCACCGCGACGATCAAGAGGATGGAGGACGTGCCGACCATCCAGAACAGGAAGATCTCCGAATTGGAGGCATAGGCGGCGCTGCGCTGCGCGAACACGCGCATCACGGCATCGTCGAGCTGGATGCGAATCTCGACGAGATTGGAACGGCCGACGGTATCGATCCAGAACGAGCGCCCGATCTGGCGGCCGAGCTGTACCGACAGCGTCTGGTCGAGCAGCGAGAAGAACGGCTTCGGTCCCGGCGGCGGCATATCGCCGGCGGGCAGGAAGTCGACGACGAGGCCGAGGCGCTGCTGGGCGATGCGGCGGATCTGGTCGCGATCCTTGTCCTGCGGATAGCCCTTGTAGACGTCGATCAGCGCGGCGATGTCCTGCACCACCGCAGCCGACAACCGGCGCGTCACCGTGTTCCAGTGCCGCTCCATGAACACGAAAGCGACGACCGATTGCAGCACCACCATCGGCACGATCATGATGAGGAGCGCGCGGGCGTAGAGGCCGGTCGGCATCCAGCCCTTGAACGCGTTGCCCATCCAGCCATTGGCGGCGGAGACGCGCCCGGCGGCGCTCTTCAGAAGCGTCAGGCCGGTATCGATCGTGCTCATCGGTCGCGCTTCACTGATCTATGGCGAGGCCACCAGCCGGTAGCCGATGCCGCGCACCGCCTGGAGGAACAGCGGATTGGCGGGGTCGGTCTCAATCTTGCGCCTGAGGCGGTTGATCTGCACGTCGACGGCGCGCTCGTTGACGCTGCCGTTGCCGGTGAGTGCGCTGCGCGGCACGGTCTCGCCCGGTGTTTCCGAGAGAATCCGCAGCATCTCGCGCTCGCGGTCGGTGAGGTGGATGACCTCCTCGCCCTGGCGCAATTCGCCGCGCTCGAGATGGTAGACGTAGGGGCCGAAGGCAATTTTCTCCACGGTCGCGGCCTGCTGCGGCGGCGCGGCGCGCTTGAGGATGTTGTTGATGCGTAGCGCAAGCTCGCGCGGCTCGAACGGCTTTGCCACGTAATCGTCGGCGCCGATCTGCAAGCCCTCGATGCGCGCCTCCGCTTCATGACGCGCCGTCAGCATCACGATCGGCACCGAGGAAGAGGTCCGGATGAAGCGGGCAAGATCGAAGCCGGTCTCGCCGGGCATCATGACGTCGAGGATCAGGAGATCGAAATGCAGGCCCAGCAGTTTCGAGCGTGCATCGCCGGCGCTCGCCGCGGTGGTGACGCGGTAGCCTTCACTGGCGAGAAAGCGCGAGAGCAGATCGCGGATGCGGCGGTCGTCGTCGACCAGCAGCAGATGCGGGGCATCGTCGGCGGGTTGCACCGGCGGGCGGGCGAGCGTGGCAGCGAGCGGCACGGTCACTCCTTGGCGTCGTGGTTGACGGAAGCGAAGATCGTCTCGAGCACCTTGTCCGGATCGTCGCGGTCGATCATCGCGCGCAGGAAGCGCTTCACGGTCTCGGCGTCCTGCGGAGCCATCTCCGCGAGCGCCTTGGTGATCCGCGTGGTCTGGAGCCCGGCGAGCTTCTGCACCAGCGCCTCGCCCTTCGCTGTGGCGTAGAGCAGGCGCTGGCGGCGGTCATTGTCGCCGGTCTTCTGCACGATATAGCCCTCGTCCAGGAGCTGCTTGAGCACCCGGCCGAGCGACTGTTTGGTGATGCGCAGGACGTCGAGCAGGTCGGCGACCTTGAGGCCGGGATAGCGGTAGACGAAATGCATGACCCGGTGGTGGGCGCGGCCGAAGCCGAACGCCTCCAGCTCCTGATCGGGATCGCCGACGAAGTCGCGATAGGCGAAGAACAGCAGCTCGATGATATCCCAGCGCAAATTGCCTCCGCCGTCTGCGGCGGGCTTGGGCTCGGCAGCGTCGTGAGAGGAAGTTGCGAAATTTATGTCAGGCATATTGACGTATATTGGGTTCAATGTTACAAAACGATCGCCCTACACGAAATTTTAGATCGCTTCGCGTCGGGTGGATCGGAGCAAGGTGGCCGGAGAGAGCCGGGCAGGCGACGACGATTGTCGAGCGGCATTTCGACAAAACATACTGGACTTCCGCCTTCCGCAAAAGCATGTCCTCGATGACATGCTGGCCACGGAAACCGGCCGTAACAAGGCTGGCGGTGGTCCGGCGGAAACCAATCAAGCCAGCCGGGCCCCGAAGCGGGCAAGGCGGGCGCCAGAACAGCGCCGCCACCGGCAGCGGGAGGCAAGGAACATGAGCATGACATTCGACATCCAGCCCGCATCCAATCCGACCCCCGAGAAGGACCGCGTCGCCAAGCTGGTGGACCCCGGCTTCGGACGGGTCTTCACCGATCACATGGCGATCGTTCGCTACAACCAGGCCAGGGGCGGCTGGTATGAGGCGCGGATCGAGGCACGCGCCAACTTCCCGCTGGATCCGGCCGGCGCCGTCCTGCACTACGCCCAGGAAATCTTCGAGGGCCTGAAGGCCTACAAGCGCGACGACGGCGGGGTGAACCTGTTCCGTCCCGATGCCAACGCGCGGCGCTTCAGGGACTCGGCCGACCGCATGGCAATGGCCCAGCTTCCGGAAGACGTCTTCATCGAGGCGGTGGAGCAGGTCGTGCGCATCGACCGCGCCTGGATTCCGGGCGGCGAGGGCAGCCTTTACCTGCGCCCCTTCATGATCGCGAGCGAGACCTTCCTCGGAGTCAAGCCGTCATCGGAATACATCTTTTCCGTCATCGCCTCGCCGGTCGGCTCCTACTTCAAGGGCGGGCCAGCGCCGGTGTCGATCTGGGTGTCCGAGAACTACACGCGCGCCGCGATCGGCGGCACCGGCGCAGTCAAGTGCGGCGGCAACTACGCCGCGAGCCTGCGCGCCCAGGCCGAGGCGATCCAGCACGGCTGCGATCAGGTCGTCTTCCTCGATGCGGTCGAGCGCCGCTACATCGAGGAGCTCGGCGGCATGAACGTGTTCTTCGTGTTCGACGACGGCTCGCTTTCGACGCCGCCGCTGGGCACCATCCTGCCGGGCATCACCCGCGATTCCATCATCACGCTCGCCCGCGATGCCGGCAAGACCGTGCGTGAGGAGCCGTACTCGCTCGACCAGTGGCGCAAGGATGCGGCGAGCGGCCGGCTCAAGGAAGCCTTCGCTTGCGGCACCGCGGCCGTGATCTCGCCGATCGGCAAGGTGCGCTCGGTGAGCGGCGATTTCGAGATCTCGGGCGGCGCCGCCGGTCCCGTCGCCATGGGCCTGCGCAAGCAGCTCGTCGACATCCAGTACGGCCGCACCAACGATCCGCACAACTGGATCCGCAAGGTGCTTTGAGGCTCTCGTGTCCCGGACGCGCAAAGCGCGAGCCGGGACCCAGAGTGCTAGTGGCTGGACCCCGGATCAGCAGCGCAGCACGCCGCCAAGAGGCGGCGCGCTGCGCTGCATCCGGGGAACGCCGGCTGGTATCTGACACGATGAGAACACCCCGGTTGCCGCCCCGCGCCCCGGCTGGTAAACGCCGCGCATGGCCGAGAAACCCAAGAAACCCCAGAAACTGAAGGCGCGCCTGCCGCGCGGGCTCGAGGATCGCGATCCCGCGGCGATCCGGGCGACGCGCGAGATGGTCGAGAAGATCCGCGCCGTCTACGAGCTCTACGGCTTCGAGCCGGTGGAGACGCCGGCGATGGAATACACCGACGCGCTCGGAAAATTCCTGCCCGACCAGGATCGTCCGAACGAGGGCGTATTCTCGTTCCAGGACGACGACGAGCAGTGGATCAGCCTGCGCTACGACCTGACCGCGCCGCTGGCGCGCTATGTCGGCGAGCGCTACGGCACCGACGGTCTGGTCCTGCCCTACCGCAGCTACCGCGTCGGCTATGTCTTCCGCAACGAGAAGCCAGGCCCCGGCCGCTTCCGCCAGTTCATGCAGTTCGACGCCGACACGGTCGGCTCGGCAACGCCCGCGGCCGACGCCGAGATCTGCATGATGGCGGCGGACACGATGGAAGCGCTCGGCATCGCGCGCGGCCAGTACGTCGTGAAGGTGAACAACCGCAAGGTGCTCGACGGAGTTCTGGAAGCCATTGGGCTCGCCGGTGACGAGAACGCAGGCCGCAGGCTGACCGTGCTGCGCGCGATCGACAAGCTCGACAAGTTCTCCACCGACGAAGTGCGCAAGCTGCTCGGTCCCGGACGATGGGACGGCGGTGAAGAAGGCAAGGGCGACTTCACGAAGGGCGCCAACCTGAGCGCGGCGGAAGCTGACGTTGTTCTCGCCATCACCAAGCCGCGCGACGATTGGAAAGAGGCCGTTGCTGCGGCAGAAACTTACCTCGCCAAGAGCGAGATTGGTCAGGCCGGCGTGAGCGAATTGGATGAGATCGCCAAGCTGGTTGCTGCCTCGGGTTACGGTGCGGATCGTATCAAGATCGATCCCTCCGTCGTCCGCGGTCTCGAATACTACACCGGCCCCGTCTACGAGGTCGAACTCCTGCTCGACGCCAAGGACGAGAAGGGCCGCCCGGTGCGGTTCGGCTCGGTCGGTGGCGGCGGGCGCTACGACGGCCTCGTCTCGCGCTTCCGCGGCGAGCCGGTGCCGGCGACCGGTTTCTCGATCGGCGTGTCGCGCTTGCAGGCTGCGCTGACGCTGCTCGGCAAGCTGGATACGCGGCCGGAGTTCGGCCCCGTCGTCGTCACCGTGTTCGACCGCGACCGCGTCGCCGACTACCAGAAGATGGTGGCAAGCTTGCGCACCGCCGGCATCCGCGCCGAGCTCTATCTCGGCAATCCCAGGAACATGGGCAACCAGCTCAAATATGCCGACCGCCGCAACTCGCCTTGCGTCATCATCCAGGGCTCGGATGAAAAGGCGCGCGGTGAGGTGCAGGTCAAGGATTTGATCGAGGGCGCGAAGGCGGCCGCCGCGATCGCCTCCAACCAGGAATGGCGCGAGACCCGTCCGGCGCAGTTCTCGTGCAGCGAAGCCGATCTCGTCGCCAAGGTGCGCGAGGTGCTGGCGCGCCATGACGTGAGCTGGGGCTAGCCATTCGCTCCATTCGTCATGCGTGGCCTTGACCCGCGCATCCATCTTTCAAATGATGAATGGCCGGGAAAAGCCCGGCCGTGACGGCAGCAGCAGGGAGACAACGATGCCTGAGATCACCATCAGCATGGCCGAAGGCCGCACCGACGAGCAGAAGGCCGGCATGATGCGCGACATCACCCAGGCGCTGGTGAAGAATCTCGGCGTCGATGCCGATGCCGTCGTCATCCAGATCAACGAAGCTCCGCTCCGCCACAAGATGAAGGGCGGCAAGACGTTTGTGGAACGCGCGGCGGCCGCGAAGAAGTGACGCGTTAGCGTCATTCCGGGGCAGCCCGCAGGGCTGAACCCGGAATCTCGAGCCAGAAACTTCTGGATTCCGGGTTCGCGCTTCGTGCGCCCCGGAATGACGAGCAGGCACCATGGACGCACGCGACTTCATCACAATCGGCATGAGCGCCGAGCGCACGCTGGTGGTCCCAGTGGAGCGCACGGTCGGGCATTTCGTGCCCGGCATGCCTTTTGTTTATGCGACGCCGATGATGATCCTCGAGATGGAGATGACGGCGGGCGATGCAATCCGCGCTGTGCTTCAGCCGGGCTGGGTCACGGTCGGCACCGAGGTCGACATTCGCCATCTCGCAGCGGCGCTGGTCGGCGCGACGGTGCGGACGACGGCCAAAGTGGTTGCGGTCGAGCGCCGCGTCATCCGCTTCGAGGTCGAGGCCTTCGAGGGCACGCGCAAGCTCGGCGAGGGCCGCCACGCGCGCGGGCTCGTCAATGTCGAGATGTTCAACAAGCGGCTGGGTGCGTAGCGCGCGCCACCTGTTTACTTCGCCAATTCCCTCGACCGCTGCGTCGCCGCGGCGATGGCGCGGATCATCAGATCGCGCAGGCCCGGCTCGCCCATCAGCACGCCGAGCGCCGCAGCCGTGGTGCCGCCGGGCGAGGTGACGTTCTGGCGCAGCGTGCTCGACGGAAGATCCGACTGATGTAGCAGCTCGCCCGAGCCGGCGACGGTCTCGCGGGCGAGCTTCGTCGCGAGCGACTCGGGCAATCCGGCTTCCACGCCGGCGCGGGCGAGTTCCTCGGCGAGCAGGAATACGTAGGCCGGGCCGGAGCCGGAGACGGCCGTCACTGCGTCCATCAGGCCTTCGTCCTCGACCCATTCCACCGCGCCGGTGGCGCGCAGCAATGCATCGGCCACCGCGCGCTGATCCGCGCTGACGTTCTTCGCCGCGACAGCCACGGTGATGCCACGGCCAATCGCGGCCGGCGTGTTCGGCATCGCGCGCACCACGGCACCGCCGCAGACCTCCTCGAGCGAGGCGATCGTGGTGCCCGCCATGATCGAGACCACCGAGGTCTTGTCCGACACGAACGGCTTCAGCCTGGCGCCGGCCTCGCGGAACATCTGCGGCTTCACCGCGACGACCAGGGTCTCGACGGGGCCGGCGGTCGTCACGTCGGGATTGAGCGCGACGCCCTTGGCGGCAAGCGCGGAGATCTCGGGCGAGATGAACGGATCGACCACCGCGACACAGCGCGGATCGAGCCCGCCCGCCAGCCATCCGGTCAGCATCGCACCGCCCATCTTGCCGGCGCCGGCGAGCAGGATGGTGCCCGTGATGTTTTGAAGCGTGCTGTTGTTTGCCACGGTCGTCACCACAAACTCGCTGTCGTCCCTGCGAACGCAGGGACCCATAATCACCAGCGGTCTTAACGGATGACGGTGTTGGCAACAAGCCGTGTGCCACAAGAGGCATCACGCGGTCTGGGTCCCGGATCGTCGCTGCGCTCGTCCGGGACGACATCGTGGAGAGAGCTACGGCTCCCCCATGTCATGAGAGGCCTTAGGCCTCTCCGACAGTGTCGAACATCGCAGCGTCCATGGCCTGCGCGGTGGTCTTGCCGGCCCACACCACGAATTGGAACGCCGGGAAGTAACGTTCGCAGGCGTGAATGGCGCCGGCGAGCATGACTTCGCATTGCGCGGTCGAGGCGGTGAGGCCGCCCGGAAGCACCAGGGCCTGGCGGTGCATGATCATGCCGGTGTTGGTCCACAGATCGAAATGGCCGACCCACAGCTGCTCGTTGACGGCGGCGACGAGCCGCTGCACCTCGCTTCGCCGCGACAGCGGAATCTTCATGTCGAATGCGCAGGCCAGATGCAGCGCCTCGATCTCGCCCATCCAGGTGAAGGAGAGCTGGTAGTCGGTCCATTGTCCCTTGGAGACAATCGTGAGTTCGTCTTCGCCGGAGCGTTCGAACGGCCAGTTGTTGCTGGCGGCGATGTCCTCGACCACCGCGAGCGGATGGCTTCTGGAATCGATAGCGCTTTCGAGCAGGGACATGCCGTCTCGACCTCTTGCCTTTTTGTTGTCCTTGATACGCACGCGGTTGGGCCCGGCGCGCTCCCTAAACGTCGCTACGGCGTCCCTCGGACTTGCCCTTGCGATCCCTCGGATCGGCGCGGGGCTCATCGCGGATCAAGTGATGTGATTTGCGGAATCTGCGCAACGGGGTCCCGAGTCCGTCCACAAGCCAGGACTCGTTCGTCCACAGCTGATCTCCGCCACAATTCTTAACGTTGGAGGTCACAATCCCAGATCGAGGAGAACAAACCGGAATCAGATTCACGAGGGGCTCCGTCAGATCCGCCCGGCGAGGGCCGGACCGCCAGGAGGACCTCAAACCTGGCATGGGACCATGCGCTTTGCCCATGCGGAACGCGCTTGCCGCGACTGCTCGCCGGCGGCATATTTCCCGGCAGGCCGTTCATCCCGGACGGTCGATGTTCTCAGGGCGGGGTGAAAGTCCCCACCGGCGGTAAGGGCCGAAAGGCCTAAGCCCGCGAGCGCCTTCCGAGAGGGTTATCCCGAGCGGAAGGGTCAGCAGATTCGGTGCAACTCCGAAGCCGACGGTCAAAGTCCGGATGAAAGAGAACGGTCGGTGGCAGGCGCATCGAGAGGATGCGGCTGTTTGTCGTGCCGTGTGCCCTGATTCTGGTCCTTAAACCGAGGAAAGCCATGAATCAGATGTTGCAAGATCCCCAAACCGAAACTTCCAAAGCCGAAACGTCTCACCCCACCCAGCCGCCGGTTCCACAAGACCCGGTGCCGGAGCATCCGCGCTTCGCCAAGCCGCAGCGGGTGGCCTTCGTGCAGGCCTGCTGGCACCACGACGTGGTCGAAGAGGCGCGCATCGCCTTCATGAAGGAGGCGGAAGCGCGGCACCTGACCCATGTTGACGTGTTCGAGGTGCCGGGATCGTTCGAGATCCCGCTGCATGCGCAGGTCCTTGCCAAGACGCGGCGCTACACCGCGATCGTTGCCGCCGGTCTCGTCGTCGACGGCGGCATCTACCGCCACGAGTTCGTCGCGGACACCGTCATCAAGGCACTGATGGACGTGCAGCTCCGCACCGAGGTGCCGGTGTTCTCGGCCGTGCTCACGCCGCAGCAATTCCACGAGACCGAGGTGCACTACGACTTCTTCCGCAAGCACTTTGCGATCAAGGGCGTCGAGGTGGCCGAGGCCTGCGCCAAAACGCTGCACGGCCTGGAGCGACTGCGCGGCCAGGTCGCGGCGGGGATCGTGGGGTAGCCCGCAAAGTCATTCCGGGGCGGCGCATGAGCGCCGAACGATGGTGCGCACTTGCGCACCGGAGTTCTCGCTTCGCGAGCCCCGGAATGACGTCAATGGCTAGTCGAACAGGCTCGACACCGACTCTTCCGCGGCGGTGCGCGCGATTGCGTCCGAGATCAGGCTGGCGATCGGCAGCGTGCGGATGTTCGGCGCCTTGGTCACGGCATCCGTCGGCAGGATCGAGTCGGTGATCACGAGCTCCTTCAGCCGCGAGCCCGCAATGCGGGCGGCCGCGCCGCCGGAGAGCACGCCGTGGGTGATGTAGGCGTAGACGTCCTTGGCGCCCTTGGCGATCAGCGCGTCGGCCGCGTTCACCAGCGTGCCGCCGGAGTCCACGATGTCGTCGACGAGGATACAGGTGTATCCGGCGACGTCACCGATCACGTTCATGACCTCGGACTCGCCCGGACGCTCGCGCCGCTTGTCGACGATCGCGAGCGGGGTGTTGATGCGCTTGGCAAGGCCGCGCGCGCGGGCCACGCCGCCGACGTCGGGCGAGATCACCATCACCTTGGAGAGATCGAACCTCTCCTTGATGTCGCGCACCATCAGCGGCGCCGCGTAGAGATTGTCGGTGGGGATGTCGAAGAAGCCCTGGATCTGTCCGGCATGCAGGTCGAGCGTCATCACGCGGTCGACGCCGGCCTGCGTGATCAGATTGGCGACGAGCTTGGCCGAGATCGGCGTGCGCGAGCCCGATTTGCGGTCCTGTCTTGCATAGCCGAAATAGGGCAGCACCGCAGTGATGCGGCGCGCCGAGGAGCGGCGCAGCGCGTCGGTGATGATCAACAGCTCCATCAGATGGTCGTTCGCCGGGAACGAGGTCGACTGGATGATGAAGGCATCCGAGCCGCGGACGTTCTCCTGGATCTCGACGAAGATTTCCATGTCGGCGAAGCGCCGCACCACCGCCTTGGTCAACGGCAGGTCGAGGCCCTGCGCGATGGCCTGTGCGAGAGCCGGATTGGAGTTGCCGGCGACGAGCTTGATGGAGCCGTTCTTGGCCGACATGGACGCTTCCTCCCGCGCTTTGCTGGATACGACGTTCAACATCAGAAAATACCCACTGGAAGCACGGTTACGACGGGCGAGGAAATATCAGGCCGGAGGCTGCAATGGCAACCCGGGATGCTACGTTTTCCCTTTGAAAATCCTGAGTCGGGCCAACGGCTTGGCCGCAACTTGAGGCCGTGGTTGAGCGGGGGTTATCGCTCGGCATAGCCGAGGGCCGAGGTCGTCATGTCGGGTCTCGGCGCGGCCGGAAACGCGCTCGCCACGGCCGGTCCCCGCAAGGTGGGAGCTGCGCCGGGCGCATCCGGCGTTCCGTTGATCATGTTGGAAAGTCCGCTGAATCCGGCCTGGGCGATCCTCCGCAGCACGAGGTCGTCAGCAGCCGCCCAAGCATCACGTGTCGCGTCGCGGCCGCCCTTGGCCGAAGTCGGTTCCTCGCCCGAGAGGCGCAGCGCCCGCTGCTGGTTGGCGTCGTAGACGTCCCAGACCCAGGCGATCACGGTCTTGCCGCGCACCACTTGGGCGGAGAGATAGCTGCGCACGCGATAGGCAGCCGTCCCCTCGCGGGAGACCACGGACAGGCTGCGCAGCTTGGATTCGCTGTCGAGCACCCCGACCATGCGGTCGAACACCTGCGGCGGCGGGCCGTCGATGGATTCGAACGCCACCGTCGCACCGCTGCCACCGCTCGGCGCCATCGCATAGGAATTGCCCGGTGCGTTGCCGCCGGCGCAGCCGGCCAGCACGGTCGCCGCCGCGAGCAGCATGACCGCCAGCACGCGCGAACCCGCGCGGCCAAAGATGAATGACGCATCCCTCATTATGGAGGGCAGCGATATCGTTAAAATCGATTAAGGTCTAGGGCAGCGGCGACACATACCGTCGTCATCGCGTCTACCCGCCCGTCATTCCGGGGCGATGCGCAAGCATCGAACCCGGAATCTCGAGATTCTCAGGTGCGCAAGTGCGCACCGGGGCTTTCGCTACGCGAGTCCCGGAATGACGATCGAAAAGGTTGCTGTTGTGTTCACCCTTCCAGCGCGATGGCGTGAACGTGCCGGCCGTAATCCGGCTCCTTGCGATGCACCGAGCGGCGATAGCTGAAGAAACGCTCATCGGCGTAGGTGTCGAGCCCGAGATCTTCGATCATCAGGATGCCGGCGGCTTCCAGCCGCTTGCGGATGAAGCCGGCGAGATCGAACATCGCATGGCCCTCGCGCACGGATGGGATGAAGAACATGGCGTTGTCGGCGTCCGCCTCGATGAAACGCGTCACGAATTCGTTGCCGACCTCGTAGCTCTCCTGCCGGATCAGGGGGCCGATCGCGGCGATGATGCCGCCGCGCGTTGCGCCGAGCTCCTCCATCGCCGAGATCGTCGCTTCCAGCACGCCGGTCAGCGCGCCCTTCCAGCCGGCATGCGCGCCGCCGATCACGCGCGCATTGGGATCGACGAACAGCACCGGCCCGCAATCGGCGGTGGAGACGCCGAGCGCGATGCCGGGCGTCTTCGTCACCAGCGCATCGCCCTTCGGCCGCGGCCCGTTCGGCCAGGGCGCATCAGCCACGCGCACGTCGGGCGAATGAACCTGGTGCAGGCTGAGGAAGCGCCCGGGCGCGACGCCGACATGCTCGGCCATGCGGCGGCGGTTCTCCGCAACGAGGGTCTGATCGTCGTTGGAGCCGAGCCCGCCGTTCAGCGCGGAATAGATGCCGCTGGAGACGCCGCCCTCGCGGGTGAAGAAGGCGTGGCGCAGGCCGGGCACGGCCGACAGCAGCGACGAAGCAAGCGTCATGAGGTCTCTCCAGCCTGTTCGAGGTCGCTGAGGCCGGCAAGGCCCGTCAGCCGCGGCTCGGAGATGCCGAGCACCTTGAACATCGAACCCATGCCGCCGCGTCCGGTATCGGTCAGGCGGTTGAGCGCGACCGAAATATCGGTGGCGACTTCGGGCGTCGCCTTCTGCATCAAGGCGGCGGCGCGGGTGTCGATGCCGATACGCTTGAGGAAGTCGCCTTGCGTCACCGGGCCGTGCACGCGGGCGCCGACATCCTCGGCCGCGCGCGCCAGCGCCTGGAAGTCGACGTGGGCGGTGACATCGGCCTGACCCGGCGCCTTCAAGGGATCGGCGAAGGTGTGGCGCGCGATCGCCTGAAATGTGTCGCCGGCATCGCTGCGCAGATGGCCGTAGTCGATGATCAGGGCCGCGCCGTCCTGGTCGCGCACGCGCGTGGCGAGCTTCATGATCTCGCCGTCCGGCCGCCACTCGAACACGGCGCCGACCGGTGCGGCGCGCACCAACGGTGGCAGCAGAACCTCGAAGCGTGGCGTCGGCTCGGGTGCTGCGCCGAACTGAAGCCTGCCGTCGGTATCGATCTCGATCACGCGCTCGTGCCAGCCGTTCTCGTAGCGGACCATCTGGTGGACCGGCAGCACGTCGAAATATTCGTTGGCGAGGATGATGCTGGGGCCTTCCGGCACCTCGTCGATGCGGTCGTGCCAGACGATGTTGCGGATGGCCGACAGCGTCGCACTCTGCCGTTCCCGCAGGACCGGATTGACCTCGACCAGGTGGATCTGGAGCGCCTGGTAGAGTGGCGGCAGCACGCGCAATGCACGCAGCGCATCTGCCATCATGGTGCCGCGGCCGGGGCCGAGTTCGATCAGCCGCAGCAATTGCGGCGAGCCCATCTGCTTCCAGACCGAGGCGGTCCACAGTCCCAGGAGTTCGCCGAACATCTGGCTGACTTCGGGGGCGGTGGTGAAGTCGCCCTCGCGCCCGAGCGGATCGCGCGAGACGTAATAGCCGTAGCGCGGATGCATCAGGCACAGTTCCATGTATCGCCAGACCGGCATCGGGCCTGAGGATTTGATCAGCGCCTTGATCTCGTTGAGGAGCGGCGTGTCGGTCACGGCTGCCTTCTCGAAATGAACTAACGAATGGTCTGGAGGCGCTTCGGCGCCCCCCGCCTGACAGCCCATACGATAAGTAGGGTGCCAACGATAAGCATCGGGATCGACAACAGCATGCCCATGGTTAATCCGCCCCAGAGGAAACCGAGCTGGACGTCCGGCTCGCGGAAATGCTCGCCGGCGATGCGGGTCAGGCCGTAGATCAGGATGAAGGCGCCGAGGATCATTCCGGGGCGCTTCAGCGCGCCGAAGCGGATCATGATGGCGAGCACCGTGAACAGCAGGATGCCCTCCATGCCCGCTTCGTAAAGTTGGCTCGGATGGCGGGGCAGCTGCGTCGGATCGTTGGGGAAGATCATCGCCCAGGGCAGACTCGCGTCCGTGGCGCGGCCCCACAATTCGCCGTTGATGAAGTTGGCGATCCGTCCGAGCAGCAGCCCGACCGGGGCGACGGCGGTGGTGATGTCGCCGAGCGACAGGATCGAGATGCCGCCCCGATAGGCGAACCACATCACCGCGACGACGCAGCCGAGGAAGCCGCCATGGAACGACATGCCGCCCTCCCACAATTTGAAGATCGCGGCGGGATGATCGATGAAGAAGGGCAGATTGTAGAACAGCACGTAGCCGGTGCGGCCGCCGAGGATGATGCCGAGCGTGACCCACAGGATGAAGTCGTCGACCTGCACCAGCGAGATTGGCGCCGGTCCGCCCCACAGGCGCTCGTTCTTCAGGAGCGAGCGCGCATAGAGCCAGCCGAACACGATGCCGCAGATATAGGCCAGCGCATACCAGCGGATCGCGAACGGACCGATCTCGATCGCGATCGGCTTGAAGGCGGGAAAGTCGATCAGCAGAAAGGGCATCGCGCCTTCTATGTCTGGACGAGATTGCGGCGAAGGAGCACCGGCAGACGCCGTGTGATTCTTCTTATGCAGGCACGTTGAATACGATTGCAAGGAAACCGGTTCATGACAAGGATACCGGCGATCGGCCCTTGAACCGTTCGATCCGGATTGCCATTGTCTTTTCGAGAGTTCGCGCAAAGTTTATCGGAGGCCGAAATGACCCAGACCAGCAACCGGTTTTTCGACGAGATCGGCCGGCTGATGAATGACGCCGCCGGTGCTGCCCAGGGTGTCAAGCGCGAGTTCGATACGGTGATGCGCACTCAGGCGGAAAAATTCCTGCGCGACATGGACCTCGTCAAGCGCGAGGAGTTCGAGGCGGTCAAGGACATGGCGCGCCTCGCGCGCGAGGAGAACGAGGCCCTGAAGGCGCGGATTGCAGCGCTGGAGGCGAAGCTGGGCGGGTAGGGCTCTTACCCTCCCCTGGAGGGGGAGGGTCGATCGCGCGTAGCGCGAGCGGGGTGGGGTGACAGTCTCTCCGCGTCGAATAGTGCCCGTGGGGAGAGATCACCCCACCCCGTCTTACATTTCGCTACGCTCAATGTGAGCCGACCCTCCCCCTCCAGGGGAGGGTAGGGCAGGACCCCGGGGCCGTCAGCCCATTCTCCTTGTCATTTCCGCATCTTCCGGGTAAAAGCCCGCCACGTTCGCGGCCCCCGCACCCCTGGAGGCCTGCTGCGGATGATGCCATGGGCCGCCTTGCGGCCCATTAACTTTTGCAAAAACAAGGACTTAACGACATGGCGACGACCGTCAAGGAATTGAAGGCGACCGCACGTCCGAAGAGCGGCAAGGGGGCCGCCCGGGCTGAGCGTCGCGCCGGCAGAGTGCCCGGAGTGATCTACGGCAACAACCAGCCCCCGGTGACGATCTCGATTGAAGATCGTGAACTGCGCCAGCGCATCCTGGCCGGCCGGTTCCTGACCACGCTGGTCGACATCGACCTCGAGGGCAAGAAGCACCGCGTGATTCCGCGGGACTACCACCTCGATCCGGTCAAGGATTTCCCGATTCACGTCGACTTCATGCGGCTCGGCGAAGGCGCCACCATCCGCATCAGCGTGCCCTTGCACGTGGTGAAGGCCGAAGGCTCGCCCGGCGTGAAGCGTGGCGGCACCGTCAACATCGTCGCCCATGCGATCGAGCTCGAATGCGGTGTCGAGAGCATTCCGCAGTACATCGAGGCCGATGTCGGCTCGCTCGAAATCGGTCACTCGCTGCATCTGTCGGACGTCAAGCTGCCGGCCGGCGTGAAGGCGCTGACCCGCGAGGACGCGACCCTCGTCACCATCGTGCCGCCTTCCGGCTACGCCGAAGAGCAGAAGGCCGCCGCTGCGGCTGCGGCTCCTGGCTCTGCTGCGGCAGCTCCGGCGGCTGGCGCTGCGGCTCCGGCCGCGGCCGCTCCGGCGGCTGCTGCCAAGGCTCCCGCCGGCGACAAGAAGAAGTAATCTCTCAAGGCTGGCGCGCGGTCCCTGATCGCGCGCCGAGCGAGGGGCGCGCCGCGTCATGCGACTCTTTGTTGGGCTCGGCAATCCCGGCGCGAAATACGCACGTAACCGGCACAATATCGGCTTCATGGCCGTCGAAGAGATTGCGCGGCGTCATGGTTTCGCACCATGGCGCCGCCGCTTTCAGGGCGAGACCTCGGAGGGCACGCTCGGATCTGAGCGCGTGATCCTGCTCAAGCCCACGACCTACATGAACGAGTCCGGCCGCAGCGTTCAGGAAGCCGCGAGCTTCTTCAAGATCGCCGAGGGCGACGTCACCGTGTTCCATGACGAGCTCGAGCTGCCGCCGGGCAAGGTGCGGGTGAAGATCGGCGGCGGCATCGCCGGTCACAACGGCCTGCGCTCGATCTCGGCGCATATCGGCAACGATTACCGCCGGGTCCGGCTCGGCATCGGTCATCCCGGCGTCAAGGAACTGGTGCACGGCCACGTGCTGTCGGACTTCGCCAAGGCCGACAATGAATGGGTGGCGACTCTCTGCGACGCTGTCGCCGAGCACGCCGCGCTGCTTGCCAAGGGCACGGACGCGACCTTCGCCAACAGGGTGCATCTCGCCATGCAGGCGAAGGGATTTTTGACCAAGGACGACAACGGCAAGGAATAACGCTGGTGGGATTCAAATGCGGGATCGTCGGGTTGCCCAATGTCGGCAAGTCGACCTTGTTCAATGCGCTGACCGAGACGGCCGCGGCGCAGGCTGCGAACTATCCGTTCTGCACCATCGAGCCGAATGTCGGCGAGGTCGCCGTGCCCGATCCGCGGCTGGAGAAGCTCGCCGCCATCGCCAAGTCCGGTCAGATCATTCCGACGCGACTGACCTTCGTCGACATCGCGGGCCTCGTGCGCGGCGCCTCCAAGGGCGAAGGCCTCGGCAACCAGTTCCTCGCCAATATCCGCGAGGTTGACGCCATCGCCCATGTGGTGCGCTGCTTCGAGGATTCCGACATCACCCATGTCGAGGGCAAGATCGCCCCGCTCGCCGACATCGAGACCATCGAGACCGAGCTGATGCTCGCCGACCTCGACAGCCTCGAGAAGCGCGTCGACAATCTCACCAAGAAGGCCAAGGGCAACGACAAGGACGCCAAGGAGCAGCTCGACCTCGTGGGCCGCACCCTGGTGCTGCTGCGAGAGGGCAAGCCCGCGCGCCTCGTCGAGCGCAAGCCGGAGGAGGAGCGC
Organism: Bradyrhizobium sp. CCBAU 53415; assembly: GCF_028128735.1. Classification (NCBI taxonomy): domain Bacteria; kingdom Pseudomonadati; phylum Pseudomonadota; class Alphaproteobacteria; order Hyphomicrobiales; family Nitrobacteraceae; genus Bradyrhizobium; species Bradyrhizobium sp. CCBAU 53415. Next base: position 157,998 of record NZ_LBJF01000026.1, on the reverse strand, counting down.
GCCTTCGGCATGCTCGGCTTGCTGTCGTCCAAGCCCGTACTCTACGTCTGCAACGTCGAGGAAGGCTCGGCCGCGACGGGCAATTCGTTCTCGAAGGCCGTGCAGGAGCAGGCCGCCAAGGAAGGTGCCGTCGCCGTCGTCATCTCGGCAAAGATCGAATCCGAGATCGCCACCATTTCACGCGAGGAGCGTGCCGACTTCCTGGAGACGCTGGGCTTGGAGGAGGCCGGTCTCGACCGCCTGATCCGCGCAGGCTACACGCTGCTCGACCTCATCACCTACTTCACCATCGGCCCGAAGGAAGCGCGCGCCTGGACCATCCATCGCGGCACCAAGGCGCCGGCCGCGGCGGGCGTGATCCACACCGACTTCGAGAAAGGCTTCATCCGCGCCGAGACCATTGCGTATGAGGACTACGTCGCGTTCGGCGGCGAAGCCGGTGCGCGCGACGCCGGCAAGCTCCGCCTCGAAGGCAAGGAATACGTCGTCGCCGACGGCGACGTGATGCATTTCAGGTTCAATACGTAGAATTGTCATTCCGGGATGGTCCGAAGGACCAGACCCGGAATCTCGAGATTCCGGGTTCGCGCTTCGCGCGCCCCGGAATGACGGCGCTACCGCATCCCGCCGCCCTGGTCGCGGATCGCGCCAAGATGCTCGTTGATGCGGAAGACGATCAGGATCAGCTCCGCGGCGATGCGCGAGAACACGATGCCGACCACGACGCTCGCGATCGACGACAGCAGCACCAGGAAGCCGCCGAACGGGCTGATCGCCATCGCAGCTAAGCCGGAGAAGATGCCGGAGAGGCCAAACAGGCATATCAGCGCGATCACCAGCCAGTAGAAGGTCTTGATGATCGTCGGCGTGATGAAGCGGTCCCACTGAAACAGGTCGCTGAATGAAAACATTGCTCTCCCCAGGCAAGTCGGGACTTCGAATCGGGTCTCGGCTCTCGGTTCATCCGACTCAAGACCGGATCGCCGCGTCGAATGTAGCACGAGCCATGCGGGCCGGCGGGTTGAGATTGCGGTAAAGTGCGGCCACAATCTGTCATTTCCGCCAATCAATCCCCAAGATGACCCTGACCTTCGAAGATTTCCCGCCCGGCCGCTTCGGAACGTTCGGCCCGCGTCATGTCACCCGCGACGAGATTTTGGCCTTTGCCGCCGAGTTCGATCCGCAGCCGATGCACCTGGACGAGGAGGCGGCGGCGAAAAGCATGCTGCGCGGCCTGTCCGGCTCGGGCTGGCACCTCTGCTCGCTGATGATGCGGATGATGGCCGACGGCTTCATCACCCGCGCCGCCTCGCTCGGCTCGCCCGGCGTGGACGAGGTGCGCTGGCTCTCGCCGCTCAGGCCCGGCGACGATCTCATGCTCGACGTCGACGTCGTGGAGGCGCGCGCCTCCAAGAGTCGACCGGAGCTCGGCATCGTCAAGTTCAAGTGCACCGTGCGCAACGCCAAGGGGCAGGCCCTCGCGGAGATGACCTCGCCGATCCTGATCAAGCGGCGCGAGGGAGCGGTCTGATGCGGTTCTTCGAGGACATCGAAATCGGCCAGCGCCGCGAGATCGGTGCCTATATGTTCACGGCCGAAGCCATCAAGACATTCGCCGCAAAGTTCGATCCGCAGCGTTTTCACCTCGACGAGGAGGAGGGCAAGAACTCGCTATTCGGCGGGCTCGCCGCCTCTGGCTGGCATGTCGGCTCCGCCTGCATGAGCCTGCTCGTCGCCGACGGCCAACGTCTGGCACGGGAAGCCGCAGCCCGCGGCGAGGAGGTCGCGGTGTGGGGCCCGTCGCCGGGCTTTCGCGACCTGCGCTGGATCAGACCCGTGCTCGCCGGTGACACCGTCGCTTACGTCAATGTCGTCGTCGACAAGCGCACCTCCGCCTCGCGTCCCGGCTGGGGCATTCTGACGTCCCGCACCACCGGCACCAACCAGCGCGGTGAGGAGGTCTATTCCATCACCGCCAGCGCCTTCGTGCCGCTGCGTGCGAAGGGCGGAGCATGATCCGGAAAAATGCGCAGCGGTTTTCCCTCGCGGCAGACGCGGAACGCGTTTGCGCGGGGATCATGCTTGAACGACAACCTGAAGCGCGATGACGATTCATCCTGATCGCATCGGCTTTAGATCTGTTCCAAGATGAACGGGGCAAATCAGTGCGCGAGTGTTGCCCTGACGCTATGGACGCGATTCCGGCCGGCTGCCATAAGCCTGCGCAACATGGTTACCGCGAGCCGTTTTGGCGGAGCCAGTAAGTTGCTAACCAATTATGAACCTGTCGCCGTCTATTTGAAACGAATTGGCAGACGGCAGGGGACGAGGACCATGGCAGACCGCGGCGCACTCAAATTCGTAGGATTCATCTTCGCGACCGCGACGCTGGCCGTGATGCTGATCGCCGGCATGGTGGTGAAGGGCTACGCCGATGGCGCCTACACCCTGGAAGCCTCGACCGTGGAAGCCGCCTGGTAAGAGCTCGTTAACTTTCCGGGGCCGGCGTTCGGCCCTGTGTCAGCGGCTGTAGACGAACGCCAGCACCGCGATCGCACCCGCCAGCAATCCGACAAAGCGCAGCATGATCGTGCCGAGCTGATTCGGCGCGGGCCGCAGCGAGATTGGGTCCGTGTTGTCGGGCCGAATGCTTTCCATGAGATGTCCCCAGACCCGGCCGGCAACGGCCACGGGCGCTTGGCATTGGTCGCCGGGGAGGGGCGGTGGGTTCAAAAGTGGGTGCTCTTCGCCTTTCCCGGCAAGCGGGGAGAGGAAGAGAAACACCTCCACAAATCAAACCGCCGCGCCCCTTCCGGAACGCGGCGGCCGTGATGCGTGAGACGCGCGATCAGCTGTTGCGCAGGCCGTCGGCGGCGCGCTTCCACTGCGCGACGTTGTCGGCGATCATGCGGGTCGACTTCATCGCAGCCTGGCTGAGCTGGGCGTAGCCGGAGATCTCGCGCTGGACGCGCTGGCCTTCAGCATGCAGCAGGTCGCGCAGGCTCTCGAGCTCGGAGATGAGGTTCTCGATCTCGGCCAGCGAGGTGCCGGCGACGCGCTGGATCAGCGAGTTGACGTTGTTGACGGTGGCTTCCGCGCTCGGGTCGAGCGGCGGCGCGTCGGTCGTGGTCGCGGCCGGGCGGCGCAGATAGGCGATGTCGTTGCGGACGAAATCGCGGATGCCGGCTTCGACCTCGGTCACGGCGGCGAGGTTGGTGTCGACCGTCTCGGTCTCGGTGGCTTCGATCTTTTCGGGACGGGTGGCGTTCATCGTTGTTCCCCTGTTCGCGTTGAGCGCAGCGCGAGTGTCCCCCGCACGACGACGTCTGTGAGGCTCCCCATCTGTGCGTCCGAATTTGGCCGCAAATGGGCCGAGATGCGGCAAGGCCGGACCATTCGGGGGTATTGCCGTGGCGCATGGTTAGGAGAGTGTAAAGGCTGGTTCCAGCAGCGGAGTGAATGCGCGGCTCGGCCGGTGCCTCACTCCCTCGCCCCGCAGGCGGGGAGAGGCGAAGACACTACCAGCTCTTCTTGAAGCCCGCCGTCAGGCTCTTGTTGATCGCGCCTTGCGAGGTCTCGCCGACCGAGCCGGAGACGGTGACGTTGTCGAACAGCTTCTGCTCGGCCCCGACCTTGCGCAGCCATTTGTCGTCGGTGGTCGACAGCGTCTGGCCGGCGGAGATGCTGGTGCCGGTGTCAGTCAGGGTGACCTTGGCGGTCTGGTCGGTCTCGTAGTTGCGTGTGATGTGCCCGCCGATGCCGGGCACCGCAGTGGTGCCCTGCTGGTTGACGCTGTAGCCGTTCTGAAGCGTCAGCGAGGTGTCATCCGACAGCGGCACCGATTTGGTCAGCGACGCCCCGATCCGGCTCTGCTCGGCGCCGGGATCGATCCGGGCTTCCACCGCGGTCTCGTCCCAGATCGAACCCGCGCCCGGCGCGGTCGCCGCCGCCCAGGCGCTGCCGGAGGATTGCGGCAGGCTGCCGCCATTGGCGGCCTTCTGCGCCAGCAGCTCGGACATCGTCCGCGGCTCGCTCGTCACCGTCATGTCGGCGCCGATCCGCGTATCCCAGAACGAGAACACGGAATGCTTCACGGTCACCGCCGAGGAGCCGTTTGCATTGGGGTTCGACGACCAGTCCAGGCCGTCCTTGGCGGCGGCCTGGGCGCGCTTCTTGGCGGCCATGGGATCAATGCCGGTCCCGGCATCGACCGCGAGCTGGCTCCAGTCGAGCTTGTCGACGTCGATGCCTTTGAGCACGTCGGGGTCGTTGACGTCGGGGGTCTCTGCGGCCTCGGTGTCGGCCTCCTCCGCAGGCGTGGCCGCACTGGGCGGAATGATCTGCGCCGACACCGTCAGCACCGAGCCCAAAATGAATGCGGCCGCCAGCACCGGCAGCCTGGTCCAGCCAAACCCTGTCGAGAATTCCATCGTCCTGCCCGCGAGCCCCGGCGCATGCTTTCCGACAATATATATCGGCCGTCCGCAAAGACCATGCGCCATTCCGCTCACAGGATGCTGATCCATCGTCGCGGAATTGTGGCCGCTCGCCGCGGGACGCGAACCAACGGGCCGCGCGAAAAGGCGCGCGCCCGATGACGAGCTTGTGATGCGACGGCATCCGGCGGGGCTGGAGGCCAGGACGTCGCGGTAGCCTTGTCATCGGTCCCGACGAGCGGGGCCCGTTGGCGTCCCCCCTGAAGCGCGATGATCATCATCGCGCTTCAGGTTGTTGTTTGCGCATGATCTTTTCGGAAAACCGCTTCGCACTTTGCGCTAACGCGGCCCTTCGGGTCCGGATCATGCGTTAGCCGACGCTGGTCATCTTCGGCAGATGAATGGCGCGGCCGAGTGCCTGCTCGACCAGGTCGAAGGTGTCGATCAGCACGCGCATGCTGGTAAGCCTGCCCGCCCTGAACTGGGCGAACTGCGCCACGCGCAGGCTGATCGGCTTGTTGGAATCCAGAGCCGTCAGCGAATAGCGCAGCATCGAGGCGGCGGTATCGACGCCGAGCATGATGCTCTCGCGGTCGAAGCGGCGAACCTGGAAATTGTCGGCGAGCTGGCGGATGACGTCGAGCACGGCGTTCCTGCCCTGGCGCGCGCCGAGAAACGGAAACATGTCGATCGGGCCGTAGAGCGCCCACTCGACGTCCTCGTCGATCAGGGCCTCGATGTCCTCGAAATGCCGGTCGTTGATCGCGCGGTGCAACGCGCGCGAGAAACGCCAGAGGCTGTGCTCTGTCATTTTGGGCAGTCCTGAAGCTGGCTTGCGAAAGAAAACGGAAAACGACCCCATGCACAGTGACGGTGCCGGGGCGGCGCTCAACTCATTTGTATACGAATAATTTAAGCGATTTCGGCCAAAACGCAATTCACGTTTTTGCAATGCACCATTGAACGGCTATTGTGAGATTTACAATAAAACCCCGTAATTTCCCGCTCTCCGATGGTTCCGAGCGAGAGGGGATCAATCCGCCCGCGTTCCCGTGATCAGGGGCCCGATCTCCCGTTCCAGCACCTGCTGCACCAGATCGTAGGAATCGATGATCTCGCGGATCTCGGCCACCAGCCCGCCGCGGAAGGTGTAGAACACCGCCATGTCGAACTGCACGATGCGGTCGTTGCTGCGCTTTCTGAAATAGGTGTGCATGTAGGTCGCGACCGCCTCGCCCTCGGCGAGGATGTGCGGCGCCTTGTAGCGGACCTCCGAATAGCGCGACCAGATCGTCTGCCAGAGCTCGCGCAGTTCGGCCTTGCCGTGGCGCGGCACCATGTGCGGCAGCACGTCGATCGGCGCGTGGGTGAGGAAGTCGACGTCGTCGGTGCAGCAGGACAGCGCCGTCTCGATATCACCGCGCGCGAAGGAGTCGAGCAGATGCACGACGCGTTGGCGATTCAGCTTCTCGACCGTCATCCCGCCCGTCCTCGTTTGGCCCCCTGGCGTTCCGCAACGCCAGCGCGCGGTCTCGCGCACCGGCCATCCGCAAAATCACAGGGATGATGTTCCAGACAGTATGACGCCCCAGCGCAATGCCAGGTTCATGGTGTGCAATTGCGGGTTGAGTTGTGGTGTGGCTGCACGAATTCCCGCCCTATGCGGCTTGGGTGGCAGCAGCAACAGCGGGGACAGATGAACGGGCAGGGGAAGCTGTAACTCTCTGTCATTCCGGGGCGCGCCACCTGGCGCGAACCCGGCAGTCCATCTCGCCTCTCGTTCCGGGCCCAAAGAGGCGCGTGACCCATCTCACATCACCCCACGGGCATCGCAGCTACCGTCATCCCCATGTCATCAGGGAGACGTGCCATGGCCGCCATCGCCACCGCCAGAAAGTCCCGCCTGCACAACGCGATCGAAGGCCTCGCGCTGACCACGACCCTGCAGAGCTTCCCGACCTTTGCCGCCGCCGCCTTCCTGCTCAAGCTCTGCGGCAACCACGACCTCGTCGGCGACCCCGGCGTCGCCATCTTCGTCGCGTTGCCTCGCTCGCCCACGCGATGCTGGCCGTGACCCTCGGCCCGAGCTTCCCGCACCTGTTCAAGACCGTCTACGAGCCGAAATTCTTCGAGGCCCATCTGTCGCCGTCAGACAAGATCGCGGCTTGGCGCACCCAGCCGATTGCCTCGCTCCAGCTCGTGACCATCGTGCTGCTGCTCTCGGTGATGGCGGTGGTGACGGCGAGCGTGGGGTGAGGGGAGCAAAATCTCTCCGCGTCATCCCGGGGCGCCGCAAAGCGGCGAGCCTGGAATCCATAGCCACCACTTGCGCGGATGCACCGCCTACCTCTTCTTCCACCCACCGCGTCGCCCCGGCATCCCGCCCGTCGACTTCGGCGCCGGCCCGAACTCCGGGCCCGACTGCCGTGAGTCCGTCGGCTGGATGATCCGGCTGGTGCTGCCGAACGGCTTTGACGGCAGCGCGCGGCTCTCGCGGTAGGGCAGGGACTCCGGGCCGTGCATTTCGTCGAGATGCGGCTTGTGCACGCGGGACCCTTTGCCGCCGCCGGCCTTCAACGCCGTTGCGGCGCTCTTGTTCTTCATCGCGCTGACCGGCAAATTCGCAGCGTCGCCGTATTTCTTCGTCCCCGCATAGGCGCCGGCCTTGCCCTGCACAGTACGCTGCTTGGCGGTGGGGTCGTCGACCACGGCGAGCTCGGTGGCGCGCAGGCGCTTGACCTCGTCGCGCAGGCGGGCGGCTTCCTCGAAGTTCAAATCGGCGGCGGCCTCGCGCATGCGGGTTTCGAGATCGGCGAGCACGGCTTCGAAATTGTGGCCGATCGAGATGACGTCGTCGGTCATGTCGTGGCCGCCGACCTCGACCAGCACGTGGTCGCGCTCGTAGACGGAGTTGAGGATGTCGCCGATCTGCTTCTTCACGCTCTCCGGCGTGATGCCGTTGGCGGTGTTGTACTCGACCTGCTTCTCGCGGCGGCGGTTGGTCTCGGCGATGGCGCGCTCCATCGAGCCGGTCATCTGGTCGGCATAGAGGATCACCTTGCCGTCGACGTTGCGCGCGGCGCGGCCGATGGTCTGAATCAAGGACGTTTCACTGCGCAGAAATCCTTCCTTGTCGGCGTCGAGGATCGCGACCAGCGCGCATTCGGGAATGTCGAGGCCTTCGCGCAGCAGGTTGATGCCGACCAGCGCGTCGAACGCGCCGAGCCGCAGGTCGCGGATGATCTCGATGCGCTCGATGGTGTCGATGTCGCTATGCATGTAGCGGACGCGAATGCCCTGCTCGTGCAGATATTCGGTGAGGTCCTCGGCCATCCGCTTGGTCAGCACCGTGATCAGCGAGCGATAGCCGGCCTGCGCGGTGGCGCGGACCTCGCCGACGAGATCGTCGACCTGCGTGCGGGCCGGGCGGATGTCGACGGGCGGATCGATCAGTCCCGTGGGGCGAATGACCTGCTCGACGAACACGCCGCCGCTCTCGTTCAGCTCCCAGCCGCCCGGCGTCGCCGACACCGCGACTGTCTGCGGCCGCATCATGTCCCATTCCTCGAAGCGGAGCGGCCGGTTGTCCATGCAGGACGGCAGGCGGAAGCCGTATTCGGCCAGCGTCGCCTTGCGGCGGAAGTCGCCGCGGAACATGGCGCCGATCTGCGGGATGGTGACGTGACTCTCGTCGGCGAAGATCAGCGCGTTGTCGGGCACGTATTCGAACAGCGTCGGCGGCGGCTCGCCGGGGCGGCGGCCGGTGAGGTAGCGCGAATAGTTCTCGATGCCGGCGCAGCTTCCCGTCGCCTCCATCATCTCGAGGTCGAAGGTGGTGCGCTGCTCCAGCCGCTGCGCCTCCAGCAGCCGGCCCTGGTTGTTAAGCTGGTCGAGCCGCTGCTTCAGTTCGAACTTGATCGATTTGATCGCCTGCACCAGCGTCGGGCGCGGCGTCACATAGTGCGAGTTGGCGTACATCTTGATGAATTCGAGCTCGTCCTGCTTGTGACCGGTGAGCGGGTCGAACTCCTCGATGGTCTCGATAGTGTCGCCGAACAGGTTCACGCGCCAGGCGCGGTCCTCATAGTGCGCCGGGAAGATGTCGATGACGTCGCCGCGGACGCGAAACGTGCCGCGGGTGAAATCGGCCTGGGTGCGCTTGTATTGCAGCGCGACGAGGTCGGCGATGAGCTGCCGCTGGTCGATGCGCTCGCCCTTCTTCAGCGCGAAGGTCATCGCGGTGTAGGTCTCGACCGAGCCGATACCGTAGATGCAGGACACCGAGGCGACGATGATGACGTCATCGCGCTCGAGCAGCGCGCGCGTCGCCGAGTGGCGCATGCGGTCGATCTGCTCGTTGATCGAGGAATCCTTCTCGATATAGGTGTCGGTGCGCGGGACGTAGGCTTCCGGCTGGTAGTAGTCGTAGTAGCTGACGAAATACTCGACCGCGTTGTCAGGGAAAAAGTTCTTGAACTCGCCGTAGAGCTGGGCGGCCAGCGTCTTGTTCGGCGCCAGGATCAGGGCCGGGCGCTGCGTCGCCTCGATCACCTTGGCCATGGTGTAGGTCTTGCCCGAGCCGGTGACCCCTAACAGCACCTGCGAACGGTCGTTGCGGTTGATGCCCTCGACCAGCTCCGCGATCGCGGTCGGCTGGTCACCCTTGGGCTCGTAGGATGACTTGATCTCGAAGCGCACGCCGCCTTCGGACTTTTCCGGGCGCGGCGGGCGGTGCGGCGTCCACACCTTCATGGAGCCGTCGTTCTTGCGGAACTCCGGCCGGCCCTCGCGGATCAGCGATTCCAGCGCATCCGCGGTCGCCTTGACGCCGAGCGCCTCCATCTTGCTGCGCGGCGGGCGGGCAAGCGCCTCTGCGTCGTCCTCCTCGGTGGGAAGCCCGAGCTGCCGGGCCAGCTCCGGATCGAGCGTCGGGATCGTGGCCGCGGTGCCGTAGTTGGCCTGCGGCGCCTCTTCCAATCCTGTCGCCGCGGAGGATTGACGCGCCCCCGGCGGCTGCGGATCGGGTCGCAGCGGCATCTGGCGCGCCGCATCCTGCGGAAATTCCTTCGGCGTCGAAGCCCGCGCGCGATGCGCGGCGGCCTCGCCCCCGGCGCGGCGGTCGCGCGAATTGTCCGGCGGCGGCTGCAGGCCGGTGCCCGATCCCAGCCCGGCATCGCCGCGATTGATCGCGGGATTGAGCAGCTCGGCCAGCGCCGGCCCGATCGGCTGCACGTCAGGCCGATGAGCTTTAGAACTTGGCGCCTTCGCGTTCGGGACCTTGGACTTGAGGGATTTGCCGGATTTTTCGGAGGATGCAGGTTTCTTCGCCATCTGCCGAATATGGGACGAGTCCGCCCCGCGATAAAGGGCGAATGCCCGCTGCCATGCAGGCTGCTGACAGCAGGTTGGCAGCAGGTCGGAACCTCAGGCCACCGGCAACGGTCCGCCATCGTTCGCGGCAGTGACATACGGCTGGAGGATGTCGAGATGGATGCCGCCGCAATCGGTGCAGCGCATGGTCCAGTACTCGCATCCGGCGCGGCCGCCGATCACGCGGAGCACCGCGAGGTCGCCGTCGCATTCCGGGCAGTTCGACAGCACCGCGCGGGCGTCAATCCGCGGCCGCGCTGCGTCAGTTTCGATGATGGACATGACCGGTTTCCCCCTCGCGCCGCCCCGCCGCAGGTCCAGCGGCGGACCCGTTCGCCTATTCGTCGTCGCCATCGGCCCGCCGGCGGAAGCGATCGATGTGGTGCTTGGCATCCGCAATCGCAGCATCGCGATCGGGCCAGGCGAAGCCGACTTCCATGGCAGGAAACAGCACGCCGTCGATGGCCACCGGGCTGAAATCGGCACGCCGGATCCGCGCGTGCCACAGCCCCTTGCCAGCTTCGAAGGATTCGATGTCAAAACCGTCGTAAAGGGTCGTCATGAGTGCAGGTCCCACGTTTCTTGTTCGGAGGGTCAGGGGACCACGTTTGCGGATTTCAGAATGTGAAGCCGTTCACAAGCGATCCGGCTTTTTTGCCCGCGGTTTCAGTTCCGCGCGGCGGCGCGGCCGATCCGCCGCGGGCGGGCGGCGGGTTCCGACGCGGCCCGCATGATCCAGCGGCGGAACGCGGCAAAGTCGCGCTGCTCGGTCTGGAAGCTGCGATAGAGCAGGTACCAGCGCATGCCCTTGGGCACCGAGAGGTCGAACGGCGCCACCAGCCGGCCGGCGGCGAGATCGTCATCGATATAGGGGCGGATGCCCATGGCGATGCCGAGTCCGTCGGCCGCGGCCTGCAGCGCCTGGCCGTAGAACTGGAACTCGGGCCCACGCGCGTTGATCCGGGCAGCGCCCGCGGCCTTCAGCCAGATCGGCCAGTCCTCGGGTGAGTGTGCGACGCGGATCAGGCTCGGTCCCTTGAGGTCGGCCGGGCGCTTCAGGCCGCCCGCCAGGCGAGGCACGCAGACGGGGGTGAGGTCGCCGGCGAACAGCGGCTCGGCGACGAGGCCGGGCCAGTCGCCGGTGCCGAGCTTGATGCCGCAGTTCCAGTCCTCGCCGAACGGCACCGCCGCGCCGCCGGTGGTGAAGCGCACCTCGATGTCGGGCTCCTCGCTGCGAAACTCCGACAGGCGCGGGATCAGCCAGCGCATCGCAAAGGTGTGGCCGACGCCGATGGTGAGCACGCGCACGCTTGCAGGCGCCGTGACCTGCGCAGTGAGGCTCGCCAGCGCATCGAAGATCGGGGTCAGCCCGCCCTGGTAGGCGCGGCCGGCCTGCGTCAGCACCAGGCGGTTGGCCTTGCGCTCGAACAGCGCGACGCCGAGCCGCTCTTCGAGCAAATGCACCATGCGGCTGACGGCGGCCGCCGACACGCTCAGCTCCAGCCCGGCCGCAGCAAAGCTGCCGGTCCGCGCTGCCGCCTCGAACGCCTTGATGCCGTTGAGAAACAGCAGCCGCCGCAAATGTCCGACCCTCAGGAAAGCTGATGCCAGGCCAAGATAACTCAGTTTGCGGAGAGGGGGCAAGCGAGGCAGAGATGTCAACGCAATTCGTGCTGATTTTCGAGCACTCGGCTCTTCGCCTCTCTCCGCTTGCGGGGAGAGGAAGTGAAACAGCCCGCATCCCCCACGCCCCACAGGAGAATCTTCCGTGACGCCCATCATGATCGCGGCCCTTGGATTGCTGATGGTGGCCACCGCATTCCTGTCGGGGCTGTTCGGCATGGCGGGCGGGCTGATCCTGATCGGCGTGCTCCTGGCCTTGATGCCGCTTCCCACCGCGATGGTGCTGCATGCGATCACGCAGATGGCCTCGAACGGCTGGCGCGCGTTCCTGTGGCGGGCGCATATCCGCTGGCGGCCGGTCGCGAACTATATGGTCGGCGCTGCCGTCGCGCTCGCGGCCTGGTCGCTCACCCGCTACGTGCCGGACAAGCCGGTCGCGCTGCTGATGCTGGGCGCCACGCCGTTCATGGCGCGGCTGCTGCCTGCGAACATCAAGCCGGATCCCGACCGTCTCTGGCAGGGCACGGTCTATGGCACGATCTGCATGGGCCTGATGCTGATGACCGGCGTCTCCGGCCCGCTGCTCGACACCTTCTTCCTCGGCGGCGATTTCGGCCGGCGCGAGAAGGTCGCGACCAAGGCGATGTGCCAGGTCGTCAGCCATTTCACCAAGCTGGTCTATTTCGGCGGCATCATCGACCAGGCCGCGAGCCTCGATCCCGTGCTCGCCGGCGTCGCGATTGCAGCCTCCATGCTCGGCACCACGCTGGCGCGGCGCATCCTCGAAGCCATGACCGACCAGCAATTCATCGCCTGGTCCAACAAGCTGATCACCACCATCGCCTGCTACTACATCGCCTATGGCGGCTGGCTCATGGTTCGCACACCCGTGCTGGCCGCCTTCGACAAGGGAGGTCTGCAATGAGCGAGACGGCCGATCCGCTGGTGCTGGACTTCGTCGAATGGGTCGCGCGCGAGCCGCGCGCCTATGCCGAGGTGATCGCGACCTGGAAGACCTCGTGCCCGCGCCTCACCATCTGGGAAGACGCCGCGGATCGCGGCTACGTCGCCCGCGAGACGCTTGCCGGCCTCGGGTTGGTCATCGCGGTGACTGAGGACGGCGAGAGGCTGCTGCGCACGAACGGCCGCTGATACGCACTTCCGTCTCCACATCGTCATTGCGAGCGTCAGCGAAGCAATCCAGAATGTCTCTGCGGCGGCAGTCCGGATTGCTTCGCGTCGCTCGCAATGACGGAATACTCGGAGGCCCCTTGCATGTCACTCAGACTTTACGAACTCGTCGGCACCGACGCTTCGCGTCCTTTCAGTCCGTATTGCTGGCGCACGCGGATGGCGCTGGCGCACAAGGGACTGTCGGCGGAGTCGCTGCCTTGGCGCTTCACCGAGAAGAGCACGCTTCAGCCGCACGGCTCGGAGAAGGTTCCGGTGCTGTTGCACGATGACAGGCCCGTGGTCGATTCCTGGACGATCGCGAACTATCTGGAAGACAATTTTCCGGATCGTCCGTCGCTGTTCGGCGGCGAGGGCGGCCGCGCCATGGCGCGCATGATCAATGCCTTCGGCGACATCGCCATCGTCGGCGGCATCTTTCCGCTGATCGTCGCCGACATCCCGAAGAGTCTTGCCGAGGTCGACGCCGCCTATTTCCGCAAGTCGCGCGAGGCACGCTTCGGCGGCAAGAGCCTGGAAGATGTCATGGCGAGCCGCGACACCGGCGTCGTCGCGTTCCGCAAGTCGCTGGAGGTGATGCGGCAGACCTTGAAGAAGCAGCCCTATATCGGCGGCAGCGCGCCGAACTATGCCGACTACATCGTGTTCGGCGGTTTTCAGTGGGCGCGCGTGGTCAGCCCGTTCAAGCTGCTGGAGGCGGACGATCCGGTCCATGGCTGGCGCGAGAAGCTGCTTGATGCGTTCGACGGCATGGCGCGGAAGTCGCCGGGACATCCAGTGTAGGGCGCGATATCTCCTCGTGTCGTCCCGGCGAACGCGGGGACCCATACCGCGTGATCTATCGATTGCGGGCGGTCGCAGTACCGAAGCGACGAGCCTTCGCCAAATTTCTTCCTGTGATTATGGGGCCCTGCTTTCGCATGCTTTCGCAGGGACGACACCGAGAGTGTGGCGAGGGTTCCGGCATCACCCACGGTGTTGCACCCTAAAGCATGATCCGGAAAAGTGCGCAGCGGTTTTCCGAAAAGATCATGCTTAAACAATAACCTACAGCGCGATGACGATTCATCCTAATCGCATCGCGCTTTAGTCCGCTGCGCTTGCTGCCTCCGCTGCCGCCTTCCGCAAGCACTCCCGGCATAGGCAATCCTCGCCCTCGACCGGCATCGGCAGGCGTGCGGCTTCTTCCGCACACCAGCAGCTGCCCGAGAGGTCGCAAGCGAACTCGGTGCCGCAGCGGGAGCAGGCGAGGCGGCGTGGTTCCTGCAATGCGGATTGTTTCGGATTTGTCATGATCTCCGCCGAAGCTTCGCCGTCATTTTCATGTCGGGTTCATCTGTCGCTGCGGTATATTACGCGCCGCGCACGTATCAGCAAAGCGGCTCCAACGCGCGAAGGACAGACCGATGGCCCGCGATACGCAAGCCGCTCTCGTCGCGCTCAACCGCTTTGGCTTCGGCGCCCGCGGCGGCGTTTCGGGCGATCTCATCAACGCAAGCTCCGACCCGCGCGGCTTCGTGAAGGCGGAGCTTGCGCGTCCCAACGGCGTGCTGCTGGAAGCGCCCGGACTGCAATCGACGCCGCAACTCGGCCAGGCCGTCTTTGCCTATCAGGACCAGGTCAAACAGGCCCGCGAGGCTGCGAAGGAGATCGCGAGCGAGATGGCGGAGGCGAAGCCCGCGGACAAGACGGCAAGGCCGGACGCCATGGAGCCCAACGCGGCAACACCGCCGGCCGCAAAGCCGTCACCGCAGCCGCTCAACGTGATTCAAAAGACGTTTCGCGCCGAGGCACTGGCGCGCCTGCAGCGCGCCACCCTGGCCGAGTGCGGCTTCACCGAGCGGCTCGTCGCGTTCTGGTCCAACCATTTCTGCATCTCCGCCAGCAAGGGCGAGCTGGCGCGGATCTGGGCCGGCGCGTTCGAGCGCGAGGCGATCAGGCCGCATGTGCTCGGGCGCTTCGCCGACATGCTGAAGGGGGTGGAGCAGCATCCCGCGATGCTGTTCTTTCTCGACAACCAGCAATCGCTCGGTCCGAATTCGCGCGCGGGGCAAAACCGCAAGCGCGGGCTGAACGAAAACCTCGCACGCGAGATCATGGAGCTGCATACGCTCGGCGTCGGCGGCGGCTACACCCAAGGCGACGTCACCTCGCTCGCGCGCATCATCACCGGCTGGACCTTTGCCGGCCGGCAGGGGCGGCTAGGGCCCCCCGGCTCCTTCGTCTTCAACGTCAATGCGCATCAGCCCGGGCCGCAAGCCCTGCTCGGCAAGACCTACGAGGCCGCCGGGCTCGCGCAGGGCGAAGCCGCGCTCGCGGACCTCGCGCGGCATCCGTCGACCGCGAATTTCATCGCCGCCAAATTCGTCCGTCACTTCGTCGCAGATGATCCGCCGCCCGCGCTCGTTGCGCGCCTGCGCGACGCCTTCGTCAAGACCGACGGCGATCTCAAGGTGATGGCGACCACGTTGGTCGATTCCGACGAGGCCTGGCGCGCGCCGATGACCAAGATGCGCTCGCCCTACGATTTCCTGGTTGCGAGCGGCCGGCTGCTCGCGCGCGTGCCGGAAGACCCGAGCCGCTATCTCAACGGCCTCAACCTGCTTGGCCAGCCGCTATGGTCGCCGCCGGGCCCCAACGGCTTTGCCGACACCAATGCGGCCTGGGCCGCGCCTGAAGGCATCAAGCTCAGGCTCGACATCGCGGCGCAGATCGGCGCGCGGCTCGGCAACAACATCGATCCGCTCGACTTGCTGGAATTTGCCGCTGCCGACGCGGCCTCGATCGAGACGCGCAAAACCATCGAGCGCGCGGAGTCGCGACAGCAGGCGCTGGCACTGCTGTTGATGTCGCCGGAAATGCAGAGGAGATGATGATGGTCGACTGCGTCGAGAACCGGCTCCTCACCTCGCGCCGCGGCCTGCTGCTCGGTGGCGCCTCCTTTGCAGCCTGGGCCTACCTGCCGAAATTCGCCCGCGCCGCCGATGGACGCGATCCGCGACTGATCGTGGTGATCCTGCGCGGCGCGCTGGACGGGCTCTCGACCGTCGCGCCGATCGGCGACCCCGACTATGCCGGCCTGCACGGATCTATCGCGCTCGCCGCGGATGGCGCGCATCCCGCGATCATGCTCGATTCCTTCTTCGCGCTGCATCCGGCGATGCCGGAATTTGCGCGCATGTACAGGGACAGGCATGCCGCGGTGATCCATGCGGTGGCGACACCCTATCGCGATCGCTCGCATTTCGATGGGCAGGACGTGCTTGAAAGCGGTTATGCCGGCCCGGGCCGCGTGCAGTCCGGCTGGCTCAACCGCGCGCTGGAGGCGCTGCCGCGCGGCGAGCGCGTGTCGAGCGGCCTTGCAGTCGGCCCCACCACGCCGCTGGTGCTGCGCGGCAGCGCGCCCACCGTCGGCTGGGCGCCGGTGGCGCTGCCGCAGGCCGATGACGACACCGCGATGCGCCTCGCCGAGCTCTACCGCCACCGCGATCCCGCGCTGGCGACGGCGTTGTCGCAAGGCCTCCAGCTCGACAAGGCCGCAGCCGGCGACGACATGAAAGCGAAGCGCGGCAACGCCGTCGCACAGATGCGCCAAGCGGGGCGCGGCGCCGCAAAACTGATGGCGGCCGATGACGGCCCGCGCATCGCCGCGCTCGCCTTCGACGGCTGGGACACGCATGCCAACGAAGGCGGCCCTGTGGGGCGTCTCGCCTTCCTGCTCGGCGGCCTCGACGGCGCGCTCGCCGAGTTCGAAACCAGCCTCGGCGACCGCTGGCGCGACACCGTCGTCGTCATCGCCACCGAATTCGGCCGCACCGTGCGGATCAACGGCACCGACGGCACCGATCACGGCACGGGAACGATCGCGCTGCTCGCCGGCGGCGCGGTGAAAGGCGGCCGCGTCATCGCCGACTGGCCTGGCCTCAAGCTCGCCAACCTCCACGATGCCCGCGATCTCAAGCCGACGACCGACCTGCGCTCGGTCATCAAGGGCGTGCTGCAGGACCAGTTCGGCCTGTCCGATCGCGTGCTGGCGGAGACGGTGTTTCCGGATAGTGCAGGCGCCAGGCCGTTGAATGGACTGGTGGCTTAGTTAGCAATCATTGGGGCGCGCGAAGCGAACTCTTATGCGCAAATTGCGCCTGGCCTTGCGGCGCATCCCGCAATGACGAGATAATGGTGCAGCATCAGGAGAACCATCCCCCATGTACATCGCCATGAACCGCTTCCGCGTCGCCAAGGGCTCCGAGGCCGCTTTCGAGCAGGTCTGGCTTTCGCGCGATACCCATCTCGACAAGGTGCCGGGCTTCGTCGAATTCCATCTGCTGCGGGGACCCGAGCTCGAGGACCACACGCTGTACGCTTCGCACACCGTGTGGGCGAACCATGCCGCGTTCGAGGCCTGGACCAAATCGGAGGCGTTTCGCGCGGCGCATCACCGGGCCGGGGACAACAAGCCGCTTTATCTCGGCCATCCCCAGTTCGAGGGCTTCGAGGTGGTGCAAACGGTCGGTCGCGGCGCGAAGTAACACGCCGCGCCGCAGAGGTCAGCCCAGAGTGATCTTGTCGATCTCGGCGAGATCGTCGGCGCTGAGCTTCCAGGCGATCGCCTTGACGTTCTCCTCGACCTGCTCGACGCGCGTGGCGCCGGCGATCACGCTCGATACTTGCGGGCGCGCGGCGAGCCAGGAGAAGGCGAGTTCCAGCATCGAACGGCCGTGCGCCTTGGCGAAGGCCTGGAGCTGCTCGACCATGTCCTCGTTGCGCGGCGTGACGTAGCGGTCGCGCAGCGCCGGCGCCTTGGCGAAACGGGTGTCGGCGGGGGCCGCCGCGCCGCGCTGGTACTTGCCTGTCAGCAGGCCGCTCGCGAGCGGGAAGAATGGTAACAGGCCGAGCTTGTACTCCTGCGCCGCCGGCAGCAGGTCCTTCTCGATGTCGCGAACCAGCAATGAGTATTCGTCCTGGCAGGAGACGAAGCGGCTGACGTTCATCGCGCGTGCGGTGAACTCGGCTTCCGCGATGCGCCAGGCCGGGAAGTTGGAATTGCCGACGTAACGCACCTTGCCCTGCCGGATCAGATCGTCGAGTGCGCGCAGCGTCTCCTCCATCGGAGTCAGCGGGTCGTAATCGTGCTGCTGGTAGAGGTCGATGTAGTCGGTCTTGAGCCGCTTCAAGCTGGCCTCGACGGCGTCCATGATGTAGCGGCGCGAGGCGCCCTGCCTGGTGCCGTCGGTCGCCATCGGCTTGGCATATTTGGTGGCGAGCACGATGTCCTTGCGGCGCTCGCCGAGCACGGTGCCGAGCACCGTCTCCGAGCCGCCCATGCCGGCATAGATGTCCGCGGTGTCGAACAGCGTGATGCCGAGATCGAGCGCGCGATGGATCACCTTGCGCGAGGTCTCCAGATCCGTGCGCTGGCCGAAATTGTTGCAGCCGAGCCCGACCGCAGACACGCGAAGGCCGGAGGCGCCGAGATTGCGAATTTCCATGGGAGATCCCGTCACATGAGCAGGGGCATATTGTGACCAACGTGCGCCGCATCAGCAAGCTGATGCATGCGCTGCTGCCATGCAGACAATCGCGGACAAAAAAATGCGGCCCCTGTCAGACGCGGCGACTGACGGGGACCGCTTTGGGGCGCTTGATCGGTGACGGGGGCCTGACCAGACGCAGGTGCAGCGTAGCCTTGCCATGTTACGTGCGGGTGACAGGCGGAGTTATCCACAGGACTCCGGGGCGCAGACTCAGAAGATCTTGCGATAGACGATGAAGCCGGACCGTTCTGCGACCTTGTCGTACAGGCGCTGCGCCGTGAGATTGGTCTCATGCGTCTGCCAGTACACCCGCGGCGATCCCGCGAGCCTTGCCCGCTCATAGACGCCATGGATCAACGCCGAGGCGACGCCCTTGCCGCGCGCCGCCTCGAGCGTGAACAGGTCCTGCAGATAGCAGGACGGCTCGATCGCGGTGGTGCTGCGATGAAACAGATAGTGCGTCAGCCCGAGCAGGCGGCCGTCGTCCTCGGCCACCAGCGCATGCATCGGTTCATAGGCATCGAAGAAGCGCTGCCACGTCATGCGCGTGATCTCGCCCGCGAGCGCGGTCGGACCGGAGCGGCCGTAGAAGGCGTTATAGCCGTCCCAAAGCGGCAGCCATTGATCGTAGTCCTGCCTGGTGACGGCGCGAATGGTGAGCGACATGTGAGCTTCCGGAGTCGGTGAAGCGCCCTTCATACGTGATGAAGGGCGCACCGATCAATTGCGATGCCAGCATGTCTGGAGAATGTCTTCGTGCGGCCCCTTCGAGACGCCCGCCTTTGGCGAACTCCTCAGGAAGGTCTCGCTGCGCGAAATCCTGGACCCTCGTGGCGAGGAGCGCCGCTCGCGGCGCGTCTCGAACCACAGGGCCGGACCGGTCACTCCGCGACGCGCAGATACCGGGTCAGCTTGCGGTTGGTCGGGTCGCGCAGCGAGCGGTAGTAATCGGCGCGTGACGGCGCGTCGGTGTGGCGCACGAGGTCGGTCACCGGGGTGTAGCTCAGCATGCGCCCACCGTCGGGCAGCGCGGTGCAGACGAAGCGCAGCACCTCGCCGTTGCGCAATTTGATATTGATCGGCGTCGCATCGCCGACCCGCACCATCTCCATGCGTTGCGCGATGAAGGTGCCGAGCTCGTCCTCCGGCAGTTCGAACGCGCCGGTGTCGCGGCCGTGATACATCAGCGCGATGAAGGGCGGCTTGCTTTCGGCAATCTCGTCCGGCACAGCGAAATAATCGCGGAACGCGCGGTTGATGAACTCGGCCCGGGTCTCGGCATCCAGCAGCACGATGCCGATATCGACCTGGTCGAGGGCGGCCGACAGCCGCGCGGCCGTGGCGTGGCTCCGGCGCTCGGCCGCGAATGTGTCGAGCAGCCGCTCGCGCATCAGGCCGGTGATGCCCGCGGTGCCCGCGGCGGTCATCGCGAGCAGGCCGAGCCGGACGAGGTCCGCAGCGCCATAGCCTGAGACGCCATGGCGATCGAGGAACAGCAGCGCCGCGCCGGTGACCGCGACGGCGGCGCTGGTCATGGCGGAGGCGAGACCCGACAGCGCACCGGCCAGCGCCACGATGCAGACCAGCAGCGGCGCGGGGGAGGGAGTAGGGATGAAGCGATCGAACAGCATCGCCAGCAGCAAGGTCGCCGCCGTCAGCACCGGTCCGGAGATCGCACGCCATCCGAGCCGCATGAGCCAGTCTCGCTCCTCCCGAACGTGGCAACGCCGCAACACTGACTGATCGTTGCGCCAATACAATGCGATTTCGCGCGGAGCGCTTAATGGGCGGTTGCGGCGAAGCGCAAACCTTTCGGATGATTTTAGACCATGTGCGCGTGCTCGACGCGCTGTTCCGAAGTGGGCGCATTCATCGTCGACGTTCCCGCGCCCTTGCGCGTGCCGACGATGATCAGCAGCGACGCCGCGACCAGGATGGCCGCAGCCAGGGTGATTGCAACGACGACCACAGGTGACTTCATCGACGTCCTGTCGCAATGCCGGTTGGCGCGGGCCGCGCGCCTTGAAGGCTAGTCGAGGATGAAGCGGGAATCAGATCGGCAGGCCCGTCGCCATGGTCGCCCTGGTCGACAGTACCGTCAGGGTGACGATCAGGCACAGCGAGAGCGCGGCGACAGCGAGCGAGGCCGCGACCGCGTTGGTCAGCCGGGAAGACGCGACGGTGGCGGGTTGGCCCTGAAAGCCTGCCGTGCCGGACGCCCGAATCATGGGTCTAAATCCCTCAACACGCGGGCGAATCACCCGCGACGCGGGACAATTTCCCCGTTTCAACGGGCAATATTGCGGCGGCCGTCGCGCCCAAAGCGGCAAGATTGCGGCAAGGGGGACCCTTATGCCCGCTATTTGCTGGAGCGGGACCGTCCAGTCAGGCGCCCGCCGCGATGCTGGCGGGGTCGTCGATGTCGGCCGGGCGCCAGTCCATCGTCACGAAGCCGGGCGCAGCTTCGACGCGCTTGAGCCAGTCCCGGATCGCCGGGAAGGTCGAAAGGTCGAAATCGCAGCGTTCGGCGACGTGGGTGTAGCCGTATAGCGCGATGTCGGCGACCGTGAGCTGGCGCGCGGCGAAATAGGCGTTGGTCTTGAGATGGTTCTCCATCACCTGGAGCGCGCCATAGCCGCGCTCCATCCAGTCCTCCAGCGAATGGGTCTGGAGATCGCGGCCGCCCTTGACCAGCGACAGCCAGAAATAGGCGGCGCCGATGTTCGGCTCGAGCGCGTGCTGCTCGAAGAACATCCATTGCAGCGCCTCGGCGCGATCGATGCGGTTCTCCGGCGCGAGCGGCGTGCCGACGGCGACGTACCAAAGGATGGCATTGGATTCGGCGAGATAGCGGTCCGCGCCGACCTCGAGCAGCGGCACCTGCCCCGACGGGTTCTTGCTCAGAAAGTCCGGCGTGCGGCTCTCGCCACGCAGAATGTCCACCTCCACCGCTTCGTAAGGCAGGTTGAGCAGCGCCAGCGCAAGGCGGACCTTGTAGCTGTTGCCCGAGCGTTGCATCGAATAGAGCTTGTACATTCTGCAGTTCGAATCCGAGGAGGGGAAGACGCGGCGTTCGTTGCCCCGCGAGGCAGCTAAACAATGATGCCGATGCGAATCCGCCGCAAGAGCCGGCCAATAGAAAAACTCGAAAACCCTACCGCACTGCAATGCTGCGGAAGATCATTTCCGCGCGACGATGCAATTCAGTTCACACTTGCGTCAACGCGCGGACGCATTGCGCTGCGCATCCATGTGAGGCGGTTCGGCGATTTCGGTTGGGCCGCGAAGCTTCCGCATCGTCGTGGCCGGGCTTCGTCCCGGCCATCCACGTCTTGCCACGCGGAGCGACGGAGGTGGATGCCGGGACCTGGCTGCGCCGAGCTTTGCCGGGGCTGCCCAGTGTCGAGCCGGCGGAGCGTCGGCGGAGACGGCAAGCCCGGGCATGACGGACCGCCCGTCGGGCAACCCGAATTGCTCCGAGGACAAGCCTTGCCGGATATGAGGGGTTTTGAGCGGCAAAGTTGCGGAATATTGCGGTGAATCATGCCCTCGAACAGCGCGAAACCGTAAACTTTTCCGAGATCGGGCCGAAGTTTCTTGCGGCGCAGCGGCACACGTTTTAGGGTGGCTCATTCCCACAAATGGAGTCGTGAGGCGAAAGGCTTCACGACGCTCGCCAGGAGATGATGATGTCCTTCCTTGCCGCTGCGCTCGACCGTGTGAAGCCGTCCGCGACCATCGCGGTCACGGATAAAGCACGCGCGCTGAAAGCGGCGGGGCGCAACGTCATTGGCCTCGGTGCCGGCGAGCCCGACTTCGACACGCCCGCCAACATCAAGCTGGCGGCGATCCGCGCCATCGAGGCCGGCAAGACCAAGTACACCGCGGTGGACGGCATCCCCGAGCTGAAGGAAGCCATCATCGCCAAGTTTCAGCGCGAGAACGGCGTCGCCTACAAGCCGAACCAGATCATCGTCGGCACCGGCGGCAAGCAGGTGCTGTACAATGCGCTGATGGCGACCATCAATCCGGGCGACGAGGTGATCATTCCCGCGCCCTATTGGGTCAGCTACCCTGAAATGGTGGCGCTCGCCGGCGGCGAGCCGGTGCCGGTGGTCTGCACCGCGGCGACCGGCTTCAAGCTCCAGGCAGAAGCGCTCGAGCGCGCGATCACGCCGAAGACCAAATGGGTCATCCTGTGCTCGCCGTCGAACCCGACGGGGGCCGCCTACACGCGTTCGGAACTGAAGGCGCTCACCGAGGTGCTGGTGAAGCATCCACATGTCTGGGTGATGACCGACGACATGTACGAGCATCTCGTCTATGACGACTTCCAGTTCACCACCGTCGCGCAGGTCGAGCCTGGTCTCTACGACCGCACACTCACCGTGAACGGCGTCTCCAAGGCCTATTGCATGACCGGCTGGCGTATCGGCTATGCCGGCGGTCCGGCGCATCTCATCAAGGCGATGGCGACGATCCAGTCGCAATCGACCTCGAACCCGTGCTCGATCGCGCAGTGGGCCTCGGTCGAGGCGCTGAACGGTCCGCAGGAGTTCATTCCCGCCAACAACAAGGTCTTCAAGGAGCGCCGCGACCTCGTCGTCTCCATGCTCAACCAGGCGAGTGGCATCGAGTGCCCCCGCCCCGAGGGCGCGTTCTACGTCTATCCGTCCTGCGCCGGCACCATCGGCAAGAAAGCGCCGTCCGGCAACGTGATCTCGAACGACGAGCAGTTCGTCACCGAGCTGCTGGAGACCGAAGGTGTCGCCGTGGTGCAGGGATCGGCCTTCGGCCTGGGACCTGCTTTCCGCATCTCCTATGCGACCAAGACCTCGGACCTCGAAGACGCCTGCAAGCGCATCCAGCGCTTCTGCGGCAATCTGCGCTGAGGCTCTGTCGCGACAAGACATCGAAAAGGCCCGTCTCTGGCGGGCCTTTTTCATTGTTTGCACGCTTATCCTCGCGCGCGATCTGGCACCACCACGGCTGTTGTGGCATAGACCGTCACGCAACACGGGTGGGGCGCTCCCTCTGCTCGCATCACATCATCGCCGGAGATATTTCATGCGCCGTTCGTTCTTCTTCGCCGGGCTCACCGGCGTCAGCCTTATTGCCTCGGTCGTTGCTGCCGACGCGCAGCAGCGGATGACT
Organism: Bradyrhizobium sp. CCBAU 53415; assembly: GCF_028128735.1. Taxonomy (NCBI): domain Bacteria; kingdom Pseudomonadati; phylum Pseudomonadota; class Alphaproteobacteria; order Hyphomicrobiales; family Nitrobacteraceae; genus Bradyrhizobium; species Bradyrhizobium sp. CCBAU 53415. Next base: position 134,690 of record NZ_LBJF01000026.1, on the reverse strand, counting down.
CGGATCGGCGTGCTCGAATGCCGCGGCGGCGCCAGTGTCGGCTTCATCGTGGGATCGGTGACCCATCTCGGCTGCGTGCTGCGCGCTGACGGCTTGCCCGATGACCGCTACGTCGCGACTATCCGCAAGGTCGGCCTCGACATCGGCATCACCCAGGAAACCGCGCTCGCCTGGGGCGTGTTCGCGCCAGTCGATCGGCTCGGCCCCGGCGACCTCTCCGGCAATTACGCGGGCGCGCAGGGCAGCGCCTCGGTCGGCGTCGGTCTCGGCGGCAACGTGCTGGTCGGAGGCTCCCACAATTCGATCGCGCTCCAGCCGCTCAGCGTGCAGGGCCAGGTCGGCCTCAACGTCGCCGCCGGCCTCGAGAGCCTGGAACTTCGTCCGGGGCGATAACACTTTCGCGTGTGATCGCGCCGCGCGAAATGGTGCGATTTTGCTGACGACGCACCGCAGCGATATTTGCTGCTTGCCAAATCTCGGGGACGGGCACAGCATCGACGTTTGCCGACCCAATCATGGGCCGAGCTCCACACCAAGGAGGCGGCGAATGGGACAAGACGTCAGAAGTCCCCGAGGTCCACGGTGCATCGCGCTGGTGGGCCCTTTCCAAAGCGGTAAAACCACACTTTTGGAAGCAATCCTGGCGCGAACGGGCGCAATCCCGCGTGCCGGCAGCGTCGATGCCGGAACCTCCGTCGGCGACGCCACAGCAGAGGCCCGTCATCACAAGATGACCGTCGGGCTGACTGCCGCGACCACGAGTTTCATGGGTGACAGCTACACCTTCCTCGATTGTCCCGGTTCCGTCGAGTTTGCCCACGACATGCGCACCGCGCTGCCCGCGGTCGACGCCGCAATCGTTGTCTGTGAGGCCGACGAGAAGAAGCTGCCGCAGCTTCAGATCATCCTGCGCGAGCTGGAGGAGCTGAAGATCCCGCGTTTCCTGTTCCTGAACAAGATCGATCGGGCCAGCCAGCGTATCCGCGAGACGCTCGCAATGCTGCAGCCCGCCTCGCGCGTGCCGCTGGTGCTGCGCCAGATCCCGATCTGGAAGGACGAGCTGATCGAGGGCTTCGTCGATCTCGCGCTGGAGCGCGCCTTCGTCTATCGCGAGCACAAGGCTTCCGAGGTGGTCGCGCTCGAAGGCGGCGATCTCGATCGTGAGAAGGAAGCCCGCTTCTCGATGCTGGAGAAGCTTGCCGATCACGACGATGCGCTGATGGAGCAGCTGCTCGAGGACATCCAGCCGCCGCGCGATGCCGTGTTCGACGATCTCGCCCGCGAATTGCGCGAGGGATTGATTTGCCCGGTGCTGCTGGGTTCGGCCGCGCGCGAGAACGGCGTGCTGCGCCTGATGAAGGCATTGCGTCACGAGGCGCCCGGCATCGCGGAGACGGTAAAACGTCTCGGCGTTTCCGAGGCCAAGGACGCGCTCGGCTACGTCTTCAAGACACTGCATTCGCAGCATGGCGGAAAACTGTCGCTGACGCGGCTGCTTGCCGGCAAGCTCGACGACGGAGCGACGCTGCAATCCGCCTCCGGAGGCCTGGGGCGCATCTCCGGCATCCTCGCCGTCAACGGCGCCTACGACACCAAGCGTGCCTCGGCCGAGGCCGGCGACACGGTGGCGCTCGCCAAGCTCGATCCGATCAAGACCGGGGACACTGTGTCGAACGGCAAGACGCCGCCCGCTGCATTGATCGCCATCGAGCCGACACCGCCGGTGCTCGCGATCTCGATCGCTGCCATCGATCGCAAGGATGACGTCAAGCTCGGCCAGGCGATGGCGCGGCTGCACGAGGAGGATCCGTCACTCGTCGTCGTGCAGAACGCCAAGACCCACGACACCGTGCTGTGGGGGCAGGGCGAGATGCACCTGCGCGTCGCGGGTGAGCGGCTGCGCGATCGCTTCGGCGTCAAGGTCACCTCGCATCCGCCCGGGATCGGCTACCAGGAAACCATCCGCAAGCCGATCATCCAGCGCGGGCGGCACAAGAAGCAGTCCGGCGGCCACGGCCAGTTCGGCGACGTCGTGCTCGACATCAGGCCGCTGCCGCGCGGCGACGGCTTCAAGTTCGCCGAGAAGGTCGTCGGCGGCGCGGTGCCGCGCAACTACATCCCCGCGGTGGAAGAAGGCGTCGTCGACGGATTGGCGCGCGGTCCGCTCGGCTTTCCCGTCACCGACGTCGAGGTGACGCTGACCGACGGCTCCTATCACAGCGTCGACTCCTCCGACCTCGCCTTCCGCACCGCGGCGCGGGTCGGGCTGAACGAAGGCCTGCCGCAATGCCAGCCGGTCTTGCTGGAGCCGATCCACGTGGTCGAGATCGTCTGCCCGACCGACGCCACCGCCAAGATCAATGCGATCCTGTCGGCACGGCGCGGCCAGATTCTCGGCTTCGACACCCGCGAGGGCTGGAGCGGCTGGGACTGCGTCCGCGCCATGATGCCCGAAGCCGAGATCGGAGAGCTGATCGTGGAGCTGCGCTCCGCCACCGCCGGCGCCGGCAGCTTCACACGCCAGTTCGACCACATGGCCGAGGTCACGGGCCGCGCCGCCGACCAGATCATCGCCGCGCATCAACACGCGGCGTGATTGGTCTCGCGCGTTAAAGGATGCGCACTCTCTCCCACCCTCGCTCCGCTCTGCTGTTCAGACCGGGAGAGGGGGGGATGAGGGGCCGCTTCCGCGGGCGCGGCAAAAGCTGGACTCTTATTCTCCTACCACCGTCATCGCGAGCGCAGCGGAGCAACTGGAATCCCTCCGGGGAAGGACTCTGGATGGCTTCGCTCCGCTTGCAATGACGATGTGGATGCGGATTTGCCTCAGGCAGACGTGAGGTTCGCAGAACCTCTCCTCGCGGAACGGGGAGAAGTTGGCTCTTGTGTTCGGTTCATTTTTGATGTATTTTACGTCATTGTATATGCTATAAATATCATTTATAAAGTCTGATAAGTGAGACTGAGGTGATCACGTCGTTCCAGATGCGCGCAGCCCGGGCGCTGCTCGGCATTGACCAGAAAACTCTGGCCGAGCTCGCCGGCGTGTCGCTGCCGACCATCCAGCGGATGGAGGCCAGCACCGGCAATGTTCGCGGCGTGGTCGAGACCCTGATCAAGGTGGTCGAGGCGTTCGACCGGGCCGGCATCGAGCTGATCGGCGAACAGGCCCGCAGCGACAGCGGCGGGCGTGGCGTTCGCTTGAAGGAGCCGGGGCCGCCGCGCCGCGTCGGAGCATGATCGGGCGTTGATCGGGCTCGGGATCAGGATGGGTAAGCGCATCGTCGCACCTCGGCAACACGGGACGCACGATGCTTCGGAGCATTGTGGATGAGCATCACGACGGATCAGGCGGCCAGGCTGCATCAGCTTCGTCGTCCGACTTTTGCCGAACTGTATTTGCCGAAACTCGTCACCGTCTGGCGTGAAGGCTACGACGGCGCGGATTTCCGTGCCGACGTCTTCGCCGGCCTGACGGTTGCGATCGTCGCGTTGCCGCTGTCGATGGCGATCGCGATCGCCTCGGGCGTGACGCCGGACCGCGGTCTCTATACTGCCGTCGTCGGTGGCTTCATCGCCTCCCTGCTCGGCGGCAGCCGGTTCCAGATCGGCGGACCTGCCGGCGCGTTCATCGCCCTGGTCGCAGCGACCGCGGAGCGGCACGGCGTCGATGGTGTCATCCTCGCCACCATGATGGCGGGCCTGTTCCTGATCGCCGCGGGGCTGCTGCGGGTCGGTACCTACATCAAGTTCATTCCCTATCCGGTGACGGTCGGCTTCACCGCCGGCATCGCCGTGATCATCTTCGCCAGCCAGCTCCGTGATCTCTCGGGCATCACGCTCGCAGGGAAGGAGCCCAGCGAGTTCGTGCCGAAACTCGTCGCGCTCGCCGGCGGGCTCGACACCGTGAATCCGTCCGCCGTCGCGGTCGCCATCGTCAGCATCGCCATCATCGCCGGCTTGCGCCGCTGGCGGCCGTCCTGGCCCGGCATCCTGATTGCAGTCGTGTTTGCGGCGGTCGCGAGCGCGGTGCTGTCGCTCCCGGTCGAGACCGTCGGCTCGCGCTTCGGCGGTATTCCGCGCGAACTGCCCTCGCCCGTGCTGCCCGCGTTCTCGCTGGAGAAGGCAAGGGCTGTGCTGCCGGATGCGATCGCCTTCGCGCTGCTGGCCGCCATCGAATCGTTGCTGTCGGCGGTGGTCGCCGACGGCATGACCGGCCGCCGTCACCGCTCCAATTGCGAGCTGGTGGCGCAAGGAGCGGCCAATGTCGGCTCGGCGCTGTTCGGCGGCATCTGCGTCACCGGCCTGATCGCACGCACCGCCACCAACATCCGCGCCGGCGCGCGCGGGCCGCTCGCGGGCATGCTGCATTCGGTGTTCCTGCTGCTGTTCATGCTGATCGCGGCGCCGCTGGCGAGCTATATTCCGCTGGCCGCGCTCGCCTCGGTGCTGGTCGTGGTGGCCTGGACCATGGCGGAGAAGCACGAATTCGCCACGCTCGTGCGCTCGTCGTGGGGCGATGCCGTCGTGCTGCTCGCGACCTTCCTGCTCACGATCTTCCGCGATCTCACCGAAGGCATCCTGGTCGGCTTCGCGCTCGGCGCGGTGCTGTTCATCCACCGCATGGCGGAGATGACGGGCATCGAGGAACGCGCGCCGCTGGTGGTCGACGATCGCGCCGACGACGGCAATGGCGATCGCGTTCCCTACGATTCCGCGCTTGCGGTCGACCGCGACGTGCTGGTCTATCGCATCACCGGCGCGTTCTTCTTCGGCGCGGCCTCGGCGATCGGCGGCGTGCTCGACGGCATCGCCGACCGGCGCAAGGCTTTCGTCGTCGATTTCGCCGCGGTGCCGTTCCTGGATTCGACCGCGGCCAACGTGCTCGGCCGCGTCGCCGCCAAGGCGCACCGCCAGGGCATCCGGCTGTTCATCACGGGGGCCTCGCCCACGGTCCGCCGCGCGCTGCTCACCCATGGCGTGACGCCGCCGCGCGCGCGCTATCGCACGAGCCTCGAGCGCGCCATCGCCGACATCAAGGGCCGAGCTGCCGACGAGGCTGCTGCGAGCTGACGGCGCTGCTCTCGAGCCGGCGTCCGCACCTTGACAGCGCCTGCTGGACGCGAAATGGATCGCCTTCCACGCTTCCAGAGGGACGGATGACCCTGACCAAGGCTCCTGCAGCCTGTCTGATCGGATGGCCGGCCGCGCATTCGCGCTCGCCGCTGATCCATCATTACTGGCTGCGCACGCTCGGCATCGAAGGAGGCTACGTCATCGAGGCGGTGCCGCCCGAGAACCTGCGCGATTTCGTGCTGCGGCTGTCGCTGCGCGGCTTCGTCGGCGCCAACGTCACCATCCCGCACAAGGAAGCCGTGCTGGCGCTGTCGACGCCCGACGCCCGCGCGAAGGCGGTCGGCGCTGCGAACACGCTCTGGTTTGCCGACGGTGAGCTGCGTTCGACCAACACCGATGTCGAAGGTTTCATTGGCAATCTCGATGCCAGCGCGCCGGGCTGGGATGCGGCCGAGGAAGCGCTGGTGCTGGGCGCCGGCGGCTCCGCGCGCGCGGTCGTGTTCGGCCTGCTCGAACGCGGCATCAAGTGCGTGCATGTCGCCAATCGCACCGTTGCGCGGGCCGAGGCGCTGGCGAGGCAGTTCGGGCCGAACGTGCATCCGCTGCCGTGGGACGCGATCAACGACGTGCTGCCGCGCGCAAGGCTTCTCGTCAACACGACCTCGCTCGGCATGCACGGGCAGCCGTCGCTCGATGTCGATGTCGCACGCCTGCCGCAAGCGGCGGTCGTCGCCGACCTCGTCTATGTTCCACTGGTGACGCCGCTGCTCGCCGCGGCGACAGCGCGCGGCCTGAAGACCGCCGACGGGCTCGGCATGCTGCTGCATCAGGCGGTGCGCGGCTTCGAGCTGTGGTTCGGCCGGCGGCCCGAGGTCACGGCCGAGCTGCGCGCACTGGTCGAGGTCGATCTCACAAAGTCTTGAGAGAATAGCGCGCGGCCTTCCGGAGTTCTCCATCCCATGGGGGCAATCGGAGACCGTCATGCCTGTTCAACGTGCAACCTTCACACGTCCACTGATCGCCGTCGCGATGGTGGCCGTCTCAACTTACTGCGCCTTTGCCCAGAGGGCGCCGGTGCCGACGCGCGTGCGCGGCACGATCGAGAGCGTCAACGGCGACACCATGCAGGTCAAGTCGCGCAGCGGTGAAGACGTCAGGCTTCACATCGCCTCCGACGTGAACGTGTCGGGCATTACCAGGATTTCACTCGCCGACGTCAAGCCGGGTTCGTTCATCGGTGCGACCACCGTGCCGGGACCGGACGGCAGCCAGAACGCGGTCGAGGTCCACGTGTTTCCGGAGAGCATGCGCGGCACCGGCGAGGGCTCCCGGCCCTGGGACCTCAAGCCGAACTCCAGCATGACCAATGCGACCGTGGCCGAAAGCGTCGTCGGCAATGACGGCCATACGCTGCTCGTCAAGTACAGGGACGGCGAGAAGAAGGTGTTCGTCGCCGACAGCACGCCGGTGGTGACCTTCGTGCCGAGTGACAAATCCGAGTTGAAGCCGGGTGCCAAGGTCATCGCCTTCATGAAGCAATTGCCCGACGGCTCCTTCGAGACCAACCGCGTCAGCGTCGGCCGCGACGGAATTGCGCCGCCGATGTGAGACGACGTGTCATTCCGGGGCGCGCACAGCGCGAACCCGGAATCTCGAGGTTCCGGGTCTGGTCCTTCGGACCATCCCGGAACGACGAGGGTTACACCGCAATCACATGATCGTCGATCTCGTCGATCCGGTTGACGCCGCAAAGGCCCATGGTCGTGAGCAGCTCCTTCTGGATGATGTCGATCGCCTTGGCGACGCCGGCCTGGCCGCCGGCGCCCAGCCCGTATGCATAGGCCCGGCCGATCATGCAGGATTTCGCGCCGAGGGCGAGGGCGCGCATCACGTCCTGGCCGGAGCGGATGCCACCGTCGAACATGATCTCCATCTTGTCACCAATCGCGTCGACGATCTCGGGCAGCACCTCGATCGAGGACGGCGCGCCGTCGAGCTGGCGGCCGCCATGGTTGGAGACCACGATCGCCTGCGCTCCGGTCCTGGCGGCGAGCTCGGCGTCCTCGACGTCGAGGATGCCCTTCAGGACCAGCTTGCCCGGCCAGATCGAACGGATCCACTCGATGTCGCTCCAGTTCAGCGAGGTGTCGAACTGCGAGCTGATCCAGGTCGAGAGCGAGGTGATGTCGTCGCTGACCTTCAGATGACCGGCGAGATTGCCGAACGTGCGGCGCTTGCCTTGCAGCACGCCCGACACCCAGGCCGGCTTGGTGGCGAAATCGATCAGCTTCGACAGCGACCATTCCGGCGGCACCGTCATGCCGTTCTTGATGTCCTGGTGGCGCTGTCCGATCACCTGGAGATCGACGGTCAGCACCAGCGCCGAGCATTTCGCCGCGATCGCGCGCTCGATCAGCGCCTTGATGAAGCCGCGGTCCTTCATGACGTAGAGCTGGAACCAGAACGGCTTCTCGACATTGGCGGCGATGTCCTCGATCGAGCAGATCGACATCGTCGACTGCGTGAACGGGATACCGGCGGCCTGCGCTGCGCGGCAGGCGTGGATCTCGCCGTCGCCGTGCTGCATGCCGAGCAGGCCGACCGGCGCGAGGATCAGCGGCATGGTCGAGGGCTCGCCGAGGATCGTGATCGAGGTATCGCGCTTGGAGACGTCGACCAGGATGCGCTGGCGGAACTTGATCGCCTGCATGTCCTCGCGGTTGGCGCGCAGCGTTTCCTCGGCATAGGAGCCGCGGTCGCAATAGTCGAAGAAAGCCTTCGGCACGCGGCGCTTATGCAGCGCGCGAAGATCGTCGATACAGGTGATATGCTTCATGATGTCGTTTCCCCGGCCCGTCTTACTCGGAAGTCTTGCATCGGAAGATTTCGGGGTCATCTACCATGGTTGGATGCACAGCCAAATCGTTTACAGAACGTTTTGCAGGAGGGTGCCATGACGAGGCCACACGCTGGACCGTCACCGGAAGAGGTCAAGGAAAAGCATGATCTCGAGAAGGCGCTGGAGGAGGGACTGGAAGAGACCTTTCCGGGCTCCGACCCGGTCAATGTCACCCAGCCGGCGCCGAGCCGCGAGGACGGCCATGTGAAGCGCTCCGGCTAGGGGCGGTTCCGCTCCGAACCGGCGCTCGGGTGGGAAACATAGGGTTAACAAGACCTTATCGAGCCGGTGGCGTCGCCGATTCAGTAACGATTGATCATATTTTTTGAAGCCAAGTTGGCCATGATGGCATTATAACAACCCAGCAAATCAGGGATGCGGGGCCCCGCTCGGGCAGCCCGTGATTCTAGAGGGGATTCCCTGGTTGTTGCCTGGGGGACGATATGAGCCGCAAATATTTCGGGACGGACGGGATTCGGGGCCGCGCCAACGGACTGATCACGCCGGAGCTCGCGCTCAAGGTCGGCCAGGCCGCAGGCCTTGCGTTTCAGCGCGGTGAGCACCGCCACCGGGTCGTGATCGGCAAGGACACCCGTCTGTCCGGCTACATGATCGAATACGCGATGGTCGCAGGCTTCACCTCGGTCGGCATGGACGTGCTGCTGGTCGGCCCGATGCCGACGCCGGCGGTCGCGATGCTGACCAAGTCGATGCGCGCCGATCTCGGCGTGATGATCTCGGCCTCGCACAATCTGTTCGAGGACAACGGCATCAAGCTTTTCGGCCCGCAGGGCTTCAAGCTTTCAGACGACGTCGAGAGGCAGATCGAGCAGCTCCTCGACGAATCTCTCGACAAGAGGCTGGCGCAAAGTGCGAGCCTGGGCCGCGCCCGCCGTATCGACGGTGTGCACGACCGCTACATCGAATTCGCCAAGCGCACGCTGCCGCGAGATCTGTCGCTCGACGGCCTGCGCGTCGTGATCGATTGCGCCAACGGTGCCGCCTACAAGGTGGTGCCCGAAGCCCTGTGGGAGCTGGGCGCCGACGTGGTGCCGATCGGCGTCGAACCCGACGGTTTCAACATCAACAAGGAATGCGGCTCGACCTCGCCGGAAGCGCTGTCGAAGAAGGTGCGCGAGATGCGCGCCGATATCGGCATCGCCCTGGACGGCGACGCTGATCGCGTCATCCTGGTCGACGAGCGCGGCCACCTCGTCGACGGCGATCAGCTGCTCGCGGTGATCGCGCAGAGCTGGAAGGAAGACGGACGCCTGTCGCGCCCGGGCATCGTCGCCACCGTGATGTCCAATCTCGGGCTCGAGCGCTTCCTGAAAGGGCAGGGGCTCGATCTCGTGCGCACGCCGGTCGGCGACCGCTACGTGCTCGAGCAGATGCTGAACGGCGGCTACAATCTCGGCGGCGAGCAGTCCGGTCACATCATCCTGTCCGACTACGCCACCACCGGCGACGGTTTCGTGGCTGCCTTGCAGGTGCTGGCCGTGGTGCAGAAGCTGCGCCGGCCGGTCTCGGAAGTCTGCCACCGCTTCGATCCGCTGCCGCAGATCCTCAAGAACGTCCGTCACAAGGGCGGCAAGCCGCTCGACGATTCCGACGTCAAGTCGGCGATCTCCGACGGCGAGAGGCGCCTCAACGGCCACGGCCGACTGCTGATCCGTTCCTCCGGCACCGAGCCCGTGATCCGCGTCATGGGCGAAGGCGAGGACCGCATCCTGGTCGAGGACGTCGTCGACACCATCGTCCTGGCGCTCGGCCAGGCCGCGGCTTGATGTTTTTCTTACCCTCCCCTGGAGGGGGAGGGTCGATCGCGCGAAGCGCGAGCGGGGTGGGGTGATCGCTCCGCTCGTGCACTGTTGGATGCGGAGAGACCGTCACCCCACCCCGTCACATGTCTCGCTTCGCTCAACATGGGCCGACCCTCCCCTCCAGGGAGGTAAGCGACGAGAACACCCACGCATCCCAGCCATAAGCGATTGACGGTGGTTCCACCGCCGCTTGCATCGTAATGAGCCGATGCGGCGGTTCGCCGCGCCAGCCGGGGCCGCCCCTTGAACAAGCCTGTCGTCGTCCCTGAGGAAACGCTGACCGAGCCCGTCGTCGTCAGCGACGTGACCCCCGCCGTCGCCAAAGCGGCAGGGCCGGCTTACATCGTGCTCGCCGGCATCAGCTTCTCGCACTTTCTCAACGACACCATGCAGTCGCTGATCGCTTCGGTCTATCCGATCCTGAAGGACACCTACGCGCTCGACTTCGCGCAGATCGGCATGATCACCCTGGCCTTCCAGTTCACGGCCTCGCTGCTCCAGCCTGTGGTCGGGCACTACACCGACAGGAAGGCACAGCCCTATTCGCTGGCGATCGGCATGGCCTCGACCTTCTTCGGCCTGCTGCTGCTCAGCGCCGCGCAGCAATATCTCGTCATCCTCGTCGCCGCCGCACTGGTCGGCCTCGGCTCGGCGGTGTTTCATCCGGAATCGGCGCGCATCGCGCGGCTCGCTTCCGGCGGTCGCTACGGTTTTGCGCAATCGGTGTTCCAGCTCGGCGGCAGTTTCGGCACCTCGATGGGACCGGTGCTGGCGGCGTTGATCGTGGTGCCGTTCGGTCAGGGCAGCATCGCCTGGTTTTCCTCGATCGCGTTCCTCGCGATCCTCATCCTCTGGCGCATCGGCCGCTGGTATGCGCCGCAGATCAAGGCGAAGAAGGCGGCCGCGGCTCAGGCCCATCCTGACGCGCCGAGCTCGCGCCGGGTCGCGGTGGCGCTGCTCGTGCTGGTCGCACTGTTGTTCTCAAAACAGCTCTACGTATCGAGCCTGTCGAGCTACTACATCTTCTACCTGATCGATCGTTTCGGCGTGTCGACACAGGCAGCCCAGATCTATCTCTTCATCTTCCTCGCCGCGAACGCCGTGGGTGCGTTTCTCGGTGGTCCGTTGGGGGATCGCTTCGGCCGCAAGATCGTGATCTGGATATCGATCCTGGGCGCGCTGCCGTTCACGCTGGCGCTGCCCTATGCCGGCCTCTACACCAGCGCCGTGCTCAGCGTTGCCATCGGTCTGATCATCTCCTCGACGACGTCGTCGATCATCGTCTTCGCGCAGGAGCTGGTGCCGCACCGCTTCGGCATGATCTCCGGCGTGTTCTTCGGCGTCGCCTTCGGCATCGGCGGCCTCGGGGCCGCCGTGCTCGGCAAGCTCGCCGACCACACCTCGATCGAGTTCGTCTACCAGGTCTGCGCGTATCTCCCGGCGATCGGGCTGCTCGCGGTGTTCCTCCCCAGGCTGCCGCGGCACGCGCGTTAACACATTCTCACTCGCTGCGTTGCGGCTTCACACATCGTTAGGAAATGCGGCGAAGGCGCCGCATTTGGCGCTGCATTTCTGCAACGCCGGCGCCGCATCCGCGTGTGCGGTGAGAAAAAATCAACCTTAAAAATTAGGGTTAAGTGGCGCTTAAACATTTGCTGCCATCGTCCGGGTCGTGAGTTTCCAGAACGTGGGGCGCCCGTCTTTGCCTCACCGGCCAAAAGGACGAAGCAATGCGTAGCGTTAAGTCTCTCCTTGCCGCGGGTGCGGCAACCCTGATCTCGTCGATGGCGTTCGCCGCCGACATGCCGATCGCCGCGCCCCCTCCCATGTACGCGCCGCCCGCTCCGCCCGCCGACTTCGGCGGCTGGTATCTGCGCGGCGACATCGGCATGACCAACCAGAGTGCCAAGAGCATCGAAAGCGCCCTGCCGGCCGGGTATTCGAAGACGACGGAGGGCCTCGGCTTCGACTCCTCGCCGCTGTTCGACCTCGGCGTCGGCTATCGCTTCAACAACTGGTTCCGTGCCGACGTGATCGGCCAGTATCGCGGCAAGGCGAACCTGCACGGCAGCGACAACGTGGTTGGACCCGGCTTCGTCGGCGTCAACAACTACACCGGCAGCAAGTCCGAGTGGGTCGTGATGGCCAACGCCTATGTCGACCTCGGTACCTGGTGGTGCATCACCCCGTTCATCGGTGCCGGTGTTGGCGGCTCCTACAACAAGATCAGCGGCTTCCGCGACGACGGGGTGTCATACAGCCCGGGCCTCAACAACAGCGTCGCCTACTTCGCCGACAACGGGAAGTGGAACTTCGCCTGGGCGGCCCACGCCGGTCTCGCCTACAAGGTCAATCCCGGGTTCACCGTCGAACTGGCCTACAGCTACATGAATCTCGGCGATGCGGCGCCCGGCAACTACCGTTTGTTCGACAACAGCGCCTCCGGCCCGACCTCGATCAAGATCAAGGAACTCACCTCGCACGACGTCAAGCTCGGCGTGCGCTGGGATCTCAACAGCCCGCCGGCCTACATGCCGCCGCCGCTCGTCACCAAGGGCTGATCGGCAGCCTCATCGCTTAACGTCTCCTAACGGCGCGGGATCATCCCGCGCCGTTTTGCTTTGCGGATTTTTCATGGCCCGACAGGGACGAAAACGCCCTGACGCAACCATTGGTTAAGGTTAACAGGCCATGATCATCGCAACAGTTCGAGTCCGATGGAGCGTTGCGATGCGTAGGCTGATGGTTGCGGCGGCGATGTTGGGGACGGTGTCTGCCGCGCACGCGGCCGACATGCCGGACCTGCCCGTGCTGCGCGGCGGCTTTACCGACGGCCTGTCGAAGACGACCCGCAACTGGGATGGCGCTTATGTCGGCGGCAGCGCCGGCTACACGACCGACGCGACCGATTTCAGCCAAAGCGTGGTCGGCCTCACAAACTACATCTTCCGCGACAGCGTTCTGCAGCAACCGACCGCGAACTGGTCGCTCATGAGCAAGACCAACACGCAAGGCGTCAATTTCGGCGGCTTCGTCGGCCGCAACTGGCAATGGTACGATGCCATTCTCAGTCTCGAGGGCACCTACAGCTACTTCAACAATCTCCACACGCAGACGAGTGGTCACAACGCGCTCGTCATCACCAACCCGCCCGGCGATAATCCGCCCGCCGGCACGACCGACAACTATAACGTGACTTTGACCGGGACCGCCGCGGCGCAGGTCAAGGACATGATTTCGCTCCGTGGCCGCGTGGGTTGGGATGGTGGCGATTTTATGCCGTACGCCTTCTTCGGCGCCGCGGTTGGGCGGATGGACGTCTCCCGCACGGTGACGAGCGATGTGACGCTCACGCAGATCGTGACGGACGCAGGCGGTACGACTACGGCCACTACGTACGCTGTTCCGGCGCAGTCGCAGACTCAGAGCCAGCACAGGACCAACGCCTTCGCTGTGGGTTGGACCGCGGGCCTCGGGATCGAATATTGCATTTGGGACGGGTTGTTCGCGCGCGTTGAATACGAATATGTGAGATTCTCGCCCGTCATGAACACGCAGGTCACGCTGAACAACGCGCGCGTCGGGCTCGGCTACAAGTTCTGAGCCGTCCGCTTCCTGTTGACAGCCTCCTCGCCTCCTGATGCTCTGTCGCCCGAAGACGGGGCGGCGGCGATGAAGATCTACGGCGACAGCAATTCCGGAAACTGTCTGAAGGTGAAATGGGTCTGCGACAGGCTCGCAGTGCCCTACCGGTGGATCGAGATCGACACAAGCAGGGGCGAGACGCGCACACCGCAATTCCTCAGGATGAACGGTGCCGGCCAGGTGCCGACCGTCGAGTTTGACGACGGCCGCACGCTGGCACAGTCCAACGCCATCATCCGCTATCTAGCCCGTGACAGTGCGCTCATTCCGCGCGACGCCTTTGCTGCGGCCAAGATGGACGAATGGCTGTTCTGGGAACAGTACAGCCACGAGCCTTATATCGCGGTGTGCCGCTTCCTCCTCGTCTACCTGGGCAAGAGGGTATCCGAGCTCGATCCCGAGAAGGTCAAGCGCGGACATGCGGCGCTCGACCGCATGGAGCAGCATCTCTCCGGCAGCCGCTTCTTCGCCGGCGATGAGGTTTCGCTCGCGGACGTGTCGCTGCTCGCCTATACGCGCCTCGCGCATGAAGGTGGCTTCGATCTCGGCCGCCATGCGTCCGTCCGCCGCTGGATCGGCGAAGTCGAAGCGTTTCTCGGCCTTTCGCCGGCGCGCTGAGTCCGGAGTTGTATGACATGAATGCCGAAACCGTCTCCATCCGTCCCGCGCGCCGCGAGGACGTCGCCGCGATCGTTGCGATGCTCGCCGACGATCATCTCGGCCGCGCGCGCGAACGCGTGGAAGATCCGTTGCCCGCCTCCTATTACGACGCATTCGCACGGGTCGAGCGCGATCCGAATCTCACGCTCGTGGTTGCCGAGAGCGCGGGCAGGGTGGTCGGCTGCCTGCAGCTCGCGATCCTGCCGGGGTTGAGTTCGCAAGGCGGCGTGCGCGGCCTGCTCGAGGACGTTCGCGTTGCTTCCGATTGTCGCAGCCGCGGCATCGGCGAGCAATTGGTGCAATGGGCGGTCGTGGAAGCGAAGGCGCGCGGCTGCAATCTCGTCGAACTGTTGACGCATCAGACGCGCGTCGATGCGCAGCGCTTCTACAAGCGGCTCGGGTTCGCCGCGAGCCATGTGGGCATGACTGTCCGCTTTTGAGGCAGCGGAAGCGTTTTCGAGCGAAGTGGATACCGGTTCGCGCAAAGAAAACCCGTCAATACGCGAATCCGGAGTCCCGTTCCGATTGTATCGAAATGGGGCGCTGGCCGCGAGCCTTGCGCGATCAGCAAATTCGGATTGCGCATTCGTTCATCTTAATGGGCGGTAAACTACTCAGCCGTCGTTCACGTTGAATCGGGAGCGAACGGTGCTACGGCAGCTTCTGGCACCGAGCTCGGTCGGTTCGGGGATTTCGATGACAAGCTATTCAATGATCAAGGTCGGCAACGACTACGTCGTGCAGGCCAATGACAAATGCATTTTGAAGGTCGGCAGCCGCCGCAGGGCCGCGCAATTGATCAGCGATGCCACGGACTTGCTCAATGCGCTCGCCGTCGTCCAATCTCCGAAGATCGCACCCGAGGAGCCATCACTCGCCCGTGAGGCCCCGGAACTTCCTTGACTGGCCTACCCGTTTCCCGTATCAGCCGCGGCGGGACACCTCCCCCCAACGGGAGGCTTACTATCTGGAAGGGTAGATCATGACTGTAGCGAAGCCCGCTTCGCGGCCGACCGTGCCGCATTTCTCCTCCGGCCCCTGCGCCAAGCGCCCCGGCTGGAATGCCCAAAATCTCAAGGACGCAGCGCTCGGCCGCTCGCATCGCGCGAAGGTCGGCAAGACCAAGCTCAAGCTCGCGATCGACCTGACGCGCGAAGTGCTCGAGGTGCCCGCCGATTACCGCATCGGCATCGTGCCGGCCTCCGATACCGGAGCGGTCGAGATGGCGCTGTGGTCGCTGCTCGGTGCGCGCCCCGTCACCACGCTCGCCTGGGAATCCTTCGGCGAGGGCTGGGTCAGCGACATCGTCAAGGAATTGAAGCTCAAGGACGTCACCAAGCTCAATGCAGCCTATGGTGAGATTCCCGACCTCTCCAAGGTCGATCCCAAGAGCGACGTCGTCTTCACCTGGAACGGCACCACCTCGGGCGTGCGCGTGCCGAACGCCGACTGGATCAGCGCGACCCGCGAAGGCCTGACCATCTGCGACGCGACCTCCGCAGCGTTCGCGCAGCCGCTCGACTGGGCCAAGCTCGATGTCGTCACCTTCTCCTGGCAGAAGGCGCTCGGCGGCGAGGCCGCGCACGGCATGCTGATCCTGTCGCCCCGCGCGGTGGAGCGGCTCGAGACCTACAAGCCGGCCTGGCCGCTGCCGAAGATCTTCCGCATGACCAAGGGCGGCAAGCTCAACGAAGGCATCTTCGTCGGCGAGACCATCAACACGCCGTCGATGCTCTGCGTCGAGGATTATCTCGACGCGCTGAACTGGGCCAAGTCGATCGGCGGCCTCAAGGCGCTGATCGCGCGCGCCGATGCCAACACCAAGGTGCTCGCCGACTGGAAGGCGAAGACGCCGTGGATCGACTTCCTCGCCAAGGACGCCTCGATCCGCTCCAACACCTCGGTGTGCCTGAAGTTCACCGATCCCGCGATCACCTCGCTCTCGGACGACGCGCAGGCCGACTTCTCCAAGAAGCTGGTTGCCCTCGTCGAGAAGGAAGGCGCCGGCTACGACTTCGCGTACTACCGCGATGCGCCGGCCGGCCTGCGCATCTGGTGCGGCGCCACCGTCGAGGCGAAGGACGTCGAGCTCTTGACGCAGTGGATCGACTGGGCGTTCGCCGAGACCAAGGCCACGCTCGCCAAGGCGGCGTAAGTTTCTTACCCTCCCCTGGAGGGGGAGGGTCGATGCACCGCCAGGTGCGGCGGGGTGGGGTGATCTCTCCACACGGCGCACCGGCAATCTTCTTTGTTGCAGCTTCACCCCACCCCGGCGCTTCGCGCCGACCCTCCCCCTCCAGGGGAGGGTGTGAAGGACACATCCCCATGACCAAACCCAAAGTTCTCATTTCCGACGCACTCTCGCCCGCCGCCGTTCAGATCTTCAGGGATCGCGGTGTCGAGGTCGACTTCCAGCCCAACCTCGGCAAGGACAAGGACAAGCTCGCCGAGATCATCGGCAATTACGACGGCCTTGCGATCCGCTCCGCGACCAAGGCCACCGCCAAGATCCTCGAGAAGGCGGCGAAGCTGAAGGTGATCGGCCGCGCCGGCATCGGCGTCGACAATGTCGAGATTCCCGCCGCCACGGCCAAGGGCATCATCGTGATGAACACGCCGTTCGGCAATTCGATCACGACCGCCGAGCACGCCATCACCCTGATGCTGGCGCTGGCCCGCGAGATCCCGCAGGCCGACGCCTCGACCCAGGCCGGCAAGTGGGAGAAGAACCGCTTCATGGGCGTCGAGATCACCGGCAAGGTGCTCGGTGTCGTCGGCTGCGGCAACATCGGCTCGATCGTCGCCGATCGCGCGCTCGGCCTGCGCATGAAGGTGATCGCGTTCGATCCGTTCCTGTCGCCGGAGCGTGCCAAGGACATCGGCGTCGAGAAGGTCGAGCTCGAGGATCTCCTGAAGCGCTCCGATTTCATCACGCTGCACACCCCGCTCACCGACAGGACCAGGAACATCATCGACGCGGCCGCGATCGCCAAGATGAAGAAGGGCGTGCGCCTGATCAACTGCGCCCGCGGCGGCCTCGTCGACGAGCAGGCGGTGGTCGATGCGCTCAATTCCAGGCACATCGCGGGCGCCGCCTTCGACGTGTTCGTCGAGGAGCCCGCGACCAGGAACGTGCTGTTCGGCCATCCCAACGTGATCTGCACGCCGCATCTCGGCGCTTCCACCACCGAAGCCCAGGAGAACGTCGCGCTCCAGGTCGCCGAGCAGATGTCGGATTACCTCCTGACCGGCGCGATCTCGAACGCCGTGAACTTCCCCTCGATCACGGCCGAAGAGGCGCCGAAGCTGAAGCCGTTCATCGCGCTGGCCGAGAAGCTCGGCTCCTTCGCCGGCCAGCTCACCGAGACCGGCATCCTCAAGGTCGAGATCACCTATGAGGGCCACGTCGCCGAGATGAAGATCAAGGCGATCACCTCCGCCGTGCTGTCCGGCCTGCTGCGGCCGATGCTGGGCGAGATCAACGTGGTGTCCGCGCCCGTCATCGCCAAGGAGCGCGGCATGGTGGTCGACGAGATCGTGCGCGCGGCCCAGAGCGACTATGAGAGCCTGATCACCGTCGCCGTCACCACCGAGCGGCAGGAGCGGTCGGTCTCGGGCACCGTCTATGCCGACGGCAAGCCGCGCCTCGTCGACATCAAGGGCATCCGCGTCGATGCCGAGTTCGGCAAGTCGATGATCTACGTCACCAACGAGGACAAGCCGGGCTTCATCGGCAAGTTCGCCAGCCTTTTGGGTGACGCCAAGATCAACATCGCCACCTTCCATCTCGGCCGCGCCGCGCCCGGCAGCGATGCCATCGCGCTGGTCGAGGTCGACGGCGCGGTGCCGGCGGACCTGCTCGCCAAGGTGCAGGGCCTGCCGCAGGTCAAGCAGGCCAAGGCGCTGACGTTCTGAGAGGCCGTCATTCCGGGGCGATGCGAAGCATCGAACCCGGAAGTTCGAGATTCCGGGTTCGGCTCTTTCGAGCCGCCCCGGAATGACGGTCATCATACCATATATTCCGACGCGCGGAACAACGCCGCCTCCATCAACGGAGGCGGCGTTTTTATTTTCCCGCGGCCGTCGAACTTTGTGTACCAATGGCGCCCAGAACGCCTCGTAACTATGCTCCGTACCAATCGTTCGAAAGGGAGAAACACATGCGTGAAGCCGTCATCGTTTCCTATGCGCGCACGGGCCTCGCCAAGTCCGGCCGCGGCGGGTTCAACATCACGCCGCCGATGTCGCTCGCGGCCCACGCCATCCAGCACGCTGTGAGCCGCGCCGGCGTCGAGAAGGATTATGTCGAGGACTGCTATCTCGGCAATTGCGCCCACGGCGCGCCGAACATCGGCCGCCAGGCCGCGCTGCTCGCCGGCCTGCCGAAGACCACCGCCGGCGTGTCGGTGAACCGCTTCTGCTCCTCGGGGCTGCAGACCATCGCGATGGCCGCCAACTCGATCCGCTCCGACGGTGCCGACTGCATCGTTGCCGGCGGCGTCGAGAGCATTTCGATTCCGGGCGGCGGCACGCCGAAGGAATCGATCGATCCGGAACTGCTCAAGGTCGCCCCCGACATCTTCATGGCGATGATCGACACCGCCGACATCGTCGCCGAGCGCTACAAGCTCAGCCGCGAATATCAGGACGAGTTCTCGCTGGAATCGCAGCGCCGCATGGCCTCGGCGCAGCAGGCCGGCAAGTTCAAGGACGAGATCGTCCCGATGAAGACGAGGATGAAGGTCGTCGACAAGCAGACCAAGGCCGAGAGCATCGTCGACTACGTCGTCGATCGCGACGAGTGCAACCGGCCGGAGACCACGCTGGAAGGTCTCGCCAAGCTCGAGCCGGTGAAGGGCCCCGGCAAGTTCGTCACCGCCGGCAATGCCAGCCAGCTCTCGGACGGCGCCGCCGCCGTGGTGCTGATGGAAGCCAAGGACGCCGAGAAGCGCGGCCTGAAGCCGCTCGGCCGCTTCGTCGCCTGGGCGACCGCGGGCTGCGAGCCCGACGAGATGGGCATCGGCCCGGTGTTCGCGATCCCGAAGCTCCTGAAGCGCACCGGGCTCAAGATCGACGACATCGATCTGTGGGAGCTCAACGAGGCCTTCGCCAGCCAGTGCCTGTATTGCCGCGACCAACTCGGCATCGATCCCGCCAAGTACAACGTCAACGGCGGCTCGATCGCGATCGGCCATCCCTTCGGCATGACCGGCGCCCGTCTCACCGGCCATCTGCTGCAGGAAGGCGCGCGTCGCAAGGCCAAGTGGGGCGTCGTGACCATGTGCATCGGCGGCGGCCAGGGCGGCGCGGGCCTGTTCGAGATCTACAGCTGATCCGGACTGCCGCCGTCACTTCAATCCAGGCAAGCACGGCGCCACCGGCGCCGTGTTTTTTTGACCGTACGCGTGTATCTCACCGTGCATAGGGTAGTTCTTGGAAACTGTTCGTGCGGCGTGACGGCTACGCATGGACGGGCCAATCGCGGCCCCGCGCCGGCCCACGACAACCTCGCCGAAGCTTATTCGCGATGCGCCGGAAATCTTTGCCTCGCCGGGCGTTAAAGCGCGACGGAGTAATGGAGGAGAAAGCTCATGCGCTCAACAATGGCAGCAATCCTTACGACGATCCCGCTCCTGGCGGTGCCGGCGATCGCACAGCAGACAACACCGAACCAGAACCTGCAGAGTGAGGCGGACAAGGGCATCAAAACGGAGAACTCCGGCGCCTCGGGGTATGTCAGAGAGCAGGATAAGCCGGGCGCGGCGGCAACCATGCCGGGCGATCGAACCGGTGCCGATGCCACCGGTAGTGTTGCCAGCTCCCCCAGCGCGCAGAATTCAGGCGCAGGCATCCCGGGAGAACCCGGCAGCAAGAGCGGTCCGCCCGCCAAGAAGGGAACAGTCGGCTCAGCTTCCCATAATCTTTCGGTCCAGGAGCAGGACCCCGCGCACATCAAGGGTCTGCCGGGCAACAAGAGCGGTCCGCCGGCGAAGCAATAGGTGATCGCAGCAGAGGCCGGCTCTGGAACTAGCTCCTGCGCAGCAGCTTTGCTTCACCTCTCGCGAAGGCAGAGGTCGGACCGGAGGACGCGCTCTACGCCTTCGCCAGCGCCGGCGCGAACACGACTTCGATCAGCGTGCCGGAATTGGCAGCGCTCCTGATGTTGAACTGGGCGCGGTTGGCTTCGACCAACGCCTTGGTCAGCGACAGGCTCAGCGCCGAGCTGTCCGCGGCATCGCCGGGCGGCGGGGTGCGGAACGGCTCCATTGCGGCGGCGACTTCCCGCTCGGTGAGGCCGTGGCCGGTGTCGCGGATGCGCAAGGCAATCTCGCCGCGGTCGGTCAGCGCGGTCGAGACGATGACCTGGCCGCCGGCGCTGGCGAGCCGGATCGAGTTCGAGATCAAATTCATGGTGATCTGCCGCATCGCGCGCGCATCCACGCTCACCTGCGGCAGCGCATGCGCGAGCGAGGTGCGGATGATGATGCGCTCGCGATTGGCCTGCGGCTGCATCACCGCGACGCAGGCCTCGACCAGGTCGTTGAGATTGAGGTTGGCGAAGGTGAGGTCGAGCTTGCCGGTCTCGATCCGCGACAGTTCGAGGAGGTCGTCGATGATGGCGATGACCCGCTCGCCGGAGGCGCGGATGTCCTTCATGTATTCGCCATAGCGCTCGTTGCCGAGCGCGCCGAAGCGTTCGGAGATCATCACCTCGGCGAAGCCGATGATGGCGTTGAGCGGCGTGCGGATCTCGTGGCTGATCCGCGCCAGCATGTCGGCCTTGGCGTTGGCCGCGCCTTCGACGAGGCGGCGCGCCTGCGTCAGCTCGCTCTCGCCCTTCTTGCTCTGCGAGAGGTCGCGGAACACGGCGAAGAAGTTCGGGCCGTCCGGCCGCGTGCGGCCCATGATCATCGCGAGCGGAATGACGCCGCCCTTCTTCTCGCGTCCCAGCACCTCGCGGCCGTGGTCGAGCAGGCTCGCAATGTCCTGGCTCTTCAGGCTTTCGAGATAATCGGCGACGATCTGTTGGCTCTCGGGCGCGAACAGCGTCATCAGGTTCTGCGCGAGCAGCGCTTGCCCGTCATAGCCGAACAGCGCTTCCGCGCTGCGGTTGCAGGCGTGGATGTTGCCTTCGGCATCGAACATGACGATGCCCTCGGCCGTGGTGTCGAGGATGGCCGCGAGATCCTCCGCCTCGGCTTCGCCGGCGGAGGGCTCGGGCTCGGGCGCGTAGGAGAAGGACTCGGCGACGATGGTCTCGGCGACAACGGTCTCTGCGATGACAGGCACAGCCTGCGGCGGCGCGCAGATCAGCGCATGCGCGCTCTCGCCGTCCCAGTCGATCGTGTGCAGATGCGCGTCCGTCGTCGCAAGCGGCTCTTCGCCGTTCGCGACCGTCGCGCTGATCGTGACGGGCGTGCCGCCTTGCGATGTGCTGCTGGCCGACGACACGCCCGGCTCGACATAGAGCGCGTCCAGCCCTCCGGCATCCTCCAGCGCACTGAGGTTGGCATGGCCCATGCGCGCGAGGAAGGCGGGATTGGCGTAGAGCAGGCGGTCGAGCCGATAGATCAGGATGCCGGTCGGCAAGAGATCGAGCAGCGCGCGGTCGCGCCTGGGTTCGGCGCGCGGCGGCGGGGTGGGCTCGGTCAGCCATTCGACTGCGGCTTGCGGCGCCTCCGGTTCCGGCAATGGTGGCTCGGGCGCGACCTCCGTGGCGGGCGGCTCGACCGCATCGGCCGCGATCGTCTCGCGCTCGCGTTCGAGCCGTTCGGACAATTGCCGCGCGAGCTCGTTGAACGCGCTGTTCTCGACAGGCGTCAGCGTCGGGGAGCGCGTATCGCCGGGCGGGCGGAACGGCACGACATTGGGAGGCGTTTCCACGGGCGTTTCCAGATCGGTTGGGTGTGAATTCGCGTCGCTTGTGGGCTCTGGCAGTTCAGGCTCGGATGTTGGCTCGGGCTCGGGCGGCGGCTCGATCGGCGGAGGCGCTGCCGCTGCTTCGGGCTTCTCTTCGGGCTCGGTCTCGGCTTTGGCCTCCTCCGGATCGGGCTCGACGGCGTCGGCGGACAGGCCCTGCTGCGCCGGCGGCGCGACGAGCAGCTCGAAGCGGCGCAGCGCCTCGAGCCGGTTGAGGCCGTCGAGATCGCGGCAGACGCCGAAACCCTTGAAGCCGGCAAAGTTGCGCATCCGGTCGTAGACCGGCACGCCCGCAAGCTCGACCGCAAGATGCGTGCCGCCGTCGGCCGGCCAGTCCACGGTGATGCCGGCCCAGGTGTCGTGGCTGGCCAGCGCCTGCGCGACGCGCCCCTCCGGATCGAGCGGGAATTTTTCGGCGATCTCGCGCCAGGGGCGGCCGAAGCCGCCGGCCGTGTGCGCGCCGATCAGGCGGATGAACTCGTCGGAGAGAAGCACAAAGCGGCCCTCTGCATCCATCTGCCAGAGAAAGCGCAGCGGATGCTGACGCGGTGCGGGCGGCTCTTGCTGGCCCGAGGACTCCTGGTCCGACGGCGGCTCGACCATGCCTAGTTTGATCGCTTCGGCCTGCGGCGACACAATGGCTTGGGAGGGGTTTTCAACCGGAGTGTTTTCAACCGGCGTGTTTTCAACCGGGATGTTTTCAACCGGAGTCTTTTCAACCGGAGTCTTGGGCCCGGCTGGTCCAGCCGTTTCGGCCGGGTCGGTGAAGGCGTCGAACAGCGTAATCGCGGGCGGAGCCGCGTTCGGCAGCGCAGGCCGTGCGTCCTCCGGCACTGCGGCCGGAGGCTCGGCGGCAGCGACCTCGGGCGCGGCATCGCGCGCAGTCGCCGTCTGAGCTCCAGGCTCGATCAGCGCGACCAGGCCGATATCGGCACCCGCGCCGACCCGTTGCAGCACCATCTGGCCGATGCCGATCGGCGTCGCGGCGCGGCCGGTTGCCAGCGCATCGCTCCGCGCCCGGTCGAGGCCGGCCTCGCCGAGATCGCGGAAACCGAGCAGGGCGCGGGCGGCCTCGCTCGCCCCGACGAACAGTCCGTCCGGCGCGAACGCCGCCATCGGCACCTTGGCGCCCGCGACCAGGCGAGACAGCCGCTCGACCAGCGGCATCGGGCGCGAGGTTGGATCCATCGCGGTGACGAGCATGGCATGGCCGCCATCGGCAAAATCGAGCCGCGCGCAGGCGCAGGTCATCAGCGTGCCGAACCGGGCGCCGAAGCCGCGCAGCCGTTCGAGCCGCACCGTGCCGTTCGCCGGCAGCTGGCGGGCCAGCCGGGCGACCTGGCGGCGATGGCTGTCCGCCGGGCCGAACACCTTGTCCGCGAGTGCTGCGCCATTCGCCGCGCCGAACAGGTTTGCGCCGACCGGATTGGCCCACAGCACGCGCGAGCCGTCGATCGACCACAGCCAGGTCGCCAGCGGCGAGGTCGCATGCACGGCCAGCCGCGGATCGCCCACACCTCGCAACTGGAAATCCGAATGCTTCATAGGGCCGGCTGTCGCTCACGCATCAGGTGTGGCGGCTGCCGGGAATGACAGCCTTAAGAAAGAGTTATCGCCCGAGAGGCGCGGGCAGGTCCACGGCCGCAAGCCCGGAAGGGCCACCCTAAGCGCGATAACCTTAATCTTGTAGACCCCGCAAGCCGCAGCGCCGCTGCATCCAAGGGATTCGCCGGGCAGGGCGGTACGAAGCCGTGCCGCACAAGCAGTGCCCGCGTGGAGAGATCACCCCACCCCGCTCGCGCTGCGCGCGATCGACCCTCCCCCTCCAGGGGAGGGTAAGAAAGTCGCCGCGGCGCCCCGCACCCGGCTACCTCAACCCCCGGTTCCTCCGATCCGGAACCTCACCCTTACCTAGATTAAATTTCGCGGCGCACCCTTGTGGCGCGTTGCGATGCACAATGTTGACATGATAGGCAGTCATGGTGCTGGGCGCCGGGCGAGCCACTCATTCGTTTTGCGTTTCCAGTCGTCGTACCCGCTGAATGCGAAGGCCCAGAATTGGGGCCGGCGGGCGCGCCAGAAGGCTCACTCGATTTTTTCATTAGCGTGAGGGACAACCATGACAGGTGCGACTGATCCGTTTTCTGCCTCGATCATCCCGTTCGAGGTTCCCGAGCAGATGCGTGCGTTCGCCGAAAAGGGCGTGTCGCAGGCCCGCGAAAACTACGCAAAGTTCAAGGACGCCGCCGAAACCCACAACGGCACCGTCGAGGCTGTGTTCACCTGCGCGTCCAAGGGCGCGAGCGAATACACCGCCAAGCTGGTCGAGTTCATGAAGGCCAATTCCAGCGCCCAGCTCGACTTCGCCCAGCAGCTGTTCGGCGCCAAGTCGCCGTCGGAAGCGATGGAGCTGTGGACCGGCCACGCCCGCAAGCAGCTCGAGACCTTCCAGTCCCAGGCCAAGGAGCTGGTCGAGCTCACCCAGCGCGTCGCCAATGAGACCGCCGAGCCGATCAAGGCCTCCGCCTCGAAATATTATTCGTCCGCCGCCTGAGCGGTGAGGCTGGTTTGAGCCAACGAAACCCGGGCCGAAAGGCCCGGGTTTTTTCTTCGGCTCTCCCGCTGGCGCACATGGAAATCCGGAAACGTCGTCATGCCCGGGCTTGTCCCGGGCATCCACGTTCTTGGGTTGCTCGCGCAAAGGCGTGGATGGCCGGGACAAGCCCGGCCATGACGCTGTGGAAGCGTAAGCGCCCTAAGCGCGGGCATCAGATGCGGTGCCCGCAAGCGGAGCAGGGGATTTCCTCGCACCGAACGTGATTTCCGCAGGTTTTTCGCCCCATTGCGGCCTTGCCAAACCGGGCCGTTGCACCTAGTTTCCGCCCCGTCCAGCCCCCTCGGCACCGGCCCTTTTTTGAGGGCGTCCCAAGGCGCGGCTCGCCAGGATGCAGTTGTAGCTCAGTTGGTTAGAGCGCCTGTCTGTGGAACAGGAGGTCGGTGGTTCGAGCCCACCCAACTGTACCAGCGGCTTCAATAGCCGATCTGAAATCGTCAAAGTCCAGAGGCGCTGTAACCCTCCACATCTCTGCCGAAGTGCGTCTGGTCTAGTGTGCTCCGCACGAGCAAGTGCGCCGTGATGGATCAGTCCTTGGAGGCGATGGTGCTCAAGTCGCTATGCTGTGACACACCGACTAGGCGTGTCAGAATAGGCTGGCTCTCGTTTCAAAAGAGCGGCGATATATCGTTCGGCCTTTGCGACAACACTTTTATTGCGCCAAAGTTTGAAGCGGTCATTGGGATTTGGAATGTTTACAACCGGGTAAGGACTTCATTCGAGATTGTTTCGGATCCCTCTGCAGCAGAACAGGTGGTCAATCCGCATCTGACTTGGCACGCACCGAATTATTTCCATCTAAAGAGCCAAGGTCAGCGAGCGGAGGACGCTTCCTTTCAAGGTATCGCTGACATTCCGCTGATGCTCCAGCAGGAGAGCGAAACAAAGTGGATAAGAGCCACGTCAGGTCCCGTCGACAGTCTTAGAACTGCTATCGGCTCTTTGAGAGGACGTTGGGACTCAGAGGTCCTGACAATTCAGGTCCCGACGGAATCGCTTTCCGTTCAAATCAGCATCGATTTCGTTCGGCGCAGCGTGGGACCTGACATGGGCCATAGCTCCAGATGGTACATACCGTGGCATCAGGTGGGTATCCGACTGACGATGGGGTTCACCTATCCTCACTTCCCGACTTTGGCTTGGGCTCACTACCACTGAGGTTCAATGTCCTTTTGTTCGCGGTGCAGCCCTAACGGCAAAAGGTGATTATCAGCCCGATCTGGACATCAAATTGCATCGCAAGCTGGGGGTTCACCACTTTTACCCAGTTCACGCTCGTCGGTTCGATAAAGTCCAACAGTACACTGTGAAAGAGAGAGTTCGGCGGCACCGCAGCGCTAGTGGAATCAGATACCAGTGCGGCTTGATCTGCAGATCGGATTATCTCTACGGTATCGTCTGCGTGCTTCTGGACGTAGACCGAGGTCCCATCTTTAGAGTGAGGATCAGCATATTGAAGGATCGAAGTTAGCCGCACGGACTTCTTCAGCCTACGTGTCCGAGCTCTGAACGTCATCCCGCTCGGCTTTTGGCCGCCGACGAGAATGGGTGCCGATTGGATGTCTAATCCGAAGGCTCTTTCTTCATGATCAAGCTCGGGAGAATCGTCGAGCATCTTCATGATTGTTTCGAACAGGGGGCGCCACTCGACGGCGGTGCCATCTTCCTTGGTTAGGGCTATAGGCTCCGGCAGGGCAGCACAGTCCATCTCGATCAATAGTTGACAGTCTGCGAACTCGTAGAAGACTAGCCACGCCTTTGCGGGATCGACCCAAAGAAGAACCTCGTTATCAGTCAATTTCGACAATGTTCTAAGTTTGATGTCGAAGGCGGCGGCCTTTTTTTGGGCGCCATCCGTAAAACCAGACGACGAAACCGCAATCATGACGTCAATGCGAAGGCTGGCTCGACGGCCGATCAGCTCTTCGATCCATTTCACGTCCTGGGGGCTGCTGTGTATGCGGCACTCCACATGTACTCTCTCACCATCTCGATCGATGCT
Organism: Bradyrhizobium sp. CCBAU 53415; assembly: GCF_028128735.1. Classification (NCBI taxonomy): domain Bacteria; kingdom Pseudomonadati; phylum Pseudomonadota; class Alphaproteobacteria; order Hyphomicrobiales; family Nitrobacteraceae; genus Bradyrhizobium; species Bradyrhizobium sp. CCBAU 53415. The sequence goes on along the minus strand of NZ_LBJF01000026.1, from coordinate 108,051 downwards.
GATGTCAATCTGCCGCGGTTGATCCGGGTTGTCGGGGTCAGGTATCTTGTCGTTCCAAACTACCTTTGAGGGACTACGCTCCAGCAACTGATGGATGCGTTCGACTTGCCTTTCGAAGGTGACTGATAATTTCTCGATCATTTTCGTGCCGGATAATAATGAACTCGCTAAAAGCACTGTGGGGTACATCTGCCACGATGGAAAAGGCTTTGTGCGTCCCAAATCCGTGAGAACTTCACTCGCGGTCCTTTACATCGCCACCACCCACACCACGACGCGGCAACGTCCCGAGCGCCACTGCGCCCGACACTGGGTTCACCAGCCGCTGATCTGCACCGCGAAGATGTACGCATTCGCGCCGGTCGGCATTGCCGCGAACAGCACAATGAGCCATTACGGTGACAGTGCACCAATCTCCACGGCGCGTTATCTGGCGCGCAGGTCCGGGCCAATTACACTGTCATCGCACTTGGCATCGCAATTCGTCAGGAGATCACCGCCTTGATCTGCGCGGTATCCGCAAACTCGATCAACTCAGCGATCTTGCCATCCTGAAATCTGAACAGGTCCAGGATCTCGGTGCTGAAAGTCTTTCCGCTTGGATTGTATCGAACGAGAACCCGGGAATGGACTGCGACGCGATCCCCGTCGACCAGCTCAGCCAGGATCTCGCGGCTTTCGAAGCCGAAGGTAGCCGTGAACTGAGTGAAAGCTCCGCGCAGGGACGGGTGCCCCTCCATGCGCCCCGTCAGTTCGAGCGCGCTCTTGTCGCCCATCAACGTGAAGTGGCCCTCGGGATGAAAAGCCGTCACCAAGCCCTCGACGTCGCCCTTGCCGCGCGCGGCGTAAGCGGTCCTGATCAATGCGAGCATCTCTTCGCGTTGTGCCATGTTACCCTCCCTGCAACACGTATCCGGTCAGTCTAGCCACCTTTGCGTGCAAAGGCAAAATGCTCGCGAGATGGTGCGGGCGCCAGCGCGCCGTAGCGGGATCGTTCGTTTTCGTTCCCCGGTTTTGGCAGAAAACGGCGAGATGTACCGGCGAACCTTTTCATGACCCCAGGTGTTTGTAGATGCGGCAGGACAGATAACGCTGAGGGAGCTGAGCTATGAACGGAATTATCTATGTCATCGGGCTGATCGTCGTGATTGGTGCGGTGCTCTCGTTTCTGGGCCTGCGCTGATCGGCTGTCGGCCTTGGCGAGGCCGTTCGGCGTCGACGTAAAACCCCGGACGCCTCACCCCGCCACCAGCCACACCACCACCGGCAGCGTCACCGCCGCCAGCAGCGTGCCCAGCGCCACCGCGCCCGACACCGGGTTCACCAGCCGCTGATACTGCACCGCGAAGATGTACGCATTCGCGCCGGTCGGCATCGCCGCGAACAGCACGACGACGCCGGCGGCGACCGGCGGCAGGTCGAGAAGTCTGGCCAGCACGAAGGCGGCCGCCGGCATGGCCGCGAGCTTCAGCGCGCACATCACCAGGATGCTCGGCTTCTCGCCCTTCACCTCGAAGCGGAACAGGTTGATGCCGAGTGCGATCAGCGCCGTCGGCGATCCCGCCTGCGCGAGCAGCTCGATGGTGCGGTCGACGACAGGAGTGAGGCCGAGGCCGGTGAAGCGCCAGACCACGCCGAAGCCGATCGCGAGCATCAAGGGGTTGCGCGCGAGATCCGCGAGCACGGGCCAGATGATCGTCAGCATCGAGCCGGTGTGCTTGCGGCTGACGAACTCCATCTGCAGCGTGCCGCAGAGCCAGAGCAGCGGCGTGTTCACCGACAGGATCAGCGCCATCGGCCCCGCCGCCTCGTTGCCGAGCGCCGAGAGCACGAGCGGAATGCCGAGCATCACGATGTTGCCGTAGACCGAGCCGATCGCGAACACGACGCCGTCCTCGCCGCCGCCGCGCTGGCGGCGCAGCAGCGCCGAGATCACGAGCGCCGCGATCCAGGTGATCGCAAGCGCGCCGTAATAGGCGCCCCACATCCGGTAGGGGCTGACGTCGGGGAATTCCGAGACGACGATGGTGCGAAAGAGCAGGGCAGGGATCGCGATGCTGAAGGCGAATTCGCTGATGCCCTTATGCGCGCTCTCCGAGACGAAGCGAAACAGCACCGACGCATAGCCGGCCGCGATCAGCGCGAATACCGGCGCGACGATCAGCAACGTGGCCATGCGCGCTTAAGACCCCAGCTCGATGATCCGGCGCGCCATCCGCACATTGGCATAGTCGATCATCTTGCCGTCCAGCGTCACCGCGCCCTGTCCTTTCGCCTCGGCTTGCTCCATCGCCTCGACGACGCGCCGCGCCTGGGCCAGCTCCTCGGCCGACGGCGTGAACGCGCGCAGCGTCGGGTCGATCTGGTCGGGATGGATGACCTGCTTGCCGTCGAAGCCCATCGCCGCGGCCTTTTGCGCGCTGGCCTCAGTCAGCCTGGCATCGCGGAACGCACCGCAGGGGCCGTCGATGGCGCGCAGGCCGAACGCGCGCGCGGCGACCAGCAGGCGCATCATCGGATAGGCGAACAGGTCGAGCGGCGCGGTGGCGTAGCCGCTTTGCGCCGAGCCGACGTGGCGGTAGCCGTCCGGCGAGATGCCGATGTCGGAGGTGCGGGCGCCGAGCGAGGCTGCGAGGTCGCCGACGCCGAGATGCAGCGCGGCCACGCTGTCATGCGCGGCGGCGAGCGTGTCGACATTGACGAGGCCGAGCGCGGTCTCGATCAGCAGTTCGAGTGTAACAGGCGCAGCGCGATCCGGCGCCGCCGCGCGCAACTGGCCGGCGATGGCGGCGATGTCGCTGGCGCGCTCCGCCTTCGGCACGATCACCGCATCCAGCCGCGGAAGCGCCGCCAGCGTGCGGATCTCCTCTCCGACGGAGGGGCTGTCGACGGCATTGAGCCTGACCGCGACGCGCTTGCTGCCCCAGTCCAGCGATGACAGCGACCGGACCGCTTCCTCCAGCGCGACGCCCTTCTCGGCAGGCGGCACCGCGTCCTCGAGATCCATGAACACGGCATCCGCGCTTGACGCCGCCGCCTTGGCGACGAGGCGGGCGCGATGCGCGGGAACAGCCAGATAGGCCCGGCTCGGGCGCTGCGAGGCCATCGTCATGTCTCCTTGGCGAGGCCGAGTTCAGCGAGGATGGCCTCGTTGTGCTCGCCGACATCGGGCACCGGATCCATCCGCGCCGTCATGCCGGGAATGGTGAGCGCGGGCAGGAAGCTCATCACCGGCCCGCTCGGCGATCCCACGCTCTGCACGCGCCCGCGTGCATGAAGCTGCTCGTGCTTCAGGAAGGCCTCGACCGAGTTCAGATGCGCATTGGCGATCGCGGCTTCGTCCAGCAGCCGCAGCACCTCCTCGCTGGTCATCGATGCAAAGCGCTGCTCGATATGCGCCTGCAGATCGTCGCGGTTCTGCATGCGCAGCGGATTGGTGCGGAAGCGCAGGTCATCGGCAAAGCCGGCATCGCCGAGTACGATGCGGCACAGCGACCGCCATTCCCGGTCGTTCTGGATACCGAAGAAGATGGTGTTGCCGTCGCCGACGCGAAACGGCCCGTAGGGCGCGATCGTCGCATGCTTCGCGCCGGTGCGCGGCAGCGGCCGGCCCGTGCTCTCGGTGTAGAACGCGGGATAACTCATCCAGTCCGTGATGGAATCGAACAGCGAGGCCTGGAAGGCCGTGCCCTTGCCGGTCCGCTCGCGGCGATACAGCGCCATCAAGACGCCGTTGAGGATGTACATGCCGGTGGCGATATCGACCACGGAAAGGCCCACTTTCGCAGGCTCCGCCTCGGTGCCGTTGATCGCGAGCACGCCGGCCTCGCACTGCACCAGCAGATCATAGGCCTTCTTGTCGCTGTAGGGCCCGCCGGTGCCATAACCCGACACGTCGCAGGCGATGAGGCGCGGAAATCGTCGCACGAGCGATGCGGCATCGAGGCCGAGCCGCTCCGCCGCGCCGGGCGCGAGATTCTGGATGAACACATCCGCCCGCGGCAGCAGGGCATCTAGCACCTTGCGGCCCTCAGGGCTCTTGATGTCGATGGCAAGGCTTTCCTTGGAACGGTTGGTCCAGACGAACTGGCTCGACATGCCGTTCATCACATGATCGTAGTCCCGGCAGAAATCGCCAGCTCCGGGCCGCTCGATCTTGATGACCCGCGCGCCCCAGTCCGCCAGATGCCGGCTGGCCAGCGGCGCCGCGATCGCCTGCTCGAGCGAGACCACCGTCACCCCCGAGAGCGGAAGTTCCGCCTCATTCCCATCCATGCGATCGCCTCCACTCCAACGCTTTTGACCGGCGCAGGAGACAGGCCGAGCACCCCACGCGCATCTTCTTGATGATGCCATCATGCCACTGTTTTGCCCGACGGGTCAAACCCGGTTTCGTGAAATCCTAAGATTTGGGATGCTGAGTGTTTGCAGCGGCTTGGCTACTGTGCATGGGGTTGTTTTCGCATTTTTGTGTTTGGCGTTTCCCCACCCACAACTGTCATCCCCCGCCTTGTGCGCACGTGCGCACTGGGGCGGAGGATGACAGCGGAGGAAGACGGCGCTGCTCGCGTCCCTGTTGCCGAGACCGCACACGTCGCGGCTTTCGCTTCCCCCCTCGGTTGCCAACGAACAGCCGTTCACCCACTATCCCTCTGACTCGACATGTGGGGGAATCGATGCCGGCATTTCGCCTGAAGACGTCATTGGCCGTTGCAGGCCTTTCGCTCGCCCTCGCCGTCCTGGCCCTGCCGCGCGCCGGTTTCGCCTACACCCAGGAGGAGCAGCAGGCCTGCTCGCCGGATGCGATGCGGCTGTGCAGCGAGTTCGTTCCGAACGTCGATGCCATCACCGCCTGCATGATCAAGAAGAAGGCGCAGCTCTCGCCGCAATGCCGGGTGTTCTTCCGCTCCGGCCCCGAGCCGGGCGAGGCCCGCGCCGGCAAGCCGACCAATATCGCGCCGAAGGCTGCGAAGAAGACCACCAAGCCGGCGCCGAAAGTGGCCAGAAAGAAATCCAGCGAAGGCTGAGCGCGCGGGCGCCGCGTTCCCGGTTTGAAACCCTGACGTCGTGCCGGGAAGGCGGGCGCGATCGTGCCAGGCTCCCCGCATTCCGCCTCGCTCCGTGTTGCGACATCAGCTCCACGACAGCCTCCGGACTCGTTTTGTTCGCATGCATGGTGCGCAGGCTTGCGGCAATTACGGCCTGCGCAGGACGGAAAGGAGTCGGGGCAGGTTTTGCGCGGGCAGGTTGCGAGCCGCATTTTCCCGCTTCCATTGCTCAAGGAATGCACGATTGCCCCTGCCGCGCCGCTTCATGGAGCCTGTGTGTGTGACGTCACACGGCGCAGTGTGACTCAAAAGCCAACACGCCTTGTTATTTCGTGGCCATAACGCAACCCTCGATAAATTTTTCTTTCCCGAATCAGCGCGCTGATTCATTTTCGCGGCCTGGGGTCAATCTGGAGGCGGAAGGTATGAACGTTATTGTTTTTGCATCGCGTAAGGGCGGCTCGGGCAAGAGTACCCTGGCCGCACATCTCGCCGCGCAGATCAAGGCGAGCAAGCAGGTCATGCTCGTGGATGCGGATCCGCAGGGCTCGCTCACGCTGTGGCACAAGCTGCGTGGCACCAACGAGCCGCCGATCAAGGCCGCCGTGAACTCCGTCAGCGGCATCGTCTCCGCTGCCAAGCGCGACGGCTATGAATGGGTGTTGATCGACACGCCGCCGAACCTGTCGGCCGTCGTCGACGACGCGATCCGCAACGCGACGATGGTGATCATTCCGGCGCGTCCCGGCGTGTTCGACGTCAACGCGGTGCAGGAAACCATCCAGATGTGCCGCGCCGCGCGCAAGCCCTACGCGGTCGTGCTCAACGGTGCGCCGGCGCGTCGCGACGAAGCCGAGAGCCCGATCGTGACCATCGCCCGCGAAGCGCTGGCGAAATTCCGTGCTCCGGTGTGGGGCGGCCAGATCACCAACCGTTCGGACCTGCTGATGGCGCTGAGCCACGGCGAAGGTGCGCGCGAGTATCAGGCCGAGAGCCGTGCGGCTCAGGAAATCGCAAGGCTGTGGGCGGCGATCGAGCGCTCGGTGAAGGCTATTCGCGGCACGGCGTCGGCGTCCGGCGCAATGCACAAGCAGGCGGCTTGATTTTCATTGGTCATTTTCGAGAGGGCGAAAAACGCGCGGACGAGCCGCGCGTTTTTGCGTTTCCGCCTTCACGCGTCATTCCGGGACGACGCGCTGGCGCCAGACCCGGCTACGCCACCAGCAGCATGTAGAACACGATGACCGGCGACAGGGTCAGGATCACCGACCAGATGCCGGCGGCCCAGAGAATATCCTCGGTGGTAAAGCCCTGCTGTCCGGCGTCGTAATGCGACGCCATTTCATTCTGACTATTCACGAACGCCTCCGCGATTTCTTCGCTTGTGGGCGTCAGTGCTATCAGGGATGTTTTAAGATCCGGATCGCAGCTGCCAGTGCATTTTGAACACAGGTGCTACCGCGGATTAACCATTCCGGCGCCGCCGGTCAGCCGACCAGCCAAACGCGAAACAGCAGCACCGGCATCAGGCCGAGCATCACCGCCCAGAACCCGAACGACGACACCACCAGAATGCCCTGCAAGAGATCGGCCGGTGCGAATTGCCGCGCGGCCGTCGGCCGGATGCGATGTCCCATGGTCATTTCCCCTCTGTAGATCCTGAAGGATAGGCGCCATTGCGTAAACGAGCCGTGGATGCGCCATGCCGCAACAGCGAAGGCCGTTGGGGCGCGGTTAACCAAGGCCGCACACCGCCGCCGCCATTCCGGGGCGCGTAGCGCGAACCCGGAATGACGGCGTGAGGTCAAGCTGAGGAGGGCGGTTACGCCGCGACCCTCGTCCGTCGCTCGATCTCGCGATCGATCGCCGCCGCGAGCTCGCTGCTCACCTCGACCATCGGCAGGCGCATTTCGGGGCTGTCGATCAGGCCGCTGCGCCACAGCCAGTACTTCGCCGGCGCGGGGCTCGGCTCGGCAAACAGCAGCCGCGTCAGCCCGGCGACCTCGTTCCAGCGCGCCTGCGCCGCGTCACGGTCGCCGCGCTTCAACTCGGCATGGACGGCTGCGAACGTCGCGGTCTCGACATGGGCTGACAGCACGATGCCCCCGTCGGCGCCATCGCTGAGCGCCTCGAAATATTTCGCGTCCTCGCCGGTGAGCACGCGAAATGCCCTGGGACGGTCGCGCAGCAGCGCGATCGACTGCTCGCGGCTGGCGCCGCAATCCTTCAGGCCGACGATGTTCCTGTGCTCGGCAAGCCGCAGCAGCGTCTGGTTGGTGATGTTGACCGAGGTCCGATAGGGAATGTTGTACAGCGCCAGCGGCCAGGCGGCATGATCGGCGAGCGCCTCGAAATGCGCCAGCAGGCCGCGCTGCGACGGCCGCACGTAATAGGGGCTCGCGATCAGGTAGCCGTCGATCGGCCAGTCCGCGGTCTCGTCGAGGCGCTCCTTCAGCCGCGAGGTGTCCGCGCCCGAGAGCCCGAGGCAGATCGGCACGGTAAGGCTGCTCGCCGTCATCTCCTCGCGCACCACGGCGACGAGACGTTCGAGTTCGGCCTCGCGCAGCGTCATGCCTTCGCCCGAGGTCGCCCCCAGGATGAAGCCGTCGACGGCGCCAGCGCTGTAGTGTCGCGTCAGCCGCCGCAGCGACCTCTCGTCGAGAGCGCCGCCCTGAAACGGCGTCACCAGCGGCAGCCACAGCCCGTGCAAGTGATCCTCAAGACCGGTCATGTTCCATCTCCTTCTCGGGAAAAAACCTGAGACGGAGGCACATGAAAAAACCCCGTCCAGGCGGCGGGGTTTTCGGGATTTGCTGCGATGACGAAGTCAGCCTAGTGCGCGCAAAAATCCGAGGTCCCCGGATGGGGGCCTTTTTTCGAGATGACTGCGCACGACTTCGTGATCATTTGCAAATGATGCGGGGTATGCCTGGAACTGTCAACACACGCGGAGGGCGAAAGTCCATTTCGACGAAAAAAAGCCGGACCCGAGGGCCCGGCTTAGGTATTGGCCACGTGAGGCCGACACAATCACCTTCCAAGAGGGATTACTGAACTCCCGCGCCACTGGAGGAGGGGGACAAATGCGCAACGCGAAGGCTCAGCGTGCGAACATTATGGGCTTGCTGAGTGCCTTGCAGCAACAGCCGAGGCCGCATGTCAGTCATGCGGAAATCAGGACGGCCAGCGCTGCGCCTTGCTCACCACGAAGTCGCGGAACACCTGCACGCGCGCGACCGTCTTCAACTCCTCGGGATAGACGAAGTAGGTGTCGAGCTGGATCGAATCCGACTCGCCGAACAGCTGCACGAGCTTGCTCTGCTCCTCGACGAGATAGTCGGGCAGGGCGGCGATGCCGAGCCCCTGCTGACAGGCACGCACAAGGCCGAGGATGTTGTTCACTCTGAAATAGGCTTCGCGCGGACCGGAGCCGTTGCGCCCGGCTTCGACCAGCCAATTGCGGTTCTGCAAATGCGGCGCGAAGTTGCCGTCGCTGAGCGTGATGATGCGGTGGGAGTCGAGCTCCTCCAGCGTGCGCGGCGTGCCGAAGCGCTTGATGTATTCCGGCGAGCAATAGGCGTGGAAGCCCATCGCGAACAGCTTGCGCTGGATAAGATCCGGCTGCGTCGGCTTGCGGGTGCGGATCGCGACGTCGGCCTCGCGCATCGACAGATCGAGCTCCTCGTCGGTGACGATCAGCGAGATGCGGATCTCGGGATAGAGCGCAGTGAACTCGCCGAGCCGCGGGATCAGCCAGTTGATCCCGACGCCGGGCGTGGTGGTGATCTTGAGGTCGCCGCTCGGCCGCTCGCGGCTGTCGGTCAGCTTGGCGCGCGCCGCCTGCAATTGCATGAACACATCATGCGCGGTGCGGAAGAGCAGGTCGCCCTGCTCGGTGAGGATCAGGCCGCGGGCGTGGCGGTGGAACAGCGAGACCGAAAGCTCCTGCTCCAGCGCCGAGACCTGGCGCGACACCGCCGATTGCGACAGGCCGAGCTGCTCGCCGGCATGCGTGAAGCTGCCCGCTTCCGCCGCTGCGTGAAACACCTTCAGCTTGTCCCAGTCCATATCCGTAAATCCGTCGCGTGTTCGAGGCATGATTCTATTCCGCTGCCGCGCGCTCGCTGGCGCGAAGGGCCAAGAAACGTTCGGCTTCGAGTGCGGCCATGCAGCCGAGGCCGGCGGCCGTCACGGCCTGGCGATAGGTCTCGTCGGCGACGTCGCCGGCGGCGAACAGGCCGGGTACCGAGGTGGCGGTCGAGTTCGGGGCGACCTCGACATAGCCCGACGGTTTCAGCTTGACCTGGTCCTTGACCAGCTCGGTGGCCGGCGCGTGGCCGATGGCGATGAAGACGCCGTCGGCCTTCACGTCCGTCAGCGCGCCGGTCTTGACATTCTTGAGCCGGACATGGGTGACCTTGTTCGGATTCTCGGTGCCGCGGATCTCGTCGACGGCCGAGTCCCAGATCACCTTGATCTTCGGGTGCTTGAACAGGCGCTCCTGCAGGATGCGCTCGGCGCGGAAGTGATCGCGACGATGCACGATGGTGACCTGCGAGGCATGATTGGTGAGGTACAGGGCTTCCTCGACCGCGGTGTTGCCGCCGCCGACCACGATCACTTCCTTGCCCCTGTAGAAGAAGCCGTCGCAGGTGGCGCAGGCCGACACGCCGCCACCCTGGAACTTCGCTTCGGACGGCAGCCCGAGCCAACGCGCCTGCGCGCCGGTGGCGAGGATCACGGTGTCGGCGAGATAGACGTCGCCGCTGTCGCAGGTGAGGCGAAAGGGCCGCTGCGCAGTCTCCAGTCGTGTGACCAGGTCGGTGACGATCCTGGTGCCGACATGGACCGCCTGCTTCTCCATCTGCTCCATCAGCCAGGGGCCCTGGATCACGTCGGCAAAACCCGGATAGTTCTCGACGTCGGTGGTGATGGTGAGCTGGCCGCCGGGCTGGATGCCCTGGATCAGGATCGGCTCCAGCATCGCGCGCGCGGCATAGATCGCCGCCGTGTAGCCGGCGGGTCCGGAGCCGATAATGACGACCTTTGCATGTACAGGAGCGGACATTTCGATGGACGCCTTTCACGGGGGATTTGCAGCGCGGGCGCGGAATGTGCCGGGAGGCCTCGCGGAGGCGCTGAAATATCAGAGCTAATCTAAGCCTTCTGGTGAGCTATGCAAGAATTGCATTCCCTCTCGGCGGATTTTTCCAACAGGGAACAAAAGTCGATTGCGCTGCACGCGCAATAAAATTGCGCTATCCGTGCGGACTGAGCTATGAGGATTCCGACAAACCCACCCAACACCGCCTCAAAGGGCAGGAGTTCCAATCACGTGTCGCGGAACCTGGACGAGATCGACCTGAAAATTCTCGCCGAGATTCAGGCCGACGGTCGAATCACGAATGTCGAGCTCGCCAAGCGCGTCGGCATCTCGCCGCCCCCCTGCCTGCGCCGCGTCCGGGCGCTGGAGGAGGAGGGCTACATCCACGGCTATCGGGGCCTGCTCGACGCCCGCAAACTCGGTTTCGACGTCACCGTGTTCGCGGCCGTGCACCTGTCCAGCCAGGCCGAGGCGGATTTGCGGGCATTCGAGGAATTCGTCCGCGCCGAGCCCCTGGTGCGGGAATGCTGGATGCTGTCGGGCGAGGTCGACTTCATCCTCAAATGCGTCGCCCCTGACATGGCGACGTTCCAGGATTTCGTCACGCACCTTACCGCCGCACCCCATGTCCGCAACGTGCGGACCTCGCTGGTGCTGCACAATTCGAAGTACGACGCGGCCGTGCCGCTCGATGTGAAGGGACGACGCTAAAGCGCGATGCGATTAGGATGAATCGTCATCGCGCTTTAGGTTGTTGTTTAAGCATGATCTTTTCGGAAAACCGCTGCGCACTTTTCCGGATCATGCTCTAGAGCTCGCCCTGACACTCTGCGTATCGGTCCCGTCATCCTGAGAGTCTGACTGGTTTTTGGTCAGGCTCTGAGGTGCGAGTGATGGGGCGGCGCGGAGCTCACCATCGGGAGCCTCGAAGGATGAGCGGCCCGGGTGCAGCGGCGTGCGGCAACAGTGGGCCGTCGCCCTTCGAGGCTCGAAGAGGCGAGCACCTCCAGCGACAATGGCTACGCCATTGCGCGGGGGGGGGCGGTGATGGAGTGGTGCTCGCTGCATCCACATCGTCATTGGGAGACTGTCTCTGCGGAAAGATTCTGGATTGTTTCGCTTCGCTCGCAATGACGGGTGTGTGAGCGGTGTTCATCACAAGTCCAGCAACCCGCAGAAACAAAAAGGCCGCGCGTCGCGCTGCCTTTTCGAAACGTCTCAGCGGAGCGGCAAATCCTTACCGCCACTCCACCTTGGTGATCTCATACGCCTTGGCGCCGCCGGGTGCATTGACCTCGACGGTCGACCCCTTCTTCTTGCCGATCAGCGCGCGCGCGAGCGGCGAGGTGATGGAGATGCGGCCTTTCTTGGCGTCGGCCTCGACCTCGCCGACGATCTGCCACACCGTCTTCTTCTCGGTGTCCTCGTCGACCAGCGTCACGGTGGCGCCGAACTTGATGGTGTCGCCGGAGAGCTTGGAAATGTCGATGATGTCGGCGCGCGCGAGCTTGTCCTCGAGCTCGGCGATGCGGCCTTCATTGTGGGACTGCTCTTCCTTCGCGGCATGATATTCCGCGTTCTCCGACAGGTCTCCGTGCGAGCGCGCCTCCGCGATATGCTCGATGATCCGCGGACGATCCACGGACTGGCGCTGCTTCAACTCTTCCCCGAGCGCGACAAAGCCGGCCTGGGTCATCGGAACCTTTTCCATCGTCTCTCTCGTCCTTCGATCGTGCGCCGCAAACGCGGATGGGCGCCGCAACCTTGATTCGCCGGTGTTTCCGGAGCCCAACGCAGGGCTGCCGGAGATTGACAGATATGGGCTTGGCGCCGGAACAAAACCACCACCTGGCCGGACAGTTCCTCCGGCCATTGTGGCTTCATTGCCAATCACTTAGCGGAAGCCTCGCCGCCGCCAGGGATCAGGTTTCCGAAAAGTAGCTCTGCAGGGTACGAACCTCAAGGTCCCCGCCCAGATAGGCGCGGATGCCCTGCGCGGCCGCCACGGCCCCGGAAAGAGTGGTGTAATATGGCACTTTATGCAAGAGGGCCGCGCGCCGCAGCGAACGGCTGTCGGCCAGCGCCTGCGGGCCTTCGGTGGTGTTGAGGACGAGCTGGACGTCGCCATTGGTGATGGCGTCGACGATGTGCGGCCGCCCCTCCAGCACCTTGTTCACCTTCTCGGTCGGGATGCCCTGGTCGGTCAGGAAGCGCTGGGTACCCGACGTCGCCAGCACCTTGAAGCCGAGCGAATGCAGTTCGCGAACGGCCTCGGCGATGCGCGTCTTGTCGCTTTCGCGCACCGAGACGAACACGGTGCCCTTGCGCGGCACCCGCGTGCCGCCGCCGAGCTGGCTCTTGGCGAAGGCAACCGCGAACGAGCGGTCGATGCCCATGACCTCGCCGGTCGAGCGCATCTCGGGGCCGAGCACGGTGTCGACGCCGGGGAAGCGCGCGAACGGGAACACCGATTCCTTGACACCGACGTGCTTGAGAGTCGCCTTCTTCAGCTTGAAGTCGGCGAGCGTCTCGCCGGCCATGATCCGCGCGGCGATCTTCGCGACCGGCGTGCCGATCACCTTGGCGACGAACGGCACGGTGCGCGAAGCGCGCGGATTGACCTCGAGCACGTAGATGTCGCCGTCCTTGATGGCGTATTGCACGTTCATCAGGCCAATGACGTCGAGGCCGAGGGCGAGCTCGCGGGTCTGCCGCTCCAGCTCCTCGATCATCTCAGGCTCGAGCGAGTGCGGCGGAAGCGAGCAGGCGCTGTCGCCGGAATGGATGCCGGCTTCCTCGATGTGCTCCATGATGCCGACGATGAAGGTGTCCCTGCCGTCGCAGAGGCAGTCGACGTCGACTTCGGTCGCGTCCGACAGATAGCGGTCGAACAGCAGCGGGTTCTTGCCGAGCACGGTATTGATCTGGCCGGTCTTGTCGTTCGGATAGCGCGCCTTGACGTCGGCCGGCACCAGCTCCGGCAGCGTGCCGAGCAGATAGTCGTTGAGCTGAGTCTCCTCGCGGATGATCTGCATCGCGCGACCGCCGAGCACGTAGGACGGGCGCACCACGAGCGGCAGGCCGAGATCGGCGGCGACGAGGCGGGCCTGTTCGACCGAATAGGCGATGCCGTTCTTCGGCTGCTTGAGGCGAAGCTTGTCGAGCACGCGCTTGAAGCGGTCGCGGTCTTCCGCGAGATCGATGGCATCCGGCGAAGTGCCGAGGATCGGCACTTCGGCGGCTTCCAGCGCATGCGCCAGCTTCAGCGGCGTCTGGCCGCCGAACTGCACGATCACACCGTGCAGCGTGCCCTTGCTGCGCTCCTTTGCGATGATCTCCAGCACGTCCTCGGCGGTAAGCGGCTCGAAATAGAGCCGGTCGGCGGTGTCGTAATCGGTCGACACCGTCTCCGGATTGCAGTTGACCATGATGGATTCGTAGCCGGCGTCATGCAACGCGAAGCAGGCATGACAGCAGCAATAGTCGAACTCGATGCCCTGGCCGATGCGGTTCGGGCCGCCGCCGAGAATGATGACCTTCTTCTTGTCGGACGCTGCGCTCTCGTCCGCCGGCGCGCCCGCGAACGGCGCCTCGTAGGTCGAATACATGTAAGCGGTCGGCGAGGCGAACTCGGCCGCGCAGGTGTCGATGCGCTTGTAGACGGGGTGAACGCCGAGCGCGTGGCGCTTCGCCGTCACCTCCGCTTCCGTCGTGTCCGCGAGCACCGCGAGGCGCGCATCCGAGAAGCCCATGGCCTTGAGCGTGCGCATGCCGAAGGCGTTGCCGGGCAGGCCGTTCTTCCTGACCTTCTCCTCCATGTCGACGATGCCGCGCATCTCGCCGAGGAACCACGGATCGATCTTGCAGGACTTGAAGATGTCCTCGTTCGACCAGCCGAGCCGCATGGCCTGGGCGACCTGGAGCAGCCGGTTCGGTGTCGGCGTGCCGAGCGCGGCGCGGATCGCGTTCTTGTCGTCGTCGCGGCCGAGGCCCTCGATCTCGATCTCGTCGAGGCCGGTCAATCCGGTCTCGAGCCCGCGCAGCGCCTTTTGCAGGCTTTCCTGGAAGGTGCGGCCGATCGCCATGACTTCGCCGACCGACTTCATCGACGTGGTCAGCGTGGTCGAGGCGCCCGGGAATTTCTCGAAGGCAAAACGCGGCACCTTGGTGACGACGTAGTCGATGGTCGGCTCGAATGAGGCCGGCGTGGCGCCGCCGGTGATGTCGTTGGCGATCTCGTCGAGCGTGTAGCCGACCGCGAGCTTCGCGGCGACCTTGGCGATCGGAAAGCCGGTGGCCTTGGAAGCCAGCGCGGAGGAGCGCGACACGCGCGGATTCATCTCGATGACGACCATGCGGCCGTCTTCGGGATTGACGCCGAACTGCACGTTGGAGCCGCCGGTCTCCACGCCGATCTCGCGCAGCACCGCCAGCGAGGCGTCGCGCATGATCTGGTATTCCTTGTCGGTCAGCGTCAGCGCCGGCGCCACCGTGATGGAATCGCCGGTGTGCACGCCCATCGGATCGAGGTTCTCGATCGAGCAGACGATGATGCAATTGTCCTTCTTGTCGCGCACCACCTCCATCTCGTACTCCTTCCAGCCGAGCACGGATTCTTCGATCAGCACTTCGTTGGTGGGAGACGCATCGAGGCCGCGTTCGATGATGTCGAGGAACTCTTCCTTGTTGTAGGCGATGCCGCCGCCGGTGCCGCCCATGGTGAAGGAAGGGCGGATGATCGCGGGCAGGCCGATCTCGGACAGCGCCATCATCGCCTGTCCCAGTGCATATTCCTGATAGCGCTTGCGGCGGTCGCCTTCGCCGAGAGTCCATTGCCGGTCGAGCTCATCGAGCGCCGCGCCCGACAGCTTCTCGCGCTCGGCGTGGTATTTGTCACGGAACGACTTCTTCAGCTCCGAGGCGTTGGCAAGCCGCGACTTCGGCGTCTGCAGCCCGATCTTCTCCATGGCGTTGCGGAACAGCTGGCGGTCTTCGGCCTTGTCGATCGCGTCGGCGGTTGCGCCGATCATCTCGACGTCGAACTTGTCCAGCGTGCCCTGGCGGCGCAGCGACAGCGCGCAGTTCAGCGCGGTCTGGCCGCCCATGGTCGGCAGCAGCGCGAAGCCGCCGGGAATGGCGTGACGTTCCTTCTCGATGATCTTGGCGACGATCTCGGGCGTGATCGGCTCGATATAGGTCGCATCGGCCAATTCCGGATCGGTCATGATGGTGGCCGGGTTGGAATTGACGAGGACGATGCGATAGCCCTCTTCCTTCAGCGTCTTCACCGCCTGGGTGCCCGAATAGTCGAACTCGCAGGCCTGGCCGATCACGATGGGACCGGCGCCGATGATCAGGATGGTGGTGATGTCTGTACGTTTGGGCATCAACTCTCGCCGAAGTGGAATTTGGGCACAAAAAAAGGGCGCGCTCGCTGCGCGTCCCCTGTGGCCGAAGCGCGATCAGCAAAAGTGGCCACCGGTTTTGCGTCCGATCGCGCTTCTACTCCTAAAAAGTAGCGCATGATCTTGACGCCAAACCGCCTACACTTTGGCGGATCATGCGCGCGCGCGGTGGTCTCCCTCGCGCGCGGGTGGGTCTTAGACCAGTTTTCGGGGCGGCGAAACCCCGAAAAACGCCCATCAACCGGCAATTTTAACCGGTTTTGGCCGGGCCTGCCAACCGCGGGCGAGGTGCACCAGGAGCGAGGCCGCAACGCTCGTGCCGCCGATC
The DNA here is from genome assembly GCF_028128735.1 of Bradyrhizobium sp. CCBAU 53415. Classification (NCBI taxonomy): domain Bacteria; kingdom Pseudomonadati; phylum Pseudomonadota; class Alphaproteobacteria; order Hyphomicrobiales; family Nitrobacteraceae; genus Bradyrhizobium; species Bradyrhizobium sp. CCBAU 53415. The sequence goes on along the minus strand of NZ_LBJF01000026.1, from coordinate 92,166 downwards.
CAGCCGAGGTCGGTCGGCGTGAGGGTGGCCAGCACCGCGCCGCCGAGCGCGCCACCGATGGCGAAGCCGAGATACATCGACGAGGCGTTGAGCGAGAGCGCGATTATCGAAGCCTGCGGCTCGATCCTGATAATGCTGGCGAGCTGGGCCGGATAGAATGCCCAGCCCGAGATGCCCCAGAGGAAGATCGCGCCCAGCACCGCGTAATGCGCCTGTCCGGGCATCAGCTTCAGCGCCAGCGAATGCAGGATCAGGGCGGCCGCCATGCCGGTGAGCCCGAGGGCGGCGGTGGCAAGCGTGCCGAGCCGGTCGGCCAGGACGCCGCCAAGCATGTTCCCGATCGCGGCCGCGCCGCCGAACACCAGCAGGGCAAGGCTGATCTGCGAGGCGTCGAAGCCGAGCCCGCGCAGCGGGACTGCGAAATAGGTGAATACCGTGAAGCCGCCCAGCGCCCACAACATCGTGATCAGAAGCGCGACCAGCACGTGGCCGTGGCGTGCCACCGCCAGCCGTTCGCCAAGCGAGGCTGTATTCCGCGGCAGGCCTTTGGGCAGGCCGAGCAGGAGGCCGGCGAGCGCGACGGCACCGATCAGGGCGACCATGGCAAAGGTCGCGCGCCAGCCGAACACGCTGCCGACGAGATTGCCGAGGGGAACGCCGATCACGGTCGCAACAGTCATGCCGGAGGTGACAAGCGCCACGGCGCGGCCGCGGCGCTCGGGTGCAGCGACCGCCACGGACACCGCCATTGCCGTTGGCATGCACAACCCCGAGCCCAGCGCCATCAGCATCCGCGAGGCCAGCAGCAGCGCATAGTTGGATGCGACCATTGCCGCGAGGTTGCCGGCGATGAAGGTGGTCAGCGCCAGGGCCAGCACGGTGCGGCGGTCGATATTGTTGAGCGTTACGGCGAGGATCGGCGAGCCCACCGCATAGGTGAGGGCGTAGGCGGTGACCAATTGGCCCGCAGCCGAGACCGAAATCGAGAGGTCGATGGCGATTGCCGGCAAAAGTCCCGCAATGACAAAGCCTTCCGTGCCGATCGCAAAGGCCGCGAGGGCCAGCCAGAACACGCTCATCGCAAACTCCATGTTCAATGTTTATTGAACTATTGGACGCTGTGCTTCGGGGGTCAATTAGTTCAAGAACTATTGAACTCTGCGGCCCTGCCACTATGCTCTGGACATGAGCCGCACACCTCTCCACCCCACCCGCGAGCAGATCGAGCTGCCGATGGTTCTCGACTGCCTGAGCGATCCGATCCGGCTCGCCATTGTCTACCAGCTCGCCCTGCAAGAACGTGTCAGCAGCGAACTCTGTTGCGGCGACTTCAGCGGGCTCGGCGGCAAGTCGAACCTCGCCTACCACTTCGCCAAGCTGCGCGAATGCGGGTTGATGCAGACGCGCCTGGCGGGAACCAACCGCTTCATGCGGCTGCGCCGCGAGGATCTGGACGCGCGGTTCCCGGGCCTGCTCGACGCGGTGCTCAAATCCGCGGCCAGGGATGCCGGGCGGCTGCAGCTGATGGGCGGATGTGACGTGGTAAAAAAGGTGGATTGAACTCGGGGCGGGCAGTCCGTCTTCGCTTCCGCTGCCGCTCCAGCTACGCCGGACACGCTTCGCCCCTACGGGTCTTGCGTGGCTGCGCCACGCGTAGCCCCACAGGGGCGAAGCGTGGAGACCCGGCCTGGATTTGAACCAGGATAAAGAGCGATGCACCGCTCCCGCGTAGACGCTTCCGCCACCGGGCCGCGACGATCATGACCGATCGGGGGGCGACAGGCCAGCTCGGCTGACCGCTATGCTTAACGGACGAGAGGCGGCCGCGATGAAGGTCATGCGCCAGCGATTATGGCCGATATTGCCGTGGGCGCGCTGGACCGCGAAGTCCGCCGCCTTGAGCCTGGCGGTGATCTCGTCCTCGCTGTAACGCTGCAGCCCGATGCGCGTGCGCAGCTGACGGTAATCCGACAGCGCGGTGCTGATCAGCCCGATCAGCGCATCCTTCAAGAAGCCGTGGCGCAGGCCGAAGCCGAGCAGCGCCATCACGTCCCTGACCATCCCGACATTGGGCTGCAGGATGTCACCAAGCACCAGCTTGCCGGAGGGTTTCAGGATGCGGCGGATGTTGAGGAGGGCGGCATCGAGCTCGTCCGGCGTCATGTATTGCGCGACCGAGTTCATCACGACGAGATCGATCGATTGGTCCTGCATCTTGCGGACGTCGTCGAGCGAGCGGACGCGGATCTTCGTGTTCGGGGCAAACCGCGCGATCAGCCGGCCACGCACGCCCGGCGCGGGCTCGGCCAGGATCAGCTGGCCGCAGGCGGCTGCCACCTGGCTCGCCGACAGCGCTTCCCCGCAGGCATAGTCCAGCACCGTCGCATCGGGCGAGGGGATGTAGCCGATGATGTCGCGCGCAATGATCTGGAAGTGCAAGTCGCGATGCAGCTTGCTGACATAGATCGTATGCGTCGAGTCGTAATAATCGATCCAATCGTCCATGGTATTCGAAGGTCCCGGCCAAACGGTTCCGATGGAGGAACCGGCGCTGCCCGCCTTGCGTTAGGGGTGCGACGGCGCGCCGTCAATGTCCGCGTCCTAACAGGAAGGTTTCCCGTGAGCAAAACCAGCAAGGTCTCGCCCGATCTCGATACCCCCACTGATCTGTCGTCGGATGGCGTCAAGAAGGTCTCGGAGGCGCTCAACGTGCTTCTGGCCGACGCGTTCGCGCTCTATCTCAAGACCAAGAACTTCCACTGGCACATCAGCGGGCGCCACTTCCGGGATTATCATCTGCTGCTCGACGAGCAGTCCGACCAGATCTTCGCCACCACCGACCAGCTCGCCGAGCGCGTCCGCAAGATCGGCGGGACCACGCTGAAGTCGATCGGCCAGGTCGCAAAGCTCCAGACCATCAAGGACAACAACGAGGACTACGTCCCGCCGCGCGAGATGCTGCGCGAGCTGATGCAGGACAACAAGCATGTCGCGGCTGCGATGCGCAAGGCGCACGACGTCTGCGACGAGGCCGGAGACGTCGCCAGCGCCAGCATCCTCGAAAACTTCATCGACGAGACCGAGCGCCGCACCTGGTTCCTGTTCGAGGCAACACGGCAGGAAGGCGGCAACGAGGCGTAGCGAACTGCGTAGGGTGGGTTAGTCTTGCAGAAGCGCGAAGCGCATCTGCAGGGTGTAACCCACCACTGTCTCTGCCCGCGGAAACAGAAGAGCCCACCCTACGGCACCGCCTTTATGGCAACTGCCACAGCCTCATCATCGCTCCATTCTTGCCCGTCACGGGATCGGCCGGCGGCAGCGCAACTTGCGGAATCGTCTTCAGCGCTTCCGCATGGTTCTCCGGCGTCGCCCGCGTGATCTCCATTTTTGCGCCGGGCGGATAGGCCCCGATCACGCAGAAATCACCGCACGCCTTGATGCATTGATGCCCTGTGCCGGCGGGCAGGATCGCGACGTCGCCGGCCTTGAGGTCCAGCTCCCGGCCGCGGTCGCCGCCGAAACGGACGCGGGCGCTGCCGCGCGCGACGCCGAGTACCTCATGCACCGTCGCGTGGTAATGCAGATAATCGTAGACGCCGTTGCGCCAAGTGCCGCCCCAGCCGTTCCCTTCGAACAGGTCTTCGATGGTCGCTTCCGGATGCTTCGGATCGAGCCTTACCGCGCCCTGGTAGACCAGGAACGGGAGGATGTTGTTCGGCACGAGGCCATCGTCCTCGAACACGATGGCGAGCGGCTCGGCATTGTCGCGGACGACGGACATGGGGGCTCCCACTGGCAACCGACCGGAATCAAGAGGGCTCAAGCCCTCTTGTTCCAAACGACACTCCATACGCCGGCTTGACCGAGATCAAGGCGTAGGCGGCCATTGGCGGGCACGCAAATCAAAGCGAAGGAGAGGGAACGCCATGTACGCATCCGAGGTTGCGCAGCGACATTTCTCGGCGGCCGTCGACGAGGCAGAAACAGTCGGGCTCGGGCACGAGGCCGTCTGCCGGGCATTGCTCAATCTGGTGATCTCGAAATATCTGGAGACGAGGTCAGTCGCCGACATCCAGGCGGAGCTGCGCTTCATCGCCGAGAACTGCGATCCCGACACGGACTTCATGTTCATGCGTCCGTGAGGACCGGCCCCGGCGGACTCGTCCGCCGGAGGGAGCTTATGCGCTCTTCTTCTGCCGCATCAAATCGGCGAACCGCTTGAACAGGTAGTGCGAGTCCCGCGGCCCGGGTGAGGCCTCGGGGTGGTATTGCACCGAGAACACCGGCTTGCCGTCGAGCTGGATGCCGCAATTGGAGCCGTCGAACAGCGAGATGTGGGTCTGTGTCGCGCCCTTCGGCAGCGTCGTCTCGTCGACGGCAAAGCCGTGGTTCATCGAGGTGATCTCGACCTTGCCGGTGGTCTCGTCCTTCACCGGATGATTGGCGCCGTGATGGCCCTGATGCATCTTCTTAGTTCTGGCGCCGACGGCGAGGCCCAGCATCTGGTGGCCGAGGCAGATCCCGAAGGTCGGCGTGCCCGACTTGATCACGTCCCGGATCACAGGCACGGCATATTTGCCGGTCGCGGCCGGATCGCCCGGACCGTTGGACAGGAACACGCCGTCCGGCTTCATTGCCAGGATATCTTCGGACGAAGTCGTCGCCGGCACCACCGTCACCTTGCAGCCGACGCCGGCGAGCAGGCGCAGTATGTTGCGCTTGATGCCGTAGTCGATGGCGACGACGTTGAACTCCGGCTTGTCCTGCCGGCCGAAGCCCTGGTCCCACAGCCACGGCGTCTCGTCCCAGGTGAAGCGCTGGCCGGAGGTGACCATCGGCACCAGGTCCATGCCCTCGAGGCCCGGCCATTCGCGCGCTTCTTCCTTCAGGCCATGCAGATCGAACTCGCCGGTCCTGGAATGTGCGATCACCGCGTTGGGCATGCCCTTGGAGCGGATCAGCGCGGTCAGCGCGCGGGTGTCGATGCCGGAGAGGCCGATGATGCCGCGCGCCTTCAGCCAGGCGTCGAGATGCTTGGTGGCACGATAGTTCGAGGGATCGGTGATCGCGGTGCGCAGGATCACGCCGCGCGCGCCTGGCGTCGCGGCCATGTTGACCGTTTCGATGTCGTCCTCGTTGGTGCCGACATTGCCGATATGCGGGAAGGTGAAGGTGATGAGCTGTCCGGCATAGGAGGGATCGGTGAGGATCTCCTCGTAACCGGTCATCGCGGTGTTGAAGCAGACTTCACCGACGGCGTGGCCTTCGGCGCCGAGACCAAAGCCCTCGAGCACCGTGCCGTCGGCAAGCACGAGGAGCGCGGTCGGTTTGTGGTCCGGCCATGCGGGATCGTTGTCATGTTGTGTCATGAGCGCGTTTCATAGTCCCCGCAGACGCCGCCGTCAAAGCGGAGAAGGGCCGATTCACATGCGTTTTTGCATATTTGACAGCCCGTCTGGGGTACTTAAGCTCGGCCGCACAATTTCCGGCAATTTCCTGGGCTTGCGAGGCAATAATGGACCAGACCACCCCGATTCTGCTGGTTCCGGGGCTGGCCTCCTCGGCCCGGATCTACGCCCCTGTCATCCCGGCGCTATGGCGCTCTGGCCCCGTGATGATCGCCAACCACATCCGCGACGACAGCATCGCGGCGATCGCCCGCCGGATCCTCGCCGAGGCGCCGCCGCGCTTCGCCCTCGCCGGCCATTCCATGGGCGGCTACATCGCGCTCGAGATCATGCGCCAGGCGGGCGAGCGGGTGGCCAAGCTCGCGCTGATCAACACGCAGGCGCGGCCCGACACGCCCGAGGCGACCGCGCGTCGCCTGAGCTTGATGGAGCGGGCGAGGCGCGGCGAGCTGCGCGCGATCCGCGAGGAAAGCTTTCCGGAGCTCGTGCATCCGTCCCGGCGCGATGATGCCGATATTCTCAAGCTGGTGCATGCGCAGGACGAGGATGTCGGTATCGACGGCTATCTGCGGCAGCAGACCGCGATCATCGCGCGGTTGGATTCGCGCCCGACGCTTTCAGCCATCAAATGCCCGACGCTGGTGCTGACGGGCGACGCCGACAACACCATCCCGAATGCATTCTCGAAGGAGATGGCCGAAGGCATTGCCGGCGCAAGGCTCGAGATCCTCGATCGTTGCGGGCACCTGCCGCAAGCCGAGCAGCCGGAAGCGACCGTGCGGGCGCTCACCGAATGGCTCGGAACCGAGGTTGTCTCAGGGGCGCGAACGGCCTAGATCAGGCGCTGTATATTCGAGGGGATCACGACCATGCTGCGCGACGACATCAACAATGCGGTCAAGGAGGCCATGAAGGCCAAGGACGAGCGCAAGCTGTCCACGCTGCGCATGGTCAACTCGACCATCAAGAACGCCGACATCGACGCTCGCGGCAGCGGCAAGCCGCCGTTGTCGGACCCCGACATCCTCGCCGTGCTGCAGAAGATGATCAAGCAGCGCCAGGAGGCGGTCGAGCTCTACGACAAGGGCGGCCGCGCCGAGCTCGCAGCCCAGGAGCGCGAGGAGATCGCGGTGATCTCGGCGTATCTGCCGAAGCAGATGTCGGATGAGGACGTGAAGAAGGCGATCGCGGATGCGATCGCCGAGACCGGTGCCGCCGGCATGAAGGACATGGGCAAGGTGATCGCCATGCTGCGCGCGAAATACGCGGGCCAGATGGACTTTGGCAAGGCGTCCGGCTTGGTGAAGGCCGCGCTGTCGGGCTAGGCCGTCATTCCGGGGCGTGCGGAGCACGAGCTATGATGCGCAATTGCGCATCAGAGAATCCATCGTGTCGCCAACTCTGTTGATCAATGGATTCCGGGTTCGCGCTTTGCGCGCCCCGGAATGACAAGAAAGAACAAGGGGAGGCACGATGACCGCCATCAAACCGTTTCGCATCGCCATCAGCGACGACATCCTCACCGACCTCAAATCGCGTCTCGCCCGCACGCGCTGGCCGGAGGCGGAGCTGGTCGACGACTGGAGCCAGGGCGCGCCGCTGAAATGGATCCGCGAGATCTGCGCCTACTGGGCGAATGACTACGACTGGCGGGTGCGCGAGGCGAAGCTCAACCGTTTCGCGCAGTTCACCACCGAGATCGACGGGCTCGACATCCACTTCATCCACGCCCGCTCGAAGGAGCCGTCCGCGCTGCCGCTGATCATCACCCATGGCTGGCCCGGCTCGATCGTCGAATTCCAGAAGGTGATCGCGCCGCTGACCGACCCCGCTGCGCATGGCGGCAATCCCGCGGATGCGTTTCATGTCGTCTGTCCCTCGCTGCCGGGGTTCGGCTTCTCGGCCAAACCCAAGGCGACCGGCTGGGGCGTCGACCGCATCGCCGCGACCTGGGCGAAGCTGATGCAGCGGCTCGGCTATGCGCGCTACGGCGCGCAAGGCGGCGACTGGGGCTCGGCGGTGACGAGCTCTCTCGGCGCGCAGGATGCCGAGCACTGCGCCGGCATCCACATCACGTTGTCCTTCAACTCGCCGCCGCGCATCGAGGGCGAGCCAGCGGCGGACGAGACGCGCGCGCTGGCCGGCCTCAAGCACTATGTCGATCTCGACTCCGGCTATTCCAAGCAGCAATCGACGCGCCCGCAGACGCTCGGCTATGGCCTCACGGATTCCCCGAGCGGGCAGGCGGCCTGGATCCTGGAAAAATTCTGGGCCTGGACCGATTGCAATGGGCATCCCGAAAACATCTTCAGCAGAGACGAGCTGCTCGACAACGTCATGCTCTATTGGGCGACGCAGACGGCGACCTCCTCGGCGCGGCTCTATTGGGAGAGCTTTGGCAAGCGCCGCACCACGCCGATGGTGAAGGTGCCCACGGGCGTCGCCGTGTTCCCCAAGGAGATCATCACCCCGGTGCGGCGCTGGATGGAGCCGAACTTCCCGGTCATCACCCACTGGAGCGAGATGGAGAAGGGCGGGCATTTCGCTGCCTTCGAGCAGCCGGAGCTGTTCGTGCGCGATGTCAGGAAATTCTTCGTGACGGTGCGGTGAGCCTCCGCCGTCATTCCGGACTCGCCCTGCGGGCGCCCCAGAATGACGTCGTGGGGCTTGTCCCGCGCATTTGCGGCTCTAGACTGCGCAGTAACAACAAGACACCGGGAAGACGACCAAGCGCATGCTCACCGAAGCCGCAACCTACGACGAGCTCTACCGCAATTTCCGTTGGGACATCCCGGCGCGCTTCAACATGGCGGAGGCGTGCTGCGATCGCCATGCCGACGGAACGGGGCGGCTCGCGCTGATCTATGTCGACGACAACGGCGCCACCAGCCGCACCTCCTTCGACGAGGTCGCCGAGATGTCGCGCCGCTTTGCCAATGTGCTGAAGGCGGACGGGCTCGTGCGGGGTGACCGCGTCGCGGTATTCCTGTCGCAATCGCTGGAATTGCCGATCGCGCATATGGCAGCGTTCCGCTCCGGCCTGATCTCGATCCCGCTGTTCGCGCTGTTCGGCGAGGACGCGCTGGAGTTTCGCCTGTCGAATTCGCAAGCAAGGGCCATCATCACCGATGAGGCGGGCTGTGAGAAGCTTGCGAAGATCCGCGACCGGTTGCCGGACCTTGAGAATGTCTATGTCGTCGGCGAGCGGGCGCCCGCGGGGACGACGTCGTTCTGGCGCGTGGTGAAGGCCGCATCACCCGAATTCGCGCGGGTCGACACCTCGTGCGATGATCCCGCGCTGATCATCTACACCTCGGGCACCACGGGCAACCCGAAGGGGGCGCTGCATGCGCACCGCGTCGTGCTCGGTCATCTCCCCAATGTCGAGATGTGTCACAACTTCCTGCCGCGCCCCGGCGATCTCATGTGGACGCCGGCGGACTGGGCCTGGATCGGCGGGCTCATCAACGGCCTGTTCGCATTCTGGTATCACGGCATTCCGCTGGTCGGTCACCGCGCGCGAAAGTTCGAGCCGCAGGCGGCGATGCAGATGATGGCCGATCTCGGCGTGCGCAACGTCTTCCTGCCGCCGACGGCGCTGAAGCTGATGCGGCAGGCCGGCGTGAAGCATCCCGGCGTCAAGCTGCGCAGCATATTTACGGGCGGCGAATCGCTCGGTGGCGAACTGCTCGGCTGGGTGCGCGAGACCTTCGGCATCGATGCCCACGAAGTATTCGGCCAGACCGAGTGCAACCTCGTGATCGGCAGCAACTCGAATCTCTTTCCGATCCGCCCGGGTTCGATGGGCAGGGCGACGCCGGGCTTCGACGTCCGCATCGTCGACGACAAGGGCGAGGAATTGCCGCGGGGACAGCGCGGCATCATCGGCGTGCGCCAGCCTTGTCCCGTCACCATGCTCGAATACTGGCGCAATCCGGAGGCGACGGCGAAGAAATATGCCGGCGAGTTCCTGCTGACCGGCGATCTCGGCGTGCAGGACGAGGACGGCTATTTCTGGTATGTCAGCCGCGAGGACGACGTCATCACCACCGCCGGCTATCGCGTCGGTCCCTCCGAGATCGAGCACACGCTGATGAAGCATCCGTCGGTGGCGATGGCTGCCGTCGTCGGCATTCCGGATCCGATCCGCACCGAATCGATCAAGGCCTGGATCGTGCTGCGTCCGGGCTTTGCCGGCAGCGATGCGCTGGCGCGCGAGATCCAGGAGTTCGTCAAGGTGCAGCTCGCAGCCCACGAATACCCGCGCTTCGTGCAGTTCGCCGAGACGCTGCCGATGACGGCGACGGGCAAGGTGCTGCGGCGCGAGCTGCGGGCCAAAGGCTGACATCTTACAAGGGCTAGCTTCCTGCAATGGCAAAGGCGTCTCGAGCCGCGGGACTCCACCGCGCTTCACTCGACAAGCTGCACGATCTGGATGCGGCGCTGGAGCTCATGTATTACGGCTGGCGCGGGATGACGCTGGAGGCCGACGACTATCTCGCCAGGCAGGGCCTGTCGCGTCCGCATCATCGTATCCTCTACGTGGTGGCGCGCCGGCCCGACATCGCGATCGGCGCGCTGATCGAGATCCTCGGCATCTCCAAGCAGGCCGTCAACCGGCCGCTCAATCTGCTCTTGGAGCGCAAGCTTCTGACCTCGAAGCGCTCGCCCGAGCAGCACCGCTCGAAACTGCTGCGCCTGACGGAAGCGGGGCGGCGCATCGAGCAGCGGGCCTCCGACCACGAGCGCAAGGTGCTGCGCGAAGCGTTCGATCGCGCGGGCGCGTCGGGTGCGGCCGGCTGGATGGGCGTGATGGAGGCGATCGCCGACAACAACTGACGGAAATGTAAAGTCAACATGGTTGACATGAGGGGCGAGCTTTGTCACCTTCCCGGCCACGAGCCAGGGAGGATCCGTGTCATGAGCGGACAGGCAATGAATCGGGCGACCGCCGAACGCTTTGTCGCGGCGTGGTGCGCGAATTGGTGCAGGGTCGATATCGACGCGGTCGTCGCGCATTTCGCCGACAACGCGCAGATGCGCAGCCCTCTCGCTCTCACACTGACGGGTTCTCCGACCGTCGCCGGCACAGAGAACATCCGCGCCTACTGGCGGAGGGCCTATGGTCACATCGAAAGCGCCGACCTGAGGATCCTGAGCTGGAGCTGGGACGACACCATCGCGCGACTGACGGTGTGGTGGCAGCTGGGCGATACGCGCGCCAGCGAGTTCATGGATTTTGACGAAACGGGACGCGTCGTGCGCAGCGAAGCCTTTTACGGAAAATAGCCATGCGTCTTTCGGATTTCATCCTGCTTCTCAACACGCTCTGGTTCGTCGGTGCTTTCATCCAGTTCAGCATCGCGCAGGCCAACACGCTGAAGATCCTGCTGCCGCGGGAAGAGCGCAGCAACCCGATCGCGCCGACCCTTGCGGCCAGCGTGGCGTTCCTGGGCGGAATGAATTTGCCGATCGGGCTGCTGTCGCTCTATCTTCTGGCCGCCCGTCCGTCCTTCTTCCAGCCGACCGAAGCGCAGCTCGCGCTGTTCCTGTTCTTCGCCGCCTGCCATTTCAGCCAGTTCGTCTACAACGTCCCGGTCCTGATGCGCGGAGGCCGCGTCGGGGTGGCCTACTGGCCGGTGTTGAAGGGCCCGATGCTCCGGATCTTCGTCATCGACGCGGCCCTGTTCGCGGCCAATCTCGGCGTTGCGCTCCTTTTGGTGTCGCGTGCCTGACCAGCACGATGCTCCAGGCTGAGCAATAGCGGTATCTCCTGACCGCTCAACTCCTGGTGCAAGGATTGAAAGAGCGAGCTAACATCGGCCCCGACAACGCGCGGCGAAGATCGCGTGAGGGAGGAAGCTGATGTCCATCTCGGGCAAGGTCGATCCGGTGGTGCGTCCCGTGGCGGCGACCGACATCGCCGAGGCGCTGGTCGAAGGCCTGCGTGATTTCCAGGCGCTGCCTCTTTACGGTCTCTGCTTCGGCGCGCTCTACGCCGCCGGCGGCATCGCCATCATGCTCTGTCTCACCGCCTTCGGCATGGTCTATCTCGTCTATCCCCTTGCCGCCGGTTTTGCGCTGATCGGGCCGTTCGTGGCGATCGCCCTCTACGAGGTCAGCCGCCGCCGCGAGCGCGGCGAGCCGGTCTCATTCGGTGCGATCTGGTCAGCAATCCGTTCGCGCAGCGAGATCGGCTGGATGGCCTTCGTCACGCTGTTCGTGTTCGTGGTCTGGATGTACCAGGTGCGGCTCCTGATCGCGCTGCTGCTCGGCCTCAATGCCTCGTTCTCGAGCCTGCAGGAATTCATGACGGTGGTGCTGACCACCAACGAGGGCCTGCTGTTCCTCGGCATCGGCAATGCTGTCGGCGCCGTGCTGTCGCTGATCCTGTTCTCGCTGACCGTGGTCTCGTTCCCGCTGCTGCTCGACCGAGAGGTCGACTTCGTCACGGCCATGGTGACGAGCGTGCGCGCCGTTGTCGCGAGCCCGGTGCCGATGATCTCGTGGGCCGCCGTGATCGTGATGCTGCTGATCGTCTCGGCGCTGCCCTACTTTCTCGGGCTGATCGTGACGCTGCCGGTGCTTGGACATGCGACCTGGCACCTTTATCGGCGCCTGGTGGCGCCGGTTCCGCAAATCTGACGTCGTCCCGGCCTTCGCCGGCACGACCGTGTCGCGGCTACGGCGTCTTGATCCCGATCGCCTGCAGCGCGTCGAGCATCCGCTGCGGCGGGCCGAGCTTGACGACCAGCGGCTTGCCCGTCTCAAGCAGGCTCTTGAGGCTGGATAGGATCGCCGGCCAGCCGGAGCGCCCGCCTGCAAGGATGTCGTCACTGAGCGGGCGGTCGTGGCCTTCGCTCATGGTGAGCCGGACCGCATCGCCGACCTGTTCGATCTCGTAGGTGACGAGAGTCGGGCCGAGCTTTTCGACCAGTTCGGGCCAGTTCACGTTGAACGTAACCGAGAGCTTCCGCGGCGGATCGTAGGCGAGAACCTCGCCGCTGATGTGCAGCGCGCCATCAGGCGTGCGCACGATGAACGCGCCGCCAAGGCGAGGCTCGACCTCCACGGCGTTGCCGAAGAAATACTGCTTGCTGAACGCGGCCGAGGTCAGCGCCTCCCATACCTTGTCCGCCGTCGAGGCGATGTAGATGGTGTAAACCGTGAGCGGCTTGAACTGATCGAGGTTCATTTTGCGTCGAATCCCTTGTTGAGGGCCGTGCGGGGGATGGCGAGGACTTTGCCTGTCTCCAGGAGACTCTTGAGTCCGGACAGGATCGCCGGCCAGCCATTGGAGACGGCGCCGTGATATTTGCCGCCCTCGACGAAGCCGTCATGCAGCACGGTCAATCGCACGAGCGAGCCGAAAGGCTCGAGCGTGAATACGACGCGCGAGATCGGCTCGCCGCGAAGCTCCTCGTACTTTTGGTGCTTGAAGCTGTAGGACAGCCGTCGCGGCGGATCGGCCTCCAAGATCTCGCCGGAATCGGTGACCTCGCCGTCGAGCGTGAGCGCGAAGGGGGAGCCGACCTTCCAGTCCGATTTCACTTCGGCGCCGAACCAGTACTGCCTGGTGAACTCGCTCGACGTCAGCGCCTCCCACAGCTTTTCCGGAGTGGTCTCGATATAGCTCACGTAGACGAATTGCGGCTTACTCATCGCGCTTCTCCAACTGGCGTTTCAACTCGCCGAGTGCGGCGAGCTTGCCGCGCTCGAATTTCCGGATCCAGCGTTCGCCGATCTGGTGAATCGGCACCGGGTTGAGGTAGTGCAGCTTCTCGCGCCCGTGCCTGATGGTGGTGACCAGGTTGGCGTCTTCGAGAATGACAAGGTGCTTGGTCACGGCCTGCCGTGTCATCGCAAGTCCCTCGCAGAGCTCGTTCAGCGTCTGGCCATTCCTGGCGTGAAGCCTGTCCAATAGCGAGCGTCGTGACGCATCGGCGAGCGCTTTGAAGACCTCATCCATGGCAGCGATAATAGGCAACCAAATGGTTGCATGTCAAGTCCAGCTTTGCCTAGACAGCGCATGCGGCACCGTCTTCCGTTCCCGTCTCCGCCATGCATTAATGCGCGCAAACCGCAGCGAGTCCTCCCCATGATGTCCATGCAAGCCTATCTCGCCTTCGTCGCCGCCTGCATTGCGCTGGCGCTGCTGCCGGGGCCGATCGTCACTCTCGTCATCGCCAATGGGCTGCGCCACGGCACGCGCGCGGCGCTCACCAACGTTGCCGGCGCGCAGGCCGGCCTTGCCATCGTGATCGGCATCGTCGCGGTCGGCCTCACCTCGCTGATGGCGACCATGGGCTACTGGTTCGACTGGGTGCGCTTTGCCGGCGCCGCTTATCTGGTCTGGCTCGGGATCAAGCTGATCTGGGCGCCGGTCGCGGGCGTCGATCTCGAGGCGGCGCCACCGCCGCCGCGCGGCGGCTTCTTCCTGCAGGGCTTCCTGGTGCTGCTGTCGAACCCGAAGGTGCTGGTGTTCTTCGGCGCCTTCATCCCGCAGTTCATGGACATGAGCCGGCCGCACTTTCCGCAAGTCGCGCTCTTGGGCGCCACCTTCATGGTCACCGCGGTGATGACGGATGCGCTCTATGCCGTCGCCGCCGGGCGCGCCCGAAAGTTCTTCTCGGCCCGCCGCACGCGGATGATGTCGCGCATCTCCGGCGGCTTCATGATCGGCGGCGGCATCTGGCTGGCGCTGACACGGGCGAAGTGAGCATCAAGCATTTCCATCCTTGCGCAGCTCAGCTTCGATCTCGCGAAGGATCCGCGCCAGCCGCTCGGCCCATTGTTGCTGGCCGGTCTCGTCGGTGATCAGGTCCTGGCGGATTTCGATGCCGGTGTTGATCAGCCCGCGCGCCTCGCCGTGGACGGGGATGGTGTAGTCGGTGGTGTCGCTCACCGCGTAAGGCTGGTTGTCGCCGACGACGAGGTCGCTCTCCTTGCGCAGGTGCCGCAGCATCAGCCGCGGCAGTACCGTGTCGCGGTGATAGAGCGTGCCAATGTGCCAGGGTCGCGGATCGCCGTGATAGACGGGCGTGAAGCTGTGCAGCGCCACCAGCACCGTCGGCTCGTCCGCCTGCACGCGCGCATCGATCGCGGCGCCGATCCGGCCGTGATAGGGATCGAAGATCTCGCGCCGGCGCATCTCCTTGGCCGCGGCCGACAGATTCTCGTTGCCGGGGATGGCGGTCGCCTCTGAGATCACGGGGATCGAGCTTGCCGCCGCAGGCGGGCGGTTGCAGTCGATCACGAGGCGCGAATAGCGCTGCGCGACCAGATGCGCGTCGAGCATCGTGGCGAGCCGCTCGGCGACGCCGGCGATGCCGATGTCCCAGGCGATGTGCCTGACAAGCTCGCTTTCAGCGACGCCGAGATCGCCGAGCGCGCGGGGGAGCACCCGCCCGTAATGATCCGCGGTGAGCAGGAAGGGCGATGTCCCTGCTGCATTCACCTCATGCACGGGCGGAATGTCGCCCTCGCCGAGCAGTTGATCGGTCGCCTCGGCTGTGTGCAGGTCCATCCTGATTGCCTATGAAACGATAACGTGTGTAAACGGAGTAGCGGCATCGCACCGACGCCGCAACGTCAGAGCACCATGACCCCCGATCGCCTCTTCGTCTACGGCACCTTGATGCGTGGCTTCGACCATCCGATGGCGCGGCTGCTCGCGGGCCATGCGGAATTCTTGTGGGAAGCGACCTGCCGCGGTCGGCTCGTTCTGGTGAAGCACTATCCGGGATTGCTGCTCTCCGACGCGTCGACGGACCTCGTCCATGGCGAGCTCTTTCGCCTGCACGTGCCGGACGAGTTGCTGCGCGAGCTCGACATGTACGAGGCCTGCGGCGAAGGCTTTCCGGAGCCGACCGAATATCTGCGCCAGCTGGTCGACGTGACGCTGCCTGGCGGCGCCACGGAGAAGGCGTGGACCTACGTCTACAATTGGCCGGTTACGGGCCTGCCGCGCATCGAGTCCGGCCGTTTCCTGGAGCACTAGAGCGTTTTCGAGCGAAGTGGACACCGGTTCGCGTCAAGAAAACGCGTCAAAACAAGAGTCTAGAGCCCCGTTCCGATTCCATCGGAACGGGAAAGGCTCTAAGCCGACAGCACTTCCTTCACCAGGCGCACGTCGACCTCGCGCTCGACATAGGTCCACTCCTCGGTGCCCCTGAGCATCGCCACCAGCTCCTCGAACAGCGCGGCATGCGCGGGGGCGAATTCGAACCAGGTCAGGAAGTCGAAAGGGCCGCCGAGGTCGCGGCAGTGATAGAGCTGGCGCGCGATCGCAGGCAGGAAGCGCAGGCTGCTCGCAATGTGATGCGACTTGTCCTCGAAGATCCTGCGGCGCTCTTCCTGGGTCAGCTCCCACCAGGCCTGCGACTTGCGGATCGGAATCAGCGCAGCGCTCGTTGCCTCCAGCCGGCCGAGACCAGCCTGCGCGGCCACAAGCTGCTGCTTCTCGGGCCGCTCTGTGTAGCGCAAGCTGCTCGCGACACCCACCAGCCGCCACGCATTGCGCGAGGGCACCAGCGGCAATGAGACGGCTTCGCTGTCGGTGACCGACAGCGCCGGCACGAAGGGCAGGGGCTCGCCCGCCACGGGCGAAATCGAGGTCACGCGCCAGCCCCCGCTGTGGCCGCCTCGAAAGGTCCTGAACATGGGGGTATGGAAGCGTGGAACCGGGCGCGGTTCAAGACCTTCTTTCGCCAGCTTTCGCTCCGGCTCAGGCCCGCTTCTTCGGCTTGGCCTTCTGCTGCATGTAGGAGCGCAGCACCGCATTGATGCGCCGCTGATAGCCATCGCCTTCGCGCTTGAAGAAGTCGAGCACGTCCTCGTCGACGCGGATGGAGATGGCTTTCTTCTTAGGGGGGATCACTAGAATCGCGTCCGACCAATCAATATCGATGGGGGCGGCATCAGGATCGTCCGCAACCGCCTTGGCGATGTCTTCGTCGGTCAGAGCATCGACGCGTGCCCAGTCAGTCTTACCCTTGCGGCGATCGCCCCACTTTCGCGTTACGATATTCTCTTTCTTCATTTTTCCTTGCGCGACGTGCTGAGATTATTCGGATAACATTCGCCCGCATCGCAAATACCACGACAACCAATCGATCCTCCGAATAACCTAAAGCGGTCCAGCGCTCCTCATTGTTGCGATCCGATCGGCGAAGAATGATCGGTCCATAAAAAACGTCTGTGGCGTCATCGAAATCGATAGCGTGCTTGGCAAGATTCAGCGCGCATTTCCGATCGTCCCATTCGAACGCTTTAGGTGAAAGGAACTCAAGGTCAGATGCCTCATCGGCCATTTTCTCAATTCCCTGTTCTGAGTCGGCTTCATCTGTTGGTCCTCTTTAGTTGCGCACAATTGCGCTATTCATGTATATACAAACGTATTCTAGTCGTCAAGGCTTGCGAAAGTGTTCGAGGCGCGGGTTCGGCCTGTGAATAGGTCGAATAACCCGGATAAGCCCGACAAACCTGGCCTTTGGCCGGCCCGCACCTATATCCCTGATCCTTCGCCCGACTCACCCGGTTTCGCGCTAGACACACCCCCATGCGCTTCACGCCCCAGTTCCTCGACGAGCTTCGTGCCCGGCTTTCGGTCTCCGAAGTCGTGGGCAAGCGCGTCAAGCTGAAGAAGGCGGGGAGGGAGTGGAAGGGGCTGTCGCCGTTCCAGCAGGAGAAGACGCCGTCCTTCTACGTCAACGACCAGAAGGGTTTTTATCACGACTTCTCCTCCGGCAAGCACGGCGACATCATCACCTTCGTGATGGAGACCGACGGCCTGCCGTTCGCTGAGGCCGTCGAGCGGCTCGCCAGCATGGCGGGCCTGCCGCTGCCGGCGGTGACGCCGGATGCGGCGCGCCAGGAGCAGCGGCGCCGCTCACTGCACGACGTCATGGATCTCGCCGCAAAGTATTTCGCGGAGACATTGGCCTCGCGCGTCGGCGCCAAGGCGCGCGGCTATCTCGCCGACCGCGCCATCTCGCCGGCGACGCAATTGCAGTTCCGCCTCGGCTATGCCCCGCCCGACCGCTTCACGTTGAAGGAGCATCTCGGCAAGCTCGGCGTCTCCGTCGACGACATGGTCGAGACCGGGCTGTTGATTGGCGGCGACGATATCCCCGTGCCGTACGACCGCTTCCGAGATCGCGTGATGTTTCCGATCACCGATTTGCGCGGCCGCGTCATCGCCTTCGGCGGGCGCGCGCTCGATAAGGACGTTCCGGCAAAATACCTGAACTCGCCGGAGACGCCGCTCTTTCACAAGGGCGACAATCTCTACAACCACCAGACCGCGCGCAAGGCGACCCATGACGGCAGCACGCTGATCGTGGTCGAAGGCTATGTCGACGTCATCGCCATGGTCACCGCGGGCTTTGCAGGCAGCGTCGCGCCGCTCGGCACCGCACTCACCGAAAGCCAGCTCGCGCTGCTCTGGAAGATGGCGGACGAGCCGATCCTCTGCTTCGACGGCGACCGCGCCGGACAGAAGGCGGCTTATCGTGCGGCCGACCTCGCGCTGCCGTTTCTCGCGCCGGGCAAGAGCCTGCGCTTCGCGCTGCTGCCGGAAGGGCAGGACCCGGATGATCTCGTGCGCTCCGGCGGGCGCGGCGCGATTGAGGAGGTGATCGCGGCGGCGCGGCCGCTCGCCGACATGATCTGGTCGCGCGAGCTCGAAGGCGGCAATTTCGCCACCCCAGAGCGCCGCGCCGCGCTTGAAGCGCGCATCAAGGAGCTCACGAACGGCATCCGCGATGAGGTGGTGCGGCGCTATTATCGGGACGAATTCGTCGAACGGCTGCAGCGCACCTTCGCGCCTGAAGGTGGGCGCGGCTTTGGCGGCCGGGGCAGTTTCCGCCCCGGCGGCGGCCGGCCATTCCAGCCGAGGGCAGGTGCGAATCGATTCGGCGGCCAAGGGGGCGGCCAAGGGTTTGGCGGCCAGGGGTTCGGCGGCGGCCGCCGCGGCGCACCCGGTCCGACCCCGCTCCCCTCCGGTCCCTACCAGGCGGCGAGCCCCCAGCTGGCGGCAAGCCCGATCATGAAGGGCCAGCGCAGCGCCATCTCCCGCCGGGAGGCCTTGATCCTGCAATGCCTGATCAACCACCCCTGGCTGCTGCATGAGCATCTCGAGGAGGTCGCCGCCCTGGAGCTGGCCCATCCCGAGGCTCACAAGCTCAGGGCGGGCATCATCGCCGCCTTCGCCAACGACCACCACCATTCTCCGGACCCGGAGGAGCAGGCGGAGAAGATGCGCTCCGACCTCGAGAAGGGTGGATTTACCCAGCTATTTCAAAGGGTTGAGCGCTCCATCACCACCGCGGCGGTGTGGGGTGCCCGCGAAGGCGCCGCACGGGACGACGTTCTTGCCACCTGGCATCAGCTGGTTGCCTTGCATCGGCAATGGCATTCACTACTTAGAGAGCTGAAGGACGCCGAGCTGGCCTTGGGGGAGGACCCCAGCGAGGCCAATTTGGCGTGGCTGCGTGACGTCAAGGCTCGGATAGGCGAAGTCGACGGCACCGAAGCCCTGATCGAGGGTTTTGGCGAGCTGTCGGGTCGGTTCCAGAAGAGCATGTGATGAAAGAATCATGCGGACGGCCGGGGCCGGAACCGCTAAAAGACTCGCCAAATCCAAGGTTTGGCGGCAAAAACAGGGTTAATCGAGGCTTAACGGTCTTGTAGCACTTTGGCCCAGAGGCGGCCGCAGGCAGAACAGACGCGTCAGGAATGAATCCGCGCAATCGCTGTTGGCACTACACCTGCATCCGCTGCGACAAAGAGGCTGACGAAGCGTTAGGCAATTCCGGCGAGAGAAAGTTGGGGGTGGCGAGAGATATGTGCGCCGCCCTTTCCGTGTCGAGAGCTGCCGAAGCGAGAGCGTCGAGCAACAGGTTCATGTGAATTCAGGCAGGCGCGGCGAGCGTCTCGCATGAAGCGCGTTTAGGAGCAATGGATGGCCACCAAGGCAAAGACGCTGCAGGCGAAGGACAAGGAAAAAGACGACAAGGCAGCGGATGCGCCGGAGAAGGATTCCCAGGACGCGCCCTCGCCCTTGCTCGACCTGTCCGACGCCGCCGTGAAGAAGATGATCAAGCAGGCCAAGAAGCGCGGCTTCGTGACCTTCGATCAGCTCAACGAAGTCCTGCCGTCCGACCAGACCTCGCCCGAACAGATCGAGGACATCATGTCGATGCTCTCGGACATGGGCATCAACGTCACCGAAGCCGACGACACCGAAGGCGAGGAGGAGAAGGACGAGGGCGACGACGAGACCGATAACGAGCTCGTCGAGGTCACCCAGAAGGCCGTCACCGAGGTCAAGAAGAGCGAGCCGGGCGAGCGCACCGACGATCCCGTGCGCATGTATCTGCGCGAGATGGGCACGGTCGAGCTGCTGTCCCGCGAAGGCGAAATCGCGATCGCCAAGCGCATCGAGGCCGGCCGCGAGGCGATGATCGCGGGCCTCTGCGAAAGCCCGCTGACTTTCCAGGCCATCATCATCTGGCGCGACGAGCTCAACGAAGGCAAGATCTTCCTCCGCGACATCATCGATCTCGAAGCGACCTATGCCGGCCCCGACGCCAAGGGCGGCATGAACACCGCAATGATCGCAGGTCCCGGCGGCGAGACCGGTGAAGCTTCGGCCGAGGGCGGCGAGGCCGCCGCCTCCTCCGCCGCTGCGCCCGCGCATGTCGCCCCGCCCGCCGCGCCCCCGTCGCCGACCCCGTTCCGCGCCGCGCCTGCCGGCGGCGGTGCCGAGGCGGGCGAGGAGAAGGATCCGGGCGAGGCTGCGGCCGAAGCCGACATGGACGACGACGAGTTCGAGAACCAGATGTCGCTCGCGGCGATCGAGGCCGAGCTCAAGCCGAAGGTGGTCGAGATCTTCGACAAGATCGCCGACAGCTACAAGAAGCTGCGCAAGCTTCAGGAGCAGGACATCCAGAACCAGCTCCAGAACGAGTCGCTCTCGCCGCACCAGGAGCGCAAATACAAGAAGCTGAAGGACGAGATCATCGTCGAGGTGAAGTCGCTGCGCCTCAACCAGGCGCGCATCGACAGTCTGGTCGAGCAGCTCTACGACATCAACAAGCGCCTCGTCTCGCATGAAGGCCGCCTGATGCGCCTTGCCGACAGCCACGGCGTCGCGCGCGAGGACTTCCTGCGCAACTACACCGGCTCGGAGCTCGACCCGCGCTGGCTCAACCGCGTCTCGAAGTTGTCGGCCAAGGGCTGGAAGAACTTCGTTCACTATGAGAAGGACCGCATCAAGGACCTTCGCCACGAGGTGCATCAGTTGGCTGCCCTCACCGGTCTCGAGATCGTCGAGTTCCGCAAGATCGTGCACTCCGTGCAGAAGGGCGAGCGCGAGGCACGTCAGGCCAAGAAGGAGATGGTGGAAGCCAACCTCCGTCTCGTGATCTCGATCGCCAAGAAGTACACCAATCGCGGCCTGCAGTTCCTCGACCTGATCCAGGAAGGCAACATCGGCCTGATGAAGGCGGTCGACAAGTTCGAGTACCGCCGTGGCTACAAGTTCTCGACCTACGCCACGTGGTGGATTCGGCAGGCCATCACCCGCTCGATCGCGGACCAGGCCCGCACCATCCGCATCCCCGTGCACATGATCGAGACGATCAACAAGATCGTGCGCACCTCGCGCCAGATGCTCAACGAGATCGGCCGCGAGCCGACCCCGGAAGAGCTCGCCGAAAAGCTCGGCATGCCCCTGGAGAAGGTCCGCAAGGTCCTCAAGATCGCCAAGGAGCCGCTGTCGCTGGAGACCCCGGTCGGCGACGAAGAGGATTCGCATCTCGGCGATTTCATCGAGGACAAGAACGCGATCCTCCCGATCGATGCCGCGATCCAGTCCAATTTGCGCGAGACCACCACCCGCGTGCTGGCCTCGCTCACCCCGCGCGAAGAGCGCGTCCTGCGCATGCGCTTCGGCATCGGCATGAACACCGACCACACGCTGGAAGAAGTCGGCCAGCAGTTCAGCGTGACGCGCGAGCGTATCCGTCAGATCGAAGCGAAGGCGCTGCGCAAGCTGAAGCATCCGTCGAGGAGCCGGAAGCTGCGGAGCTTCCTGGATAATTGATCGTAGTCAGCGATCCAGAACAAAACGGCGGGCCTTGGCTCGCCGTTTTTCTTCTCGTCATTGCGAAGCTGAAAAGCCTACTTTTTCTTCGCCCCCACCCGTTCGATCCGCTTGATTTCCAGCGCGGGCCGGCCGCTCTTCTCGGCGATCTCGCGGTCCTGCTCCATGATGAAGGCGCGGGCGGGTTCGTCGCCGTCGAGGCCGCCGAGCAGTTCGGCGGGCACGCGGCGGTTGGAGCGCTGTGAAGCGTCTTCATAGACGACGTTGAAGAAGGCGAATTCGCCTTTGGGGTTGGTTCCGGGTTTTTTGGCCATGGCGGCTTGTCGTCGATCAGGACGCCGCAGTCAAATGACTTTGGCGGTCGTCGGCATGGAGCCGCGGCCTCGCGGAACTCCCCGCGCCGTCGGATCGACGAAACCCTTTTGCAGGAGGGAAGCGCCCGGCGCTTCGCAAGATCCGATGCGGAACCCTCGATAAACGGCGGGCCGCGAAGCCCGCCGTTTATTCTTGGTCTTCAGCGTCGCCGGGGCTGGCAGGGCGACAACCTAAAATAGAATGCTAATGCCTTCGCCATACGATGGCAAGGTAAATCGTGAGCGCGTTGATGTCGCAGCGTGCGCATCAGACATGCGTCGATCACGCGCGCCGCCGTCACGCGTTTCGAACGTAGTTAGTTGGACAGTCGAAATACTTTGTTCATTTTGTTGGCTCTCGCAATGCAGCGAGAACGCTTCGCCTTGTAGGAAAGTGCGTTGGCCTGCACGCCTTCCCGCCTGCGAGCAGCCTACGTGATAACAGATGTTACAGGCGTGCGCCGTGCGACGTGCATGTCACCTTGTCCGCGTGCGCTGCACCACTTCCCGCACGGCGAGCCGCGATCCGTGGCCGCCGCCTTTGTCGCCGTCCTCCTTGCGTCCCTGCGCCATGATCGCGCTGCCCATCGCGGCCGAGCCGAAGGTGATGAGGAAGGAGGCGAGCAGCAGGAGAAGCGCAACGCCGGGCGCGCGATCGGCGAAGATCAGCTCGCGCAAATGTCCGGGGTTGAGCCAGAGCAGGCCGCCGACCAGCAGCGCGGCGGCGCAGGCGCCGATCGTGAGGTTGATGGCGAGCAGGCGGAACAGGGGGATGCGCAGGAGAGTGGGGCGAGGTGGTTGAGCGGGCTGATGGTCGGACATGGTTGATCGCTTCGTGCTGGCTCGACACATCGCGCGACGGCGCTGCGCAAGAGGAGGGGTGGCGGACCACTCGTCTCATGCGGCAGCGTCGCGGCCTTTGGGACTCAATCCTCGGAAGCCCACCGCATCCCGCCGTCAGGCCGCCGGCGCCGGGTGGCCCGCCTCGCTCGCCTGCGCCGCCTGCTGGCGCTCCATCATGGTCTGCCACAGCGTTGCGATGCTCTCTTGCGTCTGCGGGGCGATCAGGCAATGGCCCTCATTGTCGAAGCCGCAGAACCGCACCGACGCGTCCTTCTTCACCTCGGTCAGCGCCTGGTTGATCATCTCCAGGCACGTCATGACCTGGCCGACGTCCTGCAGGCGCGTGTGATGCAGGATGTCCATCAGGCGGAACGTCATCACCGCGGGGCGGCCGAAGCTGATGCCGGGGCGGCCGAGCTCGAACAGCACGTTCACCGCAGGAAGCACGCCGCGGATGTGCTCGAGCACGCCGGCCATGTCTTCCACGCTGCAGGCGACGAGATGGGCAGCCTGCGGCGGCGCGGCCACCGGCGTCGGTGGCGCAAGGCCGAGCGCGGCGATCACCTCCTGCTCGATCCATTGCCGCACCGGGGCGGGGGCATTGCGGATCTGCTCGGAGGTCAAGGTAATTCCGGTCATGTGAGGTCTCCTGTTTGCCTCAATCTAGAAAACACGGCGTGGGACGGTTTGATGCGGATCAAGCCTTGCGCCTCAAGCCTTGCGCCTCAAGGTCTCGCGCTTCAAGGTCTCGCGCTTTGACGCTCGCAGCGTTCCCGGGCATGATCACCAGCTGCTTCGCGCCAGGATTTTGGGGGGATTGCTTCCACATGCCGAGACTGCTTCTCGCCGCCGCCTTCGTCATTTGTCTGGCCAGCGGGTCGGCGCAGGCCGCGCGCTGCGGCGGTGATTTCGATAGTTTTATCGCCGGCATGGCGCAGGAAGCGCAGGCCGCCGGCGTCTCGGCGAGCGTGACCAATGCCGCGCTCAGCGGCGTGACGCAGGATGGCGCCGTGCTCGCCTTCGACCGGCGCCAGCGCTACACCTTCAAGAAGAGCTTCGAGCAGTACGTCTCGACGCGCGTCGGCCCCGGCCGCATCAATGGCGGCCGCGCGATGCTGCAGCGTCACGCGGCGTTGCTGTCGCGCATCGAGCAGCAATTCGGCGTGCCCCGCTATATCCTGGTCGCGATCTGGGGGCTGGAGAGCGATTTCGGCAAGGGCGACACCGGCAAGCTGCCGGTGATCCGCACGCTGGCGACGCTCGCGCATGATTGCCGCCGCACCGATCTGTTCCAGGGCGAACTGCTCGCCGCGCTCAAGATCGTGCAGCGCGGCGACCTGCCGCTGCGCGACCTCATCGGCGCCTATGCCGGCGAGATCGGCCAGACCCAGTTCCTGCCGTCGTCCTACGTTAAATACGGCGTCGATTTCGACGGCGACGGCCATGTCGACCTTCGCCACAGCGTTCCCGACGTGCTCGCCTCGACCGCGAACCTCCTGCACACCAACGGCTTCAAGATGGGCCAGCCCTATGGCGAAGGCACCGCCAATTTCGAGGCGATGCGGGAGTGGAACAGGGCGGTGGTCTACCGCAAGACCATCGGGTATTTCGCCGACCGGCTGGCGGGGCAGTGAGGAGCCACATACTCGCTGTCATCCTCGCTGTCATCGCCCGGCTTGCCGCCTTTGCTGAAGCTTCGGCGTGCCGAGCGTCCGTGTGGGCCTCGGCGTAGCCTTGGCGGAGCCGGGACCGGGCGATCCAGTACGCCGAGACAGTCGTGGTTCAATCGAGAAGCCGCGGCGCGCTGGATTCCCCGCTTTCGCGGTGAATGACAGCGGAGTGTGAACGTGTGTTGTTGCGCCCCTGACTCTTTCCCCGTCCCCTTCGCCATCTTCTCCAGCCGCCGCTGCAACGGCGCCCACGACGTCCCAAAGGCCGAAGCGCTGCAACAGGTCCATGAAACGGGCGTCGTTGCCGATCAGGATGATGCGCAGCGCGGCGTCCTTCGGCGAATTCCCCCCGTCGAGTCCCCAATCGTGGAACCATGAATTACTTTTTTGAAATCAGACCGAACCGTTGCCGGCCTCGGCTTTTAACATCTGTTGTAGAGGCATGCATTGGGAGCCGCCGATGGGACAGGCAGAACCATTTCGCGCGACAGTGCTCATCGTTGAAGACGACGTCATGCAGCGGGAGATGCTTTGCGTTCTGCTGGAACAGAGCGGCTACCGGGTGATCCAGTGCGAAAGCGCCGAGGCGGCCGAGCGCGTCCTCGACACGAGCGCCGGCACGCTCTGTCTGATGCTGACCGACGTCCAGCTCGCCGGCCGCATGAGCGGCGTCGAGCTCGCGCACGTCGCCAAGCACCGCAATCCGAAGCTCGATGTCGTCGTCACCTCCGGCCGTCCCTTGAAGCAGCCCTTGCCCGATGGCGCCAAGTTCTGGGCCAAACCCTGGGCGCCGCTCGACGTGCTGCGCGAGGCCGAGATCGCCCAGCGGTCCTGATGGCTGCCCCGCGGGCTCGCTTTCTCGCCGCGAGCCGCGGTGGTAGGGTCCGACCATGACCCTGTCCTTCCTGCTCACCTCGCTCATCGTCGTCGCTTCTCCGGGCACCGGCGTGCTCTACACCCTGGCCGCGGCGCTGACCCGCGGCTCGCGGGCCAGCATGGCCGCCGCCTTCGGCTGCACGCTCGGCATCGTGCCGCACATGGTGGCGGCGATGCTCGGCCTTGCCGCCGTGCTCCACACCAGCGCGCTCGCCTTCGCCGCGCTGAAATGGTGCGGCGTCGGCTATCTGCTCTACATGTCCTGGCAGGCGCTGCGCGAGACGGGGTCGCTGGCGGTTGACGGCGAGATCAAGCAGCGTTCGAGCGGCCGCGTCATCGTCACCGGCCTTCTGATCAACATCCTCAATCCAAAACTGTCGATCTTCTTCCTCGCCTTCCTGCCGCAGTTCATCGCAACGGACGAGGCTCACGTGCTGGCGCGCATGCTGGAATTGAGCGGCGCCTTCATGGCGATGACCTTTGCGGTGTTCGTCCTCTACGGCCTCTGCGCCGCCTCGGTGCGCGAGCGCGTCATCTCCCGTCCGCGCGTCATGGCCTGGCTGCGGCGGAGTTTTGCGGCAGGGTTTGCCGCGCTCGGTGCCAAGCTGGCGTTCGCCGAGCGGTAGGTGCCTCTTCAGGGAGTGAGAGAGCGGAGTTCGAAAAGCCAACAAATAAAAAAGCGGGCCTGTTGCCCGCCACCTTCAACCCCGATCGAGGTTACCCGACGCCCGGGCGGAGCGAGACTCCACCCGGGCAAAGAAACAGAAGCCTCGTTACTTCTTCTTCGCCTTCTTGGCCTTTTTCGCCTTCTTCTTCGTCGCCTTCTTCGCTTTCTTAGCCATAGTATCCTCTTAGGGGTTAATGGTGGAACGCGACACGAGGGATGCTCGGCGGAGGGCCAGCCTCGCAACATCCTCAGCAACAAACTCAGCAGATTCGGAGCCGGCTGCCCCGCGCTGTCATATCTCCGTCATCGCGTTATCCACAGCTCAGATGCATTTTCGGGTGATTTCTGGCCGCGAATCCGCTCCGCGGGCGCCCCACGCGCAGCCAACCCGCCCGCACGAAGTGTTGCTTAACGATGCGCAAACCGTTCGCGGGATTCATCAATCCAAAACCAACCCCCGAGTTTGCGCGTTTGCGGTGAGACTCCATTAAGCGCGCCGGGCGCATGGTCCTCCGCAAGGATACGGGGGCGGTGATGGACGGAGTTTTGCCATACGGAGAGGGCGGGCTGCTGCGCGTCCTGCGCTCGTCATGCTAAGCGTGCCGACACTTTGGACTGTGTTCATCGCGAACTTTCTCGCGCTCGGGCTGATCTGGGCCTATGTCGCGCGTTCCTATCCGAAGTTCGTGGCGGCGCGGTTCTGGATGGGATCCGCTTTCGTCGGCTCGGCCGGCGCGATGACCGCGCTGCTGCGCATGTTCATCGACTCTGCCGTGCCAACCGTGGTCGGCGCCGCCGGCATCATCGCGGCCTGCTGCCTCGCCGCCATGGGCATCCAGCGCTTCCACGACCGGCCGGTGTCGTGGCGTCTGATGGCGGCAACGACGATGCTGAGCCTCGGGGGCATCGTTGTGTTCCTGTTCGTCGTCGATCACATGCTGCTGCGCATGGCGAGCTATACGTTCGGCCAGGCCGTGCCGCTGATGCTGGCGTTGCCTCTGCTGCTGTCGCCGCCCCAAGATCGCGCCAGCCCCGGGGCGCGGCTGTCCGCCATCGTCATTATCGCCGTCATCGGGATGTTCGCGGTGCGAACGGCCGGCAACCTCTTCGGCTACGATTTCTCGGCGCAGGGCCAGGGTCAGGTCCATGGCTTCCTGGTTCTGGTGCTGCTGTTCCTGTCGATGACGCTCAATTTCGGTTTCCTGCTGATGGCGATCGATCGCTTGCGCAACGAGGTCGCAGACCTCGCGCTGCTCGACGATCTCACCGGCGTCGCCAACCGGCGGCACCTGCTGCAGCGCCTGACCGAGGAATGTGCC
Source organism: Bradyrhizobium sp. CCBAU 53415 (assembly GCF_028128735.1). Taxonomy (NCBI): domain Bacteria; kingdom Pseudomonadati; phylum Pseudomonadota; class Alphaproteobacteria; order Hyphomicrobiales; family Nitrobacteraceae; genus Bradyrhizobium; species Bradyrhizobium sp. CCBAU 53415. The sequence goes on along the minus strand of NZ_LBJF01000026.1, from coordinate 64,922 downwards.
CGCTCGGAGCGCTCCGGTGCGCCGTTTGCGCTCATGCTGATCGATCTCGACGGCTTCAAGACCATCAACGATACCCACGGCCATGCCGCCGGCGATGCCTGCCTGAAGCACTTCACCCTGATGGCGCAGACGCGCCTCCGGCCCGGCGACATGCTCGCCCGCACCGGCGGCGACGAGTTCTGCGTCGTGCTGCCGTCCTCGTCCTTGCGCGAGGCCGCCGCGATCGCCCGCCGCGTGCTCGAGGTCTGCCGTCGGGATGCCGAGGCCTGTACCGGCAGCGAGATCCCGATCGCGATCTCGATCGGCGTCGCGGAGTGGGATCGCGGCATCGGCCAATTCCCGGACCGCCTGATGGCCAATGCCGACCACGCGCTCTATGCCGCCAAGAAGAACGGCAAGAACGACTTTGCCGTCTACGATCCGGCTCCGCCGCTCTCGCCCGAACCGATCGGCGCGGACCAAAGCCGGCGCACATTCGCGTAAAGCCGTGCTACATCGGGGACCGTGATGGATCCCGCATGATGATTGCTCGCCTGCTCGCGGCCGTTCTGGCCGCTCTTTTTCTGATTGCCACCGCCGCTGCTGCCGCTGCCCAGGACGCCGAGCTCGCAAAGCTCGCGCGCGCCTCCGGAACGCCCGACATCCCCGGCTTGAAGATCGTCTGGCTGGCGCCATGGGGCGACGTCCGCAACGCAAGACCCTGGCGCAACATCATCGTGCACCAGACCGAGGGACCTGCGGGCTCGGCGCGCGGCGGCGCGCAAGCGCAGGCGAAGAACCCGACGCGGCGCGGCGTCACGGTCTGGGTCGAGACCGACGGCACGGTCTATTGGGCGGTGGCCGAGAACCTGGTGCCGACCCACGGCGACGGCGCCAACCGCAACGACAACAAGTACATCGACAACAGGCCGACCTACCGCCAGGTGGTGCGCGACAATTCGATCGGCGTCGAGTTCGCCGGCAACTATCCCGACGTGACGACGGGCCCGACCGATGCACAGGTCGCGGCGTGGCAGATCCTCGTGAAGGTGCTGCGCGCGCGCTACGACATCCCGCTCGAGCGCGTCTATGCGCACAACTGGATCGACTACAAGGACGCGCGCTATTGCGAAGGCTGCACGCTCGCGACGCTGGCAAGGGAATGGGGGGAGTAGGCCTCAGTTGTCATTGACGGGAGCAGCGGCACCGCTCCGGTCAAGCTTGGGCACGACGCCGAAGCTTGGCGTTGCGCTTTGAGGTCCATCACTCGAGCTGGCCTCAAGCATGCAACAAAAAAGCCGGCGTTGCCGCCGGCTTTTCGTCTCGATCGATCCGCCAATTTCTCTCCGCGGCGAAGCCCCGCTTAGTGCGCGGCTTCCAGCGCGGCCTGTTCCTGCCTTGCGATCGTGCCCTTGACCGCGGACTGCACCTTCTCAAAGGCGCGGACCTCGATCTGGCGGACGCGCTCGCGCGACACGCCGAACTCGGCAGCGAGGTCTTCCAGCGTCATCGGCTCATCAGCGAGGCGGCGGGCCTCGAAGATGCGGCGTTCGCGCGGGTTGAGCACGCCCATCGCGCCGTTCAGCGCTTCACGGCGTTCGTCATATTCCTCGTGCTCGGCCAGCATGGCCTCCTGGTTGGGCGTATTGTCGACCAGCCAGTCCTGCCATTCGCCGGCTTCGCCGTCGTCGCGGATCGGCGCGTTGAGCGACGCATCGCCGCCGAGGCGGCGGTTCATGTCGATCACGTCCTGATCGGTGACGCCGAGGCGCTTGGCAATCAACTTCACCTGGTCGGGGCGCAGATCGCCCTCGTCCAGCGCGTTGATCTTGCTCTTCGCCTTGCGCAGGTTGAAGAACAGCTTCTTCTGGTTCGCGGTGGTGCCCATCTTCACGAGCGACCAGGAACGCAGGATGTACTCTTGAATCGACGCCTTGATCCACCACATGGCGTAGGTGGCGAGACGGAACCCCTTCTCGGGTTCGAAACGCTTCACCGCCTGCATCAGGCCGACATTGCCCTCCGAGACGACCTCGGAGATCGGCAGGCCGTAGCCGCGATAGCCCATGGCGATCTTGGCCACGAGGCGGAGGTGGCTGGTGACGAGTTGGTGCGCCGCGTCGCGATCGTCATGCTCGCGCCAACGCTTGGCGAGCATGTATTCCTGCTGGGGTTCCAGCATCGGGAATTTGCGGATCTCGGCGAGGTAGCGAGAAAGGCCGGATTCTCCATTGAGGACCGGCAAAGCAGCGGTACGGGCCATAGTGCGCCCTCCAAAAGGTTCAGGCCCCCGATAGCGGCGGGCCAGGCAGACGACCGCTGTGTTAAAGCCGGCCGTAGCTGCGATGTTCCGCGTTGGTCATTTCAACGCAGACGCAATATACCCCATCGGGGGTCGAAAAGGGAAGGATTGCTGACGTCACGTCCCCGTGTGGCAGCTATAACTTTTTGTAATGTAAAGCATTTCTGAAGGGGCCTGCGTCATAGCGCCGCTTTGAGCGCGCGTTCCAGGAGAAGCAAATCCTTCGGCAGAGGTGCCTCCCAGTGCAGAAGTTCTCCCGTCCTCGGGTGCTCCAATACCAGCAGGTAGGCATGCAAGGCCTGCCGCCCCAGCGCCGCCAAAGCGGCCTGCGCCTCGGGGCCGAGCTGGTTCGCCTTGGTCTTGAAATGCGGGCCATAGACAGCGTCGCCCAGCAGCGGGTGGCCGATATGGGCGAGGTGGACGCGGATCTGATGGGTGCGGCCGGTCTCGAGCTCGCAGGCGAGCAGGGCGGCCACCGGATTCCCGTCGCGCCCGGCAAAGCTCTCCAGGATCTCCCAATGCGTCACCGCCGCGCGGCCGCCCTGGCGCACCGCCATCTTCTCGCGCGCATGCGGGTGGCGGTCGATCGGCGCATCGACGGTGCCGCGGTGCCGGCCGGGCACGCCCCAGGCAAAAGCCATGTAGCCGCGCCGCATCGCGCCGGTGCGGCCGTGGTCGGCGAATTGCGCCGTCAGCGAGGCATGGGCGAGGTCGTTCTTGGCGACCACCATCAGCCCCGTCGTGTCCTTGTCGAGCCGGTGCACGATGCCGGGCCGGCGCACCCCGCCGATGCCCGACAGCGAGGCGCCGCAATGGGCGATCAGCGCGTTGACCAGGGTGCCGGTCTCGTGGCCGGCCGCGGGGTGCACGACCAGGCCCTTGGGCTTGTTGATGACGACGATGTCGTCGTCCTCGAACACGATATCGAGGGCGATATCCTCCCCCTTGGGCTCCGGCGGAGCCGCCTCCGGCACGTCGATTATGATCGTATCACCGGATGCGACGTGATAAGCGGGGTCGCGGACCGCGGAGGCCTTCAGGTGCACCGCGCCCGCCAGGATCAGGGCTTTCAGCCTCGATCGCGATAGCTCCGGCAGGCGCGCCGCCAGCACGCGGTCGAGCCGGGTCGAGCCCTCGTCGCCGGCGACCACGACCTCCAACCTTTGCGCAGAGCCGACACTCTTAGGGCCAAGACTTTCCATGACGACGTCTGATACCGCTGTTCCCGAACCGACCCCCGAGCAGGCCGCGCTGTTCGCGCGGGTGCGGCGGATGATGCTGATCGCGGGGTTGACCACGGCGCTGGCGATCTGCGCCGTTCTGATCGCGGTGGGCTACCGCCTTTTCAAGTCGGAGGGAAGGGCGCCCGAGGCGGTGGGCGATGTCACCGCCACCCTGCCGAAGGGCGCCAGGATCGTCTCGACCGGGGTTGCCGGCGACCGCCTCGTGGTCACGCTGGACGTCGGCGGCGTCACCGAGATCCGCACCTTCGACGCGCACACGTTGAGGCCGGCCGGAAAGCTGAAATTTGCCAATGAGCCGTAAAAGGCCGGTCGGGGTCCTTGCGGCGGACAAATTTCGAGGCTATTTGCTTGCCCTCACGCTCCCTTCGTCTAGCGGTTAGGACGCGGCCCTCTCAAGGCTGAAACAGGGGTTCGATTCCCCTAGGGAGCGCCAACAAAATCAATGACTTACGACGTTTGTTGGCGTGCACTAGCGTGCCTTCTTCAAGTTTTCTTCAACGCGATTTGTCAGTGCTACGCCTGTTCTCAGCCACCGAATGGTACAGAACGCGACGTTCTACGTTCGGTCGTTGAAGGCCTGGTGCTTTCCTTCATCTCCAAGCCATAGCCTACGACCGAGCCGCTGAGACCGACAATCCCGGTTGAGCGCGTAAGCTTGCGCGGTTGGGTGTGTCTGCTGTCGTCTCCAATGCCTGGCCGATATGGCGCGGTCTGCAGATGCGACGGAAGTGATGGATCGAATGAGAAGCTGGTTAGATTTCCAAGACACGTCGTTGGGCGAGAATGAGGTTTCTCTCGGAGCGGTATTTAACGAGGTTTGCGAGCTAATCACGGAGCATGAGCCCAAGTGGACTCGCGAGTGGAAAATCGCGCTGGACGACGCTCTCGAGAAGCTACTTGCTGCACCTCTGGACAGAGAGACCGTCGAAGGCTGGCATGTCCAGCAGAAGGCGACCCTTTTCCTTAGACTTGAGATCGAAATTGGGCGGTTGCAAGTCTATGTCCGAGATCCCATCACCAAAGATGTTTCGCGTTTGCGTTCTGAAGATTGGACGAGCTTCTCGCCAAAGGAATACATACCCGTTGGTGGCAGCGACAACTTTATCTTGGACGGCAATTATGGAGTAGTCGGAGCGGACGGCACGCGATTTCACGCGCAACTCGCCTCCGCATTCGTCTACCGCCAAGAGATAAAAATACTCATCAATAAGCGACTTATCAGGTCACACAACGACGCGCCTCAGGGGGCCTTAGTTAGGCAGGCGCTCGATGCACTTTGGAACGGGGATGTTCCTTCGGGCGTCGCTATGGCTGCGAAAACGCGCAATTTTGTGATTCAGGAATGGGTTCAGAAAAATCACAACGTCACTCCATCAATTGCAACCATAAAACGGGAATTGAGGGACGTGCGGCTCGAACGTCAAAAGCCGAAGTCTCACCGATGACCACAGTCGGGCTCTTTGGGGCTCGACATTTCTTCAGGGAATGGTCGCCGCGTCTTGATGCCCGAACACGGGTGTCGTGCGGTTCGATTCTTAGCGTCGACGCTGAACGAGATTCGGAAGCCAAAGGCTAGCGCTGCATTTGGCAGCGCAAACCGCCGTGAGAGCGGTTGCAGCGATAGCTTTCATGGAAGCGATGAGCCCAGTTGAGCCGTACTTCAAATTGAGACGTGCTTCATCGCGATCTAGATGAATTGCGTTGGCGGTCGCCAACGCGGTCTCCGGAACGTCTCCGGACTAGAGAGGCTTATTATGAAAATGACTTACAGCGTCGCCGAAGCGTGCCAACTCCTCAGCGTCGGGCGAACAACCCTGTACCACGCGATAAAAAGCGGCGAGTTACAAGTAGCTAAAATCGGGCGTCGAACCGTAATCCGAGCGGACCTTCTACGCGCTTTCGTTGATGGTCTGCCAAGTAAGGATGGCTCGGCGTCCTCGGGGAAATGATCGCCAAGTTCAACAGTTGGAGAGCCACCCATTGAACCAGTATGGGCCTCGCCGAGGAGCAATCGGTCAGACAGCACGTATCCGATCGTCGTCGTGCTTCTGGCAGCCGAGAGAAAGTGGACGTGCTCAGCTGCCGCCTTGTGTCCTCACCTACGTGGGTGTCAACCGCCAACTGTCGCGATCCTACGTAACCATAGAAATTGACCTACCATCAGTTTGGAACAACGAATGAAGAAGTCAGAACAAAACGAACTAGTCGAAGCCGTTTTGAAGGAGCTTGAGCGCTGCGGACTCAGCATCAAGAAATCTAGCAAGGGACATCGTGCTTTGCTCCGCAGCTCGCTGCAGACAGCTCAACGGATCATCGTGGATCTCTCGAGCAATGAGACGCTGCAGGCGCAATTCGTCCACGCAGTGAAGAAGGCCAAGAAGGGGCGTAAAAATCCAACGACCTTCAATTGGCATCTAGAAGTTGTGGCAATGGCTACGGGGGCTTCATCGGGCAAGACCAGGAAATTGGCGTCGAAGCGGGCTGGAGTCCTTGAATATCTTCGTGAACTTGGCGTGGCTGTAGACGAGACCGCCGCTACCGTCGAGAAAGAGGGACTGGAGAAGCTTTACTCCGCATGGTGTAAAAGGAAAAAGGAGGCAGAAGCGCTGGCTGACGCCAGCAACGGCCATCACGAACCCCCGCAGAAAACCCCTAAAGGTGAGAAGACCCGCAACGACAAGGAAGTCATTCTGCCTATTTGGATGAAGACCTCCGAACGCGAGCAACTCTTCGACCAGAAATTAGGTGCCATGCTCACCGTATTGGTCTCGCGGGTAAGCGACGATGAAGGTGCCTTTAAGGTAAAACGCGTCATGGTCGCGGAGCGCCTCGCCGAGTCGAGCGACGATTGGGTCGATTGACGCAACGATACTTGCTTCAGCAGTCAGGAAAAATGCTCCCCGGGGCTTGAGCCCCGGGGAGCATTCGTTTGGGCGCTCTCATTGTGTTGCGTCTCTTTAAGAGACCGTGCGAGGGGCTCTTCGTCCGGTCCGACCGGCCATTTGTGATCCTGTAAACACTAGTTTCAGAGCACATAGCCGACGCGCTCAGTGGTTGCCCCGATGCGCGGTACTGCAAAGTGGAGAATTCAGCCTCTCCATATGGATTTGCTTGGTTCTGAATTCACTCAAAAACCAGCTAGATCAGGATCACACATGACCACTTATCGCCAACTCTCGGAATCTCAGCGCCGGGAAGACCTTGTTGAAGCCTATTCGCACCACATCACTGAGCTGATGGATGAAGGGCGACGAGCTTACTACCTGAATTTCATGTTCAACCAGTTGCCGGGATCACGTGAGACACAGACGCGGATCATGGAGCAGGAGGTGGAGCGAGTACATTCAATCCTCATGCACCACATTGTCCGAAGGCCAAACGCGGAGCGCTTTGCGCATCTTCGGCCGCTCTTTTTCGGTTGCCCCGACCTCCCAGTCTTCAAATGGAATCGGGACAAGGTTGGCCAGTCCGTGACGGCAAACGATGGACTGCACTTCAACGTGGTTGCTCTTGTGCCGCCGCGGACCGATCCGGTCCTTCCGGTTGAATTTCAGTATTGGCTTCGGGGACCGCTGTCGCGCTTGACGGTGCCGTTGGATCAGCATTTTCAGGAGAATGGCCGAAAGTATTTGAACCGTCGGTTGGTGCGGATCGATGTTACCCCAATCACAGAAGGTACTATGACCGACTACACCTTCAAGACGTTCAAGCACGGCCGCATAGACGAGGACTCCATTCTCGTTCTGAAGTAGCTCAGCTTCCACGCGGGGGCTCAGATAGCCGGTCGTTCTGAATGCCGGACGAAGTAGCGAGTGTCGCGGCAGGGGGCTGTGCATCTCAGGGCTTGTAAATGGATCCTACAGATCGCCGGACGCGGGGAGAGCCTTTCGTTCCTGATCGCGCAATTATGAGAGCCCCGTCCGAAATGGTGGGGCTTTCTTCGATGCATGGCCGCGACACCAGATCATGCCGGACGGCATTCGCGATCTTGTAAATGCCCGTTGTGAGTGCAGCCGCGATGCTGCAGAGAACCAACGGAGAAATGATCATGAGTTACGACGGCATCCTCACCGCACTAAATACGCTTACCGACACCGAGCTACGAGAAAATGCTGGCAAATGCAGTCCACAGCTGTTCCAGGAGCTTACCCAGGCTATCGCAGCCTGCGAAAGAAGTCCGTTGCTGCCCTATGAGGTCGAAGAATTGTTCGATGTCATCGTAGAGGGCGGGAGTTTGAGGTTCCAGGCCCGAAAGATAAAGGACGACTTGCCATTCATTTTGCGGACGAGTTCGGCAGAAGGATTAGCCGAGCTAACGGCAAGGCTATGGGAATGCGCCGGCCTCGCCCGAAAGGTGGCGGAGCTGCGGTCGGACTTGGCGCTTGCGGTGCGTCGCATCACTGAGCTCGATAAGGGGCTCATAAAGCTGGCGGGCCACGTTGAGGATATGGCAGCGGAAGCGGATACAGCTGAACTGGGCGCGTCGGTTGAGCCGAGTTGCTAAAGATTTTTAGAATGGAAGGCGCGGGCTCCACATTTCAGTGGGGCCCGTTTTCTTTTGCCCGCGCGCCGAGAGCACTGAGCGCCTCGACCGCATTGCCGAACTAGCGGACTAATTGGCAGCTCGGAGTGGGCATGTCCTCCGAAGAGATGTCGTTCGTTTTGCGGGTTGGACGTGTGCTCGCGGCAGGTGGCGAACTTGTAAAGGATTCCACCGAGACCGTCGTCTCGGGCAGAGCGATGCTCTGAACGTTGGAGATTTGTGATGGGTGAAGACTCTAAAATAGAATGGTGCGACCATACATTCAATCCGTGGATCGGCTGCCAAAAAGTATCGCCGGGCTGTGACAATTGCTATGCCGAAGCAATGATGGATCACCGCTACAAGAAGGTGCGATGGGGCGCGCACGGCGAGCGCAAACGAACGTCAGAACAAAATTGGAAAAAGCCTATCCAGTGGAACGCGCAAGCCCGCACCTTTAAAAAGGCAAATGGCCGTAGACCGCGGGTATTTTGCGCTTCGCTCGCTGACGTCTTTGACAATCAGGTTGATGCTTCGTGGCGCAAAGACTTGTTCGCTTTAATCCGCAAGTGCGATGCATTAGATTGGCTGGTGCTTACGAAGAGGCCAGAAAATATAGAAAAAATGCTGCCTTCCAATTGGCGTGATGGGTATTCCAACGTGTGGCTCGGAACAACGGCCGAAGATCAGACACGGTTTGATTTCCGGTGGAAGCGCTTAAAGAAAGTGCCTGCGGTCGTGCGCTTCATATCTTACGAACCCGCTCTTGGGCCCGTGCGGCTGCCTACCAACGGGCTCTTGCCGGATTGGCTGATATCTGGGGGAGAAAGCGGTGCGGGGGCCCGTTCAATGAGGCCGCATTGGGTTCGCGACATTATCGCCGATTGCCGCCGCACTGGTGTTGCACCATTTCATAAGCAATGGGGATGTTACGAAAGCAACCCGCTTGTGGTGGAGAAGGGTATGACAGTTCGTGAAGCACGCGCAGTCGATACAGAGGGGAAGGGTGGCGGGTTGGTCGATGGTAAACTCGTTCGTGAATTCCCACGCCGGAACTAACTGTCCTTTGAAGCTCTGCCTTCGATCGGCGGCTTAGGCTAAAAAGCGGATTCCGCTGTGGCGTTTTCAGTGCGGGCGATGGCGCTTTGAGATCGGGGACGACGACAAAAGACAGCCCGTTCCGATACTAGGAGCGGGCAGTCTAGCCGCCGCGCTATTAGTCCAAGCCGTAACGCTCGCAGCTTGGGGCAATCTGGGGGCATTGCCAAGGAGCGGACGACTTACATTTCAGCGAGCTGTCAACGATCAGACCCGTTGTGGTCGCTCGTACGCCTATTGCTAATACTTGTCACAGCATTAGCAATCGGTTGTAGCTGTTGGGGCGCTTCGAAATCAGATTTTCTGCCAATTGTCGGTCGAAAAAAACTCAATGCACGGTCGTCGAAACAGCAGCGGCGATTCTGGTTTTCTTATCAATTCCAGCAGTGCATGTGGCTTCCAAGATCTGTCTGTAGAGATCGTATCCAATTCTCGGGATCAATAACTTGACTACCTTCCCAGTGCCGAGCACGTAGCCCAGCGGCAGTTTTCTGGCCAGCGCACTCACCTCGGGGGGCTGTCGGATCATGATACGGCAGCCCACGTCCATAGCCGCGGAGACGATGCTGTCCCTCAGGATTGCGAACCGAGCGCCGCGGGGAGTCCCGTCGCCATCTAGTCTGAGGACATAAAGCTGGTCGAATTCTGGCGGTTCCGATTTCTGGCCCATTGATGGCTCTTGATGATCTGAGAGAAAGCCGATCGAAATCGCTATTGCACAACGCAAGATCAAGCCCCAGGGGTGGCATGCCCGGTAGACGCTTGGCCCACCGGGCGCGCAAGGAGGAAAGAGACGAGGGATCACCCTTCCACTGAGGCGTACACCACGAATCCGACAATCAAACTGATGATCCAGGCGAGTGCGTAGTAAGGACGTTGCTTCAACCGTTTCGCCCTCAGGAACAGGTAGACCGGCGTAAACAGCACGGCTGTGACGCGGGTGAGCCGTGAGCCATATCCTGCCTGCTTTAACCTGCGATCATCTAGCCAACCGAGGAAACCATTGATGATGACGGGTATCTGAACTGGTAATCCTCTGCTTGGGTGGTAGGGAAACCCCAGCACCAGGGAGCGAGCGGCAGCTTCCTGATTGCTCGCGCTGATTGCTGCGTCGATCACACCGAATATGAGCGGCAAGAGCGCGAGCGTCCAGACGTAGCCGTTGCCAATTTGCTGCGCCGAAATCGGCGGTGGATCCGCGGCAACGAGCTCGGCGAGGTCGCTCTCGCGCAGGCTCTTCCATTCGGGCATGCCCTTGCGCCAGACTTGGCAGTCAGGCTCGATCTGCTTCTTATCCAGCAACGCCTTGATGGTTGCGGGGTCGGTTGGGCCCTGCCGGCTGCCGTTTGCGACATAGTACCATTGGGGCGCGTCCAGCTTGCTCGTTTTATCAGCGTCAGGAAGCGGGGGTGGTGCACCGAGGTCTTCGTTCATCTTGTTTCCTCATAAAAGGCGGTCGGTTCTGGGGCTGCTAGTATTCGTCAGCACGCATGATGGTGATCACGCGCTCTGTGACCGCTGGGTCTGCTGGGTTCGGCGAATGGAATTTGAGGGACTTGTCGAAGTAATCGATTTTGAACGCGACCTGCGTGCCCTCGAATTCAAAGACGCCGAAGTCGTGCTCCTCGTGGGGATCGTTGGCGTGATGGAAGTCGTCGTATAGCGCCACGGTCATGACCAGGCGTTCGACAGCCTCGGCCCCGAATTCGGCGATCCCAGCGGTGATGACCGCGCCACCGCCGAGTAGGTGCTGCCGTAGTTCGTCATTGAGCGCGCGCGTGCGCTCCCGGTCCGTTTGAAGGGACATGGTTGTTTCTCCAGTATCTGTTTGGGTGTCAGCGCTTGAACCGGCTCAGTTGCCGCCAAGCAGCGTGAGGTGTTGTTCGAGCCCGGGCCGTGGTCCGAGCTTGGGAGTAGCTCGCGCGGCTTATTCTGGACCGGGATTCAAGAGTCCGACCTGTGCGACGTGCCGGACGTATGTTCCTTTGTCTGGATAATCGCGGAGGCGGAGGGTTAGAACCTGGTCTTCGCGCTTCAAGACCACGCATGGCCAGTAGCCGTATTCTTCTGGGCTGTCGTCCGGCACCAGCACAACGTGACCGACCTCGATGCCGTCCCAACTTCGTGGCAGTCCCGCAGCCAGAATCCCCTGTTTGTCTTTCGCATTCTCTGCGGCTTTAGATGCCCCCGGCGTGGGTTGGTGAACTTGGCTTTTGTCTCCGGCGGCAGCGAGCGCAGTTTTGAGTTTCTCCAAGAGGTCACGCCGGATCGGTGGCACGAATGCCTTGCCGCTTGCATTAGCCTCCCCACGGGGAGCTTCATGCCGATCTCGGTGACCGCTGCCGAGGCCGGGTGCACAGACGCCAACTTCATTTGTGCCGCGGCGCTAACGACTTTCTCGTTGAACTCCGCAAACCGGGCGCCCCGCGGCTTGCCGTCCTCATCAAGGCCGAAGACAAAGAGCTTGTCTGGCGCGTTGGCCGTTTTCTTCTCTGGCTGTTTTCCCATATTTCACCTCCTCAAAAGCAGACGGGGCCCGATAGGGCCCCGTGGTCTGCGGTTCTAGCGATGTCGTGGCTTGGCCACAGTGGCGGGTTAAGCGCCCGCCGAAGCAAATCAATCACGGAAGTGTCTCCACTATAAATTGCAAAGTCGTTGTTAGACCTTGTACAGCGAGTATAGATGAATCGAGCTGCGACTTCAAGCAAATATGCGCCGCAAGGCCGATCTAAGTAGCTGATTATATGACGATTTCTTGCGATTTTAATGGTGTTCTGCTGCATCTGCGGTACAGATGGCAATAGCCGATTTGGCAGGCTCGACGGTCGTCAATTCTATTACCATTGCAGAGGTTGAGGCCGCTCTGGGAACACAATCTCCAGATGCTATTTTGGACGAACCTCGGAAACCGCTTTGGAAAGACAGGATTCAACGTGCGGGCATCGATGCGGTCGGCCACGGTCCTGATGATCTCAGCGCAGCCGCCCGGACCATAACAAGCGCCATAAGTGTGAGGAATGCCGCAGTCCTGTAGGATTCCCGAACGAACTAGGAAGGCATGAACGAGGGTATCGACAGCTAGCATGGCTTTGCCAGTTTCGTACCAAATCGGCCGCTGTTCGCGCGCGCCGATCAGAAGCGTTGAAAGCGTCATCATGAGTATCTTGTCGGAGACGCCGTAGACGTTGCGAAGAGGACCGATAACGGCTTCCTGCCGCGCGGACTCTAATTCGGCTCGGGTAGCACCCTTCGCGCTTTCCAATTGCCGGTCGATCCAGCCAACCAGGTCACCGTCAGCGAGGTCTCGGACGAAGTAGAATAGGCTGTAGGCCATGGCGTTGAGGCGCCCGTTGCGAAGGTGCGGACGTGGCAGCGGGCACGCATCGATGTGGTCGGGCTCTGCGCAGGTAAAGCTGGTCTTGTCGTATCGGCAGCCCTCGAAATGCCAGTAGCTGCGTAGTTTTGGACAAGAAGGCGCATTCCTCTCGCCCGCTTCTATCGCAAACCAGGATGCCGCGCCGTGCTTGTTGATATAGTCGCGCGCGACGCGGTCCGAGATCCCCTGAAAGCTAAAGGTCGTAACGAGCCAATCAAAAATCGGAGGCGTGTCGGCGAGGGCGACGGCTCGATCTAGACCCGCGTTGCGAACCTCGTCGTCGATCTCGTCGAGGAACGACATGGATCCAGCTACAGCGCAGACGGTCCGGATCAAGCTTTCAGCTCGGCCCAGCGGATCGGAATTTTGCTTGGTAACGACTGATCTTGCGCCGGAGGGGTCCCTCCTTGAGCGCCGACTTGAGAGGTTGGCTGCTAGATCAGGCAAACTAGCCTCCTTTGGGCATCCGAATCCCCGTCGATGTAGCGCTGCGTGGTCTGGATGGATCGGTGGCCAGCCAGCAGTTGAACGTCTCGCAGTGAGCCGCCTGCCTTGTGAACCGAGCGCGCCGCCCGCGTAATGAAAGTTCGACGCCCCGAGTGCGACGAGCATCCCTCGAAGCCGAGTTCATCGTAAGCGCGGCTGAACCAGACCACGATGCTCATCGGTGTCATAGCGCCGCCTCGCTCGGAGCGAATGAGCGGCCCATGTCCCTTGCACAACCGACGCGCCTCGACGAGGGCTTCTCGCAGCTCAGGATGAATTGGAATTGAGCGGCCGCTGCGCTTCTTTGCGATCTCGTCGCGAACTTCAAGCGTGCTGCCGACCTCGCCGCTTGGGTCCAACAACATGGGCCATGTCAATTTGGCGATCTCGGCCGCGCGAAGGCCAGCCTTGACTGAGAGCAAAACGATCAAACGGTTGCGGAGTGGATGTCGAGAGCGCTCGGCGAAAAACAACAGATCGTCGATATGGTCAGTCGAAAGAGTCTTGGCTTGTTTGCCAGGCATTTCACTCAACCAGTTTCTGAGAACAAATATAGAACATTTGGCTGAGCACGCAACAGAAACTTTGCATCGATACGCGCCTCACGCTGCGTGCAACCCGCCGGGTCGTGGACCTCGACGAGCGCTGATGCCTGCTTGCTCTGAGGCTGCTCAGCAGCCTCCTTGTTGCGTTGCCTTGCGTGCGTCGAAACCAGACTTGTCCAGGTCTCGCACCCGCATCCATAGCTAGTTGGGCGGCGTCACTGAACCGTGGTTGAAAGGTGTCGCACGTTGGGCTGGTCTTCTCCACCGGCCTATCAAGCTTCGCGAGAAAACGAACCTGTAAAGGGTCGGCAGTCGAATATCTCACGAAGGAAAAATCATGACTCTCGACCATCTGAAACATATGAACAAAACGCAGCGCGCTGCTGTTGTGCATGGATACAAGTCGGACCCCGCAAAGCCCGGTCGGCCGCTACTGATCATAGCTGGAGCAGGCACTGGAAAAACGGAGACATTGTCGAACCGGGTTGTTCATTTTCTGGCAAGCGGAGTGAGGCCCGACAACATCCTGTTGCTCACGTTCACGCGGAAGGCGGCCCAGGAAATGACCCGTCGCGCGATTGCCACCGCTGGCCGCGTCCTAGGCACGAATGTCGGTGAGATCCCATACTCAGGCACATTCCATGCTGTCGGCGCGCGGCTCGTCCGAGAATTTGCGGAGCAATTGGGCTTGTCCCCCAATTTCACGATCAAGGACCGAGGCGACAGCGCCGACCTGCTCGATATGGTTAGACACAAGCTTGGCTTCTCGACCCTGGACGTGAATTTTCCAGACAAGAACCAATGTCTCGAAATCTACTCATACAAAATCAACGCCTGCGTGCCCCTGAAGGAGGTCTTGAAAACGAAGTATCCGACGAGCAAGAAGTGGACCAGCCAGCTTCGGCAACTTTTCGCTGAGTACCGGGCAGCAAAGCGCAAGCAGAACGTCTTCGACTACGACGACCTGCTGGATTATTGGGTGAAGATGCTGAAAAAGCCCGACATCGCCGCGCCGCTACGAACTCGTTTCAGCCACGTGCTGGTGGACGAATACCAAGACACCAACCGTCTTCAGGCCAAGATCCTCTTCGGTCTCAAACCTGATGGCCGAGGCGTAACCGTTGTCGGCGACGATGCCCAAGCGATCTATTCGTTCAGGGCGGCCACAGTCGAGAACATTCTAGATTTTCCTCAGGTGCTGCCGAAGGTCCGGGTTATCAACCTCGAACAGAACTACCGTTCGACAAATCAGATCCTCAAGGCATGCAATGCGGTCATCAACCTTTCGACGCGTGCATATGCCAAAAATCTCTGGTCCGACCGGCCGAATTTGGGCAAGCCAAGGCTCGCCGTTGTCGAGAACGACTCGGCACAAGCCACTTATATCGCCAACCAAGTTCTCCGCGCAAAGGAGGAGGGCATTCCTTTTCGCGCCCAAGCCGTCTTGATGCGGTCGTCTCACCACAGCCAGCAGCTGGAAATCGAGCTGACGAAGCGCAACATACCGTTCGAGAAATGGGGGGGCGTCAAGTTTCTCGAAGCCGCCCACATCAAGGACGTGCTCAGCTTGTTACGTTGGCTGGAAAATCCGCGTGATGAGGTAGCCGCTATGAGAGCCTTGAAGTTGTTGCCGGGCATCGGCCCGAGCGCGGCCATGAAGGTGATAGAGCGGCTAGAAGGCCGGGTGGGGCGGCTGGTGCTCAGAGATGCCGACCGGCCCCGTGGCTGCGGTGATCATTGGGGGCAATTTGTTCGGTTGATAGGGCGTCTGCAGAAACGGCCCTGGAAGGCGAGCCTGCCGGAGGTGGTGGAATGGTATTTGCCGCTGATGAAGCACGACAATCCCGAGCTTCGTGCGGCAGACCTTGGCCAGCTCTGCATTGTCGCCAACACTTATAGCTCGCGCGAGCAATTTCTTGTGGAGGTTACCCTGGAGCCGCCAGAAGGTACCGTCGGCCCGAACAAGCCGGGCCGGTCGGATGATGATTGCCTAGTCCTCTCGACGATTCACTCTGCCAAAGGCCAGGAATGGGACCACGTTTACCTCTTGAACGCTGTGGATGGTTGCATCCCTTCGTCGAAAGCTAAGACGCCAGCAGAGATCGAAGAAGAGCGTCGTCTCCTATATGTCGCGATGACGAGGGCAAAGAACCGCCTATCGTTGATGGTACCGCAGCGCGTCTTTTCGTGGCGGCAGAACTCTAGCGTCGTCGATCTGTTTACACGGCGTAGTCAATTCATCCCGCGGTCGGCTGAGAAGCTGTTCGTGGTCCGTGCGGCGTCTCGCAAACCACAGACGAGACGAGCGTCGTGAGATCTGAACAGGGCTGATGCGACACGCGCGCGGGCGCGGAGAAGCTAAACTTGTAAAGCATTCCGCCGGGGCCGATGCCGCGGCGGGAGCGTCGCTCTTCGACGCGAGAGAGTAAGACCATGAAGGACGATGAGTTCGATTTCTATCGAAACCTCAGAAACCCCGAAGTGAATCCGAACGAGCATCCCGAAAATTTTCGCCCCGAGACATCGAAGCAAGAGCTTCTGAGAATGTTATGGGCAGCGGATTTTGGATTCAAACCTCACTGGATAATTCATCTACGCGAGTGCCTTGAGGGTATGGAAGCTGCAATGCATGAAGTCCAAGAGTTCAGAAACTACATGAATGACGAGCGAGAGAATGTCGATTTTCGAAAGACCTTGACCCCCAAGATGCGCAAAATGGTGGCGGCGCCGCTTCGGGACTTGCTGCGCTTCAATCGATCATGGAAGAAGTTCGATGCAAAAATTGACGTCAGTCCTTTCTATCGCTTGGCCGAGGATCTTGAAGTCATCGCAGGCCACATGAACAAAGCCAAAGACCGCATTGAGGCGAGGCGGCCCAAGTTGCGGAAAAGGGCGAAGTCGTAAGCCAACATTGAAGGCCGCTACGCCGATCAGCAGGTCAGTGTGGCGGCCTTTCTTGATTTGTACGAGTGAACTGTATCTCAATCTGGCGATCACGAAAGCGCGGACGGAAGGCTCGACAAGCAACGTGGTCTCGCTGTCGGCGCTCGCCATCGGTCGCGTAGTTGGTCTTGTAAATGGTCGAGCAGCCGTACCGAGCTGTGTGATCATGATGAGGACTGCCTATGAAAATCGAAATGGATGCTGCCGTTAAGGTGTATGCCTTTCGTGTACTCGCCGAAATTATGGGACCGGAGTTTGCCAACGAGAGAGCGCGTATGCGGGGACGCGCTCTAATGTCTGTCTTGGAGGGAATGGTGGCTTCCGGCGCGGCCGACCACAAATATGATGAAGGTCGAAAGTTGGACACATTCCTCTCGACCGAAAGGTTGGTCCAGAATTGGAGCTGGGTGTTCTCCGGCGACGAGTTCAGGATAGATCGCTCGGAACGCGACGTTGTCGAAATCAGAGGCAAGCGCACCAAGTATTTTAACAACCGGTGGCTGGCTCAGGATCCAAGCAATCCGATTCCTTCCTGGCCCCACTAGGAGAGGCACTGAGTTGAGGGGCAACGACAGGAGAGGTCGACCACGGACCGTGCGGGAGATGGCCTCGCGCATGGTCCGTATGCGCTCGCCGCAGCAACGAGGGCCGCAGTCGAGGCCGTGACGGCGACTGATAAGGAAAACGGTGACTGATAAGGTAATCAGAATTTCTTTATCAGTGTCGACCGACCCTTTTGGGTGCTTGTCAGTCATTCGGGACCCGGACGCATTTAGCGGCTCCAAAAGTCAAACTTGTAAATGATGCCGTGATGGCAATTCGCGCATCACCGCAATGTATCGGGAGAGAGATTAATGTCGAGAAATGCGAGACTGGCGGATCGAAGGATTATAGCGAGACCTGACCAAAGGAGACGAGATGACATCTGACGACGACGATCAAGACTTTTGGCTGGAAAACGCCGTCGCCGCCGACAGTGTCGGAAAGAGCGAAGTCCAATTGCGCGCCCAGCGCGCCTACGTCTTAGAGGGGCTTGTGACGGCCCTCGAAGCCGATGTTGCCAAAGAGCTGACGGTGCTGAGCGCGATGGATGTCGAAACTATCGATCCCGACCGGCATGTCGAGACGATGACCTCGCCCGCAATCCTTCGGATCGATCCGAGAATGCTTGCTTTGAGAATATCGATGGGCGCCAGGTCGAGCCCGCGGTTGTTTAGGACCGAAAAGATACGATAGGCAGCCTCAAGATCCGGCGTTGAGATCACGACTAGCGAGCAATCGTTGGCCAGAAATTTCCAGAGCGCGTCTCGATCCACATGAGAGAGTGCTTGCGCTTTGCTCATGAGCAGCTTGGCGTTCTCGCGATAACGAAGTCGGCTGTCTTCGAGCTTTTCCGTACTCTCTATCAGTCGTTCGATCCCGCCGGGCTCCTGGATGAATGTGCGAAAAAACGCAGCGTCTTCTTCGCGCGCCAGCAATCGGTACTCGTTCTTCTCGCCATGCTCGCCTTGCCCTTCTTGTAGAGGAAATCCGTTATATCATCGGCTGCTTCGGGCATCGCCGACCGCAAGGCGGCGAACAGCATTGTTAGTGTGCTAAGACGCTGCTGCCCGTCCACCACCGAGGATTTCGGCTCACGATCGTTCTTGATGAGAACTATGCTGCCGAGGAAATACTGGCTGTTTGAAGGGGAGAGCTTCGCCTCCTGTATGGCCGATAGAAGATCCTGGAAAAGCTCTTCAGTTTGCTCCGTGGTCCATGCGTAAGGTCGCTGATAGTCGGGAATCTCGAATTGATAGCTACCCTCAAAAATTTCTCGAATTAGCTTATCGTGCGTCTCTAGAGTTTTCGCCATTAGCCGCCACCAGTTTCCACGGTCCGCCTCAATAATTGTGTTCCAGCCGTAACGAGCGCTACCTGTGAGTTTAGTCCGTTGTGCGCAGTTCGTACTGTTCCACCCTCAATCTCCTTTGGTGATCAGTCACGGGAGGTCTGGAGTTCGGTTGCGCGCGTGCTCGATCGCCTTAACTGGCCGGCGCGCAACATCGAAAGTATCGACGAAATACACGTTATCTGCAGGTACTGCGTTGATCGTTTCACTTAAGGGGCTCTTTGCAATAGAAGTGCTGTCAAGTCTCCAGAAGGGATGCACGAGGACGAAGCCTTCTGTGCCCCCCGCAAAGGGTTGAGTTAGGACCGGCAGCTTCAAAGGCCCGCAATGTATCACACGGCGATTGTTCGGGCTCAGGCGACGAACCTCTTCGGCAGCTTCCGCGGCCAACCGCGGCCAATCGGCGAGCTCGGGATATGCCTCAAAACGACCGTCTAGTCCTGCCTTGTGGGTGGGGTCCACCATTCCGCGGAGGAAGCCGATGCCCAGGCGCCAGTCAAGGAGCCCATGGTAACCACGGTTGTTGTACCGCTGCAGGCAGCGGTAGCACGCTCTGGCGCAAGCCCCCGGATGATCCCCTTCGAAGAATGGTTTAACAAGCCTATCGTTGCGATCATTCACCAAAGAATCGATTAGCCGACTAACCAAGGGGCGACGGCTTCCTCCGTCGGAGGCCGCAAGGCGCCTCGAGAACCCAGCTCCGTTTACCAAAAAATCGGCAATCTGTAGCATCGGAAGCCCATTCCTGAGCCGTGGCTCAAGCGCCTCGAACTCCTCTGGCCCGATGTCCATTTCGAGAGCCGCGCGCTGGATGATTAGCTGCGTCGCTGAGATCGCCGCAGCCCGCACGCTAATGGCGTGCGGCTCACGACTTCCTACACGATCAAACGAAAGCCTTGGTGGCACCAACCGCATGACGAGGTATAGGGAGTCCGTCTTCTTCCGTGACATCAGGCGAACCGCTTCCGGTTCGAGAGGGACGTTATTGGCGTCCGTCGCCCGTTCCCAGAGCCTCAGATCGTTCGCCACATCCACCAGTATTGCTTGGTCAGTTAATTTGCTGAACCAAACCGCAGGGTGTTCCTGGATCTTGAATGCCTTCTGCGAGGCTCCAACGATCGGGAACCCCTCTGGTTCACCACTGTCGCCGATGGGACCGCGATTACGACGAATGATGGCCGCCTCCGCGCCGGTGCTATAGGCCATGTTCGATTCTGCGACGGGCGTAGACTCAAGCTCTTCGATTTCGCTGGAAGTCTCGCGTCTAGCCGCGCGACTTGGCGTCTCGTCCTGGTCCACTGAAACAGGTTCGAACGAGGTTCTGAATGCAGCCGGGATATGGTAGAGTTCGAAGTCGGACGGAGAGATCGCTTCCTTGCAGTCTCCACAAGATTTCGCTTCAAAGACTCGGATAGGGGACGTATTGGTCGCTCCACATTTCGAACAGATACCGATATAGGTGGTGTCTTCCCACCAGGGTGCACCTCGGCCAGACAGCACACGCGCACGGTTTTGTTTGTCAACTTGGATGCGACCCAGTTTAGGCGTGAATCCAATTGACGTGTGTTTACGCTTGTCACGAATGAGGGATCCTCCTGGTGCGAATTCGTAGATCGCCAGATCCATTTCTCGATCTATCGTGTCCCAGTCGGGTTCTCCCAGCTCGTTGGGTTCTACTCCGACGTAAAGGTCACGCACGCGCGTAGGCATACCGTACATCGGAAGGAGACCCTGTTCGGCAAGAAAACTCGCCAAGCCCCCTTGATCCCTTTGCCCAGCTTCGGTCCGGCTCCTGATCTCGTTCATCAACTTCTCAACCGTCGCTTCCCGTACAAGTGCAGATTCCCGTCCGGGAAGGCCAAGTCCAAGCACGCGCGCACAACTTGTTCGTATCAGTTCCGTTGCTTGGAGAGCCTTAGCCAACGAAAGGTCCCATTCCGATCCAGCCGCGTAGAATATTGCCGCGGGCAGGAATTCGCCATGTATGTCCGGCTTAACATCGTCACCAGGCCAGTTGGGACCTGCGGCTTCGCGCAATTCCGCGAAGGCTGCAGTGAGCCATACCTTTCGTAAGAGACGAAGCGGGATTGCTAGATGATCCGTCGTCAAGAATGGCGGTGGGGGCGGATCTCCCGTGATCGCTTCGGGGTGCGCGAAGTAGTGCAAATCATGGCTCCGACCGCGGCATAGCGTTGCCGCCAGAGAAAATGCTTGCCCGCGTCGGCCAGCGCGGCCGACGCGTTGCTGATAATTGAAACGCTGTGGCGGCATGTTGGCCTGATAGACCGCTTGCAGCGCGCCAATGTCGATACCGACTTCCATAGTCGTGGTTACCGACAACATGTCGATTTCCTTGGCTCTACGGTCCAAGGCAGCATCGTAGTTGCCCGCCCCATCAACGAAGATTCCGCGAAAGCGGCGGAGGCGTTCAGCGGGCGACTGCGTTTGCCCCGTCAGCTCCTCGCATCTAAGACGGAAGGCGCCAAAACCTTCGGCCGTGCTCCGTTCCACCCGCTTTGCAAGCACATTTCGATTGCGGAGTTCACTTACCGGGCCGGTGGCCGTAGTTGAGAGTGGATCCTGGCACCGCGTGCAAAAGCCCGTGCCACGGTGCAAGTGAGCACGAGAACAATTCGCGCATTCAAAGTAGGGATGGTTTGGCGCGACGAGGCGAATAAAAAGCTTCTCTGGCTCGATAAAGCCGTTTCTATGTCCCAAAGCGGTCAATTTCGATAGCACTTCATCGAGCTCGGAACGACCCGACGCCTCAGCAAACTCCAACACGCGGGTGCTTCCAACCGATTGTGCGGTCGGCCACTCCTTCTTCTTGTCGTTTCGCTCGACCCATTTGTTGCCAAGAACGCGATAAGCGTCCGCAAATACTCGCAGGTAAGCGTCGAAACGGTCGGTCCGCTCCTCATGTTTGTAAAAGAGGCTTGGGTAGCCCAATCCCGTCTCCTCAAGTGCGAAGTACGTTTTCGAGAAGAGTACATCATCGACCAATGGTCTCTGTTCCCGAGCCACTGACAGCCTCGCTTCACCAAGTGCAAGGGGGTCGCCCTGAGTGGTCCAATCGACGCGGTCTCCATTCTCAATGAACAGAGCCTGCCATTCGAATAGAGAGGAGAGCTGCCCCTGGTTAGGAATCTTGCCGATACCGACTTCGTCGGTTGGGTGCATTCCAATCTTCACCATCTTCGACAACAGCGGGCTTGCCTCTCGTCGGAGTGGTTCACCCGCAGCAGGTATCCGCTCAACAATGGAGGCTAGCGGAATGCGATCGGGATCGCCTCGACGCCTCACCTCTCTTAGCCTTTGGGTGAGGCGAGAGAATTCCGCATCATCCTCTCTCGCGACCGCTTCGGCCATCTTCTTCTTGAGTTCTTCCTCTGACTCGACTGGACTTGACGCGATCTCCTTCAGCGCCTCAAGCAGCATCTGCCGCCGACTGTCTTGGTGGTGACGGCGTTCGATATCGAGCGAGGCCCTGGACGCGTCTTGTCTGCTATCCGAAAAAACCACGGCCTTAGCCTCGTCTCCACTGGCGTGCAGCAACTCGAACACTTCGGTCGCAACCAGTTGGGAGCTCTTTGCAAAACCGGCTCTGAAGTTTCGAATAGGTGATTGCCGGAACTTGGAGCTGCGACCCGCATAGTCTGCGCCACAGGCCGGACAACAATTGGGACCTGCAGAACCAGGACGTCGAAGTTCGCGTCCTCCGTTCTTCCGCGGCAGCTTGAAGATTCGTCCTTCTATCCGACCGGCACCCATAGCGCCGGCATCACTTACCAAGCCGTTGCGCGTGTCCAAAATGGCTTGTGGCCAACTTTCGTCTGTGTTGTCTCCTTGTTTGACGGAGCGCCGTGAAGGCCAGAACAGTGCAAAATCTTCGTAGCTGAGATCTTCGAAGTTACCGTCCGCGCCGGTTTCCGGCAAAGACTCCAAATCCGGTGACGCCGGAAGAAGCTCAACGAGAATTCCGAGGTTCGCTGGATGCTCGCCACGTCTGCCTCCGACGAATTCCTCCCCGCATGCTTCGCAATATACGAGCTCGAAGACCCTATGCAGATCATCCCCTTCTCGGGTATAGGTCGTTCCGCGTTCGACGGTCACGCCTTCGAACTCGACGCGCCCGCCCGCCTTGCTGGCCGGAGTAGCGAATAGGCCTTCTATCGAGCGAATGAAGACGTGTTCGCGAAAGCTGGACACGCCGTCCCTAAGTTTTACCGAATAGAGGGATTCGATCCGTTCACCGAGGCCGCGCAGCAGAGTCAATCCACGCAACGCTAGCAACGACGCCTCGGCCGATGAGCCAAAAATTCGTTGCGCGAGGACGTCTATTGCTGTCGCTCGCAACTCCTTGCGATCGTTTTGGCGACACCCCGCTGCCAGCACCGCAGCTGCAGTCTCGATGGCGCTTTTCGCGATTTGAGCCGGAGTACCGACTGCACCCTCCCGCGAGAGAACTTTGGCACATTGAATAATAGCCGCATCAAGCGCATCGCTGTGGGTCACATGACCCACATAGCCGCCAGTTGGGACTAGCACCTGCACCAGCTGGCGGAACGCTGCGCCGTCCAGCGGAAGAGTTACCTGTATGGAATCGCTCTCAGGCTCGCCCGGCACGATGCATTCGAACCAATCGTCTTTCGACGTCGCGCCTTTAGAATCCCGGCCGGTGTAAGTGCCAAGCGGGCCAAAGAAATCGTAGAGATATTTGAGGCTTCGCTCTCGGCCTTCTCCTTCCAAGGGTAGCGAGGCGCTCGATGCCAATATTCGCAGCTTGTGGCGCGTTTCCGGGCGATCCAAGCCAAGCCTATGCAGCAAGACTCTAATGAGTCCTGCCACCTCTGTGCCCGCGGAGCCACGAATCAGATGGAGCTCATCGAGAACCAAGAAAAAATAGGCATGCTCGTCTCGTTCCAACCATGACCGAGTTTCATCAAACATCCGCTGTTCGACATCTCGCGACAGCATGGCACCAAGCATCGAAACGTTCGTAACGAGAAGATCCGGCGGTGTTTGCTGTACGTCCCAGCGTGCGACGAGCTCCGCTCCGTCAACCGAAGGAAACAGGTAGCGCGTTGGCTCGTCATCGGGGTGTGCCGAGTCGTGACGACGGGCTTTTCCTTGATCTTCGGCATAGGCGCTCATGGCGTCAGCGACACGCTTTACCCGCCGTGCGGCGGCGTCCTTTTCCTTCTGCGCGTGGGGACGGCGAGGATGCTGAAGATGGCCCGCTACCGGCGTTGCGCTAGTATATCGTCCGAAGAAGATCCGGTTTCCCGCGAATCTACGATCCATTACCTCCTGTGCTTCAGGAGAATCGAAGGTCTTTCGCAGACGCGTCAGTTGATCCTCGACGAGGGCGTTCATCGGATAGAGGACGAGGGCACGGAGCGCCTTGGGCCTAGCCTGATGCTCATGCTGCCGGTGAAGTTGGAAATTCGTCGGGGTATCCTTCCACCATGAGCCTGCAAGATAGCCGGGTAGGGGAGCAGGCCATCGAACAGCTTCATTCGCCAAGGCCGCCAGGATAGGCAGCATGAAGGATTCCGTTTTTCCGGATCCCGTACCAGATGTTACAATCCCAGGAGTGCCTTGGCGGACACCACGGGCGAGCATATCAACTTGATGTTGGTAGGGCTTGAATTTGTGCCGTCTGAGAATCTCACCGTCTCCCGGTTCTCCGGGGAAAAGACCTGAGACTGAAAGCTCGGCAAAGGCGCGGCGTCCCTCTCGAGAAAGGCAATCTAGCGGATTGTCTTTCGTCATATCGATGAAATCGGCTAAGGCATTCTTCGCAGGTTTGTAACGCGAGATCGGTTCCAAGAACGGTTGGGTGGCCAACGTTCCGGGCGATCTCAGAAGCTCCTGTCGTCGATGTGTGAGGGCTGATCGACGGATCCGAAACGCGGTATCCAGATACGAGATGTAAAGCTCTCGAATTCGCTCGAAGCCGCCTAAAGGATCTAACATCTTCCTATCCCAAAGTTTAATCTTGGCGGCTGAGCAGTTCGCGCAGCCATTTAGCGCCGTTGCTCAGGCGCGATGAGATTTCAGCGTCCGCTCCGCTAGTCTCCGCGAAGGCGGACAGCCAAGATTTGGTGTCTATTTCGGTCGCGACAGCGCGAGCGGAGCGATAAATCGACGCCAGTCGTCGAAGGCGAATGCCGTTCGTGTCGTCGAATTCCGTCAAAACGCCTAGAACGTCATCGCTTATCGGCAAAGGCATTGAGGCTGCGTCGAAGCACGCGGGCGAGGGTTCGCGTCCCGACGCTTGAGCGAGAAGGTAAGGGGTCAATCCCGCACTGGGCGCTGGTGCGAGTGCGATGACCGCCCGGTCCATGTCCTGCCATATGCGATCCTTGTCCAGTAGCGAGGCGCCAATCGAGGCAAAGACAAGTAGATTGGAAGGGCGTCGAGAGTCCTTCAACAAATCGACTAGTGTAGGCAACCATAGGTCAATGGGCGTCCGATGAAGACCTTCCAGAGAAACCACGCGGAAACGTCGAGGATCGTAACGTGCAGCAGCCCAAGCGCGTCCGAATGCGGCCGGTAGGGAGTTAGAGGGTTGCCGCCATAGGTCGTCAACGCACAGAATTGCGGGATCCAGAATGTGGCGTACCACCTCGCCCCCACTAATTGCATCCGCGTAGCAGCTGACCAACCCCGACCCTCGATCCTCGGGAAATATTACAAGCTCGCCCGAACGAGCAGCGACGTCGATCAGCATCAGATCTGTCGGATCGTAACCACGGCGAAAGGAGCTATTGCGAAGAATTTGGCCGAACTCCGTCCACTCGTTAAAGGGTCTTTGAGTGAAATCTGGCTTGGTCCAAGGTGCGCCGGGCGCAGCCAGGAGTCCGAAGTCTTGCGCTGGTTCTTTCAGCCGCGTCCTGATCCTCGCTGCAAGCGTGCTAATGGTTTCTTCTGCGCCGGTTGGAACATCCGCTAGCTGCGAAAGCACTATCGATAACTCGTCTTTAATGGCCTGACGCGCTCCTTCAGCGTCATCAACAGCTTGCTGAACCTCTTTGCGCTCACGATCCAATCTCGCGGATAGCTCGGTGACTTCGGCGGCTAGGTGATCACGCTCGGCGGATAGCGGCTCCATCTCTTTTTCGAGCTCTTGGAGTAGCCGGTCTTCTAGGCCACGTCTGAGGTTCGCTTCTATTTCCTCGCGTCGGGAGGCGAGCTGGATTTCGATCGGACGCAGTACGCAAATCGCGTCAACGAGTTTGTCGATGAGTTCTACGTTGTGAGCGAGATTTGGCGCGAACGATTGAAGGCGCTCATGGAACGAGTTCAATTCGGCGCCTTCAGTCGGAAGGAGCCCTGCTCGAGAGAGATAGGTCACAACCTGGGAGAGTTGCGAGCGCGTCAATGAACTCTCAGCCTGGGGAGCAGCCTTACGAAGCCGCTTAAGTACGGCTTCCAGAAAATCCGAGTCCCGACACCAGTTGAGAACACCAACGGGCGCGCCAACAGTAATGCCTGGCACGGCGATCCATCGGCCTCCAATCCGATCGCCCTCGAAAAGTCGTGCGTCGAATACGTAAGAGTTAAGCGTCTCCAATCCGTCAATATGGGCAACCAAACGACCTAGCGTAGGATGCCTCTCCATCTTCATCCGCACGCATGTGCCATCCCCGAGAGCCGCGATGATGTTGTCGGTAGCTGGAATCGAGGAATCCACACCCCGCTCGACCAGGGAGCGACGAGCTTCCTCTGGTGCGACGGATCGAAAATCCAATACCTCAGTCACAGGGCGGGGATCGACCACTACGTATCGATCGGCCCCGGAGTCGCCGCGCTGATTTGGTTCAACGCCGAAAATCAGAGGGTCTCCCTCTCGGAAGCCGTTCAGTCGGGGGGCGAACACTCTGCCTTCGGTTGGAAGCGCCTTAGCCCAGTTGTTATAGACCCGCCAGCACCCGTCGTCTGCCTGAGCTACGGGATCGATCCGGGTGTAGGGTCTAGGATCGTAGGCCGGGCGGCCAAGATACAAGGGCGTGGACATCAGCTCTAGCTCATGGTCTGTGGTGCGAGCCAGGACGGCCGCCGACCAAGTCGGCGCTGCTCGGCCACGTATTGATAAAAAGGCTTGCGCTTAGTTTCAGCATTGATGGAGATCGCAGCTCCAAACGTTCGGCCGATCCAACGCGCCGCTTCGGTGTCGGAAGGATAAACGTACGTCCAGCTACCATCCGTGCGTAGGACCGGACCGGATGCTCGTAAGCTTCTGATTCCTATTGTCCGTGCTATGGGCATCGGCAAATAGCCACCCCGCGACCTCCGAACGAACGTCTCCGATGTCCAATCAAAGAGGGGTTCTTTGCGTCTGCGATGGGCCTCGAGAACAGCAAGCGTTCGCGAAGTAGTCAGGAACGTCTTACCATGATCTATAATGCGATAGAGGTCCCGATCGTCTCCACGTTCTCGAACCAACCGTTCAAGCCGAATGCCCCCCTCTGAGCCGACCTTGTCGGGCGCCAAAAAGAGACCAAGGTCGAACCGCCAAATGCCGGCGAGTAGCCGACCGAGGCCCGTTCGGGATTCGGCAGGCCAACAGGCAGGAGCGGCCTCCACACGCGGCTGACTGTGTTCCTTGATGGACCAGGCAAGATCATTGGAAAGCGCCTGAATGTCGCCTTGCACGATTAGCGTCGGGGGAGCCCACTCGGATACACCGGAACGGACGATGATTTTGCCGCTCGTTGCGGCCGCAGCATCGCCAAGTCGGCGGCGCGCGGCTGTTCCAACTGCTCCTCGAACTACAGCGATGTGGGGGGCTACAATTTCGAAATAGGGACTGCGCAATCGCCAAATGCGCGCGCGCCAAGATGTCGAAATTACTGGCTCCAACCAGCCGCCTTCGGCGAGACTGCGGAGAAAATCCCACTCGAAATGAGGTTTGGGCAACACGCGCTTCAGTGTTTCGATGAGTGCATTTTCGGTCCAGCCCCGCGGGGGGCCTGCATAAATGGCTTCCAAGACGTCCCATAATAGTGCGTTGACCGGCTCGTCGTTGAGAACCTCCCGACAACGAAACTGCTCATGCGTTTCGCCGATACCGACCAACTCCCGCTCGGGTTCGAAGCCAGAACCCTCCGCCGGAAATTCCCAGCGTTCTGGGACCTCGTCTTCAAAGCAGAGGACCTTTTCCGTCTCGGACGACGCCTCGACTGCTCGCACACGCCAACGGCCAGCAATCGCCCTTTCCGCGAACAGGCTCCAAGTCGGCGCCCGGCCGGAGAGTGTCAACGACCCAACGGTCGCACCAACCTTTTCCAGCGACAAGGTGCTGCCCTGAGATGCAGTCAAAGCCGGCAGAAAGGCGGAGCGCCCAAGCCAGGTCGAGTGGCCGGTCTTCACTCCATCAGCAAAGGAGAGATCAACAAGCGGGGATCCAGTGGCCGGAGCGAGCCCAAGGCGTCGTCGAAGCCCCGTCACAGAGTGCGGATCGAGCTTCCCTGATACAAGCCATCCCCCCTCAAGGGAGCGCCACTTTGTCTCCAAGGGCCAACTGACCGCCAAGCTTCCGGCTCGCGCAAGTACCACTATGGCACGATCCACGGGTAGATCGCTGCCTTCCATCGACCAGGTAGCGCCGGGTCCTTCACTGAGCATTAACACTCCCTGCCGGAGCGCATCGGCTAGTTCAGCAGGTAGAGTTAACGCACGGGAGGCTGCCAACTGCTGGACGGAACCCTCCCAAACAGCCTCTTCGTCGAGCGCTGCCCGTCCCCGAAAAAGTGCAAGGGTGATTTCGTCCTGTTCATAGCCACCGAATCGCACGTCCAAGCGCCAGCGCTGATTTCGGGGCTCGTCTTCTTGCTCGGCGAGACGGGCCTCAATGCTCTGGACTAGGCGCCAAAATCTGTGACCCAAGAGCATACGCCGGCGAGCGCGAACACTCGCGGTGAAATCAGCGAGGGCGGTTGCTACCGCATTCGGAAGTAGGTGAGAGTGGTTAGACCGTGCGAGCTCCTGAACAAGCCGTTCGGGCGCGCGGCGCGTAGCAGGTGAAATCCTGCGCAGAACCTGGGTGAGGGCGCTGCGATCGCGCCAAGACGGGAACGCGATTCGCACCGCATGTCCGATCAGCGTTGCGTGGCCAGGGTGAGGCAAAACGATACGACGGAACGGTTCCCCGGCAGCTCTTTTTCGGTCGCACCACCGAGCCAGCGACCTCCACAGCTTATTCACTCCATCAACGGAGTTGAATGGGCCGTCAGCGCCCAACAGCTCGCCAAGTCGAATGCGGAAATTCTGAGTGCTGCCAGCGCCAGTATCGGTGGCCGATACTAGACAGCTCAGAACCAGAAACCGAAAATAGGTCGGATCATCTGCGTCATGTGCGGGCGGCCTATAATCCCCAGATAACCAGCCCTCAATGCTTGAACGGCCGAAATGCGTGACGAAGGCTTCTTGTGCCTCAAGGTCCCCGATTCCATCGATTTTTGAAGCCGTTGCAATTTCGGCGGGAGTGGCATCAAGAAAGGAAAGGGGCGCTCCGCCGGATGGTCCGTCCGACCTCAAATAGTGAATTACGAGACGGCGCTCCCACTCGGCGGCGGACAGTGCCCCGCTCGAAACCTGCGTAGCCGACAAATCTCCTCCCCACGAGAACGCGCTCTTAGCGCTGGAATCATTCTGCTTATGGCTGTGGATACGGACGCTAGCAACCGCATACGCGATGGGCAACCGGATTTCGAATGGTACAAAAGTCGAGTTCGATGCCGGTGGAGCTTGCCGTTGGCAGGGACAGGCCAAGGGCTGGAGGCCGATGCAGCCGGTCGTTTCCGATTTCTCTCAAGCAGATTCATTGCGTGTGCTATTCTTTCGAGCGCCAACGCGACTCAACCACGTCAAGGAATATCAGATTGCTTAAACGAACACCCTTCGACGCCAACGTGAAGGGGGCAAGGTTAACACGACGTGAGCCGAACGAAGCTCAGTTCGCTAAAGAGCATACCAAGCATTCTGTAGTGGGCATCTTCGCTGGAATCGGTGGAATAGAGCAGGGCTTCCGAAACGAAGGGCATGAAAGCGTTCTGCTTTGCGAGGCTGATGCTCGTGCGCGCGCAGTCCTTGGACGTCGCTTCGCTACCGTGCCGCTGTCCGAGGACGTAAGAGAACTTAAGTCGCTCCCGGAATGCGGGATAGTCACTGCCGGCTTCCCTTGCCAAGATCTGAGCCAGGCCGGGCGCCGGCGCGGTATTCAAGGGCCGAACTCTGGTTTGATCGATGAACTGCTTAGGCTTCTCAAAAACTCGCGTCCGCAATGGCTCGTACTTGAGAACGTCCCCTTCATGCTGAGTCTGGAGCGAGGACGCGCGATTGAAAGGATCGTTTCTAAGCTTGAAGACATGGGTTTTGCTTGGGCTTACCGCACGGTCGATGCACGAGCCTTCGGTCTGCCGCAGCGGAGGCGCAGAGTTGTGATTCTGGCATCCCGCCACATCGATCCCCGCGCCGCTCTCCTCGGTGAAGATGCTGGCAATCCTGTGCCGAACGCTCGTGGAACACACGCCTGTGGATTTTACTGGACGGAAGGGAATACTGGTCTCGGCTGGGCGGTAAACTCAATACCGCCTCTGAAGAGTGGGTCTGGCGTTCACATTCCTTCGCCGCCAGCGGTTTGGTTCCCGCGACGCCGCTTAGTCGCCGTCCCAACGATCGAAGCGGCTGAGCGCCTGCAAGGCTTTGAAGCCGGATGGACGGAGCTAGATAGTGACGAAGCAAAATCTGCCCGCGGGCGCTGGCGTTTGGTTGGTAACGCCGTAAGCGTACCGTTCGCCCAATGGATCGCTCGACGATTGAATGTCGCGGAGAGTTATGATGACGGTAATGACGAGCCTGTCCGGTTGAACCGAGGCTGGCCTCCGGCTGCCTGGGGTTTTGAAGGTCGGCGGGGACGTTCAGCGGTGTCCGAGTGGCCCGTTTCCCGACCGGTGGAGCACTTGGCCCGATTTCTAGGCAGCGATATCGTCCCGCTTTCTAGGAAAGCCACCTCAGGCTTTCTCTCCCGGCTTGAGCGCAGCAAATTGCGTTATGAGGAAGCCTTTCGTCGCGATCTGCGACATCATATCTCCAAGCAATGACGAACCCACAAGCCATTGATCCGGTCTTGCCGGTTACCACCAAGCGAATGACCTCAACGCGGGGCCGCGACAACGCACGTGAAATAGCGATCCGGTCGGAGCTCCACAGGCGCGGATTGCGGTTCCGGTTGCACCAGCGTCTGCTGAAGATGACGCGGCGTTCCGTCGATATCATCTTTCCCGCGGCGCGCGTAGCAGTCTTTATTGATGGGTGCTTCTGGCACGGATGTCCAATCCACCGTACTTGGCCAAAGAACAATGCTAAATGGTGGTCCGAGAAGATCGAAACGAATATCGCTCGGGACCGAGACACCGATCGCCGACTTGTCGAGCTTGGCTGGACCATTGTTCGCGTCTGGGAACACGACAAAATCGACAAAGCGGCCGATCAGATAGAACGTACTGTACGAACACGGGCTTCGCGCTGCAATTCGCGTCCATCCATTGGTCGTGCCTAGGGGCAGCTAGCAAGAGACGGGAGTAGCTAGTTAACCTCCTACGTTTGATGGTCATGGCTACAATCCACTCGGTAACATCTCTGGACTTCATTCGTCTGTGCAGTAGCTGCATTCAGCGAAGAGTCCCATGAACTGTTCTAGTCCGTTTCTTTGCTGCTGAACCCTGCTGATCTAACTCTAGTTTCAGCAGTCGATGTGTCACACGGTGGCAATTCGCACAAAGGCACTGCAAATCGTCAAGCGTGGGCTTGTGGCCTTCCGCCATACCTTCACTCTGCACGTCGTTGTGGTGGACCTCGATGCATCTTGCAGCGGGATTTTCGTCTGGCCGATATAGGCGGTGTACGCGTCGGCGATCCGGGGGGAGGGTGGGTCTCAGAAAAAAGAACAACAATCAGACGCACTTAGAGCTACCCCGCACCTTTACGCTAGCGAAGTCCGCACGATAGCGAATCTGTGAGCATGGCGATGTCCCGAATCCAGGCAGTGCCACCCCGTTCGCTCAGGACAACGACGCGGCCTTGTTCGATATAAGCCCTGACCTCAACCGCGAGACCAAGGAAATCGCCGCCACGTCGCCGACTATGTGCGCGACAAAGGCGAGCTCGAGCTCGATGATATACAAAACCCTGAAGGCCGAGGGCGCCATCGTCTACACGGCCAAGCATGACCACAAATTCGTTTGGTGAGAACTAGGCCGACAAGGCCCAGTCGATGACCCTGGGCTACCTGGTGGTCGTCCCGGCGACCAAAAAGCTCGAACACCTCTGTGTGCCGCGCAAGACCAAGCTTTTCTAGCGGAGGCGGGGGCAAGTCGCCAAGAAGTCATGGAAAGCGCTTTCCAGACGTCGGGTTCGGCGTCCGGCAATGTGTGACTGAGTTTTGCGGTCCAATCTCGGCATCCTTTCCTTGGTGTCAGCCTATCCTGGCCGGGCGGGGTCAGGTGAGGGGGCTGGAATTCATGCCGCAACAGACCACACGCACATTCCAAGGGCCTCGGAGCCTTCATCGGCCAATTTGACTGAAGCCACGGGATTTCATCGGAAAACCGGGGATTCTCAGGTCACAATGAGAAAATCCGCTGCTTCCGCCTTGACCCTCCAAAGTTCCTTGTTCTAATTTTGTTCTCATGGCGGCATGGCGATTCTGCCAGCTGTTAGCCCATGTTTTGAATGACAACAGCAGCCGCCCCGATCCGGACAGGAACCATGCACGAGATCATCTGTCCCCACTGTGACAAGGCCTTTAAGGTCGACGAGTCCGGTTACGCGGATATTTTGAAGCAGGTTCGTGACGCCGATTTTGCAGAGCAGCTCCACGAACGGCTGGACTTAGCCGAGCGTGATAAGCAGAGCGCTGTGGAGTTGGCCAAGGCCCAGGTGAGCAACGATCTGCAAAAGGCTGCGGCCGCCAAGGACGCCGAGATCCTGGAGTTGAAGTCCAAGCTTGAGGGGAGTCAGGTTGCTCAGAAGCTTGCCGTCACCGAAGCGCTCAACGCCGTGGAGAAGGAGCGTGACAGGCTTGCAAACGCGCTGGCCGAGGCTGAGCGCGAGAAGAAAGCGGCCTCGGAGCTTGCTGAAGCGCTCCTTGCCACCGAGCAGCACAAGATCACCGCCGCCAAGGAAAAGGAAATTCAGGAGCTGAAGGCCAAGCTTGAGGCTGCTGAGCTTCAGAAGAAGCTCGCCGTGACCGAGGCGGTCGGCATCATCGAGAAAGAGCGCGACGAGCTGAAGAACGGCATCAAGCAGGTGCAGCTTGAAAAGCAGCTCTCCGAGCAGTCGCTGAAGGACAAGTACGAAACGCAGATCAAGGATCGCGACGACGCAATCGAGCGCCTGAAGGACATGAAAGCCCGCCTGTCGACCAAGATGGTCGGCGAGACCCTCGAACAGCACTGCGAGACCGAGTTCAATCGGGTGCGGTCGATGGCTTTTCCGCGGGCGTATTTTGAGAAAGACAACGATGCGCGGACCGGCAGCAAGGGCGATTACATCTTCCGGGACTCGGACGATTCCGGCACCGACATCATCTCGATCATGTTCGAGATGAAGAACGAAAGCGACAGAACCGCAACGAAGAGCAAGAACGAGGACTTCCTCAAGGAGCTCGATCGGGACCGGAACGAGAAGGGCTGCGAGTATGCCATCCTGGTCTCATTGCTTGAGCCGGACAACGAACTCTACAATGCGGGCATCGTCGACGTCTTCCACGGCTATCCGAAAATGTATGTCATCCGGCCGCAGTTCTTCCTGCCAATGATTACGCTTCTGCGGAATGCGGCGAACAACTCGCTCAAGTACAAGAATGAGCTGGCGCTCGTGAAAGCGCAGAACATCGACATCACCCAATTCGAAAGCCAGCTTGAAACGTTCAAGACCGCATTCTCGAAGAACTACGATCTCGCCTCTAGACACTTCCAGACCGCGATTGCGGAGATCGACAAGTCCATCGATCACCTGCAGAAGACCAAGGACGCGTTGATCGGCGCCGACCGGAATCTCCGCCTTGCGAACGACAAGGCGCAGGACGTGACGATCAAAAAGCTGACCCGGGGCAATCCGACGATGGCAGCGAAGTTTGCGGAGCTCAAAAGCCATACCGCTGAAGCTGCGGAGTAAATCCTAAGCCGGGTCAGGCAGAACATGCTGTGACCTAATATGGTGTGATCACATTTACGATTTAAGGTTGAGCGCCGGGAGGCCCGATGCCGCAACTTTTCGTCGCTTGCGGTGACCATGGCCTAAGCTCTGTCATGGTGTTCCGAGGGCGCCGGCTCAACGGGTCGACGTAACGCAAGCGCTAAATCTCTCTGCACGGGGGCGGACTTCCCTTCCTGATGTGGCCGCCGAATCGTGGCGGCGTCCTTTCCTGCGATACAACCCCCAGGGCCAACGACCTCACTCGGCTGATCCGTCGATGGACTGCACCCAGCGGCTTGCAATGATCACGATGGGGCAGGAATCTGCGGTCCACGACCCTGTGATTGGCACGCAGTTGAAAAACAAAATTCTGATTGGTGAGGCAGATCACATCTGTCTGCAGCCGTCGGCCGCAAAGTCTGGCGGACGCAACGCTGTATTTCGAGCCAAACGGAGTTCCATGAAGCGTCGGTTGAACTTTCGACATTGGCCGCGGCGGCGTCTTGCGAGCAAGCCAATGAAATAGCGCCGGCGAAAGTACACGAGAGAGATCCGAGGGGTACATCGGTCGCATGCCGCAAACAGAACAACAACCCGAAACGCCATCGCCATTCGCAGCGCCGCAGGTCAGCCTCCCGAAAGGCGGTGGGGCCATCCGAGGATTGGGCGAGAAGTTTCAGACCAATCCGGTGAACGGCACCGCAACCCTCACCGTCCCGATTCCGCTGAGCAAGAGTCGCGGTGAGTTTCAACCCGCACTCACCTTGTCTTACAGCTCCGGATCAGGCAACGGCCCTTACGGACTCGGCTGGACACTCGGCCTTCCTTCTATTTCCAGGCGGACGGACAAGGGCGCTCCGCGCTACGTGCCCTTCGCGCGGCGCGCCGAAAACGTCGCGGCGGCCGATGCCGCGGCAGATATTTTCCTGCTGTCCGGATCGGAAGATCTCGTGCCGATCAGCGCAGAGGACGGGCCGTGGATCGCACATCGAGAGACGAACGGCTACTTCGTGCGGGCTTTTCGACCGCGCATCGAAGGGGATTTCGCACGGATCGAGAGCTGGACGCGCATCGCGGACGGCGACACGCACTGGCGTACCATTTCTCGAGATAACGTTCTCACCGTCTACGGCGAAACGCCCGAATCGCGCATTGCAGATCCCGAGGATGCGGAGCGTATTTTCGAGTGGCTCATCTGTCGCAGCTATGATGATCGCGGCAACGCCATCGAGTACGAGTACGCGGCCGAGGGCGACGATGGTGTCGACATCACGCGTGCGAGCGAGCGCCTTCGATCCCGAAGCGCGAACCGATACCTGAAACGCGCCCGGTGGGGACCCCGCAAACCGGTACTGCTCGATGTTTCAATCGACTCGGCGCGTCGCTGTCATCTGCCACGGCCGCACGTCGATCCGGAAACCGAATGGCTGTTCGAAGTGGTGCTCGACTACGGCGATGAATCGTTCTCGCACGAACCGGAGGCGGACGGATTCGAGCGCGTGCGCTGGACGAACGCTCCACCGCATCCGAGACATGCGCGCCGAGACCCGTTTTCGAAATCGCGCTCTGGGTTCGAGATCCGCACGCATCGATTGTGTCGACGCTTTCTCGTAGTGCATCGCATGCCGGAGATGCTCGGCAGCGAGCGAACGCTCGTACGCGACATCCAGTTGGACTACGACGAGAGACCGCTCGGCACGCGCCTGTCGCACGTCACACAGTCCAGCTATCGGTTGCTCGAAGATGGATCGTATCGGCGACGATCGATGCCGGAGTTGTTGCTGCAGTATGCGCCGAGCGCGCTTGACGATCCGGCGCGTCGAGAATGGAAGGTCGAGCAGCTGCCGCGCGAGAGTCTCGAGAATCTTCCCGTCGGCGTCACAGGTCAGGGCTACCAGTGGACGGATCTCGATGGCGAAGGAATCGCCGGCGTGCTCGCCGAAGAGTCGGGCGCGTGGTACTACAAACCGAATCGTGGGCAGGGCCGGTTCGGGCCGGTGCAGGTGGTTCGCACCAGACCCGCGAGCGAGGGCGGCCGATGGCAGCTGATCGATCTCGACTCGGATGGCCGGCTCGAGCTCGCGACCCTCACGCAGGGCACCGGCGGATACTTCGATCGCACCGATGATGGGGGGTGGACGCCGTTTCGTCCGTTCCGCTCGTTCCCGCTCGTCGATTTCACCAGTGCTAACGTTCGTCTGACCGATCTTTCGGGTGACGGGCTTGCCGACATTCTGATCACGGACGATCAGGCGATCACGTGGCATCCGTCGCTCGGCGACGGCGGCTTCGGAGAAGCGGTCCGCGTGCGCGTGCCATGGAACGAGGAAGGCGGTCCACGCGTGCTACTCGGGCAAGCGGACCAGACCGTGTTCCTCGCCGATATGTCAGGCGACGGTCTCACTGATCTCGTCCGCGTTCGCAACGGCGAAGTCTGTTACTGGCCGAATCTTGGCCACGGCCGATTCGGGCCGAAAGTCACGATGGACCGCTCGCCCCGCTTCGATGAGGAAGGCATCTTCGATGCGCGTCTGCTGCGCTTCGCCGACGCCGATGGCTCCGGACCGACCGACGTCTTCTACGCCGGACGCCAGGGCGTCAAGGTGTTCCTCAATGAAAGCGGCAACGGACTGAGCGAGCCGCGCACGATTTCGGAGATGGTGCTGACCGAAGGCGTGGCGCTCGACGTTCTCGATCTGCTCGGGCGCGGCACAGCCTGCCTCGTGTGGTCGACCGCGCTTCCAGGCATCGCATGGCGTCCGGTGCAGTTCATAGACCTTATGTGCGGCACGAAGCCGCATTTATTGGTCCGCTGGGACAATCAGCTCGGCGCCGAGACGCGGCTGACGTACGCGTCCTCCACCGAGTTCTATCTCGCCGACCGAGAAGCCGGACGGCCATGGGTTACGCGTCTGCCATTTCCGGTACACGTGCTCGAACGCATCGAGTCTTTCGATCACGTCAGTCGGAATCGATTCGTTAGTCGCTTTAGATATCACCATGGCCACTACGACGGTGTAGAGCGCGAGTTCCGCGGCTTCGGCATGGTCGAGCAGTGGGACACGGAACAGTTTGCGGCGCTCGACGGCAGCAATTTCCCGGCAGACAACATCGCAGCCGAATCGCACGTACCGCCCGTGCACACCAAGAGCTGGTTCCATACCGGCATCTGCCTCGGTGCCGAGCGGGTCTCTCGTCACTACGAGCGCGAATATTTTCGCGAGCCCGGACTGACGCTCGCGACTGCGCGCGCGCAGCTCCTCGACGACACCATGGTGCCGCCCGGCTTGACGCCGGAAGAAGATCGCGAAGCGTGTCGGTCGCTAAAAGGCACGTTGCTGCGCCAGGAAATTTACGCTGACGACGCTGAGGGACCGCTTGCGACACCTGCGCAGGTTCGACGATCGCGCACGCCTTACACGATCACGGAGCAGAACCTCAGCATCCGGGTGCTGCAGCACCGAGGCCTCAATCGATACGCGGTGTTTTTCACGCACGGGCGCGAATCGATTACCTACCACTACGAGCGCAATCCGAAGGATCCCCGCATCCAGCATACACTCACTCTGGAAGTGGATGACTACGGCAACGTGCTCAAGCAGGCGGCCATTGCCTATGGTCGGCGCACTTCGCCGTTGTCGACGCAATGGGATCGTGACCGCCAAAGCTCGTCCCTGCTGACTTATACAGAGACACGCTTTACCAATGCGGTCACGTTGCCGGACGCGCATCGCAATCCGCTTCCTTGCGAATCCATCACATTCGAGTTGACCGGCTACGCAGCGACGGGGAAGAGTGGCCGGTTCCAAGCATCGGACTTCGTCGAGCCCGATCCGGCACGCGGAGGTCGTCTGCGCCACAAGCATTCAGGCCCTGATGTCGCCTACGAAGCGACGGCCACAGGCAGTCAGCGGCGACGTCCGGTTGAACGGGTGCGAACGTTCTATCGTCGCAACGACCTGGGTGCGCTCCTGCCGCTGGGCGAAATTCAATCGCTTTGTCTCCCCGGCGAGGGTTACAAGCTCGCATTCACACCGGGTCTTCTTAACCAGACTTTTCAGCGTCCGCGTTCCGGGCGGAGTGCCGAAGCGTTGCTGCCCGATCCTGCGCGCGTGCTGGGCGGGCAAGATGCTTCGGCCGGCGGCTACGTCGACCTCGATGGGAACGGCCACTGGTGGATACCCTCGGGCCGCGTGTTCTTTCACGCGGGTGAGGTCGCGGCCGCCGACGAGTTGGCTGAAGCCGGCGCCCATTTTTTCACGGTGCGCCGCTACCGCGGGCCCTTCGAGCAGAACTCGTCTGTCGACTTCGATGCCTACGATTTGCTGATCGCCGGGACGCGCGATGCACTCGGCAATCGCATTACGGTCGACACCATTGATTACCGCGTAATGCAGCCGTCCTCAGTCAGCGACGCCAACCGCAATCGGACGCAAGTCGTCTTCGACACGCTGGGCATGGTCGTGGGCACTGCCGTCATGGGCAAGCCTCTCCCCGCTCCGCTCGAAGGTGACTCGCTCCATGGCTTCGTCACCGACCTCACGCAAGCTGATCTCGATGGCTTTTTCGATGCGCCCGATCCGCACAGCAGCACTGCGGCGCTGCTGCAGCACGCGACCACGCGTGTCCTCTACGACCTCGACCGCTTTCGCCGCACCCGACAGGCCAGCCCCAACGACCCGACAAAGTGGCAGCCGGCCTGCGCCGCCACGCTCGCCCGCGAAACGCATGTCAGCGCGCCATTGCCGCCGCAGGGCCTGAAGATCCAACTCAGCTTTTCCTATTCCGACGGTTTCGGACGCGAGATCCAGAAGAAGTTCCAGGCTGAGCCGGGCCCTGGACCACAGCGGAATGCCAACGGCAAGATAATCGTGGGCGCGGACGGTCAGCCGGTAACGACACCGAATAGCGTGGCCCCGCGCTGGTTCGGCAGTGGCTGGACGGTGTTCAACAACAAAGGCAAGCCGGTCCGCCAGTTCGAGCCCTTCTTCACCGGCACCCATCGTTTCGAGTTTGATGTCCGCATCGGCGTTAGCCCGGTGTTGTTCTACGACCCGGCTGAGCGCGTCATCGCCAAACTACACCCGAACGGCTCTTTCGAGAAAGTGGTGTTCGACCCTTGGCAGCAGACCACCTATGACGTCAACGACACCTGCGCGCCGGGCCCCGCCCAACCGGGCGATCCAAGACCACCGCAGACCGGCGACCCGCGTACCGACCCCGACATCGCCGGCTACGTCGCGAAATACTTCAAGACACAGCCCGCAACCTGGCAGACCTGGCACAAACAACGTATCGGTGGCGCCCTAGGAGCGGACGAACAAAGGGCCGCCGAGCGCGCCGCAGCCCACGCAGACACGCCCACGACGGCGCGTCTCGACGCCCTGGGCCGCCCTTTCCTGACGATTGCGCGCAATCGCGTTGTCTGTGCCGGCCACGCCCTGAACAACACCGAAGGCAGCTTCGCCACCCGCGTCGAGCTGGACATCCAAGGCAACCAGCGCGCCATACGCGACGCCATCCAGCAGGCCGGCGACCCGTTCGGCCGCATCGTGATTCGCTACGCCTACGACATGCTCGGCAATCGCATCCACCGTTTCAGTATGGAGGCCGGCGCCCGGTGGACGCTTAACGACGTGGCCGGCAAGCCCATACGCGCCTGGGACAGCCGCGGCCACAACTTCGCCACCACCTATGACGCGCTGCGCCGTCCGGTCGAGCAAACCGTACGCGGCACGACTGCTGAGTCTGATCCGCGCACGCTGAACTGCGACATCCTGGTAGACAGGATCGAGTACGGTGAATCACTCGCCAACGCCGAAACGCTCAACCTTCGCACTCGCATCTGCCGGCACTTCGACTCGGCTGGCGTTGCCACCAACGCCCGGCTCGATGCCAACGGCAGCCCGATCGAGGCCTTCGACTTCAAGGGCAACCTGCTGCGTAGTACGCGACGGCTGGTGAGCGATTACACCGCCATCCCCAACTGGCTGCTGAACCCGAAGTTGGACGATGAATTGTTCGAGGGCAGCACCCGCTACGACGCCCTCAACCGCCCCGTCCAATCTGTTGCACCCCGCAGCAATCTGAGCCCCGGCAAGTTCAACGTCATCCAGCCCGTGTTCAACGAAGCCAATCTGCTGGAGCGGGTGGACGTGTGGCTGGGGCGCGCGGCAGAAACCACCGCGCTGCTCGACCCGGCTAGCGAGGCGGCATCGCCGGTCGGCGTCGCCAACATCGACTACAATGCCAAGGGCCAGCGCCTGCGGATCGACTACAAGAACGGTGCCAGCACCTTCTACCGCTACGACCCGCTTACCTTCCGGCTCATCCAATTGTTGACCAGGCGCAAGGCTGCGGACTTCACCGGCGACGACCCGCAGCCTCCCGTTCCCGGCTCGCCCGGCAAACATGTGCAGAACCTGCACTACACCTACGATCCCGCCGGGAACATAACTCATATCCGGGACGACGCGCAGCAGACCGTCTTCTTCCGGAACAAGCGCGTCGAGCCGAACAACGACTACGTTTACGACGCCCTCTACCGGCTGATCCAAGCAACCGGCCGCGAACACCTGGGCCAGGGCGGCGCGCCCATCGTCCATTCTCACGACGACGTGGATCGTATCCGGCTGCTGCATCCCGGCGATGGCAACGTTATGGGCACGTACATCGAGCGCTATGTGTACGACGCCGTCGGGAACTTGCTACAGATGCAGCACCGCGGCAGTGACCTTGCTCATTCTGGCTGGACGCGCGCCTACAACTACCTCGAACCTAGCTTGATCGAAGACGGCAGCGGCAGCGCGCTGCTCAAGAACAGCAACCGACTGACCCG
This sequence comes from Bradyrhizobium sp. CCBAU 53415, assembly GCF_028128735.1. Lineage (NCBI taxonomy): Bacteria > Pseudomonadati > Pseudomonadota > Alphaproteobacteria > Hyphomicrobiales > Nitrobacteraceae > Bradyrhizobium > Bradyrhizobium sp. CCBAU 53415. The sequence continues at coordinate 24,491 of NZ_LBJF01000026.1, read as the reverse complement.
CACCACGCTGAACCCCGCCGGCAACGCCCCCCACCCGGAGTCCTATTTGCACGACGCCCACGGCAACATGCTGCGCATGCCACATCTGGGCTGCGGCCTTCCCGGGCCGAATCTCCACTGGGACTACAAAGACCAACTGCGCCGGACCGATTTGGGTGGCGGTGGCACAGCCCTGTATGCGTACGACGCTGCAGGCCAGCGCATCCGCAAAGTGTGGGAGAAGGCCCCAGGCCTCACCGAAGAGCGCCTCTACATCGGCGGCTTCGAGATCTTCCGTAAACACAGGGGCGCGATCGGCGCTGGCACTGTCGTGCTGGAACGCGAGACGCTGCACGTGATGGACGACGTGGGGTGCCTCGCCCTCGTCGAGACGCGCACCCTCGACACCAAAGGCTGCGATCGATCGCCGCAACAGCTCATCCGCTACCAGTTCGGCAATCACCTGGGCTCGGCCAGCCTCGAGTTGGATGACGAAGGACAAATCATTTCTTACGAGGAGTACGCGCCGTACGGTAGCTCGACTTATCAGGCCGTGCGCAACCAGACCGAGACGGCGAAGCGTTATCGCTACACGGGCAAGGAGCGCGACGAAGAAAGTGGTTTGTATTACCACGGAGCGAGATACTACGCCGTCTGGCTGGGTCGTTGGACGGCGGCCGATCCGGCGGGACTCGTGGACGGGCCCAATCCCTATGTCTATGGCCGCAGCAACCCACTGAACTTCACTGACTCGACCGGCACGCAGTGCGATCCGACCAATGCGACATGCATCGATGCGACTGAATCCCAAATCGATGATGAGCCGCCTGTCTGCCTCGCGCCCGAAGATATGGTTTGCCAAGCTCCTGAAGAGCCACCTCCTGTATCAGTCGAATCCGACGAAGACTTTTTGAATAGGGTGTCGGCTCGATCGCTGGAATTAAAAGAAAAATATACTCAAGGACTGATGCGACCGATTCTCGACCGGGGGTTATCCAACAGCGATCCCCGTCTTACTCCCAACGAGATCGGCAAGCTGCGCACCCGAGCGGACAGTCTGCTCGTTGTCTCCGATGCGATGCGAAAAGCTGGGCTCAATGAGGATGCCTCAATCATGCTTCACATCATCGGCGATCTAAGGACCGAGGCAAATTTCGCTGAGGTACAATGGAATAAGCTATCAAGTTCGGCCCAAAACTATTGGAAAATGAAGATCGACCACGCTGACTGGCAAATTAAGGGCAACATACTTACCGACATGACTGGATCTATAGTAAATGAAAGCCAAAGCGCTGACGTTCAAATTGTGATGGGCATATTTGTTGGCGCCATGGTGGCGGGTTTGCCCGGGCCAGGTGGCGGTGGTGGACAAAGACCGCCCAATCCGTTCTCAGGTTTAACCGATGCAGAGATTGATACTGCTCTTTCCTCGATGTCATCCAAGAACATTTTCCGTGGTCCCGTCAGCGCAACCCAATCCGGGATAGCTCCGGAGTCCATGGTGCCAGTGTCTCGTTGGGGGCGACCGGGCCTGCAACCAGGAGACTGGATTGTGCCCGGCGAACCGTCCGCCTGGTCTACTTATGCCAAGTCATTCAAGTGGGAGCCTAAATGGTTCGGCGCGAAATGGGCAAACGATCCAGCTCCGCGTTCATCAGGACAAGGTTTCATAGTTCCTCCAGAGCATGTGACACCACCGACCGGCATGGGTTTGGATGGATGGATAAAGTCGTTGTTCGGGCAACGCAGGTACACGCCCCCACAATAGTGAGGCATCGATAACTAAATAAGAGGTATTGAGAAAGATCAAACCATGCCACAAGTCATCCTCGTCCGCCTTGTGCCAATGAAGCCGACCAGCGGCGCCAATTTCAGTTCATATCTGACAAACCTCTCGATCCGCGCGTTCGATTTGTCGTTCGGCAATACGGCAGATGGGACGCTCGTCGGGCAGGCACAAGGTGCGTGGGTTCCGAACACTGGTATCAACGCAACGGGGCCAGCGTTCACGCCGGCGACGCAACGGATTCTGCAGCACTTCTCCGTTTATCCGGTGCAGGTGAATCCGCTGCCGGCGCCGCCCGATCCGGATGTTCGTCTCGAGGCGGTGGCGACCGCGGTCATTGAGCTCAATCCGCCGGCAGCGGAGTTCAACACGAGCGACCTGCGCCTTGAGATCAAGCAAGGCACGCAACTCGTCGCGTACGAACGGCTCGACTTCAATGTGAAGACCGAGGCGAATGCGCCGATCTCGAACAATCCGACGACCTACATCAGCGTCGATCCGCCCGCGTTGGTGGTGTCGTTGCCCGATCCCGCGGTTGCGCTCGATCCAAATGCAGCATTCGTCGACTTGCCGACGGACGGCACGCCGCCGAAGTTCGCCTCGCTGCGTACCGCCGTGGACAAGGTGTTGGCGCAGGATCCGAGTGGCGGCACCACGCTCGCCAACCGTAGCCCGCTCACGGCCGCGCAGGCGCGGCAGATCGCGCGCGAGATCATCTGGAATCGCCAGATAACACCGCCGCCCGACCGCCCGAACAATCGGCGGCTCGAGGACATGTACACACGTCCGCAGACCGACACGTCGTGGAGCAACGACGATCGCGATAAGGCGGACATGGATCGCAAGCAGTACGAGGCGAGTCTGCTGGGCTACTACGCGCTTCAAAACGCGAACTCGGATCGGCTCGCGCAATACGTCTTCGCGATATCTGCTGCGGTGTGGGCCGAACAGCAGAGTGCGGCACCGGTGCGTGCGAGTCTGCATTTCCCGGTCGAAACCGGCACGCCGCCGACGCCGGGCTCCACGTTCAGGCAAGCCGATGTGGTCATCGAGGACAACGCCGTCCTGACGCTCAACTTCCAGGTGCCTGCGGATTACTTCTACGCGCTCTCCGCAGTGCTCGCGGCGAACGTCACCGCCGATCAGCGCTATCGCATGGCGACCGACGATGACGAGTCGCGCATCATTTCGGGGATCAAAGCGGCGATCGACGCGAACATCATCGCGGTCGCGGCGATCTCGCCGGAGAACGCCGCTCGACGTCTCGTTGCGATCGGGCGCGGGCGAGTGCAGCGGCCGCCGCTGTGTCCGCTCAATACGGCGGTGAATGCGCTGGTGACCGCGTGGCTCGCGGACATGAACCCGTCGATCGATCCGTTCTGGCAGCAGAGCCCGTTTCCAGCAGCCCTCGTGCCGGGCCATCTCGATCTCGTGCTGGCTATCGTCACTCAGCAGACCGTCGTCACAGCGAACTCGGCCGCGCTGATTGCGGCAATCAAGACCATCCCGGTCGCAAACACGGGGCAACTGAAAGCGCTCACGGTTCAGCAGTGGATGGCTTTCTTCCTGCCCGCGAACGTAGGGTTGCTGCCCGATTTTACGAATCCGGGAACGCCCGAAGAGCGCGTGCAGGCGTTCGTTCGGCAGGTCCGCAAATATTTCGAAGTGCTTTCCATCGCGCCGGCGCCGGTGTTGGGCGCAGGGGGCGGAGCGCTATCTATACCGATCGCCGAAAATGACCCGTTTGAAGCGTTTCTTGCGGCGGCGCCGGGTTTTGCCTTTCCCGTAGCGAATTGGGGCGCGCCGCTCATCGTGAACGCAATTCAGACGGTGTTCCCCGGCGACGCAAACGCGCAGGCCTGGTTGCTCAACGCGCTTCAGACAATCGACGACTTGCTGCGCGCGACAACTGGCGTGGGGCCCGCATCGCTGCAGTTCTCACTGCTCGAAGCGCTCTATGCGCGCGGCTTCACGTCGCGCCCGCAGATTCAAGCGTTGTCGCCGACCGAGTTCGAGTACGCGCTGACGGGAACCGTCGCCTATCCGTTCGCCGCCGCAATTCAGGCCGCGGCCGGCGGTTCGGTCGCGGGCGTGCCCCCTGTGGCGCCTGGCCCGTTCACGCCGATCAATCCAGACGGATCGCTCGTCAACTGCATCCCGCCATGGCACTTGTCCCCGCTGGGTCCGGTGAAATATCTGCACGACCTGCTGGCTACCGGCATCGGTACGACGTGCGATCACCCGGTTGCGACGGGCGATACGCTCGGCACGTTGATTGCGTCTCGACGCGGGCCACTCGGCGATCTGCACGCCACGGCCGCCGATCTCTGCACGACGCTGCCACTGATCGACATCGTCAACGAGAATCTCGAAGCGCTCGTTGACGGCAGCGCGGCGGGCGTCGTGTATGACACGAATGGCACCACGCTCGGCGGACACACGCTCAAGGCGCCGGATAGCAAAGAGGGCGAGGGCCACGCACCGAATGTGCTCTTCGCCGCGCTCCCGGAGTACTCGACGCCGGCGACGCCCCTGAAGCGACCGGGTGCCTACGCTACGCTCGAAGCCGACTTCTCATCGCCGTTGCTGCCGTACTCGCAGCCCCTCGACGTTTCGCGCTCGTATCTCTGCGCGATGGGCACATCGCGCTTCGCGACCATGCGAGCATTTCGCGAGCAGATCACAGAGTTCGCCATCAATGCGAATGAAGAAGCGGTCGATTTCCAGAAGCACCTCTGGCGCTATCCCGTGCGCATCGAACTGGCGATCGAGTACCTCGGTCTCTCGCCGACGGAGTACCAGACGCTCTACGTGAGCCCGATCAGCGCAAACGCGTTGCGCGGCATGTACGGGTTCCCGGCCGACGTGATCGATGGTGTCGACTGGAAGTCGATCGTCGTGCAGGTGCCGGATTTCCTGAGACGCACCCGACTCGAGTACTGCGAGTTCCTCGAATTGTGGAAGTCGAAGTTCGTCGAGTTCGAACGCCAAGTTCCTGATCAGGTGAACGCGGACGGTCAGCCGATCGGTCCAGCGCCGCAAGACACGGACTTCCCGAATTGCGAGCCATGCTGTCCCGAAGGTCTCATCATTCGGTTCACCAATCCCGAATCAGTGGAAGACGCGCTCCGCCGGCTGATGGTGTTCATCCGTCTCTGGCGATCGCTCAAGTGCCTGCGCGGTGCCGGCTACAGTTTTGCCGACCTTCGCGACATCTGCCTGGTGCTCGGGCTGTTCCAGGGCGCCAACGTGGATCCCGAGTTCATCCGACAGCTCGTATCGTTTCAGATCCTGCGTGACGATTGGCGACTCCATCTCGGTACCGACCCGGCCGCACCGAATGCCACGGGCGCGACGCGCACTCGGTTACTCGGATTGTGGAGCGCTGGGCCGGCGTCGTCGTTCGATTGGGCGATCGAGCATCTTCTCGGTTGCGTCGAAGATCGCGCCGAGCGCGAGCATGCGCCGGGACGACGTCCGGGCAGCAATCGTCGCCATCGGCCGCCGGAGTTCATGAAGATCCTCCGCGAGAACCTGGACCCGCTCGCCTTGCTGAGCGGCTTCGATCCGGCCACGGCCCGATGGAATGGGCAGCCGACCAACACGCTCCGCTTCACGGAGGTTTTGGCGAAGATCTATGGCTCGTCATTCACGACGGGTGAGCTGCTGTATCTCTTCTCGGTTGATCAGCATCTCGACGGCGACGATCCATTCTTCCAGCAGGATGGCAACGAAGCGCTTGACCAACCCTTCGATCTTCCAGAAGAGGGGCATCCCTTCGATCTGTGGAACTTGCGCGAGAAGCTCCTGCACGTCCACGCCAAGGACGAAGACTTGGCCGCGCTGACCTGGACGGCCCTTTCGACCGCGATGCGCACGGAGTTCGGCTACGACCCGCCGGTCGGGACGGATCCGCTCCAGACGCTAGGAGAGCACTTTTTTCCCGAGACGCTGGCGCGATCGGGCATTGCCGCCGGACCGCAGGCGCGCCAATACCGCACCGCGCTCACGGGTACGGTCGCAGGCATGTGGAATTTCCCGCATCCCGGCCCCTTCCAGTACGACGTGGTCGCGCAAGAGCTCGTCACTTCCTTGCCCCTGCGCGATGCGGACGTGCTTTTCAAGCTCAACGCGATCGAGCAGTTGACGGCCAACGAGCGCGCCGCGGTTCAACAGCTATACTTCGCGCCGCGAGCGGAACTGGCACGGTTCTCATTTCTTTTCACGAGCCTTGTAGAGGCGGAGAAGGCGCTGATAGAGGAGGCGGACGAATGGAAGCGCTGGGAATACTTCCGACGATCGTTCGTGACGTTCTCGCGCCGTGCGCGTGTCATTGCCGAACACCTGACGGGTCACGTCGCCTACGCCTCGGACAAGAGCGAGGTCGAGATCGATCTCGCATTGTTGATTCTTCGTCGCTTGCAGGGTGACGAAAATCTCGCGACGAGTGCGTGGGAGCGTGACGACGGCCAACTGCCGGCGGGCTTCACCTGGGCGCGGCCGACCGGCGGTGCATTCGCGGCGCTGACGGGTCTCACAGGCACCGGCCTCCTGGGTGAAGTAAGGGGCGCGAGCGGCAGCGCGTGGCCAGAGCTGACCGGTGCGATGAGCGTATTTACGCGAGCCGGCGACGAGTGGAATGCGCCGGTCCCCAGCATCATTCCGAAACTCGATTTCACGCTGCCGGCGGCCGAGCATGAGTTCGCACTGATTCGGAACGGACTTGCCCTTCGCGAAACGGACGGACTGCCGCTCGCTGGCGCCGAAGGATTCGCGGCGCGCTGGTCGGGCGTTCTCATCGTCGAGAGGTCGGGTACGTACACGTTCTTTGCTGGCGCGCCGACGCCGGACTGCGAGCGACCCGATTTCGAGAAGTGCAATCGCAACAAGTGGCGGGTCAATCTCCGACGCGGGCAGAAGACGTTCCGGTTGCTGAACTATCGGTGGGCGGACGAGCAGGCACCGGACCGCATTTCCGGCCCATTGCATCTGAAGCGCGGCGCCTATTTCATCAACATCGATTTCGCGGAGACGCCGCCTGAGTTTGACGAGAAGAACGAATTGGTGCGTGCTCACACCGGCTTCACCGTGAAGTATCAAGGTCCTGATACGGAGGACTGCATCATCGCGCTGCCTATCGAGCGCCTATATCGCGATGTCTCGACCGGTCCGTTGACGAGTGCACAGGCCGTCGTGCCGTCGGCGTTGGAATATCTAGCGCAACAGTACACAAGCAGCCTGCGCGACATTCGTCGCACCTATCAGCGCGCGTTCAAGGCGCTGCTGTTCTGCCATCGATTGCGGTTGTCCGCGGGTCTGGTTGTGCGCGCTAATGTTTCGGAGATCGAGTATATGCTGTCGTCGGCGGCGCCGTTTGCCGGCTGCAGCTACGTGGCCGGCGCGCCGTTCACGTCGCACCGTGCATCACTGGACTTCAATTTCCTTCCGATCGGCGACGTCTACGACGGCGATCCGGAGCGCAATCCGCCCGCTCCACTCGATGCGCGTGCGACACCGTCCGTGCGGCGCAGGCAGGCGTTGTTCGATTGGTTCGAGCGACTATACGACTACACGCATATGCGACAAGCGGTTCGCAGGCACACCGAACGGCTCACCTGGCTTTGCTTCGTCGAGGCATCGAACCAGCAACCGATCGACCCGGTGCCATTGCTCATGGATCTCGGCATCAATATGGACGACGCGCCACTCGTCCTGGACTTCTATGATGGCGTGACCGTCGATTGGACGATGCTCTGCGACGATCGCTGGGCCATTCGCTGCTGGCACGCGTCGCTTTGGGTGCGGAAGCTGTTGCAGGCGTTCGTGCCACTCGATCTGTCGTCCGCGCAGCCCGACGTCTGGGCGGGGAGCACGGCGGCCGCGATGGCCATCGGTAACGCGAACCTGACGAAGTTCTATCGCGACGGTATGATCGAGCGCGTGCCGAGGCGCTATGCCGATCTCGAGCATCTTAACAACCTGTTGCGCGAGCGGGGGCGGGCGGCCTTGCTGGCGTGGCTCGCTGGAATGAATCGCGTGCCCTTGCCCTTCGCACCGGGCACATTTGCGACGTCGGCGAAGGACATCGGCGCGCTGCTGCTGCTCGACGTCGAGGCGGGAATCTGCGAGAAGGCTAGTCGCATCGAAGAGGCGATCACGGCCGTGCAGTCGTTCGTCCAGCGGGCGCGGCTTTCGCAGGAACCGACGTTCACGATCACGCCGGAATTTGCGGCGGCGTGGGACAAGATATTCGCGACGTTGCGCATGTGGCAGGCGTGTTGTCGACGCGTGCTGTACAAGGAAAACTATGTCGAGTGGAGCGAGCACGAGCGCGCGATCCAGACGGAAGCGTTCCGATTCCTCGAATCCGAGCTGAGGCGCGCCACGCTGACAGCGCCCGAGCCAGGCGGCATGGAGTACTGGTCGCCGCCGTATTGGCCCGCGCATCCGTCGCTCATATCACTGCAGCATCGGGAGCCGTCTCATCTTAAGCAGGTGGCGCAACTTGAGAATCTCGGGTTGATGGGCCGACCCGAGCGGCACGCGCGGCCGAGCTGGCTTGCGCCGTCGCAACTGCAGATCGCGGGGGGCGGTGGCGACGGGCCGCCGAACCCCGATGGCAACGGCAACAATGGGCCAGTGATTCTCGCGGTGGCACCAGGCGCAGCGAATGGCAGCGGGGATGGCGATAGGGATGGCAATCCGAATGGGGCTTCGTCGCCGCAGCTGCCTCTTTGGCTGCAGGCCGCGGTCCGACTCGGCACCCGCTTCCTGCGTATCGCCGCGGCCGGAGAGCCGCCGGCCAGTTCTTCGTTCATGCCGCCGGCAACCTCGACGTCGCCGTGCTGTTGTGACTGCGGCCGCGTGCATCCGTCGGTGATGGACGAGTACTACTTCTGGCTCGTGCAGTCGGAGTACTACGATCCGACCGTTCTCAACGTCGCGGATAAGACGCTATATCAAGATGCGGACTGGGGCGCCGCACCCGGCGACATGACGTCAGATTGGCATCGCCCCGCGCAGTTGCCGAAACTGGTCGCCTGGCCGACGAAGCCGATGGTGAAACTTGCCTGGGTTCGCGTGCACAACGGCGAGTTCCAGACGCCGCGCTACTCGGACGACGGTGCGCACGTGAATCCTGCGGCGGGTGAGCCTCAGCTTGAGTTCGACGGTCGCGAGGGTGACTCGCTGCGATTCCGTGTCACCAACGCCGATGCGCTTCCGCTCGGCTACACGGATCCCTCGCCTTGGGGTTTCCGGTATGACATCGCACCGGACACCGCAGTCGTGCTGCCCGAAGTGATCGCGACGCCGGCACCGGCAGGGCCATTCCCGCTATCGCTGTCGGCGTATCCGTTCTTCGTCTATTTCCTGCCCGGAGCGCCCCTCGAACCCTCGGTTTACTCGACAGCGATGACGGTCGCAGCAACGCTGCGCACTCACTGCCGCTACGAGGCGGCGCTGAAGTGGTACGAGCTCTACTTCACGCCGGGTGACAAGGATTTGCGCTGGGCGACGTGCCGCAAGCCGCCGCGCGACGGTGGAAACGTGCCGGGCGTACCCGCCGACGGCGGGAACAATTTTCCCAACCCGGCAGTGCCCGGTGCGGCGCCGCATCGGCCGAACCCCGACGCGAACCCGAACGCCAATCCCAATGGCGCACCCATCGTGCTGGCCGCGGTGCGCAGTGTCGCGCGAACGGATCAGGATCCGTGTTGCGATACTCTCGTCAGGACGGATCTCGCGGCCCGGCAACGCAGCGTCGTGCTGTCCTATCTCGAGACGTTACTTCAGTACGCGCAATCGGCGATGTGCAAGAACTCGCCCGAAGCCTATGCTATGACGAAGCTGCGCCTCGACACGCTCTCGCGATTCCTCGGCGAGCGGCCGCGCACGATCTTCGGCCAGGATGACGACAAGAATCCGCAGACAGTGGCCGCGTTCGTGCCGCGCTTCCCGCCGCTCAATCCGCGTCTCATGGAGATCTACGATAACGTCGTCGATCAACTCGATGCGCTCCACCAATGCCTCACGAAGGCGAGGTTGAAGGGCGGCGTCCTGCACCAGGATACTTCGTATTGGGGTGACGATTCCGTGCGACGCGGTTGGAAGACGGCGGCCTGGAATTGTTTGGACGATGACGGTTGCTGCTGTCCACCCAGCCCTTATCGCTTCCAGTTCCTCCTCCAGCGCGCGCTGGAGACGGCGGGCGACGTGCGTACGTTGGGCGCCGAACTACTTGCGGCATTCGAGAAAGGAGATGCCGAGTTCCTCGCAGCGATGCGTGCAAGGCATGAGCGGCAGCTACAGAACCTGACGGAAGAAATCCGTCGGATGGAGTTCCGCGAAGCGGATTGGCAGGTCCAGGCACTGCAGAAGTCGAAACAGTCCGCGCAGGCGAAGCGACAGTACTACGCGGACCTGATCGCGAACGGGCTCATCCCGAAGGAGCAGAACTACCAGAACCTGACAGGCGTCTCGATGACCACGCGTGCGGCCGGCAACGTGGTCGAAGCGGTAGGCCAGGTCATGAATCTGATTCCCGACAACACGACGGGCGTCGCGGGTATTGCGTCGTCGCCGGTGTCGGTATTCCAGATGCCGATCGGCACGAAGCTCGCGCATGCGTTTGCCGCCGCGGCCCGCATTCTTTATACGGTCGCCGACATCACCACGACTCAAGGCGGCTTGGCGCTGACCGAGGGCGGATGGGATCGTCGCGAGGCCGACTGGGTGTTCCAGGTCACGGTGCTCGATATCGAAATCCAGCAGATCGAGCGGCAGATTCTGGGTGCCGAGCGCAAGCGTGACGCAGCCCTGCGCCAGTTGAACAACTTGGCACAGCAGAAGCAGCAAGCGGCCGAGGTTCAGGATTTCCTGCGCGACAAATTCACGAATCACGCGCTCTATCTCTTCCTGCAGCAGGAGGTCGCAGCCCTACACCGCCAAATGTTCGATGTCGCCTGGTGCTGGGCGCGGCAAGCGCAGCGGGCGTTCCAGCTGGAACGCGAGCTGACGACGCAAACCTACCTGCCGCTGAACGTTTGGGACGGGTTGCACGAAGGCCTGCTGGCCGGTGAACGTCTGTCGGCCGCGCTGCGCGCCATGGAGAAGGCGTACTTCGATCAGAATCGGCGCGAGCAAGAGCTCGTCACGCGTCTGTCGGTGCGCCTCGATTTCCCACTCGCGTTCCTGCAGCTAAAGGTGACGGGCGCCTGCGAGATTGAGATTCCAGAATGGCGTCTCGACCGCGAGTATCCAGGGCACTATCTGCGCCGGGTGAAGGCCGTGAGTCTGACGATCCCCTGCGTCGCGGGTCCGTACACGGGGGTTCATTGCAAGCTCACGCTGTTGAGCAGCGCGACGCGCGTCGAGCCCACGTTGCTCGACGTCGAAGAGTGCTGCCCTGGCGAATGTACTTGTGGTTGTTGCGAGAGGCAGCGCTACGAAGTCATCAAGGACGATCCGCGCATGGTAAAGCGGTATGGCGCGACAGAAGCGATTGCGACCTCCACGGGTCAGAACGACTCCGGACTATTTGAGCTCAATTTCCGAGACGAGCGCTATCTGCCGTTCGAGTACGCGGGCGCGGTGAGTCGCTGGCGGATCGAGCTGCCGATCGAGACGAACGCTTTCGACATCGACACGGTGAGCGATCTGATCTTCCAGTTGAGCTACACCGCTCGCGAAGGTGGATCGCCGCTACGAAGGGCTAGTTGGGCGGCGGCGTCCTGCATGCTGCCGGGCGCGGGACTACGCTTCTTCGATTGGCGACAGGACTTTTCGGACTCGTGGCAGCGGTTCAAGGCGCTCGTGCCGGTCGTCGAAGAGCCGGATTGCGCGCTCACATTACGCATGAGTCGGAGCATGTTCCCATACTTGCCGGGTCAGCGGCCCGTTCGGATGAGACGTGTCGAGCTCTGGTTCGAGGCGCAGGCATGTCACGACGTGCGCAATCATGAGATCGAGTTTGTGCCGGGTCGCGAGTGCGAATGCGACGAGGAGAACGAGGAGTGCTGCGAGCGTTACTTCCTCACCTGCGTCGCGAGCGAAGATTGGCCTTGCTTGTTCCACGGGGTGATCGAATACCCGTTCCCGTTCCTGCGAGACGACCGTCCGATCACCATCGGTGACTTCTTGTTCCCCGAGAGTGTCGGCGTCGTGCACCGCGCCTACTTGGTGTGCTCGTACGAGGCCGGTCCGCCGGAGCGTTGCTTGCCGCGGCAGCCCGTTTGCGACCGCGACTGCGCGGTTCTGTGCTGACAACTGAGCCGTGTGACAGGAGATAGGCCATGGCTAAGAAGCGCACGCACGATGAAGACAAGCCGCCTGCCACGGAGCGGAGGACGCGCGCGGTGAATCTCGTCGAACTGAGGCTTGGCTTCTTCCTCAACGCGGACCAGATCGTCAGCGTGCGGATCTTGCCACAGGAGGAGGGCGAGACTTACGCGCTGATGCAGCTGTCGAATGGCGACAAACTCAATCTCACTCGCGGGGAGTTCACGGCGGTCACCGGTGAGAATCCGCGCCCACAGGTGCGGCTCCGGCAGAAGCCATAGCTGAAACCATAGCTACGGTGTCATTTGGCCCTGCCGTCGTGCTGATGCTGCAGGGTACCTCGGAGCTGCTCCGATTTCATGCGGTCATCAGCTCATCCGCGAAGCAGTACACGACGCTTCGGGCAACCGGACGCCGTTCGCCATCCCTGTGGTGCGAGCTGGTCGGTCCAATTCGTAAGATGGCGAAACGGCTAGAGCGCTTCATAGCTTGATTGAATCGGAGGGGATCGGATTTGGGCGGTTTTTTGGTGCCCAGCATCGCATGACCCGACCTCTTTCCCTGGATCTTCGCGAGCGTGTGGTGGGTCGGTTTTGGCGGGCGAGAGCTGCCGGTCCGCGGCGGAGCGGTTTGGCGTTGCGGTCTCGTCGGTTGTGAAGTGGTCACAGCGGCAGCGGGCGACCGGCTCGGTTGCGCACGGCAAGATGGCGCCACCGCAAGTCACGCCTCGCCGGTACCGGCTATTGTTACGCAGCAAAACTGTCCGCACATTGGATATGCCTCCGGATGCTCGGACCGGGATTACGACTTATCACCTTCGCAGCACGCGCTCTCCACAACAAAACCGCGCGGCACCGGATCGAAGCAGTGGAGCGCTTGTGCATGCGCTGAAATGCTGGTTGCCGATCCTCTGCCGACGCACACCTTCTTGCAGCGGGCCGCCGATGCGGCTTGCGTGGACTCATTATCAATTTTTGGACTTTTTCCTGATGCTGCCGGACAGGGCTGAACTGTTGCAACAATCCCGTTGTTTATTGATTTTATTGAACTTTTCGGCTCGGCGATCTACTTTTGGTGGCACCCTTGAGGGGCACTGTGCCAAGATTACCACATTCCGTACAGGTCGCCACGGGCGAGATTTCGTTAGCCGCTGTGACCGGTCTGCTCCGACGATAGAGGCGGTTCGTGCTAGTCATTAGGGGACGAGACAACGACGGCCTGCCTTGACAGCCCAGACCATTGCCGACCCGCAATCCTTCATCCGCGCCAACACCCGGCTGCGGTCGGTGCCACTGGTGCCGGAAATCGTCGTCTTCCTCGCCGATGAATCGTTGCCGCTCTGGCAGCAGACCGAGAACGAGCTTAACGAGACCGGCCTCCCCCCGCCCTTTTGGGCCTTTGCCTGGGCGGGCGGTCAAGCCCTGGCGCGTTATGTGCTCGATCATCCCGATACCGTGCGCGACCGGCGCGTGCTCGACATCGCTTCCGGCTCCGGACTCGTCGGCATCGCGGCGATGAAGGCCGGCGCGGTCGGGGTGACCGTGTCCGACATTGACGCCTTCGCGATCGTGGCAGCCGAACTCAATGCGGAGGTTAACCAGGTCCATCTCACGCCGTGCGGCGAGGATTTGCTCAACACTCAACCAAACGACCGATGGCAGACCATCCTCGCGGGCGACATCTTCTATGAGCGAGACACCGCGACGCGTGCCTTCGCATTTCTGGCCGACCACGCGCGCGCCGGCGCGACCATCTTGATCGGCGACCCCGGGCGCTCTTTCCTTCCGCAGGCAAAACTTGTCCGTCTCGCTGACTATCGCGTACCGGTGAACCGCGACCTAGAAGACGCCGAGATCAAGCATACGGCAGTTTGGTCCATCTCGCCGGATTCTCTGTAAGTTGGGTCGCGCGGCGTCAGTCGTGGTCTCGGCGAACTCCAGGCGTGCAACACCGCAAGCACCATCAGATCGAAGGTGGGGTCGAGGTCGCCGCGCTCGAGCGCGGGATTCAGATATTGCCTAGCGCTGATCGGGGTCGTCCAGATCCCACAGCAGGAAGCGCCCAACGGCGTACAGGGCTGCCGCATCCAGGGTGAGGACCCTTCGTCTAAGGCGTATCCTCATAAACGTCGGCTTACGAGTGCAAAGCGGAACTCGGGCTTGCCGAGCGTGATCGGCGGCTTGTGACCCGAAGCGGAAATTGCGACTGTGAAGATCACTTAGTAAGATTGAATGTGACCGTACACTAAACTTTAGCGAGTTTCCTGTAGACAGAAGCGAACGAGTGATGGGGCCCAACCGTGCATGGACTTCCGGTTATTGGCGGACTAATTAGCGGCCTGATCTTCGGTGTCTTCACTGCGTTTTTTCAGCTTATTGGACTGGCAGCGCTCGCTCTTGGTGCTCAGCAATTGTTCAATGCCCCGCTCACTCCAAAGCAAGACTTGCTCCTTAATTTAACCGTCTATTCGATCTTGCTCTTGATCATCTTCTTTCATGGTTTTCTTAGCAATGACGAACCAACTCGATCGCAGTCCTTTTATCGATCTGCCATCGTTACTTTCCCGCTGCCGGGCATTTGGCTGATGTATGCATGGCCGACTTACGGTGGTTAGAGCCTACGCGAGCGAGACGGGCGCTGACGTGCAAAGGTCTACAATTCTTCTGCCGCACACCCTGGCGACGAACCAGTCGACAATCTAGGCATAACAAGATGCCGATGATCATGTCGCTCGTTAGCCGTCTCGGGATACTCATCGCTATTAGCCTATTGATATCCGGTTGCGGAAGAACAGAGAGCTATCGATACAAGCTAACGCTGGCCGTCAGCACGCCTGATGGCGTCAGGCGCGCTTCGACTGTGGTCCGAGTGACATTTCGGGACGTTTCGTTTCCGGCACGGGGCACGATACACAAGCTAGATGGCCAAGCTCTCTATCTGGATCTGGGCCCAGGTAAGCGTCCCCTGATTGCGTTGCTCACAAATAGGCTCCATCGAAAATACGACGACGAGATTCGTTGGACCGGGGAAGCGGGACCAGGAACCCGTCTTATATTACAGGCATATGGGCAGCCCTTTTCTCGGGAATTTATGGACGATGTACCGCGTGTCGCTCGTTTACGCGGTCCGCGCAAAATCAGCCCCAATGATCTGCCGGATCTAGTGACATTTGCAGATATAGGGGATCCGAACAGCGTCATCGAAGTCGACCGCAACGATCTCCAGGCGTCGCTTGGAGCCACCATAATATGGAACGAGGTCGCAATCGAAAGCACCGGCGAGCCGATCACGAGAGGCCTCGAGCGCGACCTGCCGTGGATAGCGACGTACTTCCAAAACAATCTGCGTCTCGACAGATCCAGTCTGACAGGCGAACAAACAGTCGCCAATCGCCTAAGCTGGTGGGACTTTGTTCAGTCAAGCGAATTGAAAAGGAACAACTGACGGGCGCCTAGCACTCGACACCCGATCGATGCTCAGCAGTCTGCTTATGGCCCGTTCGAGACCTGCCGGCCCGAGCTGACGACTTCCGCTTATCGGCGTTGATCGGAAGTCATCGCCTCATGGGCAAACCGACGAGAATGACCCTGAGGGGACATCGGAGCGTCGACAGGAGGGAGCTCCCTTGACGCAGTTGGATGAGGACAGCAGCGGGCCGCGAGCATGGACGAGAAGGTACGAACTGGCGGAGCGCGCCCAACAATCGGCTCCCCGAGGCTGCCAAGCCCTTCCGTGACAATGAGTACACAGCCTAGCGAAATCGCCAGCAAATCTCCACCATTGCCACCTTCCGATCAGACTTTGCTTCCGGCCGCAAGAAGCAAGAGTTTAAAGCAGCCGTGTTCACGACCTGAACTTAAGTCTCAAGCCCCCCTTCCTGCTTGAATCATCATCATTGTGATTTGGTCGTACACGATCAGGTACAGGGCGTGGCCTTTGCCGTCTCATTGGTTGGTTGTGAGTCAGAGCCATGTGGAGCGGTGGCCAGGGGTCGCATTGTAAGCACCAGGACCGCGCCCGAAAGCAAGTACAGCGCCATCACGAAATATATTCCATAGATGTTGTCGCCGGTGTTCCGCACGATCAGCCCGTTGATCGATGGGCCCACGGCCGGGCCAAGATTTCCGAGACTGGTAATGAGGGCAAGTCCACCGGCCACCGCGCCGGCAGAGAGATACTCACTGGCCAGCGCATAGAAGAGCGGCGGCGCCGATACAAAGCCGATGACGGCAAAAGAGAGAGCCAGGATCGAACCAACGAAGGTGCCCTGGAGCAACATAATGGCGATGAGACCGCCGGCCGCAATCATGACGCAGCTCACATAGTGCCATCGGCGCTCATGACCCGCGTCCGAATGACGACCGATCAAGATCATGCAGACAATGCCCGCAGCGTTAGATATTGCGTGATAGATGCCGATCATGAACGGGTCCGTCACGCCCCAGCTATGGATCAGCGTCGGCATCCAGAATACCATGGTATAATTGGCGCCCAGCAGAAGGAAACAGACCAGCGACAACATGTAGATCTTCGGGTCTTGCAGCATCTGTCCGAATGTCCCCGAGGTTGCCTTCACGATGTTCCCTTTGTCACGTTGCAAAGCGTCCTGCAGCAGCGCCTTCTCCTCCCTCGACAGCCACGAGGCCTGGGACGGCTTGTCCTTAAGCAGGTAGTACACAAGAATGCCGAGGATCGGCGCAGGCAGCCCCTGGATCACAAAGAGCCACTGCCAACCACAAAGGCCGCTGACGCCGTCGAGATATTTCAGGATCGCGCCAGACAGAGGACCTGCGATGAACATCACGAGAGGGGGCGCCGACAAGAGAATCGCGATTACCTGCCCGCGCCTCGCCGACGGATACCAGTAAGTCAGGTACAGAAGCACGCCCGGGGCGAAGCCGGCCTCGAAGGCACCAAGAAAGAACCGCGCAGCATAGAACTGGAGCGGCGTTGTTACGAACATCGTGGCGGTGACCGCCAATCCCCAGAGCACCATGATCCGCAACAAGGTCTTGCGTGCGCCAATCCTCTCCAGAAGAAGATTGCTGGGCACCTCAAACAGAAAATAACCGATGAAGAAAATGCCTGCGCCGACGCCGTAGACGGCATCATCGAACGGGAGTGTCTGCTTCATCTGAAGCTGTGCAAAACCAATATTGATGCGGTCGAGAAAGGCGATCATGCTGGCGATCAGCAGTAGCGGTATAATGCGCCAGTATACTTTCGCGAAGACCGTCTTGCTGACCGGGTTCTCTAAGACGGCTGACGGTGTGTTGCTTGCTGCAGGCTGGTGCATTCTTGTTCCTTCCAAGTGTTGCTGCGTTTCTGCGAACAAGCCGCTGCTCCATTGCGCGGGAGTGATGGTCTGACTTCGAAAGCTTAGGCGATCTTTGCCTCGATGACGCTGAGACGTCCGGCCGGGTAGGTTGCGGTGTGAGTAAAGCCAGATTCGCGAAACAGCCGCGCGTATTGCTTTTCCGTTCTCTCGAGGCCGCCGGGTCCGCGAAGCATGAGCAGGTCGGTCAGCGTATGCTCCCTGTGCTCATCGCTTACGCCCGGGACTTCAGGCATGAGCCGTTCGACAAGCAGCAGCACGCCACCATTCGGAAGCGCCCCTCGACAGTTTGCAAGGATAGCCAAGCTGCGCTCATCACTCCAATCGTGGATGATGTGCTTCATGACAATGACATCTGCGATGGATGGAATCGTCTGGAAGAAATCGCCGACCATGAATTTGATGCGATCGCCGAGCCCAATCCGCTTCAGGTGGCCAGTCGCTGACTCGGCGCAGCGCGGAAGGTCGAAAATGGTCCCATGGATATGCGGAAATTGCCCGAGGATGGCGCCGAGCAGTTCGCCAGAGCCGCCACCGACATCCATGACATGCGCGAACGCACCGAAGTTGTAGGCCCGCAAGATATCCGGAATTGCCAGACGGGTTCCCTCACTCATTGCCGCATTGAATACGCCGACCATTTCTGGATCGCGCACCATGAGATCAAAGCTGTTCTCAATGCCGAGCATTTGCGCCGCGTTCTTGCCGGTCATGATCGAGTCCAGCAACCCGGTCCACGATTTGGCAAGGAACTGGCCTTCAAAGATTGACCAGTTCTTGAGGGATTGCGGTGCCGCCCCATCAAGGAAGGCGCCCAGTTCGGTCAGTGCGTATCGCTCTTCAGCGACCTTGCAAACGCCTATGGTCGAAAGTGCCGCCAGCAGGCGGCCGAGCGCTTGCTTGGCTGCGCCCGTCGCCTCGACGAGCTCGCCAAGCGTCCGCGGTTCATTGCGCAAGAGTTCAGCGATCCCGAGCTTTGCAGCGACATAGATCACCGCGGTCACGCGCTGCGAACGAATAAGGTCCATCAGTTCTGCAGGGGCTTGAGTAGAGGACATTGATTCTTCCCTCTCATGTTGTCATTGGCCCCGGTCCAACCTCGCTTCTCAGCCTTCATAACGGAAGAAGTGCTGGAAACTGAAATACTTAGCGCAACAAAACGAGTCGGGCGAACAATGGTGTCCTACCTTGCATTGACTGTCCTGCCGAGCGCCCGTCAGGACGGTTCGCTATGCCCGATCGCAGGATGATGCTGTACAATCGCCATCGCGTCCTGAAAGTCTGCCGATGGTCGGCCGATAATTTCCGAACGATGCCACGAGGCTTTCTTGCTCAAGATCTCGCAACCTTCGATTGTGGTGGGCGACCGGACCGTGGATATGGCTCGCGAATTGTTGCTCGATGGACGCGGCCGCATAGTTCCATTGCGCCCTCAGGCCTGGGCGGTGCTCCGGCTGCTCGCGCAACGTGTTGGGCACCTGGTTCAGAAGGACGAGATACTGGATGAAGTCTGGCCGAACTGCGAGGTCACCGAAGACTCCCTTGTCCAAGCCATCGGTGACATCAGGCACGCCTTGGGCGCGCCGGGCCGATCCGCCCTAAGAACGTTGCCTCGCCGGGGTTACATGCTGGTTGCGGATGGAGATTCAATCGAGCGTTCAGATTCTTCGAACGCTGCGGCCACCTCGACACCGAACAAAATCGAAGAACCGTCGGATTCATCTATCCCATCCCTATCCATCGTCGTTCTGCCATTCGCCAACATCGGTGGCGATCTCGAGCAAGAGTATTTCGTCGATGGCGTGACTGACAGCCTGACCACAGACTTATCGCGCATCGCCGGTGCGCTTGTCATCGGCCGCAGCACCGCTTTCACCTTCAAGGGAAGAGCGCTCGACGTGAGGACGATTGGGCGCGAACTGAATGTACGTTACGTGCTGGAGGGATCAGTGCAGCGCGGGGGCAACCGCTTTCGCCTTAACGTCCAATTGACCGACGCGGAAACCGGAGCGCAAGTTTGGGCCGAGCGCTTCGACAAGCCCGCCGCCGATTTGCTGGACATGCAGGATGAGATCGTGTCCCGGCTTGCCAATACATTGAACGCCGAACTCATCAAGGCTGCAGCGCGACGCGCAGAACGGTTGCTCCAGCCGGACGCCACTGATCTATATTTTCAGGGCAAGGCTTTCCTAAGCACGGGAATTACGCCTGCAGTGATGGCGCGGGCAAAGGATTTCTTCGAGCGAGCGCTGGCGCTTGATCCCGACCATGTTGAGGCGGCAGTTGCCGCGGCTCAAGTCGATTTTGCGATCGGTTCTTCCTCCATGGCCGAGGACGCATCGGCGCTTTTCAGGGCCTCAGAGGAGAGGCTGAACGATGTGTTGCTGCGGGCACCGAACCATCCTAGGGCTCACATGTTGGTTGGCGCGGTTCAAATTCGGACCAATCGCGCTGCCAAGGGTATCGCCAAATGTATGCAGGCGCTGGCGCTCGATCGGAATTTGGCAGATGCGCATGGATTCATCGGGCTTGGCAAATATGCGCTTGGGCGTGGCGAGGAGGCCGAGGGACATATTCAGGAGGCACTACGCTTATCCCCGCGCGATGCGCGTGCCTTTCTTTGGTTCATGATTGTCGGGATGGCCAAGTTGATGACCAACGTAGACGTTGAAGCACTCGGCTGGCTTCGCCGGAGTATTGAGGCCAACCCCAATTTCGCCCTGTCTCAATTTCACTTGGCTGGCGCGTCGGCCATGATGGGGGAACTCGAGGAAGCGCGATCCAGTGCCAAGGCTGGACTGTCGCTTGATCCTGACTTCACTATTCGCCGATATGCCATCAGCACCTCCTTCCTGTCCGAAAATCCGCGATGGCTTGCCAGGCGCGAGCGTCTCTATGAGGGCATGCGCCTGGCAGGCATACCGCAGGGGTAACGCTCGGATGGCGAAGGCCTCGGTAGTAAATTGCCCGACGCTGGTATCAGTCAAAGTCCATCCCGGCTGGGCATCGTGACAGATATAATTTGGAGCAGACTTGAGCAAAGCTTTGAGATGTTCAATTACGTCTTGTCAGCCGGTCGTCACGGCGGATATTCCTAAACAAACATTGCGCATGGCGCGGAGTTCCGCTTCTGGCCCGGGGCTGACTTCCCCTTTTGGCCTCGCAGGGTCCGGCTCCGAGGGCCGAGCGGAAAGCGATCGTGACCCATCGAGGGCAGCTTTTGACCCAAAGCGGGCCTCAGTGAGCCTTGCATGGCAGCTTAAGGTTGATGCAGAATACCGGCATTGGGAAAAGCTATTTCAGGGAGGATGGAATGCGACGCTTCGCGTTGATTTCGACCGTTCTAGCTTGCATGGCAAGCGCAGCCAATGCTCAAACATCGATTACCCGAACTGAATTGAAGCGCGGTGATCTAACGAACAAGGACATGGACGTCATTGTCGTGGTGGTTGAGGTCCCGCCAGGTGAGGCATTGGCGAAGCATATTCATCCGGGCGAGGAGATCGTCTACATACTTCAAGGGGCTACACTTGATTTGCCAGACGGAACACACCGAGAATTGCCAACAGGTGCTGCGGTGATTAACGCACGGGACGTCCCGCACGCGGGGTTCAAGATCGGTGGCGACAAGGCGCTTAAGATGCTGAACGTTTTCGTCGTCGATAAGGGCAAGCCGATGACTGAGTTCGTTAAGTAGCTGGACCTCGGCTTCTTTGTGGAGACAGCCCCCCAGTCCACTTCGACTGAGCTGCATTGCCGCGCTCCTCAAGCCAGCTTGTGGCCCCTCGGCGAAGCTGCACCTCGGCGATCGGAAATCCGTTCATTGAGGCAGAGCGCACTAGATTTGCTCAATCTGAGTTCTTCACGTTGTGACCCGAACCAGTCATGGGCCAATTTCAACTCAGTACAGCTTCAACTATACTGACCGCTGAGTTGGTAGGTACGGTACTGTTCAATCGAAATCCAGACTTGCTCAAGAGCGCCGCATATTCGGCTTCGGTGCGTTCTACTCCACCAACCACAACGAGCATTACCATATCGAGGATTTTGCCCGGATGCGGCGTGTCACCCGGAGGAAGGACCATCTCGATAATCAACAGCCGTCCGCCCGGCTTCATCGCTCTACGGCAGTTGTCAAGAATCGTGACGCACTGTTCGTCGTTCCAGTCGTGTAGAATGTGCGAGAGAATGTAGCAATCGCCTCCCGACGGAACGGCGTGGAAAAAGTTGCCGGACTCAATGGCGACACGTTCCGTCACCGCTTTGGCCTTGAGCAGCGGAGGTGCTTCCGCAACAACGTGCGGACTGTCGAACAGCACCCCGCGAGGTCCGGGGTGTTGGGCGAGGATGGCAGCGAGGACGCTGCCGGTGCCTCCGCCGACGTCGACGACGGTTTTGCAGGTCGAAAAATCGTAGCCCGCTGCGACCGCCGCCGGCTCGCCGGCATGTACGCCAGTGATCATTTTGTTGAACAAAGACGCGTCGCTTGGATTTTTGCTCAGATAGTCAAACAGCGGCAGGCCCGAGACTTTCTCCATTGCTGTCTCGCCAGTCTCGATGGAATGCAGCATCTGCTGGAATGCCGCACTGTGCCATTCGCTGCCATGCAGAAGAATTGCTGCCTGAGCAGAACCGGGCGCATCGGTCTTGAGCGCTTCACCGAGGGGCGTCAGCGCAAAGCGCTGGTTATCGGTTTCTGTCAATACCCCTAGACTCGCCAGCGTACGCATGAGCCGATGCAATGAGGGGGCATGGGTGCGCGTGACGTGAGCTAATTCAATTGCGTTCTTTGGTCCATTGGAGAGTTGATCGGCAAGCCCCAGCTTGGCAGCATCGAATACCACGCGTGAAATCCAATAGGCGCTGCCCATCTGTATGAGTTGGATGTGAGGGGGCAGCGCCTGCGCGGAAGACGACGAGGCCATTGGTTCAAATCCCAAAATAAGACGAACGGAATATTGCCCGATGAAGCTGATACCCACAAGTATGTCCGCTTCAGGCCCGTTGCTGCCATTCTGGGTTGCCGGTTGGAGGTCCGCAGCTGGCGGTGAACCAGACGTAGCGAGCCGCCGGTTCTAGGTCTCAGGTTGACCCATAGCGGTCAAACGAAGCCGGCGACAAAACATTGATTGCCCGAAATTGGAAATAAAACCCATGGCGTTCTGGATTGCCGGCTCGGTTGGATTGGTGGTCGCCTATCTTCTCGGCTCGATGCCCACGGGCTATCTGGCGGGGAAGCTCCTCAGGGGCATCGATATTCGAAAGCATGGCTCCAGATCTACCGGCGCCACGAATGTCTTGCGGACCCTTGGAAAATGGCCTGCTCTGGTGGTGCTCATCGTCGATATGCTGAAGGGCGCGGCGGCCATCATCGTTGCCCGCTCGTTCTGTCCCTGGCTCTCGACAGAGTTATCCTCCACACCGCCGACCGCGCTTGAGTTGCAAACTTGGCTGCCATGGGCAGTTTGCGCGGCCGGAATTGCCGTAATGTTGGGGCATGGCCGTTCGATCTGGCTGAACTTTACGGGCGGCAAATCTGCTGCGACCGGGCTTGGCGTCTTGTTGGCGATGTCATGGCCGGTCGGATTGGGGGCCGCAGCGGTCTTTGGCATTGTGGTGGCTATGGTTCGGATTGTTTCTCTTGGCTCGATCCTCGCGGCCTTGACCGCAATCGTCCTCGTCTGCGTGCTAGAGCACCCGTCGCCCTATCGATTGCTGGTGATCGCAGGCGCTGTCTACGTGATCGTTCGCCATCGCGCCAACATTCAACGGCTGTTCGCGAGGACGGAGCCGCGCCTGGGTCGAAGTGCCTCGGATGCACAAGCGCAACTTTAGCGCATGTGCTTTCCGCTGCTTCGATATCAACTATGGACCGCCTGTTGGCCCATGATTGACTTCGCCTCTTAGGCTGGCAGGGTCCGCTTCAAAGGGCTGAGCAGAAACCATTGCCGAAACCGCCGAGGGCAGCCTTTGACCCGAAGCCGACGTCTCGCTTGTTTATTCAAAATTGAGTACATGGTGCATTCTCGGTTGACAGTAGTATCCATTACAACCTAGCTCTCGCTTTTAGGCTTGCGCATTGGAAGCGAGCGGATCGATGACGTCGCGAGCAAAAGCGTATTCGGCCTTTGTGCTCCTCTCATTGCCGATTTTGGCGCTCGGCTGGTTCATCCTAGATGGCAGTACGACGCGGCCGCGCGTCGTTCGTTCACGGCTCACAATCGTAGTCGATACTCCAGACGGTGAGCGCTCGGGCTCTAGTGTCACGCAAGAAACGATCAGCTTCCCCGGTGGTCTGACGAGGGCTCAAGGTTGGGCCCTTTGGACCAACTTCGTCGGAGAAGCGGCCTTTGTAGATTTAGGGCAACGAGGTCTTCTCTTTGCTACGCTGGTAAAGCCAAGCTGGCTCGACAGTCCGGGGTGGGTTGGCAGCGGCGGCTATAACGCTAATCTAATGGTATTCCCACGAGAACAATTCCGTGGGAAGGTTGCGCCAAACGCTTCGTCAAATGCGGAATATGCCGCCTATCTCGACGACGTTAATCGACTTAAGCCGAAGGCAGAGCTACCCCTCAAGGATCTGCCGGTCCTGGCTCGATTTGGCGACCCCAACGTGCCGACTAGCGTCGCATTGGTTGACCCGCATGACTTAGCTGCAAGCTTCGGTCCAGGCGTGACTCTAAAGAAAGTTACCGTCGAGATCACCGACGATCCGATTACGACCGGGATCGACGCGAGGTTAGCTTGGTTGAAATCGAGCCCGCATACTGAACCCCTTTTCCCTAACCCTTCTCATCAGCCGCCGACAGGCAATAACCCGGCGCGAAAGCTTACTTATGACGCGTTCAGAATGCCGAAGGGCCGCCCATAAGGCGACGAACGTGTGAAGTCCGCTGATGGCCCGAAGCGGAAGCTGCGCGTTGGAGCGGCTAATGTATTCGGCAATGTTCCGAGGAGTTTTAACGGCTCATCTTCTTGGTGCAGATCGGGTCACCTTTGGGCATTGGGTTGCAATCCCAATCCGGTCCGAAGGTAAGCCTCCGGCCGAGGCCGCCTTCCCGGATTGCGGTCGGGCATGAGATGATTTGCTCATTAATTTGCAAGCAAATGAGC
>NZ_LBJF01000025.1:0-634085 GCF_028128735.1 Bradyrhizobium sp. CCBAU 53415 | reverse complement strand
TCTCGCTTCTAAAGGCGGAGTTGATGCAGCGCGACCGCGACCTGAATTCGAGACAACGATGTCAATGCAATGCTAATCATGGCGCCAAAGCCTGATCCGGACGCGTACGCAGCGGTTTCCCTCGCGACAAACGCGGAACGCGTCTGCGCGGAGATCATTCTCAAGCAACAACCTGAAGCGCGATGACCATTCGTCCTGATCGCATCGCGCCTCGAGCGCGAGCGCGGGTGGAGCCGCGCGGATTATTGTCGATTTGGCTTCTGCCTGGGCGAGCCCGCCTTGAACGGAGGCCGCGGGTGGGAACGGCCGTCGAGCCCCTTGGGCAGCTTGTCGGCGTTGAGCTTCACGACCGCGCTCCGGTCGTCGGCAGCCGGCGCGACTTCCTGGCTGTAGATCAGCGTCGCCTCGAACCTGACGTCAGGCGCTTCCCGGGCCGTTCCCGAGCAGGTCGCCATCGCACCGCTATATACGCCGGAGAGCTCGACCTCGACTTCATCGAGCCCGAACACGGTCGGCGGCCCGTCGGCATGGCGCCGTGTCGTGAGGACGGCCGTGAAACGCTGGTCGTCGTCGAACTGATAGGAGCCCCCATAGGTGAAAAAGCTGTCGCTGCCCGAGATCCGACCCTGGGCCAGATGCACGATGCCGGTGCCTTGCGCTTGCGCGGTTCTGAACCACGCCGCGTATTTTCCCTCTTTCAGCATGGAGACATCCGTCGTCAATTCCATGCGTATTTGCAACGAACCGTGGGGCGCAACAATGACCGTCGCGGCGAGCATTCCGCCACGGTTAACGTCTTGCAAAGTCAATTCGTCAAATTTCTGCCGGCGCAGGACGCGACGCCGGCACAACTTCAGAACAATTCTATGCCGTCGTCCGCAGCCGCGACTGCCTCGACCCGGCGCGTGGCGGCGACCGACGCCAGCCCGAGCGTTTGCAGGAATTCCCGGTGGACGTCCCGCTCACGCTCCATCGTGTACCGCGCAAACAGCTCGTCGAGCATCGCTTCGTCCTGCGTTTGCGGCCGCGGCTTCTGCGTCCCCGCGCTCGCGGTCTCGAGCCGCGCCGCGACCGCGGGCAATGCCGCGGAGCTTTCGCCGAGCGTGGTCATCAGGCCCTGCGCTGAATTCATCAACCGCTCGAATTCCGCGCCTTCATCGACGAGCCTGCTCATCAGCTTGCCGAGCCGTTCATTGCCGGTCGCGACCTCGCGCAGCGCCTGGAGAATCTGCGGTTCGAGCTTGGCGAGCTGCGTGGGATCGCCCTGCACGCGGAGCTCCTTCAGCTCCCCGGCCGACCGCTCGATGCCGTCGAGCACCGGCCTCAAACGCCCCGCCCCCACCGAGACCTGGTCGGCGGTCGCCTTGAGCTCGTTGGCGATGACGACGAAAGCGCTGCCGCGGCTGCCGAGATGGCTCGCCTTGAGACCGGCATTCATCCCGATCAGCGTGATGTCGATGGTCGCCTCGGCCAGCCCGGCAATCGCCTGACGAAACTTCGTCAGCGTATCCTCGACGATTGCAAGCGCCTCGTCGACCGAGCGGCCCGCACCCTCGCAGGTGGCGATCAGGGTCGATGCGTGCGCCAGCGTCTGCTTGATGCGCGTCAGGAACGAGGACGAGCCGCCATCCTCGCCGCCAAACAACGTGCGGCCGTGCCCGACGACGCTGCCCGCATCGTGCAGGATGGCGGTCAGCGCACCGACGATCTGGCCGATGTCGCCGCCGAACTCGCGCTGGGCATCCCTGAGCTGGGCCGCCTGCAACTGGCAGATCGCACGCGCGCCGTCATCGCTCGCGATCGGCTCGGGAACGAGGCTCGGGGCGGCTCCAGACACAAGGCCTAGGCCGTGGGAGACGTGCTCGAGACGCTGACGCGTGCTGTCGCCCGCCTGCAGGGAAACGATCGCGCTGCCGACCGCCTCGGCGATCTTCCTGGTACTGGAACCTGCGCGGTCGGCCAGATGGCTGCTGTTGCGGCGTTGATCATGCAATCCGGAATAGGCGGAGCCGAGCTCGGCGCTCTCCGCCGCCAGTTGATTCCGGTAGCGGCTCTCGAACTCCTTCTGCCGGCCGAATGCGGTGGCGACCGCCTCGGAC
This sequence comes from Bradyrhizobium sp. CCBAU 53415, assembly GCF_028128735.1. Lineage (NCBI taxonomy): Bacteria > Pseudomonadati > Pseudomonadota > Alphaproteobacteria > Hyphomicrobiales > Nitrobacteraceae > Bradyrhizobium > Bradyrhizobium sp. CCBAU 53415. Next base: position 631,986 of record NZ_LBJF01000025.1, on the reverse strand, counting down.
AGGCGCTGCTGATCCCGCGCGCAGCCCTCGATCGCGCCCTGCACGGCCTTGCCGAGATCATAGGCTTCCTGGGTGAAGGCGAGAAAACCCTCGCGGTCGCCGTCGAGCGAGGCCGCCTCGATCCGCGCACTGCGCGCGATGATGGTGATCATCTGGATGTGCTTGAACAGCGGCTTGAGCAAGGCAGACGCCTCCGCCGTGCTCTTGCCGATCGTCTCCAGCAGGGCGCTTTCGGCCGGCAGCGCCTGCGCCAGGTCGCTGAGCCGCGCGGCGATCTCCTGTAGCGCGGTCGCCGCCCCCTCGATCTCGGCGCCCGAGAGTTCCGAGGAAAGCGTTGCGAGGCCCTGGTTGAGCTCTTTGAAGATGAGATGCCCATGTCCGAGCTCGTGCCCGACGCGCGCGAACACGTCCTCGATACGCGAGGAGACGTCCTCGATCGCGGCGATCGCCTCGGTAAGCGTGTCGGCAGGAATGACGGACATTGCGCTCAACCTGCTACCGCGACGTGCCCGGCCTGATACCACAGCATGATCTCGCGCGGGATCTGGTGCAGCGATACGACCTTCTCGACGCCGCCATGGGCGACGGCTTCCTTGGGCATGCCGAACACCACGCAGCTCTCTTCGTCCTGAGCCCGCGTCGAGGCGCCGAGCTTGCGCATCTCCAGCATTCCGCGCGCGCCGTCATCGCCCATGCCGGTCATGATCACGCCGAGCGCGTTGGCGCCGGCATGCTGGGCGGCCGAGCGGAACAACACATCGACGGACGGACGATGCCGGGACACCGGCGGCCCATCCTTGATCGCGATCTGGTAGCGCAGACCGATGCGCTGGAGCAGCATGTGCCGGGCGCCGGGCGCGATATAGGCGCAGCCCGGCAGCACCGGCTCGCCGTCCTCGGCCTCCTTGACCCTGATCTGGCAGACGCCGTCGAGACGCCTGGCAAAGGCTGCGGTAAAGCCCGCCGGCATGTGCTGGACGATGAGAAGCGGAGGACAGTGCGGTGGCAGCACCTCGAGGACGTCATTGAGCGCCTCGGTGCCGCCCGTCGAGGCGCCGATGCACACGATGCGTTCCGTGGTCGGCCGGACCTTGCCCTGCACCGGCGGCGGGATGATGGCATCGGCGGTCAGCTTCTTCTCGATCGCGCGACGCTCCGCACGCGGGCGCACCCGGGCACGGGCGGCCGACTTCACGGCCTCACGCAGCCGCGTGGAGCATTCGAGCAGCGCCTGCCGCGTGTCGATCTTCGGCTTCGGCACGATGTCGACTGCGCCGGCCTCGAACGCCTCGAACATCACGTTCGAGCCCTCCTCGGTCAGCGAGGAGCAGATGATCACCGGTATCGGGCGTTGCGCCATGATCTTGCGCAGGAAGGTCATGCCGTCCATGCGCGGCATTTCGAGGTCGAGGATGATGACGTCAGGCAGCTCCTTCTCGAGCCGCCTGGCCGCCACGAACGGATCGGACGCGGTCGCCATCACCTCGATCTCCGGATCTTCACTCAGAATCGTCAGCAGGATTTGGCGCACCGACGCCGAATCGTCCACGATCAGCACGCGAACTTTCTCCCTCGGCATTCTGGTTGCGCTCCGGCTAGACCTGGAAGATGGTTGGCTGAACCTGTTTCAGCCCGGGCACGGCACTGTGAATCATCGATTCCGAATGCCCGACCAGCAGATAGCCGCCCGGACGCAGATGGCTGCACAATTGCTCGACCACCTTGCGCTGGGTCTCGCGCTCGAAATAGATCAGGACGTTGCGGCAGAAGATGATATCGACGTCACGATCGACCGGATAGGACTTGTCCATGAGGTTCATCCTCATGAAGTGTGTCATGCGCCGCAACTCGGGTACGATCCGCACTTCGCCGCGCGACTTGTCCCGCGACGACGAGAAATATCGCTTTACGAATGGCTCCGGCACCGGGGCGAGCACGTCGCGGCTGTAGATCGCCGTCCGGGCAAGGCGCAGCACCGCGGTCGAGATGTCGGTCCCGAGAATGCGGTACTGGAAGCGCGAGCCGCTGCGCGTCATGTCGTCCAGCACCATCGCGGTCGTGTAGGCCTCCATGCCGGTGGAGCTCGCCGAACTCCAGATCTTCAGGTTCGCGTTTTTCCGTCCATGCGCCTTGAGCAGGGCGGGAATCGCGACTTCACGCATGAAAGTGAAGTGCTGCGGCTCGCGGAAGAAGTCGGTCTTGTTGGTCGTCACCACATCGATGAGATGGGTCAGCTCGATGTCGAAGTGATCGGCCTCGAACAGGTTCTCGACGTATTCATTGAGGCCGCAGAAGTTCAGCGCGCGTACGCGCTTGTGCAGCCGCCCCTCCAGCATCAGCCGCTTGCCCTTCGGCAGCTTGATGCCGACCTGGCTCTCGATCAATTCGGCGATGGTCCGGAAGTGGCGGTCCGAAAGATGCACGGCCGTGTCCTGCATGACAGGCATCATGGCTGTTTGCCCCGACCCGGGACGGCCACCTGCATTGCATAACGGGCCATACGGAGCATCTTGAATCCTACACTTTAACTAAAATTGCCGAAGACGGACCGGCCCGCCGATGGCGGGCCGACGCGTCAGAATCCTAGCGCTGGAAATCGGCGTCCCGATCGTCCTCAGCGTCATTCAGGTCGAAGGCGAAGCCGCCGCCGGCAACCTTCGCGGCGCGCGCCGGCTTGGCCTGCGGCTTCTTGGCCGGACGCTCGGCCGCCGCCATGGAGGCCGCCTTGGCGCGCAGCTGGTTGACCGCCCGGTCGATCGGCGCAGCCGCCTGGCTCTTTGCGCCGCGGTCGATGCGGAAATACGCGATGGTGGACTGCAGCTGTTCGGCCTGCGAAGCGAGCTCCTCCGAGGTCGAGGACACCTGCTCGGATGCGCTGGCGTTCTGCTGGCCGACCTTGTCGAGCTGCTGGATCGCCTGGTTGATCTGGGCCGAGCCGACGTCCTGCTCGCGGCAGGCCGCAGTGATCTCTTCGACGAGCTCGGCTGTCTTCTTGATGTCCGGAACGAGCTTGGCGAGCATTGCGCCGGCCTCCTGCGCCACCTTGACGGTGTCGGTCGAGAGCGTGCCGATCTCGGCCGCGGCCGCCTGGCTGCGCTCGGCGAGCTTGCGCACCTCGGAGGCGACCACCGCAAAGCCCTTGCCATGCTCGCCGGCGCGCGCGGCTTCGACCGCGGCGTTGAGCGCGAGCAGATCGGTCTGGCGCGCGATCTCCTGCACGATCGTGATCTTCTCGGCGATGGTCTGCATCGCCTCGACGGCGCGGCCCACGGCTGCACCGCTGGCTTCGGCATCCTTGGCGGACTGCCCCGCGATCTTTTCGGTCTGGCTGGCGTTGTCGGCGTTCTGCTTCACGTTGGAGGCCATCTCCTCCATCGAGGAGGAGGCTTCCTCGGCAGACGAAGCCTGCTCGGTCGCGCCCTGCGAGAGCTGCTCGGCGCTGGCGGAGAGTTCCTGGCTGCCGGCGGAGACGTTCTGCGCCGCAGTGAGGGCTTCTGCGACGATCTGCCGAAGCTTTTCCACCATGCGTTCGAGTGCCAGGCCCAGCGTATCCTTGTCCGACAGCGGCTTCGCTTCGACCGTGAGATTGCCCTGCGCGATCTCGTTGGCGACGGCCGCGGTCTGGTTGAGGTTGACCGTCATCGCATTCAGCGACTTGATGAGGTCGCCGATTTCGTCATTGCTGAACGAATCGATCCTCTGGCTGAGATCGCCGATTGCCACCGCATCGGCGAGGCCGACCGCCATGGAAAGCGAACGGCTGATGTTCAGAGCCATCCAGACCGCGGCGGCGATGGCGATGACGAGCGACGCGAGGATCAGGGAAGCGAGAATCAGGATGGCGCGGCTGCCGTCGACTTTGGCCTGCTCGCTCTCCTCGGCCATCTGCTTCTTCACAAAGTTGATGTAGTCGCTCGCCGCCGTGAGCGCCGGCGTGGAGGCCTTCAGGCCCTCGGTCATCGACCGCTCGGTCGCCCTGGCCTTGTCCTGTTTGGCGAGCGCAAGCGTCTGATCCTGTACCGCGTTGGAGTTCGCGTAGGCAACGGCAAAAGTCTCGATCATTTTCCTGCCGGTCTCGCTCGCGCTGGAAGTGACCTCGTCCTTCACCTTCATGGCGCGTTCGCGCAGTTGGGCGATCTGGCCGATGAACTTGTCCTGGTCGGCTTCCACCGCAAGGATAGCGTTCTTCTCGGCCCGCACCTGAAGCAGGACGGCCTCCTGAAGCTCGCCAACCTTTGCGAGCCGGCCGGCACGGGCAGACAGATGCTCGGCCGTCGCGACCATGCCGTTCAACTTCAGATACGCGACGCCGCCGGCGATCATGGACAGCAGGATGACGACGCCGAAGGCGGTGGCAAGCTTGGCTTTGACGGTGAATCTCATGTCAGTCTCGTTGGTTCGAATTGGGGGGCTTACGCTTCACCACGCTTCACTTTTGCTGGCTCAGGCGGCGCGAGGCGCATCCGTGGCCGTGTCGCGTCCGTCCGGAACCTCGTCGTTGGCCATCAGCTTGGCGAGATCGAAGATCACGACGAACTTCTCGCCCTTGCGGCCGATGCCGGCGGCATAGTCGGATTGCCATTTCCCGCCGACCTCCGGCACCGGCTCGATCGCCTGCTCGTCGATGTCGGTGACCTCGAACACGCAGTCGGCAACGAAGCCGACGCCGACCAGGCGGCCCTTCATCGGCACGTCGAGGATGATGATGCGGGTGGCTTCGGTGGCCGGCACGCTCGGCAGAGCGAGCTTGGTCCGGAGGTCGACGATCGGATAGCCGCTGCCGCGCACGTCGATCATGCCGAGCAGGAAGTTCGGGGCGTGCGGAAGCCGGGAGATCGGCCGCATGTCGAGGATCTCACGGACATTGCGGATGCTGATGCCGAACGTCTCGCCGGCGAGCCCGAGCGTCAGATATTGCGAGGTTGCGGCCATGATGCGTCCAAGGATCCGGAGGTTGGCGAATGAATGCGGTCCGGCATGAGGCCGGACCGGCTGATCAGCGCTGGAACTCGGCGTCGCGGTCGTCTTCGCCGTCGTTCATGTCGAAGGCGAAGCCGCCGCCAGCGGCGACTTTCATCGCGCGCGCCGGTTTGCGAACGGGGACCGGCTTCTTCGTATCGCGATCCACGGCGGCCATGTGCGCAGCCTTCATATGCGCAGCCTTGGCCCGGAGCTGACCGACGGCGCGGTCGATCGGCTCAGCTGCGGCATTCTCCTTGCGCGTTGCGTGCTCGATGCGGAAGAACGAGATGGTGGATTGAAGCTGTTCGGCCTGCGAGGCGAGCTCCTCCGAGGTCGAGGACACCTGCTCGGATGCGCTGGCGTTCTGCTGGCCGACCTTGTCGAGCTGCTGGATCGCCTGGTTGATCTGGGCCGAGCCGACGTCCTGCTCGCGGCAGGCCGCAGTGATCTCCTGCACCAGCTCCGCGGTCTTCTTGATGTCGGGCACGAGCTTGGACAGCATTTGGCCCGCCTCTTGCGCGACCTTGACGCTCTCGGTCGAGAGCGTGCCGATATCTGCTGCGGCCGCCTGGCTGCGCTCGGCGAGCTTGCGCACCTCGGAGGCGACCACCGCAAAGCCCTTGCCGTGCTCGCCGGCGCGCGCGGCTTCGACCGCCGCGTTGAGCGCGAGCAGATCGGTCTGGCGCGCGATCTCCTGCACGATCGTGATCTTCTCGGCGATGGTCTGCATCGCTTCGACGGCACGACCGACGGCGACACCGCTGGCTTCGGCATCCTTGGCGGACTGCCCCGCGATCTTTTCGGTCTGGCTGGCGTTGTCGGCGTTCTGCTTCACGTTGGAGGCCATCTCCTCCATCGAGGAGGAGGCTTCCTCGGCAGACGAAGCCTGCTCGGTCGCGCCTTGCGAGAGCTGCTCGGCGCTGGCCGAGAGCTCCTGGCTGCCGGCGGAGACGTTCTGCGCCGCCGTGATCGCCTCGGCAACGATCTGCCGGAGCTTTTCGACCATCGCGTTCAGCGACCTGATGAGATCTCCGATCTCGTCGTTGCTCGCCGAGGGAATGGTCCGGCTGAGATCACCCTCCGCGACGGCGCCCGCAAGGCCGACAGCCCTTCCGAGCGAGCGGCTGATCGAGATGGAAATCCAGAGCGCAGCCCCGATCGCGACCGCCAGCGAGATGCCGATCAACATCGTCAGCAGGAGTTGGGCCTGGTGCCCCTCTGCCTTGGATTGGACAGCCTGCTCGGCCATCTGCTTCTTCGTGTTGACGACATAGACGCCCATGGCTTCCATCGCGTCTGCGACGACCTTGCGGCCGTCGCCCATCGAGCGCTCCGTGGCCTTCGGCTTGTCCGTCTTCGCCAACCTGATCGTCTCTTCCTGGTAAGCGTTCATCTTGGCGTAAGACGTCGCAAAGCTGTCGAGCAACTTCCTGCCCGCCTCGCTCGCCAACGCATAGACCTCGTCCCTGGTCTTCGTCGCCTCCTCGCGAAGCCTGGCCGCATCGGCGGCAAACTGTTCAACCTGAGCCTCCGTGCCGAGAATGGAATTCTTCTCGGCACGAAGCTGCAGCAGGATGTCTTTTTCGATCTGCGTCGCCTTCTCCATCCGGTTTGCGCGCAGGACCATGCTGTCGGCGGTCGCCATCATGTCGCCGAGCTTCATGTAGGCCACGCCGCCCGCAACACCGGACAGGACGATGATCAAGCCGAACGCACTGGCAAGCTTTGCCTTGACGGTAAATCTCATTTCCAGCCCCTACCCAGGTCTCGCCCGAGACCTCACTTCAATTCAGAATGCGTTCCATGTTCGGAACGATGACGAACTCTTCGCGCCACTTGGCGATGAAGCGGATGAATTCCGGCTTCCAGTGCATGCCGACGCGCGGCGTCTGCTGCACGTCGGTCTGCGAGATCTCCGTGACCTCGTACACCTTGTCGGCGGTGACGCCGACCAGAACCGGCTCGCCGTCGAGCTCGAGCTCGATGACCACGATGCGCGTGTCGGCCGAGTTGTCGAGCTGCGGCATGCCGAAGCGAATGCGCAGATCGGCGAGCGGAATGACGTTACCGCGCACGTTGATCACGCTGGGAACGAAAGCGCGCGCGCCCGCCACCTTGGTCTCAGGGACGGGATCTATGATCTCGCGCACGAGACCGGCGTCGAGTGCGAATTTCTCCTCGCCGAGGCCGATCATCACGACCTGCATCGCGCCGGACTGATGCTCGCCCGCCAAATCCTGGTTCATCACGCCGCCTCGCTGATATGCTGCTTCTCGACCTTCGACTGCGCCAGCGAGACCAACTGCGCGACGTCGAGGATCAGCGCCGCCGTGCCGTCACCTAGGATCGTCGCGCCGGAGAAGATGGTGACGTCGGAGTGCAGCTTGGAGAGCGACTTGATCACGGTCTGGTGGTTGCCGATGATCTGGTCGGCGACGAGGCCGACGCGGGTCTCTCCGGTCGAGATGATGATCGTCTTCTGATGCCGGTCGGGCGCGCCGGACGCGGCCATGAGCTCGCGCAGGCGCAGGAAGGGCACGAGATTGCCGCGCACGTTGAGGAAGTTGCGACCGCGCGAACGCTCGTCCTCGGCCGTCAGCTCGACGCATTCCTCCACCGCCGGCAACGGAATGATGTAACGGCCTTCGCCGACGCGGATCAGCAGGCCCTCGATGATCGCGAGCGTGAGCGGCAGGCGCAGCGTCACGATGGTGGCCTGGCCCGGCCTGGTCGACAAATCGATCGAGCCGCGCATGTTCTCGATGGTGCGCTTGACCACGTCCATGCCGACGCCGCGTCCCGACAGCGCCGAGATCGTCTGCGCGGTCGAGAAGCCCGGGTGAAACAGAAACTGGTGGATCTCGTGATCGGTCAGCACGGCGCCGGCCACGATCAGCCCCTGCTCTTCAGCCTTCGCGCGGATGCGCGCGGTATTGAGGCCGCCGCCATTGTCCTTCACCGTGACGAGCACCTGCGCGCCGGAATGCACGGCGGCGAGCTCGATACGGCCCTGCTCCGTCTTGCCATTGGCCGCGCGCGTGGCAGTGTCTTCGATGCCGTGGTCGATGGCATTGCGGATCAGGTGCACCAGCGGATCAGCCAGACACTCGATCATGGTCTTGTCGAGCTCGGTATCCTCGCCCGAGGTGACGAATTCGACCGGCTTGGACAGGTCCCGCGACAGATCGTGCACGAGGCGGCGGAAGCGACCGAACAAGGAGCCGATCGGCACCATGCGTGCACCCATCGTGGTGTCGCGCAAGGAAGAGGCAAGGCGCTCGATCTCCTCGGCGATCATCTTGATCGAGAGGTCGGAGCCGGAGGCGGCGAGCTGGGTCAGCCGCGCCTGGGCGATGACGAGCTCGCCGACGCGGTCCATCAGCTCGTCGAGGCGCTCGGCCTGGACGCGAACGGTGGCGATGCCACGCTCTTGCTTGGCCTCCTCGCGGCGCGCGGCTGCCGCCTCGCGCTTGATCTCCGGCTTCGCGTCAGATTGGGGCTCCGCCCTGGCGACGGGCTGCCCGGCGGCAGCCTCCACTACCGGCGCAGCCACCTCGGCGATGACAGGCTCTTCGTCGAGCAACTGGAGCAGGGGTGCCGGCGCGGGCGCTTCGACATGTTCCAAAGGCGAGAGCGTCAGCTTCATCTCATCCTGGACGAACATGAAGACGTCGTCGATCGCATCCTTGTCGCAGGCCGCGTGCAGCTTGACGTCCCACTTCAGATAGCAGTCTTCCGGCTCCATCTCGTCGAGGAACGGGACGCCGTCGGTGACGGGCACGACGAAGCAAGGACCGAGCTTGCAGAGGTCTTCCAACAGGTCGAGCGGATTCGAGCCGTTGCGCAGGATTTGCGATTCGAACTCCAGATACAGATGCCAGCCGGCCCGCCTGCTCTCAGCCGGAGTGGGCGGGGACGCCTCGGCGATCTCGACGACAGGAGCGGCGGGCATGTCGGCCGAGACGAAGCGCTTGAGGTCGTCGAGGATGGCTTCGCCGATAATGTCGTCGGTCGACTGCGGATCCTCGATCAACGCGCGGATGTAGTCCTTGGCGGCGAGCGCGACCGAGATCAGCTCCTGCGTCGGCTTGATCTCGCCCTTGCGGACGCGGTCGAAGGCGGTCTCGAATTCGTGGGTGAAGGAGGCGACCTTGTCGAAGCCGAACATGGCGCCCGAGCCCTTGATCGTATGCAGGGCGCGGAAGGCGGAATCGACCAGTTCGCGATCGTCGGGCCGCTGGCCGAGATCGAGCAAGGCCCCTTCAAGAACTTCGAAGAGTTCGCTGGCTTCCTGACGAAAGACCTCGGTCGGGTCCATTGCGCTCATGTGCGCACCAGCTTGCCGACCACGGCGAGCAACTGTTCGGGCTTGAAAGGTTTGGTGATCCAGCCGGTGGCGCCGGCGCTCTTGGCTTCCTGCTTCACCGTGTCGCTGGATTCGGTCGTCAGGAACACGATGGGCATGCCCACCGCGCTCGGCAGCTTGCGCAGTGCGCGAATCAGCTCGAGCCCGTTCATGACAGGCATGTTGAGGTCGGTGATGACGAGGTCGAGCTTGCCGGCTTGCGCCTTCGCCAGCCCTTGCGCGCCGTCGCCGGCCTCGATCACGCTGTGACCGGCCGGCTCGAGCACGACCTTGATCATTTGCCGAATGCTGGGGGAATCATCGACGGTCAGAATCGTGGCCATCAGGTGCCATCTTTCTTTTGCGGGAAATGCTGATCGATCAGCGCCTCGCTCGCGAAGCCGGCGCGGCAAAGGGTGTTGCGAAGAGACTGCGAGAAGGAAGTCAGGACCACCGGGCGGCCCTGGGCCTCGCCCGTCTTGGCCGTCGATAGCAAGAGCTGGATCGAGGTCACGTCGGCCTTGTCGACGCTCGAACAGTCGATCTCGAGCCGCTCCTGGCGGCCGAACGCCTCGCGAATGAGCTCATAGACGTTGCGAATGGCCGCAATGCTGCAATCGGCGGGCAACCGCAACGACCACTTCGGCTCCGTGGGATTGAGCGCCATCGCTGCACCCGCCTCTGCTGAATTCCGGTACTCGTTTGACGCGAATCGAGTGAGCAAACTCCTAACGCGGGCATCCGTACAACTACGGGTCACATTCCCATGGAATTCGCGCAGCTTGGTGCAAGCGTGTACAGCCTGCCGAAATCTCATGCGATGCGTGCACATCCGCGCCGTGGCGGGGCCCACCGGCGCATTTGCTTCGCGTTAAATTTGCTTGGGCTATGGCTGCTGCTCTTGTCATTGCCAACGAGAAGAGAGCCCCGGCCACCGATGCTGACCCAAGCGCTCCTGGTTGATGACAGCCGCTCCGTCCTCAACTTCCTGAAACGTCACATCGAGGCGGAAGGACTGGTCGAGGCCACGACCTTCCTCGATCCCGTGGCGGCGCTGGTTTGCGCCCAGGAGCGCGTGTTCGATCTGGTGCTGGTCGACTACGAGATGCCGCATATGGACGGCATCAGCTTCATCCGCACCTTCCGCAGGCTTCCTGGCTGCACCGACATTCCGATCGCAATGATCACCTCGCGTCAGACCGATGACGTCAAGATGGCGGCGCTGCAGGCCGGTGCAACGGACTTTCTACCGAAGCAGCCACAAAGCCTCGAGATGACGGTGCGCCTGCGGAATTTAATTCAGCTTGGTGCAGCCGTGCGCAAGCTCAATGACCGCGCCGCACATCTCGCCAGCGAAGTCGCAGCGGCAACACAAAAGCTCGGTGAGCGCGAGGAGGAGATCATCCTGCGGCTCGCGCTCGCGGTCGAATACCGCGACAACGACACCGGCGAGCACACGCTGCGAGTCGCCAGGTACAGCCGCATCATCGCCGAGCAGCTCGGCTTGCCGGCCCGGCTCTGCCGCGACATCTATCTGGCCGCTCCCCTGCACGACGTTGGCAAGGTCGCCATTCCCGACAATATCCTGCTCAAGCCGGGCAGGCTCACCGACGAGGAGATGGCGGTGATCCGGACGCATGCGACGATCGGCGAGCGGATCCTGGCCGATTCCAGCTGCGAGCTGATCCGGCTCGGTGCGCAAATTGCCGCAGGCCATCACGAGCGCTGGGACGGTGCGGGGTATCCGAACGGCCTCGAGGCGGATGAAATCCCGGTCGCCGCACGCGTGGTCGCAGTCGCCGACGTCTTCGACGCCCTGACGACGCGGCGGCCGTACAAGGAGCCGATGCCGCTCGAGGCGGCGCGCAGCTACCTCGCCGAGAACGCGGGGCGGCAGTTCGATCCGGCCTGCGTCGAGGCCTTCCTGTCGCGCTGGGACGAGGTGGTCGAGATCGCCGCCGGCCAGCGGGCGTCTCCTTTTCACAGGACCGAGGCCCCTCTGGCTCCCGTTGTTGAGGATACAGCGGAGAGCCGTCCGGTCGAGGACCATTCCGCCAAGGCAGTCCCGGCCACCTGACCTGATCAACCGGTCAACACCTTGCCGCGGCTCCATTTTTTTCTCTGGTCGCCGGTTTGAACCTGTTCCTGTTAAAGTGGCACCAACAACTAAGAGTGATTTTGGTCACACTTGCTTGGGGCACCCTGCTGTAAGCATCGAACCGGGACGGGCCGGTAGAGCATCGTCGAATTGGATGAGAATTCCCATGAAAAGCCTGATCGGCGCCTTCGTCGGCGCGTTCTGCCTTGCTGCCCCCGCTTTGGCGCAGACTCCTGCCGCGATCGTCGAGGACGTTCAAGGCAAGGTCGACGGCATCGCGTTCATGGACTATGTGGCGCCGGGCAAGATCATCAAGCTCGGACCCAAGGCCGGCATCACGCTCAGCTACCTCAAATCGTGTGAGCGCGAGACGATCAGCGAGGGCGTCGTTCTGGTCGGCACCGAGCAGAGCACCGTGCAGTTGGGCGAGGTCAAGCGGGAGAAGGTGCCCTGCGACACCAATGCGGCAAAACTGTCGGAGCGCCAGGCGAACCAGAGTGCCGCAACGACCTTCCGTAACGTGCGGTCGGACGCCAAGAGCGCCCCGTCCAAGCTGCCGACGCTCTACGGTGTCGCACCACTGGTGCAGGCCAGGAGCGGGAGCACGCTGATCATCGAACGCACCGACGGCAAGGAGCCCACGATCACCGTGCCGCTCAGGAACGAAACCATGGTCGGCGGCAAGTTCTATGACTTCGCCAAGGCCGGGAAGTCGCTGACTCCGGGCGGCAGCTACCTCGCCATTCTCGGCGCCAAGCGCTACGCCTTCCAGATCGACGCCAGCGCCACGTCATCGCCGACGCCGATCGTCGGCCGCCTGCTGCGGCTCGAATAGGCGACTCCGCGAAGGTGCGATGCGGCGGATCGGCAGGCGGGACATCGTTGCGGCAATCCTGATTGCGCTCCTTGCGGGCGCGGTCTTCACGTCACCGCCGCTTCAGACGCTGCAAGGTCTCTCCCTCGACATCCTCACGGCGCTGCGCGGCAAGATCATCGGCGATCGCCGTGATCCCGCCACGTCGCCGGTCGTCGTGGTGGCGATCGACGGGGAGACCTACGACACCCCTCCCTTCAAGGGATCGCCGACGCAGACCTGGACGCGCGAGATCGGCCGGGTGCTCGGGAGCATCGCCGAGGGCGGGGCCAAGGTGATCGGCTTCGACGTCATCTTCAAGAACTCGATCGAGCAGTCGGAGATTCCGTTCGGCGACGCGCCGGTCGGCGCCCGCATGCGGGGATTTGACCGGGACTATCTGATAGCCCTGCGGCAGATCTCCGACGCCGGCAAGCTGGTGCTCGGCGAGATCCTGAGCAACGCCCATCCAGAACCACCCTACCGTGCGCAGCAACTGGCGGTGCGAAACAACGTCCGCGCGCTCAACGTCCACACCGACGCGGACGACGTCATCCGGCGGATGCCGCTCACCTTCTCCATCGACGACAAGCCGGTGCCCGCGATGGCCGTCGAACTCGCCGCGCGAGCTCTCGGCGCCAAGCCCGAGATCGGGCCATCCGGCGCGATGGAGTTGTCCGGCTACACGATTCCGAGCGCGGTGCCCAATACGCTGACGCTCAATTTTCGCGGCCAGGGCCGCGACGTCCCGGCCTATTCCTTCGCCGACCTGCGCGCCTGCGCCGAGAAGGGCGACCGCGATTTCTTCCGCCGCAGCTTCGACGGCAAGGTCGTATTGCTCGGCACCATCCTCAGTTTCGAGGACCGCAAGCTGACCTCGATGCGATTGTCCGGCGGCCATGACGGCTCGCCCGCGCCACGATGCGCCCTGCCCGCCCCCGCCAGCACCGTTCAGAAGGCCCGTAGCGACATCGCGGGTGTGTTCGTGCATGCCACAGCGATCCGAAACCTGATCGAGCAGGACGCGGTGACCGAGCTCGGCTTCGCCGCGCGGACCGCTCTCACGATTGCGATCGCAGCGATCATCGCCTGCGCGGCCTGCATGCTCGCACCTGTCGGCGCGGTGACCGCCTGGATCGCCGTCATCGCCGTCTACGCAGCCTTCGCCGTCGGTGCGTTCGCACATGCGCTGGCGCTGCCTGTGGCTGAACCCGCCCTGGCAAGCCTCGCAGCGCTGGCAATGATGATCGGCTATCGATTCGTGCTGGCCGATCGCGACGAGCGCTTCCTGCGCAAGAGCTTCGCCTACTATCTCGCGCCTGAGGTCATCGACACCATGATGGCGTCCGGCAAGATGCCGGCACTCGGCGGCGAGATGCGCAACGTCACCATGCTCTTCTCCGACCTCAGCGGCTTCTCGTCCATTGCCGAGACCATGACGCCGGTCGAGCTGGTCACGCTGATGAACGAATATCTGTCCGCCATGACCGACATCATCGAAAGCCATGGCGGCTACGTCGACAAATATATCGGCGATTCCATCGTCGCCATGTTCGGCGCGCCGGCCGACGATCCTACGCACGCGCGTAACGCGGTTCGCGCCGCGCTGGAGTGCCACGAGAAGCTGGCGGAGCTCAATTCCGGCAATCCGGCCTTCGCCGGCCACGGCCTGTCGCATCGCATCGGACTCAACAGCGGCGAAGCCGTGGTCGGCAATATCGGCTCGCGGCGCCGCTTCAATTACACCGTGATGAGCGACACCGTGAACGTCGCCTCGCGGCTCGAGGGCGCCAACAAATATTACGGCACGGCGATCATGGCATCGGAATCCACCATGGCGCAGACCGGCGACACATTCGCCTGGCGCGAGCTCGATGCGATCAGGGTCCAGGGGCGCGGCGAGGCGCTCAGGGTGTTCGAGCCGCTGGCGGAGAAGGGCACGGAGAGCGCCGAACAGATGAAGGTGGCCACGGCGTATGCGGAGGGGCTGGCATGTTGGCGCACACGGGAATTTGCGAAGGCCGCTGATGCGTTCGCCAAAATGGCGAAGACCGATCCGGCGTCAGCGCTGTTCGCCAAGCGAGCGAGAGTATTCACCGTAAATCCACCACCGCCGGACTGGACCCCGGTCAACACACTCGAAGGAAAGTAGCGTCCTCTCCCCCTCTCCCTCCAAGAAAGCGTGAAAGAGCGGCTGCCGTTAAAACGGCAGTCCCACGTAATTCTCCGCGAGCAGGCGCTGCGCCGTCTCGGACGAGAGCAGATAGTCCAGCTCCGTCTGCTGGAGCCGATCATCATACTCGATCCGGTCGGGGAAGCGATGCAGCAGCATCGTCATCCACCAGGAGAAGCGTTGTGCCTTCCAGATCCGCGCGAGCGCCTTGGCGGAATAGCCTTTGAGACCGGAATCGTCGCCGCTCCGATAGTGCGCGAGCATCGCGTGGTAGAGATAGTAGATGTCGGAAGCGGCGCTGTTCAGTCCGCGCGCGCCGGTCGGCGGCACGATGTGAGCTGCATCTCCGGCGAGGAACAGCCGGCCATAGCTCATCGGCTCGGCGACGAAGCTTCGCAACGGCGCGATGCTTTTCTCGATCGAAGGTCCCGTGATCAGGTGGCCGGCGACCTCCCCCGGAAGGCGGCGCTTCAGCTCGGCCCAGAACGCATCGTCGCTCCAGTCCTCCACCTTGTCGGTCAACGGCACCTGGATGTAGTAGCGGCTCAGCACCTGCGAGCGCAGGGAGCAGAGCGCAAAGCCGCGCTCGTGCCTCACGTAGATCAGCTCAGGCGACACCGGTTTCGTGCGCGACAGTACCCCCAGCCAGCCGAACGGATAGACCTTCTCATATTCGCGCAGCACGTCCTGCGGGATCGACTTGCGGCTGACACCGTGAAAACCGTCGGCGCCGACGATGTAGTCGCAATCGACGCGGATCGTCTCGCCGTTCGAGCGATAGGTCACGTGGGGATGGTCCGACGTCAAATCATGTGGCGTCACGTCCTCCGCGTTGTGCACGACCTTGCCGCCGAGCCGGTCGCGCGCCTCGTAGAGGTCGCGCGTCAGCTCGGTCTGGCCATAGACCAGCACCGAATTGCCGCCGGAATGCTTGTGCAGGTCGATCTTGGAGAGCACGCCGTCATGGGCGATCTCGAACCCGCGGTGGATCTCGCCCTCGCGGTCCATCCGCTCGCCGCACTGGGCCTCGCGCATCAGCTTCGCAAAGCCGTGCTCGAGCACGCCGGCGCGGATGCGGGCGAGCACGTGATCGCGGCTGTATTTCTCCAGCACGATGGTGTCGATGCCCTTCAGGTGCAGAAGCTGGGACAGCAACAGCCCGGACGGCCCGCCGCCGATGATACAGACCTGAACTTTCATTTTTGCGTCCTCCCGTCGGCACTTTTTTGCAGGTCCAACGCCGCAAACCGATGGAGGGTTTTGCCTTTGTCTTGTACTATTCGAACATGCGAAGCACAGCCCCGGCGATCCGGGTCTACAATCTGTTCGGCGAGTCCGGCGACCTGCCCGACGTCGTGCATTGCGAGACGATTGCGTCCCGCTCGGTGCTGCATGACTGGACCCTGGCGGTGCACCGCCATGCCCGGCTGCACCAGGTGCTGCTGATCGAGCGCGGCGGCGGCGAGGCAACGCTCGATGGACGCATGGTGCCCTTGAGGCCGATGCAGATCGTCAACGTGCCTGTGGGCCATGTCCATGGCTTCCGCTTCGTGCCGGATACCCAGGGATGGGTGCTGACCATCGCGGCGGAGATTCTGGACGAGACGCTGCTCGCCGCCGAGGGCCTGCGCGGTGCGCTGTCGCGATCGGCCGTGGTGCGCGGCACGCCGCAGATCCGCGCCACGATGAAGCAGATCTTCGCCGAACACGCCGCCCGCGATTTCGGCCGTGCTCATGTGCTCCGCGCCTTGTCGTCGGCCATGGTCGGGCTCGTGGCCCGCGCGCTCACCGGCGAGAGCGGCGGCAGCGGCACGGCGGAAAGCGGACTATTCCGCCGCTTCGAGGCGCTGCTCGAACAGCACCATCTCGAGCGCTGGAGCGTTGCGGACTACGCAGGCGCGCTATCGATCACGCCGACCCATCTCAACCGGATCACGCGGGCAGCGACCGGCGACACTGCTTCGCACCTGATCCTCAACCGGCTGGTCCGCGAGGCACGGCGCAACCTCGTCTACACCAACCTGCCGGTCTCGACGATCGCCTATGCGCTGGGCTTCGAGGACCCCGCCTATTTCAGCCGCGTCTATGCCGCCGCCACGGGATTGTCGCCGCGCGCGTTTCGCGCGCAGCTCCATGGTGACGAAGGCTGAGGCTCCGGATGCCGAACCGCCAAGCGTCGCATTCTACTCGCGCGCGCTTTCCTGCCTGGCATGGATCGGCCCTTCCTCGGGATGCCTCCTTTCATAGTGAAGGAACAGATCGAGCAGCGCCAGAAGCACGATGACGACACCGAAACCGATGCCGAAGTGCATCGCGCGTGTGTGCGCAAAGCCAAGCAACCAGGGCGACACGATGAGCCAGATGCCCATCAAAACGTTGAGCCACTCCTCCCAATCTCGATAGGCAATGATGGCAGCCAGCGACAGGATGCCGATGATCGCGCTCGTTACCCAGAGATCGATCTTGCCCTGGCTGACCGTCATCTTGAACAGCCATGGGGATATGAAGAGGACAGCGGCGAGAAACAGATTGTAGACGTCAGGGACAGTTTCGCGCTCTTGCAACCTGCTCATGACACACCACTCCGCGGGCTATGTCGGAGAAAGCATTTGCAAGCGCTTTGGTTCCCGATCAACGCGCTTCGTATGCTAGACCTTGGTCGCAAGCTGTAGTGCGAGCCGGTCTCCTCGATCCGGCGTCTTCGCGGCACTTACCTTCGTATACGGGGTGCTATCCTTTGGATAGAGGCCCCTTACCTCCGTACAATTGAGCGCCGAATGCGCGCGCCTTAGCGTTACTGCATTCGGCGCTCTGGCGCTGGTGGCATGGAACCTCCCTAACCTCGGCGCAAGGCGGCCACTCCTGTCCGGTCGTCTGCGCCGCTTTTTCAGCAGGCCCGTCGGCGCCTTCAGTATTTTCGGCCGGATCGTCGGCTTTCGTGTCGAACTGGGGATTTGTGCATAATGTCTTCGTTTGGGAAGATCGCACTCTTGATCGATGGTTCCAATCTCTATGCCACCTCCAAGGCGCTCGGCTTCGACATCGATTACAGGCGGTTGCTCAGCGAGTTTCAAAGCCGGGGTACGCTGCTGCGCGCCCTTTACTACACGACCGTCGAGGATCAGGAGTTTTCGTCAATCCGCCCGCTGATCGATTGGCTCGACTATAACGGATACACCGTCGTCACCAAGCTCACCAAGGAGTTCGTCGACGCCAGCACCGGCCGCCGCAAGGTGAGGGGCAGCATGGATGTCGACCTCGCCGTGAGTGCGATGGAACTCGCCGAACACGTCGATCAGATCGTGTTGTTTTCGGGCGATGGGAATTTTCGGTCGCTGGTAGAATCCCTGCAACGCCGCGGTGTCCGCGTGACGGTCCTCTCCACACTGTCCACCCAGCCGCCCATGATCGCCGACGACCTGCGCCGGCAGGCGGACGTCTTCATCGATTTGGCTGAACTGAAGCCAAGAGTGGGGCGCAATCCGGTCGACCTGCCGGCATCGCGCGAGGTGCGGCAGCCACCGCAATTCCTCGCGCGCGGAACGATCAAACGCGACGACCGGGTCGAGTGACCCCTGCGGGACGATCGCCGGATCTTCACACGTCGAAGAATACCGTCTCGTCCGGACCCTGCAAATTGATCGTGAAGGAATACACGACCTTGCCGGCACGCTCGCTGCGCTTCGCGATCAGCGTCGAGCGACGGGTCGGCTGCTCGATCAGGTTGAGCACGGGGTCGGCGGCATTGGCCGCCTCTTCGTCCGAGAAGTAGAGCCGCGTGTTGAGGCCGATATTGATGCCGCGCGCGACGACCCAGACGTTGATGTGCGGCGCGCATTTGCGGCCCGCCTTGTCGGTGATCGCGCCCGGCTTGATGGTCTCGAAGGTGACGAGGCCGCTGTCGAAGTCGGAACCGGCCCGGCCCCAGCCGCGAAACTCCGGCTCCAGCGCGCCTGCCGAGCGATCGGCCGGATGGTTGTAGCGACCGCTCGCATTGGCCTGCCAGATCTCCAGCAGCACGTCGCGCAGCGGCGTGCCGGTGCCGTCGAGCACCTTGCCTTCCAGCGTGATGCGTTCACCTGCAGTGTTCGGCGTCACCAGCACGTTGGAGAAGTTCTTCTCGAAAATGTCGAAGCCGGCCATCGCCGGGATCAAGCCGATATGGACGTAGGGCCCGGCCGTCTGCGAGGCGGTTTCCTTGAGATAGTTGAGCGGCTGCGGCATGGCTCAGTTCCCCTCGGTACGATTTTCGAAATAGGTGGAGCGCTGGCCGCGCAGGACGATGTCGAAGCGGTAGGCGAGCGAATCGAACGGCGTGGAGGCGTTGAGGTCGAGCGGCGCCACGAGGCGGTCGAGCGCGTCCTTGTCCGGGATCGTCGTCAGGATCGGGCAGACCGGGATCAAGGGATCGCCCTCGAAATACATCTGCGTGATCAGCCGCTGCGCGAAGCCCGAGCCGAACACCGAGAAGTGGATGTGGGCCGGGCGCCAGCTGTTGACGTAGTTGCGCCAGGGATAAGGCCCCGGCTTCACGGTGCGGAAATAGTAGTAACCGGTCTCGTCGGTCAGCGCGCGGCCGCAGCCACCGAAATGCGGGTCGATCGGCGCCAGATACGTGTCCTTCTTGTGCCGGTAGCGGCCGCCGGCATTGGCCTGCCAAAACTCGACGAGCGTGTTCGGAACGCCCCGGCCGGTCTCGTCCAGCACGCGGCCGTGGATGATGATGCGCTCGCCGACGGGATCGCCGTCCTTGGCGTAGTTGCGGATCAGGTCGTTGTCGAGCGGGCCGAGATCATTGTGCCCGAACACCGGCCCCGTGATCTCCGAGACCGAGTTCTCCAGCGACAACAGCGCTTGGCGCGGCGAGCGCAGCACCGAGGATTTGTACCCCGGCGCATGCGCCGGCGGATGAATGGAGCGGTCGCGCTGGAAGAAGCCGCCATCGCCGAGCGGCGGCGTGAAGGGCTCGGGACGATTGAGGCGGGGATCCCGCAAGGCTGGCGCCTGGACATTCATCGGCGTTGTCTCTCCCTGTGGGCGCCCGGGTCCGGGCGCACGGCTTGTCGGGAGATCATGGGACGGTCTATTCTCAAGATAAATAGATCAATTATAATGAATTCCATCAAGGAAATCGATCATTTGGCGCTCGACGGCCACGCGCTCGAACTGTTCCTCGCCGTGCTGGAGGAGGGATCGGTCACAGCTGCGGCAACACGGCTCGGCCTGACGCAATCGGCGGTCAGCCACGGACTGAACAAGCTGCGGCGGATCGCCGGCGATCCCCTGTTCGCCAAATCCGGCCGCGGCATCGTCGCCACGGCGCACGCCCAGGCCCTCGCGACGAAGGCGCGCGCGCTGATCGACGAGATGCGCAGCTTTGCCGGCGGCGTCACCTTCGCGCCGGCGCAGGCCCAGCTCTCGCTGACGGTGGCCGCCAATGACTTCCAGCGCGACCTGCTGCTGCCGCGCTTCTTCAACCATGTCGCCGAGCAGGTGAAGAGCCTGAACCTGCGCGTGATCCCCTCACAGTCGCCTTCGCCCGCGATGCTGCGCGAAAACCGCTGCGATCTCCTGATCACGCCGCTACCGCCATCCGGCGTCGACATCGTGCAGAAGCGGCTGCTGAGGGATCACTACGTCTGCTACTACGACGCAAAGGCGCGTGCTGCGCCGACCAGCCGCAACGCCTATCTCGCGGCGCGTCACATCACCGTGGTCTACACCGACAACGAGCGGCTGGACTTCGACCGGCGGCTCGCGGCAAACGGGCTTCACCGCGACATCGCGATCTCCGTGCCGAGCTTCTCCGGCGTGCCATCCTTCCTGCGCGGCTCGCAGATGCTTGCGAGCATGCCGAGCCTGCTCGCATCCGGTGTGATGCGCGATTTCGCGCATGCGCGAATTCCATTGGCCTCCCGCACGCGAACGCTGGCCGAGCTGCCGATGTTCATGGTCTGGCACCAGCGCTATCAGAAGGACCCTGCCCATCGCTGGATCAGGACCGAGCTCGAGACCGTTGCGGCGACGGCCGCCGCCTGAACGACGGGCCCGCCGCCGCTAAGAGCCTGATTCCCGCCAGACCCACTGGTTGCGCAGGGGGAGGCACGCTAAAATCCTGCCATGACAGTGACCGACATTGCGAGCCGGACCTATAATCACAGCTGGCGGCTGGATCCCATCATCCGCAGCCTGCTGGATACCGACTTCTACAAGCTATTGATGTTGCAGATGATTCGGGAGGACTACCCGAGTCAGCAGGTGACCTTCTCGGTCATCAACCGCTCGCGCCATGTGCGGCTCGCCGAGATCATCGACGAGGGCGAGCTGCGCGCCCAGCTCGACCATGCCCGTACCATCCGCTTCAGCAAGAAAGAGCTGATCTGGCTGGCCGGCAATACTTTCTACGGCAAGACCCATATGTTCTCGGCGGACTTCATCCGCTGGCTGGCGGAATTCCGCCTGCCCGAATACGAGCTGCGCAAGGTCGAGGGCCAGTACGAGCTGCATTTCCACGGCCCCTGGACCCACACGACCATGTGGGAGATTCCGGCGCTTGCGATTCTCAATGAGCTGCGTTCGCGTGCAGCAATGAAGGGCCGCGGCCGCTTCGAGCTCGACGTGCTCTACGCCCGCGCCAAGGCCAAGCTGTGGACCAAGGTCGAACGGCTGCGGAAGCTCGAGAACCTGCGGCTCTCCGACTTCGGCACCCGCCGCCGTCACGGGTTCCTCTGGCAGCGCTGGTGCGTCGAGGCGGTGAAGGAAGGCCTGGGCTCATCCTTCATCGGCACATCCAACGTGCTGCTCGCAATGGACAACGATCTCGAAGCCATCGGCACCAACGCGCATGAGCTGCCGATGGTCGCAGCCGCGCTCGCCAGGGACGACGAGGAATTGCGCTGGGCGCCCTACCGCATTCTCGACCAATGGCGCCAGACCTATGGCGGCAACCTCCTGATCGCGCTGCCCGACGCCTTCGGCACCAAGGCCTTCCTGCGCGATGCGCCGGAATGGGTCGCCGACTGGACCGGCTTCCGTCCCGACAGCGCGCCGCCGATCCAGGCCGGCGAGGAGATCGTCGCCTGGTGGGAGAAGAAGGGCCGCAACCCCAGGGACAAGCTGCTCGTCTTTTCCGACGCGATGGACGTCGGCTCGATCGAGGAGACCTATCATCACTTCGCCGGGCGCGTGCGGCTCTCCTTCGGCTGGGGCACCAACCTCACCAACGACTTCGTCGGCTGCACGCCGGACGGCTCGTTCAGCCTCGATCCGATCTCGCTGGTCTGCAAGGTCTCGTCGGTCGACGGCCATCCGGCCGTCAAGCTCTCCGACAATCCGGAGAAGGCGACCGGCCTTCCCTCGGAGATCGAGCGGTACCTGCGCGTGTTCGGCGACGCCGGTCGCGTGCGCCAGCCGGTGCTGGTATAGCACCGGACCAAGCTCCCTCGATCAGGTAGATCGCGCAGGACGGAATGCACGGCATTGGTTCGCCGTTACCGCGCCGGTCCCGGTTCGCCGGCATTTGATGCGATTTGCGGGCGGCTACTTCACGACGGCTTCACCCTGTGGCGGAGTCCCTTGCGCCTTTCAGGTCGGGTTAAGCAACCATCCCGTCTACTCTGCGTTGCAGGCGCAACGTTCGGTTGGGATCGTCGATCGACTTGGGGAATAGAGTGCTTCGCAGAACAGCGACGTCGGCGGAGGGGCGCAACCTCCTTCACGTCATCAAGCTCGTCTCGCCTTTCGTGATGGTCGTCGTGCTCCAGGCGGCGATCGCGGGATTCAGTCTCGAGGTGATGTCCTCGGTCCGCGCCTATGTCGCGGGCGAAGCACTTTGGTCGCGCTCGCAGAAGAATGCCGTCTATTTCCTCAATCTCTATCTGCATTCGGGTGAGACCAGCCAGTTCGCGCAATACCATGCCTCGCTCGCCGTTCCCATCGGGGACGAGTTCGCGCGCTGGGCGCTCGAGCGCGATCCGGTCGACGTCGAGGCCGCCCGCATCGGCTTCCTGCAAGGCGGCAACCATCCCGATGACGTACCGGGTCTGATCTGGCTGTTTCGCTACTTCAGCCGCGTCAGCTTCCTTCAGAACGCGATCCGCGAGTGGGCTGCCACCGACCCCATGCTGCTGGAGCTCAGCATCTTTGGGGAGGTCATCCGGTCCGCGCTGGAGCACGGCCCCATTCAGGACGACGATCGCCTGCGATTCCTGTCGTCACGGCTCTCGGAGCTCAATGCCCAGTTCACGGTGCACGCCAACCGGTTCTCCACCGTTCTCGGCGAAGGCTCCCGCGCGATCAAGGTGACGCTGACTTGCATCAACATCGTCACCGCCGCGACGCTGATCCTGCTTCTGATCTGGCATACGCGGCGGCTGGTGCTGCAACGGCAGGCGTTCGAAGACGCCTTGCATGCCGAGAAGGAACGCCTGGCCTGGCAGGCATCGCACGACTGGCTGACCGGCCTGTCAAACCGTCGCGCCTTCGAGGCGCGCCTGCAAAGCGAGCTCGACAATGCGGCGGCGGGTGCGCTCGGCCTCATCCTGCTCGACCTCGACCAGTTCAAGAGTGTCAACGATAGCTGCGGCCACCTTGCCGGCGACCGCCTGCTCTGCCAGGTCTCGCGCCTCCTGCAACAGGGCCGGCATGCGCATGATCTGGTGGCCCGGCTCGGCGGTGACGAATTCGGTCTGATCCTGCCGCGATGCTCGCCCTTCGATGCCGTCGATATTGCCGAGCGTCTGCGCAGATCGCTCGAGCTGTTCGATTTCGCCTGGGACGATCGCTGCTTTGCGGTCACCGCCAGCATCGGCGTGACCTGCATCGCCGACCGCAACACCACGCTCGAGGATGCGATGCGGCGCGCGGATGCCGCCTGCTATCGCGCCAAGGAAAAGGGACGCAACCGTGTTCAGGTCGAGAGCGGAAGACCCGGCGTTGTCGCCGTCGCAGCCCGACCGCGCGAGGCTGCGCGCGCCTGACGCGGCTCGCCACCGTCACCGCGGGGGCAAGAATCCCGAGCCCTCTGAGATGCATGTCGAGGAACCGTTGGTCACAAAGGCAGACCGTCGCCTACCTTCGCGACGGCCGATTTCAACCGAGACAAGGAAATTACGCCGCCGTCCGCCGCTCCTGCGCGTAGCGCAACAGCGCGGTGAAGCGATAGATGCCGTGCACGAACTTGCCGTAGGGCATGGTGATGAACAACGCGAACACGGCGCCGAGATGCAGCGCGAGCAGCGGCCCCATCGCGCCAGTCTCGCGCAGGACCAGCAGCAGCATCCCGGTGAGGCCAGTCAGGAACAGCATGGCGATGAACCCGACATCCATGCCGTAACGACTCTCGTCAAGCAATGCCGGATCGCGTCGCATCCTGGCCAAGAACAGGCCGATCGGCCCGACGATCAGGCCGATGCCGCCGAGCGTGCCCAGCGCCACCGGCACGTCCCACCACGGATATGGCGCCTCGCGGCCGAGCAGATAGTGATACAGCGTCGCCACCGTCGTCGCGGCAAAGCAGAGCAGGAAGCCGTAGAAGGTCAGGTGGTGATAGCGCTTGCGCCGGTCGGTGGGCTTGTCGTCCTCGTTGTAGCAACCGACACCGCCGCCATGGAGATAGCGCAACTCGCCGGCGTCGCGGATCGCCTGGAAGATCGAGCCGCCGTCCGCGCGGCCGCCAATGGGCGCGCCGATGTCGCGCCAGAAGGCGCGCACGCTCATAACGAGGGCGAAGATCGCGTAAAGGAATGCAGCGCCGAAGAGCCAGGCCATCGCGCTATGCGGCATCAGCCTGTAGAACGCGCCGGGTCCGGTCTGCACGCCGAGCAGCACGCCGCGGTCGTTGAGCGCAACGAAGCCGAGAATGAAGGCGGCCATGCTGAGCGCGGCGATGATGCTGATGACGAGCCCGTTGCGCGCAAACGCGCCGGACAGCGCCTGCGGCCAGGCATAGGCCGCATAGGATTCCGCGCGCGCGACCGCCAGCGTCTTGGGGACGTTGACGTTGAACTCGTGCGGCGGCGAGAACTGGCAGTCGACGTAGCAGGCGCCACAGGCATGGCAGAGATTGGCGAGATAGTTGAGGTCGCCGTCGGAAAAGGCACGGCGCATCTCCATGGCGGGAAACACCGCGCACAGACCCTCGCAGTAGCGGCAGGAATTGCAGACCGTCATCAGACGGTCGGCCTCGTCGAGAATCCTAGTTCCGTGCATGTTTTGCCGCTTCCCGTCCCGCGATCCGCCCGAACACGCTGCCGATGGTCATGCCCATGCCGGCGGCATAGCCCTTGCCGAGCACGTTGCCGGCCATGATCTCGCCGGCCGCGAACATGTTGCCTGACGGCTTGCCGTCCTTCATCAGCATTCGCGCCTCCTTGTTCACGCGCGTGCCGAGATAGGTGAAGGTGATGCCGGGCCGCACCGGATAGGCAAGAAAAGGCGATGTCTCGATCCGACGCGCCCAATGCGTCTTCGGCGGCGCGATGCCTTCGGTACGGCAGTCGTCGAGGATGGTGTGGTCGAACGTGCCGGGCCGCACCGCGGCATTGAACTCGGTGACGGTCTTCTCCAGCGCGGCCGGTTCGAGATCGAGCTTGCCGGCGAGCTCGGCCACCGTTTGCCCGGCGATAGGCGGAAACAGCGTCGGCATGAAGCTGGTGACGACGGTGGAATCGAAGATGATGTAGGCGATCTGGTCGGGCTGCGCCGCGACCAGCCGCCCCCAGATCGCGTAGCGCTTCGGCCAGATGTCCTCGCCCTCGTCGTAGAAGCGCTGTGCGTGCTTGTTGACGACGATGCCGAATACGACCGAGTCGTGCCGCGTGATGATGCCGCCGTCGAACTTCGGCGCGCGGGCGTCGATCGCGACCGCATGGCACTGGGTGGGATCGCCGACCTCCTGCACGCCCTTGTCGAGCAGCATCTTCAGGATCGAGCCACGATTATAGGGCGTGCCGCGGATCAGGAAGTTGTCGGCGGCTTCGCCCCAATATTGCTTCAGCCATTCGATGTTGGCCTCGAAGCCGCCGGCCGCTGCGACCAGCGAGGTGGCGCGGATCTCGGTCTCACCCTTCACCGGCCGCTTGAGGCGCGCGGCAAGGAACATGCCGTCCTCGATCACGAGATCGGTGACCTCGGCATCGTATTCGACCTCGACGCCGAGCCGTTCGGCGGTGAGATACAGCGCGTTGAGCATCGCGCGGCCCCCGCCGAGAAAGAAGGAGTTGGTGCGGCCGAGGCTCAGCGTGCCGCCGAGCGAAGGCTGCCAGCGCACGCCCTGCTCCACGATCCAGTCCAGGATGTCCCGGGACTCGCGGATCATGTGACGGGCCAGCACTTCGTCAGTCTGCCCGCCGGTGACACGCAGCAGGTCCTCCCAGAATTCCTCCTCGGTGTAGGGACCGGTGAGGATTTCGGTCGCAGCGTCATGGGCGCAGCGCATATTGCGGGTGTGGCGGGTGTTGCCGCCGCGATAGAATTTCGGCGCGCCTTCGAGCACGAGCACCGAGGCGCCGCCGCGCCGGGCGCTGATCGCCGCGCACAGCGCCGCATTGCCGCCGCCGATCACCAGCACGTCGTATTTGCTGCTCATCCCGTCTGCCCGATGCGACGAAGTTGGAGACATTCCGCCGGCAGGTGGTTCCGATCGAGCCGATCCGCCATTGCGCACCTTTGTATACAAAGATATACATAAACGACGCAAGCGGCATCTCTGCATGGGCAGGATGCGCATCGGGGGACAATGGCCAGACGGCAGGCAAAGGCAGGTGGAGCGATCGCGCGCGGCGGCGGCATTGCGCTCGGCGAAGCCGTATTCCGCTCGCTGTGCGAAGCGCTCCAGGCCGGGAACTACCGCGCCGGCGACCGCCTGCGCGAGGAGGAGGTGGCCCAGCGCCTGAAGGTCAGCCGAACGCCGGTTCGCGAAGCCCTGGGCCGCCTCGCGGCGCGCGGCTTCGTCGAGCCGGCCGGAGGCCGCGGGCTGATCGTCCGCAATCTCGACATCTCCGAGGTGCTCGAGCTCTACGCCATGCGCGAGATCATGGAAGGCGCCGCCGCGCGCCTCGCCGCCGAACACGCCTCCGCCACGGAGATCGACGCGCTCCGCGATATCGAGCAAGCCTTTGTCGAAGCATCCGCGACCGACCCTGCCGAGATGGCAGGAGAAATGGCAAGGCTCAATCGCGCCTTCCACGAGGCCATCTGCCGCGCCGCACGCAACCGCTATCTCGACAACGCGTCGCGGGAATTGCAGGACTGGATCGCCCTGCTCGGCCCGACCACCTTCACTGTATCGGGCCGCCCCTCGACCAGCCACGATGAGCATCGGGCCATCATCGAGGCGATCGCGGCGCGCGACGGCGACAAGGCCGAGCAGCTCGCGCGGGCTCACATCCGTGAGGCGCTGCGCTGCCGGCTGAAGCTGCTGCAGAAGCAGTAGACGAGACGCTCACGCGAGCACGCCTGCAACGGTCGCCTTCAGAACATCCCTGACGTCACCGGGCTTCAGCCGCACCTGCAAGCCGCGCTGGCCGCCGTTGAGGTAGACGAGGTCATGTACCAGCGCGCTCTGTTCGATCACGGTGCGCACCGGCTTCCGCTGCCCGAACGGGCTGATGCCGCCGACCTTGTAGCCGGTGACGCGCTCGGCTTCAGGCGGCTTCATCATCTGGGCGGACTTGCCGCTTGTCGCAGCGGCAAGCTTCTTCATCGACACCTCCTGGTCGGACGGAACGACCACGCAGACCGGCTTGCCGTCCACCAGCGCCATCAGCGTCTTCAGGACGCGCGCCGGGTCCTCGCCGAGGGCGGCGGCCGCCTGGAGACCGATGCTCTCGGCGTCGGGATCATAGTCGTAGGTGTGGACGGTGAAGGCGAGACCGGCGGTCGCGAGCGCACGTGTGGCGGGGGTGACTTTGGACATGGGCGATGTCTAGCACTGTCGCTGCGGGGCGCGAAGCGGCGTGAGGCAGGCCGGCACCACACACTCAGTCGTCGTCCTGGCGAAAGCCAGGACCCATTACCCCAGGGAGAAGTTAGACACGCTGTTCGGTACTACGACCACCCGCAATCGATAGATTCCGCGGTATGGGTCCTGGCTTTCGCCAGGACGACGCCGGAGATTGGGGCGGATATCGGAGCCGCCCAGCGCGGGCCGTCCTACTCCGCCGCGTCCCGCATTTCGGCGCGCTCGGCCCTTACCGCGCAGAACTTGAACTCCGGAATCTTGCCGAACGGATCGAGCGCGGGGTTGGTCAAGAGGTTCGCCGCAGCCTCCGCGTAGCAGAACGGCATGAAGACCATGTTCTCGGGCACGTCGCGGTCGGAGCGCACCTTGACCTCGACCGCGCCGCGGCGGGTCTCCAGACGGATGAAATCGCCCGGTGCGAGCTTCTTCCTGCGCATGTCCTTCGGCGACATGAAGGCGACCGCTTCCGGCTCGATCTGGTCGAGCACCTGCGCGCGGCGCGTCATCGAGCCGGTGTGCCAGTGCTCCAGCACGCGGCCGGTCGACAGCACCATCGGATACTCGTCGTCGGGCAGCTCATCCGGCGGGATGACCTTGGCCGGCACGATCTTGCCGCGGCCGCTCGCGGTCGGGAAGCCCGTGGTGAAGATGATCTCGTTGCCGGGCTTGTCGGGAGCATCGGCCGGATAGGTGACCGCGCCTTCGCGCACCAACCGTTCCCAGCTGATGTTCTTCAGCGACGGCATCAGCTCCGCCATCTCGGTGTAGACGTCGCCGGGGCCGGAATAATTCCACGGCAGGCCCATCCGCTTGCCGATCTCCTGGATGATCCAGAGATCCTGCCGTGCGTCGCCCGGCGGCTTGATCACCTGACGCGCGAGCTGCACGCGACGGTCGGTGTTGGTGAACGAGCCCTCCTTCTCGGCGAAGGCCGAGGCCGGCAGGATCACGTCGGCGTGGAACGCGGTCTCGGTGACGAAGAGGTCCTGCACCACGAGATGATCGAGCATCGCCAGCGCCTGGCGCGCATGCTGGAGATCGGGATCGGACATCGCGGGGTTCTCGCCCTCGATATACATGCCCGTGATCTCGCCGGCATGGATCGCGTTCATGATCTCGACCACGGTCAGGCCGCGCACGGGATCGAGATCGTGCTGCCAGAGCTTTTCGAACGCGCCGCGCATGTCGTCGCGGCCGACCGGCTGATAATCCGGCAGGAACATCGGGATCAGGCCGGCGTCGGAGGCTCCTTGCACGTTGTTCTGGCCGCGCAGCGGATGCAGGCCGGTGCCGGGACGACCGACCTGGCCGGTGATCAGCGCGAGCGCAATCAGGCAGCGCGCATTGTCGGTGCCGTGGACATGCTGGCTGATGCCCATACCCCAGAAGATGATCGAGGATTTTGCCCGCGCATAGCTTCGCGCCACCTCGCGCAGCGTCTGCGCCGGGATGCCGCAGATCCGCTCCATCTTTTCCGGCGTGAACTCCTTGATCTTCTCCTTGAGCTCCTCGAAGCCCTCGGTGTAGCCGGCGATGTACTGGTCATCGGTCAGGCCTTCAGCGATGATCGTGTTGATCATCGCGTTCAGCATCGCGACGTCGGAGCCCGGCTTGAACTGCAGATGCATGGTCGCGTGGCGCGACAGCGACTGCCGGCGCGGATCCATCACGAACAGTTTTGCGCCATTCTGCTTGACCGCGTTCTTGATGAAGGTCGCAGCGACCGGATGATTCACGGTCGGATTGGCGCCGATCACGATGATGACCTCGGCATCCATTGCAGCAGAGAACGGCGCCGACACCGCGCCCGAACTCAGGCCTTCGAACAGCGCCGCCACCGACGAGGCGTGGCATAGACGGGTGCAATGGTCGACATTGTTCGAGCCAAAACCGGTGCGCACCAGTTTCTGGAACAGATAGGCCTCTTCGTTGGAGCCCTTCGCCGAGCCGAAGCCCGCCAGCGCCTTCACGCCCTTCTCGTCACGGATCCTGACGAGGCCCCTGGCGGCGATGTCGAGGGCCTCCTCCCAGCTCGCTTCGCGGAAATGGGTGAAAGGATTGGCCGGGTCGACCTGGTCGTTGGCATCCTTCTTCGCATTCGGCAGCCGCACCAGCGGCTTTGTGAGACGATGCGGATGATGGATGTAGTCGAAGCCGAAGCGGCCCTTGACACAAAGGCGATTGTGATTGGCGGGGCCGTCGCGGCCCTCCGCATAGATCACCTTCTCGTCCTTGACCTCATAGGTGACCTGGCAGCCGACGCCGCAGAACGGGCAGAGCGAGTCGACCTTCCTGTCGGCATAGGTAACGCGCGTCTGCGCATCGTCGAGCATCACGGCCGGCATCAACGCGCCGGTCGGGCAGGCCTGCACGCATTCGCCGCAGGCGACGCAGGTGGACTCGCCCATGGGATCGTCGAAGTCGAACACGATTTTCGAATCGTGATTGCGATAAGCCATGCCGATGACGTCGTTGACCTGCACTTCGCGGCAGGCGCGCACGCACAGCCCGCACTGGATGCAGGCATCGAGATTGACGCGCATCGCCGGATGGCTGGCGTCGGTCGCCCAGCGCTCGGCGGCGGGGAAGCGGCTCTCGGTGACGCCCGTCGTCTCGGCCCAGTGCCAGAATTTCGAATCCGGATCGTGCGAGGTCTCGCGCGCCGGCTGGTCGGCGACCAGCAGCTCCATCACCATCTTTTGCGCCGATACCGCGCGCGCGGACTCGGTCTTCACCTTCATGCCGACCGACGGCGTGCGCTTGCAGGACGCCGCCAGCACGCGCTCACCCTCGATCTCGACCATGCAGGCGCGGCAATTGCCGTCCGGGCGATAGTCCGGCGCCGGCGAATAGCACAGATGCGGAATCTCGCGTCCCTGGCGTTTTGCGACTTGCCAGATCGTCTCGCCGGGATTGGCCTCGACCTGCTTGCCGTCGAGCTCGAACGTAATCTTCGTCATTCGGCCGCTTCCTTGAACTCGTCAGGGAAATATTTGATCACGGAGGACAGCGGATTCGATGCCGCCTGTCCGAGCCCGCAGATCGAGGCATCGCGCATCGCCTGGCTCAATTCTTCCAGCAGGGCACGGTTCCAGACCGGCTTCTGCATCAGCAGCGCCGCCTTCTGGGTTCCGACACGGCACGGCGTGCACTGGCCGCAGCTCTCGTCCTCGAAGAATTTCATCAGGTTCAATGCGGCCGCGCGCACGCTGTCCCTTTGCGACAGGATCACGACCGCTGCCGAGCCGATGAAGCAGCCGTATTTTTCCAGTGTGCCGAAATCGAGCGGGATGTCGTCCATCGACGCCGGCAGGATGCCGCCGGACGCACCGCCCGGAAGATAGGCGTAGAACTGATGGCCGTCGGCCATGCCGCCGCAATATTCCTCGATCAGCTCGCGTACGGTGATGCCGGCGGGCGCCAGCTTCATGCCGGGATTCTTCACGCGTCCCGAGACCGAGAAGCTGCGCAGGCCGTGACGCTCGTGGCGGCCATGGTCCCTCCACCAGTCGGCGCCCTTCTCGACGATGTCGCGCACCCACCACAGCGTCTCGATGTTGTTGATCAGCGTCGGCAAACCGAACAGGCCGACCTGGAACGGATACGGCGGCTTGTGCCTGGGCAGGCCGCGCTTGCCCTCGATGCTCTCCAGCAGCGAGGATTCTTCGCCGCAGATATAGGCGCCGGCGCCGCGGCGCATGTGCAGCGTCGGACCTCCCGGCGGGAGCTTTGCGATCTCGCGTTCGAGGATCTCGCGCGAGGCCGGATATTCGTCGCGCAGATAGATGTAGACGTCGGAGGCCTGGACCACATGCGCGCCGATCAGCATGCCCTCGATGAACCGGTGCGGATCGGTTTCGAGATAGTAACGATCCTTGAACGTACCGGGCTCGCCTTCGTCGCCGTTGATCGCCATCAGCCGCGGGCCGGGCTCGCCCAGCACTGCGCGCCATTTGCGCCCCGTCGGGAAGCCGGCGCCGCCGAGGCCGCGCAGCGAAGCGTCGTCGAGCGCCTTCAGGAGATCGTCCTTCGAGAGTTCGCCCGAACGTACGCGATTGAGCAGCTTGTAGCCACCGCCGGCGACATAGGCGTCGTACTCGGTATGCTCAGGCAGATGCACGTGCGTGTCGCCGGCCTTGGCCGCCGCCATCACATTGGCGACGGTGGCGTGATCGACGAAGTTGTGACCGACTTCCGCGGCAGGCGCAGTATCACAACGGCCGACGCAGGGCGCGCGCACGACACGGATACCGGGGCCCGAGGCGCTCTGCAAATCCTGCAAGAGCTTCTCGCCGCCGAGCATCGCGCAGGTCAGCGAATCGCAGACGCGGATCGTCAGCGGCGCGATGTCGGGCTCGCCTTCCTTCACCACGTCGAAATGGGCGTAGAAGGTCGCGGTCTCGAACACCTCGGCGAAGGCGAGCTTCATCTCGTCGGCAAGCGCCGCCAGATGCGCAGCCGAGATCTGGTGATACTTGTCCTGGATCAGGTGCAGATATTCAATCAGCAGATCGCGCCGCCGCGGCCTGTCGCCGAGCAGCTGCTCGATCTCGTGCGCGGCCGTGGGGTCGACCTGGCGCCCCTTGGGCGTCGCCTTGGCTCGCTTCCGCCCCTCGCCCGGATGTTCGAACGAGCGGACCTGTTGCACGTCGTGGCTCATCACTGCGTCTCGTAGACCTTCTTTGGAACAGGTCCAACCCTATCTCTTGGCATACCAGATGCCAACTGAATTCTTGCGCTCGAATAGGCATTTAAGGGCATGCAGCCAACAATGCCGCATGCCCTCTAGATGCCCCCGCGAAGGGATTTGCGCGGTCAGAGGATCTTCACCGCGCTCTCCAGCGTCTTGTAGACACCCCAGGCCAGCGGAACTCCGACGAAGGCCCAGAACAGCGCGGCCTTGAGGTCCAAGCCGCCCGTGCCGATACCGAACGAGCCGTGCTTGATCGTTGCCTCCCCCTTGGCACTTGCAGCCTGAAGTTTGGCGACCTCCTCCTCGCTCATGTTCCACTTCGGATCGACCGGCTTGATCAGGTAATTGCAGATCAAGCCGGCGATCAGCATGGCACAAAGAATGTACATGGTCGTGTTGTAGAGCTGGTCGCGCGGCACCCCGGCCGCAAGCTGGAACTCGCGGATGTAGTTCACCACCACCGGACCGATAATGCCAGCGGTCGACCACGCCGTCAGCAGCCGGCCGTGGATGGCGCCGACGAACTGAGTTCCGAACATGTCGGCGAGATACGCCGGCACGGTGGCGAAGCCGCCGCCATACATCGACAGGATGATGCCGAAGCCGAGCACGAACAGCAGCTTCGAGCCCATCGCCGCGAAGGTCGGCGCCAGCGCGTAGAGTGCGATGCCGAGGACGAAGAACGTGTAGTAGGTGTTCTTGCGCCCCATGAGGTCCGACATCGACGCCCAGAAGAACCGACCGCCGATGTTGAACAATGACAGCAGGCCGGCGAAGCCCGCAGCGATCGCCGCGATCGTGGCTTTCTGCTCAACCGAGAGCTGGCCGAAGGTCAGCTCCGGATGCCCGATCAGCTTGCCTGCGAAGATCTCCTGGAGCATGGGCGAGGCCATGCCGATCACACCGATACCCGCCGAGACGTTCAGGCAGAGCACCCACCAGATCAGCCAGAATTGCGGCGTCTTGTGCGCGTTGTCGAGGTGCACGTGGTGCTCGGTGATCATCGACTTCTTCTCGCTCGGCGGCGTCCAGCCCTCGGGCTGCCAGCCGGCCGGCGTCACGCGATAGGCGAAGGCCCCGATCATCATGAAGACGAAGTAGACCACCCCCATCGTGACGAAGGTCTCCCAGACACCGACGGAGGCGGGCGTCTTGAAGTAGTTGATCAAGAGATTGGCGAAAGGCGCTCCAATCATGGCACCGCCGCCGAATCCCATGATGGCCATGCCAGTCGCCATGCCGCGACGATCCGGAAACCATTTGATCAAGGTCGACACCGGGGAGATGTAGCCGAGCCCCAGTCCCACGCCGCCGATGACGCCACAACCGAGCCACGTGATCCAGAGCTGGTGGACGTAGACGCCGAAGGCACCGATCAGAAGCCCGCCGCCCCAACAGCAGGCGGCGACGATGCCCGCCTTGCGCGGACCGGCGCGCTCGAGCCAGCCGCCCCAGATCGCGGCGGAGACACCCAGCAAGACAAAGAACAGCGTGTACATCCACCCGAGGCTGGCGACCTTCCAGTCGCAGCTCGTGGTGAAGAGCTCCTGCCACAGCGACATGTCCGGGCAGGCCTTCGGCGCCGTGATGCCGATCGCACGCGACAGCGGCAGCCAGAACACGGAGAAGCCGTAGGCCATGCCGATACAGAGATGGATGCACAGGGCAGCCGGCGGCACCAGCCAGCGATTGAAGCCGGCCGTCGCGATCGTGCGTTCACGATCGAGGAAGCCGGGAGCACCAACCGGTGCAAGAACGGTATCGGCAGTCGTCATAAGCATTACCTCCCAGGCGCGGCCTTGCCGGCACATCGGTTTGAGACCGGTCGTGTGCGAGCTCGGCAGCCGCGCATGACAGGTCGGACTTCATGCCGAAGCGGAATCATCTGGTGCGCATCGCGTCATGTGCGCCGAGCAAGCAACTGATCGCGGGTGATGTCCCTTCGCCTCGCAAGCAGCGTTGCAGTGACGGCTATCGCGCCCTCATCCCCCTCAACACCCTGTCTTGAGATGAGCAACGCGCGTGCCAGAAGTCGCACCGTGATGATTCAACGACTTCCCGCAGCGCAACGTGCTGCGCCGGACAGAATGTCCGGAAATCCTCGGACAAAATGTCCAATCAGGTCGCTTCCGGCAGCCACACCGTGAATGTACTTCCCCAACCGACCCGGCTTTCGGCCGTGATCTGTCCGCCCTGGCGCTTGATCAGCGTCTGGCTGATGGAGAGGCCGAGCCCGGTGCCTTGCCGCTGTTTCGTGGTGTAGAAGGGATCGAATATCTTCTCGATCACCTCGGTGCTCATGCCGATGCCGGTATCAGTGACTTCGATGGCGACGCCTCGATGGCCGTCGCGCTCGGCATCGAAGGAGCGAAGCGTCAGGGTTCCGCCGTCCGGCATGGCATGGATCGCGTTGACGATGAGATTGACCAGGACCTGCTGCAGCTCGTTGCGGTTCATCAGCACGAGCCGGTTGGCCCGGTCGTCCCGGACCAGGGCGATCTCGGTCTTGTTCAGAAGATGCTGCACCAGCGGTAGGCAGTCGGAGATGACGCTTGTCGGCGCATGGCGCTCGACATAGCCGGCATATTCCTCCGGCCTTGCAAACTGCAACAGCTTGGTCACGATCTGGCTGATGCGGTGAATCTGCTCGTCGAGCAGGCGAAACTCGACCTTCGCCCTGTCGGCATCGTCCCCGAACACGCTGCGGATGACGTCGAGATTGCCCTGCATCACCGCGATCGGATTGTTGATCTCGTGCGCAACCCCGGCGGTGATCTCGCCGATCGCAGCCAGCTTCTCAGACATGATGAGCTGCTTGGTGGTTGCCTCGAGCTTGAGATTGGCGTGCTCGAGGTCCCGGGTGCGCTCCCGCACGCGGACGTTCAGCTCCTCATTCCATTCCCGGAGCTGTCGGTCGCGTTCCTGGATCTGGTCGAGCAGGCTGTCGAGATGAACCGCGACGCGGCCGATCTCGTCACCCAGCACCGGCATCCTGGTGCGGGCGGAGAGGTTGCCGCGCTCCACCTCGGTAATCGTCGCCGTCACGCGCTCCAGCGGCATGAAGATGGAGCTCGCCCAGCGCAGGAAGATCGGTACGGTCGCGGCGGTGATGGCGACGAACGCTGCGATGATGATCACCAATGTCTGGTATTTGGCTTCGCTGAACGGCTTCTCCAGAAAGCCGACATAGAGCATGCCGACCCGCTTGCCGTAACTGTCGACCAGCGGCTCGTAGGCGGAGATGTACCAGTCATTGACCACGAAAGCGCTGTCGAGCCAGGTGCGCCCCTCGCCCAGCACGGCCGAGCGCACCGCCGCCGACACGCGCGTGCCGAGAGCGCGCCGTCCCTCGAACAGACGGACGTTGGTCGATATCCGCACATCGTCCAGGAACAGCGTCGCAGTGCCCTGGCTGCCCTCCGGCAGGCTCGCCGCGCGATAGACCAGATCGTTGATCGTGTCGATGAATTCGAGATTCTGGTTGAGCAGTGTGCCGCCGACCAGTGCGGCGGCACCGCCGTCAGGCAGCATCGCCCGGCTCGCCGCATGCACGACCATGCCGCGCGTCTCCGTGCTGCGGTCGGTCGGCACCGCGTTCGGGGTCGGCACGAGATCCAATCGCGCGCGCTCAGCCAGGGTCGGCGAAATTGCGGCGAGCTCGTCATTGCTGAAAATGTCGACGCCGGTTGCAGAGACCTGCCCCGACAGCGCCGACATGATGATCGGCCAGTCATGTCTCGGTTGATGCTGCAGCGGCGGCGATGAGGCCAGGACATCGCCGCGGCCGTTGGTCAGATAGAGGAAATCGAGACCGATTTCCTTTCGGGTCTCGTCGAGCAGATCCCGCAGGGAGCCGCGCGCATCCGGCGCCAGCACCTCGTGGAAGCGGGCCGACAGGCTGAGCGCCCGGATCTGGACGCCGGTCTTTTCCAGGATGCGGGCGAGATATTGGTGAGCGATGGTGAGATCGCCGTTCACCTTGGAGATCAAGGTCGCGTCGAACTTCGCGTTCCAGCGATAGATCGCAACGCCGAGCAGGAGCGGCAGGATGACCAGCATCGGCAGCAGCGCGATCGCGAGCAGCCGGAAGCGCACGGAGCGTCCCCGCACGGGCTCGGCGCTGCGACCGGCAGCATCAGACATCCCACAACGCGCATTTGCGGTCGATGGTCTTGCGCGAGATACCAAGGCGCCGAGCCGCCTCCTCGCGATTGCCATTGACCTCCTTCAGCACGCCGAGAATGTGACGGCGCTCGAGTTCCGCGAGACTGTCGGCAGGCGACGACTGACCGTCGCGGCGGGGACCGGCGAAATCGTCGGGGAAGGCTCCGAGGATCAGCGTGCGCTCGATCAGATTGCGCAGCTCGCGCACGTTGCCCGGCCAGTCATAGCTTGCGAGTGCCGACTGCACCGAGGCGTCGATCGGCACCGGCGGCATGCCGAGCTGAACCGACAGCTTGCTCATGAAGATAGCGGCAAGCTCCTGCACGTCATCGCCGCGATCCTTCAGGAGCGGCAGGTGGATCTGCATCACGTTGAGCCGGTAGAACAGGTCGGCCCGGAAACGGCCTCTCTCGACCTCCTTCTGGAGCTCGGCATTGGTTGCGAAGATGAAGCGCAGGTCGACCGGAACTTCGCGCTCGGAGCCAACCGGACGGACGCGGCGGTCTTCAAGCACGCGGAGCAGCTTGCTCTGCATCGGCGGCGGCAGCTCCCCGATCTCGTCGAGGAACAGCGTGCCGCCATGCGCGTATAGGAACAAGCCCTCGCGCCCCGAATCGGCGCCGGTGAAGGCTCCCTTGATGTGTCCGAACAGCTCGGCCTCGATCATCTCGGGCGGGATCGCCGCGCAATTCACGGGCACGAAGGGCTTGTCGGCGCGGTCGGACAGCGAGTGGATCGAGCGCGCGGCCACTTCCTTGCCGGTGCCGGATTCGCCGGTGAGCAGAACCGAGGTGGGCAGGCGCGCGACGCGTGCGATGGTCTCACGCACGCGCAGCGTCGCTGCCGACTGTCCGATCAGATTGTCGCGCAGAAAGGTGCGGTCGGACGAGGCACGCAAAGCATAGCGCAGGACGTAATTCTCGCGCTGGAGGCGGACACGGTCGAGGCATCGTGCCACCGCGTTGAGGATCTGGTTGGAGCGGAACGGCTTGAGCACGAAATCGGCCGCACCGGCGCGCAGGGCCTGGATCGCAGTGTCGAGGTCGGCATAGGCGGTGATCAGGATGGCGTCGGCGAAAAAACCGACGGCGCGCTGCTCGGCGAGCCAATCGACGCCGTTCTTGCCTGGCATGATGTTATCGAGAATGACGACGTCGTAGCGGTTGGAATCGAGCTTGCGCGATGCCTGGTCGGTATCGGCCGCCTCGTCCACCAGCTTGCAGCGCGGCGCAAGCGTGCGCACCAGGAAATTGCGCATGCCCGGCTCGTCGTCGACGATCAGGATGGAGGCCTGCGCCAGCGCGCTGAACTCCGGCCCTGCAGCCGTCTTGCCGAGCTTGACGGCAGGCTCGCGGCCCACCGCGGGGCTTGCGCCTGCCCTCGATGTCGAGAATGTCATGCCCGATGTCTTAGGTTTGAGAGTCTTAGGTTCGAGATCATCCACCGCAACAATCGGCGTCTTTCGCATTGCAGCGAAGCTCCGGCCGTTTCCCCCGCAGGCGCAGCATAGTCAAACGTCGCCGCCGTGAACATTCGCCTTTCTACGGGGCGCCGCTCTTTTCGACCAGGAACACGATGCGCGCTTCGTTGCGCTCGGTGATCTCGACCTTGTCGCCGGTCTCGCGGATCAGGTTCGGAATGTCAATCACCGACAAGGGATCGGTGCAGTGAACCTCCAGCTGATCACCCGGCTGCAAAGGCTTGAGCGCCTTGCGCGTCTTCAGGGCGGGCAGCGGGCATTTCAGTCCGGTGAGATCGAGCGTCGTTCTGGTCATGGCCGCAACATGGCGGGACGAAGCGATGGCGTCAACGGAAGGCCTCCAAAGCGTGATGAGATCAGGTCTGATTGCTGCAACGGCAGAGGTGCCTGCCTCTCCCGCAAGGCAAGCGGGAGAGGTGAGCTCCTCCAGCGGCACGCGGCACGCAGAAATGAATTTGCGCCCTACCCGCGCCCTTCCGACGCGGTCGGCCGCCACACCAGGAGGCGGCGCTCCGCGAGCGTCACCCCGAAATCGATCAGGATGACGAAGGCCGAGAGCACGAACATGCCGGCGAACACGCCGGCAACGTCGAACACGCCCTCGGCCTGCTGGATGAGATAGCCGAGCCCCGCCGCCGATCCCAGATACTCGCCGACGACCGCGCCGACCACGGCAAAACCCACCGAAGTGTGCAGCGAGGAGAACATCCACGACAGCGCCGACGGCCAATAGACGTGCTGCATCAACTGCCGCTCGCTCATGCCGAGCATGCGGCCGTTGTCGAGCACGGTGCGGCTGACTTCCTTCACACCCTGATAGACGTTGAAGAAGACGATGAAGAACACCAGGGTGACGCCGAGCGCGACCTTGGACCAGATGCCGAGGCCGAGCCACAGCGCGAAGATCGGCGCCAGCACGACGCGCGGCAGCGCGTTGACCATCTTCACGTAGGGGTCGAACACTGCGGCGACCAGCGGCTGGCGCGCGAACCAGAAGCCGACCAGCACGCCACCGAGCGATCCGATCACGAAGGCGAGGATCGATTCCGCCAGCGTGATCCCGAGATGCTTCCAGATGACGCCTGAAGCGAACCATTTCACGATCTGGCTGAACACGTCGAACGGATTGGAGAAGAAGAACGGCGGCAGCAGGATCTTGCCGAATACCGGGACGGTCGACAGCACTTGCCACAGCACGATGCAGACGACCGCGACCAGGATTTGCAGCGCCAACAGCATCAAGCGCGACATCAGACCGCCTCCGCCGCGTGAGCGGGTTGCGCGTAGCCCTTCATCACCTCGTCCTTCAGCACGCTCCAGATCTCGCGATGGAGCGCATGGAATTCCTTGTCCAGGCGCACCTCGAAGATGTCGCGCGGGCGCGGCAGGCTGACGCGCCAGTCGCCGATGATGCGCGAGGACGGCCCGGCCGACATGATCACGACGCGGTCGGCGAGCGCGATCGCCTCTTCGAGATCGTGGGTGACGAACAGCACGGCCTTGCGGTCCGCATTCCAGAGATCGAGCAGCAGGTTGCCCATGACCTGGCGGGTCTGTGCATCGAGCGGCCCGAACGGCTCGTCCATCAGGAGAATCTTGGGATCGCGAATCAGCACCTGCGCCAGCGCCACGCGCTTGCGCTGGCCGCCGGACAGCATGTGCGGATAGCGGCCCGCGAAGGCACCGAGACCGACCGACGTCAGCCATTTTTGCGCCCGCGGCAGCGCTTCGGCGCGCGGCGTGCCCTTGATCTCGAGCCCGATCGCGACATTGTCGAGCGCGGTCTTCCACGGGAACAGCGCGTCGGCCTGGAACAGGTAGCCGGCATCCCGGTTCAGCCCCGCCAGCGGCCGGTCGAAAATCTGGACGCTGCCAGCGGCGGGCTTCAGCAGCCCGGCTGCGACGTTGAGCAGCGTCGATTTCCCACAGCCGGTCGGGCCGACGATGGCGACGAACTCGCCCTGGGCGACCGCGAGATGGGCCTTCTCGACTGCCGTATAGACCCGCCCGTCCCCGAGGCGGAACGCGACCTTGGCATCTTCCAGCGCCACTGCCGTGGGCGTCGTCATGGGCGTCCTCCGAATTCAGGCCGATGCCTTAGCCGCTCGCGCGGCCAAGTTCAATCAAGCCGCCAAGCGTGCTACGCATGGGGTGCCGGGGCGCTCTTACCCTCCCCTGGAGGGGGAGGGTCGTTGGGCATGCAGCGAAGCGAAATGCACAACGGGGTGGGGTGACGGTCTCTCCGCGTCGAACACTGCCCGTGTTGAGAGATCACCCCATCCCGCCCGCGCTTCGCGCGAGCGACCCTCCCCCTCCAGGGGAGGGTAAGGAAGAATGAGCCACGTCGGATGCCTTCCAAACCAGCCATCAGCTACCAACACGTCACCAAGAGCTTCGGCTCCCTCAAGGCCGTGAACGATGTAACGCTCGACGTCGCCGAGGGCGAGTTTGTGGCGATCGTCGGCGGCTCGGGCTCGGGCAAGACCACGCTGCTGCGGCTCGCCAACCGGCTGATCGAGGCCGACGGCGGCACCATCACGGTCGAGGGCGAGGACGTGAGGAAGGTCGATCCGGTCGCGCTGCGGCGACGGATCGGCTATGTCTTCCAGAGCGGCGGGCTGTTTCCGCACTTGAGCGTCGCCGACAATATCGGGATCACGCCAAGGCTGCTGGGCGAGCCGTCGGCTGCAATCGCAATGCGCGTCGACGAGTTGCTGGAGCTGGTGCAGCTCGAGCGGGCCGCGCATCGCGACCGTCTGCCGGAAGCGCTCTCCGGCGGCCAACGCCAGCGCGTCGGCGTGGCGCGGGCGCTCGCGGCAAGGCCTCGCATCGTTCTGATGGACGAGCCGTTCGGCGCGCTCGATCCCCTCACCCGCGATGCACTCGGCGACGACTATCGTTCGCTGCATCGCAGGCTCGGCCTGACCACCGTGATGATCACCCATGACATGACGGAGGCGATTCTGCTCGCCGACCGCATCGCAGTGATGCGCGGCGGACAGCTGCTCGCGCAGGGCACGCCCGATGAGCTCACCAGGAGCGGCGACGCCTACGTGCTGGAGCTGCTGCGCACGCCGCGGCGCCAGGTCGAGCGGCTGAATGCGCTGTTGCCGCAGAGCGGTGCGGCATGAGCCTCCTCGCCGATCCGCGCTGGGGCGAAGCGCTGGCGCATCTGCCCGACTATCTCGGCAACCATGTGCGGGTGAGCCTTGCCGCACTGGCGCTCGGTCTCGCCGTCAGCCTGCCGCTGGCGATCCTCACGCGCAATCGCCCGGCACCGCGCGCCATCCTGCTCGCATTCGCCAGCATCGTGCAGACCGTGCCTGGGCTGGCGCTGCTTGCGCTGTTCTATCCGCTGCTCCTGCTGGCTGCTTCCGTCGCGCTGGCCTGGTTCGGCGTTTCCTTCTCCGCGTTCGGCTTCCTGCCGGCGATGCTGGCGCTGGCGCTCTATTCGATGCTGCCGGTGCTGCGAAACGGCATCACCGGGCTCAACGGCATCGATCCCGCGCTGATCGAAGCCGCCAAGGGCGTCGGCATGACCGGGCGGCAGTCGCTGGTCATGGTCGAGCTGCCGCTGGCGCTGCCGGTGATGATGGCGGGCATCCGCACCGCCGCAGTCTGGGTGATCGGCACCGCGACGCTATCGACTCCGATCGGGCAGACCAGTCTCGGCAATTACATCTTTGCCGGACTCCAGACCCAGAACTGGGTGTTCGTGCTGTTCGGCTGCCTGGCCTCGGCCCTGCTCGCGCTCGCCGTCGATCAACTGCTTGGCCTGATCGAGAACGGCCTGCGTCGTCGCAACCGTCTGCGCGCAGCGCTCGGCTGCGCCGGGCTCGCGGCCCTCGTCGCCGCAACCCTGGTGCCGACGATGGGGCGCTCCTCGCAGGGCTACGTCGTCGGCGCCAAGACATTTGCCGAGCAATATGTGCTGTCGGCGCTGCTCAGGGACCGTCTCCAGGCCGCCGGTCTGTCCGCGACGGCGCGCTCGGGCCTCGGCTCAAGCGTGATCTTCGAGGCGCTGAAGGCCGGCGACATCGATCTCTATGTCGACTATTCCGGCACGCTTTGGGCCAACCAGCTCCATCGCACCGACATCAAGCCGCGCGCGGTGCTGCTCGCGGAACTGAAAACGGCGCTCGCCAGGGACAACATCTCCCTGTTCGGCGAGCTCGGCTTCGAGAACGCCTATGCGCTGGTGATGCCGAAGCAGCGCGCCGAGGCACTCGGCATCCGCAGCATCGCCGATCTCGCCGCGGACGCATCGACGATGTCGATTGCCGGCGACTACGAGTTCTTCTCGCGACCGGAATGGGCCGCCCTGCAAAAGGCCTACGGCCTTTCGTTCCGCGCCCAGCGTCAGATGCAGCCGGATTTCATGTATGCGGCGGTTGCCAGCGGCGAGGTCGACGTGATCGCCGGCTACACCAGTGACGGCCTGATCGCGAAGTACGACTTGGTCACGCTCGACGATCCCAAGCACGCGATCCCGCCCTATGACGCCATCCTGCTGCTCGCGCCGAAACGCGCCGGTGACGAGCGGCTGAAGGCCGCACTCAGCCCCCTGCTCGGCAAGATCGACATCGCCACCATGCGCGAAGCCAATTTGCGTGCCAGCGGCAACGACGCGAACTCATCGCCGGATGCGGTGGCGAAGTGGCTGTGGGGAACGATCAGGCACCGATAGGCACAGTCGAGGGGGTGGCCGCGATGGGGAATTCCGGCCACCCCCTCTCGCCCGTCTCCTGGAGGAAGAGAGGGCGATGCCGATCCGCTCACGCCCTCACCTCCTGCCGCTGGAACAGCACATAGCTGAACGCGAACAGGATGATGGTGCCGGCAACGAGGCCGACGGTCTGCGGCCATGCGATCATGATGCTTTCGCCGAACGGAAGCGGCGCGCCGATCACGGCGCCGCGAAGTTGATCGAGGAACACGGGCCCGAGCGTGCGCGTCGTCGGCGACAGCACGGCCAGCATCGCCTCGCCGAACAGGTCGTTCGGCGACAGTCTCAGCAATTCCTGCGTCCAGACAGCGGTCGCCGGATCGTTCAGGCCGAGCAGCGCATAGCGAGGATCGGACGGCGCAATCAACTGCGCCACGGCCGGGGCCAGCATCGGCCAGAGCACCGTCAGGAACAGCCAGATGCCCAGCGAGACCAGCGCCGCCGTGGCGGCCGACCGGAACACTGTGGACAGCAGCATCGCAAGCGACAGCCAGACCCCAGCGTAGAAGATCGCCACGACCAAGAAGACCAGCGATCTTGCAATTTCTTCTCCGCCGGGAGGTACACCGAGGAAGAGCAGACCGAGACCGATGACAAGCAGCCACAAGGCGGCAAGGCTGATGCCTATCGTGGCAAGCGCCGCAAGGAACTTCCCCATCAGCAGCGCGTCGCGGTAGATCGGCTGTGCCAGGATACGCGACAGCGTCCGCCGGCTGTGCTCGCCATTGACGGCGTCGAAGCCGAGCCCGATCGCCATCAGCGGAATGAGAAAACCGAGGATCGCGACGAAAGACGGCAGCGGCGCCTGGTCGGTCGTGAACAGCCGCAGCAGGAGAAACGGATCCTCGGCCGTGGTCTGCCTGAGGCTGCTGATCGCCTCATAGAGCGCCGCCAAGGCCGTGAAC
Organism: Bradyrhizobium sp. CCBAU 53415; assembly: GCF_028128735.1. NCBI lineage: Bacteria > Pseudomonadati > Pseudomonadota > Alphaproteobacteria > Hyphomicrobiales > Nitrobacteraceae > Bradyrhizobium > Bradyrhizobium sp. CCBAU 53415. The sequence goes on along the minus strand of NZ_LBJF01000025.1, from coordinate 588,626 downwards.
ACGATCAGGAGTTCCAGCATCAGCATCCGGATGCTGGAGACGTGATCGGCGAGCTCCTTGACGAACACGGTCGACAGTCCCTGGAACGGTGATCCCTCACGCCGCATGACGAACGTCTCCCGCGGGCTGCGCCTGGAAACAGTGCGCATAGATTGCTTCGAGGCTCGGCTCGTCCACCGACAGCTTTCGCAGGGCTCCATCGACCGCGACAACGGCGCGGGCCGCGTCGGGCCGCACATCGCGCTCGGCCGTCATGCGGAAGCGGTCGTCCGCGAGGGTCTCCACCTTGGTCACGCCCGGGATCAGCGCAAGCCGCCGGGCGATGCCGGCCCCCTCGGCCTCGACCTCAACGACGAAGCCCGCGCCAAGCACCTTGACCGCAAGCTCCGGCACGGCTCCCATCAGCTCGATCCGCCCGGCCCGGAACAGCGCGACGCGATCGCAGACACGCTGCACCTGGTCGAGCATGTGGGAGGACAGCAGCACGGTGACGCCCTCGGCTTTCAGCTCGCCGATCAATCCGAGGAATTCCTGCGTCGCCTGCGGATCAAGCCCGGAGGTCGGCTCGTCCAGGATTGCGATCTCGGCGCGCTTCACGATGATCTCGGCCAGGCCCAGCCGCTGCCGCATACCACGCGAGAAGGTCGCGACAGGCTTGGCGGCGACCTCGGCGAGACCAACGCGGGCGAGCGCCGCCTCGATCCGTCCTGCCCGCTCGGCGCGCGCGAGGCCCATCAGCTTGGCCGTGTAGGCGAGGTTTTCAGCGGCCGTGAGCTGATCGTAGAAGCCGACGGCGTCGGGCAGATATCCGACACGCCGCTTGACCTTCAGCGGCTCCCGCGCCGGATCGAAGCCGAGCACGCCGACCTCGCCGGACGATATCTCGGTCAGGCCGAGCATCATCAGGATGGTCGTCGTCTTGCCGGCGCCGTTCGGGCCCAGCAGGCCGAACACCTCGCCGCGGGCGATGCCGAAGTCGACGGCGTCGACGACGACGGTTCTTCCATAGCGTCTGGTCAACCCCCGCGCACTGATCACGAGATCTCGCCGCTCGTTTCTGGTCTCGCTCTGTTGCTCGGTCATCGGCGTCCGAACCTCGCTACTGCGCCCAGCATCAAGAGGAGTGCGAGGCCGATGACTCCGGCGCCCGCAACGCCCCAAACCGTCGATGTGGCGACGGTGATGCGGAACTGGCTGGAAGCACTTTCCCCGCGCGATGTCGCGCGGATGGTGGCCTGATAGTCGCCGGCCAGCGACTTGTCACTGGGCGTGAGCAGCGCCTGCACCTCGCTGTCCTTGCCGGGCACGAGGCGATCGATCGTCGCCGGCTCGAACGTCACCTTCCAACCGCTCGGCGCCGTGCCGGCCAGTGCGATGTTCTCGGCCGGTGCCGTGCCAGTGTTGGTGACGACGACCGGTATCGAGCTTTGCTTGCCCGCAACCGCACGCGCGCTCAAGAGGCCGTCGCGCCCGGTGATCTGGAGCTGGGGTTGGCCGACGATGTCGAGCGCAAGTTCGGTGGAGGCCGAGGTGTCCTCCGCCTTCACCGTCACCTTGACGGGGAAATGACCCGCGTCGACGGTGGTGGGCGGACGCACCTTCAGCTTGATCTCCTTGGACTGCCCGGCATCGATGGGGATCGAGGACAGCTCCTGCGTGCCATACGCCTCGGTGAACGAGGTCTCGAAATTGGTCGGCGCCTCTGCGGCGAAGCTTGCCACGAGGTTGCGGCCCGAATCGTTCTTGATCGAAAGGGTGTAGTCGAAATTGGACTTCGGGCTGCCGCGCAGCGAGGGCAGGCTCGACTTGACGGTTAGTTTCGCGGGCAGCTCCTTTGCGAGCGACACCGCGATCGGAAGCTCCGCGCTTGCACCCTGCCCTTCGGCCCGGACCGTGACGGTATGCGCGCTGAGATCGCTGCCGGCGGGCACGTCGAGCCTGAGCTGAAGTGCGACATTGCCATCAGCAGCGGGCATCGCAGCGCCGACCGGCTGGCCGCCACCGAGCAGCGTCGCGGTCCAGCCGCTCGGCACGCCTGCGACTGAAAGCTGGTAACGTTCCGGCGCCAGACCGTAATCCTGCAAGCGCAGCGAAACATTGGTCGTGGTGCCGGGCTGCACGGTGATCGCCGGATAGTCGGTCATGAGATAGAGGCCCTTGATGTCGTGCGTGGCTTCAGCCGCATGGACGGCCGGGCTCAGCAGCACGAGGGCAAATGCAAGACGCGCAGCATCAAGCGCTCGCATGGACGATACTCCTGCAAGGAAGGTGGATCACGAATGGGCATCGCGCCGCCGGAAAGACGATGGTGACGGCGTGTCGGATGATGGGAGCAATCGTGACGAAGTTTTGGAAGTGGAGTGGCCCGTCAATTACAAGTCGGTGATTTCGGGCATATTCGGCTCAGACTTTAGTTCAAAAATTTCTGCGCGAGGAAAAGATTACGAAGCCGTAATGCAAACGGGACGCAAGCGCGTCCGCTACAGCCCCGTGATCATCCCCGCGTCGATCAGCAGCCGGTTCAGCCGCCGCGCCTCGGCGCCGTCCTTGCAGCCGTAGAAGATACCCTTGCAGCGGAGCATGATCTCCTTCTGCTCGGCGAAGGACGGGTCGAGCGGTATGCCGGCGGTCTCCTGGATCACCAGCGGCAGATAGGGGCCGTCGATCGTGTCCATCACGGCCGCGCTTTTCACCGGCTCGAAATTGACGGCGTCGACCGCATAATAAGTCGCGTAGAGACGCGGATCGTAAGCGTCGAGCTTCTTGCCGAGTGCGCCCTCGTCGAGCCCGGGCTCGAGGATGGCAGGCGCGAACTCCGGCTGATGATCGCCGTAGCGCACGATCAGGAAGGGCTCGCCCGGAAAGGTCTTCTTCAGCCCTGCGACGAAAGCCTTGTACTGCTCGGCGCTCATGGCCTGCCGGCGCAGATATTCGTCGATGAACGGCGCATTGCCCGCCGCGCGCCAGTTCGGCAGCAGGTCGGGTCGGAACCGCGTCTCCCACGGGAAATGGTTGGCGCCGAGATAGATGAAGGTGAACAGCGGCTTGTTCGGCGGCTGCTGGCCCATCAGCTGGAGCGCCTTGTCGTAGAAGAAGCTGTCGGGCTCGACATCCTTCGCGCCGAGGTCTCTCGCATCGAGAAAGCGCTCGATGCCGGTCGTCATCTGGAAGCCGCGCGCGCCCATGAAGCCGCCATAGGCGGGATAAAGCGACAGCGTGTCGTAGCCGCAACGGCGCAGCGCCAGCGGCAAGCCGCGCTCGACACGGCTCGAGGCGATCCGCGTCACGAAATAGGCGAAGCGTCCGAACGAGCGCGAGGAGAGCCCTGCAAGCACGTTGTATTCGGTGAACCAGCTCGGTCCACCATTGCTCTCGGCCAGGAACGTGCGCTGCTTCCCGTCCCAGGACTTGAAGTGGCTGCCATAGCCCTGCGGCACCTTGATCCCTTGCGCGGCACGGATGTCGAAGCTCGATTCATCATGGATCATGATGATGTTCGGCCGGCGGCCGGCGGGATAGCAGGCATCGACGAGCGGTATGTTGAGCCGTTCATTGGTCGCAGCGGCCGCCTCCATGAAACCGTACTGCGCGAAGTCCGACACCGCGGTGACGCCCGAGCGGAAGAATTTCGAGAGATAGCCGTCGTCGTAGTAGCCGCGCCAGGCTTCATCCGGATGATAGAGCGAATACCCGACAAGCCCGGCGAGGCAGGCGAGCTTGCAGGCCAGCGCCGGCAGGCGGCGGACGCGGAACGGATCGAGCCACCACAGCGAATACATCAACGGCAGCGTGACGAGGCCGGCCAGGATCACCGACCAGCGCAAATTCGGGAAGATCGTGAACAGGAACGCGACGGTGTCGCGGTCGATCATCATCAGATCGATGAAGTTCACCGTCATCTGCACGACGTCGTGCTTGAGCCGCGACAGCAGAACCAGCACGACGACCAGGGTCAGCGATAGAGCGCCCGAGAGCGCCGGCCGTCGCAGCAGCGTGATCCAGAAGAAGTTCAGGATGCCCCAGGCGAGCGCGAAGGACAGGTGCGAACCGAAATCGGTCTCGGTCTCGAACATCAGCGCGAGCGCAGCAAGATGCGGCGCTGCAACCGCGAGCAGGCGCCAGATGCCGAGCGCGGCGACGCTCGCCAGCACGGCGGTCGTGGCAGAAGGACCAGGATTGGGCGCGGACGCCATCGAAAATACGCTAAACTTCAACTCCGGCCCGGTGATGCCAAGCCGACCGGCCAGGGCGCGGCGCAGCCGGAAGCCTGCACCGTGTCATAAAACTGTAACGGAACCGTCAAGGACAGGCAACGCGCGGTGCGGTCCGACCTTGGCTCAATGTAAGCAAGCGGCGAAGCGCCGCATGGCGGCTGCCGAAGCCGCCCGGCCGTGCCAGGGCTTTGCGATCCCTGCGATGAACAGGTCGAGCACCCTCTGCTCAATTCGCAAGTTGCAGCGCAGCATCGATCAAAGCGCGGCCGAGATCACCGTGGTGATACGGCCCGGCTTCGGATGCGGGGCGGTGGGGCGACGTGCCGGCATCACTGCGGCAGCAACCCGAGCCGCTTGGCGATGATGCGGTCGAGTGTCCGCTTCGGCAGCAGGGCTGCGATCACGTGGCGCATCGGGTCCGGCGTGATCTGATAGCGCACCTTGGGGCTTGCCGCGGTCAGCGCCTCGAACACGATTTCGGCAATGCGCTCGGCCGGCAGGCCCTTCGCGCCGAGCTCCGTCATGAAGGCCATCACCTTGTTGAGCGCCGGCAGATAGGGCGAGTTCTTGTAGACGGACAGATCGATCTGTTCGGCCTTGCTCCAGATCGGCGTCTTCACCGCGCCGGGGGCGACGATGATGACGTCGATGCCGAACAGCATCAACTCGCGGCGCAGGCTTTCCGACAGTCCCTCGATGGCGTGCTTGGAGGTGCAGTAGGGCGCCGACAGCGGATTGCCGTTCTTGCCCGCAACCGAGCTCATCATCACGATCCGACCCTTCGGTCCCTTCAACGACGGATCGGCGCCGAGCAGCGGCCCGAACACCTGTGTCGCGATGACGGGGCCGATGACGTTGATGTCCATCTGGCGGCGGAAATCGTCGGCCGACAATTCGAGCACGGGACCGGCGACCGCGATGCCTGCATTGTTGACGAGGCCTGCCAGCGTCTCGCCGCCCAGTGCTTCGCGGACTGTTCGCCCGGCAGCAAGGACTGCGGCCTCGTCGGTGACGTCGAACAGGAGCGGGGTGAAATTGGCGCCGAACTCACCCTGGAGCCGGTCGGCGTCCGCCTGCTTTCGGACGCTGCCGAAGACGCGATAGCCGCGCGCGACCAGAAACTTCGCAATGGCCCAGCCGATACCGGTGGACGCACCGGTGACGACGACAGATCGCATGGTCCTCTCTCCAGGAGTTCCCCCGCAAGATCATGTGGGAGCGAAGGTGCCGGGTACGCAATGGCGAGTGATCTCGATGAGATGGACGCGAGATGAGAATACGGATGAAGAGCCGAATCCTTGGCCCTGAAGATGCAGACGTTTTTGGTGTTCTGAAGGTCGCCAAAAAATCCGAGAAACCACGCGATTTCAAGAATGTGATTTAAATGTCAGTTCTTCGCATTCAGGCCGGCGCCGTCGGCCCGCGAAGAATTTGAATGAAGCGGCAATGCTTCGCGCGGGATGGAAAGAACGATATCGCCGTTTGCGATCTCGCTCGAACGTAGGCGCGAAGATTTAAAATTTGGTTTGGCGAGCGAAGCTTGTGTTCACTCGTGTCCCGGACGAGGCGCGGCGCGTAAGCGATGTGCCGCAGAGCCGGAACCCAGGAAACGCAATGTCCCCCGGATCGGCAACGCACCACGGCATGATGCGCTGCGTCCGGGAGCGACGACTTAGTTCTTCGACTTGTCGACCAGCGCGCCCTTCTTGATCCAGGGCATCATGTCGCGCAGCTTCGCGCCGACTTCCTCGATCGGGTGCGCGGCGAGCTTGGCGCGGGTCGCCTTGAACGAGGTCTGGTTGACCTTGTTCTCGAGCATCCAGTCGCGGGCGAACTTGCCGCCCTGGATGTCGGCGAGAACCTTGCGCATCTCCTTCTTGGTCTCGTCCGTGATGATGCGCGGACCGGTGACGTACTCGCCATATTCGGCGGTGTTGGAGATCGAGTAGTTCATGTTGGCGATGCCGCCTTCATAGATCAGGTCGACGATCAGCTTCACTTCGTGCAGGCACTCGAAATAGGCCATCTCCGGCGCGTAGCCGGCTTCGACCAGGGTTTCGTAGCCACCCTTGATCAGCTCGACCAGGCCGCCGCAGAGCACCACCTGCTCGCCGAACAGGTCGGTCTCGCACTCTTCCTTGAAGGTGGTCTCGATGATCCCGGCGCGGCCGCCGCCGATGGCGGAAGCATAGGACAGGCCGAGGTCATGGGCGTTGCCCGAGACGTCCTTGGCGATCGCAATCAGGCAGGGCACGCCGCCGCCGCGCTGATATTCCGAGCGCACGGTGTGGCCGGGGCCCTTCGGGGCGATCATCAGCACGTCGAGGTCGGCGCGCGGATCGAGCAGGTTGAAGTGGACATTGAGGCCGTGCGCGAACACCAGGGCGGCGCCCTTCTTCATGTTGTCGTGCAGATGCTCGCGATAGATGTCGCCCTGAAGCTCGTCCGGCGTCAGCATCATGACGAGGTCGGCCCATTTGGCGGCTTCGGCAACTTCCATCACCTTGAAGCCGGCGTTCTCCGCCTTCTTGGCCGAGGCCGAACCCTTGCGCAGCGCAATGGCGACTTCCTTGACGCCGGAATCCTTCAGGTTGAGCGCATGGGCATGGCCCTGGCTGCCATAGCCGACGATGGCGACCTTCTTGCCCTTGATCAGGTTCAGGTCGGCGTCGCGATCGTAGTAAACACGCATGGTCGTTTCCTCGTTCAGGGCCGAAAATCGGCCAATGGTCAGTGTCCGAATGGTGAAATTTGCGGATTTCGGGGGCTGTCTAGAGCATTTTCAGCCCTGAGGGAAACCCGTTTCTGCATGGAAATCCGCGACATCATGCATCCATGAAAACGGGGTAGAGGGAAGCGAGCAGCAGGACCGCCATCAGGATATTGAAGGCGCGGACCAGCCGCGCCGAGGTCAGGACCGGGCGCAGCGCGGTGCCGAACAGAGCCCAGACCACGGTCGAGACCGTGCCGACGATCAGGCTGATCATGGTCTGGATGGCGATGTTGAGCGGGAATTGGGCGATTGCGGCATAGGCGGTGATGGTACCGATGACGATCACCCAGCCCTTGGCGTTGATCCACTGAAACATCGCCGCGCCCCAGAAGGTCATCGGGCCGCGGCCGCCCCCCTCGTCCGGCTTGGTTGGACCGGACATGGCGATCACAGCGGCAAGGTAAACGAGATAGGCGGCCCCGGCATATTTCAGCATGGTCTGGAGGATCGGATAGGCCAGGAATACCGTGCCGAGCCCGAGGCCGACCGCGGCCACCATGAAGGCAAAGCCGATGACGATCCCGACGATGTGCGGGACGGTGCGGCGGAAGCCGTAGGTGAGGCCGGAGGACAGCAGCATGATGTTGTTCGGCCCGGGCGTGAAGTACATCACCACCATGAACGCGAGAAAGGCATAGAATAGCGAGTAGGTCATATTCACCTCACGCAGTCTTCGGCAGGACTTGCGGGCGTCTCGCCAGCACCATCACGGCGATACCGCCGACCACGGTCAGCATGCCGGCCAGGCGCAACGGTCCGAAGCGCTCGCCGAACACGATGCTGGAGGCGGCCGAGCCGACGAACGGCACCAGCAGCGCGAACGGCACCACCTGCGCGGCCGGATAGTCGCGCAGCAGGCGGCCCCACAGCCAATAGGCGATGCTGGTGGAAATGCCGCCGAGCATCAGCATGCAGAGCGCCGTCGTCAGGGATATCTGTGTCAGCGATGTCCAGGTCGGCGCCGGTCCATCGGCGATCAGTGCCAGCGCGAACAGCGGCACGGCGGCGCTGAGGCACAGCCAGGCGAAAAGATCGAACATCGGCACGCCGCGTGCCTGGCGCAGCAAGAGATTGCCAACCGCAAAGCTGATCGGGGAGATCATCAGCACCGCGAAGGCGGCAACGCTGAAGTCGTAGCCGACCGTTCCGCAGATCATCAGCAACCCGGCAGCGGCGATCATGATACCGAGCGTCTGCACCGGCGTCGGGCGTTCGCCGAAGACGAGCGCGGCGAAGCCGATCGTGAACAGCGCCTGGCTCTGCACGACGACGGAGGTCAAACCCACCGGCACGCCATGGGCGATGCCATAGGCCTGGCTCAGGAACTGGCCGAGGAACAACGTGAAGCTGATCGCGATCAACAGCGACCAGGCGATCTTCGGCTTGGGAATGAACAGGCACGGCACCGCGGCGATGGCAAAGCGCAGCGCCGTCATCAGCTCCGGCGATAGCTCGTCGAGCGCCATTCGGCTCGCCACGAAGGCAAGCCCCCATACGATCGCCACCATGACGGCGATGAGGATGTCGGCCGGCTTCATTGTTTTTTCCGGTTCTGTCTTGTCGTGCAGCCTTGCTTATTCTTGTTCTCGTCTAGCCTTGCTTGCCGGCTTTCGGTTTTCGCAGCAGATAGGTGCCGTGCATGGGGGCGTGGTAATCGGCCGAGACCAGCGTGAAGCCGACGTCGGTCAGCATCCGCTCCATCACCCAGCCGAACGTGGAGTATTCGTCGCGCATATGCGTCACCACGCTCTCCCGCGCGAAATCGTGGTTCTTGATCTGGAAGTCGGCCCATTGGTCGACGTCGCGCTCGATCGCGTCAGGCATCGCTGTGTAGACGATGTCGCGCAGATAAAAGCTCGCACCCGGCTTCAGTGCGCGATAGATCCGCGACATCGCCACCGCCTTCCAGAAATCCGGCAGATGGTGCAGCGTGAACTCGCTGACGATCAGATCGTAGGACTCGGGGCGGTAGGCGAAGCTGAGCAGGCCTGCCGACTGGGTGCGCACGGGCGCCTTGCGGTCGCGGGCGTAGATCTCGGCGAGCGCCAGCATCGCCGGCGAGATGTCGATGGCGTCGACCTCCGCGCCCATCAGCGCGGCCTCGGTCGCCAGCACGCCGTTGCCGCAGCCGATATCGGCGATACGCCAGCCGCGCTGCACACCGAGCATTTTCAGCGCGGCGCGCGCCCGCAGATCGGCATCGTCATGGTTGTCGTAGATCGACGCCACGGCGGGCTCGATCCCCATCCGGTTCCGCTCGTTGTAGTACCAGTCCCGCGCCAGCATGGCTCACATCCCTTCAGGCCCGCGACCGATCGCGGCAACACCGGTGCGCGACACCTCGACAAGGCCGAGCGGGCGCATCAGGTCGATAAATTGATTGATCTTGTCCGTATTGCCTGTGATCTCGAACACGAAGCTCTCGGTGGTAGCGTCGATCACGCGGGCGCGGAACGCATCCGCCAGCCTGAGCGCCTCGACCCGGTGCTCGCCCTGCCCGCGCACCTTGACCATCGCCAGCTCGCGCTCGATCGAACGCCTGGTCAGGGTCATGTCGACGACCCGGTAGACGGGGATCATGCGGTCGAGCTGGTGCTTGATCTGCTCGATCACCATCGGCGTACCCGTGGTGACGATGGTGATGCGCGACAGATGCTTCTGGGCCTCGGTCTCCGAGACCGTGAGGCTCTCGATGTTGTAGCCGCGCCCCGAGAACAGGCCGATCACGCGCGCGAGCACCCCCGGCTCGTTCTGCACGAGCACCGAGAGCGTGTGCGTCTCGTTGGGATCGTGACGGTCCTCGATGAAGTAGGCGGATGCGGGCTGGTTCACTTGTCGTCCCCTCTTGTCTCTCCGTCACGCCATCGCTGGCGCGCCCGTCCCGACCCAACGGCGGAACAGATCGAAATCGATATTGCCGCCGGACAGTACGAGACCGACGCGCTTGCCCGACAGTTTCGTCTTCTCCTGAAGTGCCGCGGCGAGTGGGGCCGCTCCGGCGCCTTCGGCGAGATTGTGCGTGTCGGTCCAGTAGGCGCGGATCGCTGCAGCGACTTCGTCGTCGGTGACCTGCACGATGCGCGAGGCGCCCTTGCGGATCAGGGCGAACGCATCCGGGTCTGGAATGCGCGTCGCCATGCCGTCGGCGAGCGTATTGCTGGTTTCGGTCGTGACGATCCTGCCCGCAGCAAACGAGAGCGCGTAGGACGGCGCCTCAGTCGATTGCACGCCGACGATCTCGGTCTGCAGGCCCAGCAGGTCGCGCGCCATGATGCAGCCGGAAATTCCGGAGCCCTGTCCGATCGGCACATAGAGAACGTCGAGATCCGGCGCCGTCCGGAATAGTTCGAGCGCATAGGTGGCGACGCCGAGCACGAGATCCGGGTGGAACGACGGCACCATGTGCAGGCCGGTAAACTGGGCGCGCCGCTGGGCCTCCTCGGCGGCCGCCTGAAAGTCCTCGCCATGCTCGACCAGCTCGGCACCAAACGCCTTCATGGCGCGGTTCTTCTCGGCCGAATTGCCCCGCGGCACGTAGATCACGGCGGGAATGCCGTGGCGAGCTGCGGCAAAGGCCAGGCTCTGGCCGTGATTGCCGCGCGTCGCCGAGATGATGCCGGGCGTTTTCGGCCGCTCGCGCTTCAGCCGGTCGAGATAGACGAGCCCGCCGCGCACCTTGAAGGCGCCGATCGGGGTGTGGTTCTCGTGCTTGACGACGACCTCGGTCCCAAGACGTTCAGCGAGCAGCGGCCAGGCATGCGCCGGCGTTACCGGCACCGCCTGCCCCACGATCGCGTGTGCGCGCTCGAGCTCGTTCAGGTCGAACATGGCCTCACACCAGCGCCTTGCCGCCGGCGAACGCCTTGGCCGTCGCTTCGTCGTTGGCCTGCTCCGGCAGCAGCATCTCGTTATGTGCCTTGCCGGAGGGGATCATCGGGAAGCAGTTTTCGAGCGCGGCGACGCGGCAGTCGAACAGCACGGGGCGCCTGACCGAGATCATTTCCCTGATGGCGCCCTCGAGATCGGCAGGCTTGTGCACCTGGAGGCCGACGGCGCCGTAGGCTTCCGCCAGCTTGACGAAATCCGGCAGCGCCTCCGAGTAGGAATGCGACAGGCGGTTGCCATGCAGCAGCTGCTGCCACTGCCGCACCATGCCCATGTACTGGTTGTTCAGGATGAAGATCTTGATCGGCAGCTCGTACTGCACGGCCGTCGACATCTCCTGCATCGTCATCTGCACCGAGGCATCGCCCGCGATGTCGATGACGAGGCTGTCGGGATGGGCAACCTGCACGCCGACCGCGGCCGGCAGGCCATAGCCCATGGTGCCGAGACCGCCCGATGTCATCCAGCGATGCGGCTCCTCGAAGCCGTAGAACTGTGCCGCCCACATCTGGTGCTGGCCGACCTCGGTCGTGATGTAGGTGTCCTTGCCGCGCGTCGCCTCGAACAGGCTCTGGATCGCGTGCTGCGGCAGGATGACGTCGTTGCTCTTCTTGTAGTAGAGCGAGTTGCGGGCGCGCCATTGCGCGATCTGCTGCCACCAAGACTTGATGTCGGGCTTCTTCGCCTCCGCCTTGAACACCTGGAGAATGTCGCCGAGGATGTTGCCGCAATCGCCGATGATCGGCACGTCGACCCGGATGTTCTTGTTGATCGAGGACGGATCGATGTCGATGTGGATCTTCTTCGAGCCCGGGGAGAACGCATCGACGCGGCCGGTGATGCGATCGTCGAAGCGCGCGCCGACGCACAGCATGACGTCGCAATCATGCATGGTCATGTTGGCTTCGTAGGTGCCGTGCATGCCGAGCATGCCGAGCCAGTTCTTGCCTGACGCCGGATACGCACCGAGGCCCATCAGGGTGGAGGTGATCGGAAAACCGGTGACCTCGACCAGCTCGCGCAGCAGCTTGGTGGCTTCAGGACCGGAATTGATGACGCCGCCGCCGCTGTAGATCACCGGGCGCTTGGCGCTCGCGAGCAGCGCCACGGCCTTGCGGATCTGCGTCGCATCGCCCTTCACGCGCGGCGCATAGGAGCGGTGCACGTCGGACTTGCGCGGCGGATGATAGGTGCCGGTCGCGAACTGCACGTCCTTGGGAACGTCGACCAGCACCGGGCCGGGACGGCCGGAGGTCGCGACATAGAAGGCTTCGTGCAGCACCTTGGCCAGATCGTTGACGTCGCGCACCAGCCAGTTGTGCTTGGTGCAGGGACGCGTGATGCCGACGGTGTCGCATTCCTGGAAGGCATCGTTGCCGATCAGATGCGTCGGCACCTGGCCGGAGATGCAGACCAGCGGAATGGAGTCCATCAGCGCGTCGGTGAGCGGCGTCACCATGTTGGTGGCGCCGGGGCCGGAGGTCACCAGCGCGACGCCCGGTTTGCCGGTCGAACGCGCATAGCCTTCGGCGGCGTGGCCCGCGCCCTGCTCGTGGCGGACCAGGATGTGCTGGACCTCGCTCTGCTGGAAGATCTCGTCGTAGATCGGAAGCACCGCGCCGCCGGGATAGCCGAAGATGTCGGTCACGCCGTGATCGATGAGCGCGCGGACGATCATTGCGGCGCCGGTCATCTGGTTCGGATCGTGGCTCTTGTCGCTCATTGGCTTGCTCCGGATGCGCTGTTGGCAGCGGCTTCGTTCGTGTCGGGTTCGGGAAATAAAAAAGGCCCCGAAGAGGGCCCATGCACACCGCCTGTCTTGTGGATGGCAGCTAGCCACCCCCGGCGGTGTGCCTGGGTACGACGGCGATAAGGAGTTTGGCAATAATGTTACGCATGGCGGGCGCTCGGCTTCCCAAAGGTTGCGCGAAACATAGCGGCCAAAGCCCGGATGTCAAGGCAATGCGGCCGTTCCCGCGCGATTTTGGCAGTGTAGCGGTGTTCCCGTGGTTCGGCGAGAGGTAAATTCCGGGAACCACGCACAAAAGCGCGTCAACCCGGGCTCGCCACATTCACGATCGCCGCGAGCGCTCCCCTTGCCTCGTCCGGCCTCACCCATTCGAAATCCGGCAATTGGTGCCGGAACCAGGTGAATTGCCGCTTGGCGTAATGGCGGGTGTCGGCGCGCCCAATGCTGGCGGCTTCCTCCAGGCTGAGCTCGCCGCGCAGATGGCGGATCAAGGCCGGCACGCCATGGGCTTTCATGGCCGGCAGCAGCGGATCGAGGTGTCTCGCGGCGAGCCGCTCGACTTCCCTCAACGCGCCGGCTCCCAACATGGCGTCGAAGCGGGCATCGATGCGGGCATAGAGCTCGTCCCGTTCGGGCGCGAGAAACACCGCGCGAAAACTGTCCTTCGGCAGCAGCGGTGGCTGCCCCTCCCGGTGCCAGTCGAGCAGCGAACGCCCGGTTGCCTCGATCACCTCGAGCGCGCGCGCAATCCGCGTGCGGTCGCGCAGGTTCAATCGCTCGGCCGCACCGGGGTCACGGCGCGCAAGTTCCGCGTGCAAGGCCTCGACGCCGTTGCAGTCCAGCCGCGCGCGCACATCGTCGCGCACCTCGGCAGGGATTGGCGGCACCACGGAGAGGCCGACCGTCAGCGCCTTGAAATAGAGCCCGGTGCCGCCGATGAAAATCGGCAGACGGCCTCGAGCCCTTGCTTCATCGAGCGCCTTCGCCGCGTCGCCGACCCAGACACCGGCCGAAAAATTCACGGATGCATCGACATGGCCATAGAGACGATGCGGCACGAGCGCCTCATCCGCCCCAGTTGGCCGTGCCGTGATGATGCGGAGGTCGCGGTAGACCTGCATGGAATCGGCATTGATGACGGTACCACCGGTGGCGCGCGCAAGCTCGAGCGCCAGCGCCGACTTGCCGCTGGCGGTCGGGCCTGCGATAAGCACGGCCTTGCTTGAACGCTCCTCGCTCACGAAAACCTCAAATGTCCCTCGTTGCCACGCTGATCTGCAACCCCGACAATCCCGCGCTCGACTCGACCATCGTCGACGGCGCCCGCGCCGTGCTGCCACAAGCGGCGCCCGCGCACTGGCTGTTCGACGGGGTTGCGGTCGACATCCCCTTCGGCGCCGACAGTAACCTCGAAGGCGACCGTCACGCCATCGAGCAACGGCTCCGCGAGCTCCGCGGCGACCTGCCCATCGACATCGTCGTGCAGCCTGTTGGCTTCAGGCGCAAGAAGCTTTTTCTCGCCGACATGGATTCCACCATGATCGGCCAGGAATGCATCGATGAGCTCGCCGATTTCGTCGGGGTGAAGGCGCATGTCGCCGCGATCACCGAGCGCGCGATGCGCGGCGAGATCGAGTTCGAGCCGGCGCTGCGCGAGCGCGTTGCGCTGCTCAAGGACCTGCCCGCCAGCGCGGTCGACGAGGTGCTGGCCAGGCGCATCACGCTGACGCCGGGCGGCGGCACACTGGTCGCGACCATGCGCGCGAACGGCGCCTACACCTGTCTCGTCTCCGGCGGATTCACGCTGTTCACGAGGGCGGTCGCCGCCAGGATCGGCTTTCAGGAGAACCGCGCCAACGAGCTCGTCGTGCGCGACGGCAAGTTCACGGGCGAAGTGAAGGAGCCGATCTTGGGCCGCGCCGCGAAGCTCGCGACGCTGGTGGATTTGATGGAGTCGTTCGATCTCGACGACATTGACTCGGTCGTGGTCGGCGACGGCGCCAACGATCTCGCCATGATCCAGGCGGCGGGGCTGGGCGTCGCCTATCACGCCAAGCCGGCCGTGGCGGCTGCGGCAGCAGCGCGGATCGATCATGGCGATCTCACCGCGTTGCTCTATGCGCAGGGGTATCGGCGGGACGAGTTCGTGGGGGGATAGATTTTTCTCTCCGTCGTTCCGGGGCGATGCGAAGCATCGAACCCGGAATCTCGAGATTCCGGGTCTGGTGTTTGCGCACCATCCCGGAATGACAGCGGGTGTGGGGCCAAGAAGGCGCGGCTACTGCACGCTCAGCGCGACGAATCGCAGCTCGCCCTCGCCGTTGGAGACCAGCAGCAGCACCGATTTCTTGCCGTCCTTCTTGAGCTGATCGACTCGCTTCTGGATGTCGGTACCGCTCGACACCGCCTCCTGTGCCACCTCGACGATGACGTCGCCGGCGGACAGGCGCTTCTCGGCGGCGTCCGAATTGGCGTCGACGTTGGTAACGACCACGCCCTTGACGCTGTCCTTGATCTTGTAGCGCGTGCGCAGATCCTTGTTCAGCGTCGCGAGATCGAGGCCAAGCGCCTTCTGCGTCACCGGCTTCTCCGGCGCCGGCTCGTCGGTCTTCACCGCGGCCTGCACCTTGTCGGGATCCTGGAGGCGGCCCAGCGTGACCTTCTTGGTCTCTTCCTGCCCCTTGCGGATGACGACGACGTCGACCTCCTTGCCGACCGCCGTGTCGGCGACGACGCGGGACAGGTCCTTCGGATCCTTGACGTCCTTGCCGTCGAACTTGACGACGACGTCGCCGGGCTCGATGCCGGCGGGCTTGGCCGGGCCCTTGTCGTCGACGCCGGCGACCAGCGCTCCGCGCGCGGGCTTGATGTTGAGACTCTCGGCAATCTCGTCAGTGACGCTCTGGATGCGCACCCCAAGCCAGCCGCGGCGCAACTCGCCGAACTGGCGGAGCTGGTCGACGACGCCCACCACCGTCTTCGACGGCACGGCGAAGCCGATGCCGATCGAGCCGCCGGAAGGGGAGATGATCAGCGTGTTGACACCGATGACGTCGCCATCGAGGTTGAACAGCGGACCGCCGGAATTGCCCCGATTGATGGAGGCGTCGGTCTGGATGTAGCTGTCATATGGTCCCGACGAGATGTCGCGGTTCTTGGCCGAAACGATGCCGGCGGTCACCGTGCCTCCCAGGCTGAAGGGGTTGCCGATCGCGACCACCCAGTCGCCGAGGCGCAGCTTGTCGGAGTCGCCGAACTTGACCGCGACCAGCGGCTTCGGCGGCTTGATCTTGAGCACGGCGAGATCGGTCTTCTTGTCGACGCCGACCAGCTCGGCCTTGATCTTGGTGCCGTCGTTGAGGATGACGTGGATCTCGTCGGCGTCCGCAATGACGTGGTTGTTGGTGACGACGACGCCCGATGGGTCGATGATGAAGCCGGAGCCGAGCGAGTTGGTCTTGCGCGGCGGGTTGTTGTCGCCGCCCTTGCTGCCGCCACCGGGACCCCGGCGGTTCTTGAAGAAGTCGTCGAAGAACTCCTCGAACGGCGAGCCGGGCGGCAGTTGCGGCATGGTGTTGGTGCCGCCGCCCTTGGCCTCGACCGTCTGCGAGGTCGAGATGTTGACGACCGCGTCAATCACCTTCTCGGCGACGTCGGCGATGCCATCCGGTCCGCGCGCATGGGCCGGCGTGCCGAACGCGCTGAAAGCACTGACGGCGAGCGCGGCCAGCCCAATTCGCACACCAAGTCTCGCGCAACGGCGCGAGCGGGACGGGGCAGTGGTGGCAGCGGTCATTGTGATCTCCAGACAAGGGGAATTCGGCGCCAGACTGCGCTCGAACGGGGGCACGGCGCAAGCGCGGAGCTTGACGGGCCTCAAGACCTCGATAATACGGCGAAAACCAGTCTGGCGCCTTCACTTTGGCGTTGGGCCCGATGCCTAAATCGGACGCCGCATAACCCAGATCAGGACCAGACCCGCGACGGCCGAGCCGATCCCAACGGCCCGCAGGATGTTGTCCGGCGTGGCAATGGCGCTCTTCATGGCTTTGCGCATCCAGCTGGGACTGGCCGCAAACATCAAGCCTTCCAGCACGAACAGGATGCCCAGGCCGATGAGGAAGTCGGCGAACGCAATGGACCTCATCGGAATGGAACCTCCCGTCGTACTGTTCTTTGTCTGGACAAAGGGCGGCCAGACCGGCCGCCCTTGTCTAGCTTACGGCTTGGCCGGCGTCTCGGTTGCCATCTTGCCGGACGGACTACCGAAGTACCGGAAGAAATCCGAGTCCGGCCGCAGCAGGAAGCGGGTATCGTTCGAACGCAGCCCGTTCTCATAGGCCGTCATCGACCGGTAGAAGGCGAAGAAGTCGGCGTCCTTGCTGTAGGCTTCCGCAAACAGGCGGTTGCGCTCGGCATCGCCCGCACCGCGGGTCTGCTCGGCCTGCGAATTGGCTTCTGCGATGATCACGGTTGCCTCGCGGTCGGCCTTGGACTTGATCTCCTGCGCCTTCTGACCGCCCTGCGCGCGGAACTCCGCAGCCTCGCGCTCGCGCTCGGTCTTCATGCGCTGGTAGACCGCCTGGCTGTTCTGCTCCGGCAGGTCGGCGCGGCGAATCCGGACGTCGACGACCTGGATACCGTAGCCGTCGGCCTCGCGATCGAGCTGGTCGCGGATGCGCTGCATCAGCTTCTCGCGGTCGTCACGCACCACGTTGATGAAGGTGACCTCGCCGAGCACGCGGCGCAGCGCCGCGTTCAAGAGCGTGGTGAGCTGGATGTTCGCGGCCTGGATCGAGCCGACGCTCTGATAGAAGCGCAGCGCGTCCTTGATGCGGTAGCGCGCGAAGGCATCAACCACGAGACGCTTCTGGTCGGACGCGATCGCTTCCTGCGAGGGGTTCTCCAGGTCGAGGATGCGCTTGTCGATATTGATCACCGAATTCCATGGCGCCTTGAAATGCAGGCCGGGCGCGGTGACGACGTCGACGGGCCTGCCGAACTGGAGCACGATGGTCTGCTCGGTCTGCTGCACCGTGAACAGCGACATGTAGCCCACGATCACGACGAGCAGGAGGGCGAGCAGCGTGACGAAACCTGTGACCGGAGACCTCATCGGTTGCCTCCGCTCGACTGCGGACCGGTGGTGGGCGGCCGCTTGGCCGACAGTTCGGGAAGCGGCAGGTAGGGCACGACGCCCTGGCCCGAGGGGCCGCCGTCATAGACGAGCTTGTCCGCGCCCCCGAGCACGCGCTCCATCGTCTCCAGGTAGATCCGTTCACGCGTCACGTCGGGCGCCTTCTTGTATTCGTCGTAGACTTTCAGGAAGCGCGCGCTCTGGCCCTTGGCCTCGGCGACCGCCTGCTCCTTGTAACCTTCGGCATCCTGCAGGATCTTGGCGGCACGTCCGCGCGCCTGCGGCACGACCTGGTTGGCGTAGGTCTGCGCTTCGTTCTGCAACTGCTCCTGATTGGCGCGGGCCGCCTGGACGTCGCGGAAGGCATCGATCACCTGCGCCGGCGGATCGACCTTCTGCATCTGCACCTGGGTGATGAGGATTCCCGACCCGTAGCTGTCCAGAGTCTTCTGGATCAGCTCCTGCACGCCCTGCTCGGTGACGTTGCGCGCTCCGGTCAGGATCGGCTGGATCTGGGACCGGCCGATCACCTCGCGCATCGCGCTTTCGGCGACCGCCTTCACGGTGCCCTCGGGATTCTGGATGTTGAAGAGGAAGTCACCGACGCCGTCCGGCTTGATGCGCCAGAGCACGGTGAAATCGACGTCGACGATGTTCTCGTCGCCGGTCAGCATCAGACTTTCTTCCGGCACGTCGCGAATGGAGCGGCCGCGCCGTGCAGGGTCCTCGATCAGCGTCATGCCGATGGAGGTGGTGTTGACGCGCAGCGCCTTGGGCAGCAGCACGGTCTCGATCGGATAAGGCAGATGATAGTTCAGGCCCGGCTGCACGGTGCGGACATGCTTGCCGAAGCGCAGCACCACGCCGAGCTCTTCGGACTGAACGCGGAAAAAGCCCGACAGCAGCCAGAACGCGACGATCAGCAGGATGATCAGCGTGATGCCAACGCCGGAGAAATAGCCGCCCGGCATGATCTGCTGGAGGCGGTCCTGGCCGCGCCGCAGAAGATCCTCCAGATCCGGCGGCCTCGGCCCGACCGGTTGCGGGCCTGAGCCCCATGGTCCCTTTGGACCCGAGCCCCATGGGCCACCGCCCTGATTCTTCCACGGCATTCTGTGCTCTCCTCGGCAGGGTGGAATGCCCCCGCCCGCTTTGTCCGGTCCGGCTTTATAGGGGACAGGCAGGTCCCTTACAACGCAGCCCGGACCATCATTCGAGCTATGCTTGGGCACGAAAAAGTCAATGTAAACATTGACGAAAGCGGTTAATGGCCGCGCCGCCGACGATATGTCACATAGGAGAAGTCAGCGCTGTCGTCGGGGCCGGCAGGATGGAGGATGCGCTCAATCTCGTCCCACTCCGCCTTGTCGATGTCGAAATGCGTGTCGCCTTCGGGCCGTGCGTGGACTTCGGTGATTTCGAGGCGGTCGGCGCGATCGAGCCATTGCCGGAAGATCTCGGCCCCGCCGATCACCGCGATCTCGGTGACCGAACGCCGCAGGGCGTCACCAAGCGCAACCGCGCCTGCATCCGCGGCGGATGTCGTGACGATGGCCCCGCTGGCGCGATAAGCCGCATCGCGCGTGATCACGATATTGGTGCGGTTCAGCAACGGCCGGGGCAGGGATTCGAAGGTCTTGCGGCCCATGATCACCGGCTTGCCGATGGTGAGCGCCTTGAAGCGCGCCATGTCGGACTTCAATCGCCACGGCATCGCATTGCCCGCGCCGATGACGCCATTCTCCGCGATCGCAACGACGAAAACGATCTCCATCAGGCAGAGCTCCCGGCAAGCCGCTCCAGCGCGGGACCCGTGACGCGGCACAGCGTCCAGTCGTCCATCATGACCGCGCCGAGCGACTTGTAGAACGCGATCGAGGGCACGTTCCAGTCGAGCACCGCCCATTGCAGGCGCGACCAGCCGTTCTCGACGCATTCCCTGGCGAGATAGACCAGCAGCGCCTTGCCGAGACCCCTGCCCCGATGCGACGGCCGCACGTACAGATCTTCGAGATAGATGCCGCGGCGGCCGCTGAAGGTGGAGAAATTCGTGAACCACACCGCGAAGCCGACCGGCTCACCATTCCACTCGGCGATCGCGCAATAGAGTTGCGGCCTTTCACCGAACAGCGCGTCGGCGATGTCAGCCTCGGTCGCCTCCACCTCGTGCGAGAGCTTTTCGTAATCGGCAAGCTCGCGGATGAAGGAGAGAACGAGCCCGGCTTCTCCGGGCTGCGCACGACGAATGGCCAACGACATCGGCGCTAGACCGCGACTTCCGCCTTGATGTGCGGATGCGGATCGTAGCCGACGAGCTCGAAATCCTCGAAGCGGAACGAGAAGATATCCTTCACCTCAGGATTGATCCGCATCACCGGCAGCGGGCGCGGCGCGCGGGTGAGCTGGAGCTTCGCCTGCTCCAGATGGTTGGAATAAAGATGGGTATCGCCGAGCGAGTGCACGAAGTCGCCGGGCTTCAGGCCCGTGACCTGCGCCACCATCATGGTGAGCAACGCATAGGATGCGATATTGAAGGGCACACCGAGGAAGACGTCGGCCGAGCGCTGATAGAGCTGGCACGACAGCTTGCCGTTCGCGACATAGAACTGGAACAGCAGGTGGCAGGGCGGCAGCGCCATCTTCTCGACGTCGGCCGGATTCCAGGCGGTCACGATCAGCCGGCGCGAATCGGGGGTGCGCTTGATCATGTCGATGACATTGGCGATCTGGTCGATGCTACGCCCGTCGGCTGTAGGCCAGGAGCGCCATTGATGCCCGTAGACCGGGCCGAGATCGCCATTGGCGTCCGCCCACTCATCCCAGATGGTGACGCCGTTGTCGCGCAGATATTTGATGTTGGTGTCGCCCTTCAGGAACCACAACAGCTCATGCACGATCGCCTTCAGCGGCAGCCGCTTGGTGGTCAGCATCGGGAAGCCGGCCGACAGATTGAAGCGCATCTGGTGGCCGAACACCGAGAGCGTGCCGGTGCCGGTCCGGTCGGTCTTCTCGGCGCCGTCTGAAAGAATCCGCTCGAGCAGGTCCTGATATTGGTGCATGTGCGACTATGCCTTTGGGAAGGCGGCGAACTTAGCGGCCGCCCCCACGCTGCAACAGCTGCGATTCGCTGTCCGCACCGATTATACCCGGAAAAGTGAGCATCCCCGGTGCAAACGACAAGGGGCGGAACTCATGTCCCGCCCTTAGCCCTACCGCCTTGATCCTGCTGCCTAAGTCGCCGAATTGCGCACCGGGACCCAGCCCCTCAGTTCTCGGATTCGGTGAACACCTCGTCACGCTTCGACCGCAACGCGGGCAGCACCGTGAGCAGCAGCAGGCTCACCGCGACCGCCAGCAGAACCGCCGACAACGGACGCGTGACGAACACGCTCCAGTCGCCCCGCGAGATCAGCAGCGCCCGGCGCAGGTTCTCTTCCATCAGCGGTCCGAGCACCATGCCGAGCAGCAGCGGCGCCGGCTCGAAATCGTGCTTGATCAGCCAATATCCGACCAGACCGAACACGCCTGCGAGGATGACGTCGACCGGTGCGTTGTTCACCGAATAGATGCCGATCGCGCAGAAGATCACGATCGAGGGGAACATCAGCCGGTACGGCACGCGCAAGAGGCGCACCCAGATTCCGACCAGCGGCAGGTTGATGATGATCAGCATCAGATTGCCGATCCACATCGAGGCGATCATGCCCCAGACGAGATCCGGCTGCTTCTGCATCACCTGCGGACCCGGCACGATGCCGTGAATGGTCATCGCGCCCACCATCAGCGCCATCACCGCGTTCGGCGGGATGCCGAGCGTGAGCAGCGGGATGAACGAGGTCTGCGCCGCGGCGTTGTTGGCGCTTTCCGGTCCCGCCACGCCCTCGATCGCGCCGCGGCCGAACCGCGACGGGTTCTTGGCCAGCTTCTTCTCGAGCGTATAGGCCGCGAACGACGCGATGACCGCGCCGCCGCCGGGCAGAATGCCGAGGATCGAGCCGAGCACCGTGCCGCGCAGGATGGGCGGCGTCGAGTCGACCAGATCCTTCCTGGTCGGCATCAGGCCGGTGATCTTCTGCTGGACGAGGTCGCGGTTCATCTCGGCGCCATGGTCGAGATTGCGGATGATCTCGGCAAAGCCGAACACGCCCATCGCCACCGTCGCAAAGCCGAGACCGTCGGCGAGTTCCGGAATGTTGAAGGCCATGCGCGAGGCGCCGGTCTCGATGTCCGAGCCGACCATCGACAGCAAGAGACCGAGCACGATCATGGCGATCGCCTTCAGCACCGAGCCCTTGGCCAGCACCACCGCAAAGATCAGGCCGAGCACCATCAGCGAGAAATACTCGGCCGGGCCGAACGCCAGCGCGAGCCTCGTGAGCGGCGCGCCGAGGATGGCAATCAAGACGGTCGCGACGCAGCCGGCGAAGAACGAGCCGATCGCGGCGATCGCCAGCGCCGGGCCGGCGCGGCCCTGCTTGGCCATCTGGTGCCCGTCGATGGCGGTGACCACCGATGTCGCCTCGCCTGGAATATTGACCAGGATCGACGTGGTCGAGCCGCCATATTGCGCACCGTAATAGATGCCGGCGAGCATGATCAGCGCGCCGACCGGCGGCAGTCCGAAGGTGATCGGCAGCAGCATCGCGACGGTCGCGATGGTGCCGATGCCCGGGAGCACGCCGACCAGCGTGCCGACGAGGGCGCCGATCAGGCACATCAGCAGGTTGATCGGGGAGAACGCGACGGCGAAGCCGTGAGCGAGGTTGGCAAAGATATCCATCACGCCCTCACTGGATCAGGAAACGCGGAAACATCGGCATCGGCAGCCCGAGCACATATGGGAACAGGATGGCGCATCCAAGCGTCAGGCAGGCGCCGACGATGGCCGCTTCCAGCCAGCGCGTCTCGTGCGACCCGGTCGCCGCGATCATGAAGCTCGCAAAGGCCGTGACCACGAGGCCGAGCGATCGAATCGACAGGGCGAAGAAGAGGATCGCCGCCATCACGAACAGCGGTCCGCGCCAAGAATAATGGGCGAGCGCCGCTCCCTCCGTCATGAGGCCCGTCAACGCGATGCCGGCCGACAGGGCAACCAAGAGCCCACCGAACATGCGTGGTGCGGTGCCCGCACCAAAGGAGAAGCCATGCATGCCCTGCAAGTCGCTCCCTGCCCACAACGCGAACAGAGCAAGCGCCATGAGAACGACGCCGCCGACATAGTCTTGCGCCGAGCGGATCGTCATGAACAGCGTGAGGATCGCCACCACGAACAGCGGATAGGAATAGATCAGCGCCAGCAGCACCTCGGACGACACCTTCTTGGTGCCGCCGCCGAACGATCCGAAGATGGCACTGGGCGCGCCGGCGAGCAGCGCCGTCACATGGCTGGCGACCACCGTCGCCGGGCCGCGGCCGGCCCCCCAGCCGAAGATCGTTCCGATCGACCAGATAAATTCGAAGATCTGCGGCGCAATCGCCAGCAGACAAAAGCCGACCACCAACCGGGTATTTCGGGTGGCTGTCGCTGAGTGGCCCATCGTGTCGGCCATGCCTGTCTCCTCCGCGACCCGTAAGTCACGAGCACTGTTGTTCTAAATCGGCTGGAAAGGGATCCCCGCCCGGATCACTGCCTAGCGATTTTCATCACACAATGCCAGCGAAACCCAACACGCCACCGGCGAGCAGGAGCCACAGTGGATTGATGCGCGAGACGGATGCCATCACCGCGACTATTGCCGTCAGGAGCAGTGCAGCAATGCTGCGATCGGTCGACTGGGCCAGAATCAGGGCACTCGCGGCCATCAAACCGATCGAGAGCGGAACCAGTGCAGCCTGGATCAGGCCGGGCCAGCGCGATTGGCTGGGGCGGTTCAGGAGTCGGCTGACATAATAGGCAAGTAGCGCCGTCGGCAGGCACATCGCCAGCGTCGCCGCCAGCGCACCGGGGATGCCCGCGACGGCATAGCCGATTAACGTCACGATAAGCACGTTCGGACCCGGCGAGAGTTGCGCGATGGCATAGGCGTCGGTGAACTGCTTGTCGGTCATCCATTGATGCACCTCGACCGCGATGCGGTGCATCTCCGGGACCGCCGCCGCGGCCCCGCCGACGGCGAACAGCGACATCAGACCGAAGGTGGAGATCAGCGCCCAGATCGGGCTGTAGTCGGTCATGCTGTTACTTTCCGCCGCAGGAAATAAGTGACGCCGACACTGACGGGGATTGCGACCAGCAACACCGCCTGGAGCGGCAGGCGAAGCACGCCGATGGCGAGGAACACGCCGAGCATCAGGATCAGCGCGAGGGGATCCGTCCGCCTGAGCAGCGGCGTCATCATGCGGAAGACCACCGCGATCAGGAGGCCGACCGCCGCGCAGGAGATGCCGGCCAGGATTCGGCGCAGCACCTCGAGTTCGCCGAAACGGGCATAGGCGATCGCAAGCACCATCATGATCAGCGTCGGCGGCAGCAACAGCCCGGTAAAGGCGGCAACACCGCCGGCGATGCCGCGCAGCCGCGATCCGAACACCATCGATAGGTTGACGATGTTGGGCCCTGGCAGGAAGTGGCAGAGCGCAAAGGTCTCGTTGAACTCGTCCGCCGTCATCCAGCGGTGCTGCTCGACGATCGCCCGCCGGGCAAACACCAGGACGCCGCCGAAGCCGGCCAGCGACATCCGAGCGAAGGCCAGAAACAGCGCGAGCAGGCCGGGCGGAGGGGCCCCGGCAGGAAAATCCGGCTTCTGATCTGATTTTTGGCCGGCCAGCGCTGAATTGTCGGACATGTCAGAAGCTTAGAACGCCGCCCGTCACGCGGCCAAGTCCGGCAGGAACCTATCCAAAGGGAACCGCAGGATCGCGCTTCCAAGCCTCTGTTTTTTGGGACCTTTGCCCCCTATATTGGGGGCGCCGGTTCGCCGGCTATGGAAATAAACGGTCGTCGCAATAAACCATTCGGACCCGGGGGCGGTACCCGGCGCCTCCACCAAAGCCCACCCATCGGGCGAGCCCGAAGCTGAGCTTTGGCGGGGGCGAAATAGGATCGACGAGGGCGTAAAGGGCGTACTTTTTCCCGGTATTGTTCCGCCGTTATCGGGCTACTGCAATAGTTGCCAACGACAACTTTGCTCCGGTTGCTCAGGCTGCGTAACGCAGTTTGAAAGACCAACTTAAAGTCCTAGCGGGTTAAGCTCCGCTAGGCGGGGTTCGGAGGCACCTGGCAACAGAAGCCTCCACTTTGCTCTTTGAATTCTTCCCCGGCGGACTCCTGCTCACCCGTCAGGCGCGGTATTATTGCGGCTTGGCGAGTCGGGCCGGCAGGGTCCGGCTTCGGGAATGCAACAGGACCACCATGGCGACCGATCATATCCGATACGATGTGCTGGCCCGCGACGCGCTGCGCGGCGTGCTGCGGAAGGTGCTGACCGATGCCGCGGCCCATGGCCTGCCCGGCGAGCATCATTTCTTCATCACCTTCGTGTCGAAGGCCGAAGGCGTGAAGCTGTCGCCGCGACTGCTCGCGCAATATCCGGAAGAGATGACGATCATCCTCCAGCACCAGTTCTGGGACCTGACCGTGCTCGAGGACCGCTTCGAGGTCGGCCTGTCCTTTGGCGGCATTCCGGAGCGGCTGGTGGTGCCGTTCAGTGCCATCAAGAGCTTCCTCGATCCGTCCGTGAAGTTCGGCCTCCAGTTCGACACCTCCGACGTCGCCGAGGTCTCGCCCGAGAAGCTGCCGGCGGCGCCCGCGCCATCGGCTGTATCGATGCCGGCGCCTGCCGCGGAAGAGGCGGAAGCTACGGATGAGCCGACCCCGCCGAGCCAGGGCGGCGCCGAGGTTGTGCGGCTCGATCGTTTCCGCAAGAAATGATCTAGGTTGGGCCCGAGCCGGTCGCACACGGCGAAACTCTCTATATAGAGAAGCACATGAAAAGGCCGCGCGGCTTTTCGCGCGGCAGAATGGATGTGCTCATGGCCAAGACGACCCGCCCCTCACGCTCCGCGACCCGCATCGAAACCGACAGCTTTGGCCCCATCGAGGTCCCGGCCGATCGCTATTGGGGGGCCCAGACCGAACGCTCGCGCCAGAATTTTCGCATCGGCACCGATCGCATGCCGATCTCGCTGGTGCATGCCCTCGGCATCGTCAAGCTCGCCGCCGCGCAGTCCAACCTCGAGCTCGGCCTGCTCGACCAGCGCCGCGCCAAGGCCATCATCCGCGCCGCGCGCGAGGTGATCGAAGGCAGGCTGGACGATCATTTTCCGCTTGTCGTGTGGCAGACCGGCTCCGGCACGCAGAGCAACATGAACCTCAACGAGGTGATCGCCAACCGCGCCAATGAGCTGCTCGGCGGCGAGCTTGGCGCCAAGAAGCCGGTGCATCCCAACGATCATGTCAACATGAGCCAGTCGTCGAACGACTCGTTTCCGACCGCGATGCACATCGCGGCCGCAAGCCGCATCAACGCCGATCTCGTCCCTGCTCTCGGCGAATTGCTCCGCGCGCTGCGCAAGAAGGAGAAGGAGTTTTCGAAGATCGTCAAGATCGGCCGCACCCACACCCAGGATGCGACGCCCCTGACCCTGGGCCAGGAGTTTTCCGGCTACGCCGCGCAGGTCGAAAGCGGCATCGCCCGGCTCAAGGTCGCGGTGAAGGAGCTCTATCCGCTGGCGCAGGGCGGCACCGCCGTCGGCACCGGCCTCAACTCGAAGCCGCGCTTTGCAAAACTGTTCGCAAGGCACGTGGCCGGGATCACGAAGCTCCCCTTCACCAGCGCCGCCAACAAATTCGAGGCGCTGGCATCGAACGACGCCTATGTGCTGGCACACGGCGCCATCAATTCGGTCGCGACCGGCCTGTTCAAGATCGCCAACGACATCCGCCTGCTCGGCTCCGGCCCGCGTTCGGGCCTCGGCGAGTTGATCCTGCCGGAGAACGAGCCGGGCTCCTCGATCATGCCCGGCAAGGTCAATCCGACCCAATGCGAGGCGATGACCATGGTGTGCTGCCAGGTGTTCGGCAATCACACCGCCATCACCATCGCCGGCAGCCAGGGCCATTTCGAGCTCAACGTCTACAAGCCCGTGCTCGCCTACAACATGCTGCACTCGATCCGCCTGATGGCGGATGCCGCGCGCTCATTCACCGAACATTGCGTCAGCGGCATCCGCGCCGACGAAAAGCGCATAAGTGAGCTGATGCAACGCTCACTGATGCTGGTGACGGCGCTGGCGCCGAAGATCGGCTATGACAACGCGGCCAAGGTCGCCAAGACGGCGCATGCCAATGGCACCACGCTGAAGGAGGAGGCGCTGCGGCTCGGCTTCGTCTCGGCCGACGAGTTCGACCGTCTGGTGCGCCCCGAGAAGATGACCAGCCCGGGATAGATTCCGAATTCCGACAGTCATCCGTAATGATACGGACCCTCGGCGGTCAGAAATATGCGGCTTTGGGGGCGGGATTTGATTACCGTCAATGTTGCGGCGGCGCGGCGTGTTACGCAGTTCTTCTGCCCTCGACGGGCGAAATTCATCGTTTGATGGCCCAAGGGGCCGATTGACGAGGACGAGCGAATGGCGATCAAGTCTTGTGGGGCGCAACGCGGCACCCTGTTTCTGAATGTTTCATCCTGCCTGATGAGGATCGGATGATGGAGACACGGCATGGGGAACGTCATCAACCTGAATCGCTTCAGGAAGCGCGCCGAGCGGGAAGCCTCGGCGAAGCGGGCGGACGCCAACCGGGCGAAATTCGGGCGCACGAAGGCGGAACGGTCGGCGGAGGAGAAGCGGGCGGACCAGGCCAAGGAGCATCTGGACCAGCACCGGATCGATCGCGAGGAGCAGCCATGAAGTCGCCCGTCGTGAAACGGTCGATTGTCGTCGCCGGGCACAAGACCAGTGTCAGCCTGGAAGAGGCGTTCTGGAACGGCATGAAGGAGATCTCCGGCCTGCGCAACATGACGTTGTCCGAGCTGGTCGGCGAGATCGACAACAACCGCCAGCAAGGCAATCTGTCATCGGCGATCCGTCTGTTCGTCCTGGACTACTTCAAGAGCCGCGCCATGGCCGCCCAGCCGGACAAGGTCCCGGCCCAATAGCCGTCGGGGGCGCCCTCGACGGCGCCCCGGTCTCCGCACTTTAAAATCACTCTAAGGTGCAGCTTCGGCGGGCGTGCGCGCTTGACCTCAATGCCTTGCGTTGAAAATACAGGGCATGACCGACACCACTGACACGCGTTCGCACATGCCGCTGGGTCTGGCCCAGCGCGGCTATACCGGCGTCATCCAGCACCTTTCCGCCAAGGAGGCGGGCTCGGCGCTCTCGGACGTCGAGCTCGAGAGCCGCCTGATCGAGCTCGGCTTCGTCGAGGGCGCCCGGGTCGAGATCTTGCACGAGGGGCTGGTCGGACGCGACCCAATCGCTGTGCGGGTCGACAGCATCACGATCGCGGTCCGCCGTCGCGAAGCCATGGCCATCATCGTCGCCTAGATCGCGACGGGACGCCTCATCCCGGGCCCTTGATCACATGGAACTACCCCTGCTGCATCTCGCCCTGGTGGGCACGCCAAACAGCGGCAAGACCTCGCTGTTCAACGCCCTGACCGGCAGCCGGCAGAAAGTCGCGAATTATCCCGGCGTCACCGTCGAGCGCAAGGAAGGCTTCTTCGTCACCCCGCTCGGACGCCAGGTCTCGGTGGTCGACCTGCCCGGCACCTATTCGCTGCGCGGCCGCAGCCCGGACGAGGAGATCACCCGCGATTTCGTGCTCGGCAAGGCATCCGGCGAGACGGTGCCAGATCTCGTGCTGTGCGTCGCCGATTCCACCAATCTGCGCCTGACCATCCGCCTGCTGCTCGAGCTCAAGCGCACCGGACGGCCGATGATCCTCGTGCTCAACATGTTCGACATCGCCAGCCGCCGCGGCATCACTGTCGATGTCGAGCGGCTCGCCAAGGAGCTCGGCGTGCCGGTGGTCACCTCGATCGCGGTGCGCAAGGGCGGTACGGCCGATCTGCTCGGGCTGACCGATGAGATCTCGGCGAAGCTTGCCACTGAACCCCAGGAGAACAGCTGGCGCGCACTCAGCGTCAGCGAATTGCGCGCGACCCAGCGCGAGGCTGACCGCATCATCGCCGATTGCGTCAGCCTGCCTGCCAGGCCCGACACCTGGACGGCGCGGATCGACGCCGTGGTGCTGCACCCCGTGGGCGGCCTCATCGTGCTGGCGCTGATCCTGTTCGTGATGTTCCAGGCGGTGTTCGCCTGGGCGCAGCCGCTGATGGAGCTGCTCAATTCCGGCTTCGACGCGCTCGGCGAGCTCGTCCACGACACCCTGCCCGCCGGCCTGTTGCAGAGCTTCCTGCAGAACGGCGTGATCTCGGGCGTCGGCAGCGTCATCGTGTTCCTGCCGCAGATCATCATCATCTTCCTGTTCATCCTGCTCCTGGAAGATTTCGGCTACATGGCCCGCGCCGCGTTCCTGATGGACCGCATCATGGGCGGCGCCGGGCTGCACGGCCGCGCCTTCATCCCGCTGCTGTCGAGCTTTGCCTGCGCCATTCCCGGCATCATGGCGACGCGCGTGATCGACAACAAGCGCGACCGGCTGACCACGATCCTGATCGCGCCGCTGATGACCTGCTCGGCGCGCATTCCGGTCTACACGCTGATCATCTCCGCCTTCATTCCGGCCAAGGACGTCTGGGGCTTCATCAACCTCCAGGGCCTCGTGATGTTCGGACTCTATGCAGCCGGCATCATCAGCGCGCTTGCCGTCTCGTTCATGATCAAGTTCTTCATGCTGCGCGACTACGCGCCGGCGCCGTTCATGCTGGAGCTTCCCGACTACAAGATGCCGCGGCTGAAATCGATCGCGATCGGGGTCTATACCCGCGCCAAGATGTTCCTGTACCGCGCCGGCACCACGATCTTCTCGATGATGGTGCTGATCTGGTTCCTGGCCTCGTTCCCGCAGCCGCCGGCAGGCGCGACCGAGCCGGCGATCGATTTCAGCCTCGCTGCGATGATAGGCAAGGCGCTGGAACCGCTGCTCGCACCTGTTGGATTCAACTGGCAGATCGCGGTGGCGCTGATCCCCGGCATGGCGGCGCGCGAGGTCGCGGTCGCAGCGCTCGGCACCGTCTACGCGATCGAAGGCGGCAAGGAAGCGGCCGAGCAGATCGGCCAAGTGCTGGCGACCAAATGGTCGCTCGCAACCGCCCTGTCGATGCTGGCCTGGTATATCTTCGCCCCGCAATGCGCCTCCACGCTGGCCGTGATCCGGCGCGAGACCGGAAGCTGGACCTGGATGGCCGTGACCTTCAGCTACATGCTGGTGCTGGCCTATGCGGCGAGCCTCGTGACGTACAACGTCGCGGTCGCGCTGGGGGCGGGGTAGCCCCTCTCAATCAAAAACTGCGAAAACAACCCCATGCACAGTAGACGGGGGCTGTGAAATCAATGGGTTACGCGTAGACCAAGAAATCATTCGACCGTAGCCCCTGATGGAGCGGAAAGCGAAGTCCGGGGCCGCGCCTCAAATGCAGGAATTCCCGGTTTGCGCGGAGCCCGTCATCGGGCGGCGCTTCGCGCCGACACGGTAAGTCCATCCGGCCCAGGGCCGCGGGCCGAAATTCGGAAAAATCCGGATGCTTTCAGTCTGCCCGCCGAATGCCGGCAATTATTGCGGAAGCTAAAGCCCCTCACAAGATTGGGCCTCCGGCTTTCGCGTTCCCTCGGAGACATGCCGTACATGCCGAGCCATTGTTCGATCAAACTCGGCGTTGCCGGCCTTCAGCGATGATCCGGACGCCGATTCGCGTGGCATCTATTCGTACAAGGTGCAGACATCGCCCTGGCAGCGAAAAAAGGCCCCGGTCAATGCCGGGGCCTGAGTTCACTGGGAAGACCTGAGATCAATAGCGAGCCGCGACCGGCGCACCGTAACCGCCGAAGCGGTAGTTCAATCGAAGCGTGACCATGTCCACATCCTGGCTGATCCCGCTGCCGGTGAGCGTGAATCCTCCGGGCGTGACCACGCCTGCGAAGCCGAAATTGTCGCTGCCCATCCAGAGATGGTCATACTCGATGCCGAACGACCAGTTCGGCGTGAAGCCGTATTCCCAGCCGACGCCCAGGGCGCCGCCCCAGCGCGTGTGACCTGCCGAGGCAAGGCCGACGCCGGTGAGGTTGTTGAAGATGTCGAAGCGATTGCGCGTCACTGCGGCGCCGCCCTTGACGTAGAACAGCGAGGCATTCCATGCCCAGCCGAGTTGCGCCGTGAACAGCCCGATGGCGTCGATCTTGCCCGTCGTCGAGATTGCCGGATCAATCAAGCTGACGCGCGTGTTCTTGATCTCGGCCCAATCGCCCTGCGCTTCCAGGCCGAGCACAAACTGGTTGGTTTGCCAGCGGTAGCCGATTTGGCCACCCACGAGACCGCCGGAGCGATCGGCGCAACCAGCAGCGAGCGTCCCTGCCGGTGTGACGAAATCCACGCAACCATGGCTTTGCCCCCAGCCTCCGTTGGCGCCAATGTAGAAGCCACTCCAATTGTAGAGCGCCACGACTGGCGCAGGCGGCGGCGCCTTGACGGCCATGTCGGCCGCCATGGCCGGAGCCGTCATACCCAGCGCCGCGAAGCCGATCGCAGCCATCGAAAGCTTTCTCATCGTTTCATCCCCTTTGCTCAAATATCTTCCTTCAGAAGCGCGCCCCTATGCATGCTGGCGTGCATAAGCGTTGCGAACACCCTGAAGTTTATGCGCGAGAGGCATTTCCTCCCGTATCAAAATGGCAACACTCAAGGGCAATTGCTGTGCACGGTAGCGGGGTTAGTCGCCAGTCAAAGTTCCGGGCGCTGCGTCGCGGCCCTGCTCCTCGGCAAGCCAGGCAGCGATGCCGGATGCCGGTATGAGCCGCCGGGGAAGGTGGGGATTGATCGTGCCCGCGAAGACCGCGAGGCCCTCGTCGAGTTTCGCACGCGCGAACAGCTTGGCCTCCGCCTCTGTCGCAAACGTCTTCGTCTCGCGCGGGCTCCGCTGTCTCAAAAGCAGGCCCCGCCTTCGCACTTCAAACGTGACATACCAAGTCGAGATCATCGCGCACACACCGAGATGGCACCAGTCCCTACTGTCGCGTTGTGGTGCGGCTGTCATCGGCGTGCTTGATTCAAATCAAGCTGCTGCGCGAGCACCGACACGCGGGGCAGGATACCCGTAGCCGGCACTGAGCATCGGTTGAAAGGGGAACGATGGCCCCATCGATTGCAACCACACCAAGATCACGAGCGGCTCCAACGCGGCGAGCTGCTCGATGGATCGTTTCAGCACCGACAGACTAACCGCCGAAAGGGGTGAAGGAGCACCACCGCGCCGAGCCCGTGATGCTACATTTCGATGCGGAGGTGTCCCGTCAACTCGGCGGCGTGCGCTTGGCCGAGACAACGAAGGACTATCTCGACGTCAACATGCCGCATTGGGACCGGTATGACTTTGGGCTGTGGGCGCTGCAAACGAGCGACGGCTCGCTTGCTGGACGAGCGGGCCTCCGGCACATCCTGGTGGATGACAGCGACGAGATCGAGATCGCCTACGCGTTCACGCGCAGTCTCTGGGGGCAGAAATTTGCCGGTGAGATCGCGACCGCGATGACGCGCATCGGACTTGAGCCGAGCACGAACCGGCACGGCGAGGACGTCGTGATTTACCGCATCCGGCGGTGAGGGCTCCCGAGGGGGCTGGAAGCCGATACCACTTCTCTTCTCGCAGCTCAGCCCGGGATAACGGCCGCTTCGCCAAAACCTCGACGGCGTGACTCAGTCGGCGCGCAGCCGAACGAGCGATCGCGGCAACGAGGCGAGGAATAGCACCGCGCAAACACACAGCAGGACGATGTCCTTGAACAGGAACTCGCCGGTCAGATTCCACGCCATCGGATCGGATGACAGGCTCCATGTGACGACGCCCGGCGTCGTGAAGAAGAACGACCAGGTGATCGCGAAGGTCGCCACGCCCATGAGTGAACCGAGGGCGGACAGGATCGGGCTGAATGCGCCGGCTGCGAGCAGCGCCGCAATCACGAACTCGGAGACACCAAGAAAATAGGCCTCTCCCCTCAAGCCGAACACAGACAGCCAGGAAATGAACGGACTATTGGTGATGAACTGGGCGATGCCCTGTGCCGATTGCAGCGTGAATTTCTGCATTCCAAACGACACGAAGATGATCACCATGACCCAGCGAAGAATGGCAAGAGGACGATAGGACCCCCCGCCATTCTCGGCGACGTTGAATCCGTTCATGTGACGATTTCTCCCGGCTAGCGCGTTGATTGATTTGCGAACGAAACGTCCGCTGCAGGCTGTACGGCAGGGGAGCCTGCCGCATTACCGGCGGAACGGGGTTCCGCGGATCACAGCCGCGTGCAATGCGCGTACCCGCGACGAAAATCCTGCCGCGCACTCGGCCGGTCACTGCGGATCGCTGCGTCCAGTCTCCGAATCGGTCTCCGGCTCCGGGATCAGCACCGCCGGTTCGTCATAGCCTTTGCGGCTGCTGTAGAACAGCAGCGCCATCAGGCCGACGCCGACGACCAGCGAGAACACGACGCCGAGCACCAGCGCGACGTAGCCCGCCACCGGCACCTCGGTATCCGTGCTGAACCAGCCGAGGTAACCGAGCGCGACTGCGCCGGCGAGCATCGCGCACAGCACCGCGATGACCAGCCATCTGGCGAGCCTGCCGTTGCGCGGGCCGGATGGCGTGGGTTGTCCATCGGTGCTGGTCATGGAGATCTCCCGAAGGCACGTGCATCGCGCGGCCGTCGCATCACGCTACGGTGCCGTGGCCTTGGTTGCGATTGCATGCAGGGCGCCGGTCATTGCCGTGATGGCAGCCTTCGCCGGCTCGCCGACACCATGACGCCCTGCGAGATAAGCCGGGTCGTTATAGGACAGAAAGGTCGCACCTTGTTCGTCCTGCCAGACCAGCGCCTTCAGCGGCAGGTCGATGCCGATGGTCTGCGCCTGTTGCATCAATGGCGTGCCGCCCCTGGCGTTGCCGAAGATGATGAGATCGGTCGGCCGCAGCGGCAGGCCGACGGCGGCTGCGCCCGCGGCGTGATCGACGTGAGCGAACACGGTGAGGCCCTTGGCCTTCACTTCGGCCTCGAGCCGCTTCATGGTGTCTTCCGGCCCAAAAGCGCTCTTGATGGTTATGAGTCCGTCTGCGGCCATTGCCTGTGTCTCCCATGAACATGTCGCTGTGATCAGAGCGAAGATCCCGATCAGTGCCGAAAGCCTCATCACCCGCTCACTTCTTGCGGAACAATTTGGCGGGGTCGAATTCCGGCTCTGGAATGAAACCGTCGCGATTGGGCATCCTGATCTTCGGCAAGCTCGCCTTGTCCACCTTGCCGTCCGCGGGAACGATGCCATTGAGGCTCAGGATGTAGGCGGTGACGGCATAGGTCTCGTCGGCGCTGAGCGAGCCCGGCGTCGGATATGGCATCGCGCGATGAATGTAGTCGTACAACGTCGTCGCATAGGGCCAGAAGCTGCCGACGGTCTTGACCGGCATATTGGACGCGAGCGTGCCCTGCCCTCCCGCGAGGCGATCCTTGATGCCGCCCTGACCGTTGTCCCCGTGACAGACCGCGCAATTATCCGCAAAAATCTGCTTGCCCTGCGCCGCCGTGCCGCTGCCGTCAGGCAGCCCCTTGCCGTCGGGGCTGACGTCGATGTCCCACAGCTTGATCTCATCAGGCGTCGCCGGTCGGCCGAAATCGAACGCCAATGCGGGCGCGGAGAGCATGCCGGCGGTGAGGATGCCGGCGAGAAACAGCTTGTTACGCGAGGACATTGCGGACCCTCCCGGCCTCGTCGATGCTCCAGGTCTGCTGAGCGTTGTAGTGAAACAGCGCATTGGTCCCCATCGCGGCGATGAAGGACTGCCGGTCCGGCTGGACATTGCCTTGCTCGTCGGTGGAGCGGCTGACGATTCTGGTCGGCTTGCCGTCCCACACCCAATCCATCTGGAAGCGCACCTGAGCCTTCGACAGCACCGGCAGACTCAATTGCGCCTGTTTCCACGTCCTGGCGCCATCAGTCGAGATCTCGACCTTCGCGATCTTGCCATGACCGCTCCAGGCAAGGCCCGAGATGCGGTTGTAGCCTGGCTGGATCTGCATCATGCCCGAGGGCTGGGTGATGACGGAGTTGGTTTCCATCCGCAGCTGGAACTGCCGCGACTTGCCGTTTGCAAGCAGCTGTGTGTAGCGCGCCGTCTCCCAGCGCGTCATCCAGGGCGCAGTGCCGAACTTGAGGCGGCGCAGCCATTTGATGTTGAGGTTGCCTTCGAAGCCCGGCATCACGAGCCGCATCGGAAAGCCATGTGCGGGCCGGAGCGGCTCGCCGTTCTGGCCGTAGGCGACGAAAGCCTCGTTGACGATCTCCTCGGTGAGGGGAATGCTGCGGTCGACGCCTGCGCCGTCGCCGCCCTCCGCAAGCATCCAGTTCGAGCCCTTGTCCTTGGCGACGAGGTCGATCAGGAACCTGAGCGGCACGCCGGTCCATTCATTGGTGCTGACGAGGCCATGCGTGTTCTGCACCGTCAGATCGGGATCGGCCTTCTTCCAGTTTTCCCAGCCGTTGCCAGTGCACTCGATGAAAACGACGCGCGTGACCGACGGCATCCGCTTCAGATCCTCGACGCTGAAGACCAGCGGCTTCTCCACCAGGCCATGGATCAGCAGCCGGTGTTGCGCAGGATCGATATCGGGTACGCCGGAATGGCTGCGCTCGTAGTGAAGATCGGTCGGCGTGATGTTGCCGACCAACTTCTGGTGCGGTGTCTTGGAATTGATGGCATCGCTCGGGTCGACGTTGCGTTTGCCTGGCGTGGCCTCGGGGATCCGATCGAGCTTGACGAAGCGCGACCGTTCGCTGTGCGCGCCGAGATCGGCCCCGGGCCCGCGATCGGGGACGTCGGCCAGCGACTCGGCTCCGGCCGCCTCGGCCGCAGCCGCGCCCAAGATGCCTACTGACACGCCTCCAATAAAGGCGCGGCGCGATACAGGCGAGGCTCGTTGCGACGATTCGATTTGTGTCCTGGACGTCATGCGATCTCCCGTCGTAATCGTGCTTTTCGGAAATGCCGTCGGTTTCGTTCGCCGACATTTACTGAACGCTGCAGGAATTGCGCGTTAGGCTGTGTTAGAATCCATGAGCACTGGTCACCTCGCTCGCGTGCCGACTCCACGATTGAACCGCAATCTAGAGGCGCTTGCCGCTCCGCATAATGGCCAGGCGGACCGACGTCATGTCCGCGCGGATCAGGAGTGCCGAATGTCGGGGACCGAAACGGACGAGCTGTTGAAGGCGATGGTGCCGCTGTTCAGGATCCGTCCCGTAATCGACGATTCATGTCGATTCGGCGGCAGCTGGGAGTCGCTACACGCGCCGAATGGCCGGGGATGGGCACAATTCCACATGGTCACACGCGGCTCCTGCCTGGTCGAAAGGCCGGGTCTGGGGCCGCAGCGGCTGGACGCCGGCGACATTTTGCTTTTGCCGCACGGGGACAGCCACGTGGTACGAAGCCTGCCGGACGGTGTCGCAACGAGGATCTCGAGCGAAATCAAGAACGGCGTTCGCCAGCGCAGGACGGTCGACGCCGAGGCCGATACCGAATTCCTGTGTGGCCGGTTCCTCTTCGAGATGTCGGATGAGAACCCTCTGATCGCTGCGCTTCCCGATGAAATCGTCGTTCGCACCGCAGGAGAACCCCTGCTGGAAAGATTTCGGCGCCTGTTGATCGACATTCGCGATGAGCTCGACGCAGGACAGGTCGGATCGCAGATGATCGCGGCCGACCTCGCGAGGGCCCTGTTCGTCATGATACTCCGCGACCATCTGGCCGACGAGGGCACGGGAAACGGGACGGTCTCGCTATTGCGGAACCGCACAACAGTCCGGGTCGTGTCGGCGATCCTTAACGATCTTGCCCGCGACTGGACGCTCGACGACATGGCGGCGGTCGCGATCTCGTCGCGCGCGACGCTGGTGCGTGCTTTTCGAAAGCATGCGGGGATCGCCCCGATGACGTTCCTGTCCGATTTGAGATTGACGATTGCGCGCAAGCGGCTTGCCGGCACCTCCGATCCGATCGCGAAAATCGCCGGCGAAGTCGGCTATGCGTCCGAGAGCGCCTTGAGCAAGGCCATTATGCGCAAATACGGCCTGCGGCCGGGCGCGCTGAGGCTTGCAGAGCCGGGGCGATAGCGACTGCGGGCGGGCTGCTGCCGGGCCACGGATTGCCTTGCGCCGCAGCAAGGCCGGAAGGCAACACGCAGCAAAGGCCGGCGCGCTGCGGTCCCGGATTGCACGAAGCCGGCCATCGGGCGGCGCTTCGCGCCAGCCCGCTGACTCCGCCTGCGCGACGGCCCTTTACCGGAAATACCCCAGCACGAGATCGAGATCCGAGCTGCCTGCGGCCGTGCCGTTCAGCTCCGCGTCGATGACACGGCGGCAGGCCGCTACTGCGGCGTGGTCGCCGAGATCGTTGGCGGCTTCCAGAACGAGCCAGGCGGCGTCCACCGACACCTTGTCCGGCGCTCCGCCGCCGAGATCGGCGCCGACGGCGTTGCTGAGGCTCTTCTTGCGAACGGCGGTGCCGAATTGAGGCAACATTGCAAATACTCCCCTTCGGATTCCGGGACGATGCTCAGTGCACCCGACTAGTGGACCTGGAGCTCGGGCTGACGGCCCGTAACGGTCTCGACACCCGCGCTATTCTTGCGCGACTGGTAGAACTTCAAGATGCTGCGCGTGGTCTCGATCTTGAGCCGGCCGTACTCGCGCTCGTTGTCCTGGAGCTCGCGCGCCGTGATCAGATGATCCTTGGCGCCGAGGAACAGGAGCGACATCGTCGTGTCCCAGGAGAAGTCGAGCGCCTTGCACAAGACCAGGATCATCTCGCGGTTGCGGTCCATCAGCGCGCGCTCGATCACGTCGACGGGCAGTGACGAGAGCAGCGACAGGCCAATCTGCACCTCGTCGAAGCGGTGCTGGCGCGCATAGTTCGAGATCGAATCCTGATTGAGGTTGCCCTGCCGGTACTGCGTCGTGACCACGCGCTTGGCGACGAAATAGCTGCGCGAGGACGGGCCGAACTTGGACTGGAGATCGCCGGTGACGTCGGTCACCGAGCTCTGGATCTGCGCCATCATCTCGGGCCTCTCGGTCTCGAGGCGGCGGCGCACGTCTTCCGACGCCTTCGAGATCAGCTGCTGGAAGATGTGCCGCGGCACGTCCTTGCGCAGGCCGAGCTGCTCGGCGAGAATCGAATCGCCCTCGGCGCGACGGACCATGTGCAACAGGCCAGATCCGGAGAAGCGCGCGCCCTCGTTCTTCGCAACCGACGTCACGACCTCCTGGTTGCCGCGCTTGACCAGCACGTCGGTCACGGCTTCGCCGATCGACTTGCGCTGGGCGATCGCGAGCAGATGCGACTGGCTCTTGGTCATGGCACTCTCGACCAGCATCTTCTCGTCGAGACGACTGGAGTCGCGCAGCACGGGACCGGCGACCTCGATCTCGTCGTCGAGCGCGAGCTTCTCGATGACGTTGAGCGGCGCGTGATCGCATGCCGACATGACTTCAGAGAGTTGCGCCCGCGCGGCGACCTCGATCTCCTCGGCGAGCCGGCCGATGACCTCGCCGAACGTGGAGATCTCGTCGTCGCTGTAGCGGCCGGTGATCAGAATATCGGTCGCGTGCCACAACGCCTTCGCCCGGCTTTCGTCGGTGCCGCGCGCGATCGCGTCGTCCAGATCCTGTAGAAGCGATTTCGCCCCGTTCATCTCGATCACCCCAGTTCTTGGTAGCCCTTTGGCAAGCCGCTCTTGGCGCGACGCCGAATTCCTCTGGGAACCGACGTTAGAGATGAAACGCGAGAATTCAGTAAAATGGGCAAATCAGTTTTGCCGAGCAAAATTCATTCAAATGCGAGGGAATGCTTTAACGGGCGGGCAATGGAGACGGCGCTCCCCTTCCGCGAGCGGGAGAGGCAAGTCGGCCCGCGGCCCAATTCGCGCAAACCGATCTGCTCACGGATTCTGCGGCGTCAGCACCAGGGGCGGCTTTGGCCTGGGCTTGGCGGGCGCGGGGCCCGGCGCGGGCCGCACCTCGATCGGCGGCGGCAGCGGCGCGGCCTGCTGGCTTGCGAGCGGCGGGCCTGTGAGTGGAGGGCTTGTGAGTGGAGGGCTTGGCGCGGCGGGAGCGGCCTGCGGGGCCCTCGGCGTCGGCGCGGCCTTTGACTTCTGCGGCGCGCGGCGCGGATCGCGGCCGGGCAGCGGCACATCCAGCAGCGGCGGCTCCGGATCGGGCGAGACCAGGCTCGGCAGCGCAGCGGTGGCCGGCGGCGGCTCGCCGCGTTCGATGGCATCGAGCCGCCGCGTCTCGCGATCGATGGTGCGTACCGCGAGCCATGACGACAGCGGCGTGAGGTCGATGGTGCGGCTCAGCCTGTCGGGGGGCCCTGCCGCGAACAGCTGGATCTCCGGCGGCGCACCCGAGAGTCCGGTCATGATCGGCGTCAGGCTGACGCGGATGTCGGCCTGGTCGGCGGGAATGTCGTAGCCGCCGGAGACGATGGCACGGGCGTTCTTGGCCTCGAGCGGCGTCGCGCCGACCCGCAGCCGCCCGTCGCGGATCGTGAACGGGATCTGCGCCGAGGCGACCGTGATGGGACCGGCCGACAGCGCGGGCTCGACGAGCTGCCGCAAGCGATTGTCGTCACTGACCTGGCCGCTGTCGCTGGCGCGGATGGCGATCTCGAACGCGCGGGGATTGAGGCCGCCGATTTCCGCGGAGTCGAGAGTCACCGTGCCGTTGCCGGCGAGCGCGCCGGTCAAGGCCGCGACGCTGCGGCCCTGGCTGGTCAGCGCCATCTGCACCGAGGCGCGCCCCTTGGACAGTGCAAGGTCGCGATAGCGCAGCGCCGCCGCATCGACATTGCTGAGCTCGATGCGCGCGTTCAGCGCAAGACCATTCGCGCCATTGCGCGCGTCAAGGCTCGCGGACATCTCGCCGCCGCCAATGCGGCCCTTGAGCGCATCGAGCGCGAGCGACTGCCCGTCGTTCCGGATCGTGCCGCCGAAGGGGCGCAGCTCGATGCCGCCCGGCAACGTTCCGCGCAGCGCCTGGAAGGCGATGCGGCCGTGCCAGCCGCTGACGAGCCCTGCAGTGAGCGGTTCGCCGGACTCATGTCCGGCCGCGCCGATCGCCATCGCGAGCGCCGGCGCAAGATCGAGCGTATCGAGGCCAACCTCGCCGTCGACGTTCTTCTCCTGATCGAGCGTCACCGAAAGATGCCCGCGCAAATGCGAGCCCGCTGCATTGCCGTCGAGATCGTCGAATGTCAGGCGATTGCCCGACAGCGTGAGGCGGGAAGACAGGCTGACATTCTGCGCCGATTTGTCGGCCGGACCGGTCCCGAACAGCGGCGCCAGATTGACGTTGCGCACGCGCAGGTTCACGCTCGCCTTGGGTTCGGAGGATTTGGGCTCCGACAGTTCGACGCTGCCTTGCGCGTCCGCATCGAGCCCGCCGCCGGTGAGCTTTGCGTTCAATTGCGCCGGACGGCGCCAGGCGCCGCTCAAGCGGCCTTCGAATTGCGCGGCGCCATCGCCTGCGGCCACCATGCGATCGAGCCCGAGCAGGGCCAGCAGCGCGCCGGCCTGCGGCGTCGACACTTTCGAATCGAGCGTGAAGTCGCTGTTGCGCAACTTTTCGATATCGATGCCGCCGATGGCGGCGGTCGGCGTCTGCGCGGTCAGCGTCGCTGTCGCCTTGAGCTGCGGCGCATCGAGATCGAGCACGACGCGGGCATTGCTGCGATCGGGATGCTCGGTGTTCTTGTCGAGGCTGAGATCGAGCTTGAGACGGGTCGCGCCTGGCAATGACGGGAGGGCATCGAGGCGTGCGCGCACCGCGGGCGCAAGCGGTTCGATCAGCGCGGTGAGCTCACCCAGCGAATTGGCGGAGGATCTCAGCGCGAGCTTGCCCGTGGCCTTCGTGCGGTCGAAGCTGCCGCTCGCCTCCGTGGTCACGCCGCTGGCCTGGCCGAAGCGCAATTGCTCCAGCGACAGCGATGCGGGGCTGTAAGCGAGCTTGGCGGCGAACGGCCGCAGCTCCTGGCCGGCGGAGATGGCGCGGCCGATGGTGAGCGAGAGTCTTGCCTCCTCCGGCCACT
The DNA here is from genome assembly GCF_028128735.1 of Bradyrhizobium sp. CCBAU 53415. Lineage (NCBI taxonomy): Bacteria > Pseudomonadati > Pseudomonadota > Alphaproteobacteria > Hyphomicrobiales > Nitrobacteraceae > Bradyrhizobium > Bradyrhizobium sp. CCBAU 53415. The sequence continues at coordinate 547,612 of NZ_LBJF01000025.1, read as the reverse complement.
CGCCCTGCGGTCCCGCGAGCGCGCGGACGAAACTTGCGGCGGCATCGAGGTCGAGGCGGTCGGCCTTGAGCTCCGCGTCGATCCGCGAGCCCTTGCTCGCGCCGGTCTGAACGAAGGCGATGCGGCCCTCCACCTCGCCGCCGTCGATGTCGGCCTTCAGCCTGTCGATGGCGAGGTGATTGGCGGCGATGGTCACGTCACCGGCGAGGCGCAGCGGCCGCGTGCTGCGCCGGTTGACCTCGGTGCGGCCCTGGAGCCAGGCCACCAGCGTGTCCGGGTCGGACGATTCGATGCGCAGACGGCCGCTGAAGCTGTCCGCGCCGGGGGTCGCGCCGTTGAGCGAAAGCTGCGTCGTGCCGGGCGCGCGCAATTCGAGCCGCTGGAAGGTCCACGACCTGCCGTCGGTCTGAAGTTCGGCCGCGATGTTCTGAAGCGGACGGCCGCCGAGCATGATCTGGTCGGCGTTGAATTCGATCTGCGCCGGGATTGGCGTCTGCGGGATCGCCGCCAACCCTGCGCGCAGCGCCGGCATGACGCGCGGCGGATCGGCATCGTCCTTGGCCGTCAGCTTGTCGGCATCGACCTGCCGCGCCGACAGCACGGTGCGCAGCAGCGGCGAGGCGCCGAACCTGAGATCACCGACGCCGCCGAGCTTCAGCGCGGCGTCCTCCGTGCCGAAGCTCGCGTCGATCTGTTCGAACTTGGCGCCGGCCGGGTCCGCCTTGAGCCTGGTCGCGAGCTTCCAGGGCGTCGGCCCCACCTCGCCCGCCTTCCTGGTCGCGGGCACTGCGAGCGTCAGCGCGCCGTCGAATTTCGGCTGGCGGTTGTCGAAGGCGAGCACGCCTTCGAGATCGGCGAGGATGGCGCGCTCGCCGGGATCGATGTTGAGGTGGAGACGGGTCGCGCTGCCGTCGGCACTCGGGCCGGAGGAGACGCGGAACGGGTAGCGCACTCCGCTAGCGGTGAAACTGCCGTCGCCCCGCACCGAGCCCGCGAGCGAGCGCACGTCGCCGGAGAAGGCGATGTCGTTCAGCTCCAGCGTCGAGCGGCTGGCGGCATCGTGCAGGGCGATGCGGCCGGTAAGGTTCAGGCGTTCGATGGCGAGGGACGCCAGATTGAAACTGCCGCTCGCGGTGGACGGCAAATCGACGCGCCCGCGCGCATCGAGGCCGAGATCGACCGCCATGCCGCCCACCGAAAGCTCGGTGGCGCGCCATTCACCGCGCATCAGGGAACTCAGGCTGAACTCGACGTCGAGCTTGTCGGCGCGCAGCCGGCCGAGATCGTTGTTGCCGCCGAAGGTGACGCCGCGCAGCCGCAGCGTCGGCGCCGGCAGCAGCCGCGCGTCGAGCTCGCCCACTACCCGCACCGGCACGCCGATGATCTTGCCAGCCTCCGCCTCGAACTGGGGCCTGAACTGGTTCCAGTCGATGTAGTAAGGCCCGATCAGCGCGGCCAGCAGCGCAATGATAAAGGCAATCGCCAATCCGAGCAGCGTCGTCTGCACGGGTCTCCCCTCGGCCAAACCGACCCGGGCCGAACCTGAGGGCCTCAGGCGCGCCGGAACAGCCCCTTATATAGGGGGAAGTGTGGCGAAGTCACAGCGACTGTTCCGCACGGAGGTTAACGCCGGCCGCCTCACCAGCTCGCCGGCAGCCGCTTCAGGCCGCGCAGCACGAAGGTCGGCCGCCATTCCGGGTTCTCGACGTCGTCGATGCGCAGATCAGGCAGTCGCCGCAGCAGCGTGGCGATGGCGATCTCGGCCTCGATGCGCGCCAATTGGGCGCCCAGGCAGAAATGGATGCCGCCGCCGAACGACAGCGGCTTCACGTTCCGGCGGGTGACGTCCAGCCGGTCGGGCCGATCAGGATAGACCGCGGGATCGCGGTTGGCCGAGCCGAGCAGGCACAGCACGGTCTCGCCCTTGGGAATCGTCGCGCCGCCGAGATCGTCGATATCCTCCAGCGCGACGCGCCCGGTCATCTGCACCGAGGAATCGTAGCGCAGGAATTCCTCGATCGCGCCCTCCATCAGCTCCGGCCGCGCCTTGAGCAGCGCCAGCTGATCCGGATTGCGGTGGAGCGCGAGCAGGCCGTTGCCGATCAGGTTGACGGTGGTCTCGTGACCGGCGCCGAACAGCAGGATGATGTTGGCGGTCAGTTCCTCGTTGGTGAGCTTGTTGCCGTCCTCCTCGGCCTGCACCAGCTGGGTGATGAGGTCGTCCCCGGGATTGCGGCGGCGCAGCTCGAACAGCTGCTGGAAGTACATCTGCGCCATCAGGTTGCCGGCGTTGCCCTGTTTGATCTCCTCCGCAGACAAGGGCACGGGATCGAGCAGCCGCCCGCCGTCGCGCGAGCTCTTGTAGAAGACCTCGCGGTGCTCCTCGGGGATGCCGAGCATGTCGCAGATGATGGTGACGGGCAGGCGGAAGGCGAAATCCTCGATCAGGTCCATGTGGCCGCGATCAATCACGGCGTCGATGGCCTGGTCGACGATCTCCTGGATCCGCGGCCGCATGTCCTCGACCCGGCGGGCGGTGAAGGCCTTCACCACGAGGCCGCGCAGGCGGGTATGGTCCGGAGGATCGGCTTGCAGCATCCAGTAGCTCATGCTGCGAAACACCGGCTCGTTCATGATCTCGGGACCATAGCGGCGCATGGTGCGCTCGGCGAAATCCTTGCCAAAGCGCTTGTCGCGCAGCACGAGACTCACCTCGGCGTGGCGGCTGGTGACGAACTGGCCGAACGGCGTCACATGGATCGTATCAAGAGTGCGCAGTCGGTCGTAATGCGGATAGGGATCGCGGATGAAGTCCGGCGACAGCGGGTTGAACAGCGGATCACCGCCGGCGCCTTGCACGTGCTCGTTCATGGTGACCTCAGATCGGTTGCCGCACGACACGAATACGCAAGGCTGCCCCGTCGCCTGGCGTAACCATCCCCGAATTTTCAAACTCGATACATTGTTGTATCGAGTTGCAGTTTGCCCTAACCTGTGCCGATGTCAAGGGTGAGAACGAGACCGACCAGGGACGACACGCGCGACAGGCTGTTCGAGGCGGCCGCCCGCGTGTTCGAACAGGACGGCATCGGCGGCGCCAGCATCGAGGCGATCGCGGCGGCGGCGGGCTTCACCCGCGGGGCGTTCTATTCGAACTTTGGGAGCAAGGACGAATTGATTATCGCCATGCTCGAGGACCATGTCGAGCAGTCGATCCGGCGCAACATGGACATCCTCGCGCAGCACGACAATCTCGACGATTTCATCGCGGCGCTGAAGGCGATGGACCGAAGCCGGCAGGATCCGCTCGGCCGCTCGCCCCTCCTCCACATGGAGATGATCCTGTTCGTCGCGCGCGCCGAGAAGCGTCGGCCGGAGCTCGCCAAGCGCCTGCGTGCGCGACGCAAGCTGGTTGCCGACATCGTCGAGGCGACATTGAAGAGCAACGGGCGCAACGACAATCTGAACCCGCCCTGGATGGCCTCCGTCGTGCTCGCGCTGGAAGACGGCTTTCGCCTGCACCGGCTGATCGACCCGGAGACGACGCCGGCCGACAGTTTTCTGCGCGCGATCACGGATCTCAGGCGCAGGACGGGACTGGCCTCGGACTAGCGGCTGCGCATGCGTTAAGTTGCCGCACTCAGGGAACGCGCAGCGCAACTATCGATAAGCGGCCGCGCAAGAGCGAGGCTTGAGGATCTCTTCAACCGTTGCGATCCGTCCTGCGCCGGTCGCCACCAGGAGACGCGAGCCTCGAGATGAACGCGCGTTTATCTTCATGACTCTTTGTCTCTCCTGATTGTCTCTCCTGAATGGCGCTTGCAACTTTTGCCCGTCATTGATGTTGGCCCGGCATCGCAACACCAACGAGGAGGAAAGCACATGAAGACCGCGCTAATTCTGGCAACCGTCGGCACACTCGGCTTGAGCGCCGTAGCGGCACCAACGCCCGCGGAAGCCCGCTGGCGTGGCGGATTCGGCCCAGCGCTGGCAGGCGGATTGATCGCAGGCGCCGTGTTCGGCGGCCTGGCCTCTTCCGCTTACGCGTACGGCCCGGGTTACGGCTACTATGATGGATACCCTCGTTATTACGGCGGCTACGCGCCGGCGTATTACGGCGGCTACGGATATCCCTGGGGCGGCTACACCACGACCTATTACAGCACTGGTTACGCCCCAGCCTACTACGGCTACGCCTATCGCCGAATCGTGCGTCCGGCCTACGCCTATTACGGCGCACCATTCCCGCGGCGGAACTTCCATCACCATCGTTGGCACCACCACTGGTGACGTGAATCGCCAAGTCAGGCCCAGCACGGAACGCTGAGCCCTCAAGAAATGATGATCAGGCCGATGCCATCCGGCGTCGACCAGAGACAACGCGCGCTGACGCCTCACGACGGAACCGCGCAATTGCAGCGAAGCAGAAGCAAATGAAGGAGAGTTTCAGATGAACGCGAGGAAGAACAAGTTTTTGCTGACCACGGCAATCCTGCTCGCAGGCGTCAGCCTGGCGTCGGCACAAGGCATGCGCGAAGGCACCGGAGGCGGAACTGGCGGGAGCGGCATGAGCGCCGGAGGCGGAGCCGGCGGAGGTGCTGCGGAACACGGACGATCCGATGGCGCGATGTCACACGGTGCAGGTGCGGCATCGCACAGCGAAGGGATGACGCAGGGCCGCGCGGGCGGCCGGGCCGAGGGCTCGTCTGCGGCGCAGGACAGCAGCCGAACCACGGACAAGGGCGACAAGCAAACCATCGGTCAGGGCCGCGACCGCGGCGACGCGCGTCAGTCAGAATCTGAACACAACAAGCAAGGCAAGACGGTGGGTCAGAGCCGTGGCGATCGGGACACGGCACGTCAGTCCAAATCCGAGTCCAAGTCCGAGAGTGACAAGAACGGACAGAAGAGCCAGACCGTCGGACAGAGCCGCAGCGACCGCGACCGGACGCATCAGTCGCAGGGCGCCGAGCGGAACAGGAGCACGACCACGGGCGCCAACACCAACGACAATGCTCGCGATAAGAATACCCAGGGCAAGAATGCGCAGGGTCAAAACACGACGACCGGCGCAAACACAAAGAGCGATACCCGGAGCAAGACCGCAGAGGATCCAAGCAAGACGACCACCGGCGCAAGCACCGGCAGCAACGCCCAGGGTCAGAATGCGCAGGGCGCGACGACCGGCGCCGATGCGCAAGGACAGACCAACGCCCAGACCCGGGGCGCGGCCACCCAGAGCATGTCCGGCCGCGTGCAGGTGAATGCGCAGCAGCAGACGCAGTTGCAACAGTCGGTGCTGAACTCACGCAATGTAGACCGCGTGCGGGTCAACACCAATTCCATCAACTTCCGGATCGATGCCGGCGTGGTCGTGCCGCGGAACATCTCCGTGATCTCGGTTGCGGATTATCCGGCGCTGATCGACGTCTATCCTGGTTACCGCGACGATAGCTTCTTCGTCGTCGATGACGAAATCGTCGTCACCGACCGCAGCCGCAGGATCGTCGACGTCATTCCCGCCGGGCCGCGGACGCACTATGCCCGGAGGGGCGGCTCGAGCACTGCTGGCGGCAGCGTTGCCGCGCTGGATCTCAGCCCCGACGAGATCCGCATCGTTCAGCACGTCCTGATCGAACGCGGCATGCTGTCCGGCGAAGCCGACGGCATCCTCGGGCCGGATACGCGCAGGGCATTGATGACCTTCCAGAGGCAGGAGGGCTTCCAGGCCACCGGTTCGATCGATACCCGCACGGTCGCGGCGCTTGGCGTGTCGAACAAGATCAGTGCCACGCAGGGCCAGTCGACGACCGTCGGCCAGGGCCAGAGCAACCAGTCGGCGCCGCAGAACACGACCGGACAAAGTGCTGGTCAGAGCAACGCGCCGGCGCAACAGAACGAGACCACCGGCAAGGCTCCGCAGAACCCGCCGGCGACTTCGGGCCAAGCCAGCACGCAGCCGCCTGTAGGGCAAACCACCGGCCAGGCTCCGGCCCAGGGCAGCACTCCGTCCACTGGTCAGCCCAGCACCGGTCAGGACACGCAGGCTGGGCAGCCGAACCAGAACAGTGCCCCGCCGCCTTCGACGTCGAATCAGCCAGCCCGGAAGTAAGATTGCTGGCAAACGCTTCGGAGCTCCGCCTTCCGGCGGGGCTCCTTTGCTGCCCATTGGAGGCGATGGAGGGCAGTGGCGGGATCCGCTCGGCCGCTCGCCCCTTCTGCGCGCGATCACTGATCTCAGGCGCGGACCGGACTGGCATCGGACCACGTCGAAGTGGTCCACGTCGAGCCCTGATCAGGCCTCGTCGGGACCGACCAGTTCTGCCGGCCATCCAAAATACGAACACAGGAATTCCCCTCCGACCTCGCGGTCGGTTAGGATGGTGCGGGACCACTAGAGAACCCGCAAAGGTTGTTATACGGTCAGGCGCGCAGAGCGAGGGGTGATTGATCGCATGTCGCACACTAAGGGTTCACCCACCGGCCTGAACGTCACTTCGCGCGCCGGTTTCGAATGGCGTCAGAGCATCATAACTTTGATGCTGGTTCTTGCCCCTATGGCGCTTGCGGTCATTGTGATGACCATTGGTCTTGCCGTCCGGGCGATGTGGCTCGTCATACACGGCGCGCCGGCCGAGCTGCCCGCGCCACCTAACTTCAGACTCTATGGCCTGCTGTCGTACGCAGTCAGCAGTTGGCTTGCTGTAGCGTTGGTGTTGGTTTGGACAAAGCGACAGACCATGCGCTCTGACGTCTTCCGATTTCGAAGACTAACTCTCCCCGCCTTCGCCGCGAGCCTCATTGGCTTCGGGATCGTCACCATCGGCGTGCCCGTCGTGACACATTGGTTGACTATCGTAACTGGCCATCGAAGTCAGGATGTTCGGATCGATTTCCATGACGCGAAGTCAATCGCAATTGTCGTTTTTCTTCTCGTCGTGACAACGCCGGTGACCGAAGAAATCCTCTACCGTGGCCTCCTGGTATCTTGGCTGCGTCGGATTGGGTGGCACGATTCCAACATCTTGGTCCTTGGCACCGTGATCTTTGCTGCCAATCACATTATTCCGCTCGGGCTCGTTTGGGGTGCAGCGATGATCTTGCTGGGCCTCGTGACCTACGCACTGCGCCTGCGCTACGAATCGCTTTCTCCAGCCTGGCTCGCTCACACTCTTTTCAACGCGCAACTGACACTGTCCTATCCGTTGATCGCTTGGATCGCGCAAGCCACCTAGTTGTTCGAGCGGTTTAGAAGGCAATGCGGCACTCGACCCGTCGCATACTTTCGCCAGCGGCCTCGTCGCGACAAATTCCGGCCGAACTCTAAGTCGGTCGTGAGGTGTAAACCGGGCGCCACTTTGACCGGGCCAAACCGACTCGATTGACCCCGAGCGGACCTGCCGCCAGAGGCGTCGGCGCCGAACAGTCGAAGCCTTCCGCCTAGTCCTTCGCGGCAGGTACGGGCGGCACCGGCAGAATGATTTCGGAAGCGATCTTCCAATCTTTCTCGACGCGAAGCCAATTGATGATCATTAGAAACCGCCTGGCTGTTCCATCCTGCCCCGCATAAGAGACCGTGATGTTCATCGGCACGTAGGACTCGGCGACATCGCGGGTCAGGCCGACAACCTTGAGCTTGGAATAATCCGGCTCGAGCACGACCGGACCGGAGCTGCCGATATCGTGAAGCTTCTGATCAATCGCCTCGTTGCCCCAAAAGCCGGCCCAGTTCCCCTCAGACTGGATCGCGCTCTTAGCTACCAATAGTGTGGAGGGCGATTGCCAGAACATCTCATGGAGAGCCTTGAAATCGTGCTTGTTGGCCAATTCCATCAGCCTGCCGAACTTTGATTTGATCGCGTTAAGGGCCGTAGCATCCAGCGGCTCTTTCCTGACAGCGGATTCAGACGCGACAGTCCCGGCGGAAAGAACCGAGGCAGCGACAACAAGTGTCTTGTACATGGAGGAATTTCTCTTTCGACGTCTGGCTCGTGTCATGACAACGCCTGTCGCGGTCCGCGATTGATATGAGTTACCCACTCTACCGGCTGAAGATTTCATCAGAGCGCTTTAGCCTGCACACTCGCGTAGCAAGGTTGTGATTTTCGTATCGAGATCTCGGGCGACGGCAAGTGCTTCCGAGCTGCCATAATGCAGTAGATAACTCTCCATCTTGTCATAAGAGACGTGCACGCCATCGGGACGCTCATCAATGAGTACTGTGACTGGAGCATAAGATCCGGCATCGGGCACGTGCTTGACCATCTCTTTCATGATGAGTGGATTGCCTACGACGAACCGTTTGATCTTGGGCGTCCTGGATCCGGTTTCGCGACGCAGAATGTCGCCCAAGTCGAATTCCGCGAAGAGCATAAGGTCCGTTCGGCCGAGGTCGCGTTGTACAACGCGCTCAAGATCCGGGAAGGAGTTTGTCGCCCTCGTCTCTTTGAAGAAGTTGACCATGTCAGGTTGACCGATCGCGGACTTGAGGGTCGCGACAACAGCCTCGAATGGTTTTGCGCTCGTGAGGCTGAAACGTTCAACCTCGACTCTAACGATTGTCATTTTGTCCTCCGTAGCGACTCTCATTGATGAAGTGCGTCCGATGGTGCGTCGGAACGCGGTGAGATCATGCAGCCGCGGGATGCGATTCCAGGAAGGTCCGGACGTGGCTGACGAACATGTCGGGATACTGAAACAGGGCGCCGTGCCCTGAATCGGGATAGAGGACCAACTGAGCGTTGCCGAGTTCGTTGAACATTGCGTAGGCGTTATTCGCGGGCAGCATGGTGTCGTGGCTGCCGCTGACCACAAGAGCGGGCTGGCGGATGGCGCGTAGAATGGCGTGCTCGGGATCAGGTGTGGCGCACCAGGCGATCAGAGCCTTGGCCTGCGGGTCGGTAACCGCGTTGCCGTTATCGGTGTCCCGATCGTCCTTACGCAACTTCGTCCGCTTCAGGAAGGCCAAGCCTGACGACCGGCTGGCGGACGACTTCGTGAAGAACAGCGGCAGACGGGGGTCCGGCGCGTCGGTTTGGGAAAACGCCTCCTGCAGAACCGCTAACAGGTGTTCCTCTCCGCCTCGTGGCGCGGTGCCGACGAGGATGAGTTTCCGGACCAGCCTTTCGTGCTCAGCTGCGATCTGTTGGGCGACGCAGCCGCCGAGAGAAAAGCCCAGCAGGTCGACCTCAGAAAGGCCGAGGAGATTGATGAAGGCGAATGCATCCCTCGCCATCGCTGCGATATTGTCAGGCGTTTGGCCGGTCGAGCGACCGACCCCAGCATTGTCGAATGCGATGACGGGGCGATCGGCGGCAAGACCGTTGACGACGGCGGGATCCCACGCGTCAATGTTGCCCGAAAAGTGCTGCAGGAGCACCAGCGGCGTTCCGGTCGCGGGGCCGAGGCGACGATAAGCGAAGCGGATTCCGTGGCCTTCGACATAACGGGTCGGTGCCGTTTCGAGCGTGGCGGCGTCCAGGCTCGCAGTGTTGAGTTGAGTCATCTCATCCTCCGGATGTTTGGCAATGAAATAGTCGAGCGGGCGCGCTCCCGGCGCGAAAGGACCGGGAGCGCTACCGTTACTTCGCGAGTGCGGCCTTTTCGATTGCCTCTGCGACTTGCTTCGCATGGACGACGAGCGAGGCATGGCTACCGGCGACTTCCGTCGTCTGAGCCTTGATCCTGGCTGCGAACGACTTCTGCGCTTCCGGCGCGAGGACTTTGTCCTTCGTGCTGATGACATAGAACGTCGGCTTGTCATGCCAGGCCGCAATGTCGACCGGGGCTTCGTACGCAACGTGATTCAACGGAAGCTGCGAGTTGGCGAGGTGCTCAGCGATTTCCGGAGGAAGGTCGGCCGCGACGGCTGACGGAAACACCTTGGGATCGATGTACAAATTGCCCTTTGCATCAGGATGGATCGCTTTGCTGCCTTCGGTCGGCGGGCCGGCCTTTGCCAGCGACGCCAGGGATTCGCCTACCTCCGGCGCGAAGGCCGAGACATAGACCAGCGCCGACACCTTGGGATCGTTACCGGCTTGCGTGATAACCACGCCGCCCCAGGAATGGCCGACGAGAACGGTTTTGCCGTCCTGCTTCGCCAGCGCCTGTTTCGTGGCATCGACGTCAGCGGCAAGGGAGGTGAGCGGATTTTCGACGAGCGTAACGTTGTAGCCCTTCTTCATGAGAATATTGGCAACGGGCTGCCAGCTCGTCTGGTCCACGAAAGCGCCGTGCACGAGCACTATGTTGTGGGCTGCTCCCTTGGGTAGTTCAGCGGAATGAACGGAGCCGACCAACGTCGTTCCGGCCAGGAGTGCGGTGGCGGCTGAGAGGAGGATGTTTCGCATTGATAATTCCTGTTGGCATGTCGGACGAACTCGGTCCGGCGGAATGGACAGGCGTTTCCAGCAAGGCCGCGGTTCTTCCATCTGCCATCGGCAAGATGGTTGCCGTACGTGACGTCGGCCCGCGGCATCACCTAGTTCGCGGACAGTTCGGACGATAGAGATCAATCGTCCGGATGTTGTGTCGGATCGTCCACTGGTCTAACTTTGGCGACATGGACATTCTCGCCCAAGTGCTCGATCGCGTTCGCCTCGGCGGCACGCTGCTCTTTCACTTCGAACTCGGACATCCCTGGAATCTGGAGTTGCCGGCGCGCCCCTACGCCTTGTTTCACTATCTCAGCGAGGGCTCTGCGACCCTGGTGCTCGGCGAGGGTCCGGAAATCCAGATGAGCGAGGGCGATTTCGTCGTCATCACACGCGGCGAGCCCCATGCCTTTTATTCCGATCGCCGGGCCAAGCCTCTGCGGATCATAGATATCGATCGAGCGTCGTCGCGGTTTGGTGTCATCCGTCACGGCAGCCGAGCAAAGCCACTCTCGACGATGATCTGCGGCAATTTCACGGTGTCACGGCCCCTGTTTGGCAGTGTGCTGGAGCTACTGCCGCCCGTGCTCCTGCTGAAGCCGACGGCAGACGGAGGTTGGCTTGAAGCGATCCTGCGCCGCATGGTCAGCGAGTCCGCGCTTGAGCGTCCCGGTCAACGCGTCGCGCTCTCGCGACTGACGGAAGTGCTCTTTGTCGAGGTGCTCCGAAGTTGGATCGCGTCTCTTAGTCCCGGACAAGGCGGCTGGCTCGGTGCCATATCTGACCCACATATCGGACCGGCGCTCAAGCTGATCCACGAAAACCCGGAGAAGCCCTGGACCCTGAGCGACCTTGGCCACCGCGTGGGGCTCGGCCGCTCGGTGTTTTCGGCGCGCTTCACCCAGCTCGTCGGCCAGTCCATGCACCGTTATGTGGTCGAACGCCGCATGGCGGAAGCGGCGTTTCTGCTGGAAGCCAGCGATGAGCCCATCGCGCGAATTGCCAGCAGAGTTGGCTACGAGACAGCGGCGGCGTTTTCGAAGCTATTCCATCGACATCACGGCGTATCGCCCGGCCGGTACCGAATATCCCGTCGCTCTGACACGGGCGAAAGGCAAGGGGACTTTCAGGAAGCAGCGGTCGCCGATTAGGTTTGTAGCGGCCATCTGCGGCAGGTCCCGCTACTGGCCCATCCGCGGCCTGCGAGACCATTCGCTCTTCGACCACTGTAGGCGGCAGACCGTACATCAGGCGGCCATCGCTTGTTGAGTACTTGCCCTAGCCGTGTCTCGAGCGAGCGGCTGGTCCCGAGCCAGCGAGTTGCGAGATTCGTCGCAGGATCGGACAAGGCATGTCCGCTTTGGGAAAGATTTTTCGGCGCACCCTGCGCCACAAACAAACCTATCGCTCGAATCCAAAGGTTTCGTTCTGCCAGAGTTCCCGAGCGGCGCAGCCACGCCGATCTCCGTCGTCGATGCCTTGAGGGCAGTTGCCGGTCTTCCGCCACGGGCGCGCGCGAGCTTTTGCCGGGGCCAGTGCGTTCGCGGTACCTATGCCCCCTCGGATCAGGCCAAGGAGATCACCAGGTCTCGCAGCTTCACCATGCCCTCCCGGGTGCTGGCGCGTTTCTCGGCGGACGTCGTCTCCCCGAACTCGGTCGATACCGACGGTCGCTCGCTGCGCGGCTTCAGCTTCCGGCTCGGCAGCGGCCATCAGCGCTCCGAGATTTTCACCCAGAGCGCCCCGGTTCATTTCGCCAGAACGCTCGACCAGATGCTGGCCTTCCTGCAAACGCGCATGCCGGGAACTGACGGCAAGCCGGACACGGCCCAGGTCGAGGCATTCTCCGCCGTCAATCCCGAGACGCTGCGCCAGGCAAGCTACCTTGCCGCGAATCCGCCGCCGGCAAGCCTTGCCTGCACGACCTATTGGGGCGTGCACGCCTTTCCCGCAACGAACGCTGGAGGTGAGACACGGTTCATCAAGTTCAAGATCGCGCCGGTCGGCGAAGAACGCAGGCCGAGCCAGGACACGGCCACGGCCAAGTCCATTGGCTTGCTGCGCGATCTCGAATCCCGGATCGCGGCACGCGATGTCAGGTTCAGCGTGATGGCGCTGCTGGATCGTCCCGGCGACCCCGTGATGGACGTGACCATCCGTTGGCCCGATGAGGATGGGCGCGAAGCGGTACGGCTCGGAACGATCGTGATAACGGGCACTGAATCGAACGAGGCGTGCGACGCATCCATGTTCAATCCAGGCAATCTTGCCGAAGGCATCGGCCATCCGCCGGACGAGATGTTTGCGGCGCGGCGCGCAGTCTACGCCATCTCTCAAACAGGCCGCCGCTGAACGGAAGGGTCACGCTTCGCTTTCCGGCTCGCCCTGCGCCTCACGGCGCCACACGCCCGGGCTGACGCCGACCACCGAGGAAAACACCCGGGTGAAGTGGCTTTGATTGGCGAACCCGGCCGATATCGCGATCTCCGCCAGCGACAGGTCGCGCACGGTCATCAATTGCTTGGCCGTGTCCACGCGCTGGCGCAGCAGCCATTGGTGCGGCGGCAGGCCGGTGGAGAGGCGGAATGCGCGCGAAAAATGGCTGACCGAGAGATCGAACTCGGCGGCGATCTTCTCGAGTGAGAGCTTTCCGCGGAGATCGGACTCCAGCCTTTCGCAAGCCCGCTTCACCTGCCATGGGGCAAGGCCGCCGCGCGCCGGCTCGGCGGCGCGCCGCAACCCGCCGTAGGTCGTCGCAACATGCGCGGTGAGCGCGAGCATCATGTGGTCGATGAAGAGCTGGTTGGCCTCTTCAGGCTGCCGCAACGCCGCCAGGAACGACGCGCCGAGATGGCGGATCGTCATGTCGTCATGGCCGGCGCCGGGCTCATAGGCGAGTTCCCCGATCCGTGGCGCGCCGCTTTGCCTCGCCATGTCGTCCAATGCCGAACGGGGCAGATGGAAGAACAGGGAATGGAAGGGCTTGTCGATCACGTAGCGCGGATCGCGCTTCAGGTCGTACAGATAGGTGGCGCCGGCGCGGATATCGCTCTTGATCACGCATCGGCCGCGCTCCCAGCACTCGCAATCAGAGAAATCCCGGAATTTGAGGCTGACGAGATAGGCGTCCTCAGGCGGCATCGACTCGGAAAGCCGCGGCAAGGGATGGTCATCCCGGGTTTCGATGACCGCGAGTGCGGCGCTGCGCAGCGAACGCGTGACCAGCGTTGGCGGCGCATCCTTCAAATGCAAGAACCGTTCGAGCTTCTGCGCGAAGGCGTCCGCCTGTGCCATGGGAGTGCATCTCGTATGTAAGGAGACCGGGGAGCAGAGGCGCCACCGCCAGATCACGTCCAATTATCCGACATCCGCAAGCGACGGTCCAGACTTGCGCGTTGGAACGCCGGCCGTGTGACGCCCCGCCGCATCTATTGTCGCAAGACGTTTTCACAAGAGATTTCAACGGATCTTGATGTCTCTCGCGCGATCTCCGTTCAATGCCTCGACAACTCGTCGCCCGCCCATCGTGCATTTGTGAAAACGCGGGTGCGCTTGAAGCATTCGCCTGCACCGGCTGATCGATCCGGAGATGACGCCGGCGCGATCAAGGATTTGCGGGGCCGCATGCCGCAAATGCCACAAGCACTCGTGAAGTTGGCACATCCACAGCGCTTGGGCTGACACTGAACAGCAATCTTAGGCTCACGATCAGCGATGGCATGCTGACGCTGCACGGCCGGCCCGCGACAAACTCACCAGCTATGCCGGCAAGGGAGTCCTCAAGTACGGCTGGTGAGCTGCAGCTCCTCGCTACTTCTTCTTTGCGGGTCCGAAGTCCGGCTGCCAGGCAGCTTCCTTGCGGGACGGGGCCGCGGCAATCACCTTGGCCTTGTCCTTCTTCGGCTTCTTGGCTTCGCGGTTGCCGCGTTGCTGGCCCTTTGCCATGTCGCTCTCCTTTGCTGGCTTGAGTTCGTCGAATTCATTCGGCTGCAGGACCCGGCCGCGCGGGGTGCAGACCCTGACGTCCATGTACCCCTCGCGCAGCAGTTTTTCCGCAAGGCGTAGCGCGACCGTCGCAGTCCCGCGCCCGAGATTGGAGCTGCCGTATTCGTTGGTCCCGCTGACCAGATACGGCACGCGTGTTGTCCTAGCCATTGAGGACCGCAGCGGCGCAGACGAGCAGCAGGAGGAACAGCGGAACGATCACCGGCGGCACGATCCATTCCGAGATGCGAACACGCGACATCGAACGCTCCTGCGAAGCCTTCGGCGGGAGCACACGTGACCCTCAGTCACCGGTCGAAGCCGTTGAGAAGTGCGGTGATGCGAATGACCCTACTCTCGTGTCGGACCAATAGCGAGCGCCAAATGCCGTGCGGGCAGCCGCCGCGCCGCGACGTTATCGTCTCCGGCATGAGACGATATCGCTGGCCATTGCCGTGCCAAAGGCGCATGCTTGCAGTGGCCGGCACGGGTTGGGGCTTCACTTGCGAAAGGCAGGCGTGCATGACCATCCGCTCGCGGCGAAAATCCGCTTCGTCCAGGCATCCGTTCCGCATGAACTCTGTCGATCTTGCGAGCGCAAGCCGCAGTCGCGAGCATCGCCGATGACTGACCAGCCGGTTGATCTCGACAAGCGCCGCGGCATGGCCGCGCAAAAGGCCACCGACTTGCGTCGCGCGCTGGCCGAGGTCGAGGCTCACGTCAGGGAGTTGCGCGAGCGCGAGGCCGAACTCGAACACCGCATGATGACGGTGCCCGCTGCGTCCTGGCTCGAGGCCGCGGTGAAGGCGCGCCATCTGCTCAACCTCTACGCTGCGAGCCTGCCGGCCGAGGACACGCGCCACCGCGCGCTCGTATCGGCGCTGTTCGACGATTTCGCCCGGCTGTCCGGGGACGGCTGAGGCGAGCAACGGCCGTCTGCATTCTCAAGATGTGCATACTCGGCGCGAGCCCGGAAGCAAGCGCGCGGTCCCCGTCAATGATTGGATGGCGCGAACTCACCGAGCAGCAAGCATGTTACGGAGTGAGCCATGACACTGACCAGCGGCCGCTTTATTGGCCACGAATACGACCGGATGATCGTCCGGTTCTCGATGCATGACGGCGCCAGGGAGATTCCTTGCGCGATCTCGACCTCCGCGATGGACTCTCTCGAGCACGGCCCGCAAGTCAGGCCCGAGGAGCGGGAAGCCCAATTCGCCCGTCTACGGGATCGCATCGAAGCATGCGCCGCGAACAAATATCGCGCGACAGAGTTCGAAGGCACGCCGCCCGGCATCGTGCTTCGAGGTATCGATTTCAGGCCATAGCGAAGACGGCAACCGCGACGGCTCAGTCAGGCTTCTCCGCGGCGTCACAGGTGACGCAGCATGGCATGAGTTCCAAACGAAAATCGCTTCTACTCCGGCCGTGCCTTGATCTCCGGCAAGGGCGGCTTGCGCTCGAAGGGCTTCTTTTTCGGTGGTGCGGGCAGCAATCCCTCCCTGATCGCCTGCTTCCGGGCGAGCTTGCGGGCGCGGCGAATGGCCTCGGATTTCTCGCGGGTCTTTCTCTCGGACGGCTTCTCGTAGGAGCGGCGCTGCTTCATTTCCCGAAAGACGCCTTCGCGCTGCATCTTCTTCTTGAGAACGCGGAGTGCCTGCTCAACATTGTTGTCTCTGACGAGTACGTGCAATTGATCCTCCTGGCTCGGGCTGCGAATGCGAGATGTCCTGCAGGGCAGCCAATTGCGCAGGAGCCTTATTGCGATTGTCTTATTGCGATTGTTGAGGATAGCAGCGGCGACATTCGTCGCGGCTTCGGACGAGCCGATCTGCTCGTCACAGCGAGCAGCTTGGTGGCGTCGACGTGACCACTGTCGCGCAGCGCTGTCAATCGATAACGTCCTGCTTGCAGGTCGACGGACACACGCGAGGCGCCTCGATCGGAACAGACGAACTGCCTCGCGGAAAACAAACTGGCTTCGCTCCTTGCAAAACCGTGAAAGTCATATATATTGACCTCGTTCGATTAGCCGCTGTGCCTTGTTGAATGCGCCCGCGGGCTCCTTTTCCAATGACATCGACGAAGTTGAAGACAACCGCGTGATTGTTGCGCGGGATGCGTTCGTGCGCTTTGGAGAAGAAAATGGCGACAGGTACAGTCAAGTGGTTCAATGGCCAAAAGGGCTTCGGTTTCATTCAGCCGAGCGACGGCGGCAACGATGTGTTCGTTCACATCAGCGCCGTTGAAAGAGCCGGTCTTACTGGTCTCGGGGAGGGCCAAAAGGTCAATTTCGAGATCAAGACCGACAAGATGCGAGGCAAAGTCAGCGCTGAGAACCTCTCGCTGGCTTGATATCGTGGCGCCGTTTCACGGATGTACTGAAACGGTTTCTCCGCCCGCTCAATCCTGGGATTGAGCGGGTTTGGCCGTTGCGGAGCCGGGTGAACGATGAGCACCAAGAAGCCGGCGGAACCGTCACCCGAAAGCATTGCGCGTTCCGATCGCAAGCGCCTGGCCGCTGAAGAGGGAGCGCGGGCGTTGGCAGACGTCGAAAGGCAAGCCGTCGAGGTTCGCAAGAACATGGCGCGGCTCCGAGAAGTACGCGAGGCGAAGGAAGCAGCTGATGAAGCTCTTCGAACAGCTTTGCCAGCCCCAGCGCTCAGGAAGCGTTCAAGGAAGCGGGCGCGATAGTGGTCTTCCACGGCGCCGGCGAAATTTGAAGAGCCGATCACATGCCGGAGAGTGCAGATCGTGCCTAGACTCAAGCCAGACCACGGAACCATCACCTTCTTTCTTGCGTCCGGCGCAAACCGCCAGATGTGCCGGCTTGCCACGACCTTCAACACGCAGAAGCAGGCCTTCAGCTATCTCCAGAAGCATCGAACGGAGTTCGAGCGTATGGCGCGGGCGCGCCTGGCTTCAGGCGAGCTCGAGGACGGCATTGTCGTGCTTTCGATGCTCTAGTCAGTGCGGACACGTGAGCGAGAGCACTCTTGGCGGTCTCAATCGGCCCATCGAACTCTTTCGTCGACGAATGTCGCTCTCAAGACAGGGCCGCTCGCATCCCGAACATTGATGGCGACGCCATCGCTGCTCGCGAACGGTTCGAGCTGTTTGGCAATGTCGGCAAGTGACAGCGCCGCCTCGATCTCCGCGGCTCGCCGGCTGGCCAAGTCCAGGCCTTCTTCGTCTACGACGAGCGCTTCACCATCCCAGATGTCAAAGTAGAATCGCGACACTAGGTCGTCTTCTCTGACGGGCTTCGTCGTTCAGCCTCCCTCGCCAGCCGCTCAGCCTTCAGTCGCTCCCGATTTGCGTGGAAAGCCTGTTCTGCTTTCTCGTAATCGGTCGCGGGCTTCGCCGCGGTCTGCCTGAAGAGGTTGTTCGCCTCCTTCGCTGTTTGCGATTGGGAATACCGTCTCATTGCTTGTCCTCCCTGTCTCCAGTGACCCGAAGTCCGCCGGTGCCGGCGGCTTCCTGGTGCTCGGCCTATTCTCGGATCGGCCTGCTGCGCTTGGACCGAGCAATTCGCACCCGGTTGAACTCCTCGGGCCCGTCGAGCAGATCCCGCTTGCGGACTGCCCTATCCTCCACCGTCGTGGTCGCATCGCCCATGCGATCGATCGCATCGGCGGCCATTTTGCGGGCGCGCTGCTTCCGGCGATCCGGATCGGCGTGCAACGCAAGCCCCAGTTCCATCAGGCGGCCTATTGCCTCGGACCGGCTGGGCTTATCGCTCCGACAAGCCATCCATGACGTGATGGCCTTGAGCTGCGGTTGCGAAAGGTCGAAAGCCTGCCGCTCGGACGGTGGCGCTGCTTTCCGGTCTTTTCATCAGGCCCATGCAGTTTGCAAACAGGACATGGCGCGGTGCCCCTTCCGGCGAACGTCGAAAACCAAACCGCCAGTCGCCGATGTGTTCCTACCGGCCGGAAATATCGCTCAAAGGCGCCTATGCCGACCGCTTCACCGCAACTCCACCCGCCGCCACAACATCGAGCCGCCCCAGCATCGCCCTCGCCTGCTCGGCGCAGTGCTCGATCAGCCAGCGCTCGAAGGCGACCGGAGGCAGCGCGGGTGCGTAGAGGAAGCCCTGGACGATGTCGCAGCCGAGCTCGGCCAGCGTCTTGCGCTGGCCCTCGGTTTCGACGCCCTCGGCGACCACGGTCATGCCGAGACCCTGCCCGACGCGCACCACGGCGGTGGCGATCGCGAGCGCGCCCGCGTCTTTCTCGATGTCGCGCATGAAACTGCGGTCGATCTTCAGTTCGCGGATCGGCAGATGCGCGAGCCGGCTCAGGCTGGAATAGCCGGTACCGAAATCGTCCACCGAGAGGCCGACGCCGAGCTCGCGGATCGCGCTCATCGTCTCCGGCGCGGCGGCGCCGTCCTGCATGAACGCGCCTTCGGTAATTTCCAGCATCAGCGCGTTCGGTGGCAGATCGTATTCGGCCAGGATGTTCTCGAGCCGCGCCGCCAGCGCGACATTGCGGAAATTGATCGGCGACAGGTTCACCGAGACGCAGGGAATGTTGAGCCCGGCGCGGCGCCAGGTCGCCATCTGCCGGCAGGCCTCGCGCACGGACCAGAGGCCGATCTGCTCGATCAGGCCGCATTCCTCCGCGAGCGGGATGAACTTTGCCGGCGAGACGTCGCCGAGCACGGCATCACGCCAGCGCGCCAGCGCTTCGACGCCGTGAATCGCGCGGTCGCAGCTGCGGATCTGCGGCTGGTAGCTGAGGCTCAGCGCACCCTCCGCGACCGCGCGGCGCAGCGCCGCGATCAGCGCCAGCCGCTGCTCGGCGAGCACGTTCATCTCGGCGCTGAAAATGCGGTGGGTCGAACGTCCGGCCTGCTTGGCCATGTACATGGCGGCATCCGCCTGCTGCATCAGAGTGTCGATGTCGGTGGCGTGATCGGGGTAAAGGCTGATGCCGATGCTGGCGGACATCGGCATCAGCTTCGATCCGAGCCGCAGCGGCCGCGCCAGCGCTTCGGTGATGTCAGCCGCGACGCGCTCTGCGCTCTCGGCGCTACGTTGCGGCAGCAGAATGACGAACTCGTCGCCGCCGAGCCGCCCCAGCATGTCCCCGGGGGCGATATGCTCGCGCAGGCGCTGCGCGAGTTGGACCAGGAGCTCGTCGCCGGCGGCGTGACCGAGCGTATCATTGACGTCCTTGAAATGATCGACGTCGAGGAAGGCCAGCGCGACATGGCCGCTGGTCGGGCAGGCATCGATGGCCGTGGTGATCAGGTGCCGCAACTGGGCGCGATTCGGCAGGCCGGTGAGGATGTCGTGATAGGCGAGCCGCGCGATCTCGGCGCGCGCCTCCTTGCGCTCGATCGCGAAGGCGCCGAGGTTGACGCAGGCCTCGACGATGCGCCGGTGCCAATTGCTAGGCGCGCGCGGCTCACGATAGTAAAAGGCGAAGGTCGCGATGACGCGGCCGTCCTTGGCCTTGACCGGGGTCGACCAGCAGGCACGCAGGCCGATCGCGAGCGGCATCGCCTTGTAGGGCTGCCAGCGCGGATCGGTGTCGAGATCGGTCGCCAGAACCGGTGTACCGTAGAAAGCCGCGGTGCCGCAGGAGCCGACATTGGGGCCGATCGCGATGCCGTCCAGCGCGCGGGAATAGTCTTCAGGCAGGCTGGGACCGCCGAGCGGATGGATCAGGCCTGCGACATCGACGTGGAGCAGCGAACAGACCACGTCGGGCGCGATCTCCTCGACACGGCGGCACAGCCGGTCGGCAATCTCGCCGATCGGCACCTCGTCGGCGAGCGCGCTCATGATGAGCTGTTGAAGCGAGCGCAGCTGCCTGGTCTCGGTGATATCCTCGAGCAGCGCGAGGATGTGCTTGACCCGGCCCTTGCCGTCGCGGAAAGCATCGATCCGGGCGGAGACCCAGATCTCCTCGCCGTCCTTGTCATAGACGAGCACCTCGGCCTCGCCGCGATGTCCGCCACGCAACAGGCGCCTGACAAGCTTCGCGAGGGCCTTGCGATCGGTGTGACGACCGGCAATGAGCCCGTCGGCGCTGCGACCTGCGGCCTCCTCGCTGGTATAGCCGAACAGCGCCGTGAACGCCGAATTGACGTAGACGATGTTCTGCCCGACGTCGGTGACGATCACCGCGCGGTTGGTCTGGTCGGCGACGGCGTGGAGAAGCCCGATCCTGACACGCCGCTCCGCATCGAGAGTGACGTCGCGTGCGAACACGATGCGATGGGTCGCGCCGCCGATCGTCGTTGATGACATCGACACCAGCGCCCTGATGCGGCTGCCGTCGCGCCGCACGAGGCTGATCTCCTCGCGGAACTCCGCGGTCGCGCCGGCCTCGAGACATTTGAGGGTGAGAACTGCGGCGTTGCGGCCGAGCACATCGGTGGCAGCGAGCTTCCAGATCCGCTCCGCGGCAGGGTTGAAGTGCGTGATGCGATGCGCATCATCGACGATGACGACGCCGTCCTCGGCGCGTGCGAGTGCCGCGCGCAGCACGTGCGGCATTTCGGTCGCGGGACAATCGGAGGCAGACATCGTTGGAACCGGACGGCATCGGGAAGAAGTGGTACTGAGCGGACGCTACCGCTCCGATGGTGTCCAAGACGTTCTTGCGGCGCCGTGGCGTCACGCCAAGACGCGATATGCTTAACGTTCTCCGAAGAAGAAACGAACAATGCGATGCTTGAGAGAACCTATCTCGCAATACCGCCGGGGAGCTTGTGCAGCCGGCCGGCGACGGCCCGCACATTGCGCGGTGCGGCCCGCCAGATCGAGAGCGCCGACAATCCGCTCATGACGATCGCGATGGCAAAAGCAAGCGTGTAGTCGCCGGCACGATCATAGAGGAAGCCCGTCACCCACGGTCCGGCCGCACCGCCCGCCAGCGCCGCCAGCATGATCGTGCCGAAGATGCTGCCCTGGTGCCTGCCCTGGAAGATCTCGAACACCACCGCGCCCATGATCGAGGTGAGGCCGTAGCCGAGCGCGCCTTGCGTGAACACCATCACGTAGACTAGCCAGAGCGACGGCTGGAATTTCAGTGCCATCAGCGCCGCAAAACAGATCGCAAAGCCCGCGCAGCTGATCGCCCAGACCCACTCCCGGCCGATGCGGTCGGAGACGTGGCCGAGCAGGATCTGGCCGGGAATGCCGAGCAGGCTGACGATACCGAGTGCCCACACCGCCACGCTGGGGCTAAAGCCGATGTCGAGCAGGAATTTGGTCTGGTGCACCTGCACCGCGTACCAGATGTAGAGCCCGCAGAAATAGCCGAGCGCGATCCACCAGAACCGCGAGGTCGCGACGGCGCGTTTCAGCGTCCATTCGGTGCCGGCCCAGACCGGATCGACAATGTTGGAGACGGATCTTGCGGCGCCTGCGGCCGGCGCGGCATCGCCATCCGGCTGAAGGCCGATGTCCTCGGGGCGCTTGCGCAGCAACAGATTGATCGGCGCCAGCACGATCAGGACGAGCAGTCCCATCGCGGTGCAGGCGGTGCGCCAGCCGGTCTGCTCGATCATGTGCTGCACCCATGGCAGCAGCGTCACCGAACCGATGCCGACGCCGGCAAAGGCGATGCCGATGGCGAAGCCGCGCTTGCGGATGAACCAGTTCGGCAGGAACAGCGACTGGCCGGAATAGCCGAGGCAGACGCTGCCGGCGCCGACCATGACGCCGATGGTGACATAGAGATGCCATGGCGCGCTGGTCAGCGGTGCCAGCAGCAGGCCGCCGCCCATCAGCACGACACCGAGCTCCATCACCGCGCGCGGACCGGCGCGATCCATCAGGCGGCCGATCAGCGGGCTGACCACGCCCGACACCACGAAGCCGAACGAGAAGGCGCCCGCGGTGACGCCGCGCTCCCAGCCGAACTCGGAGATGATGGGCGGAAAGAACAGTGAAAAGGCGGTGCGCGCGTTGACGCCGATGGCCATGGTGACGAAGGTCACGGCGACCACGACCCAGCCGTAGAACAACGGAAGCCGCATGTTTGTGTGTTTCATCCCTGGACGGTCCCTTCGGACCATCCGGGACTGCCCGGGTCAAGCGCTTTTCGCGCATGCCCCTCGAGCGGCAGTGCAATCGCGTACGACGTCAGAGCTCGGGCGCCGAAGCCTCCACAACGTCATGGCCGGGCTTGTCCCGGACAAGCCCGGGCATGACGACCTCTTGTCAAGGACCGAGAGCGTCGCGCTCAGGCGGCGTCGCGCCGTGAAGGTTTGACCGGCGCGTCGAACAGGATCCGCTCGATCGGCTGCGGCCGGCCGAACAGATAGCCTTGCGCAAAATTGATGCCGAGCGCCCTCAGCCGCTCGAACTCCTCGCGGGTCTCGACGCCCTCGGCCGTGACCGACATGTCCAGCCCGCGCGCCAGCGTCACGATTGCGGAGACGATGGCGGAGCTGCGCGGGTGATCCGTGAGGTTGCGGATGAACGACTTGTCGATCTTGATCTTGTCGAACGGGAACGCGGTCAGGTAGCTGAGCGACGAATAGCCGGTGCCGAAATCGTCGAGCGCGAGCTCGATCCCGATGCTCTTCAGCCGCTCCATGAAGGCGTGGTTCTCGACGGCGCGCTCCAGCAGCACGGATTCCGTGATCTCGATCTCCAGCCTCTGCGGCGGCAGGCCGGAATCGGCGAGCGCCGCGCAGATCATTTCGAACAGCTCGGCTTCCTTGAACTGGATCGGCGACAGATTGACGGCGATCATGAGATCGGAGGGCCAGCCGGCGGCGTCCGCGCAGGCGCGCCGCAGCACGAATTCGCCGAGCGGCACGATCAGCCCGGTCTCCTCCGCAAGCGAGATGAACTGGTCCGGCGGGATCAGTCCGCGCGTCGGATGCCGCCAGCGCACGAGCGCCTCGAAGCCGCGCCGTGCGCCGCTGAGGGCGTCGACGAACGGCTGATAATGCACCTCCAGCTGGCACCGTGCGATGGCGTCGCGCAGATCTCCTTCCAGCGTGTTGCGGGCCTCCAGCTCGGCCGACATCGCCTCGTCGTAGATGGTGAAGCAGTTGCGGCCCGCCGATTTCGAACGATAGAGCGCGAGATCCGCCTTCTTCAGGAGCTGCTCCTGATCGCCGCCGTGATCCGGCGCGATCGCGATGCCGATGCTGGTGCCGATCTCGACGCGGTGTCCGGGCAACAGGAACGGCTCGCTCACGAGCTTGGCGATCCGCGCCGCCAGCTCGGTCGAGCAGGCGCGCTGGTCCTCGCCGGCTTCCTGGATGATGGCGAATTCGTCGCCACCGAGCCGCGCCAGCACGTCGTTCGCGCGCATTGCGGATTTCAGCCGCTGCGCCACCTGGCGCAGCAGTGCATCGCCGGCTGCGTGACCGAGGGAGTCGTTGACGTTCTTGAAGCGGTCGAGGTCGAGCATCAGGATCGAGAAGGGCAGGCCCCTCATGCTCAACTGGCTGTTCATCTCGTCGAGCCGGGAGAGGAAGAAGGCGCGGTTCGGCAGTCCGGTGAGTATGTCGGTCTGGGCAAGCTCGAGCACCCGTCGGTTCGCCAGAGACAGCCGCCGCGAATTGCGGCTTGCCAGCATCAGATAGGTCGAGAGCGACAGCGTCAGCAGCATGCCGACGATCAGCACCGCACCCGCGCGATCGTAAGTCGTCGCCAGCGGACCGCCGGCGGTCGGGACCGCCCGCACCTGCCAGTCTGTATCGCCGATCTTGAGACTGCCCGACCAATGCACGGCCTGCATGACGTCCCGAATCGACCGCAGCGGCGTCGCCGCCGACGAGTAATCCGGCAGCGTTTCCTCCAGGCTGACGATCCGCGCGGTGAAGGGCGGGTAGACGTTCATGCTGACCGCGGGGCTTGCCCCGGTGGTCACGCGAATGGACTGGATCAGCAGCGGCAGGTCGAAGATGCCGACCACGAAGCCAGCGAGATTGCGGCGCCGGTCCGCGATCTCCTCGCGCGACGTACCCTTGGCATAGACGGGAATGGCGACGAGGACATCGGACAACCGGCTGCCCTCCTTCGGCTCGAACAGGCGCGTGCGGATGGCTGCGATGCGATCGTTGTCGCGCGCGCGCTCCAACACCGCCCGGCGCTCCGGAACGGTCGCGTAGTCCATGCCGTAGACCGACGAGGTCTTCGGCTGGGTCGAGTAGAACACCGGAAAATATTCATCGCTCTGCGGCGCGACGGCAAAGCCGTCGCCCTCGAGCGACTTGATGCGATAGCCGGACACGCCGTCGGTGATCGCCGCAGCCTCGTATTCGGCGCGTTCCTTGCGGTTGACGCGCGGCAGCCAGGCAATGCGCAGCATGCCGGGATGGCGCTCGAACAGCCGGGCGCTGAAGGTCTCGAATTCGCTGCGGGTGATCTCCTGATTGGTCGATTCGAACAGCGTACGCAGCGCGACCAGCCTGGAAATGTACTCGTTCATGCCGTTCTGCATGACGATCGCTTCGGTTTCGGCCGCGTTCTCGAACTCGATCCTGTTGACGCGATCTTCCCACCGCGCCACGGCGGCAGCGCCGACGACCGAGAACAGAAGGCCGACGCCGACCGCGACGAGCGCAGGGCGATAGAGACCGAGCAGCGGCGCGGCACGCCACCATCCGGTCATACGCCTCCGATCCTGATCGTTCTGATCGCGACCGCCCATCTTGATCCGCAAGTCCCCTCGGTACGGCGACCAGAACTTCTGGTTGAGCCGCCGGTGCGACTATCGGACCAGGATCGGGGTTAAGAACTGCACAATTTCGAAATCGGGGCGCTGCGCATCGCGCGGCTTAGTTAACGATTGCCCTGATAGTTGCGGCAGAGTGGCAGCAACTTGCCGGTTTTACCCGAAGTTTTACGGATCGTCGACGCGGCGCAAATTAGCGTCCTGTTCAGGCCGCAGGACCTATCGTTTTCGCAACGCGTCCCGCATCCGGCAAGCATCCTCATGACACGATCGCCATTCGCGACCTACGTCGGCTTGACCGTCGCATTGCTGGCCGCAGCGATGCTTCCTGCCAAAAGCGACGAAGTCGGCGTCAGCGAGGACGCGATCCTGTTCGGTCAGGCGGCGGCGCTCGAGGGCCCCTCCTCCGCACTCGGCCAGCGCATGCGGCAAGGCATCGTCGCGGCGTTCACGGAGATCAACGCCAAGGGCGGCGTCCACGGCCGCAAGCTCCAGCTCATCAGCCGCGACGACGGCTACGACCCCGACCGCTCCGTGGCGCAGACGCTGCGCCTGATCGAGGACGACAAGGTGTTCGCGCTGATCGGCGCGGTCGGCACACCGACTGCCATCGCGACAATTCCGATCACGAGCTCCAGGAACATTCCCTTCATCGGTCCCTTCAGCGGCGCCGAGTTCCTGCGCGACCTCGAGCTTCCCAACGTCGTCAACATCCGCGCGAGTTATGGCGCGGAGGCCGAGGCCTGGATCAAGCACCTCACCGAGGATCGCAAGTTCACCCGCATCGGCATCTTCTACCAGGACGATTCCTTCGGTCGCGACGGTCTCCTTGGCGTGAAGCGCGCGCTCGCCAGGCGTGGCCTCGAACTCGCCGCCGAAGGCACTTTCGAGCGCAATACCCGCGCGGTCGCCGCGGCCTTGCGGGTGATCAAGCGCGCCGAGCCCGAAGCCATCGTCATGGTCGGCACCTATGGACCCTGCGCGGAATTCATCAAGCTCGCGCATCGCGGCGGTTTTTATCCGACCTTCGTCAACATCTCCTTCGTCGGCGCCAACGCGCTCGCCGGGGAGCTTGGCCCGGACGGCGAAGGCGTCATCGTCTCGCAGGTCGTGCCGTTTCCCTGGGACCGTTCGCTCAAGCTCGTCGCCGACTACCACGCGGCGCAAACGGCATTCGATCCGACGCTGACGCCGGACTTCGTGTCGCTGGAAGGCTACCTCTCCGGCCGCCTCGCTGCCGCGGCGCTGGAAAAAGCCGGACCGAATCCGACGCGCGCGAGCCTGTTGCGCGCCATCAACGATATCGGCCATTTCGACATCAGCGGCAGCATCGTCACCGTCGGCACGCGCATGATCGACACGCCGCCGAAGGTGTTCTTGACGGTGATCCAGAAGGACGGGACGTTCAAGGCGGTGGACCGGCTGTAGGGCCGACCCTTCACGGCCGCCGCGTCCAGCGGTCGGCGATGACGAGCAGGCGCAGCATCAACCGGCCAGATAACCCGCGCAACAAAAGAGCTGCGGACCGTGATCCCGCAGCTCTCGCGATTCAACAATGGCCGATGTCAACGCGAATGCGCGCCGCTCAGCTGGCCGCCCGCCGCCGCGGCATCACGCGAGGGACGCAGTGCGTAGGCGCCGTCGCCGAGCAGCGCTTGCGCCACGAGCGCGATCGCCCAGAAGGCGGGGAATTCCCAGCCGCCCTTCGGATTGGTGAAGAAGAAGCCGGCCGCGCCGTGCACCGAGAAGATCGCGCCGAGCAGGATCGGGATTCCGGCCAGCGCCGCATAGCGGGTCAAGACGCCGAGGATCAGAGCGACGCCGCTGAGGACTTCCACGGTCATGATGAGATAGGCGAGCTCGGGCGGGAAGCCGAGGCTGCCGAAGAACTTTGCGGTGCCAGCCGGGGTGAACACGAAGAGCTTCAGGCTGGCATGGGCGAGGAACAGCGCGCCCAACGTCACGCGCAGCACCAGCGCGGCGTAAGGGGCGGTACGGGAATCGATCATGGTGGGTCTCCTTTGCGTCGCACCATGATCTATTCTCGGATCGACGATAATCTGCTATTTTCGAAATATACTTCATACCAATAGAGTGAGATAGATTTGCTCGATCGCCTGACCAGCCTGGAGGTCTTCGCGAGAGTTGCCGCGGCCGGCAGCCTCTCGGGTGCGGCCCGGGCCATGGGCTTGTCGCAGACCATGGTGACCAAGCATGTCGGCTCGCTGGAGGCGCGGCTCGGCACAAAACTGTTCCACCGCACCACCCGGCGGCTCTCCATCACCGAGGCCGGACGGAGTTATCTGGAATCCGCCGAGCGCATTCTCGCCGACATGGAGGCAGCCGACGCCGCGATCGCACGCGAACGCGTCGAGCCGCGCGGACTGCTGCGCGTCAACGTCCCCGTCGTGTTCGGCACAAGGCAGATTGCGCCTGCGATCGCGGAGTTTTCCGCAGCCCATCCCGAGGTCACGGTCGAGCTCGGTCTCAACGATCGCCTCGTCGACCTTGCCGAAGAAGGCTGGGACCTCGCGATCCGCATCGGCAGCTTGCGCGACTCCAGCATGGTGGCCCGAAAGCTCGCGCCGAACCGCCTCGTGGTCTGTGCCGCACCTTCCTATCTTGCCAAGCACGGCACACCGCGCACCGTCGCCGACCTCGCCGCGCATAATTGCCTCGGCTACACGCTCTCGCAGCAGGCCAGCGCGGCGGAATGGCTGTTCGGCGTCGAGGGCGAGATCCGCGTCCAGGTCAGCGGCACCTTGCGTGCCAACAATGGCGATGCGCTGCGCGCGGCGACGCTGGCCGGCCTCGGCCTCGCGCGACAGCCCACCTTCATCATCGCCGACGATCTTCGCAGCGGCGCGCTCGTGGCCCTCCCGCTCGACCAGCCGGAGATCCAGACTTCGGCGGTGCATGCGGTCTACCTGCCGGACCGCCGCCCGCCGGCCAAGGTGCGCGCCTTCATCGATTTTCTCGCCGCGCGCTTTGCACCTGTGACGCCCTGGGACCGCGGACTGCCGTGACGGCGCACGGCCGGACGCGCCGGCTCCGGCAGACCCACTGCCCGATTTGTCGCAGCCCAACGTGAGCCAGCGCACAGACGGCGTCATGGCGGCATCCTAGAAAGAGTGACATCATCGCGCGCATTGCCGATGGAGGTGACACTATGCGTCGTCGAGTCTTTTCCAATTTCCTGCTCGCATCCGGTCTTCTTGCGCTCGCGCAATTGACGACGCCGACCGATGCCGCAGCCGAAGCACGGCTTGCTCTGGTGATCGGCCAATCCGCCTATCGCACCGTGCCCGAGCTGCCCAACGCCGCCAACGATGCCAAAGGCATGACCGAGCTGCTCGGCCATGCCGGCTTCAGCGTCACCACCGCGGCCAATCTGGCACAGAACGAGATGCGCGCGGCGATCTCGGATTTCGCCGACAAGGTCGGCGCCAGCGGCGCTGACACCGTCGCGCTGGTGTTCTATGCCGGCCATGGCCTCCAGATCGACGGCGAGAACTATCTGGTTCCCGTCGATCTCGACCCCAAGCGCGAGGCCGACATTCCGCTCCAGGGCGTGCGGCTGAACGACCTGCTCAACACGCTCGGCGCGCTGCCGACGCGGGCGCGCATCTTCATGCTCGATGCCTGCCGCAACAATCCGTTCCCGGCGCTGAGCGGCGCCGGCCACGGACTTGCGATCGTGGACACCAAGGCCGGCGCACCCGGCTCCTTCATTTCCTATTCGACCTCGCCCGGCGCCGAAGCCGAGGACGGCAACGGCCTCGACAGCCCCTACACCACGGCGGCGCTGACCATCGCCAAGCAGCCCAATCTGCCGATCGAGGAAGTGTTCAAGCGCATCCGCGTCGCCGTCGCGCAATCGACCGACGGCCGGCAGATCCCCTGGGAGAGTTCGTCACTGACGACCGACTTCAGATTCTTCGGCGAGAGCAGCGGCAGCACGCCCGCTCTTCCCGGCGCATCCGCGATGGCGCTCGCCAGCGGCACGCGCAGCGTCGAGGACTGGCGCAAGACCTTGCAGGGCAAGCCCGCCATGGTCGCCTATGAGCTCGTGATCACCGAGGACACCGTGGAGGCGTATCAGGCCTATATCGAGCTGTACGCACAGGATGCCCGCACGCCGCGCGTGCGCACCGTGCTGGAACGGCGGCGCCAGATGCTGGCCTGGGAGCGCGCCACCGCGATCAACACGCGTGCTTCGTTCGAGGCCTATCTGGCCAACTGGGACAACAGCGACCTGGCTGCAACCGCGCGCCGGCTACTGCTGCGCGTGCAGAACCGCAACTACGCCGTGCCCGTGGCCGCCGCGGCGACGCCCGTCGCGGTCGCGATGGCTCCCACCTGCCCGTGCACGACGCCGTCGCCGCCTGCATCGCCGGTCAATCCGAGCGTCGCGCCCGTCATCAAGAAGCGCGTCGACCAGACCCCGCCGAAGCGAAAGGTGGTCCAGACGCCGCCCAAGCGACGACCGCCGTCTGACCAGGTGATCTACGAGCGCGCGCCGCCACCGGATCGCGGCCCGCCGCCCGAAGCTGTCATGCAAGGCATCGGCGTCGGTGTTGGTATCGGCCTCGGCATGGGAATGGGCGGCCGCGGCGGAGACAATTATGGCGGCGGATACCGCAGATAGCCGAGGTGCGGCGCGCGGCGGCGCTTGAACAATAATCCAAAGCGCGATGACGCCCAATCTCATCGCGCTTTGGACGTTAGGCACCGCCGGCTCGGAACGGACCGTTTCTGTTGCTGCTGCGCGCGACGGGCTGAGTCTGCGCAGCCGTACCGAAGCGCTCCACCGCGACCGTCAGCTGCGACAGCGGCCTGATTTCGTGGCGAACCGCCCGATCATCTTCCACGATCATGATCGTCCGCTTGTCCATGACGACGATCCGTCGATCAATGCGTCGGCGGCAACAAGGCGGCGCGCCGCCGTTACAAGACGTTACAAATCGAGGTTCGCCCGCAATATCGCGGCAAAGAGGCGCGGCAAGAGTGTCCCCATGCGGCGCGGCCGGACTGTTGCCGGCGCGCTCTTTCGAGGGAGAAACTGATGAGACGTATCCTGGCTTCGGCCTCACTCGCAGCCGCCCTGGCCGCGGCCGGCGTATCCGAGGCAAACGCCTGGGTCCGCACCGGCACCGTCACGACCGGGCGCGGCACCTACTACGGCAGCGCCAGCGGCGGCTGCGCCGGCGGCACCTGCTCGCGCTCGATCTCCGTAACCGGGCCGAACGGAGGTACGGTCTCGCGAACCGGCAGCATCACGCGCGTCGGCCCTCATGCCTACCACTACACGCGCACCACAACCGGCCCGTACGGCAACAGCGTGACACGTCGCGGCACAGTCGTGGCCTATCCGTTCTACGGATACCGCTACTGATCCGCACGCCGCGGCCGCCGGCTGATTTCCAGCCCCCGGGTCCGGCCGGCGGCCGCAAACCTCGTTCAACCTGGAAGATGGATTCCAAATGACAAGACTGACGATCATGGCGGCGGCCGCCGCAGCGGCGCTGGCCGCAGGCTCGGCTGCGTACGGCTTTCCGCCCACCCCTCACCTCGCTCCCGACGATCTGATCCGGGTGAGCGGCGGATGTGAACCCGGCTGGCATCTCACCCCCAATGGACTGTGTCGGCGCGACGCCATTCCCTATGCGTATCGGCCCTACGCCTACGTGATCCCTCCCCATGCCGGCCGCTGCTGGTGGACTGCCACGCCCCTGGGCGTTCGGAGGGTCTGCGCATGGTGAGAGCTCCAAGCTTGCATCAGCTGAGACGCGCGGCCGCTGCAATGCTGATTGCGGCGGTCGCAGCCGCGTCCGCGTCTTCCGCACAGGCGCAGCGACAGCAGATACGCCAAGCCTGCACTGCCGACATGCGGGCGTTGTGCTCTGGCATCATGCCCGGATCAGGGCGCATCAAGCAGTGCATGATCGACAAATTCGATCGGCTTTCGGAGGGCTGCAAGAGCGCGCTCAAGGCGGCGCAGGCGCAGTCACCCAAGCAATAGACCCAGGCGGCGAAACCTGGAGCTGTTGTTGCCCGAGCGGTATATTGAACCGGACCGCGATGACGAGGCGGTTTTCCTCGCCATATGGGTTGGCTCTCGGCTCTTTCAGGACATGCGGCGCGGCCCGATCGCCTCGAACTGCGCCTTCTGCTCGTCGTTCAGCGTGGCGTAGAAATCATCGAGCGCCGCGCGCACCGACTTGATCCCGTCCAGCATCGCGTCGAGGCGCTTGCGGATCGCGGCCATGCGTGCCGGCGGTGTCATCACGTTGTTGGGCTCGCAGGCCGCCTTGAGCGATGCGCTGACTTTGGCGCTGGTGTCCTGGAGCACCTGGAGCGCCGCGCGCTGGGTATCGTTGGGACGAAGTCTTTCTTCGATCGCGGCGCCGGGCCAATCGAACGCGGCGGACGCGCCGCAATCCTGCACGAACGATCCGCTCGCATTGTTCGCAGCCGTGGCACGACGCTGATCGTCAGCCAGTGCGTTGAAGCGCGCCTTCTGCTCGTCGGTGAGCGAACCATAGAACGTCTCGAGCGCGGGCTGGACCAGATCGACCGCCCTCTGCATGGCTTCGACGCGCAGCTGCATCGCCGCGAGCCGGCCCGGGGCCGTCGCTGCGGCCTGCGTCGGACAGGACGCGCGGATCAGCGCCGCCGCGTCGATCGAGGCGTTGCCGAGCGCATCGAGAGCGGCGCCTTCCGCATCCCTCGGCTGCACCGCGGCTGCAATCTGATCGATCGGCAGACCGACGATGGCACGGCGGTCGCTGCCGCAGAGCTGATCGAGCGGCGCGCTGCGCGCCCGCCGTCGTCCCTGCGGCTGCTGTGGCAGATAGGCCGACAGGCGATCATAACCGTAGGGACCGAAGATGCCGGCATAGATGTCCGGATAGCCGTAGCCCCAGAAGCCGAGCCCGTCGCCCCAGATCGCGTAATCGTAAAGATCGTTATAGGCGAACGGCCAGAATAGCGGTCCGACCCAGCCATAGCCGCCGCCCGCATGCTGCCACCATCCGCTGCTTGCGCCGCTCCAGCCGGCAAGTGCGGCCGCCGCGGCGATCTGCGCACGGGCCGCCGGATTGCTGATCAGCCGGCCGTTCCGGAATGCGCTGGCGTTCAGGGCATTGCGGAAGTTCGCCGGCCGTATCGCGGCATTGCGGATCCGACCGAAGTTCGGGCCGCCGCGTCGGGCGCCGGTTGTGAACCGCATTCCGCGATGATGGCCGCCGCCATGCGCATGCCCGCCGCCGTGCCCGCGCAAATGGCCGCCACCGTGATGCCCGCCGCCGTGCCCGCCTCCGTGTCCACCTCCATGGCCCCCGCCATGTCCGCCCCTGGCCAGCGCCGCACCCGCCAGCATGCAGGCAAAGGCCACCGCGGCAATTCCAATGACCGGTCGCACCATCGCAGCCTCCCGCGCACAGCCCTGCCATCGAGGCATTGCAACTTCGCGGAAGTTGGAACCGGCGAGATTACCGAAAGTTCCCGATACCTTGCGGCGCAGGCCTTAGGCCCCCGGCACGATCTTGCCGGGGTTGAAGATGTTGAGCGGATCGAGCGCCTTCTTCAGCGCCCGCATCGCATCGAGCGCCTCGGGGCCGAGCTCCGCCTCGAGATATTTCTGCTTGCCCTGGCCGATGCCGTGCTCGCCGGTGCAGGTGCCGTCCATCGCCTGCGCGCGCTCGACCAGGCGATGCATGAACTCCTCGCCGCGCGCCATCTCGTTCGCATCGTTGGTGTCGCAGACCAGCGAGCAGTGGAAATTGCCGTCGCCGACGTGGCCGACGATCGGCGACAGCAGGTTGAGACGCTTGAGATCCTCCTCGGTCTCGCTGACACAATCGGCGAGCCGCGAAATCGGCACACAGACGTCGGTCGCGA
Organism: Bradyrhizobium sp. CCBAU 53415; assembly: GCF_028128735.1. Classification (NCBI taxonomy): domain Bacteria; kingdom Pseudomonadati; phylum Pseudomonadota; class Alphaproteobacteria; order Hyphomicrobiales; family Nitrobacteraceae; genus Bradyrhizobium; species Bradyrhizobium sp. CCBAU 53415. The sequence continues at coordinate 514,692 of NZ_LBJF01000025.1, read as the reverse complement.
CCACGCCGATGCTGTCGCCGGGGCGCAGCGCCTTCACGGACCAATAGGCGTCGTGCCGCGCCTGCCACAGCTTGGTGCGGTCCTCCGGCTTGGTGGTCCAGGAGAAGTCGCCGCCGCCGCACTCCTTCGCGATCTCGCCGAAGGCCTTGGACTGCTCGCCGACCTCGATCTCGCTGCCGTGGAATTCCATCAGCAAGAGCGGCGCCTCGGGCAGCGTCAGCTTCGAATAGGCGTTGCAGGCCTTGACCTGCGCCGCATTGAGCAACTCGATACGCGCGACGGGAATGCCGGTCTGGATCGCCAGGATCACGGCCTGGCAGGCGCCGTGCACGGTCCCGAACGAGACTGCGCCTGCCGCGATCGTCTCGGGGATGCCGCGCAGGCGAATGGTCAATTCCGAGATGATGCCGAGCGTGCCTTCGGCGCCGACGAACAGATGCGTGAGGTCGTAGCCCGCAGACGATTTCTTCGCGCGCGTGCCGGTCGTGATGATCTCGCCGTCGCCGCGCACCACCTTCAGCGCCAGCACGCTGTCGCGCATGGTGCCGTAGCGCACCGCATTGGTGCCGGAGGCGCGGGTCGAGGCCATGCCGCCGAGCGAGGCGTCCGCGCCGGGATCGATCGGGAAGAACAGGCCCTGGTCGCGCAGATGCTCGTTCAGCGCCTTGCGGGTGACGCCGGGCTGGATCACGCAGTCGAGATCCTCGGCATGGACCGCCAGCACCTTGTTCATGTCGCGCAGGTCGATCGAGATGCCGCCGGCCGGCGCGTTGACCTGGCCCTCGAGCGAGGTGCCGGTGCCGAAGGCAATGACCGGCACGCGATGTTTCGCGCAGATCCGCACCACGTCCTGGATGTCGGCCGTCTCCTGCGCCATCACCACGCCGTCCGGCGGCTGGTTGACGATCCACGTGGTGGTATGGCCGTGCTGCTCGCGCACGGCCTGCGAGGTGATGAGGCGGTTGCCGAAGCGTGCGGCAAGCTGCTCCAGCGCGCTCGCGAGGGCTTTCGGCTCCGGCCGCGGCGGACTATTGGTGATGGTCGTACCCACGGAATTCCTCCCGACAGAAGAACCGTGGCAAAGGACAGAACGCCGGTCAAGTCAAGCGACCGGACGCATAGCTGGAAGGAAACATGCCGGAGACTGCCGCATCAAGGCCCAAAGCCGCGCCGTTCCGCGCCTCGATCATGCAGATCGAGCCGCAATGGATCGACTATAACGGCCATCTCAACATGGCCTACTACAACGTGATGTTCGACCGCGCGATCGACCAGCTGTGGCTCGAGCTCGGGATCGGGCCGACTTACATGAAGGAGCGAGGCGGCTCGACCTTCACCGCCGAATGCCACGTCCGGTACTTGCGCGAGATCCACCTCGGCGATCCCGTGCAGATCTTCGTCTGGCTGCTGGAGGCCGACGACAAGCGGCTGCATACGTTCGAGGAGATGCGGCATGCGACCGAAGGCTGGTTGTCGGCCACATCCGAGAACATGTCGCTGCACATGGACATGAATGTGCGCCGCGTTGCGCCGTTTCCGCCTGATATCCAGCAGCGCATCGCGGCCGTGACTCGCGCCCACAGCGCGGTGCCGCGACCCGAGGGCATTGGCCGCAACGTGGCGATGCCCTCGAAGCGGTAGCAACCACGTCTGCCGCTTGTGTTCACCTCTCCCCAGCGGGGAGAGGTGAACACGCTGCGCTAGACCCTGGTGCGGCCGCGGGCAAGGCCGACGACGGCCGAGACCAGGAAGAGAACAACTGCGATGAAGAAGATGATCTTGGCGATCTCGATCGAAGCGCCGGCGATGCCGCCAAAGCCCAGGATGCCGGCGATCAGTGCGATAACCAGAAACGTCACAACCCAGCCTAGCATGGTCAAACCCTCGTCTTGATGTTGTCTGCCTCGACGCGGCTTGCCGCGCCACCTGCCCTGACAATCTCGACGCGGGAACGATGGTTCCGGCTCGCGCGGGAGCGAAATTCGTGGTCCTTGCAGGAACAAATCGGCCTGCCGCGCACGTGGAAAACCCTGTCCCGGCGACCCATATAGGCAGCAATCCCTGTTAAGAAGGCTCCCTCCCGTCACCCCGCGGTGCCATCGTGGGGCCAATGATTCGCATGACCGAGCCGAGCAAGATCACAGGCGTACCCGACCACCAGCCCGCAGCAGGCGGCATCGCCGCGCGTGCGCGCGCCGCGGTGGGCCCCAAATACCTCTCCGGGCTCAATCCGGAGCAGCGCGAGGCCGTGGAGACATTGGACGGCCCGGTCCTGGTGCTGGCCGGCGCCGGCACCGGCAAGACGCGCGTCTTGACCACGCGCATCGCCCATATCCTGAGCCAGGGCCGCGCGCGCCCCGCCGATATCCTGTCGGTGACCTTCACCAACAAGGCCGCGCGCGAGATGAAGCACCGGCTCGGCCAGATGCTCGGCCACGCCGTGGAAGGCATGCCGTGGCTCGGCACCTTTCACTCCATCGGCGGCCGCATCCTGCGCTTCCATGCCGAGCTGGCGCAGCTCAAGTCGAACTTCACCGTGCTCGACGTCGACGACCAAGTCCGGCTGCTCAAGCAGCTGCTGCAGGCCGAGAACATCGACGACAAGCGCTGGCCGGCACGCATGCTCGCCGGACTGATCGACGGCTGGAAGAACCGCGGCCTGATGCCCTCGCAAGTGCCGTCGGGCGAGGCCGCGGTGTTCGCCAACGGCAAGGGCGGCAAGCTCTATGCGAGCTACCAGGAGCGGCTGAAGATCCTGAACGCGGCCGATTTCGGCGATCTCCTGCTGGAGAACATCCGGATCTTCCGCGAGCACCCGGATATCCTGCGGCAGTACCAGCAGCGCTTCAAATACATCCTGGTCGACGAATACCAGGACACCAACGTCGCGCAATATCTGTGGCTGCGGCTGCTGTCGCAGGCGCCGGCGAAGCCAGCTCCGCCTACCGTCATTCCGGGGCGGCTCGAAGAGCTGAATCCGGAATCCGGAGATGAGTCCTCAGCTCTAGATTCCGGGTCTGCGCCTGCGGCGCATCCCGGAATGACGGAGCGGGCGGCGCTGGCGGCTGCTTCTGCGGCGCCCACCAAGAACATCTGCTGCGTCGGCGACGACGACCAGTCGATCTATGGCTGGCGCGGCGCCGAGGTCGACAACATCCTACGCTTCGAGCACGATTTCCCCGGCGCGAAAGTCATTCGCCTGGAGCGCAACTACCGCTCGACCGGCCACATCCTCGCCGCCGCCTCGCATCTGATCGCGCACAATGAAGGCCGGCTCGGCAAGACGCTGCGCACCGAGGACCAGGACGGCGAGAAGGTCACCGTCACGGGCTCCTGGGATTCCGAAGAGGAAGCCCGCGGCATCGGCGAGGAGATCGAGCAGCTGCAGCGCCAGGGCGAGAAGCTCAACGAGATCGCGATCCTGGTGCGCGCCTCCTACCAGATGCGCGAGTTCGAAGACCGTTTCGTCACGCTCGGGCTGCCCTATCGCGTCATCGGCGGCCCGCGCTTCTACGAGCGCGCCGAGATCCGCGACGCGCTGGCGTACTTGCGCGTCATCAATTCGCCCGCCGACGATCTCGCCTTCGAGCGCATCATCAATGTGCCCAAGCGGGGCCTCGGCGATGCCACCGTTCAGATGTTGCATGACCACGCCCGCAAGCGCCGCATTCCCTTGTTCGAGGCGGCCCGCGCGGTGGTCGAGACCGACGAGCTTAAGCCGAAGGCGCGCGGCTCGCTTCGCGAGGTCGTCGCCCAGTTCGAGCGCTGGCGCGCCCAGCGCGAGGTCACCGCGCACACCGATCTCGCACAGATCGTGCTCGACGAGAGCGGCTATACCGAGATGTGGCAGAAGGACCGCTCGGCGGACGCCGCGGGCCGGCTGGAGAACCTGAAAGAACTCGTGCGCTCGATGGAGGAGTTCGAGAACCTGCAGGGATTCCTGGAGCACATCTCGCTGGTGATGGACCGCGAGGGCGGCGCCGAGGACGAAGCCGTCTCGCTGATGACGCTGCATTCGGCCAAGGGCCTCGAATTCGACAACGTGTTCCTGCCCGGCTGGGAGGAAGGCCTGTTCCCGAGCCAGCGCACGCTGGACGAACAGGGCCGCGCCGGCCTCGAGGAAGAACGCCGGCTCGGCCATGTCGGCCTGACCCGGGCGCGCCGCCGCGCCATGATCTATTTCGCGACCAACCGGCGGATTCACGGCACCTGGTCGACCACGATCCCCTCGCGCTTCCTCGACGAATTGCCCGCGGCCAATGTCGAGATCACGGAGTCCAAGGGCGGTTCGGCCTGGGGCGGCACCGGCGGCTACGGCGCCTCGCGCTTCGACGACATGGAGGCATTCGGCTCCAGCTACACGACGCCTGGCTGGCAGCGCGCGCAGGCCAACCGCAATCGCGGCGGCGGCGGCAGAAGCGGCGGCCGGGGCGGCTTCGAGGAAGAGGCCGCGACGTTCTCATCGTCATCATCCGGCCCGGATTTCGGCAGCTTCTCCTCCCGCCGCCGCGGCCCCCTGACGATCGAGGGCGAGCTGGTCGCCAAATCCACCGGCACGACGTCCGAATTCTCGCTCGAAGACCGTGTCTTCCACCAGAAATTCGGCTACGGGCGCATCACCAAGATCGACGGCAACAAGCTCACCATCGCCTTCGACAAGGCCGGCGAGAAGAAGGTCGTGGACAGTTTCGTGCAGCGGGCGTGAGGCGCGATATGGCTCAGTACGTTGCCATCATCGAGAACGCCGGCCCGGACGAGGCCGTTGGCGTCTGGTTTCCGGACCTGCCCGGCTGCTTCTCCGGCGGCGACGAGGCCGACGAGGCCCTGGAGAACGCGTCCGAGGCGCTCGCGCTCTACGCGCAGGACCTGATTGAGGACGGCCGCCAGCTTCCCCCACCGAGGACGCTCGCCGAGGTCGAGGCCGACCCGGAATTTGCGGACGACCTCAGGAACCACACCGCCCTCCTGATCGAATGGCCTCCCCGCACCGACGCCGCGGAGTGAGGACTGATCGCCGCACTTGCCGGACTCTCGACAGTTCTCCCCCGAACGCCACTTGACCACCGCGAACTTCCCCGTATCAGATAAACCCATGGTCCGGGGCTCCATCACGCTGATCCTGCTTGCATTGGGGATGCCGTCGCTTGCGGCGGCGGAGACCATGAGCTTTGGCGATTCGATCGGAAAGCTGGCGGCGAGCTGCGGCGCGGAAATCGTCGCCAATTGCCGCGGCGTCAATCCGGACTCGACCCGTCTGAAGGAGTGCCTGTCGCGCAACCGCGACGTGCTATCGCCGCAGTGCGCGAGCGATTATCTCGGCGTCTTCGACGCGATTCAGAAGCGCGTCGCCGCGCGCGTCACGGTGGCAAATGCGTGCCAGCGCGAGATCGTCAAGGTCTGCGGCGGCTCGACCAAGGAGACCAGCAAGTCGGTCCCCTGCCTGGTGTCGACGCCCAAGGGCATCAGCAACAACTGCCTGAAGGCCGTCGACGACGCGGGGTATCGCTGATGCGCGCGAAGGGGCTCGCCACCGCAAGATTGGGCATCGCGCTGGGCTTCGTGGTGCTCGCGAGCGCGGCACGCGCGCAGACGGCGGCGCCGACCCGCGACGACATCGTCGGCAAGCTCAACCATTTCGAAGAAGCCGCCGAGTTCGATCTGCCCGCGCTGAAGCAGCAGGTGATGGAGCGTGCCAAGACCAGGATCAAGAACGATCCGGGCCCCGTGAACCGGCCACTGATCGCGCCCGACCTCGCCAAGCTGCCCGCCTTCAATGCACAGATCCAGTTCGACGCCGACACCCCGATCATCCAGCCGGCGTCCTACCAGACCGTCGGCCGGATCGCTGATGCGCTGGTGCATTCCTCGCTGCTGCCCTACACCTTCCTGATCGTCGGCCATGTCGAATCCAACTCGAAGACGCGCGAGGCCAATGCGATCCTGAGCCAGCGCCGGGCCGATGCGATCCGCGACGTGCTGGTGAACACGTTCAAGATCTCGACCAAGCGGCTGCATCCGATCGGCCTCGGCGAGGAGCAGCTTCTTGACCGGGCCAAGCCGACCTCGGCCGTCAACGGGCAGCTGCAGATCCTGACCTATGCCAGGCTGCCGGAGGAGCCGCATCCGGCTGCGGCACCTGCGCCTGCGGCGAAAAAGCCCGCCAAAAAGCGGTGAGCGAACGCGGTTCCACGGCGAACGGAACCCTTTGAAGCGCTGGCGTTTTGCAGCCTGTCCCGGGGCGCGCCAGCACAGCTTGGCGCGACAAAAGTGCCGGTTTGTGCACCGCCGGGTCCAGTGCTATAGCCTCTGTTCGCCCTTCCCCCGACCCCGTGCTGCATGAGACCGAAATGGGTGGCTTTTTTCAGCGCCAACTTGCCGTCTACGTCGAGTACCATCGCGATCCCCGGAATACGGCGATGCATGTGGTCGGCATTTTGTTGCTGTTCACCGGCGCCGTGCTGCCGCTGACGCTGGTCAAGCTTCCGCTGCTCGGTTTCAACGTCAGCCTGGCGGTGATCCTGGCCTTGCCGGTATTGATCTATTGGCTGCTGCTCGACGCGGCGCTCGGGCTCGGCATTCTGGCCGTTTCTATCGTGCTGTTTTCGGTTGCGACGACAATTGCGGCGCAAGTCAGCACCGCGACGATGTGGGCGATTTTCGCCACGCTGGTCGTGCTCGGCCTCGCCGCGCAGACCATCGGCCACAAGGTTTTTGAGGGCCGCGAGGCCTCGTTGTTCACTTTTCCCTCGCATCTTTTGCTTGGACCGATGTTCGTGATGGCGAAATTATTCATCGCATTGGGCTTCCGTCGCGACCTTGCCGCGATTCTGGCGCCTCTTCCGGCCAGTTCCCTTTCAACCCAATAGCTCTAGAAGCGAAACAGCAACCTTCTGCATGGCTCTCGTCCTGGTTACCGGTGGCAGTGGCTTCATCGGACATCATCTCGTCGAAGCGCTCTGCGCCCGAGGGCAGCGGGTGCGTGTTCTCGATGTCCGCGCGCCGACCGCGGCGAACGCGGACGTTGAACACGTCCACGGCTCGGTGCTGGACGGCGCCGCGGTCGATGCTGCGATCGCCGGTGTCGATCAGGTCTATCACCTTGCCGGCCTGCCCGGCATGTGGGTCGCCAACAAGCAGGACTTTCACGACGTCAATTGCCGGGGCACCGAAATCGTGCTCGCAGCCGCAATGAAGCGCGGCGTGTCGCGCTTCCTGCACTGCTCGACCGAATCGATCCTGTTCCCCTATTCCGACCTCAAAGGCATTCCCGCCGAAGAGGCGCTGCAGCCTGCCGACGCGATGCCCGGCGCCTATACGCGGTCTAAATCGCTCGCCGAGCATCACGCCGCCAAGGCCGCGGCCGCGGGCTTCCCTCTCGTGATCGGCACGCCGACCATGCCGATCGGTGCTGCCGACCACAATCTGACGCCGCCGACCGCGATGCTCTGGTACTTCCTCCAGAAGAAGGTGCAGCCGCATCTCGACTTCCTGGTCAATCTCGTCGACGTCCGCGACGTCGCCATGGGCCTCGTGCTGACCATGGAACGCGGCCGCCTCGGCCAGCGCTACATCCTCGGCGGCGACTGCGTCCCGCTCGGGCGCATTCTGCGCATGATGTCGGCGATGAGCGGCCGCCGGCAGTTTCCGGTCGTCGTGCCCGGAAAGATCGCCGAGCTCTCCGCCATCATGCTCGAATTCATTGCCGATCACGTCACCCGCCGGCCGCCCAACGGCACTGCCGAGGGCGTGCGCATCGCGCTCGCCGCAAGCGACCTCTCGATCGGCAAGGCGCGCACCGAGCTCGGCTATTCGCCGCGCCCGATCGAGCCGGTCTTGCGCGAAACCATCACCCATCTGCTCGCCCGCAACGGCCAGCAGCCCTCCGGCGCCATCAAGCATCACGCGCTCTCCTCGCGCGCGAGCTGATCGCTCCGCCCAAACGCAAAGAACCTTCATGTCCTTTGATTTCAGCAAGCTTCTCTCTGTCGCCTGGGGTGGCTGGACCACGACCTGGCCGACGCAACTGCTCGCCCTGATCTGGCTCGCCTGGCTCGCCAGCTGGGTCGGCGCCTCGTTCTGGCAGGGGCGCACGCAAAAGCAGGTGATGACGCTGGAGTCGGGCCGCTATCGCATCCCGATCCTGGTCGGCGGCATCCTGTTCACGCCGTGGACCGCGGAGATCCTGAACGAGAAGCCGCTCTGGGTGTTCAGCAACCTGGGTGTCTACATCACGGCGCTGATCGTGCTGGCCGGCATCTCCTTCACCTGGTGGGGACGGCTGCATCTCGGCAAGTTCTGGTCCAACACGATCACCCACAAGGAAGACCACCGCGTCATCGACACCGGCCCGTACGGCATCGTCCGCCACCCGATCTATACCGGCCTGATCGCCGGCATGCTTGCGACCGGCATCGCGGTCGGCACGGTGACCGCGATCCTCGGCGCCATCCTGATCTCGCTCGGCATGTGGCAGAAGGGCCGGATGGAAGAGGTGTTCCTCTCCAAGGAGCTCGGCGAAGACGCCTACGGCGCCTATTGCCGCCGCGTGCCGATGATCATCCCGTTCCTGTCGCCTCGGTAAGGGCGTCGAGCGCGTACACACTCGGTGTCGTCCCGGCCTGGTGCGCAGTTGCGCACGGGGGCCGGGACGACGCCGAGAGTTTTGCGCTACCGTATTCTTGCCATGCAAATTCGGCGTGCTGCATCCGCGTCATAAACGGCTCGATCAGAGCCCGCACAGGTTGACCTTTTTACCGTCAGCCAGTTGGATGCGCGCGCAACGAGGCACGACGACATTCTATCGTGGATCTGGAGAGGTCGACGATCAGGCCTGAGCCCGCGCGGGGTTTTGGGCGATCCGGCGTTGAATGTGCCTTGAGGGTTCGACAGGGGCTTCTCATGACGTTTTCCAGCATCTTCGCGCAGTTCGTCGCGTTCATCGGCGGCATCGCGCTGCAATGGCGCAAGATGACGGGCACCGAGCCCGCGCCGGCCTGGGGAGCGCAGCCCGCCATCCCCGAAGCGAAGCCGCAAGGCGCGATCCCGACCTTGAAGATGCCGACCGCGCGCGGCTGGAGCGAGGCCCGGAAGCCGGCGGTCGCGCCCGGGCTCGAGGTCAATGCCTTCGCAACCGGGCTCGATCATCCGCGCTGGATCGAGGTGCTGCCCAATGGCGATGTGCTGATCGCGGAGGCAACGCAGATCGCGGGCGCCCCGCGCAGCGTGTTCCACTATGCGATGCAGGCGACGATGCGGCGCGCCGCGGCGCTCGGCGTGTCCGCCAACCGCATCACGCTCTTGCGCGACAAGGACGGCGACGGCGTCGCCGAAATTCGCGGCGCCTTCATGGAGAACCTCAATCAGCCCTTCGGCATGGCGCTGGTCGGCGACACCTTCTACGTCGGCAACACCGATGGCGTGATGGCCTTCCCCTACGTCGCCAATGCCGACCGCATCACCGCGCCAGGCAAGAGACTCACGACGTTCAAGCCGGGTGGCCACTGGACGCGCAGCCTGCTGGCAAGCCCCGACGGCAAGAAGCTCTATGCCGGCGTCGGCTCGCTCAGCAACATCGCCGAGATGGGCTTCGAGGTCGAGGAAGGCCGCGCCGCGGTCTACGAGCTCGATCTCGTTGCCGGCACGCATCGCATCTTCGGCGCCGGCCTGCGCAATCCCGTGGGCCTTGCCTGGGAGCCGAGTACGAATGCGCTCTGGACCGTCGTCAACGAGCGCGACGGCCTCGGCGACGAGACCCCGCCCGATTATCTCACCTCGGTGCGCGACGGCGGCTTCTACGGCTGGCCCTATTGCTACTGGGGCAAGACGGTGGACGACCGCGTGCCGCAGGATCCGGCGATGGTCGCCAAGGCGCTTCAACCGGACTATGCGCTCGGCGGCCACACCGCTTCGCTGGGCCTGTGCTGGATGCCGGCGGGCACGCTGCCGGGCTTCCCGGACGGCATGGTGATCGGCCAGCATGGTTCGTGGAATCGCAGCAAGCTGTCCGGCTACAAGCTGGTGTTCATCCCGTTCGAAAACGGCAAGCCGTCCGGCCCCTCGCGCGACATCCTGTCGGGCTTCCTGTCCCCGGACGAGAAGGAATCCTATGGCCGTCCGGTCGGCGTCGTGATCGGCCCCGACAGGAAGTCGCTGCTGATGGCCGACGACGTCGGCAACGTGATCTGGCGCGTGACGGGCGCGTAGGGATCAGGTCCCCACGCACAGCGTGGCGCGCTGCTTGCGTAGCAACGCGATCACCGAGAGCGCCGTGATCAGCCCGGTCTTGGGATTCCCGGACGGGATGTTCTCGATCCCCATCGAGAACCGCGCCGAATCCGCTTCGACCTCGATGCGGTGAACGTTGCGCGTCACGGTCGGGTCGGCCCAAACCTGAATTTGGGTGCGATCGGGCCCGATGCCCGCCAGCGACAGCGCGACGGCGACGTTGACGTTCGCCGGAAAGCCCTTCGCCGCTTCGCGCGCGCTGCCCTCGAACAGCTTCAGCGGCTCGCGCAGATTGTCGATGTCGATATTGTTCTGAACGATGAACGGCGCGCCCTTGAGCCCGTCGATCGGCTTGCGCGTCACCATCTTCACCGAATGAATGGTGCCGATCGCGGCGGCGTTGACGGCATCGAGCCCGATCAGCGCGCCGGTCGGCACCATGATGCGGCCGCCATTGGCGCGGGCGAGATCGACGAGATCGAAATTGTCGAGCAGGCCGCCGACGCTGACCACGACCGCGGCCTTGCCGCGCTTCACCGCGGGCTCGACGATCGCGCGCAGCTGACTGCTCGGCGCGCACTCGACCACGATATCGGCGGCCTCGCCGAGCTGGTCGAGGGACAGAACCTGCGGCGGGCAACGCAGGCCGTCGAGGAAGGCCTGATGCCTGGCGGGATCGCGCACGGCGACGGCGGACAGCGCCAGGCCCTCGATGCCCCGGTCGAGCGCGGTCGCGATCTTGGTGCCGATCGAGCCCAGCCCTGCAACGGCAACCCGCAACTCGCTCTGGACCCTCTGATCGGTCATCGCATCCGACTTTCCCGCTGGACTGATGTCATAGCGCATCATTTTCTGTATAAGCCAGCGCGAATTGAATTGGCCTTGCGGCCGGCAAGCTGCAGCCTGGACTGTGATGCCGCCATCTCACTGATACGGAGCAACCCCATGCGCACCCATTCGATCGCAGCCATCCCCGCCGACGGCATCGGTCCCGAGGTGATCTCGGCCGGAATTCGCGTGCTGGAGGCGCTGGCAAAACGCAGCGGCGATATCGCCTTCGACGTCAAGACGTTCGACTGGGGCTCGGACTATTACAAGAAGCACGGCGTCATGATGCCGGCGGACGGCCTCACCGAGCTGAAGAAGTTCGACGCGATCTATTTCGGCGCGGTCGGCGCCCCCGATGTGCCCGACCACATCACGCTGTGGGGCCTGCGGCTGCCGATCTGCCAGGGCTTTGACCAATACGCCAATGTGCGGCCGACAAAAATCCTGCCGGGCGTGGCCTCACCGCTGCGCAATGTCGGTGTCGGCGATCTCGACTGGGTGATCGTGCGCGAGAATTCGGAAGGCGAATATGCCGGCATGGGCGGCCGCGCCCACCGGGGCCTGCCGGAAGAGGTCGGCACCGAGGTGGCGGTGTTCACCCGGGTCGGCGTGACGCGGATCATGCGCTACGCGTTCCAGCTCGCGCAGTCACGTCCGCGCAAGCTGCTCACCGTCGTGACCAAATCGAACGCGCAGCGCCATGGCATGGTGATGTGGGACGAGATCGCGGCCGAGGTCGCCGGCGAATTCCCCGACGTCAGCTGGGACAAGATGCTGGTCGACGCCATGACCGTGCGCATGACGCTGCATCCGAAGAGCCTCGACACCATCGTGGCGACCAATCTCCATGCCGACATCCTGTCCGATCTCGCGGGCGCGCTGGCGGGAAGCCTCGGCGTCGCGCCGACCGGCAACATCGATCCGCAGCGCCGCTTTCCCTCGATGTTCGAGCCGATCCACGGCTCGGCCTTCGACATCACCGGCAAGGGCATCGCCAACCCGGTCGCGACGTTTTGGACTGGCGCGCAGATGCTCGAGCATCTCGGCGAGAAGGATGCGGCCTCGCGGCTGATGGCGGCGGTCGAACGCGTCTGCGCGGCCGGCACTCTGACGCCCGATGTCGGGGGCAAGGCCACGACGAAGGAAGTGACAGATGCGGTGATCGACGCGATCAACGGGTCGAATGTCTGATCACTGCTCTACCCCCTGCCGGACAAGCCCGGGCAGGACGAATCTGCTCATTTCCGCCCAGCCGACGGAGGCGGTGGCAGTGCCATCGCGGCGGCCGGCTCGGGCGGCGTCAGGTGGCGCGGGACGATGATGGTCTGGCCCGGGGTGAGCTGCGCGTTTTCCGGCAGCGAGTTGCTCTGCGCGAGCGTCCACAGCGGCACGCGATTGGCTGCGGCGATGCTCTCCATGGTGTCGCCGCGCCGCACCGGCACCCGCACCCCGCTATCCCACAATTCGACCAGCGTATCCGCAGGCACGAGATAGCGCAGCGGCACGGCATCGGCCTGGGTCTGCGGCGGAATGCGCGGCAGCTGTGTCACCATCTCGACGATCTGGCGGTGGATGTCGTCGGACTTTTCGATGTTGATGTGCGAGACCCGCGAATTTTCCTTCAGGTCGTAGCTGGCATAGTGGCCGCGAAAGCCGGGCACGGCCACGACGTCGCCGCCGCCGAGCACGCTGTCGGACAGGAAGATGTTGATGAAGCGCTCGACATTGAGCGGCACATCGCCGGTCGCATGCGCAGGGTCGATGGCGATGACGAGGCTGATCGGGACGTTCTCCTTGGCCGCCATCTCCGAGATGACGATCGAGCACAGCCCGCCCATGGAGTGGCCGATCAGCACGATCGGCGCCGGCTTCTCCTTGTAGCTGGCGATGGCGCGGTTGCCGATCAGCCGGCACAGGGTAAATTCATAGACGTCGGCGGAAAAGCCGGCCTGCGTCAGCTTCTCGCTGAGCCGGTCCATGCCGGTCGAGAAGATCGGGCCCATCGCACCGCGGAACAGGTAGACTTTCGGCGGCGGCAATGGCTCGAACGGCGGAGGCGGCGGCGGCGCGGCGGGGGCCACCGCGGTGGTCTTGGACTTGGCCGGAGAAGCCGCGGCCATGCCGCTGCTCAAGGCGAGCAGCGCGACTGCCGCCAGCGCGAGGAGTCGCCTCGAATCAATCATCCGTCCAGCAGTCCCACCACGGGAGGCAAGGGCTCTCCCAAACCGGCTTAGTGACAACCGATTTGGCGGATTTTGGGGCGCGGGAACCGGGGCGCGACGCAGCGCGCGCATCAAGGCTCCGTGAACGGATGGGCCGCTCTCGGTCCGTCACTGCCTGCTCTCTTGAGCCGGCTGCGATGCGCGGCCTGCTTGGCGCGGTTGCCGCAGACCGCCATGACGCACCATCGACGCCCGCGCCTGTGGGTGTGGTCGGCGAACAGCATCGTGCAGTTATGGCCCTCGCACGCCTTCACGTTGGAAAAGTCCTCCTCGCAGACGAATTTGGCCAAGGCTTCACCGACCGGCAGCAGCAGTGATTCCGGCGATCGCCAGCGCCGCATCCCTTGCAACGCAAGACCTTCCTCACCGAGGCGAGGCACAATTTGCGGGAAGGCCTCATCGCGCTCCAGGAGGCTGTTCAAGGGGCCAAGCTCATGCAGTGCCTTCGCGGTGAGCGGCCGGCCCGCATGCTCCAGAACAAATCCCCTGAACCACTCGCGCAAGGCGCGCGCCTGATCTGCGACCTTGTCCAGTTCGTCCGGCCTCGCGCCCACCCTCAATGCGTGCAGCTCATCCGTCGGCACCAGCTTCGCCTGCGCCAGCCAGTCGATCAGGCCATCGCCATCGTCGATCCAGTCGACCGGCGTATCGACCGGTGTCGCCACCGAGTTGAGGAAGTCGAGGCCGAGCGAGTCGGCGATGAACATGGCGGGCGGGCGGTCCATGCGCGGGTCCTTGGCCTGTGTAAGAGGTCGCCTAGATGTAACCTGTAAAAGTGCAGTTGACAAGTTATGCCACGCGGTGTAACCTGAATATAGGCTTTTAACAGGTTACAGAAGATTGGAGACCGCCATGGCCCCGACCACCTACCGCACCGCAGACGTCGATGGCTTCAAGGTGTTCTATCGCGAGGCCGGCCCCCGAGGCGCGCCGAAGCTCCTGCTGCTGCACGGCTTCCCGAGCGCCGGTCACATGTTCCGCGATCTGATCCCGCTGCTCGCCGACAAATTCCACATCGTCGCGCCCGACCTTCCCGGCTTCGGCCAGTCCGACATGCCTCCGCGCGAAAGCTTCCGCTACAGCTTCGACAATGTCGCGCAGGTGATCGAGCGCTTCACCGAGGTGATCGGCTTCGATCGCTTCGCCGTCTACGTCTTCGACTATGGCGCGCCGACCGGCTTCCGCCTCGCGCTGCGCCATCCCGAACGGATCACCGCGATCATCTCGCAGAACGGCAACGCCTATGAGGACGGCCTCAGCGACGGCTGGACCCCGATCAAGGCCTATTGGCAGGACCCCTCGCCCGCCAACCGCGAGGCGTTGCGCGCCTTCCTCACGCCGGAGGCGACGCGCTGGCAGTACACGCATGGTGTCTCCGATCCAGCGACCGTGTCGCCGGACGGACAGAATCTCGACAATTTCTATCTGGCGCGTCCGGGCTCGGACGACGTGCAGCTAGACCTGTTCGGCGACTACAAGAGCAACGTTGCGCTCTATCCCGCCTTCCAGGACTATTTCCGCAAGCACAAGCCGCCGTTCCTGGCGGTCTGGGGCAAGAACGACCCGTTCTTCATCCCTCCCGGCGCCGAGGCGTTCAAGCGCGACAATCCCAATGCCGTGGTGCAGTTCTTCGACACCGGTCATTTCGCGCTGGAGACGCATGCGCAGCAGATCGCGCAGAGCATTCGCGCGTTCCTGCCATGACCTGAATTGGGTATCGGGGCGCGGCCCTAAAGCGGCAGCATCCGGTTCAGGAGATCGAGCAGCGTGCGCTGCTCGGTCTCGCTGAGCGGGGCCAGCATCGTCCGGTTATAGGGCTCCGTCAGCCTTGCCCCCTCCGCAATGAGCTTTGCGCCTTTCGGTGTGAGCACGAGCTCGACGGCGCGGCGATCCGACTTCGAGCGGTTGCGCTTGATGAAACCGGAGGATTCGAGCTCGTTCAGGATCTTGATCAGGTTCGGCAGGCGCAGCCGCAGCAGGCTGGCAAGGCTGCTCGGCGGCACGCCCGGATTGTCGCGAATGACGACGAAGATCGCATAGGTCGCCGGCGTCAGACCCAGCGCGGCGAACTCCTCGTAGAAGCCTTCGAAGAACTTCAATTGCGCCAGGCGGAGCATGAAGCCCGGCGTCCGCTGCAGCACCCGCAAATCCAGTGAGTTCTCCGCTTGTTGAGCCGATTTGGCCCCTCGTCGCAACGCTCTCGCGCTCATGGTCCTCGATCCTTACCGCCAGTCGAATTGACACTCTCAGAAATAGCTATAAAATATAACTATTATTCAGCGGCACCAAGACCGCGCATGGGAGGGACACAATGAACGGCAAATTCCTGCATAAACTGTTCATTTCAGCCTTGATGCTGGCGTGCGCCGCTCCGGCATTCGCCCAGGACGTCGTGAAGATCGGCGTCTTGAACGATCAGTCCGGTCCGTTCGCGAGCTATCAGGGCATCGGCTCGGTCGTCGCTGCAAGAATGGCGGTCGAGGATTACGGCGGAAAAGCCGGCGGCAAGACCGTCGAGGTCGTCGCCGCCGATCACCAGAACAAGACCGACATCGGGATCGGCATCGCGCGGCGCTGGTACGAGAACGACGGCGTCGATGCGATCTTCGACCTTCCGAATTCCTCGATCGCGCTTGCGGTCGCCGGCATGAGCGCCGAGAAGAACAAAGTGTTTGTCGGATCGGGCGCCGGAACGGTGCTGCTGACCGGCGAGAAGTGCACGCCGAACACCGTGCACTGGACCTACGACACCTATGCCTATGGCCGCGGCCTCGGCAAGGCGATCGTGCAACAGGGCGGCAAGAAATGGTTCTTCATCACCGCCGATTACGCGTTCGGTCATGATCTGGAGAAGCAGGCGGCGGAGGCCGTGAAAGCGGCCGGCGGCGAGGTGCTCGGCAGCGTGCGGCATCCGCTGGGAACGGCCGACTACGCCTCGTTCCTGCTGCAGGCCCAGGCCTCGGGCGCGAACGTCGTCGGCTTCGCCAATGCCGGCGACGACACCATCACGTCGATGAAGCAGGCCGCCGAGTTCGGGCTGACCAAGGACCACAGACTGGTCGGGTTGATCCTGGGCATGAACGGCCTTCCCGCGCTCGGCCTGAAGTTTGCGCAAGGCGCGCAGATCATGAATCCGTTCTATTGGGACCTGAACGACGGCACGCGCGCCTTCGCAAAGCGCTTCGCCGAGCGCATTCCCTCGAAAGCCTATCCGAACGACATGCAGGCCGGCGTCTATGCCTCGGTCGTTCACTATCTCAAGGCCGTGGACAAAGCCGGCAGCGCCAAGGATGGCAAAGCCGTCGTCGCCGCGATGAAGGAGATGCCGACCGACGATCCGCTGTTCGGCAAGGGCTATATCCGCAAGGACGGACGCAAGGTCCATCCGCTCTACCTTCTCCAGGTCAAGTCGCCCGAGGAGTCGACATCCGCCTGGGACCTGCTGAAGGTCGTCGCCACCATCAAGGGCGAGGACGCATTCCGCGCCGAGAGCGAAGGCCAGTGCGCGCTTAGCAAGCAATAGACGCGGAGCTGACGATGAGCGGCATTGCATCTAGTCCGGTCGATCCCTTTGCGCCGGACTTCCTGACGGACCCCTATCCGGCCTACGAGGCGCTGCGCGCATTCGGGCCCGTCTTCGCGCTGGAGCGATACGGCGTGTGGGCGATGGCCGGCTATGGCGGGGTCGAGCCGGCCCTGAAGGACTGGAAGACGTTCATCAGTGGCGAGGGCGTCGGGCTGCACGGGATGAACCCTGCACTGCCGAAGCCGCTCACGCTCCAGATCGATCCGCCCGACCACGACAAGGGCCGGCGGGTGCTCGGCCGCACGCTGTCTACAGGCGTCGCGCGGAAGCTGCGGGACACGTTCCAGCGGGAGGCCGAGCAGAAGGTCACGGAGCTGATCGACAAGGGCTCGTTCGATGCCGTCACCGATCTTGCCGAAGCCTATCCGATGAAGGTGTTTCCGGACGCGATCGGCATCCGGCCCGACGGCCGCGAGAAGCTCCTGGCCTGGAGCACGTTCGTGTTCAACAGCTTCGGCCCGGAGAACGAGATAGCCGCGGCCTCACGGAACGAAGGGCTCGCCGCGCAGAGCTGGATCATGGAATGTTGTGCGCGGAATGCGCTGCGGGCCGACAGCCTTGGCATGATGATCTACCAGGCGGCCGACGAGGGCGAGATCAGCGAGCACGAGGCAACGCATCTGGTGCGGCCATTCCTCACTGCCGGGATCGACACCACCGTCAACGGCATCGGCAACACCCTGCTCGCGCTCGCCACCCATGCGGATGAGTACCGCAAGCTCCACCACAGGCCGGAGCTGGCGCGCAACACTTTCGAGGAAGGCCTGCGCTACGATTCACCGGTGCAGACATTCTTTCGCACCACTTCGCGCGACGTCGAGATCGGCGGCGGCGTGATTCCCGCTCACCGCAAGGTGCTGTTGTTCATGGCCTCGGCCAACCGCGATCCCGCGCGCTGGGAAGGTCCGGACCGGTTCGACATCGAGCGGGCCGCGACCGGCCATGTCGGCTTCGGCGCCGGCATTCACGCCTGCGTCGGCCAGATGATCGCACGCCTGGAAGGCGAATTGATCTTCAGCGAGCTCGCAAGGCGGGTGAAGACGATCGAGCTCACGGCCGAGCCGAAACGCAGGCTCAACAATTCCCTGCGTGGATTGGAGAGCATGCCCGTGCGTGTGACGGCAGCTTAGGCGGCATCACGCGGAAGAATGAGCGGCCAGCTTCAGTTCCTCGCCGGAGCCGTCGCAGCCGCCGAGCGTGCCCGTCGCGGCGTGCCGGGTTCGGCGACCGGCGCTGCCGGTGCGCGCGAACGCATGATGGCGGCGTCGATCTCGGCGATGACGCGACGCTGGATCGCCTCGTTCTTGTCGATCGAGATGTGGCCGACGCCGGTGCCGCGCACGTCGACATTGTCAAGCTTGCCGCGGAAGCCCGCTGCGGCCCGCACCGGCTCGCCGGGACCATCGCCGATATAGATGTTGATGTAACGCTCCGCGCCGGTCGAGAGCTTGGTCTTGAACACGGAATCGAGGCCGATCGCGAGCTTCACGGGCACGCCGAGCTGATTGAGCTTGGCGATCATGTCCGGCAGCGCGGTCGCGCCGGAGGAATGGCCGACCAGGATGATGGTCTTGATCCGGCCGGCCCTGTAGGCGGCTGCCGCTTCATCGGCGAGCGAGGACCAGGACACGAAGTTGGCGACGGTCACCGGGACGCCCTGCGCCTGGAGCCGGGCGCCGATCGTGTCGAGCCCGAGCGAGAAGATGTTGAGCACGCCACGGAGCAGGTAGACATGCGTCGTCGCCACCGCGGCCTGGCTCGGCGCGGCTTTGGCGGTGGTCGGGCTGATGGCAACAGCTGACAGCAGGACCAGGCCCATCGCCCACATGCGGAGGGCGGACAACTGGCTGGCGCCGGCGGTGTGACGGCCGTTCGGTCTCATCGATCTTTTCCCTGGAGACAATACGCTTCGCGATTGGTCGGAATCGTAGCCACGGCCCGCTCGCGGACGCAACAAAGAGCCGCGTGAGCGGCAATCTTAGCAGCAAGCCGTGACCATCGCGCAACACTTGCCCGAAACATGCCACTGAAGGGCCTGTTTTGAGACCATTTTTCTCCGGGGAATTGCGGGGCAACATCAGCGTTCCTATTTCAGGGCTCCGCCGACCCGCCCTTCCGGGTGGATCCAGCGTTCCCCTTTCCCTCCCCAGCCCGCCGGCCATCATGTCTTCCATCATTTCCGTCGCCAATCTGTCGAAGACCTATGGGTCCGGCTTCAAGGCGCTCAAGAACGTCAATCTCGACATCAAGCGCGGCGAGATTTTTGCGCTGCTCGGCCCCAACGGTGCCGGCAAGACCACGCTGATCTCGATCATCTGCGGCATCGCCAACCCGAGCCAAGGCAAGGTCTTGGTGGGCGGCGAGGACATTCAGACCTCCTATCGCAAGGCGCGCTCGCTGATCGGCCTCGTGCCGCAGGAATTGCACACCGACGCCTTCGAGAGCGTGTGGGCGACGGTGAGCTTCTCACGCGGCCTGTTCGGCAAGCCGAAGAATCCTGATCATATCGAGAAGGTGCTGAAGGACCTCTCGCTGTGGGACAAGAAGGACAACAAGATCATCACGCTCTCCGGCGGCATGAAGCGCCGCGTGATGATCGCCAAGGCGCTGTCGCACGAGCCGCAGGTCCTGTTCCTGGACGAGCCGACCGCCGGGGTCGACGTCGAGCTGCGCAAGGGCATGTGGGAGGTGGTGCGAGGCCTTCAGCAATCCGGCGTCACCATCATCCTCACCACGCACTATATCGAGGAAGCCGAGGAGATGGCCGACCGCATCGGCGTCATCAACAAGGGCGAGATCGTGCTGATCGAGGACAAGACCACCTTGATGCAGAAGCTCGGCAAGAAGCGGCTGACGCTGCATCTGCAGGGCAAGATCGCCTCGCTGCCGGAGAGCCTTCGCCATTACGAACTCGAACTCTGCGACAACGGCGCGACGCTGGTCTACGACTACGACACCAAGGGCGAGCGCACCGGCATCACCAGCCTGCTCGGCGACCTGCGCACCGCCGGCATCCGCTTCAACGACCTCGACACGACGCAGTCGTCGCTCGAGGACATCTTCGTCGATCTCGTGAGGACGTCATGAATCATCGCGCCATTCGCGCCATCTATCTGTTCGAAATGGCGCGCACCTGGCGCACGCTGCTGCAAAGCATCGTCTCGCCTGTGGTTTCGACTTCGCTCTATTTCGTGGTGTTCGGCGCCGCGATCGGCTCGCGCATCAGCCAGGTCGAGGGAGTCAGCTACGGCACCTTCATCGTGCCGGGCCTGATCATGCTCTCGGTGCTGACGCAGAGCATCGCCAACGCCTCGTTCGGCATCTACTTCCCGAAATTCACCGGAACGATCTACGAGATCCTGTCGGCGCCGATCTCCTATTTCGAGATCGTGCTCGGCTATGTCGGCGCCGCCGCGACCAAGTCGATCATCCTGGGCCTCATCATTCTCGCGACAGCCGGCCTGTTCGTGCCGCTGCACATCCACCATCCTGTCTGGATGCTCGCCTTCCTGGTGCTGACGGCGGTGACGTTCAGCCTGTTCGGTTTCATCATCGGCATCTGGGCCGACGGATTCGAAAAGCTTCAGATGATCCCGATGCTGGTGGTGACGCCGCTGACCTTCCTCGGCGGCAGCTTCTATTCCATCGACATGCTGCCGCCGACCTGGCGCACCGTCGCGCTGCTCAACCCGGTCGTCTATCTGATCTCCGGCTTCCGCTGGAGCTTTTACGAGATCGCAGACGTCAGCGTCACCGTCAGCATCGGCATGACGACGGCGTTCCTGGTGATCTGCCTGGTCGTGATCTGGTGGATTTTCAGGACCGGATATCGGCTGAAGAATTGAGCCCTGCTGTCATTCCGGGGCGTGCGGAGCACGAACCCCGAATTCCATTCATTCACCAAATCTGCCGCCCAATGGATTCCGGGCTCGCCCTTCGGGGCGTCCCGGAATGACTATGGTGGAATCACCGATAGCAATGGAAGCGGTGATACCCGTCATAATATCCGCGGCAGCGGTGGCGGTAGTGACGGTATGGAATGCCGAGCACGCCTTCCACCGCGCCGACCGCGCCACCGACACCGGCTCCCACGACGCCTCCGACCGCGCCGCCCACCGGACCGGCGATCCGGTTGCCTTCATGAGAGCCTTCCTGAGCGCCGCGCACGATGCCTTGGGCGTGGCCAGCTTGCGGCAAGGCGAGCAGCGCAAGAAGGATGGCGGCGGCTGCGAACAGCAGGCGGACAGGCAAGCTGGCCGGCAAGGCGGCGGCGGTAGCACGGGCTTTGTTCATCTTCAGTCCCAAAGGAAAGGGAAGTACAGGGGTAAATGGCGGCGAAAGCCGCTTCTCGGGTAGGCGACGATCAACGCGCGAAGCGGCGGAATGGTTGCGCCTTTGTGACGAATTGTCGACGTTGTGAACGCGGCTCTGCTCGCGAAAATGTCAGCGCCGCCGCGGCCTTCGCGGCACAAGGCGGCCTTGCTTACATCAGGCATCGCGTTAACGATGCGCTGGCAGCTCGCTGGAACGAAAGCCGGATTGCAGGCATATTGCACACCGGGGACGGAGAGCCGCGGCGCTAGCGTGAACAGGCCGGAGGCCAGGATTCAAATGCGTTTCCAGATGCGTTCATTTTTCATCGCTTTCACATCCCTGATGCTTTTGAGCGCGGGCACTGCGCAGGCCAAGGTCGAGATCACCGTCGACAAGGACAATCAGCAGATGACCGTCGCGGTCGACGGCGTCGCGCGGTATCACTGGCCGGTGTCGACGGGCATTCCCTCGCGCGAGACGCCGAACGGCGCATTCCGCGCCTTCCGCATGGAAGAGGATCACTACTCCAAGGAATTCGACGACGCGCCGATGCCGCACGCGATCTTCTTCACCAAGGTCGGCCACGCCATCCACGGCACCGACTCAGTCAGCCGGCTCGGTACGCCGGCCTCGCATGGCTGCGTGCGGCTGTCGCGCCAGAACGCCACGACGCTCTATGCGCTGGTGCAGCAGCAGGGCGTGCTCAACACCACGGTGACGCTGACCGGCTCGGCGCAGGTGGCGCTCGCCCGCAATCCGCGCGGCCGCAATGCCAATGCGGTGGCCCGCGCACAGCAGCCGGCTGAAGAGCAATACGCGACCACTGGCGATCCCGTGAAGCTGGCGCCGCCGGCGCAGACCGCCCGCCGCTACATGCCGCAGGACGACAACTACATCTATCCGGCCGATGGCAGCGACACCGGCGCGCGCTATCCGGCGCCGCGCTCGGCCACCCGCCCGCTCTACGACGCCCAGGTCTATCAGCAGCAGCCGCGGCCCTATTACGATCAGGGCTACGGCCAGCAGGGCTACTACTACCAGCCGCAGCCCCGGCAGTATTATCAGCCGCGCGGCTATTACTATCAGAACTGACGCGGCCGCCATCAACCCCCCTCGCCGGCCGAGGCACCATGAAGCCACGTGCCACGACCATTCTGATTGTGCTCTGCGTTCTGATAGCGGGACGGGCCATGGGATCTGATGTGGCCTTCGATCTCGAGGCGCATCGCGGCGGGCGGGCGCTGCGGCCGGAAAACACCCTGCCCGCCTTCGCCAACGCGCTGTCGATGGGCGTGGACACGCTGGAGCTCGATGTCGGTGTCACCGCCGATGGCGAAGTGATCGTGTCGCATGAACGCGGGCTCAATCCCGATCTCGCACGCGGCCCCGATGGGACCTACATCACTCCGCCCGGCACGCCTTTCGCAAAACTGCGGCTCGACGAGGTCAGGACCTACGACGTCGGCCAGATCAGGCCGGACAGTGCCTACGCAAAACAGTTTCCCGACCAGCGTGCCGTGCCGGGGACACGCATTCCCACCTTGCGCGAGCTGTTCGCGCTGGTGCGCAAGTCCGGCAACACGCGGGTTCGCTTCAACATCGAGACCAAGATCGCCCCGAACCATCCGGACGAAACGCTCGATCCGCAGGCCTTCGTCACTAAGCTGCTCGGGCTGATCGAGACCGAAAAATTTTCCGACAGGGTCATGATCCAGTCGTTCGACTGGCGGACCTTGCAGCTCGTCCAGCAGCTGGCGCCGAAAATACCGACGGTGTACCTGACGCTCCAGCGCAGCTCGGGCCAGACGGTGGCGCTGGACAAGGCCACCGGCTGGACGGCCGGCTTCAATCCGGCCGATCACGGCGGCTCGCTGCCGCGGACGATCAAGGCTGCGGGCGGCGTGATCTGGTCGCCTCATTTCGGCGATGTGACCGCGGCCCTGATCACCGAAGCCCATACGCTTGGACTGCAGGTCGTGGTCTGGACGGTCAACAAGCGCGACGACATGGCGCGGATGATCGAGCTCGGCGTCGACGGGATCATTTCCGACAGACCCGACCTGTTGCGAGAGGTCACGGGCGAGAAGGGAATTACGCTGCCAGCGGGCACCCCGGTGGAGCCTTAAATCCAGGTCTCGCGTCCCGGACGCGACGCAGCGCGTAGCGGTGCGTCGCAGAGCCGGGACCCAGGCCGCCATGGGCCCCGGCTCTGCAGCGCATCACTTCGTGCTGCGCAGCGTCCGGGGCACGAGACGCCGGCTCGCCCCTACTCCCCGTCCCGCAAACGCCGATACAGCGCGCCCAGGATATTCGAATAGTCGTCGGTCCAGACCCGCACCCTGTCATCGGCCTCGGTCTGCTCCCATTGCCTGGAGGACGCGAGCCTGCCGACGTCGGCCTCCTCGCGCGCGGAAATGACGACGTCGGTCGAGAAGATGTAGTCGGAATCGCGGCCCGAATCCTCGTTGAAGACCCAGCTCTTGAGATCGTTGGCGTCCGCAATACCGACCACGACGGTCTCGAGATCCAGGTGCCGGTTGGAGACGTGCATCACCACGGCGCCGTGCGGCGCGAGCTTGTCCTTGTAGATCTTCATCGCCTCTCCGGTGGCGAGGTGGATCGGGATCGCATCGGACGAATAGGCATCGACGATGATGAGATCATAGGCGCCGTCGGGCTCCTTCGCGAAAGTGAGGCGCGCATCGCCGATGACGGGCTTCATGTCCGGCATGCAGGTCGAGATGTAGCGAAAATTCCGGGGGTCGCGCGCTGCATCGACCATGGACTGGTCGATCTCGAAGAAGGTCCAGCTCTCCCCTGGCTCGGCGGCACAGGCGAGCGTGCCGGAGCCGACGCCGATCGCGGCAACCTTGAGCGGCGCGCCCTTGCGCTCGCGGATCGCGCTGACGGCCTGACCGATACCGCCGTCCCTATGATAGTAGGTGATCGGCTCGGGCCGGCCGGTGACCGGCGTGCCGTCATCGTTGCGGAAGCGCTCGGCGCCATGAATGGTGGTGCCGTGCATCAGCACATGGAAATAGCCGCCGGGCGTCACCACGATCTTGTGTACGCCGAAGAAGCTGCGCACCGTCGTGACGCGGCCCTCGTCTGCGGGATAAGCGCGGATCAACGCCAGCGCGAGCGTGACGGTCGCGAAGATCTTCCAGCGGCCGGCATTGAGGATCAGCGCGAGCAGCGCGGCGAGCACGCCGACGGCTCCGGCAACCCAGACGCGGTGGTGCTCGAACCAGGTCGAGAGGTCGCCTGTGGCATAGGACGGCGCGACGAGCGCCACCGCGAGTGCGGCGAGCGCCAGCCAGTACCATTTGACGACGCCGGCGAGGCGCTCGTTCGCGGACGGGCGGCACAGCGCGGCGAGCGCGATCAGGATCGGATATTCGGCGATCCACGAGAAGGTGAATGGAGCAACGAGGCCGGCAAACAGGCCGCCGACCATGCCGCCGAACGACAGCGCGACATAGAATCCGGTGAGATGTTTGGCGGCGGGCCGCGTCCGCGCCAGTTCGCCATGACAGGCCATGGCGATGACGAAGAAGCACAATTGATGTCCGCCGAGCGTCAGCAGCAGATTCTGCTCACCGCCGAAGGCCAGCAGCACGACGACGCCCGCGATCGCGACCGGCTGGAGCATCAGCATCCATTTGTGCGGCAAGAGCGGCCGCGACTGGAACACCACGACCCAGGTCAGCAGGTACAGCGACAGCGGCAGCACCCACAACAGCGGCGCCGCCGCGACGTCGGTCGAGATGTGCGCGGTCACCGCGATGAGCAGGCCGGACGGCACCGCGGCCAGGAAAATCCAGCGCAGCCGCGTCACCAGACCGGGCGCCGGCGCATTCACCTCCTCGGTTCGTGCGTCGACCTCAGCCGGCTTCGGCGAGCGCAACAGCAACGCGCCGCAAGCGGCAATCAGGAGGATCAGGAGGCCGTAGCCGCCGGTCCAGAACCGGTTCTGCATGTGCAGCGTGAACATCGGCTCGAGCAGGAACGGATAGGACAACAGCGCGAGGAAGCTGCCGATGTTGGAGGAGGCATAGAGGAAATAGGGATCGTGGGCGGCGGGATGGCCGGTGCGGACGAACCAGGCCTGCAGCAGCGGATTGTTGGCGGCGAGCGCGAAGAACGGCAGCCCGATCGAGACCACGAACAGGCCGAGCAGCCAGAATGCATAGCCCGAAGCGGGCGGCTCGCCATAGGCCGAGGCGATGCCGAGCGGCAGCGTGGCGAAGGCCGCGATCAGCAGCACCAGATGCACGGCGACCGGCACGATCCGGTTCCTCGCCTGCATCAACAGATGCGCGTAGGCGTAACCGGCCAGCAGCAGCGACTGAAAGAACACCATGGCCACCGACCACACCGCCGGCGAGCCGCCGAGCCGCGGCAGCACCATCTTCGTGAACAGCGGCTGCACCGAGAACAGCAGCAGGGCGCTGACGAAGATCGCAGCGGTGTAGACCGCCAGCAGCAGCCGGTTGCGCGACGACGACGGCTGCTCCGTGGCGGCGGGTTGCACGATCGAATCCATGGAGGCTCCGGCTCAAAGCCCGGCGGGCGCCGGGCGCGCGCAATGGAGCACAGGGCGCCTGAACGGGCAATAAAGGGTGGCGTGATGTTGCGGCGAGCAATGCTTGATATAGAGATGTCATTGGGTGCCTCGAAGAGGCGAACTGGGGTGCGCCGGGGCGCACCTGAGAATCTCGAGATTCCGGGTCTGGTCCTTCGGACCATCCCGGAATGACGGTGGAACAATCTGAAACTCGTCATGACCGAAACCGACGTCATCATCATCGGCGCTGGCCATAACGGCCTCACTTGTGCGGCCTATCTCGCGATGGCGGGCCTGCGGGTGCGCGTGGTCGAGCGCCGCAAGGTGGTCGGCGGCGCCGCGGTCACCGAGGAATTTCACCCGGGATTCCGCAATTCGGTCGCGGCCTATACCGTGAGCCTGCTCAATCCGCAGGTGATCCGCGACCTCAAGCTCGTCGAGCAGGGCCTGCGCATCGTCGAGCGGCGTGCGCAGAATTTTCTGCCCGCGCCCGACGGCAGCTATCTCCTCACCGGCGAGGGGCGGACCAAGGCGTCAGTCGCGCGGCTCAGCGCGCATGATGCGGAGGCCCTCGACGGCTTCTCACGCGAGCTGGAAGACATCGCCGACGTGCTCAGGCAGTTCGTGCTGCGCGCGCCGCCGAACCTGCTCGACGGATTTGGCACGAACGCCGTCCGCGAGGCAGTGAATGCGTTCCAGAGCGCCAACATCCTGCGCGGTCTCACGCTGGAGCAGAGCCGCAGCCTGCTCGATCTCTTCACGCGTTCGGCCGGCGAGATGCTGGATGAACGTTTCGAACATGATCTGGTCAAGGCGCTGTTCGGTTTCGACGCCATCGTCGGCAACTATGCCAGCCCCTACGCTGCCGGCTCGGCCTATGTGATGCTGCATCACGCCTTCGGCGAGGTAAACGGCAAGAAAGGCGTCTGGGGCCACGCCATCGGCGGCATGGGCGCGATCACGCAGGCGATGGCGCGCGCGGCACGCGACCGCGGCGTTGTGATCGAAACCGATGCCGGCGTCCGCGAGATCATCGTCGAGCGCGACCGCGCCGTCGGTGTCGTGCTGGAGAGCGGCGCAGCCATCCGAGCAAGATATGTCGCAGCCAATGTCAATCCGAAGCTGCTCTACACGCGGCTGATCGCGGCCGACGCTCTCCCTGCGGACTTCCTCGCCCGCATCCGGCGCTGGAAGAACGGCTCCGGCACCTTCCGCATGAACGTGGCGCTGGACCGCCTGCCCTCCTTCACGGCGCTGCCGGGCGAGGGCGATCATCTCTCTTCCGGCATCATCCTGGCGCCGAGCCTCGACTACATGGACCGCGCCTGGCTCGATGCGCGGGCGCAGGGCTGGAGTCGTTCGCCCGTCGTCGAGATGCTGATCCCCTCGACGCTCGACGACACGCTGGCGCCCGCGGGCAAACATGTCGCGAGCCTGTTCTGCCAGCATGTCGCACCAGAGCTTCCCGATGGAAAGTCGTGGGACGACCATCGCGAGGAGGTCGCCGATCTCATGATCGCGACGGTGGACAAATACGCCCCCGGCTTCGCGGCGAGCGTGCTCGGCCGTCAGATCCTGTCCCCGCTCGATCTCGAACGGCAGTTCGGATTGTTGGGAGGCGACATCTTCCACGGCGCGCTGACACTGAACCAGCTGTTCTCGGCGCGGCCGATGCTGGGCCATGCCGACTATCGCGGGCCGCTGAAGGGGCTCTACCATTGCGGCTCCGGCGCCCATCCCGGCGGCGGCGTCACCGGTGCCCCCGGCCACAACGCGGCGCAGGTGATCCTGCGGGATCACCGCTCGCTGTTCGGAAGCCGTGGATAGGTCTGTGGATTGCTTGTGGACAGCCTGTCGAAAGGTCTTTGGTCGGTCGGAGGATGCCTGGGCCAGACCGCCGCGCCGAAGCTGGGGAAGGCCGGTGGAAAATCGCGGAGATAATTGCGGGAAAAGCGGTGGATAGGGACCCGGGCAAGCCGCGGATAACCTGTTGAAGATCCGCAGAACAGACGCCGCAAAAACGACCTCGCCCGCCAGGGAAATCCCTGGCGGGCGGTGATCAGGAACAGCCTCTGAAGAAAAACAGCCCCCCGCTGGGAAATGCAGGCGGAAATTACTTCAAGGAGGTGCTAATCGAAGTGAACTTCTCATTCATGGCGGTGCCCAGGCCGTTCACCACGGTGATGATCGCCAGGGCGATACCCGCGGCAATCAGACCGTACTCGATCGCGGTTGCACCGGACTCGTCCGACCAGAACTTCTGAATCATGCGCTTCAAGACTCGCCTCCGTTTCAACTCCAAGCTGTGCTAGCTGGATCCAACATCCGAGAATGTATAGGGCGGAACCTTCGTCCCAGTTAACCCGGGAACCGCAACTTGTCGGGAAATTGGTGCCAAAAGTTCCAAAAATTGAACCCAACGGAACCCTGAATGCAGCCTTCGCCCACCCATCGCGCCAGCTTTTCAATCGGCAGCGAGACCGACGCCAGGCGCGTCGTCGACGTGCTCACCGAGGTGTTTTTCGACGGCGATGCAGCGGTCGCCGCCTTCGAGCGGCCTGACGGACGATGGGACGTCACGCTCCATTTCGCCGAGGCGCCGGATCAGGCATGGCTGCGCGAACTCGTTGCAACTTCAGCAGGAAATGAGATTGCGGCGACGCTTGCCTTCGACACCGTCGAGGCCAGGGACTGGGTCAAGGCCAGCCTGGAAGATCTCGTGCCGGTCCCGGCCGGGCGCTTCGTCGTGCACGGCAGCCATGACCGTGACCGTGTGGCGCCAAACAAGCTCGCCATCGAGATCGAGGCGGCGCTCGCCTTCGGCACCGGTCACCACGGCACGACGCGTGGCTGTTTACTGCTACTTGACCATGTCCTGAAGAGTTCCCGACCGCAGAACGTGCTCGACCTCGGCACGGGGACCGGCGTGCTGGCGATCGCAGCGGCGAAGGCGCTGCATCGCGCCGTGCTCGCCTCCGACATCGATCCGCCCTCGGTGCGGGTGGCGGCCGAGAACGCCTCGCTGAATGAAATTGGCAACCATGTGCGGGTGATCCGCGCCACCGGCTTTGCCGCGCCGGATTTTGCAGGTTGCGGCCCGTTCGACCTCGTGCTCGCCAACATCCTTGCCAATCCGCTGCGGCAATTGGCGAGCCCGATGGCGCGGCACCTTGCGCCTGGCGCTCGCGTCATCCTTTCCGGCCTGTTGACGCACCAGGCCCCCGCCGTGGTCGCCGCCTACCGCGCCCGCGGCCTCGTGCCGTTGAAGCATCTGCGGATCGAGGGGTGGAGCAGTCTGTTGCTGCGGAAGGCTTGGTAGGACCTCCTACCCTTGGTCAAGAGGAATAGGCGGTCCCTGCGATCTCGACGCCGCCCTACTCCTCCGCCGGCTTCTCGTCGCGGCGCATCGCGCGCTGGTCCTGCAAGGTGCGCCTCGCACGGCGCTCGGCGAAACGGTCGATCATCTGGCTGATGAGGCCGCGCGGCTTCTTCGGTGCCGCCGCAGTCGGGGCACGGCGCACCGGCGGCGAAATCTTCTCAAACGTGAATGCTGGCATCGTGTGTCCCCTCGCCGTTGAGATGAACCACCTGCTCGAATTTCCCTGTTGTCCGGACGAAGCGCAACCGCCCGATCCTTACTCCACTCAATTCGAATGGAATTATTTCAAGCACAGTCCATGCCAGATGCGACACAAATGCGTCTAGATTGCGGACTGATGCCCATGATCCTAAAGTGATCCACCATGTTCGAAGCACACTTCCAGACATTCGAGGAGCCGGAGGCCGGCGTCGCATTGGCGGCACGGCTGGCCGCACTTCGCGAAGAACTCGCCCGTCGCAGGCTGACCGGCTTCGTAATTCCACGCGCCGATCAGCAGCAGAACGAATATGTGCCGCCATCGGAAGAGCGGCTGGCCTGGCTGACCGGCTTTACGGGTTCGGCGGGATTGGCGGTGGTTCTGACCCACGAGGCTGCGGTGTTCGTCGACGGCCGCTACACGCTTCAGGCCGCCAAGCAGGTCGACGCAAAGGCCTGGGCCGTGGAATCGCTGATCGACCCGCCTCCGGAGAGCTGGGTGGCGGCCCATCTGAAGGCCGGTGATCGCCTCGGATTCGATCCATGGCTGCACACTTTTGCGGCAGCCGAGCGCCTGTCCGCAGCCTGCGCCAAGGCCGGCGCCGATCTCGTTGCCGTCGACAGCAATCCGATCGACGCGATCTGGCAGGACCGACCGCAGCCGCCGCTCGCCCCCGTCGTCGTGCACAGCCTCCAGCATGCCGGCGTCACCGAAGCCGAGAAACTGACGCAGATCAGAGCCGAGATCGCCAAGCTCGGTGCCGATGCGCTGGTTTTATCCGACAGCCATGCCGTGGCCTGGACCTTCAACATCCGCGGCGCCGATGTCGCGCACACGCCGCTGCCGCTGTCCTACGCGCTGGTGCCGAAGGACGGCCGTCCCACCATCTTCATCGACCATCGCAAGCTCTCCAACCTGACGCGCGACCATCTCGAGCAGTCTGCCGACGTGCGCGAACCGGACGCCATGGCGCCGACACTGATGGCGCTGGCCAAGAGCGGTGGATCGATCGCGCTCGACAACGCCACCGCGGCCGACGCACTCAGCCGGCTGATCGCCGGCGCCGGCGGCAAGCCGGTGCGCGGCAGCGATCCGATTGCGCTGCTCAAGGCGGTCAAGAACGCGACCGAGATCAAGGGCACCAAGACGGCCCATGTGCGCGACGCCGTGGCGCTGGCGCGCTTCCTCGCATGGATCGATCGCGAGGCGGCAAGCGGCAAGCTCACCGAGATCGACGCGGTGGAGGCGCTGGAAACGTTCCGCCGCGATACCGGCGCGCTCAAGGATGTGTCGTTTCCGACCATCTCCGGCACCGGCCCGAACGGCGCCATCGTGCATTACCGCGTTACCCGCAAGAGCAACCGGCGGATCGCGCCCGGCGACCTCTTGCTGATCGATTCCGGCGCGCAATATGAAGACGGCACCACCGACGTCACGCGGACCATGGCCGTCGGCGAGCCCTCGGACGAGATGCGCGACCGCTTCACCCGCGTGCTGCGCGGCCATATCGCGATCGCGCGCGCGGTCTTCCCCGACGGCACCACGGGCGCGCAGCTCGACACGCTGGCGCGGCAATATCTCTGGGCCGCCGGCGTCGATTTCGAGCACGGCACCGGCCACGGCGTCGGCAGCTATCTCTCGGTCCACGAAGGACCGGCGCGAATTTCGAAGCTCGGCATCACGCCGCTGAAGCGCGGCATGATCCTCTCCAACGAGCCCGGCTACTACAAGACCGAAGGTTTCGGCATCCGCATCGAGAACCTCGAGCTGGTCGTCGCCGCCGATATCAAGGACGCCGAGAAGCCGATGAATGCGTTCGAGACGCTGACGCTGGCGCCGATCGACCGCCGGCTGATCGATGTGGCAATGCTGAACCGCGACGAGCTCGACTGGCTCAATGCCTATCACGCCCGCGTTCGATCCGAGGTGCGTCCGGCGCTGGACGAGGCGACCAAGGCCTGGCTCGATCAGGCGACCGCGGAGCTGAAGGCGTAGCACGCGCCCGAGGGCGCGATGCATGACGCTACGCGATTTGCGCAACGCTCTTTCCCAGCACCCGCTGTCGTGCGCCGCGAAGGCGGGGCATCTCCCCCAGAGACGGAAATCGTACACGGAGAGGCCGCGGCGTACTGGATCGCCCGCCTTCGCGGGCGATGACACCGCCTTTTTGGCACGGGTAACGCGCCCAATCGGTCGCCATCTTGCCCTCATCACAACCATCCCGGAATCCGTATAGCCGCATTCCGAAACGCCGATATCCGTCTTGCGCTAGCGCGCTACAGTCGATTCGAACTCGAAAGACGGACACTTATGCACGGCATGATCAGCAAGCCGCCGAGGGCGGCAACCAACCTTGCGACATCGCGCGGGGTGCTGCTGTTGCTGGTCGTGATGACCGGGATCGCGCCGATCTCGCTCTATATCCTGGTTCCCGCGCTGCCGGTGCTGGCGACGACGTTCGGGCGCGACATCTCGATCGCACAGATGACGGTGTCGCTCTACATGGTGGGCATCGCGCTGTCTCAGCTCATCATGGGTCCGCTGTCGGACAAATTCGGCCGCCGCCCGGTGCTGCTTGGCGGCCTCGCGCTGATGGTCGTGGCGAGCGTCGGCTGCATCTTCGCCGAGACCCTGCCGCAATTGATTGCCGCGCGCTTCTTCCAGGCGCTCGGCGGCGCCTCCGGCATGGTGATCAGCCGGGCCATCATCCGCGACATCTACGAGCGTGACCGCGTCGCCTCGATGATCAGCCTTGTGGTCGCCGCCCTGATGGTCGGCCAGATGGTCTCGCCGCTCACCGGCGGCTTGATCGAGACCGCGTTCGGCTGGCGGGCGATCTTCTACGCCGTCACGATCGGCACGCTCGCGGTTGCCGTCGGCATTGCGCTGGCTCTGCCCGAGACGCGCCGCGACCGCGCCGTCGGCAGCGGCGGCTTTCGCAGCGACGTCGGCACCCTGGTCAAGAGCCGCGCCTTCATCGGCTATGTGATGTGTCAGGTGCTGGCCTCGCAGATCATCTTCACTTTCGCCGG
Source organism: Bradyrhizobium sp. CCBAU 53415 (assembly GCF_028128735.1). Taxonomy (NCBI): domain Bacteria; kingdom Pseudomonadati; phylum Pseudomonadota; class Alphaproteobacteria; order Hyphomicrobiales; family Nitrobacteraceae; genus Bradyrhizobium; species Bradyrhizobium sp. CCBAU 53415. Next base: position 482,341 of record NZ_LBJF01000025.1, on the reverse strand, counting down.
TGGGGGCCCTTACATCGTCGTGACGCAGATGGGTCGGACCAGCGCGGAGTACGGCGCCTGGTTCGCAACCACCGGCTTTGCATTTCTCGTCGGCAATTTGCTCTGCGTGCGCTTTGCGCCGCGGCATTCGCTGGAGAAGCTGATCTGGTTCGGACTCGCGCTCCAGCTCGTCGGCAGCCTCGCGAACCTGCTGTGGAGCTTCACCGGCTGGAACGAAGCCCCGGCCTGGCTGTTCGGCACGCAGATGATCGTGATGGCCGGCAATGCCTTCGTGATGGCGAATTCCGCCGCCGGCGCGATCAGCATCCGCCCCGAAGCCGCCGGCACCGCATCAGGCGCGATGGGTTTCCTCCAGCAAGGCATCGGCGCGCTGATGTCACAGTTCGGCGCCTATCTCGGCGGCCATTCCGCAACCACGCTGCCGCTCACCTCCGCGGTCCTGGCGATCTCCCTGCTCTGCGCCTGCGTGATGATCTTCGTCGTGCCGCGGCGCGAGGTGGTGGTGAGCGAGACGCTGATCGAGCAGGCGGAAGAGGAAGAGAGCGGGATGATGTGAGGGGGCGTGGTGCTCTATCCCCGTCATTGCGAGCGGAGCGAAGCAATCCAGACTGCTACCCACGGAAAGATTCTGGATTGCTTCGTCGCTGCGCTCCTCGCAATGACGGAAGAAACCCTCACTCTCCGATCAGCTTCAGCCACTCGTCCTCGGTCAGCACCTTGACACCGTGCTTGTTGGCTTCCGCGAGCTTCGAGCCCGCGCCGGGGCCGGCGACGACGAGGTCGGTCTTCTTCGACACCGAGCCCGACACCTTGGCCCCCAGCCGCTCGGCGGTGGCCTTGGCCTCGTCCCGCGTCATCTTCTCCAGCGAGCCCGTGAACACCACGGTCTTGCCGGCGACGGCCGAATTGCCCTTCGGTTTCTCGGCGTCGACGATCTCGACCTCCTTGGTCAGCCGCTCGACGATGCCGCGATTGTGGCTCTCGCCGAAATAATCGGCGATGCTCTTGATCACGGTGTCGCCGATCTGGTCGAGCGCGTCCATTTCCGTCATCGCCTCCTCATCAGCCCTGGCGACCTTGAGGCAGGCGTCGTGGAAGGCGTCCCACGAGCCGTAGCCGCGTGCCAGGGCCAACGCCGTGGTCTCGCCGACATGGCGCATGCCGAGCGCATAAATGAAGCGCTCCAGCGCGATTTTGCGCCGGCTCTCGATGGCACCGAACAGGTTGCGGACCGAGGTCGTGCCATAGCCCTCGATCTCCTCGAGCTTGAGCTTCGCGTTGCGCTTCTCCAGTGTGAAGATGTCGGCGGGCTCCTTCACCCAGCCCTCGTCGAAGAAATACTGGAGCTGCTTCTCGCCAAGGCCGTCGATGTCGAAGGCACGCCGCGAGACGAACAGCTTGAGGTGCTCGATCTTCTGATAGGGACAGGCGAACTCGCCGGTGCAGCGGGCCCGCGAGCCCTCCTCGCCCGTCGCCGTCTCCTCGCGCACGACGTCGGTGTGCAGCGGACACGGGCACTTCTTCGGGAAGTGGAATTCCTTGGCGGTCTTCGGCCGCTTGTCGAGGACGACGTCGACCACTTGCGGGATGACGTCGCCGGCGCGCTGGATCACGACGGCGTCGCCGATCCTGATGTCGCGCCCCTCGCGAAGCACCTCGCCCTTGTTGCCGATGCCCTTGATGTAGTCCTCGTTGTGCAGCGTGACGTTCTGCACGATCACACCGCCGACGCCGACCGGCTCGAGCTTGCCGACCGGCGTGAACGAGCCGGTGCGGCCAACCTGGATCTCGATATCGCGCAGCACAGTCATGGCGCGTTCGGCCGGAAATTTGTGCGCGATACCCCAGCGCGGCGTGCGCGAGACGAAGCCGAGCCGCTCCTGCCAGTCGATGCGGTCGACCTTGTAGACGACGCCATCGATGTCGTAGTCGAGCCGCGCGCGCTGCTCCTCGATCGCATGATGAAAGGCGAGCAGTTCCTCGACGGAGTGACACAGCCTGGTCAGCGGATTGGTCTTGAAGCCGCAGCGCTCGAACCAGTGGATCATGCCGCTCTGGGTCTCTTCCGTCATCGCGCTCATCTCGCCCCACGCATAGGCGAAGAAGCCGAGCGGACGCGAGGCGGTGATGGTCGGATCCTTCTGCCGGAGCGAGCCGGCGGCGGAATTGCGCGGATTGGCGAAAATGGTGCCGCCTTCCGCCTTCTGCCGCTCGTTGAGCGCCAGGAACGCCTTCTTGGTCATGTAGACCTCGCCGCGGACCTCGCAGATGTCGGGGACGTTGCGGCCCTTCAGCTTCTGCGGCACGTCTTCGAGCGTGCGGATGTTGGCAGTGACGTCCTCACCGACCGCGCCGTCGCCGCGCGTTGCGGCGGTGACGAGCTCGCCCCCCTCGTAGCGCAGCGACATCGAGAGACCGTCGATCTTCGGCTCGGCGGAGAAATTGACCTTGTCGTCGTCGAGCTTCAGGAAGCGCACGATGCGGCCGACGAAGTCGCGCACGTCCTCTTCCGCAAAGGCGTTGTCGAGCGACAGCATCGGAACGGCATGCCGGACCTTCCTGAAGCGGCCGGACGGCGCCGCGCCGACCTTCTGCGAGGGCGATTCCGCGGTGACGAATTCTGGAAAGCGCTTCTCGATCGCGTTGAAGCGCTGGCGCAGCGCGTCGTACTCCGCGTCGGTGACGGTCGGCGCGTCCTCCTGATAGTAGCGCTCGTTGTGCCCCTCGATCTCGAGCGCGAGCCGCATGTGCTCGACCTTGGCCTGCGCCTTGGTGAGGTCGGCGACGTCGCGAAGCGGTTTCGATTTTGCTGCTCTTGCCATGGTGCTTGGATACGACGGAGCGGGCGGGAGGGTAAAGGTGGTTAGGTTTGCGTGCCCCGGACGCAGCGCAGCGCCTCTCCGGCGCTGCGCTGCAGAGCGGGGGCCCATGCGCGGCATTCTGGGTCCCGGCTCTTCGGCCGGGACACGAGACCTAAGCCGTCGCGGCCTTGAGCAGCCGTTCCGCCGCCGCCCTCGCCTCCGCCGTGATCTCGGCGCCGGCCAGCATGCGAGCGATTTCCTCGCGGCGGTGGTCGTCGGCGAGCGCATTGACGCGGGTCGCAACGCGCTTGCCCTTGTCGAGGGCGTCCTTGGAGATGAGCAGATGCTGGTCGGCGCGGGCGGCGACCTGCGGGGCGTGGGTCACGGCCATGACCTGGACCTTCCCGGCAAGCCGCGCCAGGCGCCCGCCGATGGCGTCCGCAACCGCGCCGCCGACGCCGGTGTCGATCTCGTCGAAGACGAGGGTCGGCGCCGAGCCGCGGTCGGACAGCACGACCTTCAGCGCCAGCAGAAAGCGCGACAGCTCGCCGCCGGAAGCGACCTTCATCAGCGGGCCCGGCTTGGTGCCCGGATTGGTCTGGACCCAGAACTCGACGCGATCGAAGCCTTGCGGCCCCGGCGCGGCCTCGTCGGTCTCGACCTGGGTCATGAATTTTGCGCGTTCGAGCTTGAGCGGCGCGAGCTCGGCATTGACGGCCTTGTTGAGCTTCTCGGCCGATTTCTGCCGCGCCATCGACAGCTTCTTGGCCGCGGCGGCATAGCGGCCATCTGCCTCGATCGCGGCCTGCTCCAGCTTCTTCAGCCGCGAGGCGCCGGCGTCGATCAGCACGACGTCGGCGGCATATTTGGCGGCAAGCGCGGCGAGGCCGTCGACCGGCGTCGAATATTTGCGCGAGGCGGCGCGAAGTGCGAACAGCCGTTCCTCGATGCGCTCGAGTTCGGCAGGATCGAAATCGGTTGCGGCCAGCGCGGCCTGGAGATGCTGATCGGCTTCCTCCAGCGCGTTGATCGCGACATCGATCGCCTTCACGGCAGGCTCGACCAGCGCCGGCGAGTTGACGCCGCGGCGCTCCAGCCGGCGCACGGCGGCCGAAAGCGCGGCGACTGGCGAATGATTGCCGCCGACCGCTTCCTGCGCCTCGCGCAGGTCGGAGGCGATCTTCTCGCCCTGCATCATGGTGGTGCGGCGCGAGGCCAGCGCGGTCTCCTCGCCGTCCTTGGGCGCGAGCTGCTTCAGCTCGTCGGAGGCATGGCGCAGATAGTCGGCCTCGCGCGCGGCGCTCTCCATGGCTGCGCGATGCTCCTCCAGTGCGGTATTGGCGGTGCGGCGCGCCTCCCAGAGCGATTCGACCGCCGCAACGTCCTTCTCCAGGCCGGCAAAAGCGTCGAGCAGGCGACGGTGGGTGGCGGCATCGACCAGCGCCCGCTCGTCGTGCTGGCCGTGGATCTCGACCAGGGCGGCACCGACCGCCTTCAGCGTCTGCACGCTGATCGACTGGTCGTTGATGAAGGCGCGGGTGCGGCCGTCGGCGAGTTGCACGCGGCGGAGAATCATCTCGCACGACTCTTCAATACTCGTGTCGTCCAGACCGTTCTCGGCCAGGATCTTCGTCGCAGGGTGGTTCTTCGGGACATCGAACACGGCGGTGACCTGCCCCTGCTCCGCGCCGTGGCGCACGAGGCCGGCATCGCCGCGGCCACCGAGCGCCAGCGCAAAGGCATCGAGCAGGATGGATTTGCCCGCACCGGTCTCGCCGGTCAAAACCGCAAGGCCGGTGGCGAATTCGATATCGAGCCGTTCGATCAGGACGATGTCGCGGATCGACAGACGCGCCAGCATGGAACCAGATTTCCTAGCCGAGACCCATCTTCTTGAAGGTCCGGCTGATCCAGGACCCCTGATTCTCGCTCGGTTCGAGACCGCCGGATTTTACAAGATTATAGGCGTCCTTGTACCAGCGGCTGTCAGGAAAATTGTGTCCAAGCACGGCCGCCGCGGTCTGCGCTTCTCCGACGATGCCGATCGCCATATAGGCCTCGGTGAGCCGGAACAGCGCCTCCTCGACATGGCGGGTGGTCTGGTACTGCGTGACGACGGTCTTGTAGCGATTGATCGCCGCCGTGTAGTCGCGCTTCTGAGCATAGTAGCGGCCGACATTCATCTCCTTGCCGGCGAGTTGGTCGCGCGCACCCTCGATCTTGGCCTTGGCGGAGGTCGCATACTCCGAGTTCGGATATTTGCGCACCACCTCTTCCAGAGCGGCAATGGCCTTCTCGGTGCGGGCCTGGTCGCGGCTGATGTCCGGGATCTGGTCGTAATGAGAGGCGGCGATCAGGTATTGCGCATAGGCCGCGTCAGGGCTGCCGGGATGCAGCGTCACGTAGCGGGTGGCGGCGCCGATGCAGCCGTCATAGTCGCCGCCCTGATAGGACGCATAGGCCGACATCAGCAGCGATTTGCGGGCCCAGTCGGAATAAGGATGCTGGCGGTCGACCTCTTCGAACTTCTTGGTCGCCGCCTTCATGTCCTTCTTCTCGTTCATGAGGTACAGGCCCTCATTGTAGATCTTGTCGGCGGGCTCCTCGACGAAGGTGTCGTCCTTGGCGGTGAACTTGTCCCAGAGCGAGCCGGTGCCGCAGCCGGCGAGCGGCAGCGCGAGCATGATGAAGGTGACGGCCTGAAGCAGCCCACGGGCTCGCGACGAGACCGAGAAATATCCGCGCGTCATACGCTGTGCCGACATGAGTTTAAGCCCTGACGCCCTGTGATGCGGTGTCCGCCAGCCCACGAACCCCGTCATGGGCGCGAAATGTAACCGTGGTGCCTGCCATGCGACCACGCCGATGTATCCGAAAAGCGATCTTTAACCAACCGGATAGGCAGGCATTTCGCCCGGATTAAGGCGAACGTGCCGCAATGCTAGCCGATCATGGTTACCAGGAGTTTCCGGGGGTAAGCCGCGGCCAATGCCTGCGGCGTCCCGATCGTCAGGACACGTCCGGCCCGTAGGCCGCGGCGATCCGGCCACCGACGATACCGCGACCGACTTCGCCCACGGGACGCGTGGTGCGGCGGACCGCTTCGCCCTCGACCACCCGCCAGGCGGTGCGGTCGGCGAGCAGCGCGGTCAGGACGGCGTGGTTGAGCTTGTGGCCGCCCCGCACCGAGCGGTAGGCGCCAAGCAGCGGCAGGCCGGCCAGCGAGAGGTCGCCGATCACATCCAGCACCTTGTGGCGGGCGCATTCATCGGCGTAGCGCAGGCCCTCGGTATTGAGCAGCCGCTCGTCGTCGAACACGACGGTGTTGTCGAAGGAGGCGCCGAGGGCATAACCTGCGCTCCAGAGCCGCGCGACATCGCACATCAGACCGAAGGTGCGGGCGCGGCCGACTTCGCGGCGGAAACCTTCAGGGTTGAGGTCGAAGGCGTAGCTCTGCTGGCCGATGACGGGATTGGTGAAGTCGATCTCGACCTCGACGCGGAACCCGCTGGCGTGGGGCCTGATCTCGCCGAAGGAGTCGCCGATCTTGACCGAGATCGGCTTCAAAACCTGGATGAGGCGGCGCTGCGCCGGCTGGGTCACGACGCCAGCCTGGTCGATCGCCGCAATGAAGGCCGCGGCGCTGCCGTCCATGATCGGCACTTCGGGACCATCGATCTCGATGGTGGCGTTGTCGACGCCCATGCCCCGCAGTGCGGCAAGCACGTGCTCGGCGGTGGATACCAGCGGACCGCTACGGTCGCCGAGGACTGTCGCGAAGTCGGTCGCGATCACCTGCTCGGCGGTGGCCTGAACTTCGCGATCACTTCCCTCGAGGCCTGTGCGGACAAAAATAAAACCCGCGTCGACAGGCGCAGGCCCAAGCGTGAGAGTGACGGGAAGACCGGAATGAACGCCCACGCCTGCCACGGAGGCTTGCGCACGAAGCGTCGTTTGCCGGTTAAATTTCATCAGGAACCGCCCCACTACGACCAACGCGACTTATACGAGACCCACTTGGCCAGCCAGTGCCGGCGCGCCGCGAATCCGTATCCCCAAGTCACGGCAAACCATAGTCACTGCCTCAAACAGCGCCAACTCACGCTTTTTTACCGATTGTTACCCCAAACCCGCCGTATTCGCGCCAAGGCTTAACCAAATTGAGCCGAGGTTTTGGGCCGCTACCGGCGGTCTTACTGAACCACCAGATACGTAATTAATGGTTTAAAATCAGCTGCTTGGCGACGCCATCCGGGCACGCAAGGGACAAAAGGAAAGGTCCCGGCAAGCTTGCTGCCGGGACCTTCATCCATCTGCCTTATTGTAACAATCCTCAGGTCGCCTGCCGCCGCAGGAAGGCCGGGATATCAAGATGATCGTCGCCCTGTGGCGCCGGCGCAACAGGCGCGGGGCGACCATGCATGTCCAGGCCCTGCGGCGGGGGACGGCGAGCATACTCAGATACCGGTTCGTTGGATGCGATCTGCTGCGCCACGCTCTTCTGCGGCCGGCGTTCGGGCAGCGGCGGCATGGCGGGACCGGCGGTGCGGGCCGCCACCGGCGGCTCACTTTCCTCGTCCCGGCGGCCGAGGCCGACATTGGCGAGGCGCTGAAGCAGCGACAGACGGGTCTTCTGCGGGGTCTCTTCCTCGACCTCGCCGCGGGCCTGACGAATCTCGGCCTGGGCCGGCATCGGCAGTTCCTCAATGCGCGGCATCCGGGGCGCACGGACCGGCGGACGTTCGGCCTGCGGCGGAATGAAGTTTTCGGGCGTCATCGGTTCCTGCATCGCGACCGGGGCCATGTCGGGCTCCGGGAACAGGGTCGGCTTCTGCGCGATCGGTCGCACGGTGACGTCGCCATAGGTCTGCGTCGGCGCGGGCGGCTGCGGGACGTCAGCGACGGCAGCGGCGATGGCGGCGAGCGCAGCACGCTCGACATTCGGACGGGGCGCGGCAGCAGCGGGAGCGGCGGCCGGCGTCTGCGCTTCCAGCTTCTGGGCGCGTTCGGCCAGGCGCTGATTGTCGGCGCGCAAGCGCGCGGTCAGGTCGGCGAGACGGCTCTCGGCGGCAACGGCCGGTGCGGCAGCCTGCTGCACCTGCGGCGCCGGGTTCGCGACGGGCGCGGAGGTCCCCTGGCTGTTGCGGGCGATCACGGCCTGCTCGATGCCGGTGGCGACCACCGAGACGCGGATCAGGCCATCCAGCGCTTCGTCGAAGGTCGCGCCGACGATGATGTTGGCGTCCTGGTCGACTTCCTCGCGGATGCGGGTCGCGGCCTCGTCGACCTCGAACAGCGTGAGGTCCTTGCCGCCGGTGATGGAGATGAGGAGGCCCTTGGCACCCTTCATCGAGCTATCGTCGATCAGCGGGTTGGCGATCGCCGCTTCAGCGGCGGTCAGCGCACGCTTGTCGCCGGAGGCTTCGCCGGTGCCCATCATCGCCTTGCCCATCTCGCGCATGACGGCGCGGACGTCGGCGAAGTCGAGATTGATCAGGCCTTCCTTGACCATCAGGTCGGTGATGCAGGCAACGCCCGAATAGAGCACCTGATCGGCCATCGCGAAGGCGTCAGCGAAGGTGGTCTTCTCGTTGGCGACCCGGAACAGGTTCTGGTTCGGGATGATCAGGAGCGTATCCACGACCTTGTGAAGCTCGTTGATGCCGGCTTCAGCGGTACGCATGCGGCGGCCGCCTTCGAAGTGGAACGGCTTGGTCACGACGCCGACGGTGAGGATGCCCATGTCGCGCGCGGTCTTGGCGATGACGGGTGCAGCGCCGGTGCCGGTGCCGCCGCCCATGCCGGCGGTGACGAACACCATGTTGGCGCCCGAGAGATGGTCGCGCAGCTCGTCGATCACCTCTTCCGCAGCCGCAGCGCCCACGTTCGGCTGCGAGCCGGCGCCAAGGCCTTGGGTGACCGCCGTGCCCATCTGCACGATGCGCTGCGCCTTCGACATCGTCAGCGCCTGCGCGTCGGTGTTGGCAACCACGAAGTCGACGCCCTGCAGGCCCGCCGTGATCATGTTGTTGACGGCGTTGCCGCCGGCGCCGCCGACGCCGAACACGGTGATCCGGGGCTTCAGTTCGTGAATATCAGGAACATTGATGCTGATGGTCATGGTTGCTGCCTCTCGATCACGCGCGCGTGGGTTCGCCCCGGCCGGCGGCCGCGGGAGTTGGTGAAAATCGAAGATTGCGGAAAGCGGTCATCAGAAGCCCTCGCGTAGCCATCGTCCGACCTTTCCGAAATATCCGCCCGTCCCTGTCCTGACCTGCTGCCGCGTATGCCGCGGTTCGACATGTTCGAGATGAACATATTGCGGGTAGACGAGGAGCCCGGCCGGCACCGCAAACGCAGCGTTCTTCGCCTCGTTGGGCAGCCGGCCGAAACCGAGCGGACGTCCGACCCGCACGGGCCGGCCGAGAATCTGGGTGCCGAGCTCGACGAGGCCAGTCAGCTGCGAGGCGCCGCCCGAGAGCACGACGCGGCCGTTGGGCTCCGAGGCGAAGGGCGAATCCTTCAGCTTGTCCCGAACCATTTCGAAGATTTCCTCGGCACGGTGCTTGACGATATTGGCGATGGTGGCGCGGGAGACGATCTGCGGCAGATCCTGCTCGTCACCGGCTGTCGGCACAGACATCAGCTCACGCGAGTCCGATCCGCCGGTGATGACGGTCCCATATAACGTCTTGATTCGCTCGGCATCGGCAATGGTCGCGGAGAGTCCGCGCGCGAGATCCATCGTGATGTGTTGCCCACCGACTGCAAAGCCGGCCGCATGCACGAAGCGGCCACCGGAATAGACTGCAATCGTCGTGGTGCCCGCGCCCATCTCGACGACGGCGGCGCCAAGATCGGCCTCGTCGTCGGTCAGCACCGATAGGCCGGCCACATAGGGGCTCGCCGCCATGGCCTCGACATTGATGTGGCAGCGTTCGACCGCCAGCATCAGATTCCGCGCCACGGTGGCGTCGCAGGTGACGACGTTCATGTCGACGCCGAACTGGTGCGCGACCATGCCGCGGGGATCGCGGATGCCCTTGACGCCATCCAGCGTGTAGCCGACCGGCAGCGCATGCAGCACGGTGCGGCCTTCGCCGGTGGCGTGGCGCATGCCGGTGGAGGTAACGCGGCTGACATCGGCCGGCGTCACGGCGCCGCCGCGGATGTCGGCGGCGGCCTCGACCAGCTGGCCGGAGAGCCGGCCGCCGGAGACCGAGAGCAGCACCGACTCGACCCGCACCTTGGCCATCTTCTCCGCGAGCCCGACCGCCTGGCGCACCGCCTGTTCGCACTCGCCGAGATCGATCACCGCGCCGGCCTTCATGCCGCGCGACTGGATCTGGCTGTAACCGATCAGTTCCACCGCATGGGTGCGGCCGCGCAGCGCATCGCTCGGCGGCGACGGCTTCAGCCGTGCGATCATGCAGGCGATCTTGCTGGTGCCGATGTCGAGGCAGGCGACGATGCCGCCGCGCTTGTGCGGCATCGGGCGCGTCTTCGGCGTCTGGGTGCGATCGAGACCGGTCATGCGGAATCCCCGGCCTTCTTTTTCTTCTTGTCCTTGAACTGATCCTCACGCGCCTTGGCGGCGTCCTCGGACAGCTGCACCACCAGCCGATCGGGCAGGCGCATGTCGACGGCGACGATGTCGCGGGAGAACAGCCTGTCCTCCTTGTCGAGCTTGGACAGCATCGCAAGCGCGTTGCCGACGTCCTGCTCGGGCAGGCGGATGTCGAGGCCGTCCTTGAGCCTCAGGTTCCAGCGCCGCTCGCCGACGAAGATCGCAGCCTTCGTCACCGAGTTGACCTGCGGATAGCGCGCCAGCAGCGCGAGGAAATCGCGGGCCTGGGTCTCGGCGCCCTTGCCGACGACGAGCGGCAACGACAGGAAGCGACGCGAGACGTAGGGCTCGAGCACGGCGCCGTCATCGGCGATGACCGAAAGCCGGCCGGCCTCCTGCCACAGCGCGAACGCCTTGCGCTCGGTGAGCTCGATCATGAGCTGGCCCGGATAGAGCTTCAGCACGGTCGCATCCGCGATCCAGGGATTGGCCTTGAGCTTGTCGCGCACCGCATCGGCATCGAGGAACAGCAGCGAGGAGCGGCCGCTGACGCCACCGATCGCCAGGATCTCGTCCTGGGTGAGCTGCTTGCGGCCGTTGATCACGACGGAGGTGATACGGAACCCAGCGGAATTGGCCAGCGCGTTGCGGGCGTCGCTGACCGCGGTGATGAAGTCCTGGAGATGGCCGCCCTTGACGATGCCGAAGCCGCAGCTGCCGATCAGCAGCAGCACGGTCATGCTGATCCCGACCCGGCGCGGCAGGTAGCGCTCGACAAGTGCGACCACGCGCGGCGGCGGCTCGCGCTCGACGACGGCTTTGGCCCTGGCCCTGGCCTTGACTTTGTCCTTGGCGGCGGCGCGCGCCTCAGCGTGCTTGTCCTGCATCCACTCGCGCAGAAGCACGACCGCTCCGACAGCGGCCGCCTTCAGGTCAGCTTGGGGCCTCAGCGATCTGAAAAGCGATCGGGTGAGGCTTCCTGCTCCATCCATTGCACGAGCTCGTCAACAGTTTGCCCGCGACATCGCGCGGATCCTGGCGAACATGACGTCTCGGACCTGCCGGGCCGGGTGCTGGTCTTCAGCAGAAGAAAACCTCTCCCTTCAAAGCGCTCGCTGGAGGTGACATCACCCGCGACAGCTCACGCGCCGGCAGCCAAAGCGCCATATGCGCCGCCAGCGTTAACCTTCGGACGTCCTGGTAAACAAAAGGTAAAATTCGTTAACGACCGGCGAATTTTGCCCCGCGATGTCCGGCATTTGTGCCGCGATGTCCGGCATTTTACCGGCTTTGGGCGCCAAACCGGGCCATTCCGGCCCTCCAGCCGTTAACCAGTCCTAACTATTTCCGCACGCGCTGGCGAGCGAGCTCGACCAGGCCGCGCAGGAAGTCGACGAATTCGATGCCCTCGGCCTTCAGCGCCTTGGGGTAGAGCGAGGACTTGGTCAACCCGGGGAGCGTGTTGGTTTCGAGATAGACGAGGCCCTTGCCCGAGACGATGAAGTCCGAACGGGAATAGCCGGTGCAGGACATCGCGCGATGCGCCAGCATCGCCTGCTCCTTGAGCGCGGCGGTGATCTCGGGCGCGAAACGGCCGGGGCAGATCTCCTGGGTCGATTTCAGGAGATATTTTGCGGCGTAGTCGAAATTGCCTTCGCCCGGAATGATCTCGATCGGCGGCAGCGAGATGATCGAGCCATCGGTGCGCTCCAGCACGCCGCAGGTCGCCTCGACGCCGGCAATGTAGGGCTCGATGACATACTCTTCGTGCCTGGCTGCATTGCGGACGGCAACGAGATCCTGTTTGGCGTTGACGAAGATCAGGCCGTAGCTCGAGCCGTCGCGCGCCGGCTTCGCGATCAGTCTTCCGTATTCGGCAAAAGCCTCGTCGATGTCGTCGAGCGCAACGTTTGCCGGCGGCGTCACACCGCCCAGCGCAGCAAATCGCTTGGCCGCGATCTTGTCGAAGGCAAGATGCGAGGAAGCCGAGCCCGAGCCGGTGAAGGGCACGCCGCGCGCCTCGCACAGCACCTGCAATTCGCCGTTCTCGGCACGCCCGCCATGCAGGCCGAGCACCAGCACCCGTCCTTCGGTCTTGGCCTTGTCGAGCGCCTGCTCCAGCGGAATGCCTGATGTGCCCGGCTTGAACTCGTCCTCGAACGGACGGGCATGCTCGAGCAATTGCTTGGACTGCACCACATGCACCTTGTCCTCGACGTCCCACCACCACAGATCGGCCTCAGGCAGCGCCTGATGCAAGGCCTGGGCTGACGCGACCGAAACCAGACGCTCCCGGTTGGAGCCGCCGAAAAGGATGGTGATGCGCATGGTCATGGTCCACAATCTCTCTCGTTCGTCATTCCGGGGCGATGCGCAGCATCGAACTATGGTGCGCACTTGCGCACCTGAGAATCTCGAGATTCCGGGCTGCGCTTCGCGCCCCCGGAATGACACTCACGCGGAAACCCCGATCCGCTTGATTTCCCAGTGTAGCTCGATTCCGGAATTTGCCTTCACGCGTTCGCGCACGGTCTCGCCCAGCGTCTCGATGTCGTGCGCTGTGGCATCTCCGGTGTTGATCAGGAAATTGCAGTGCATCTCGGACACCTGCGCGCCGCCGACGCGCAAGCCGCGACATCCGGCGGCATCGACCAGCTTCCAGGCGGAATGGCCGGGCGGATTCTTGAAGGTCGAACCGCCGGTCTTTTCGCGGATCGGCTGCGCGGTCTCGCGGTGGTTTTGCACCTCCGCCATGCGCGCGCGGATCGCCTCCGCATCCCGGATCTCGCCACGGAAGCGCGCGGAGGTGAAGATGATGGAGGGATCGACGCCGCTGTTGCGATAGACGAATTTCATTTCGGCGTTGGAGAACACGTGCCTGGTGCCGTCGCGGCCCACGCCTCGCGCCTCGATCAGCACGTCCCTGGTCTCGCCGCCATTGGCGCCGGCATTCATGCGCAGCGCGCCGCCGATGGTGCCGGGAATGCCGAAATAGAATTCCAGCCCGCCGATGTTGGCGCTTGCCGCGACCTCCGCCACGCGCTTGTCGAGCGCAGCGGCGCCGGCGGTGACGATGTCTCCGCTCGCGGTGGCCTCGCCGAAGGCCCGCGGCGCAAGGCGGATCACGACGCCCGCAATGCCGCCATCGCGCACGATCAGGTTGGAGCCGACGCCGACGACGTAGACCGGAATGTCGGAAGCGAGATGCGCGAGGAAATAAGCGAGATCGTCCTCGTCCGCCGGCGTGAACAGCACCTGCGCGGGACCGCCGACGCGAAACCAGGTCAGCTCGGCCAGCGACTGGTTGGCCAGCAGCCGGCCGCGCAGCTCCGGCATCGCGGCTTTGAGTTCGGGCGCGATGTCGGGAAAGCTCATGCCGCAAGCCCCAAGCGAAGTCGGAGTTTGTGGCTACCCCTCTCCCGAACCCTCCCCCGCAAGGGGGGAGGGAGCCTGACGGGCGTGCTCACCTCACCTGGTATTACAGCCACAGTCTGATGCTTTGGGAGAGTGAGGGACGCACGGGCGGAAGGGTTCCCTCCCCCCTTGCGGGGGAGGGGTAGGGAGAGGGGTGGCCACACGGGCGGTGATCGACGATGAAGCGACATTCGCTCGATCACCCCAGCGCCTTCAATTCGCCCGGCAAGGCATACGCCCATTGCGTGATGTTGCCGGCGCCCAGGCACACGACGAGGTCGCCGGAATTGGCAAGTCCCTTGACGATGCCCGCGAGCTCCGAGGCCGCCGGCAGCGGGATCACCTCGCGATGGCCGTGGGCGCGCAGGCCGGCGACGAAATGATCGCGGTCGATGCCCTCAATCGGCGTCTCGCCTGCGGCATAGACGTCGGCGACAACAACCGCATCGGCGTCGTTGAAGCAGGCGCAGAATTCCTCGAACAGCGATTGCAGGCGAGTGTAGCGGTGCGGCTGCACCACGGCGATCACCTTGCCGGTGTAGGAATCGCGCGCTGCTTTCAGCACGGCCGCGATTTCCACGGGGTGATGGCCGTAATCGTCGATGACGGTGACGCCGTTCCATTCGCCGGTTTTGGTGAAGCGGCGCTTGACGCCGCCGAAGCCTGCGATCGCCTTGCGGATCGCTTCGTCCGACACACCGAGCGCGTGAGCGACGGCAATCGCCGCCGTCGCGTTCGAGGCGTTGTGGCGGCCCGGCATCGGCAGCGCGAGGTCGGCGATCTCATGCGTGGTGCCGGTCTTGCGGTCGCGGATCACGACCTTGAACTTCGAGCCGCCGCCGCCCGCGGTGAGATCGACCAGGCGGGCGTCAGCCTGCGGATTCTCGCCGTAAGTGATGATGCGGCGGTCTTCGATCCTGCCGACCAGGCTCTGCACCACGGGATGATCGATGCACATCACGGCGAAGCCGTAGAACGGCAGGTTTTCGACGAAATGGCGGAAGGCGTCCTGCACGGCGTCGAAGGTCTTGAAGTGATCGAGATGCTCGGGGTCGACATTGGTGACGATCGCGACATCGGTCGGCAGCTTCAGGAACGTGCCGTCGCTCTCGTCGGCCTCCACCACCATCCAGTCACCGGCACCAAGCCGCGCGTTGGAGCCGTAGGCGTTGATGATGCCGCCGTTGATCACGGTGGGGTCGAGCCCGCCGGCGTCGAGCAGCGTTGCGACCATCGTGGTCGTGGTGGTCTTGCCGTGCGTGCCGGCGATGGCGACGCAGCTCTTCAGCCGCATCAGCTCGGCCAGCATCTCGGCGCGGCGCACCACGGGAATGCGCCTTTCGCGCGCCGCCATCAGCTCCGGATTGTCGCGCTTGATCGCGGTGGAGACAACGACGACCTCGGCACCGTCGATATTCCCGGCCTTGTGGCCGACCGAGACCTTCGCACCCTTCTTGCGCAGACGATCGAGATTGTAATTGTCGGAAGCGTCCGAGCCCTGCACGGCATAGCCGAGATTGACCAGCACCTCGGCGATGCCGCTCATGCCGATCCCGCCGATCCCGACGAAGTGGATGGGTCCGATCTCGCGCGGCAGTCTCATGCTCTAATCCCTGACCTTGCCGCCTTGCGCAGGCGGCATCTGGCGAAGGTCACGGCCAAATCAGCCGCACGCCTTTCCTACTGGATGCCCCGCTTTAGAACGCGAAGACAAGGGCTTTTTCGCGTCAGATTCCCGCGACTTTGACCACGAGATCCGCCAACCGCTCGGCCGCGTCGAGCCGGCCGGCGCCGCGGGCGGCTTCAGCCATGCGGGCGAGGCGCGCGGGCTCGGCGACGAAGGCGGAGATTTCGGACGCCAACCGGTCGGAGGTGAACTCGGTCTGAGGGACACGAATGGCGCCATCGACCTTGACCAGCACGCCGGCATTAGCGAACTGATCCTGATCGATCGAGCCTGGCAGCGGCACCAGGATCGAGGGCCGGCCGATCGCCGCGAGCTCGGCCACCGTGCCGGCGCCGGAGCGCGATACCACGAGATGGTTGGAGGCGAGACGCGCGGGCAGATCGGTGAAGAACGGCGCGAGCTCAAACTTGATCTTGAGCTTGTCGTAGACCGCGCGCACGCGGCTCATGTCCTCTTCGCGCACCTGCTGGGTGAGGACGAGGCGGCTCCACAGCGCAGGCTCGAGCCGCTCGATCGCGCCGGGCACGATGTCGGCCATGATGCGCGCGCCCTGGCTGCCGCCGACGACGAGCAGGCGCAGCGGTCCGTTCACCTCGGGCGCGGCATATGGCACGGCGGCGGCGGCGAGGACCGCGGGCCGCATCGGCGTGCCGACCGTCGTGGTCTTGCCGGATAGCGCGGGATCGCGGTCGAGCACACCGGGCAAGGACGTCGCGATGGCGCGCACGCGGCTCGCCAGGAACCGGTTGGCACGGCCGAGCACGGCGTTGGCGTCGTGGATGATGCCGGGCACGCCGGCAAATTTCGCCGCGACCAGCGGCGGCAGCGTCGGATAGCCGCCGAAGCCGACGACAGCGACGGGCTTCAGGCGCTTGATCAAGGCGTAGGCGGACAGCGTGCCGGCCGCGAGCGTGAGCCCGGCATAGGCAAGCTGGAACGGATTGCGGCCGCGCGCGGTCTCGCTTCTGACGACGTCGATCATATCCTTGCTGAACAGCCCGCTGTAGCGCAGTGCGCGCTCGTCCGTCACGAGGCGGACGCGATAGCCGCGCCTGATCAACTCGACGCCGAGCGCCTCGGCCGGAAACAGATGGCCGCCGGTGCCGCCCGCGGCGAGAAGAATCAGGGGGGAAGAGGTGTCCATGGTGAGGGAGTTTTACAGGGTCTTTCTCGTCATTGCGAGCGAAGCTGCCCTCGTGCCCCGGGCGCAGCGCAGCACGTCGCCCTTTGCGACGTGGTGCGCTGCTGAACCGGGGCCCATTGGTGCGGTAGTCTGGGTCCGGGATCTGCGCTTCGCTTGTCCGGGACACGAGACCGTCACGCGTAACTGCGCATCGCCTCGGCGTGGCCGTTCGCCTCGACCTCGGTGCGCGGGCGCAGCCGAGTCAGCGCCAGCATCATGCCGACGCCATAGGCCAGCGAGACGATCGAGGAACCGCCATAGGAGATGAAGGGCAGCGTCATGCCCTTGGCCGGGATGAGCTGGAGATTGACCGACATGTTGATCGCGGCCTGCACGCCGAACAGGATCGCAAGACCCGAGGCGGCAAAGCGCGAGAACATGTCCTCGTTGGCATAGGCCCGCGACAGCGTCCGGATCACGACGAAGGTGAACAGTGCCAGCATCGCAAGGCACAGGATGATGCCGAACTCCTCGGCGGCGACCGCGAACACGAAGTCGGTATGGCTGTCCGGCAGGCTGCGCTTGGCGATGCCCTCGCCCGGTCCGAGGCCGAACCATCCGCCGTTGTAGAAGGCTTCCATGGCGGTATCGACCTGGAAAGTGTCGCCGGAAGCGGGGTTCATGAAGCGCTTGATGCGCCCCGCCACGTGTGGGACGAACAGATAGGCGCTGAACAGGCCGGCCGCACCGAGGCCCGCGAGGCCGAACACCCAGATCATGCGCATGCCCGCGATGAAGAACAGCGAGCCCCACACCATCAGGATCAGCATGGTCTGACCGAAATCCGGCTCCATCACCAGCAGCGCGACCAGCATCATGAGCAGCACCAGCGCCATCGAGGTCGCAGGCATCTCGGGCCGCTTGGTCGATTCCGCGAACAGCCAGGCGGCGATCACGACGAAGGACGGCTTCGCGATCTCGGAGGCCTGGATGTTGACGCCGAGCAGCGTGATCCAGCGCCGCGAACCCTTCACCTCGGGGCCGATCGCGAGCGTAAGCACGATCAGGATGATGCTCGCCGCGAAGATGATCAGGGCCGAGCGGCGGATCGACCGCGGCGACAGGAAGGACACCCCGAGCAGCACGATGCAGGACGGCACCAGGAACAGCACGTGACGATTAAAGAAATGGAACGGATCGAGCCCGATGCGGGTCGCGACCGGCGGGCTCGCCGCCAGCGACAGGATCACGCCCGTCAGCATCAAGGCCAGGATGGCGCCCATCAGCGGCTTGTCGACGGTCCACCACCACTCGGAAAAGGGGGTGCGTTCTTCACGGGAGAGCATGGGCGGCCGCTTTCGGACAGAGGTCCGCCCATTGGTCGCCGAGGTTGGTTACCGGGGGGTTAAGGGAATGGATGAAGTTGTGGAGAGTCTCGTGCCCCGGACGTAGCGCAGCGCGCCGCTTCTTCGCGGCGTGGCGCGCTGCAGAGCCGGGGCCCATTGCGGCAGTGTATCGTGTAGCGGCTTGGGTCCCGGCCCGCGCTACGCGCGTCCGGGACACGAGAGCGCCCTACACCACCGGCTTCACACCGGGCAGCGCCTGCACCAGCTCGCGGAACTTGGTGCCGCGGATCTCGAAGTTGCGGTACTGGTCGAAGGAGGCGCAGGCGGGCGACAGCAGCACGACGGCGTCGGTGAGGCCCGATGCTTCCGCATCGCGGGCGGCGTGCTCGACCGCGACGTCCAGCGTCTGGCTGATCTCGTGCGCGACCTGCGTGCCCTGCGTGCCCAGCGTGCCCGAAAACTCCTGCGCGGCTTCGCCGATCAGATAGGCCTTGCGGATACGCGGGAAGAAACCGGTCAGGCTGGTAATCCCGCCGGCCTTGGGCTTGCCGCCGGCGATCCAGAAGATGTCGGCAAAGGACGACAGCGCATGCGCGGTGGCATCCGCGTTGGTGCCCTTGGAATCGTTGACGAACAAAACGTTGCCGCGGCGACCGACCTGCTCCATGCGGTGCGCAAGGCCGGGAAAGCTGCGCAGGCCGCTCTGCAGCACATCGAGGCTGATGCCCATCGCGAGCGCGGCGGCGGCGGCGCAGGCCGCGTTCTGCGCATTGTGCAGGCCGCGCAGCGAGCCGATGCCGCCGAGCGCGGCGATCTCGCTGCGGGCGCCGCCCGAGGTGCGCACGATATTGCCGTGCTCGACATGGATACCGCTCGCGAGCGGATTCTTGACCGAGATGCGCACGACGTTCTTACCCGAACGGTCGAGCCGGTCGGCGATGTCGCGGCAGAAACCGTCATCGACGCCGACGACCGCGGTGCCGCCAGCCTGCACGCCCGCGACGAGGCGTTCCTTCACCGCGGCGTAATGCTCGATGGTGCCGTGACGGTCGATATGGTCCTCGCTGACATTGAGCAGGACGCCGACCGAGGGATCGAGCGAGGGCGTGAGGTCGATCTGGTAGGACGACATCTCGATGACGTGGACGCGCCCCATGCGCGGCGGCTCCAGCGACAGGATCGCGGTGCCGATATTGCCGCCCATCTGGGTGTCGTAGCCGGCGACTTTCGTGAGATGTGCGATCAGCGCCGTGGTGGTCGATTTGCCGTTGGTGCCGGTGATGGCGATGAAGGGCGCATCCGGCGCGTGGCGCCGCCGCTCGCGGCAGAACAATTCGATGTCGCCGATCACCTCACAGCCTGCCTCGCGCGCCTTCAGCACGCTCCAGTGCGGCACCGGATGGGTCAGCGGCACGCCGGGCGCGAGCACGAGTGCGGCGAAATTCGCCCAGGAGACATTGCGCAGATCGGCGGTGATGAAACCGGCCTGCGCGGCTTTGGCGACGTTCTCGGCATTGTCATCGGCGGCGATCACCTCGGCGCCGCCCGCCTTCAGCGCGTGGCAGGAGGCGAGCCCCGACCCGCCGAGGCCGAACACCGCGACGGTCTTGCCGGCAAAGGACGTGACGGGGATCATGATTGGGCCCATGTCATTCCGGGGCGACGCGACAGCGTCGAACCCGGAATCTCGAGATTCCGGATCGCCGCTTCGCGTCGTCCGGAATGACGATCCTGGGCAGACACCCTCATCACCGCAGCTTCAGCGTCGACAAGCCGGCCAGCGCCAGCATCACCGAGATGATCCAGAACCGGATCACGATCTGCGGCTCGGTCCAGCCGAGCTGCTCGAAATGGTGATGGATCGGCGCCATCCGGAAGATGCGCTTGCCCGTCAGCTTGAACGACACCACCTGCACGATGACGGAGACCGCCTCCAGCACGAACAGGCCGCCGATCACGGCGAGCACGATCTCGTGCTTCACCGCGACCGCGATGGCACCGAGCATGCCGCCGAGCGCGAGCGAGCCGGTGTCGCCCATGAAGATCGAAGCCGGCGGGGCGTTGAACCAGAGAAAACCGAGACCGGCGCCCAATAGCGCACCGCAGAGCACCGCGAGCTCGCCGGTACCCGCGACATATTTGATCTGGAGATATTCGGCGAACACCGCGTTGCCGGCGAGATAGGCGATCATCGCAAAGCTCGCGGTCGCGATCATCACCGGCACGATGGCGAGGCCGTCGAGGCCGTCGGTGAGATTCACGGCGTTGCCGGAGCCGACGATGACGAAGGCGCCGAAGATGACGAAGAACCAGCCGAAATGCAGCACGGTGTCCTTCAGGAACGGAATCGTCAGCGCGGTGGAGGCGGGATCGCGGTTCAGCCGCACCAGGGCATAGCAGGCAACCAGCGCGATGATCGCCTCGATCAACAGGCGAAGCTTGCTGCCGAACCCGGTCGTGGTCTGCTTGGTCACCTTGAGGTAATCGTCATAGAAGCCGACGAAGCCGAAGCCGAGCGTCACCGCCAGCACGATCCAGACGTAGGGGTTGAGCGGGTTGGCCCACAGCACCGTGCCGACGGTGAGGCCGGACAGGATCATCAGCCCGCCCATGGTGGGCGTGCCCTTCTTGGCGAGATGCGATTGCGGACCGTCGGTCCGGATCGGCTGGCCCTTGCCCTGGCGGATGCGCAGATGATCGATGATCCAGGGCCCGAACAGAAAGACGAACAGCGCGCCGGTGACGACCGCGCCGCCGGTGCGGAAAGTGATGTAGCGGAAGACGTTCAGGAAGGTGCGAACGGCACCGAAGCCCGAAAATGTGTTGGAGAGGTCGATCAGCCAGTAAAACATTCAGTCGGTCCTATGGCGCCTATGCACGCGCAGCCTTGGCCTTGTTCCTGGCCTTCATCTTGGCCTCAACGTGCCTCACGCGCATTCGCTGGTCTTCGTCATGGGTCGCGACCTCTTCGGAAAAATAGACGGGCTTCGCGCCGCAAAGGGTGGGATTCGGGAACAGCGCCTTCCAAGCAGTTTACGCCTTTGCCTGCAAGGCGGCCACCAGGCCCGGCACAAACTTGTTGATCCAGAACATCTTTTTGCTACCCTTGACAACCACGACATCGCCTGCCTTCAGCAGGCTCGCAACCTCGCTCGGCTTCAGCGTGACGGGATCATCGTGCCAGCCGAGGCCCTTGCCTGATGGCAGCACGTCGTAGAGGTGGCGCATCAGGGGGCCGACGCAGTAGACGCCGTCGATGCCTTCCAGATGCCTGGCGAGGCCGGTGTGATAGTGAGGTGCGTCCTCGCCCAACTCGAGCATGTCGCCGAGAACTGCGATCCGCCGTCCGTCGCTCACGTTGCGCGCCTGGAGGCTTTGCAGCGCAGCCGCCACGCTGGCGGGATTGCCGTTGAAGCTGTCGTCGATCACGGTGACATCGCCGACCGCCTGCTCGACGCCGCGGCCGGTCATGATGCCGACGCGGTCGAGCTTGATCGCGAGCGTCGCAACGTCGAGATGCGCGGCATGAACGGCGGCGAGCGCTGCCAGCGCATTATGCACCCGGTGCGGCGCGCCAGGAGTGAGGCTGAAGGCGATCTCCTTCCTGCCGATCATGGCCACCACCTGCCAGCTCTCGCCATGCGGCGCATGCGCGACCTCGTGCACCTCGGCGTGCTCGCCGCCAAAGCGCACGACCTTGCCCTTCCACTCGGGCGCCTTGATTCCAGCGGGCAGCACCAGCACCCCGCCCTCGGGCAGGCCGAGCGCGATCGACACTTTCTCGCGCCTGATAGCGTCGAGCGAGCCGAGCTTTTCCAGATGCACGGGCTGAACGTTGACGACGAGCGCGACCGTCGGCCGGGTCAATTCGCTGAGCCGCGCGATCTCGCCTTGCTGGTTCATGCCCATCTCGACGACCCAGAGACTGGCGTCGGGTCTCGCGTTGCACAGCGTCAGCGGCACGCCCCAGAAATTGTTGAAGCTGGACGGGCTCGCATAGGCGTTCGGATAGGCGGCGAGAAACTCCTTGGTGCTGGTCTTGCCCGCGCTTCCGGTGAGCCCGATCACCGGTCCGCCAAAGCGCGTGCGTGCGGCACGTGCAAGGCCCCAGAGACCGTCGATCAGCGTATCCTTCACGACGATCTGCGGAATGCGGATGCCCGCGATCTCGTGCGGCACGATCATCGCCACCGCGCCCGAAGCTTCCGCCTTGTCCGCGAACTCCCAGCCGTCGCGCGCGCTGGCGAAGGCCGAGACGAAGCCGCCGCTCGGCGTGCCGCTGAGCGCGACGAACAGGCTGCCCGGCTTCACCAGGCGGCTGTCCTGCGTGACGAAGTCGATTCCCGTGTCCGGGAATGATCCGGCAACACCAAGCGCATGCGCGACCTCGGCGACCGTCCATATTGGCGCGCTCATGCAACCCTCGATGCTAGTGCGGCGGCAACCGCCTCGTGATCACTGAAGGGCAGAACCTCTCCACCGATGATCTGCCCGGTCTCATGGCCCTTCCCGGCGATGAGCAGCGCATCGCCTTCTTCCAAGCCCTCGATCGCCACGCGGATCGCAGCCGCGCGGTCGCCGATTTCGCGGGCGCCCTTCGCGGTGGCGAGGATCGCGGCGCGGATGGCTTCCGGCTTCTCGCTGCGCGGATTGTCGTCGGTGATGATGACGCCGTCGGCGTTCGCGGCCGCGATCTCGCCCATGATCGGACGCTTGCCGGCATCGCGATCGCCGCCGGCGCCGAACACGACGACCAGCCTGCGCTGCGCATAAGGCCTCAGTGCCTGGAGCGCCTTCGCGAGCGCATCGGGCTTGTGCGCGTAATCGACGAAGATCGGCGCGCCGTTGCGCTCGCCGACGCGCTCGAGCCGGCCCTTGGCGCCTTCGAGATGTTCGAGGCCTGCAAACACGTTGGCGGCGTCGCTGCCAGTGCCGATCGCAAGGCCCGCCGACACCAGCGCGTTCTCGATCTGGAATTCGCCGACCAGCGGCAGCCGGATCGCATGGAGCCTGCCGCGATGTTCGACCGTCAGCTTCTGCGAGAAACCTTCGACCACGGCCTCGGTGAGGCGGATGCCCTCGCCTGCTCCATCGCCGTTGCGGCCCACCGCCATCACGCGCAGGCCGCGCGACTTCGCCGCATCGATTGCTTCCGCCGAGCAATCATGATCGGCCGAGATCACTGCGGCGCCGCCCGGCGGCACCAGTTCGCGGAACAGGCGAAGCTTCGCCGCAAGATAATGCGCGACGGTCGGATGATAGTCCATGTGGTCGCGCGACAGGTTGGTGAAGCCGCCGGCCGAGACGCGCACTCCGTCGAGGCGATACTGGTCGAGCCCGTGCGAGGAGGCCTCGAAGGCGAGATGCGTGACGCCCTCGCATGCGATATCATCGATCTGCCGGTGCAGCGCGATCGGATCCGGCGTCGTCAGCGAGCCGTAGACGGTGCGCTTGGGCGAGACGAGGCCGATGGTGCCGATGCTGGCGGCGGCATGCCCCAGCCGCTCCCAGATCTGGCGCGTGAACGCCGCGACCGAGGTCTTGCCGCTGGTGCCGGTCACGGCGGCGATCGTGGCGGGCTGCGCCGGGAAGAATCTTGCCGCAGCCAGCGCCAGCGCGCGGCGCGGATTGGCGACCGCGATGAACGGCACCTGGCAGGCCGCGGGCGCATGGTCGCCGACGACGGCGACCGCGCCGGCCGCAA
This sequence comes from Bradyrhizobium sp. CCBAU 53415, assembly GCF_028128735.1. Classification (NCBI taxonomy): domain Bacteria; kingdom Pseudomonadati; phylum Pseudomonadota; class Alphaproteobacteria; order Hyphomicrobiales; family Nitrobacteraceae; genus Bradyrhizobium; species Bradyrhizobium sp. CCBAU 53415. Next base: position 458,699 of record NZ_LBJF01000025.1, on the reverse strand, counting down.
CTGCGGCATCGATGAAGCGGACACCATCGGTCTTGCTGCCCGCGAGCGCAAAGAACAGGTCGCCCGGCTTGACCACGCGGCTGTCGAGCGCAAGGCCGCTCGCGTCGAGCGCAGCAACAGCGGGCGCGATCGCGGCATCATCGCCCAGAATATCCTGACCCAAGAGGTCGCGCAGCTTCATGGTCTTCCAGTCGACATGCCCTGCCGGAAAGCCGAATCCCTTGGAAAATCCCGACTCGGCACCGGCGATGGCCCACCCGGTTGATTACTGGGTTGTCCTGGATGCTGCAAGAATAAGGCGCTCGGACGGCGGCAGGTCAAACCGCGGCTCGACGCCCAGAAGCGGCGCGATCCGCTCGATCACCTTGCCCCCGGTCGGCACCGCGTTCCAGCCCGAGGTGATGAAACCATGCGTCTCCGGCAGTGCCTGCGGCTCGTCCAGCATGATCAGAACGTGATATTTGGGATCGTCGCACGGCAGGATGGCGGTGAACGAGTTGAGCACGCGCTTCTTGGCGTAACGCCCGTTGATGACCTTTTCCGAGGTGCCGGTCTTGCCACCGACGTAGTAGCCCTTGACGTCGGCTGTTTTGGCGGTGCCGATTTCGGCATTGAGCCTCATCAGATACCGCATCTTGTCGCTGGTCTCCGGCTTGATGACGCGCTTGGCCAGCACCGCGGCTTCCTCCGGGCTGCGCTTCATGAAGGTCGGCGGAATCAAATAGCCGCCGTTGACCAGCGCGTTGATGCCCATCACCGCCTGTAGCGGCGCCACGGAGAGCCCTTGTCCGAACGCCGCGGTCACCGTGTTCAGTTCACTCCAGCGGCGCGGGATCAACGGCGCCGCGCTCTCCGGCAGCTCGGTGCGCAGCCGCGTGAGCTGACCCATCTTGGCGAGGAACGCCTTGTGCGCTTCCACGCCCTGGCCGAGCGCGATCCGCGCCGCGCCGATGTTGGAGGAGTAGGTGAACACTTCCTTGGTGTTGATGAAACGCCCGAGCGGATGACTGTCGTGAATCGTGAACTTGCCGTAGTGGAGGTTACCGCGTGCGTCCCACATCGAGTTCAGATTGATCTTGCCGGAATCGAGCGCCATCGCCAGCGTGAACGCCTTGAAGGTCGAGCCCATCTCGTAGACGCCGGTGGTCAGGCGGTTGATGCGATCGGGGTCGTGCGCTTCCTTCGGATTGTTGGGATCGAAGTCCGGAAGCGAGACCATCGCCACGATCTCACCGGTCTTGACGTTGGAGACGATGCCGGAGGCGGCCTTGGCGTGGAACTTGTCCTTGGCCTTCAACAGCTCGTCGCGCAGCGCATGCTCGACGCGCAGATCGACCGAGAGCTCGATCGGCTTTTGCAGCCGGTCGGTGGCAAAGCCGGCGCGATGGAGATCGGCGAGCCCCTGGTTGTCGAGCCACTTCTCGAGGCCGGCGATGCCCTGGTTGTCGATGTTGACGAGACCGATGAGATGGGCGACCTCGTTGCCGGTCGGATAGACGCGCTTGTTCTCGCGCAGGAAGCCGATGCCGGGAATGCCGAGCTTGTGGATGGCCTGCTGCTGCGCCGGCGTGACCTCGCGCTTGAGCCAGGCGAAGCCCTTGCGCGACTTCAGGCGCTCGCGCACCTCGGCCTCGTCGAGGTCGGGAATGGTCGCGGTCAGCAGCTCGATCGCCTCGTCCTTGTCGATGATGCGGCGCGGCTCGCCGAACAGGCTCGCCGCCTTGACGTCGGTCGCGAGGATCGCGCCGTTGCGGTCGACGATGTCGGGCCGCGCGGTCGCAACCACCTCCTGCGCCGCGGCGCGGCGCGCGCTGTGGGCGTCGGCGCCGATCGCGAACATCACGAGCCGGCCGCCGATCAGGGCGTAGACCGAAGCGAAGGCGAGCATGGCGAGGCCCACGCGTGCGCGCGCCTTTGCGGCGCGATCGACATTGCGCCCATAGAGCAGGCTGCGGATCAGCCGCTGCCGCCAGGGTTCGATTGGTCTTGCAGCTGGTTTTGCAGGCGTCGCCGGGCTCATTGCTTGTCCTCGGGCTGAGGCACGGAGCCCGTCACCGTGTCGGGGTCGCTCGCGGCTTCGATGGCGTTGAGCATGGCCCCGATCGGATCGGGCTCGCCCGGCCTGAACATCCGCGGCGGGCGCTCCGGCAAATTCTTCAGCGAATCATATTGCGTGCCGTTGACCGGCTTGAGGTGCAGATGCCGGTCGGACAGTCCTTGCAGACGCAAGGGCGCATCGAGCTTGGCCCATTCGGCGCGCAGCGAGGCGATCGCATCGCGCTGTTCGCGGATCTCCGCATGCAGCCGCAGCACCTTCTCGGTGCGCGCGGTGGAGTCCATCTTGATCCGGTAGACATGGGCCGCCGCGAAGATCAGCGCACCGATGACGAGGAGGTGGATGATGCGCATGCGCTAGCCGCCCCTAATCACGTCGGAGAGTTTTGGCCAGGACGATGCCTCATCGATCTCATGTGCCGGCGCCGAGGTGCGCTCGGCGGCACGCAGCTTCGCGGAGCGCGCGCGCGGATTGCGCCCGACTTCGTCTTCGCCGGCGACGACCGGCCGCCGCGTCAGCAGCTGGAAGCTCGGCGGACTTTGCGCGACTTCCGGCAGATGCCGCGAACCGCCGCCCGTCTTGGAGCGCTCGGAGAGGAAATTCTTGACGATGCGGTCTTCCAGCGAATGGAACGAGACGACGACGAGGCGACCGCCGGGCTTGAGCACGCGCTCGGCCGCAGCGAGCGCCGTCTGCAGTTCCTCGAGCTCCTCGTTGACGAAGATGCGCAGCGCCTGGAACGTCCGCGTCGCCGGGTGAATCTCGCCGGGCTTCGATCGCACGACCCTGCCGACGAGATCGGCGAGCGCGCGCGTGGTCCTGAACGGGGTTTCCTGCCGGTCCGCCACGATGGCGCGGGCGATGCGGCGCGAATGCCGCTCCTCGCCGAAGAGATAGATGATGTCGGCGAGATCGCCTTCGGAGGCGCGCGCGACGACGTCCGCCGCAGTCGGGCCTGTCTGTCCCATCCGCATGTCGAGCGGACCGTCGAGACGGAAGGAGAAGCCGCGGCCGGCCTGGTCGAGCTGCATCGAGGACACGCCGACGTCCATCACGACGCCATCGATCGCCTCGACGCCTTGCGCCGCGCAGACCTCGGCAAGGTTGGAGAAGCGGTCCTCGACCAGCATCAGCCGGCCTGCGGAGCCTTCGGCCAGCTCGGCACCGCCGGCAATCGCGGTGCGGTCGCGATCAATGGCGATGAGTCGGGTTCCCGGCACGTCCAGGATCGCGCGGCTATACCCGCCGGCACCAAAAGTGGCGTCGACGTAGACGCCACCCTCGCGCGGGGCGAGATGCGCGATGGCCTCACGGCCAAGAACGGGGATATGCGGAGCCGAGCTCATGCGAGACGCCAGCCGACCGCCCAGCCTGACATCCAAGGGAGATCGGGGAGGAGCAAGCCCATAACGCCTCGAATCATTGCGCGTCGCGGCGGTTCCACGACAAAGCCCTCGTCCTGCATGGTTACCGAGCCTGGTCGTCCCGGGCCACAAACCCAGTGTCCCCAGTGGAATTTGTCGGGCAGCCATGGGATTTCGAGCCAAAATACGCTTTGGCCGCCTCCGGACGCGGGTCGGCTCTTCATCCCTCAGTAACGGCCCTTAGCGTTAAGAAAGCGTTGCTCGGCTCGTGACAAGTGGAAAAGGTGACGAAGGGGTGATGCGTCATCCACACACATCATCAAAATGCATCCGTTAACCGCGCCGCGCGATTGCGTACGGTGGAGGGTAAAGGAATAGTAAAGAGAAGGGCTTGCCCCACTCTCCGTCCGTTTGAGCTGCTCATGCCCTCCGGTTCGTCCACACCGTCTGGATCTGATTCGAAACGTCAACGCGTTCTCCCGGTTCCCAAGACCGCGGCGAGCCTGCGGACGTTCGAACCCGACTCTTCGATCGTCTCGGACATCATCCCCTCGCCCAACTATGGCGAGCGCAACAAGGGACGGCAGCCGGACATGATCGTGCTGCACTACACCGGCATGCCCGATGTCGAGGGCGCGCTGGCACGGCTGTGCACGGCCGGCACCGAAGTCTCGGCGCATTATGTCGTGCTGGAGGACGGCCGCATCGTGCAATGCGTGCCCGAGGCCAAGCGCGCCTGGCACGCGGGCACCTCCTCCTGGGCCGGCGAGGACGACATCAACTCCTGCTCGATCGGCATCGAGATCATCAATCGCGGCCATGACTGGGGCTATCCGGAGTTCCCGCTGCGCCAGATCGCCGCCGTGATCGCGCTGTGCCGCGGCATCATGCTCCGCCGCGAGGTGCCGGCCCACCGGGTGCTCGGCCATTCCGACGTCGCGCCCGCCCGCAAGAAGGACCCCGGCGAAAAGTTTCCGTGGCATTCGCTGGCGAATTCCGGCGTCGGTCACTGGGTCACGCCCGCCCCGATCGTGCGCGGCGAGACCCTGATGCTCGGCACGATCAGCGACGCCGTGCTGAGCATGCAACAGGCGCTCGCAAGGTACGGCTACGGCGTGCCGCTCACCGGCAAATACGATGCCGCGACGATGGAAGTCGTCACCGCCTTCCAGCGCCATTTCCGCCCGGCGCGGCTGGATGGGGTCGCTGACCATTCGACGCTGTCGACATTGCAGGCGCTGCTGGCGAGCTTGCCGGCGGAAGGGACGACGGCTGCGTCGAAGTGACGGCGCAGGCCACGCAGTTCACTCGCGTGTCCCGGACGCGCGAAGCGCGAGCCGGGACCCCATCGACGACGCGGCCCGTTGCGATGAGATGAGCCCCGGCTCTGCAGCGCACCGCTGAAGTAGCGCTGCGCTGCGTCCGGGGCACGAGAGCCCTACCCCATCTCCCTCACCCTTCGCGCATAGAGCCTCCGCAACGGCGCGAGCTGCGTCGCTTCCGTCGCCGCACGATAGGCGTCGCGCGCCTCCTCCGTCCTGCCGAGCCTTCGCAACAAATCCGCGCGCACTGCGGGCAACAGCTCATAGCCGGAAAGCCCGCCGCGCGCGGTGATCGCATCGACGAGATCCAGCGCGCGTGCCGGCCCATCGACCATGGACACCGCCGCGGCGTGGTTGAGCTCGATCACCGGCGAGGGGTTGATACGCAGCAGCACCCCGTAGAGCCCGGCGATCTGCGGCCAGTCGGTCGCCTCGAAGCTTGGCGCACGCGCATGCAGCGCGGCGATCGCGGCCTGCACCACATAGGGCTGCGGCCGGCCCGGCACGCGCAGCGCATCGTCGACCAGACGAAGACCCTCGTCGATCTGCCCGCGATCCCACAGCGAACGGTCCTGCTCTTCGAGCAGCACGATGTCGCCGGCCGACGTCTCGCGCCCGGCGCGGCGCGCGTCGTGCAGCAGCATCAGGGACAGCAGGCCCTTGATGCCGGCGCGATCGGGCATCAGTCGATCGAGCAAGCGGCCGAGCCGGATGGCTTCGACGGCGAGATCGGGCCGCATCAGGTCCGTGCCCTCGGTCGCAACATAGCCCTCGGTGAAGACGAGATAGATGACGGCGAGGACGCCGTCGAGCCGCGACACCAGCGCCTCGCGCCCGGGCACTTCGTAAGGGATGCCGGCAAGCCTGATCTTCTGCTTGGCGCGGACGAGCCGCTGCGCCATCGCCTCCTCACCGACGAGGAAGGCGCGTGCCACCTGCGCCGTCGACAACCCGCACACGGTGCGCAGCGTCAGCGCGACCTGCACCTCGGGCGCGAACGCCGGATGGCAGCAGATGAAGATCAGCCGAAGCATGTCGTCGTCGAGCGTTGCCGGCGGCTCGTCGGCGGCCTGTGCGTTGAGTTCCAGCTCGTGCACCAGTTCCTGCTGCTTGCCGCGAAAGACAGCCCGGCGGCGGATGCGGTCGATCGCCTTGTGCCTGGCGACATTGACCAGCCAGGCCCGGGGATTGTCGGGGATCTCGCACGCCGCCCAGCGTTCCAGGGCGACGGCAAAGGCATCCTGAAGCGCGTCCTCGGCGAGATCGAAATCGCCGACGAGACGGATCAGCGTGGCCAGCGCGCGCCCCGCCTCGTCGCGGAAGATTTTGTCGATCTCGCTGGGGGTCATGTCACGCGGTCGCTTGACTCCACCGTCATTCCGGGGCGCGACGCAGTCGCGAACCCTGGTGCGCAATTGCGCACCTGAGAACCTCGAAGCTGTGGAGCGAGATTCCGGGGTCTCGCCTCGCGAGCCCCGGAACGTCGCGTGGAAGAATCCTCACTTCTCATACACCCAGATCGGCCGCACCTCGATCGAGCCGATGCGTGCGCTGGGAATCCGCGCCGCGATCGCGATGGCCTCGTTGAGATCCTTCGCCTCGACCAGGTAGTAACCGCCGAGCTGCTCGCGCGTTTCCGCGAATGGACCGTCGGTCGTCAGCGTCTTTCCCTCGCGCACACGCACGGTCGTTGCAGTCATGGTCGGCTGCAGGCGGTCGCCGGCCTTGAAGTTGCCGCTCTGGACGATGGATTGGGTGAAGGCCTGGTATTCGGCCAGCATCTTCTGGCTGGTCGCCGCGTCGTTCTTCGCGTATTCGACCTCGTTCTGATAGATCATCAGCAAATATTGCATTGCTTCACTCCTGTTGTACGGCTCACTCGCCGACATCCAGTCGAACGGGACACGCTCCAAACGACACCTTCAGGATAAATTATTTCGGGCGGTTCGTGCGTCGCGATATCGGCTTGACGAAACCGTCACAAATGCCACATGCGTTGTCAGTCAGTCGGCCGGACGGCCGCTCCGGCAGGTGCCGAAAGGCCGCCGGGGAGGAAAGTCCGGGCTCCCTTGACATGCGGTGCCGGATAACGTCCGGCGGGGGTGACCCCAGGGAAAGTGCCACAGAGAACGAACCGCTCCGCTTCGCCTTCGGGCTTCGCGGAGTAAGGGTGAAAAGGTGCGGTAAGAGCGCACCGCGGTTCCGGCAACGGAGCCGGCATGGCAAACCCCACCGGGAGCAAAACCGAATAGGGACGGCTTAAGCGGGCTGTTCGCGCAAGCGATAACGCCGCGGGGCGATGTCAGGCCCGCCGTCCGGGTAGGTTGCTCGAGGCCATGTGCAAACACGGTCCCAGAGGAATGGCCGTCACGTATCGGTCGCGCAAGCGGACGGTGCCCTACAGAACCCGGCTTATAGGCCGGCTGATATGCGACGAGGGGTTCGATGCCAACGCATCGGGCCCCTCACCATTTTGACGCTCCGTCATTCCCCGGCGCGCGCAGCGCGAGCCCGGAATCCATCCGTCCACAGAGTTGACGGAAGGATAGATTCCGGGCTCGCGACTTCGTCGCGCCCCGGAATGACGGCGAGAACTAGGCTACGATCTCGTTCAACAAACCCATCAACGCCTCCGGCGCCGTCACATTGGGCGCATGGCTGGCGTCGAGCTCGACATAGCGCCAGCCATGCTCGCTCTTCGCCCGCTTGGCGAACTGCCCGAACACGTCGCCCGGCGGGACGCGCGTGCAATAGATGTAGCTGCGAGGCATCGCCGGCTCGCCGTGTTCGAGCCTCAGCCTGGTCTCGAAGCACTTGATCGGCATTGGGACGCGGCGTGCACTGAGCCAGTCGAGATCGGCTTGGGGCGTGTCCGGCGGCGGCGGATTCGGCGGCATGCGATAGCCGTCGCCCGAGCTTGCTGCCGTTCGCATCTGCTCGCGGCCGCCCTCGTTGAGATCGAACAACGACTGGCCGTCGCGCGGCACGAAGGCGTCGAGATAGATCAGCTGCATCACGCGCTCGCGCGCGCGGTCCGCGACGCCCGTCGCGACCATGCCGCCATAGCTATGGCCAAGCAGCACGATGTCGCTGAGATCCTCGAAGGCGATGACGTTGAGGATGTCCTGGATGTGCGTTTCCAGATCGATCGCCGGGCTTGCGAGATGCGCGCGCTCGCCGAGCCCGGTGTAGGTCGGCGCCACCAGGCGATGGCCGGCCTGCGCCATCAGCGGATGCATCTTCTTCCAGGCCCATCCGCCGGACCACGCGCCATGACAAAGCAGGAAGGTCTTCGCGCGCGTGGCCATCGGCGTTTCCATCGGTCTTGTTGGTACGACGGAGTGTAGCGGCCGTGCGCGCGATGTAAACGCCGCTCAGGCCGCGCGCGTATCCGCCTTCGCCAGCACCGGTGCGAGCTCAACGGCCTCGCGCCGCAGCTTGCTCGCCTCGAACCCGTGCATGCCCAGCTGCCATTGCAACCCGACGATGGCGCCCTTGGTCGGTTGCAGCAGTGCGAGCGAGGCGAACAACGTCACCGGCAGCCACACCGCGAGTTGCAGCCACTCCGGCGGCGCATAGGCGGTCTCGACCGCGAGGATCGCCGGCACCACGAGATGGCCGACCACGACCATCACGAGATAGGCGGGAAAGTCGTCTGCGCGCTGGTGAAACAGCTCCTCGCCGCAATGGTCGCAGCTGTGGGCGACCTTCAGGAAACGGCCGAACAGGCGCCCTTCCCCGCAATTCGGACATTTGCCGCTGAAACCGCGCCACATCGCCTTTGCCAGAGAGACCGTCGCCATGGCCACACCTCTTCCTTTTCGTCGGCCCATACAATAGTATCTTGCATCCATACATTCAAACGTTTCTGGCCAAAATTGCATGGACTGGACCCCTACAATCTCGGAGCTGAGCGGGCCGCGCTACCAGCGCATCGTCGAGGCCATGGAGGCCGACATCGCCGCAGGGAGGCTGGTGCGCGGCCAGCAGTTGCCGACGCAGCGGGCGCTCGCCAAGGTACTCGGCGTCGACCTCACCACGGTGACGCGCGCCTACACCGAGGCGCGGCGCCGCGGCATCATGGAGGCCCGTGTCGGACTGGGCTCATTCGTGTCGGAGACCAGCGCGCGCCGCACGGTCGACCTGCCGCATCCCGTCGCGATCGATCTCTCGATGAACGTGCCGCCGCATCCGCTGGAGGCGCAGCTCGACGAGCGCATCATCGCCGGCATGGAAGCCATCCGCGCGCAATCGGGCCTGACGGCGTATCTCAACTATCAGCCGCCCGGCGGCAGCGCGCATGAGCGCGAGGTCGCGGCGCGCTGGATGCGCGCACGGGTTCCGCATGCGCGGGCCGACAGGCTCGTGATCTTTCCCGGCGCGCAAACCATCCTCTTCAACCTGCTCGCTCATCTTGCGCGGCCCGGCGACATCGTTCTGACGGAAGCCCTCACCTTCCCCGGCATCAAGGCCGCCGCGGCGCGGCTCGGCGTCAAGCTCGTCGGCGTCGCCATGGATGACGGCGGCATCCTTCCCGATGCGCTGGCAGAGGCGTGCCGCGCGCACCGGCCAAAGGCCGTCTATCTCATTCCGACGCTGCACAATCCGACCACCGCGACGCTGTCCGCCGAGCGGCGCAGCGCCATCGCAAAGATCATTGGCGATGCCGATACGATCCTGATCGAGGACGACGCCTACGGCCTGCTCGATCGCACGGCAGCGCCGATCGCCAATCTCATCCCGGAGCGGACATATCTGGCGACCACGCTGTCGAAATGCATCGCGCCGGCGCTGCGCGTCGCTTATCTCGTCACGTCCGATAGCACCGCGCAACGGGAGATGCGCGGCTACCTGCAGGCGACGGTGCAGATGCCGGCGCCGCTGATGGTCGCGCTGGTGACGCACTGGATCGAAAACGGCATTGCCGATCGCATCATCAGCGCCATTCGCAGCGAGGCGGTCGGCCGCCAGCAGCTCGCGCAACGCACGCTGAAGGGCTTTCGGTTCCTGGCCAAACCTGCAGCGCATCATCTGTGGCTGCGGCTGCCGGAGGGCCGGCCCGATCTCGCGGCACATCTCCTGCGGAACGGACTTGCCGTTGTCTCCGGCGATGCCTTCACGGTCGACGGGGCACCGCCGCATGCGGCGCGCGTCTCGCTGGGGGCGGCACGGAACAGATCGGAATTGACGGAAGCACTGCGCATCCTGATCGGCGCGCTGCAGAAGCCTGCCGACACCAGGCAGATCGTCTAAAGCATGATCCGGAAAAGTGCGCAGCGGTTTTCCGAAAAGATCATGCTTAAACAACAACCTAAAGCGCGATGACGGTTCATCCTGATCGCATCGCGCGTTAGATCATCGACGATGACGGCGATGGCCGGAGCGCACCACCGGTGCCACAGGTGGCGGATAGGCCTGCGATGCAAACGCATCGCCCGGCGATCCCTGCCGACCGAGAGCCGCACGCGCCGCAGGCGTGAGCTGGCCGCCATTCAGCACATCGCGGTCGGGATGAGCGGCCTGATAGGCCGCAGGCTCGGAAAACTGTGCCTGGGCCATCGTCGGCGTCAACGCCACCGCGAACAGCGCGGCTGCAACGGCAATCTCGGTGCGGGTCATGGTCATTCTCCATCATCGCATTCAGGACTGACCGATCCGAGCGCATGATCGTCGGGCGGCCCCAGGATTGGGGTACGGCCATCATGTAGGCGTGTCTTCCGCGAAAGCCCGACGCGGCAGATCACGCTTGCGTGCAGCGTGGATTGACCGGCACGGCAGCAGGCATGTTATGCGAGCGATGGCGATCGGCAATTCGGGATCGCCCCTTGCGACGGGGATAATCTGTTGGGAATGCTCACCTATGTCCTGCTGCTGTTCGGCGCGCTGGCCGGCGGCTTCGTCTCGGGACTGGCCGGATTCGGCACGGCGCTGATGGCGCTCGGCATCTGGCTCTACGTTCTGCCGCCCTCGCTCGCGGTACCCCTGGTGCTGATCTGCTCGGTGATTGCGCAGACTTCGACGCTGCCCTCGATGTGGAAGAGCTTTGATCTCTCGCTGGTCTGGCCCTTCCTGATCGGCGGACTGCTCGGCGTGCCGCTCGGGACCACGATGGTCGCCTCCGCCGATCCAAAGGTATTCAAGCTGAGCGTCGGCGTGCTGCTGCTGATCTTTTCGACGGCCCTCTATCTGAACAAGCGGCCGCTCGCGATCAAGTTCGGCGGCAGGATCGCCGACGGAGCGATCGGCTTTGCCGGCGGCATTCTTGGCGGCCTCGCCGGGCTGTCGGGGCCGCTGCCGATCCTGTGGGCCAACATCCGCGGCTGGAACAAGCACGAGCGGCGCGGCATCTTCCAGCTCTTCAATTTCACGGTGCTCGCCACCGCGCTGGTGCTGCAGACGGCGTCGGGCCTGGTCGAACTGCAAGTGGTGTGGCTCGCACTGGTCGCCTTTCCGGGCACGCTGATCGGCGCATGGGCGGGCGCGCGGGTCTATCACGCGCTGAGCGACAAGCATTTCGGCGACGTCGTGCTCGGCCTTCTCTTCCTCTCGGGCCTCGGCCTGGTCTGGAACAGCCTCGGCACACAATAGGCGCTCCTCGCGAGCGACATGCGGACGGCGAAGCGACGGGGTCGCATTGCACGTCCGTACGTCAGCCGCCGCCTCATTCCGCTGCTGCGATGTGCCCGAGCTCTACCACCTGTCGCTCGAACAGGCCGCGATAGATGCCCCCTCGCTTGGCTGCGAGCACGGCATGCGTGCCTTGCTCGACGATCTCGCCGCGGTCGAACACCAGGATGCGATCGAGGCTCATCACCGTCGACAGGCGATGCGCGATCACGATCGAGGTGCGGCCCCTCATCAGTCGCTCCATCGCCTCCTGGATCAGCGCCTCCGATTCCGAATCCAGACTCGAGGTCGCCTCGTCCAGGATCAGCACCGGCGCGTCCGCCAGGAAGGCGCGCGCCAGCGCCACGCGCTGCCGCTCGCCGCCCGACAGCTTGACGCCGCGCTCGCCGACCAGCGTGCCGTAGCCCTTCGGCAGGCGCAGGATGAAGTCGTGCGCGTTGGCAAGCCGCGCCGCCTGCTCGATCGCTTCAAAGCTGGCGCCGGGTCGGCCATAGGCGATGTTCTCCGCAAGCGTGCGGTGGAACAGGATCGGCTCCTGCTGCACGATCGCGATCTGGCTGCGCAGCGATTGCTGCGTGGCGTGCGCGATGTTCTGTCCGTCGATCAGCACGCGGCCACCGGTGACGTCGTAGAGCCGCTGCACCAGCTTGACGAAGGTGGTCTTGCCGGAGCCGGAGCGGCCGACCAGACCGACGCGTTCGCCGGCGCGGATCTTGACAGACAAGCCGTCGTACAGCGGCGCGCGATGACCGCCATAGTGAAACGTGACGTCGTCGAACACGATCTCGCCGCCCTCGATCGCGATCGGCCGCGCATCCGCAGCATCGGCGATTCCGATCGGCTCGTCATGGATCGCCACCAGTTCGTCCATGTCGTTGACCGAACGCTGGAGGTTGTTGATGTGCATGCCGACATCGCGCAGATAGGCATGGATGACGTAGTAGCTCGTCAGCACATAGGTGACGTCGCCGGGCGAGGCGTGACCTGACATCCACAGCAGCACCGATCCGCCGATCACGGACGCGCGCAGGCACAGCAGCAAGGACAGCTGCGACATGGCGGTGTAGTTGTAGCGAAACCAGGTCCGCCGCACGCGCACGCGCCAGCGGTTGACGACGCGGGCGAGCCGCGTGTCCTCGCGCGCTTCGGCGCCGAAGGATTTCACCACGGCATTGCAGGTCAGCGCGTCCGCCAGCGTGCCTCCGACCTTGGTGTCCCAGGCATTGGAGACGCGCGCCGCCGGCGCGATGTAGCGGGTCGAGAGCACCACCGTGATCGTGACGTAGAAGATCGCCCCGAGCGCGATCACCAGGCCGAGCGAGGCCCAGTGCACGCCGATCAGGATCATCGAGCCGACCAGCACCAGCAGCGACGGCGCCAGAGCCATCAGGATGGTGTCGTTGAGCAGGTCGAGCGCCCACATTCCGCGGGTGATCTTGCGCACCGTGGAACCGGCAAAGGAGTTCGCATGCCAATCGGTCGAGAAGCGCTGCACGCGCATGAATGCGTCCTGCGCGACGTCGGACATGATCTTCAGCGTGAACGGCACGATCGCCTGGAGACCTGCGAGCCGCAGCACCATCGAGGCCGCGCCCAGCGCCACGATGGCGCCGAATGCGACAAGTGCGGCGTGGCGCGCATCGGGATCGGACGGACCGCGTGTCAGCGCATCGATCAGATGCCCCGAAAACACCGGCATGAACAGGTCGGCGACGGTCGCGCCCAGCAGGCCGCCGGCCACGACGAGGCCGCGCCCCGGCTGCTTCAGCCAGTGCTTGAACACGAAGGGCAACACCACGCGGATCGCGGCGGGCTTCTTTGACAGAGCGGTCATGGCATCCTCCGGCCGCTCGCGCAGGCCGGCTCCATTGATGGACGCAAGTCGGCCGGAGGCGGCAACGGCGTCACGCAAGACTGATTTTGACTTGGGAAGTGAGGCGATCGGGACGCTCGGTCGAAACCTTGGCCCAATCGAAGCTGGCGGAGGAGGCCTCTAACAGGCCGCGTACATACCGAGCCGGGACATCATCGAGCGCGGGCGTACGATCTGCGAATGCGACGAAATCATGCAAATCCCTCCCGGTTCGATTGAATGAGGTGCGCTTTATAGATGTGCCGCCGGCGATTTGCAACGGGGCTCGCGCGAGATCACGCACGAGTGTTGCAAATTGGTGCGCGACGTCTTGGTGCGCGTCGCCGCCGCTCCACTCTTCGCTGTCATGCCCTCAATGCGCGTCGCCGGCAGCGCCGAACGGCGAGGCCGGCTTGTTCAGCAGCGCGACCAGCAGACTGAGGCCGAGATAGAACAGCGTCAGCATCAGGAAAGCGTCGCCGAAACTCATCACCACGGCCTGCCGGTGCACGATCTGGCTGAGCTGCTTCATCGCCATCAGCGTGGAATCGCCGAGCCCCTGGAACTTCTGCACGAGCATGTTGAGGGTTTCGGTCGCGGTCGCGTTGCCCCAGGTCACGCGTTCCTGGAGGCGGGTGATGTGCAGGTCGGTGCGGTCGTTGAGCACGGTGTTGATGACGGCAAGGCCCACCGCGCCGCCGAGATTGCGCATCAGGTTGAACAGGCCGCTCGCGTTCTTCACCAGGTCAGGCGCCAGCGTGCCGAGTGCGACGTTGTTGGTCGGCACCATCGCGAACATCATGCCGATGCCGCGCAGGATCTGCGGCACCAGCAGCTCGTAGAAATCGTAATCGCGGGTGATCCAGGTCATCTGGTAGGAGCCGATCGCGAACACGATGAGGCCGAACGCGATCATGTAGCGCATGTCGAGCTTGGCCATGAGCCGGCCGACCAGCGGGGCGACCAGGAACATGGTGATGCCGGAGACGAACATGGTCTCACCGATCATCAGCGCGCTGTAGCCCCGCACCTCGGCGAGATAGCGCGGATAGATGTAGGTCAGGCCATAGAGGCCGATGCCGATGCAGAATTGCAGCGTGCATCCGACGGCGAAGTTGCGATCGGAGAAGGTGCGCAGATTGACGATCGGCTCGGCCGCCGTGAACACGCGCCAGAAGAACGCGATCGCCGAGATCGCGCAGATCCCGGCGCAGATCGCGACCGAGGTATCCTGCATCCATTCATATTGCGGGCCTTCCTCCAGCACATATTCCAGCGTGCCGAGGAAGCCGGCCATGAACAAGAGGCCCCACCAGTCGAAGCGGTCGAGCAATTCGAAATGCGGCTCGTCGAAATCGACCAGCGCCAGCACGCCCAGGGTGATGCCGATGCCGGGCACGACGTTGATGAAGAACAGCCAGTTCCACGACATCAGGTCAGTGATGTAGCCCCCGACCGTCGGCCCGATGGTCGGGGCCAGCGTCGCGACGAGACCGATGATCGGACCGACGATGTGGAATTTCGTCCGCGGAAAGACGGTGTAGGCCGAGGCAAACACCGTCGGAATCATGCCGGCGCCGAGAAAGCCCTGAAGCGCGCGCCACAGGATCATCTCCTCGATCGTCGTGGCGAAGCCGCAGAGCAGGCTCGAGGCGGTGAAGCCGGCCGCCGAGATCGCGAACAGCAGCCGCGTGCCGAAGGCGCGCGACAGGAAGCCCGACAGCGGGATCGCGATCACCTCGGCGATCAGATAGGCGGTCTGGACCCAGGAGACTTCGCTGGAGCTCGCCGACAGCCCGGCCTGGATTTCGCTCAAGGAGGCCGAGACGATCTGGATGTCCAGGATCGACATGAACATCCCGAACACCATGATGATGAACGCGAACAGCCGCTTCGGCGCGATGCGCTCCTCAGCGGCGGCCGCCATCATGTCAGGTGAAGCGGTGGTGGCGTTGGCCATGGTGTCAGCTCGGGCTGGAGCGGCGGGCTCTTACCTCTCCCGCGAGCGGGAGAGGGAGCGCAGCTGCAGTCGGAACTGGGGTGTCGCGACTCATGAGCGATCGATCCTACTGCGGATGCACCGTGGGATCGTCGAGATCGACCTCGCTGTCGGCGTCGGCGGCGCCCTTGTTGGTGTCGACGGTCGCATAGACCGACATGCCGGCGCGTAGCAGGTTCTGCTTCGCCACCGACTTCGGCACGCGGATGCGGACCGGCACGCGCTGCACGATCTTGGTGAAATTGCCGGTCGCGTTGTCCGGCGGCAGCAGCGTGAACACCGAGCCCGCGCCCGCCGCGATGCTGTCGACGAGGCCGGAGAACTTGCGCATGCCGTAGGCGTCGACCTTGATCGTCACCGGCTGGCCGGGACGGATGCGCTTGAGCTGCGTTTCCTTGAAATTCGCGTCGATATAGACGTCGTCGAGCGGCACGATGTTGCCGAGGCGCTGGCCGACCGCGACGAAATCGCCGGCATTGACCAGGCGGTTGGAGAACATGCCGTTGACCGGCGCGCGCACCGCGGTGAAGCCGAGGTCGCGCTCGGCCTTGGCGAGCGAGGTCTTGAGCTCGGCGAGCTGGGCCTGTGCTTCGGCCTGCTGCGCTTTGGCGACATCGACATTGCTGACGGCGACGTCGTAGGCGGCCTGCGCGCCCTTGACCGCGGCGGCGCCCTGGTCGCGTCCGGCTTCCGAGCTCTCGAAGGTGGCGCGCGAGGCGAAGCCCTTGCTGCTCAGCGCCTGCTGGCGCTCGTAGTCCAGATCGGCGCGCTTGAGGCCTGCCTCGGCGGAGACGAGTTGCGCCTTGGCCTGCGCGACCTGGCTGTCGAGCGCGGCGACCTGGCGGCCGATGCGATCGATGGTGGCCTGCTGGGTCGCGATCCTGGTCGCAGCAGCTTCGACCGCGATCTTGTAGTCGCCGTCGTCGATGCGGAAAACGATGTCGCCGGCACGGACCGGCGTGTTGTCGCCGACGAGAATCGAGGAGATGTGGCCGGCAACGCGCGCGCCGAGCATGGTGTTGTTGGCACGGACATAGGCATCGTCCGTGGAAATGTAGAAGCGGCCGACCAGCGTGTAATAGCCGGCATAGCCCGCAACAGCGAGCGCGAGGAGGACGCCGACGCCCATCAGGACGAATTTGCGCTTGCCGGATTTGGGCGCACCGGCGGCGGGCGCGCCTGGCGCGGGTGCGGTGGGCCTGTCGGTCACGGGCTTCTCTGGCGCCTCCGGCGTCGGACGCTTGGTTTCCTCGGCCACATGAGCGCGCAACTGCTCGGCATGGGGTAGGGATGTCTCGGACGCAGCATCGACGCCCGACTGCTCCTCCACCGCTTCGTGGCGAAGGACGCGAGCTGTCTGGTCTCTCGATATGGCCATAAAGGCCTCCCCAAAATAAAGTGCGACCAACGGCGGCCGCTGCGCAGCCGGTTCCTCTCGCTGATCCCAAATATCATTGACCGAACGGTTCGGTCAATATAAACGATCTTCCCGGCAGAACCCTACAGTCTCGAATCCTTCATTCGGTTTGCATGGCCCTGATCGGATCCAAAAACCTTCCGAGACCCTAAACCAATGGTTGTAGTTGCCAACGAACATCCGCAGGTCGTCCGGGAGGAGGACAGCTCCAAGCGCCGCCAGATCCTGGACGGTGCCCGAAAGGTGTTCATGGACCTCGGTTTCGACGGCGCCAGCATGGGCGAGATCGCGCGCGCCGCCCAGGTGTCCAAGGGCACGCTCTACGTCTACTTCGCCGACAAATGCGCGCTGTTCGAAGCCATCCTCGAACAGGAGGCGCTCCAGTACGGTCAGGTCGTGTTCAATTTCGATCCTGCGCGGGATGCCGAAACCACGCTGAAGGAGTTCGGCCGGGCCTACATCCAACTGCTCTGCCGGCCCGGCGGCGGATCGGCGATCCGCACCGTGATGGCGATCGCCGAGCGCATGCCCGATGTCGGTCGCCGCTATTATGCGCGCGTGCTGGACAAGAGCATCAACCGTCTCTCCGACTATCTCAAAGCCCACGTCGCCTCCGGCGATCTGGATATCGACGATTGCGCCCTTGCCGCATCCCAGTTCATGGAGCTGTGCAAAGCCTCGCTGTTCCTGCCCTTCGTGTTCCAGGCCGCGCCTGCGCCGTCGGAACAGCGCATGACCAAGGTGGTCGACAGCGCAACGCGGATGTTCCTCGCAGCCTACAAGACGAAGTAGCAGCGCGTTGCGCATAGGGGACGGGCGGCCCTATATTGCGGCCATGCCTCGTGATCTTCGCCCGCCGGTCGATATCCTCCACTACGAGATCGTCCAGGAACAGGCCTCGGCGCTTGGACGGATGGGCCGCGCACTCGAACAGAGCCTCACGCGGTTGCGCGAATTCGACGCCGCCCACGCTCCCTCGGACGTGCCGAGCTCGATGCGACCGGCCAGGCGCAAGCTGGTGATGGAAGCCGGCCACGCGCTCTGGATGTTCGTGGTCCAGCGTGAGGCGTCCGGCTTGCGCGACAGCCGCCACATCATGCGCACCTACAACGTCCCCGGCGAGGTGCAGCAATGCATGGGGCTGGCCCCTGCGCCGTCGAAGCCGGCCTCGTAGATCGTAGCCCGCATGAGCGCAGCGACATGCGGGAAGACTGCCGCGGCTGCGATCATCCGAGCTACAAAGGAAGGCTACTCGTCGGCGTACTCGTCTTCTTCGTGCTTGCGCGCCATGCTCCTGCGCGCGCCCAGCGAGCCGGTGACGGAGGGATCGCGCGCACTCGCATAAGGGCCGCGCGACTGCGCGCGCGCGGCGACCTCCTCGCCGGA
The DNA here is from genome assembly GCF_028128735.1 of Bradyrhizobium sp. CCBAU 53415. Classification (NCBI taxonomy): domain Bacteria; kingdom Pseudomonadati; phylum Pseudomonadota; class Alphaproteobacteria; order Hyphomicrobiales; family Nitrobacteraceae; genus Bradyrhizobium; species Bradyrhizobium sp. CCBAU 53415. The sequence goes on along the minus strand of NZ_LBJF01000025.1, from coordinate 440,676 downwards.
GACGGCGGCCGGCTGGCAGATCAGTCGGCGGCTGGCGCGCCGCATCAGGTCGACGTGAATGTGATCGTAGTGAAAGACATTCGAGCCCGGCGCGAGCACGGTGGTGAAATGCGCGCACGCTCCCGATTGCACGTCGCGAAGAAATCCCTGCTCCTCGGGCATGCCGCGCCAGCCGCCCTTCACGGTGACGCGGCGGCCGTCGGCCAGCACGAAGGCGGAGATGTCGAGCGCGTTGCCGAAGGCGTGCTCGGAGATGTGAGCGCGCGAGTTGCCATTCATGCCGCGGCAGGAATAGGCGGAGATCTGCCTGATCTCGGCGACGCGGACGCCGAACCAGCGCATCGCCGAAGGCTGCACGGTGTCGGCGAGCCAGCGGTCGAGCTCGGACACGATTGGGCAGGCGAGAGTTGCCGTCGGCTTGATCGCGACGGGACCGACGGTCGTGACGGGATTGCCCTGCGCAGGGCCAAGACGCGGCAGCGCCTGCTGCGCGGGCGCCTGCGAGTAAGGCGCTGGCCGTGCCGGATAGCTCGGTGCATTCATGTAGCGCGCCGCACCCGCGGCATCGGTGCCGTCGGGCGGCAGGTCGATCTCGTCCTCCTGCGCCGCCACGCCGGGCGCGTTCAGCGATATCGGTCCGGTCGAGGGGCCATAGCCGCCGGGCTGGCGCACCGCGCTCTGGGGATAGTTCGAGCCTTGCGGATAAGTCGTTGCCGGATCATTCTGGCTCTGCGGATAATTCGATCGCGGGTGCGTCACCGGCCAACGCGGCTGGCCGCCGATGCTGGCCGGCGGGCGCAGCGCCTCGTCGGCAAAGCCATAGCTGCTCGAGGGTTCTCCGATGGCGGCGACCTTGAGCGGAAATTCGGCACCGCACATGCCCGGCCCGGAGATCGGATCGATGCGGACGAGATCCGGCCCCTCCTTCACCGCGCCCGATTTCAGGCATGCGGCTTCCGCCTCGGCCCGCCACGGTTCGCGTTCGGCCTGGAAGAAGCCGCGACCGCAACCCGCTAGCGAAACAAGGACGATGGAGCCGACGAGATACAAACGAACTCCGCGCGTCATGCACGCACGTTCGGTGAATTTACTTAAAGACTCTTCAACACGTTGATTTCAGCCTTCTTTAACCATGCCAGCCGGCGCACGCCCGGATGCACGGAGCCCGATCGACAGCAAGCCTGACTTTTTCGGAAGCAGACTCTCTGTTAACCATGATGCTCGCGCGCAAAGCGGCGCGCCTGGAGAGAGCGACCTCATGACGTTCGCCGGCAGATTGAGCGTTGTCGCCGCCTACCTCGCCATGGCCTTCGTCGGCGCCATCGTGCTCGGCGTGATCTAGAGGCCTCGGTCCACCACATCGAACGCTGCCACGCTGCCGTTCCCCCTTCTCGCCCCGAGGGGAAGGTGGCACAGGCGGGCTTTGGCCGCCGTTCCTGGGAACGCCGACTGCCAGCGTGCGATCAATATGCGAAGGAGCAAGCCGCGGCATCGGCGTCCGGCCCAGTGTCGCGACGACCTCATGCAGAAGAACGGGACCTGAATGTGCGCTGCCTCACCCGGACTGGCTCGCCCGTCGTGATGCTCATCACAGAACGCCTGCCCACGCCGGCGTAGGGTCGAACCACGTTTCATTGATCAGCGACATCAATCCAAACGGGACCACGCAACTTCGGAGGTTGTCATGAGCAAGCTCTCCATCGCCGCCACCGCGCTCTTCCTCGCTTCGACTGCCGCCGCACATGCCGGCAATTCGATCTCGTTCCAGATCGAGGGTCAGCACATCCGCATCGAGACGCCGCGCAACTGCGCCTCGCTCAATTGCGTGACCATCGTCGCGCCGGGCCTGTCGGACAAGCCGATCAAGCTGAACGACATCAACCTCAAGGGCCTTGGTGGTTCCAAGGACGATGACGCCGACACCACGCCGGCTCCCGCGACCACGACGGCGCAGCCGGCTCCGGTGCAGCAGCAGCCCGTGCCGCAGGCGCCGGTGCAGGCGGCAGCGCCCGCCGCCCCGGCCGCGACTGTTGCCGCCGCTCCGTCCGTCGGCGTCGACAGTACGCAGCCTGCTCCCGCCGCTGCTGCTCCCGTTGCCGCGCCTGCTCCCGTCGTTGCCACTCCCGCGCCGGCCCCGGCTCCTGTTGCCGCCGCGCCCGTGGCGGCGCCGAACTCGCCGATCGGCCTGTGGGCGACCGAAGGCAACAAGGGCAATGTCCGCGTCGAGCAGTGCGGCGCCAATCTCTGCGGTTACGCCGAGAAGACCAATGCGCGCATTCTGATCAACATGAGGCCCGACGGCTCGAAGTGGAGCGGCCGCATCCACGATCCCGACTCCGGCCGCAACTACGACTCGACCATCGCGATGAAGGGTCCGAATGCGATGCGCGTGCAGGGCTGCGCCTTCGGCGGCATGTTCTGCGGCGGCCAGACCTGGAAGCGCGTGAGCTGATATTACCGCCGTCATCCCGGGGCGATGCGAAGCATCGAACTATGGTGCGCAATTGCGCACCTGAGGATCTCGCACCGCAGACACCCACTCCAATTTCGAGATTCCGGGTTCGCGACTTCGTCGCGCCCCGAAATGACGAGCAAGGAGACGCCACATTCTGGGCGAACGTGCCTTTCAAGCGCCCTTTCCCCTGCGAAACATGTTCATCCGCCATTCAGCCAAACCCGGCTGATATCGGCCGATCTCGCCTCGCGTTCTCACCGGAACTTCCCCGTGACTTCATTGGTGGCTTGGCGCCGCTTCGCGTTCGCGCTTGCCCTGCTGGCCTTGCCGCTGGCAGGCAGCAGCGTGGCGCGTGCGTCCGATACCGTGGAGCTTGCACAGGCACAGCCGATACCCGCCCCGTCCCCGACGCCGGCGGCCTCACCGACACCGTCCGCAGACGCACAGCCCGCCGCCGTCGAGCCGATCGGCAACGTCGCGACGGTGACGGGGATCGCGACCGTGATCCGCGACAGGAATTCCTATCCGCTGCGCGTGCGCGACGACATCTATCTCAACGACATCGTGCAGACCTCGTCGAACTCCTCGCTCGGCATCACCTTCAACGATGCGTCCACGTTCAATCTCTCGGCCAGCGCCAGGATCACCATCGACAATTACGTCTACGAGGACGGCGGCAGGCAGAACGCCGCGATCTTCGACGTCGGCAAAGGCACGGTTGCCTTCGTGGCGGCAGCGGTGGCGAAGACCGGCGACATGAAGATCACGACGCCGACCGCGACGCTCGGCATCCGCGGCACCACCGGGGTGGTCGAGGTGCCCGAAGGCGCGGCTGCGAACAGGGCGAGCAACGTCAACATCAAGCTTTACCCCGACGCCGATGGCCGGGTCGGCCATATCGACGTCGACGACCGCAGCAGCGGCGCGCGGCTCGGCGCGCTGACGCAGGCTTCGAGCGGCTTTGCCATCCGGCCTGACGCAAGCGGCGCCGGCGGCGTCATGCGCTTTGCCGCGGTACCGATCGCCATTCCGGCGCAGCAGATCGCGCGCGACCGCGGCTTCGTCAGCCAGGTGCATCTGGCGCAAGCCACGGGCCGGCGGATCGTCACCGAGCAGCGCGACTTCCGTCGCGCCAACCCGACCGCGAACCCACGCATTCCTCGGCCGGCCCAGCAGCCGCAATTGCGGCCGGCCGCGCCGGGTCAGCAACCGCAGCGACCGAACGGTCAACCCGGTCAGAACGACCGTCCGGGTCAGCAGCAGCCGGGCACGCCGGGCCGGCAAGGCGCGCAGCAGCCGCCGCAGCGGCAGGGACAAGGTCAGCAAGGCGGCGCGGTGCAGCCGGGCACACCGCGTGCGGGCCAAGGACTGCAACAAGGGCGACAGCGAGGCCGGCAACAGGATCAGCCGCAGCGCGGTGGGCAGCTTCACCCCGGAGGAATCGTGCCGCCGCAACCGGGCGGAACGCAGCAAGCGGGCCCGCAGCCGCAACTGCCGCGCGCCGGCATGCAGCCGGGCCAGCCGCCCGCGGTTCAACCGCTCGGCATGCAGCGCCCCGGCGGATTCCAGCAGCGCCTCCCCGCCGCACAACGCCCTGCAGCGCCGCGCAAACCGCCGCCCGCTCCGAAGAAGGAGCGCCGGTGACGCCTTGGTGGGAGCGAGACCCGCCCAACCGCATGAACTCGCGGATGTATCCTCGAGTACAGGCGGGATGCGACCAGACCTCACGCCTCGCCGCGCAACCAGGCCTTCACTTTCTGCAACAGGCCGTGCCGCAGCTCGTCGACGGAAGCTGCTTCCGCGGGTGTCAGCGTCCGCAACGCTGCATCGATATCATCGTTCGCTAATGCCGACGCCCGCTCGGGAATGTGCGTCGGCGACGGCACGGATGCAGCCGCCAGCCCCGCCGCCGCAAGCGCGATCGGGCCAACCTGGTTGAGGAACGCGCGCTCGTATTCACGCGACAGCCGCCCGATCGCATCGTCCAGCGTCAGCCAGTCGACCGCCTTGATGTCGTTCATCAGTTTGCGGACCGGCCCGCCGTCGGCCTCCATCCGCCAGAAATGCACGACCTTGGAGCGTCCGCCGGACTGATAAACGAGCGTGCCCAGAAATTCGTGCACGGCAACGTCGTGGCCGGTCTCCTCCAGCACCTCGCGGTGCGCGGCTTCCTTCGGCGTCTCGCCGTCGTCGAGCTTGCCCTTGGGCAGAACCCATTCGTTGCGCTTGCGCTGGCGCACGACCGCAATCAGCGGCGCAGAGCCACGCCGCAGCACAATACCACCCGCCGCCATCACCGGCGCCCGCGCCATTATTCACATCCAGATCGTTATCCCCGGAAGACGATATAGGCAGCGGGCACGGCGGATTGAAGGCTAGTTTTTCCTGAGCAGCGCCTGGCCTGCGCGAACGCGCGTGCGCTCGGCGATGCCATCGCAGAAGGTGAAATCGCCGGGCGCGAGGATGATGATGGTCGAGCCGTGCTCGAACCAGCCGAGTTCCTCACCCTTGGCCACGCTGACGTCGCAGGGGAAATTGACCGGGCCGCGTGTCTGCGCGTTCAGCACCATGTCGAGAAAGTGCAGGCGGATGCTCGCGACCAGGATGGCCGCCACCGGCACCAGCGTCACGGCCTCGCCGGTCGACAGGTGCGTGCGGATCACCGCGCGCTCGTTCTTGCAGAACAGCCGTTCGACGCGCTTGAGCGCAATCGGGTTGACGTTCCAGACATCGCCGTGGATCAGCGTGACGCGTTCGATATGGGCATCATAGGGCGCGTGGAAGCGATGATACATGCTCGAGGTCAGCCGCAGCGTGACGAAGGAGCCGTTGCGGTGCTGTTCGACCAGCGCGGAGTCGCCGACGAGATCGAGCAGCGAATAGGGCGCGCCCTTCACCTGGAACAACTCGGTGTCGGCGATCTTCCCGTGGGCGCCGACGATGCCGTCCGACGGGCTGGCGACGACAGCCGGGTCCGGATCGAACGGCCGCAGGCCCGGCTTCAGCTCCCGGGTGAAGCAGTCGTGCAGGCTCTTGAATTGGGTCTTCCGCGCCTCCGACAGGTCGAGGTCGGAGAACAGCTTCCACAGCGCGATCGAGAAGTCCCGCACGAGCGGATTCTCGATCTTGGAGAACCAGCCCATGAAGCGGGTCAGGGCGGCGCGGGGGATGCGGTTGGTCAACAGGAAGTTGAGGTCTTCCTGCTGGGTGAAAGAAGCGATGAGGGCTTTGACTGTCATGAATCTGTCAGCTCGCAGGGTTAGCGCTTGTTGTCATGGAAACGACACTCCCGATTCTCTCGATGTCCGTGGCCGCCGCAGCGTCCGCTGCCGCCGTCCTTCCGAAGCTCAAGGCGCGGATCGAACTCTCCCGCGCCAAGCACCGCTCGCTCGCCGGGCACTCCAAGATGTCGCGCCGGGTGGCAAAGCTGCTCCCGTTCTACGAGTTCGGAGAGAACGACTACTTCGCCTGCGACGGCGCGCCCGCGAACATCGCCGCGCGACGCAAGGACGGCTTCTTCCGCCTCGCCCGCCTCTACGCCGAGCGCTACCCCAGGGGACGCGCGATGACCAAGGAGGCGGCGGAGAAGATCTCCGACCTGAACTTCACCGAGAGCTATCGCGTGCCGTTCCAGTTCTCGCGGCTCGTCCGCGAGCATCTGGGCACCTCGACCTTCATGGAATCGTCGAGCGGCGTCACCGTCACCGATGTCGACGGCAACAGCTTCTACGATCTCACCGGCTCCTACGGCGTCAACATCTTCGGCAACGACTTCTACAAGGAGTGCATCGAGGGCGCCGAGAAGCGGGCGCATGCGCTCGGACCGGTGCTCGGCCCCTACCACCCCGTCATCCTCGATAACGTGACGCGGCTCTGCCGGATCTCGGGCCTCGACGAGGTCTCCTTCCACATGTCCGGCACCGAGGCCGTGATGCAGGCGGTGCGGCTGGCGCGCTACCACACCGGGCGTACGCATCTCGTTCGTTTCGCCGGCGCCTATCACGGCTGGTGGGGCGACGTGCAGCCCGGCGTCGGCAACCCGCTTCCCGCGCACGAGACCTACACCCTCGCCGAGATCTCGGAGAAGACGCTGCACGTGCTGAAGACGCGCAAGGACATCGCCTGCGTGCTGGTCAATCCGCTCCAGGGCCTGCATCCCAACGCCAACGCGCCCGGCGATTCCTCGCTCGTCGATTCGTCCCGCGGCGGCAATTTTGACCGCGCGACGTATACGGAGTGGCTGAAGAAGCTGCGCGAGGTCTGCACCGAACGCGGCATCGTCCTGATCTTCGACGAGGTCTTCGTCGGTTTCCGCCTCGCCGCCGGCGGTGCCCAGGAATATTTCGGCGTGCGCGCCGACATGGTGACCTATGGCAAGAGCCTCGCCGGCGGCCTGCCGGTGGGCGTGGTCTGCGGCAAGCACGAATTGATGCGCCGCTTCCGCGACGATCGCCCCGCCGACATCTGCTTCGCCCGCGGCACCTTCAACTCGCATCCCTACGTCGTGACGGCGATGGACGAGTTCTTGAGCCGGCTCGCCAGCCCCAACTTCCACGCAATCTATGACGGGCTGGAGGCGACCTGGAACGGCCGCGTTCAAAGGCTCAACCAGATGATGGAGGGCGCCGACCTGCCGGTGCGGTTCGCCAACTTCTCGTCGATCTGGACGGTGAAATACACCACACCGTCCCGCTACAACTGGATGCTGCAATATTACCTGCGCGCCGAGGGCCTGGCACTGAGCTGGGTCGGCACCGGCCGGCTGATCTTCAGCCTCAATTACACCGATGCCGATTTCACCGAAGTCGCCGAACGCTTCGTCCGCGCGGCCGAGAAGATGAAGGCCGACGGCTTCTGGTGGCACGACGGCGTGCTCACCAACAAGCAGATTAAGCGGCAGATCCTGAAGGAGATGCTGGCCAAGCGTCTCGGGCGCTGAGGCCGGTTCTCTCCACATAACCACTGTCATTCCGGGGCGGCTCGAAGAGCCGAACCCCGGTGCGCAATTGCGCACCTGAGAATCTCGAGATTCCGGGTTCGATGCTTCGCATCGCCCCGGAATGACGGCGCATATCAAAGCCCCCAACACGTGGATGCCCGGCGCGAAGCCGGGCATGACGTAACCATCAGACATCGGAGTGTGGTGTCTACGCAGCGTGCTCAGGCGTGCTGCTCTTCGAGCGTGGGCTCGCCGATCAGGCCCAGCGTGTGCTCGGGGTTGAGGTGCAGGCCGGGGTCCATCAACTCGCCGCGCATGAGGGCGAGCGGAGCGCTGCGATAGAGCATCAAATCGTGGAACGGATCGGTCAGGATCTTGGTCATCCAGACGAGGCCGGTCTCGACGTCGCGGATGAAGAACAGGTGCACGGTGCGGAACAGCAGTCCGCCGCCGCCGACCACGAGCCATATCTTGGCGACCTGGCGCATGAAATCGGCCGCGCTCGCCCAGGGCGTGAACAGGCCGAACAGCGTGGGATCGGCGACCAGCACCAGCGGCGAGAGCGCCCAGATCGCCATCAGCACCACCTTGCGCTGCAGGTTGTAGCCGACCTTGATCTCTTCCTTGTGCTCGTGGGTCGCCTGGTTGATGTGGTCGTAAGTGTGCGGCTCGAAGAAGAAGTGGCCGGCCTGTCGCGAGGTCATCGAGACCAGCCAGCCGACCAGCGCGGAGATCACGGGATCGATGAACAGCCAGACATAGGCGAAGAGGAAGCTCAACGCGCTGACGAAGTGCAGGCTCTGATTGATGCGGCTGTGGTGATAGTAGCGATGGTCGTCCCAGCGCTGGATCCGCAGCTGCTCGAGGTAGTTCTTGATCATGCTCTCCCCCAGAATGCTTTCGGGTTCAGGATTTACAGGGATTCGATGTAGTCCGTGTGACATCATCATTTTGTCATGTGACGATGTGCAGAGGCGCGATGACGCCCGCGAATGCGCTAGCAGCCCTTAAGCCGCCTTGGCGACGTCGACCTTGCGGAAGCGCACCAGCGAGAAGTGTCCCAGCGGCGGAATCAGGCGGCGCTCGGCGAGCTCGATGCCGTTGGCGCCGGCGAGCCACCTGGCGTAACGCGACCAGGCGAACTCGGCGGTGCGGAAGCCGAGCGGACGCACCACCGGCTGCAGCTTCCGCTCGATGAAGCGACGCATGCCGGTGTCGGCGCTGACGCGGGTGAGGATGATCAGCTCGCCGCCCGGACGCAGCACGCGGGCGAATTCGTCGAGCGCCTTCTCCGGGTTCGGCACGGCGGTGACGACATATTGCGCCATCACGACGTCGAAGGAATTGTCGGGGAATTCGAGCTTCTCGGCGTCCATCACCGCGAGGCCCTCGACGTTCTTCAGCTTCTGCTCCTTCACCCGGCGGCGCGCCTTGTCCAGCATCGCTTCCGAGATGTCGGTGCCGAAGATGCGCAGGTTCGGCGCATAGAGCGGCAGCGAGATGCCGGTGCCGACGCCGACCTCGAGCACACGGCCGCCGATCTTGTTGGTGGCCGCGATCGCGGCCTGCCGCCCCTTGGCGAACACGCCGCCGAACACGAGGTCGTAGACGGGCGCCCAGCGGTCATAGGCCTGCTCGACCGTGCCACGGGTGAGGTCGAGCTGCTGGGTGCCGTCAAGGTTCATGATCTTAGCCATCGATGTGGTTCTCGCTGTGGTTCGAATTGACGATCAGCTGCGCACCGGCCGCCGCGCCATGCGAGGCGAGGCGCGCAAGGCGCGGCTGGGCTGAAGTGAGGTGAGATTGCCGACGAACTGGCGCGCGCTGTTCTCCCAGGAGCGCTGCAGCGCGAAATTGCGGCAGGTCTCGCGCGACATCGTGAGCGCGCGCAGGCACGCGGTGCGCAGATCGTGGTCGATCGCGCCGATCGGGTGATCGGCAATGACGTCCTTCGGTCCCGTCACCGGAAACGCCGCAACCGGCGTGCCGCAGGCGAGCGCCTCGAGCTGCACCACGCCAAAGGTATCGGTCAGGCTCGGAAACACGAAGACGTCGGCAGCGGCGAGATGCGCGGTGAGATCCGCGCCCTTCTTCTCGCCGAGGAAGACCGCGTCCGGATATTTCTTTTCGAGCGCCGCCTTCTGCGGCCCGTCGCCGACGACGACCTTGGTGCCGGGCAGATCGAGCGAGAGGAATGCTTCGAGATTCTTCTCCACCGCCACGCGGCCCATGGTCATGAAGATCGGCCGCGGCAGGTCGAGCCTGGCCGGAGAATCGGGATGGAACAGCTCGGTGTCGACGCCGCGGGTCCAGAAGCCGAGCCGCTTGAAGCCGCGCTCGGACAGCTCCTGCCGCAGCGACGGCGTCGCCACCATCGTCATGGCGGCGGCATCGTGGAAGTGGCGCAGCACCGCATAGCCGACGGCGGCCGGGATGCCGGTCCGCACCGCGACATATTCCGGAAAGCGCGTCGTGTAGGAGGTGGTGAAGGCGAGCTCGTTGCGGCGGCAATAGGCCCGCGCCGCCCAGCCGATCGGGCCCTCGGTCGCGATGTGCAGCGCGTCCGGCGCCGCCCTCTCGATCCGCCGCGCGATCTCCTTGGCGCTCGGCAACGCAATGCGCAAGCCCGGATAGGTCGGCAGCGGCCAGGACGGAAAGCCGTCCGGCGTGAGGAACTCGATCTCGACGTCGAGGGCCTTGGCCGCGTTCGCCAGCGAGGTCAGCGTCCGCACCACGCCGTTGACCTGCGGATGCCAGGCGTCAGTCGCGATTAATACCCGCATGGGGAAATTCCGAGAGTTTGATGATTCTCAGGCAACGACCATCAACGAAGGATATTTCAGGCGTGTGACGTCACAGAAGTGTCGGCGTGCTGTTTTGTTCGTTAACGGGCTCGCGGAGCCACGAAACTGTCATGAAACAATCCTTGCCGCGACGAAGCCGTTTCCGGTTTTCCGCGCAAATGTCCCGAAACGTTTTGCCGTTAAGACTTTGGGCAACGGAGCACCGAAACGGTGCCGCGGTGAACCAAAACACCGAGCAAACAGGGGCGACCAATGTTCAATCTGGACACGTTCAAGACGTTTTCGCGCGCCGTTGTGCTCAGCGCAGCCGCGATCTCCGCAATCGCATTCACAGGCGCAGCCAACGCCGCGCCCGTGCAGCTTTTCCCTCTCTTCCAGCCGCTGCCGCCAATGGCCGCGCCGCAGCCGATCCAGCCCTATCAGCCTTATCAGGCAACGCCTTACCAGGCCGCGCCGTCGGAAGATCAGGATGCGGTCGAGATGCCGGCCCGCTTCCGCCGCCAGACCGTTTCCTATGCAACGCGCGAGGCGCCGGGCACGATCATCATCGATACGCCCAACACCTATCTCTATTACGTGCTCGGTAACGGCCAGGCGCTGCGCTACGGCATTGGCGTCGGCCGCGACGGCTTCACCTGGTCCGGCATTCAGTCGGTAAGCCGGAAGGCCGAATGGCCGGACTGGACCCCGCCGCCCGAGATGATCGCCCGCCAGCCCTATCTGCCGCGCCACATGGCCGGCGGCCCCGGCAACCCGCTCGGCGCCCGCGCCATGTATCTCGGCGGCACCATCTACCGCATCCACGGCACAAACGCCCCCGAGACCATCGGCAAGCGCGTCTCGTCCGGCTGCATCCGCATGACAAACGACGACGTCACCGACCTCTATTCGCGTGTCAACGTCGGCACCAAGGTGGTCGTGCTGCCGATGACCGAGCGCAGGGCCCAGCTCGGCGCTGCGACGCGCTGAAGCGACAGGACATCGTGACGCAAACGGCCCCGGAACCCACCGGGGCTGTTTTCGTTTGCCCTCGACATCCCGACCCGCGCTCGCTGCGGTGCGGGCACGGACGGAGGCGCCGATGCAATCACGCCTGCAACTATCGTCGGGCACACGGCTGCGCGTGATCGCCGCCGCCGGAGCGTTGACACTGCTCCTCGCCGCGCCCTCCTCGCTGGCGCAGCAGCCGGCGAGCGACGACACCGACCAGCAGTCCTTCAACAATTCCTGCCGCACCTGCCACTCGGTGAAGGAAGGCGACAACCGCCTCGGTCCCAACCTCAACAAGATCGTCGGCCGCAAGGCCGGCGCACTGCCGGACTACAACTACTCGCCGTCGATGAAGGACGCCGGCTTCGTCTGGGACCAGGACAAGCTCACCCGCTTCATGGTCAAGCCGGACGAGGTGGTGTCAGGCAACAAGATGCAGCCCTATGGCGGCGTCTCCGCGGAGGAAGCGGGCAAGGTGTTTGCGTATCTGCTGGCGGCATCAAGCTCGCCATAACGGCGCTGGCGCCGTGTGTTCTGGCTGCGTTGGAAATCGCGGCCCATCCTTCGAGACGCCCGCTTCGCGGGCTCCTCAGGATGAGGGCAGAGTCCGCGGCTAGTCAGTCCGAAGCGCTTGCACCAAGCCGCCGATGCCAGTTAGCCTCATCCTGAGGAGCGCGCCCTTGCGCGCGTCTCGAAGGACGAGGCGGGCGCGACGGCGGAAGCCGCTCAGCCGCCCCGCTGCTCCGCGATCAGCTTCAGCCACGCCGCCGAGTGAAACGCGCTCATCAGGAGATACATCGGCACCATTCCGCCGAGCAGAGAGCCGTTCCCGGCGGCGCACAGCATGTCCGCCGGGCCGCCGCCGATCATGGCCGTCAGCACGGCCATGATCGCGAAGGTGGGCGTGGCCGCCAAAGCCAGCCATCGGGCGAGACGGCGCGCCGCCGTCGCGCTATCGCGGCCAGCAGCAGCGGTCGCGCTGAGGGGGCTAGTCACGTCCTTCCGCGGCCTCCTCGCGAAAGGCCTTCTCGCCGGCGTCCGAGATCTCGACCCATTTCTTCTCGGGTGCCGCGCCTTCCGTGTAGCTGTCGTGCCAGTTCCACCATTTGTAGGTCGGCGTCTGCGGATAGCCCTTCGGCGAATCCTCCCACACCTCCTGACGGCCGAGCGGCGTGATGTCGAGATAGTTCCAGGTGCCGCCCATCTGCTCGTCGCCCCGGCTCTTGACGAAATAGGTGCGGAAGATGCGCGCCTCGTCGCGGTAGAACACGTTCGTTCCGTGCCATTCGCCGACGCCGAAATCGGCATCGAAGCTGTCGGTGATGGTGACCCACGGCATGGTCCAGCCCATCCGCTGCTTCAGCCGCGCGATATCCGCCTGCGGCGCGCGCGAGGCGAACACGAGCGTGGTGTCGCGGGCGTTCAGATGCGCGACATGGGCGACCTGATCGGCCACCATGGAGCAGCCGCGGCAGGCGTGATCGGGCCAGCCGAACACGCCGGGCTCGAAGAAGGCGCGGTAGACGATCAGTTGCCGCCGACCCTGGAACAGGTCGAGGAGACTGAGCTTGCCGCCGGGCCCCTCGAACGCATAGGTATTGGTCACTTCCATCCACGGCATGCGCCGGCGCTCGGCGGCCAGGACGTCGCGGGCACGGGTATGCGCCTTTTCCTTCACGAGCAGTTGCTGGCGGGCTGCCTCCCAGTCCTGCGGCGACACCACCGGCGGTGTTTGCATGACAGCCTGTCCGCTATTCCGTTCGTTTTGGGCCAATGTCATCATGACTCTCCAGATCTCTCGCTTGGGCCGCCATTTCGCGTCTCGCTGTGCTCGATGCGGAGCCGCTCGCCCCTCACCGCACATTGTCGGCCGTCAACGATTTCTGGCACCTCGCGGTTGCGCGGTGGGAGTAACAAGTGTGGCGGGATTTGAATGGAGTCGCTGATCACGGCCGCCGCACGTGCGCTCGAGGCCGGCGATCCGCTCGGCGCCTTGAATCGCGTCGCGTTGCGCAACGATGCGCCGTCGCTGGCGCTGCGCGGCATCGCGATGGCGCAGCTCGGCGATCTCGCCAAGGCCAAGACGCTGCTGCGAAGCGCCGCGCGCGCCTTCGGTCCGAGAGAGGCGGTGGCGCGCGCAAGGTGCCTGGTGGCCGAAGCCGAGATCGCGCTGGTCTCGCGCGATTTGAACTGGCCGGAGAGGACGCTCGCGGCGGCACGCGCGACGCTCGAAAGCCACGGCGATCTCGCCAATGCCGCCCATGCAGGCCATATCGAGGCGCGCCGTTTCCTTCTGGTCGGGCGCCTTGATGAGGCCGAGCGCACGCTCGCCGAGGTCCGTCCCACGCCGATCCCGCCGGCATCCCAGGTCGTCCGCGAGCTCGTGGTCGCAGGCATCGCCGTCAGGCGGCTCAGAACGAAAGAGGCGCGCACCGCACTCAGCCGCGCGGCTCACGCAGCGCGGCTGGCGAAAATCCCCGCGCTCATGGCGGAGGTCGACAGCGCGAACCTCGTACTCGACACGCCGGCAGCGCGCCTGATCGCGCGCGGCAGCGAACACCCGTTGTTGCTCGGCGAGGTCGAAAGACTGGCGACCTCGACGGCGCTCGTCGTGGACACTTTCCACCATGTCCTGCGCAGGCAGGGCGTCGTCGTGCCGCTGGGAACGCGCCCCGTGCTGTTCGCACTCGCTCGTCTGCTGGCGCAGGCATGGCCCGCGGACGTCTTGCGAGAGACGTTGATATCAGGCGCGTTTCGAGCAAAGCACGCCGACGAGTCGCACCGTGCGCGATTGCGCGTCGAGATCGGACGGCTCCGCACCAAGCTCAAGCCTCTGGCCGAAATCAGCGCGACGAAGCAGGGCTTTGTGCTGGCGCCGCGGAAGACACGCGACGTCCTCGTGCTGGCGCGGCCCAACGAGGAGAAGCACGCCGCCGTCCTGGCCCTTCTCGCCGACGGCGAGCCGTGGTCGAGCTCGGCGCTCGCACTTGCGCTTGGGATCAGTCCGCGCACCGTGCAACGAGCCCTCGAGGAGCTGGCGCGGTCGCATAAGGTGCAGTCATTCGGACACGGGCGGGCACGCCGCTGGATGACGCCACCTGTTCCGGGTTTCCCGACAGGCTTGTTACTCCCCACGCAGCTCCTGAGGACCTAAAGCATGATCCGGAAAAGTGCGCAGCGGTTTTCCGAAAAGATCATGCTTAAACAACAACCTAAAGCGCAGCACAGGATCGAGCACATGAAACGTTCAGCCGCCGAGATCGTCACGGAGTATGGGCCCTTTCCAGGCGTCGAGGCCGTGCACGGCGTCACCTATGACGGCAAGCATGTCTGGTTCGCATCCGGCGACAAGTTGAACGCGGTCGATCCGGCCAGCGGAAAGATCGCACGCTCCATCGACGTCGCCGCGCATGCGGGAACGGCGTTCGACGGTCGGCACCTGTTCCAGATCGCCGAGGATCGCATCCAGAAGATCGATGCGGCCTCGGGCAAGGTGCTCAGCACCATTCCGGCGCCCGGCGGCGGCGGCGATTCCGGCCTTGCCTGGGCCGAAGGGTCGCTCTGGGTCGGACAATATCGCGAGCGCAAGATCCATCAGGTCGATCCCGAAACGGGAAAGATCCTCCGCACCATCGAGAGCAAGCGCTTCGTGACCGGAGTGACCTGGGTCGACGGCGAGCTCTGGCACGGCACCTGGGAAGGCGAGGAGAGCGACGTGCGACGAATCGACCCCGATACGGGCAAGGTGATCGAGCAACTCGACCTGCCCGCCGGGACGATCGTGTCAGGGTTGGAGTCCGACGGCGGCGACCGCTTCTTCTGCGGCGGCGGCGGTAGCGGCAATGTGAGGGCGGTCCGCCGTCCTCGGCGCAGCTAGCCCCGTCGTGTTGGCCGAATGCGCGGCAACGACGCGTTAGCAGCCGTTAACCTGTTCGCCGCAATTCCACCCCACCGGTGCGCTCTAGCGGCCTGCTCGCCCGCCTTGTAGAATCCCGATGGGGCGACCCTGGGGGATTGATGCGACCGACATTGAATCTGAAGGCTATCCTGATCGGCGCGGCGGTGCTCGCGGGGTCGTTCTTCATCAGCCTGAAGGCGATGGACTTCCTGTCGCCGCGCGCAACGAATTCGGCGCCGCCGGTCGCGCAGCTGCCGCCGCTGCCGCCCGTCTCGAAGAGCTCGATCGTGGTCGCGCCGGTGGCCATCGCGATTTCCGCGATCCGCGAGCAGGCCGAGAAGGCCGCGCCGCGCAATTTCGCCGGGAAGGCCGACAACCCGATCTCGCAGATCCTGGAGAACGCCGATATCGGCTGGTCCGCCGTGCGCGGGCCGATGGCAGCTGCCGGCGACAAGGACGTGCTGACGATCTCGACGCCGCTCAGCGGCAAGCTGAACGTGACCGGCTCGCTGTCGTCGAAAGCCACAGGCGCACTCGGTGACGCGCTCGGCAGCGTGCTCGGCGGCGACGCGGCAAAACGGATCGGCGCGGTCAACATCAAGAACCTGAACGCCAGCGCCGAGATCAAGGGCAACGTGGTCGTCACCTCGCGCCCGAAGCTCGCAGCCGCCTGGCATCTGGAGCCCAATCTCGGCGCCCAGGTCAATCTCGGCGACACCAATCTCTCGGTCGCCGGCGCCAAGGTCAACGTGCCGGCGCAGGTGAAGCCGCTGATCGACAAGACTGTCGGCGAGCAGATCAACGCCGTCTCCGAGCGGATCCGCAACGATCCTTCGCTGCGGGAGAACGCCAGGGCGCAATGGACCAAGGCGTGCCGCTCGATTCCGCTGCAGGGCTCGGGCGCCTCGGCCGCCCTGCCGCCGCTCTGGCTCGAGATGAAGCCGGTGCGCGCGATCGCGGCGCAGCCGCGTGTCGACGCGCAGGCCGTGACGCTGCTGCTCGGCCTCGAAGCCGAGACACGCGTCACCTCGGCGCCGACCAAGCCGGACTGTCCGTTCCCCGACAGGATCTCGATCGTGCCGCCGACCGGCACCGGCGTGAATATCGGCGTGCCGATCGACGTGCCCTTCACCGAGATCAACAAGCTGATCGCGGCGCAGATGGTCGGCCGCACCTATCCCGAAGACGGCTCCGGACCGGTCGACGTCACGGTCAAGAGCGCCAACGTCATCCCGTCGGGCGACCGGTTGCTGATCTCGCTGCTGGTGCGCGCCAAGGAGAAGAAGAGCTGGTTCGGCCTCGGCGCCGAGGCGACCGTGCACATCTGGGGACGGCCGGTGCTCGATCAGGCGCAACAGACGCTGCGGCTCACCGACATCCAGCTCGCGGTGGAATCCGAGGCGGCGTTCGGCCTGCTGGGCGCCGCCGCGCGCGCCGTCGTGCCGCAGATGCAGCAGGCGCTGCTGCAGAGGGCGACGCTCGATCTGAAGCCGATCGCGGCCAACGCCCGTGAGAAGATCGCGGCCGCGATCGCCGACTACCAGAAGAGCGAGGACGGCCTCAAGGTCGAGGCCAAGATCGACAGTCTGACCCTCGCCGACATCGCCTTCGATTCCAAGACGCTGCGCGTGGTCGCGGAAGCCGGCGGCTCGCTGAATGTGTTCGTGACGAAGCTGTCGGGAATGTAGCGCCCCTACATACCGCAGGCTATCGCATTTGAGAGCTTTTCCCTGCGGCCATCCTTCGAGGCGCCCGCTTCAGGCGGGCTCGTGCTGTTCATGGCAGGCCCCGAGCAGCGCACCCTGCCGCGCGAGATGTTCAGCGGCATCCGCGAGAACATCAGCCCGCCCATCACGGCCGCGGCGGTGATCCTGACGACGGTGTCGGTCATCCTTCTGGCCACCATGGAAGCCCTGCGCCGGCGCAACGAACGGCTCAAGGGCGGTGCATAGAGACGACGCGACAACGCGCCCGGTGAAAACCGGGCGCGCCTCGTTTAGGTGGTCACGCGAGCGGCATTACTCCGAGTACTTGAACTCCGGCATGTTCTTCAGCTCGTCCTTGGTCGCGTTGAACACGGCGTGGTCCGGGTACCATTTCGACGCCTTGGAAGACGTGGTCGTGGTCGTGCTGGTCGTGGCAGCGCCCGTCGTCGTGCTGGTCGATGCCGGCCGGTTCGCCGTATTGGCCGCGGTGTTGGTCGACGCCACGGGCTCGTTGACGAACTTCAGCTTCTCGAATGGGATGGCCACCATGTGCTCGCCCATGCCGAGGAAGCCGCCCACGCCGATCACGGCGAGCTTGACGGTTCCGCTCTTGTCCATCAGCAGATCGCTGATCGCGCCGATCTTCTCGTTGGCATTGTTATAGACATTCACGCCGTCCATTTTCGACGTGCGCCACTCGCCTGTGGCCGATGTCGCGACCGTCGGACTGGTCGCGGCGGTCGAGGCCTTGTCGGTGGTCGCAGGCGATTGCGCGAACGCAACGGTTGCGAGCAGTGCAGTGCCGGCAAGGCCGGCGGCGATCGATTTCATCAGCATGTTGTCCTCTCCTTCACGAAAAACTCGTGCAGAGAAAACGGCGCTGATCACATGCAGTTCCTGGCGCGCCGCAATTTCGTCGCGCGATGCGCGCGTGCGAGAACTTCGCAAGGACTGTTCCTGCGTCACTCCGGAACATTTTGCGACGCACGGTTCCCCGCCGACGATCATGCGCCCTGGGTGAAGCACGATCGCGGCGAAGACCGCGCCGACCCGCATCGCGTTGGGTCAGCTCTTGTAGTCGATCAGAAGCGCGGAAAAATCGGAGCTGCCGGATGAGCTGCCGCTCGCGCGGTAGGACGGCGCCGACGATTGCGATTGCTGCAGCGCCTGGAGGAACTGCTGGAGGATCTCGGCGATGGTCTGGTCGTCGAGGATGACGGCCCCGGCATTTCGGATGCGCGCAAGCAGGAGATGCTGGAGCCGTTCGTGCGCGGCGACGACGCGCGCACCATGGACGAATCCACCGGCTTCGGGCTTGGTCTCTCGATCGCACGCGCGATCGCACTCGCCCATGGCGGCGAGCTGTCGCTGCACGACCGCGAGCCGCATGGCTTGATCGTGCGGATGCAGTTGCCGATCGGCCAGGCGCCGCGGCTCGCGGCTTAGGGCACTTGCTTCATCTCTCCCTATGGGGGAGGTGAAGAGATCGCGATCATCTCGAAGCCTCAGGCCGCGAGCGGCGGGTGCTCGATGGCCTCATGCGGGAAGATCGCCACCGCCTCGAAGCGATAATTGCAGGCGTGGCAGGTCCAGAGGTAGGAGACGCGTCCCTCGCCCGGCTCGATCCAATCGGGCTGCGCGATCGGCGTGCCGCACTGGGCGCAAGGGTTATGTCTCGGGATGTCGCCGGTGTGTGCAGTGACCAGGTTGGCTTTTGTCATGGCACCTCTCCCGATTTGCAGCGCTTGCGCACTCGCTTTCGCGGCTCCGCACGAATAGACAGGCGTGCTGTCGCGAGCGGGGGTCGTCCGCCCCGAAAGTTCGATTACGCCAGCTTTGAGTCGTAATGGCGGCACTGCGCCGCAAAAACGTCAGCGGCGTCGTTTGGTCACATCATCGCCGCGTTCACGTTGCCTAACAGCCGGGCGCAGGCCACTTAAGGGATATCTGATGAAAATTTTACGCGTTGTCGCGCTGCTCGCGGCCGGATTGACCTTGCCGCAGGCCGCATTCGCCGGCGAAGCCGAATACGCCGAGATGGTCGCAGCCCATGCCCGCGCCAACGGCGTGCCGGAGGCGCTGGTACATCGCGTCATCATGCGCGAAAGCCGCTATCAGCCACACCTCGTCGGCCGCGGCGGCACCATCGGGCTGATGCAGATCAAGCTCGCGACCGCCCGCGGGGTCGGCTACACCGGCGATGCCGCCGGCCTGCGCGATCCCAACACCAACCTTACTTATGCGGTCAAATACCTCGCCGGCGCCTATCGCGCCGCCAATGGCGATCATGCCCGAGCTGTGCGTTATTTCGCAGGCGGCTATTACTACGCTGCAAAGCGGCAGCGTCAGGAGCAGCAGCTGGGGATGGTGCAGCAGGCCGGCAACGAGACGTGGCTGGAGCCGAACGGCAATCCGCAGCCGATGTTCGGCGCGACGCCGCACAGGAAGCTGGCCCAGCGCGTCCGCAATGCGCGGGCGCAGGCGCTGAAGTAGTTTTCGTGTCCCGGGCAAGCTGCGGCGCAAAAGCGCCGTGGCGCTGAACCGGGACCCAGCGCTCCACGTGAAATGGGCCCCGGCTCTGCGACGCATCACGCCGCCAAGAGGCAGCGCGCTGCATCGCGTCCGGGGCACGGTCGGGTTCCCGGCAACACGCGTTGACCACCCCGCCCCGCTGGCATACATTAGACCCGTTCCGAGGGGTGCTCCGAGGAGGAGCTGAGATACCGCTAAATGGGCAATGACGCCCAGGACCGCGGTGACCCTTTGAACCTGATCCGGGTCATGCCGGCGAAGGGACAGGGATGTTGCAAACCACCAAGCGGCCGGATTCCCCGGTATCCATCATCGGCGCAGGCATTGCGGGAGCCTGGCAGGCCTTGCTGTTCGCGCAGGCCGGTCACGCCGTCACCTTGCACGAGCGCGGTGACGAGGCGATGACGGATGCCACCAGCCATTGGGCCGGCGGCATGCTCGCGCCCTATTGCGAGGCTGAGGTCGCAGAACCCATCATCAGCCGCCTGGGGCTGCGCTCGCTCGACATCTGGCGGCGCGAGCTGCCCGATACGCCCTTCAATGGCTCGCTCGTCGTCGCCCATCCGCGCGAGCGCAACGATTTCGAGCGCTTCGCGCGCATGACCGAAGATCACCGCCGGCTCGATGCCTCAGGCCTCGCCGAGCTCGAGCCGTCGCTCGAGGGCCGCTTCCGCGACGCGCTGTTCTTCCCGGCCGAGGGCCATGTCGAGCCGCGCCGCGTGCTGCCGAAGCTGCACGAGCGCATCCGTGCCGCCGGCGGCACCATCAAGTTTTGCAGCGACGTCACCGCTGGGGACCTCGCAAACCTCGATCCCAAAGGCATCGTGATCGACTGCCGCGGGCTTGGCGCCCGCGACGAGCAGGGCGAGCTTCGCGGCGTCAAGGGCGAGATGATCCTGATCGAGAGCCACGAGGTGCAGCTTGCGCGCCCGGTGCGGCTGATCCATCCGCGCTGGCCGCTCTATGTGATCCCGCGCGAGGCGGGCCTGTTCATGCTGGGCGCGACCTCGATCGAGGCGGAAGACACCGGCGTCAGCGTGCGCTCGGCGCTGGAGCTGCTGGGCGCGGCCTATACGGTGCATCCGGCGTTCGGCGAGGCGCGCATCGTCGAATTCGGCTCGGGCTTGCGGCCCGCCTATCCCGACAATCTGCCGCGCATCGGCATTCGCGATGGCAAGATCAGCGTCAACGGGCTCTATCGCCATGGCTTCCTGATCGCACCGGCGCTCGCCGAGCTGACGCTGGCCTATGTCCAGCGCGGCCAGATCGACAACGAGGTGATGCAATGCGCGTGATCGTCAACGGCGAGCAGCGCGAGGTGAATTCGGCCAGCGTTGGCGCGCTGCTCTCGGAGCTCGACTACGAGGGCACCCATTTCGCCATCGCGCTGAACTACGACGTCGTGCCGAAGAGCCGCTGGGCCGAGACCACGCTGAAGGCCGGCGACGAGATCGAGATCATCACGCCGCGGCAGGGAGGGTGATGGGGATGAAGGCATGCTCTCTGCACGCCGGCGACTGCATTGGCCCGTCATTCCGGGGCACGCGAAGCGTGAACCCGGAATCTCGCGCCACAACTTCGAGATTCCGGATCGGTCCGCGTTTCGCGGCCCGTCCGGAATGACGGGGAATTCAACATGGTGACCTTCTACGGCAAGACCTTCGCCTCCCGCCTGCTGATCGGCAGCGCGCTCTATCCCTCGCCCGCGATCATGCAGGCGGCGATCCGCGCCTCCGGCGCGAGCATCGTCACGGTGTCGCTGCGGCGCGAATCCGCGGGCGGCAAGACCGGCGACGCGTTCTGGAAGCTGATCCGCGAGCTCGACGTCGCCGTGCTGCCGAACACCGCCGGCTGCCGCAGCGTGCGCGAGGCGGTCACCACCGCCAAGCTCGCGCGCGAGCTGTTCGGCACCAGCTGGATCAAGCTCGAAGTCATAGCCGACAACGACACGCTGCAGCCCGACGTCGTCGGCCTCGTCGAAGCAGCAAGCATCCTGATCAAGGACGGATTTGAAGTGTTCCCCTATTGCACCGAGGATCTCTCGGTTGCGAACCGTCTCGTCGATACCGGCTGCAAGGTGGTGATGCCGTGGGCCGCCCCCATCGGCAGCGCGAAGGGCATCACCAACCGCGACGCCTTGAGGCTGCTGCGCGAGCGGCTGCCCGACATCACGCTGGTGGTCGATGCCGGCCTGGGGGCGCCCAGCCATGCGGCGCAGGCGCTGGAGCTCGGCTATGACGCCGTGCTGCTCAACACCGCGATCGCCAAGGCCGCCGATCCCGTCGCGATGGCCAACGCCTTCCGCCTCGGCTGTGATGCCGGCCGCACCGCTTACGAGGCCGGGCTGATGAACGCCCGCGACTTCGCCTCCCCCTCCACCCCTGTCGTTGGGACCCCGTTCTGGCATGCCGTATCCTGATCGATTTTATCCCGTCGTCGACAGCCTGGCCTGGGTCGAGCGCCTGACAAAGCTCGGCGTCGGCACCATCCAGCTGCGTACGAAGGAGCTCGACGACTCGCAGGCGCTGCAGATCGTCAGCGATGCGCTGGCGATCACCAAGGACACGCAGGCCAAGCTGGTCGTGAACGACTATTGGCGCGCGGCGATCGTGGCCGGCGCAGAATATCTGCATCTCGGCCAGGAGGATCTGGCCGAGGCCGACCTCAAGGCGATCCGCGAGGCCGGCCTCAAGCTCGGCATCTCAACCCATGACGATTCCGAGCTTGCCACCGCGCTGGCAGCCGAGCCCGACTACGTCGCGCTCGGCCCGATCTTCTTCACCACGCTGAAGTCGATGCGCTTCGAGCCGCAGGGCATTCCAAAAATCACGGAATGGAAGAAGCGCATCGGCACCATCCCGCTGGTCGCCATCGGCGGCATCAAGTTCGAGCACGCCGCGGAGATCTTTGCCGCCGGCGCCGATTCGATCGCGGTGGTCAGTGACGTCACCCAGAACGCCGATCCCGACGCGCGGGTGCGGCAATGGCTCGGCCTGTCCGCGGAGGCTGCGTGATGCACTCGGCGCTCTCACCCCACACTCGACTGTCATCGCCCGGCTTGACCGGGCGATCCAGTACGCCGCGGCCTATCCGCGTCTCACCACCGCCTCTGGAATACTGGATCCCCGCTTTCGCGGGGATGACGAGCACATTTCCACCAGCGTCATTCCGGGGCGCGCGCAAGCGCGAACCCGGAATCTCGCTCAATAACCTCGAGGTTCCGGATCGGACCACAATGCGGTCCGTCCGGAACGACGCCCCATAAAGGAGGATCCCATGAACATCCGCTCCAACCCGCAACAGACCGTTCCCGCCGTCACCACCGGCCCCCTTCCCTCCTCGCGCAAGATCTTCGCCTCGCCCGACGCCGCGCCCGACCTGCGCGTGCCCCTGCGCGAGATCATCCTGTCCGAAGGCGCCGGCGAGCCCAACCTGCCGGTCTACGACACCTCGGGCCCCTATACCGATCCAAGCGTCACCATCGACGTCAACGCCGGCCTCCCCCGCAACCGCAAGCAATGGGTGCTGGAGCGCGGCGGCGTCGAGGAATATGAGGGCCGGCAGATCAAGCCGGAGGACAACGGCAGCGTCTCCACCGACAAGGCCGCGCGCGCCTTCTCGGCCTATCACAAGCCTTTGCGCGGCCTCGACGGCCACAAGATCACGCAGCTCGAATTCGCCCGCGCCGGCATCGTCACCAAGGAGATGATCTATGTCGCCGCGCGCGAGAATCTTGGCCGGAAGGCACAGCTCGAGCGCGCCGAAGCCGCCCTTGCCGACGGCGAGAGCTTCGGCGCCTCCGTGCCCGCCTTCATCACGCCGGAGTTCGTGCGCGACGAGATCGCCCGCGGCCGAGCCATCATCCCCTCCAACATCAACCACAGCGAGCTCGAGCCGATGATCATCGGCCGCAACTTCCTGACCAAGATCAACGCCAATATCGGCAACTCCGCGGTGACCTCGTCGGTCGAGGAGGAGGTCGAGAAGATGGTGTGGGCGATCCGCTGGGGCGCCGACACCGTGATGGACCTCTCGACGGGCCGCAACATCCACACCACGCGCGAATGGATCTTGCGCAATTCGCCGGTGCCGATCGGCACCGTTCCGATTTATCAGGCGCTGGAGAAGTGCAACGGCGATCCGGTGCAGCTGACCTGGGAGCTCTACAAGGACACCTTGATCGAGCAGTGCGAGCAGGGCGTCGACTATTTCACCATCCACGCCGGCGTGCGCCTGCAATACATCCACCTCACCGCCAACCGCGTCACCGGCATCGTCTCCAGAGGCGGCTCGATCATGGCGAAGTGGTGCCTGGCGCATCACAAGGAGAGCTTCCTCTATACGCATTTCGACGAGATCTGCGACCTCATGCGCAAATATGACGTCTCGTTCTCGCTCGGCGACGGCCTGCGCCCCGGCTCGATCGCCGACGCCAACGACCGCGCCCAGTTCGCCGAACTCGAAACGCTCGGCGAGCTGACCAAGATCGCGTGGGACAAGGGCTGCCAGGTCATGATCGAAGGCCCCGGCCACGTGCCGATGCACAAGATCAAGATCAACATGGACAAGCAGCTCAAGGAGTGCGGCGAGGCGCCGTTCTACACGCTCGGGCCGCTGACCACCGACATCGCGCCGGGCTACGACCACATCACCTCGGGCATCGGCGCGGCCATGATCGGCTGGTTCGGCTGCGCCATGCTCTGCTACGTCACGCCGAAGGAGCATCTCGGCCTGCCCGACCGCAACGACGTCAAGACCGGCGTCATCACCTACAAGATCGCCGCCCACGCCGCCGACCTCGCCAAGGGCCACCCCGCCGCGCAACTGCGGGACGACGCCCTCTCCCGCGCGCGGTTCGACTTCCGCTGGACCGACCAGTTCAACCTCGGCCTCGATCCGGAGACCGCGAAGAACTTCCACGACGAGACCCTGCCGAAGGAAGCCCACAAGGTCGCGCACTTCTGCTCGATGTGCGGCCCGAAATTCTGCTCGATGAAGATCACGCAGGACGTGCGGGATTACGCGGCGACGCTGAACGATCCGAACAGCGTGGGGATGTCGATGAGCGGCACGGCCGAGGACGGCATGGCCAAGATGAGCGCGAAGTTCAAGGAGATGGGCTCAAGCGTCTATCTGGATGCGGAGAAGGTGAAGGAGAGTAATCGGGTGCTGTGAGCGCCCTTCGGGTTGCCAAGCTGACCCGAGCAACTATCCAGGAATGAAAGCCGGGCAACTTGCCCGGCTTTTTTTTGCAAGAGCGTCGCTTCAAGAAATCGCTTCCTTCAACAACGGCTGATCCTCTTTGACGGCGAGCGAGCATTCCGCTTCCCAAGGGAAGCGCCGATTGACGTCCTGCCAGATGACCTGCAGGCAAGGGAACGCAAGCCGCGATCTCCAGTAGAACCAGATCGCCGTGCCGAGATACTCGGGGTAGGCCCCGAACGGCACCTGCCAGAAGCCGAGCTTGTAGCCGTTCTCCAACAAATCATCGGAGATATCACCATCGACGAATTTTTGACCGGATGCCACGCGGTCGCGGATAAGGTTGATGACGGCTTGCGCGTTTTCGGAGTTCTGGCCGAAGATGACGAGTTCGGGGTGGCCATAGTTCAGAAACAGGCCGATTGAAAATGCAAACGTCGGATTGGCGCCGGGGATGCCGACGATATGGCAACCGTGGTCCCGGACATTACGCAAAATGAGCTTGTCGGCTTCGTGCTTGGGCTCGGGCCACTCGAACTGATCTTGCATTTTCACCCCAGATGAAACAAGCGTAGCCCGGATGAGCGTAGCGACATCCGGGGTCTTTGTCGCCCCGCATTCGCGATCCATGAGGCTGGGATCACGCGCGGCGCTGTCAGTTCGTAGGGTGGGTTAGCCTTGCGGCTGCGCGAAGCGCAGTCCGCGGGGCGTAACCCACCGCTTCTGTCGCCGCGAATGCTGAAGAGGTGGGCTACGCCTTGCGTCATCGATTGTCGAACGAGTGAGTTCTTGAGCGGCTAACCCACCCTACGAGACCTCCTGCTCTCGCTCGACATCGGCTTCACCGATCTCTCCAAGACGGGCGCCTCGACAAAAGCCTCCTCCGCACCTATCCTGATGGCATGAATATCATTCGTCGCACGCTGGATATCGACACCGACGCGCGATTGCGCGAGATGGCCGACGAGCGCGGGCAGGATGTCGCCGCCGTGCCCGCGGAGGCCGTGGCACTGCTCGATTCCGTGGTCGATATCGCAGGCCCCGACATTGCCGAGGATCGCCGGCGGCTGGATGATTTTCGAAGGAGCGACGCCGCCGTGCCGCTCAATGAGGCAAAGGACTGGGCCGCGAGCTGGGGGTCGGCGCAGGAGCTGCCGCGGCCGGTGGCGCGCAGGATCGGATGATGCCGGTTTCGTCCGACGCCGTCGAGGACGTCGAGCGATTGCGCCTTTTCCTCGATCAATCTAGGCAACGTAGCCCGGATGAGCGCAGCGACATCCGAGACCTTTGTCGCTTCGCTCATGCGGGCTACGGCTGCGAGTGACTAACGTGCAGCCCCACCGCCTCCCCGACCAGCTCCGTCCCAATCTCCGCCTCGTCTTCGTCGGCACCGCCGCCTCGACGCGCTCGGCGGAGCTTGGGCACTACTACGCCCATCCCGGCAACCGCTTCTGGCGCGCGATCCATGAGGCCGGGATCACGCCGCGGCGGTATCAGCCGGGCGAGTTCGCGGCGCTGATCGACCTCGGGATCGGCTTCACCGATCTCTCCAAGACGGGCGCCGGGATGGATCACCAGATCGCGGCGGAGACGATCGATGTGCCGGGGTTCAGGGCGAAGATCGAAAAGTACCGGCCGCGGACGATTGCGTTCACGAGCAAGAAAGCGGCGAGCCTGTTTTGCGGCAGGCCGTCAGCTGCGATTGCGCTCGGGCGGCAGCTGCGCGATGCAAGCTGGCCGGAGACGTTCGTACTGCCCTCGCCCTCGGGTGCTGCATCGGGGCATTGGACGATCGAGCCGTGGCGCGAGCTGGCGGCGTGGATTGGTCGCGCCCGCTGAACGGCTGCTGCCGGATTGCATCTGCTCTCGTGTCCCGGGCAAGCGTAGCGCAGACCCGGGACCCAGAAGCTCCGGCACGCGTTCGTCATGGGCCCCGGCTCTGCAGCGCATCACGCCGCAAGTGGCGGCGCGCTGCACTGCGTCCGGGGCACGCCATCACCGATATTTCGCACACAGCCTGTCGGAAAACCGCATCCGTCGTTCGTCCTCTGCAAACGATCACCCCGGAGCCCCCCATGCCCACCATCACCGCCTTCGAAAACTCGCCCGACCGCGGCAAGGGCCACGCGCGCGACATGCGGGTGCGCTGGGCGCTGGAGGAGGTCGGCCAGCCTTACGACGTTCGCCTCGTCTCGTTCGCCGTAATGAAAGAGCCCGCGCATAGTGCGCTGCATCCGTTCGGGCAGATTCCGACCTACGAGGATGGCGACCTCGCCCTGTTCGAATCCGGCGCGATCGTGCTCCACATCGCCGAGCGCCATGATGGCTTGCTGCCGAAGGACACCAACGCGCGCGCCCGCGCGATCGCATGGATGTTCGCCGCGCTCAGCACGGTGGAGCCGCCGATCGTCGAGCTCACCATGTCGATGCTGTTCGAGCGCGACAGGAGCTGGTACGCCGAGCGCCTGCCCAGCTTGCAGGAGCGCGTCCGCATCAGGCTCGGCGAATTGTCCCGCCGCCTCGGCAAAGCCGACTGGCTCGACGGCGCCTTCAGCGCCGGCGATCTCATGATGGTGACGGTGCTGCGGCGGCTGAACACGTCAGGCCTGCTCGACGAATACCCTGACATCGCCACCTATGTCGCCCGCGGCGAAGCGCGGCCGGCGTTCGGGCGCGCGTTCGCGGCACAATTGGCGGTGTTCACCGCTGCGTCGCGTTCGCAGCCCGGATGAGCGCAAGCGATATCCGGGGCTAGCAGCCGACCCGCATCTCGCTTCCGCTCATGCGGCCACGGGGCCGCCATTGCTTCCACCGGCGCACCCCTGCATGCTGTCCCCGCCACACAGAGGAGCCGCCGCCGATGCTGACCCTCTATTCCTACCCGGAACTGTTCGGCGTCGCCGACAACAACGGCTACGGCCTCAAGGTCTACGCCTTCTTCAAGCTCGCCGGCGTGCCGTTCGTGCATGAGCACGTCTTCGACGCTTCCGCCGCGCCGCGCGGGCAGCTGCCTTACGTCGTCGACGACGGCGAGACCATCGGCGACAGCGAGACCATCATCGCGCATGCGATCGCGAAATATGGACTCACCATCGATGCCTCGCTCTCACCGGAACAGCGGCGCACCAATCATCTCGTCACGCGCATGCTCGATGATCTCTACTGGGTGATGTCCTATTCGCGCTGGAAGGACGAGCGCTATTATCCGGCGTTCCGCGACGGCTTCATCGCGCAGCATCCGCAGATCGATGCGGAAGGGTTCGAGAAGGCGAAGGCGTTCAACGCGCAGCGCTATCATTACCAGGGCATCGGCCGCTACACGCCCGAGCAGGCCTACGCGCGGGGGCTTGCCGATCTGGAGGTGCTGGCCGGGATCGTGCCGGCTGCCGGCTACGTGCATGGCGCGGCGCCGACCAGCATCGATGCCGGCATCTACGGCTTCGTCGCCAACATCCACTACTTTCCGATCCCGACGCCGCTGAAGGCCTTCGTCGACGCGCACGCGAATCTCGTCGCGCATTCCGTGCGGATGCATGCGATGGTGACGGAGACGTAGTCGTAGGGTGGGTTCGCGCAGCGGCGGCGCGAAGCGCAGTCCGCTGCGCGTAACCCACCACTTCTGTCACCGCGGAAATCAAGGAGGTGGGTTACGCCCCGCAGATGCGCTGCGCACATCCGCGAGGCTAACGCACCCTATGGCACCGTGCCCCTATCGCATCGTGATCGCGAGACCGCTGAGATCCGCGTTCGCCATCAAGCCGACCTGGTGTCCGGTCAGCTCCAGCACCGCGCCCTTCTGGTTGGTCAGCACGATGGCGCGGGCGCCGCGGCCGACCGCAAGGCCGGCACCGGCGGCGCCGTAGACGCCGGCAACGTCCGAGGGGCGGTTGATGTTGGAGACGCGGCCGCGCAGCACGGTCTTCGAGCCGCCGAACACGAGGCCGTAGTCGAGCCCGCCGGTCGAGAGCGCATAGGAGCGGCCGCGGAAGTTGAGCACGCCGCTCCCGCCCGAGCCGCCGATGATCCAGCCCGCCTTGTAGATCGTCAGCGTCACGAAGCCGCTGTCGGCCCGCGCCGCGGTCGAGAGGCCGGCCAAGGCGGCGATGGCGATCAGCGCGGCGCGGAAGGTGGATGCGAGCTTCATGGTTGTCTCCGGGGGCTATTTTTCTGGTGGGATCGAATCAGACGAAGCGAATCTACCCGATGGATCGGGGCCGCAACATGATGAGGCAGGCTGCGCACTCGGAAAGCCCTCATTCCGGCGTCATTGCGAGCCACCGGGTCCGCGCGAAGCGCGGCCCGATGACAGGCTCCGCGAAGCAATCCAGAATCTCTCCGCGGAGCCAGCCTGGATTGCTTCGTCGCAAGAGCTCCTCGCAATGACGGGCAGATGGCCCGTTCTCTCACAGCGTTCGGGCTGCGCGTGGCGAGAGGCGAAGCACTGCGCACTGACTGTGGCCATCATGCCATTCTGCCCCTGTTTTGCCCGACGGAGTAAGTGGATATTTCGTCTTTCCAGAATTCTGAAAAGCCCAACGATTTCCGCCTCATGCCTACTGTGCATGGGGTTGTTTTCGCATTTTTTGGTTTGATTGCCCCTCGCCTGCCGCTACGCTTCTGGCGTCAACGACCGTCCCGAGGTGATCCCATGCCGATCCAGCATTTCGCGCCACCGCCGCACGTCAAGGCGCCGCCGCTGTCGTTTGCCACCCGCGTTGGCGATCTCCTGTTTGTCTCCGGCATTCCCGGCTTCGATGCCAATGGTGCGCTGCCCGACGGGTTCGAGGCCCAGTTCGCCAATGTCGTCGTCAACATCAGGCGCGTGCTGGGCGAGGCCGGCGCCGGCATGCGCGACCTCGTCAAGGTCAACGTGCTCCTGACCCGCGCCTCGGACGTTGCCGCCATGAACGCGCTCTATGCCGGCGCCTTCGGCCCGCCGCCCTATCCTGCGCGCACGACTTGCGTGGTGCATGCGCTGCCCGATCCGAAGATGCTGATCGAGATCGAGGCGGTGGCGTCGCTGGCGAGGTGAGCGGCTCCGCGTGTGGCTCGTCGGGCACGCGGCCGAACCAAATGCTCAGGGAACAGCTGACATGTCCGTGAATGGCCGCTCCCCGGCTTGCAAAGGACCTGCTTTTACCGCACGAATTTTCGGATCCTGCTTCCCCCAACATCCCCCACAAGGAGATATTTTATGCGTCGCGTTCTCGCGCTCTGTGCCGTTGCCGGCATCGCTTCGTCCGTGTTCGCCGTGCCGGCCTCGGCGGCGGTCGGCTATTACGTGATCCGCTGGGACAACACCGGCATCTGCCAGGTCTGGAACGAGGACCTCAAGTACAAGCCGTTCCAAATCGGCGCGTCGACCTACAAGGTCGTCAGCAAGCCGCTCCCGACCTTCCAGGAGGCGTCCGACCTCCAGATCAAGATGCGCGCCGAGCGCCGCTGCACACTCTGAACTCGACGCGACGGATCGCGTTCGAAGGGCGGGTCGCGCGAGCGATCCGCCTTTTCCATTTCCCGCGCGCCCGCTTTGAACCTGACCGGCCGGCGGAACTACTCACATCTTGTCCGGGGCGCCGCCCACGAGCGTCCCGCACCACCCCTCCCCGCATTGTCGGGAGGCGCATCCCATCTTTCATTTTGAGGAACTGATCATGCGTCGTATTTCCATGCTCTGCGCTGCCGCGAGCCTTGCCGTCACCGCGTTCGTCGCAGCCAACCCTGCCGAGGCCAGCTATCACCTGATCCGCTGGCAGGACACCGGCTTCTGCCAGATCTGGGACGAGAGCATCCCGACCACGCCGTGGCCCTCCGACTATGCCCGCGTCAGCGCGACCGTGCCGACCTTCGTCGACGCCCTCGTGCTGAAGGACGCCGCGCTGAAGAACGGTCATTGCACCTGGTAAGATTTCGGTCGGCGGACGAAGAGCCGGGCAAGGCCGCCAGAGTCCTTGCCCGGCTCCCGTAGCCCGGATGAGCGAAGCGATATCCGGGAGCCGGCCTATCCTCGCAGTCGGCCCTCCTCAGCACGCTCACCGAATGCATCCCCGCTTCCTCCGACCTCACCGGCCCAATCCTCCGGCAGCAATCCCGCCCGCACGTAGCGGTGGAAGGACGAATGCGGCCAATCACCAACACGGCGAACGTAACCGTGCTTGACAGGGTTGAAGTGAACGTAGTCGACATGACGTGCGAAGTCGTCTTCGTCGCGGATCGTGTGCTCCCAGTATCGCCGCTGCCATAGCGCCAATTCTCCGTTGGAGTGGCGGGCTATGTCGACACCTGCATGAAGCAGAGCAGTGCTGAAGTGCCCCTTGATCCGGCGCCAGCGTCCTGCAAAGTCAGCGTCGTCCGGCGGAAGTTTCATGACCGCATGCAGATGATCCGGAAGGATCACGATAGTGTCGATCTCGAACGGACGCTCCTTGCGAGCAGTTCGGAAGGCGCTGCGCAGAGAGCCGATGTTGTCAGTGAGGACGCTTGACCGACGGTCGAAAAGCGTCACCGTAAAGAAATAAGTGCCGCCGGAAAGAAAATTTCTGCGGTACAGAACCATGGCGAGACCTGACCCGGATATCGCTTCGCTCATCCAGGCTACAGTCTAGCACACTGATGCTCACGCGTCCTTGTGGGCGCCGGGATGGATCAGCAGATCGCGCGCGGCGGCGAGGTCGATGAAGCCTTGCGCGCTGCCGCCTCGGTCGGGATGCATGCCCTTGGCGGCGCGGCGATAGGCCTGGTTGATGTCCTCGCAGGTGAGTTGCACCGCGAGCGGCAGGCCGAGCACCTTGCGGGCGCGCTCCTCGCTCGACAGCTGTTTCGGCATGGCGTTGCGGCGGCCGAAGCGCGGCGCGGACAGATCGTGGACGACCTCGAGCACCACACCGAGACGACGCTGGGCCGCCAGCGCCACGCCGTGATCGTCATTGTCCGCGGCCTGGCGCAGCACCGGAAGCGCCTGCTCGGCGGCCTGGCGCAGCGTGACGTCGCTGCTCATCCGCACGATCTCGGCCACGAGGCGGCCCGCCTCGGCCCAATCGGGCGCGTGCGCCGACCGCAGGCGTTCGAGAGCGAGTTTCCAGGAGTCGAGCCGTTCCATCATGCGCGCAACGTTTAGCAATCAAGATCAGTATGCCAAGGCCGCCGTTTCCGGCCCCTTAATTTCGAGTTAGCTTTTCGTGAAACTTCGAAAGGAAATCGGGAGGAATATGTCATGGCATTGCTCGCAAACCACATCGCCGTCGTCACGGGTGCCGGCTCCGGCATCGGCCGGGCGATCGCCGCCGGCTATGCGCGGGAGGGCGCGCGGGTCGTGCTGCTCGACGTCAATGCCGAGACGGTGGCGGAGGCGGCGCAGGAGATCCGGCAGGCGGGCGGCAAGGCCGAGAGCTTTCCGCTCGACGTTGTCAGGCGCGAGGACTGCTTTGCCCTGGCGAAGCAGGTTGCGGACAGGGTCGGGCAGGTCTCGATCCTCGTCAACAATGCCGGCATCACCCGCCGCAACGCCTTCACCGCCGAGACCGAGACGGTGGCGAAGGACTGGAACGACATCATCTCGCTCAACCTCAACGGCGTCTTCAACGTGACGCAGGCGTTCCTCGCGCCCTTGCGCGCGAGCAAGGGCCGCATCGTCAATATCGGCTCGATCCAGTCCTTCGTGCATCTGCGCACGCCGAGCTCGGCGGCCTACACCACCTCGAAACACGGCGTGCTCGGCTTCACCAAGGCGCTCGCGGTCGAGCTCGGCAAGGAAGGCGTGCGCGTCAACGCGATCGGGCCGGGCTTCATCGAGACCAACATCAACGCCAATGTGCGCGCGACCAATCCGGCGCTGGTGCAGGCCTTCGTCGATCACACCCCGCTGGCGCGCACCGGCAAGCCCGAGGACATCGTAGGCCCCGCGGTCTTCCTGGCATCGGACCTGTCGGCCTATGTCACCGGAACCATCGTGATGGTGGACGGCGGGTACCGGACGGTGTGAGGGAGAACGCTTTCACCACATGCACGGTGTCATCACCCGCCTTGTGCGCAATTGCGCACTGGAGCGGGTGATCCCGTATTCCAGAGACGCCAAACATCCCACGAGGGGCCGCGGCGTACTTCGTCCGCTTCCGCGGACGATGACACCGTACTTGCCGCGCGAGATAGGCCCGCATCACGATGCATCCTGCGCCAATCGCGGCGGGTTCGCGGCATTCCTGGGGTCAATTGGTGCGTTCGCTCCCGATTAACCCTTCGTTAACCAAACAGGACCACCGTGGAATTACGGCTTGGGGTTGTTGGTTCTCGATCGCTTCCATTGACGGAAGCGGGCGTTGATCGGGAGGTGTGTTGATGACCACAGTTCATGTCGCTGCGTCCGGGCCGGGCGCGCAATTCCTTGCTCCCAACCAGATCGTTCCGCTTCTGATCGGCGCCACGGTCGACGAGGTCGAGCGTGAGCTCGTGCTCCAGACGCTCGCACGCTGCGACGGCAATCGCACGCGCGCAGCGCGCGTGCTCGGCCTGTCGGTGCGCACGCTGCGCAACAAGATCAGGCTTTATGCCGCCTCCGGCATCGACGTGCCTGCCTATCAGGACTAGCGGGGACATCGGTCCGCCCGCGACGACGCGTTGCGCGACAGGCGGCGCAGCTCGTGCCGCAGATACGCGCCGGCGATGACCGCAAACGCGATCGTCGCGACCGAGGCGGCGATCAGTTCGATCGCGCGGAGGAAGAAGGCGGTCATGACGGCCCATAACGGTTGCGGCTCTTCGGCGAATGCGACCGGCGCGATGTCCGGCACCAGCAGGTGAGCGAGGCCGAGCGAGGCCACGAGAATGGCAGCGAACAGGCAAAAGACTTTCCACGCTGCGCGCATCGGTCGCTCCTCGCAAGCGGTGTGGCCGTGCGCGATCGATGACACGGCGGTTCGTGCAGCCGATTGATGTTGATCAAGCCCGGCGCAATGCGCGGGCAGAATTGCTGCTGTCGTCAAACGACGCTAAGTAGCTTGCTTCCGGTCAAGGGAGCAGTGGCGTGGCAGACGATCAGGGACGGCGGCAGGGACCTCAAGGTCCGCGCGGGCGGCAAGGCGAGCCGGGACGGCCGGGGCCGCAGGGTCATCCGGGCCGGCGCGGCCCCGACGGGGCGCGCGGCAAGCCGGGGCCGCAGGGCAAGCCGGGGCCGATCGGAAAGGCAGGCCTGCCTGGCAAGCAGGGTGCGCAAGGCAAGCAGGGCGAAGCCGGCCCACGCGGCGCAACCGGCGCCCCGGGAGCTGTTGGACCGCAAGGCCCGGCGGGACCACAAGGCCCGCGGGGCGAGCCGGGCCCAGCCGGCCAATTGCCGTCGATCGAGCAGGTGCTGCCGTGGCTCGACCAGCTCTTCGACGCCTGGGACGAACGCCGCCGCCAGCGCGAGCGCGAGGCCGCCGAGCGCGAGGCGCTCGAGGCCGCCGTCCAGGAGCCGGACGAGCCAATCGTCGATGACGAGAGCGATGGCGACGACGACCACAAGAAGAAAAAGAAAAAGAAGAAGCACGGCGACAAGGCCTAACTGGAGCGCGATGACGATTGCTCCTCATCGCATCGCGCTTTGGCAGACGAGTCTATTTCGGCAGATCCTCGCGTCGCGGCAACATGCCCATGCGCTCGAACTGCCAGCGCATGGCGCGATACCAGAGATAGCCGACCGCCGCGCCGCACAGGGCGAGGATGACCATGTTCGCGTGCGAGAACGAGCCGCTCCACCACATCATCCACGCCGTCCATAACAGCGTGAAGATGATGGCACCTGCTTTCAGAGGAAGAAGGGGGCGGCTCATGGTCGTGCTCCGGGCGATCAAAACCCCGGCCGACACCATCGCAAGCTGAGGCAGCAGATACCGTGAGCCAGATCACGGAGCGCGTTGTCCGAGCTCACGAACCGAAGCGCAGCCGCGAGCGCTCTTTCGCCTTTTCCGCCTCGACCTCACGGTCGCGCGCCGGCGCATGGGTATGCAGTGACGTCAGGAGTTTTCGTGCGGCCTCCGCGACCTCGGCCACCGCGCGCTCGAACGCCGCCTCGTTGGCCTGCGACGGCTTGTTGAAACCGGACAGTTTTCGCACGAACTGCAGCGCGCTGGCGTGGATCTCGTCCTCCGTCGCCGGCGGCTCGAAGTTGAACAGCGTCTTGATGTTGCGGCACATGCAAGGGGTCTCCGGGTGTTTTCCTCGAGGACGATCGGCGGCGACGAAATCCTACATCCTGCCCCGCACTTCTGTTAAGTTCTGCCGCAACGCGGCCGCCGACCATGAGCCGCAACGGGGGAAATGACCATGAGAGCTTCTTGCGCGGCGCTGTCGGCCATCCTGCTGTCCCTGTCGACGCTGGCCATCTCCACGCCGGTATTGTCCGCCGATTACCCGGCCCCGAAACAGGGCGACTGGATCGCCAGGGATTTCAAGTTCCACACCGGAGAGACCATGCCGGAGCTGAAGCTGCACTACACCACCGTTGGCGAGCCGACCGGCCAACCGGTGCTGGTGCTGCACGGCACCGGCGGCTCGGGCGCAAGCATGCTGTCGCCGGCCTTCGCGGGCGAACTGTTCGGCGCGGGCCAGCCGCTCGACGCGTCCAAGTATTACATCATCATCCCCGATGCGATCGGCCACGGCAAATCCTCCAAACCGTCCGACGGCATGAAGACCAGCTTCCCGAAATACAACTACGACGACATGGTCGAGGCGCAGCATCGCCTCGTGAAGGAAGGCCTCGGCGTCAAGCATCTGCGGCTCGTGATCGGCAATTCGATGGGCGGCATGCAAACCTGGCTGTGGGGCGAGAAATATCCGAACGAGATGGACGCGCTGGTGCCGATGGCCTCGCAGCCGACCGAGATGGCCTCGCGCAACTGGATGATGCGGCGCATCATGCTCGACACCATCCGCAGCGATCCCGACTATCATGGCGGCAACTACACCAGCCAGCCGCGCATGATGAAATACGCCATCACCGCCTATGGTATCGCCAGCATCGGCGGCACGCTCGCCTATCAGCAGCAGGCGCCGACGGCGGCCAAGGCCGACAAGGTCGTCGACGAGCGGCTGGCGACGCCGATCACCGCCGATGCCAACGACTTCGTCTATCAGTGGGAGTCCTCGCACGACTACAATGCCGGCGAAAAGCTGGAGCAGATCGAGGCATCGCTGCTGTTGATCAATTCCGCCGACGACGAGCGCAATCCGCCCGAGACCGGCATCACGGACGCGGCGATGAAGCGGGTCAGGAACGGCAAGCTGTATCTCATCCCGGCGAGCACCGAGACCCGCGGCCACGGCACCACCAGCAATGCAAGGTTCTACAGCGAGCAGGTCAGGCAGTTGCTGCAGACCGCGCCTCAGCGGTCGATGTAAGCGCACGACCACTCATATCGCAACGCATCATATGCGGCGCCGTCCGGGCCGCATATTATTTGAGCATGCAATGCGCTGACGGCTCGGGCTTAATCGGGTCAACGATACGAATCGAAACGCGATGGAGGATCGCATGCACAGGCTCGCACTGTGCGTTTGGCTGGCGCTGACGAGTACCGCATTCGCATTCGACAACGGGCAATATGATCACGTCCCGCCCGACATCCGCGCCTGGTTCAAGAGCGTGATCGCGCCGAACGGCGTGCCCTGCTGCGACATCTCCGACGGCCATCGCACCGACTACGACGTGCGCCGCGGCGCCTATTGGGTGCCGATCGAGGGACAATGGATGGAGGTGCCCGAACGCGCGATCATCCGCGACCGCGGCAATCCGGTCGGGCAGGCCGTGGTGTGGTACGTCCACCACCGCGGCGCCATCATCATCAGCTGCTTCGTGCCGGCGGATGCGGTCTAAAGCGCGATGCGATTAGGATGAATCGTCATCGCGCTTTAGGTTGTTGTTGAGCATGATCTTTTCGGAAAACCGCTACGCACTTTTCCGGATCATGCTTCAGCATCATGGATTTCGTTGGCGGGCACGGCCTGATCGGGTAATTTGGCGCCGAGCTGATGCGGAGGCACGCCGTTGACCGATCTTTGCGCCGAAGACCTCGCCACCATTTATGCCAAGCCGAGCCCGCGCGTGATCGCGAAGGCCCGGCCCGCGATCGATGCGCATGCGAAGAAATTCATCGAGATGTCGCCATTCTGCGTGCTTGCGACGTCGGGCGCGGACGGCAGCGTCGATGCTTCGCCGCGTGGCGGCGGCATCGGCTTCGTCCACGTCGCCGGTCCCAACCAGCTATTGATGCCTGACCGCTCCGGCAACAACCGGATCGACAGTTTTCGTAACGTCGTCGAAGGCTCGGGCTTCGTGCACCTGTTGTTCTTCGTCCCCGGCATCGACGAGACGCTACGCGTCGGCGGCCGCGGCACGCTGTCGGCCGATCCGGATCTGCTCGCCGCGATGGTGGAATTCGGCAAACCGCCGCGCGCGGTGCTGAACGTCGCCGTCAGCGAGGTCTATTTCCATTGCGGCAAGGCCCTGATGCGCTCGAAGCTCTGGTCGTCGGAAAAGGTGCAGCGCTCGGTGATGCCAAGCATCGTCACGGTCATTCACGACCAGACCGGCCTCGGCGAACCGGCGAGCCAGGAGACCGTGGAAGAGCTCTACAAGACGCAGTTGTAGCTGTGGCTGCGGCAGTTGCTGGCGCGGCAATCACGCTGTCGTCCCGGACAAGCGAAGCGCAGATCCGGGACCCATCCCCACAGAATCGAGTTTGACGAAGACTCGGAGTTGGCAGGCCCGCGCCACACTCCTCCCTGGGGTTATGGGTCCCTGCGTTCGCAGGGACGACATGGGAGCATGCGGCGAAAGCCGAAGCTCAATGCCCTTCGCCCTCGAGCCCGCCGACGTGCTTCTGGGTGTAGAGTTCGAGGCCGATGCGGCCGATCAGGTCGAGCTGGGTTTCGAGGAAGTCGATGTGGTGCTCCTCGTCGCTCATCAGCTTCTCGAACAGGTCACGCGTGACGTAGTCCTTGGCGCCGTGGCAGTAGGTCGCTGCTTCCTGATAGAGCGCCCGCGCGCTCATCTCGGCGGCGAGATCGCATTCGATGATCTCCTTGACGTTCTGGCCGATGCGCAGGGGATCGAGCACCTGCATGTTCGGGAAGCCGTCGAGGAACAGGATGCGCGCGGTGAGCTTGTCAGCATGCTCCATCTCCTCGATCGACTCCTTGCGCCAGACCTTGGCCATGTCCAGCAGGCCCCAATTGTCGAGGAAACGGTAGTGCAGCCAATACTGATTGATCGCAGTCAGTTCGTGACGCAGCGCCTTGTTGAGATAGTCGATGACTTTTGCGTCGCCCTGCATGGTTCACTCCAGCTCTTGCAGTCCAAATCGGCCCTAAACCCAATTTAGAACGCTTCTAAATGAGTTTACGCACGGGAGCAACCGGCTACGGGGACGCAGCCCGGGAAAAGCGAAGCCGACAGTGCAACAGTGCAGAAGTCTTCAGCAGGCAGCGAGGGCAAACTGGACGGGTTCGGCCATCTCGTCATTGGCGGCGACGGCGTGGCCATGGGGACAGCCGGCGCAGCAGGACTGGGCGCAGGGGCCAAGCGCTTCGTCGATGATGGTCTTGATCGTCCGGGCACAGCGGCCGCATTCGGCACTACAGCCGAGACATCCATAGACCTGCTTGGCATGGCGCACGGCATCGTCGGACTCGGCGACGGCGGCGCGGATGTCGTCATCGCTCAGCACGTTACAGGAACAAACGATCATGGAAGCGGCAGGCCCTTCGGTGATGCGCCATCATCGATATTTAACGAGCCGGCCGGATGCAAAGGGAAAAACCGGTATTTGAAGCTATTCCAAACTGGCCCGGGAGACAGGCTAGAACGGCTCTAAAACGACGCGTTGCGCTGGATCAAGATTGCGGGGCTCTAGTCGCCACCACCGCCTCCACCACCATCGCCGCCACCTCCGCAATCGCCACCGCCGCTTCCGCAATCGCTGCTGGAACAGCTGCCGCCGTCAGTCGAGTTCCCCGAACTGCCACTGGAAAACCAGCTTCCCAGCAAGAAGCCGTCGCTCGTCCCGGAATAGCTTTCGCCGCCGCTGCTCCCTCCGTCGTTGCCGGCCACTGCGCGGGAGCACCGTCCGCGATTCCGGAGGTGTGTGATCCAGCCGTAGCCGATCGCGAAGATGATCCCGGCGCCAATCAATGCATTGACCATCGCGTTGCCCATCGTCGCCTCCTGGCGGAGCTGCGGCCCATATCGATTGGTCATCCCGGGCGAAGGTGCCGTTCATTGATCATTCAAGCGAAGTATGGAACTCTCCCGCCAAACAATTCCCGCGTGATTGTGCGAAAGGTCAAGCCGATGAAGAAGTCGCTCCTGGCGGTTGCTGCCGTCGCCACCCTGGCTCTGACGGCCGGAACACCCGCCCATGCCCAGCGCGGCGTCGCCGCTGGCGTGGCCGCCGGGATCATCGGCGGCGCGATTGTCGGTGGCGCGCTCGCTTCTCCGTATTACTACGGACCTGGACCTGGCTATGGCTACTATGAGCCCGGCTACTACCCGCCGCGCTACTACGCACCGGGCCCCGGCTATGTTGCCGACGACTATTACGGCGGCTGCGTCTGGCAGAAGCAGCGCTTCTGGGACGGCTATGCCTGGCGCGTCCGCCGCGTTCGAGTCTGTGGCTGAGGCGCTCGAAGCCGGTTCAACACGATGGGCCGTTCATATCGAAGCCTGAAAAAGACCGCTTTTTCTCGTCACAGCTCCGTGTGCGTTTACCGTGGATTGACCAATTGCGCGCTTCCTAGCTGCACGGCCAATTCCAGCAGAGTGTGCGTGAACCTTTGAAACCTGGGCACCTCTAACAAGGGGAGCCCATCTCCCAGGAGAGCCCTGAGCATGAAGAAGACTTTAGTTGCCGCCCTTACGGTTGCGACGGTCGCCGGTTCGCTGATGACCGCGACTCCGTCCGCGAAGGCGCATGACGGCATCGGCGCCGGCATCGCGGCCGGCCTGATCGGCGGCGCGATCGTCGGCGGCGCGATCGCCTCGAGCCGCCCGGCCTATGGCGGCCCCGTCTACGTGGCCGAGCCCGGCCCGCCGCCCCCGCCCTGCTACTGGCAGCGCCAGCGTTATTGGGACGGCTATGGCTGGGTCGTTCGCCCGGTTCGCGTCTGCTACTGATCTGATCGCACGGCGCTCGCAAGCGCCGCGATCGAA
Organism: Bradyrhizobium sp. CCBAU 53415; assembly: GCF_028128735.1. Lineage (NCBI taxonomy): Bacteria > Pseudomonadati > Pseudomonadota > Alphaproteobacteria > Hyphomicrobiales > Nitrobacteraceae > Bradyrhizobium > Bradyrhizobium sp. CCBAU 53415. The sequence continues at coordinate 400,969 of NZ_LBJF01000025.1, read as the reverse complement.
GCCCGGCCGAGACCATCGGCCGGGCTTTTTCTTTTGGTCCTGCGCTATCGCCCCGCCTGGATCGAGCGCAGCACCTCTTCGCTCGGCCAGCAATCGACCTTGAGGCCCGCCGACTTCTGATAGGCGCCGAGCGCGGCACGGGTCTGCATGCCGGCCTTGCCGTCGATCTTGTCCTTGTAGAGCCCGGCGCGCGTGAGCCCGCGCTGCATCGTCTCGACATCCTGGGTGCGCAATTGCTTGGAGGCCGACCAGGGCGTTGCGAACGGCAGCGGGTTCGTCATGCGGTCGCTGAGATGGCCGACGAACAGCACGTAGAGGTCGGAGAAATTGTATTCCTTGATGACGAAGTAATTCTTCGTGGTCAGGAACGACGGGCCGTAGATGCCCTCCGGCTGGAGCAGCGAGGCCGGCTGCGCCTGCTCGGCCGCGCTGAGTTTCTGGCCACGCACCGGCACAAAGCCTTCGCGCAGCCATTGACCGATCGGCTTCGTCACCTCCGGTATGCCCGTGGTGCAATCGACCTTCGCCGGCGCCTGCACCTCATAGGCCCAGCGCACGCCGCTCTGCCAGCCCTTGTTGACGAGCTGCTGCGCGGCCGAGGCCAGCGCATCCGGCACGGAGTGCCAGATATCGATGCGGCCATCGCCGTCGAAGTCGACGCCATGCTTGTAATATTCCGACGGCAGGAACTGCGTCAGCCCGGTGGCGCCGGCCCAGGACGAGCGCATGTCCTTCCGCGTCACCGCGCCTTCGCCGAGAATCCTGAGCGAGAGAATGAACTCGTTGCGATACTGGTCCTTGCGGCGTCCCACATAGGCCTGTGTCGCCAGCACGCGGACGAGATCGTAGGGCAGCGTGTAGCGGCCGTAATCGGTCTCGCGGCCCCAGATCGCGAGCATCACGGTCGCAGGCACGCCGGATCTCCTTTCGATCTCGCTCAGCGCCGGACGATATTTTTGCAGCAGCCGCTGCCCCTCGCCGGCAAGCCGCGCGATCGAAGCTTCCTTGACGTAGTCAGCCGGCACCTGCACGAACTCGGCCTGCGACGGCGCGCCGGTCGCCGGCCGTCCCGGCAGGATCAGGTCGGGCAGCTTGTATTCAGGCTGGAGCCCGCGCGTCTCTCGCTCGAAAGTCGCGCGCGACACGCCTGCGGCCTGCGCCTCCGGCCAGAGCGAGGCGATGAACTGCGTGAAAGCGGCGTCCGCGGCGCGGGCGGGCGCCCAGCCGCAGGTGACCACGACCAGCGCAGCGATGAGCGCCCGCCGTATCATGCCGCCGTCACCGCGTCAGCTTCTTGTACTTCACCCGGTGCGGAATGATGCTGTCCTGGCCGAGGCGGCGCATCTTGTCCTTCTCGTAGTCCTGGAAGTTGCCCTCGAACCATTCGACGTGGCTGTCGCCTTCGAAGGCGAGGATGTGGGTCGCGATGCGGTCGAGGAACCAGCGATCGTGGCTGATGATGACGGCGCAGCCGGCGAAGTCCTCCAGCGCCTCTTCGAGCGCGCGCAGCGTATCGACGTCGAGATCGTTGGTCGGTTCGTCGAGCAGCAGCACGTTGGCGCCGGACTTCAGCATCTTGGCGAGATGAACGCGGTTGCGCTCACCGCCGGAAAGCGCGCCGACCTTCTTCTGCTGATCCGCGCCCTTGAAGTTGAACGCCGAGCAATAGCCGCGCGAGTTCACTTCCTTCTTGCCGAGCAGGATCAGCTCGTTGCCGCCGGAGATTTCCTCCCACACGGTCTTCTTGCCGTCGAGCGCATCGCGCGACTGGTCGACATAGCCGAGATGCACGGTCTCGCCGACCGTGATCGTGCCCGCGTCCGGCTTCTCCTGGCCGGTGATCATCCTGAACAGCGTGGTCTTGCCGGCGCCGTTGGGACCGATCACGCCGACGATGCCGCCGGGCGGCAGCTTGAAGGTGAGGTTGTCGATCAGGAGACGGTCGCCGAAGCCTTTGCTGAGACCGTCGAAATCCACGACGTTGGCGCCAAGGCGCTCCGCGACCGGAATGATGATCTGCGCGGTCTGGGTCTGCTTCTCGCTCGCCTTCTTGAGCAGTTCCTCATAGCGCTGGTAGCGCGCCTTGGACTTGGCCTGGCGTGCCTTGGGCGAGGACGCGACCCATTCCTGCTCGCGCGCCAGCGTCTTCTGGTGCGCGGCGTCCTCGCGTCCTTCCTGCTCCAGGCGCTTCTGCTTCTGCACCAGCCAGGACGAATAATTGCCCTCGTAGGGGATGCCGCGGCCGCGATCGAGCTCGAGAATCCAGCCGGTGACGTTGTCGAGGAAGTAGCGGTCGTGGGTGACGATCAGGATCGCGCCGGGATAGTTGCGCAGGTGCCCTTCCAGCCACGACACGGATTCGGCGTCGAGATGGTTGGTCGGCTCGTCCAGCAGCAGGAGTTCGGGCTGGTCGAGCAGCAGCTTGCATAGCGCGACGCGGCGGCGCTCGCCGCCAGAGAGCTTAGTGACATCGGCATCGTCGGGCGGGCAGCGCAAGGCGTCCATGGCCTGGTCGACCTTGCTGTCGAGATCCCACAAGCCCTGGGCCTCGATCTCGTCCTGCAGCTTGGTCATTTCGTCGGCGGTCTCGTCCGAATAGTTGACCGCGAGTTCGTTGTAGCGGTCGAGGATCGCCTTCTGCTTGGCGACGCCCTGCATGACGTTCTCGCGCACCGAGAGCGCAGGATCGAGCTGCGGCTCCTGCTCGAGATAGCCGACACGGGCACCCTCGGCGACCCAGGCCTCGCCGGTGTATTCCTTGTCCAGGCCGGCCATGATCTTGAGCAGCGTCGACTTGCCCGAGCCGTTGACGCCGAGCACGCCGATCTTGGCGTCGGGATAGAAGCTCAAGTGGATGTTATCGAGCACCTTCCGGGTCGGGTAGCTCTTGGTCAGGCCCTGCATGAAATAGATGAACTGGCGCGCCATCGGTCCCGTGACACCTTCGATTTGAGGAAATTTGCTTGCCGCCGATGTAACGACCCCCTCCCAAAAGGGCAATGTTTTCCGTCCGTTCACCACGAATGAATACGGGATGGACACCATCCGGGCGCCAATCCGGACAATTGAAACCATCTTTTAATAAATCAGGCCAAAGCTCGGTTTCGCGCGGAAACAGCGCCACCCGCCAGAATGAACGGGAGCACAGCGAGGCCGACCATGGCTCTGATCGAGACCAACACTCTTCCTGTTCCGGCAGAAGCCGGCCGCGTCTCCGGGGTCGTCTCGGAGGTCAAGGGGGTCTGGAAGCGCTTCTTCGCCACCGTCTTCAATCCCTACCGGCCCGAACTGCACTACATGCGCGGCCCCGGCCCGGCCTGGCGCGCCAAGCATGGCATGGATGCGCCGTTCCGCCTGAAGCCCCGCGATCTCTGAGCGCCTCCGCTCTATCGGACTTTTGAAGACGCCAGCTGCTTGCGCGCAGGCGTGATTGCGCGCAACCATGGCCAGGCTTCGACGATGGCGCACGCTTGCGCCGTCACCTCTCGCCATCAACTCTGGCCCTGGATGAACGCTGATGAGCCGGCTGCGCTGTGCAATTCTCGACGACTATTTCAACCTCGCGCTCGAAATCGCCGACTGGCAGAAACTGTCCGACCGGGTCGACGTCACCGTGTTCAGCCATCCCTTCGCCTCGGAGCAGGCCGCGGCGAGCGCACTGGCGGACTTCGACATCGTCTGCGCGATGCGCGAGCGCACCGCTTTCCCCAGGAGCCTGTTCGAAAAGCTGCCGAAGCTGAAGCTGCTTTTGACGTCGGGCATGCGCAATGCGGCGATCGACATGGAGGCCGCCAAGGCGCGCGGCGTCGCCATCGGCGGGACGCAATATTCCCGCGATCCCACCGCGCCGCTGACCATGGGCCTGATCCTTGAACTGACCCGCGGCATCGGCCGCGAGAATGCGCGCATGCATGCGGGCGAGCCCTGGCAGACCTTTGCCGGCGTCGAGATCGAAGGCATGACGCTCGGCATCGTCGGGCTCGGCAAGCTCGGCAGCAAGATGGCGGGCATTGCGAAGGCGTTCGGCATGAACGTGATCGCCTGGAGCCCGAACCTCACGCCGGAGAAGTGCAAGGAGGCCGGCGCCAGCTACGCCACCAAGGAGGAGCTGTTCGCCAAGGCCGATATCGTCACCATCCACGTGGTGCTGAGCGATCGCTCGCGCGGACTGGTTGGCCGCGCCGATCTCGCGCGGATGAAGCCGACCGCCTTTCTCGTCAACACCGCGCGCGGGCCGATCGTGGACGAGCAGGCGCTGCTCGAGGCGTTGCAGCAGCGGAAGATCGCGGGGGCCGGGCTTGACGTGTTCTCGGTCGAGCCGCTGCCGGTCGACCACCCCTTCCGCAAGCTCGACAACCTCGTGCTGACGCCACATCTCGGCTACGCCACCACGGACGGATTGCGCATCCACTACGGCCAGATGGTCGAGGCGATCGACGCCTTCACCAGGGACGGCGAGTTGCCGCGGAAGCTGGCCTGAAACGACACTGGCTTGAAACGACAATGGGCGTGCCAAAGCACGCCCATTGCAATTCACACTCTTCTCGCAGCGCCTAGCGCACGGTCACCGGCGCGGGCAGCGGCGGCACGACCGTCGGCTGCGTGCCGGGAACGGGGCCAGCCTGAGCGGAGATCGGGGCCGGCCCCGCCGCGCTCTGCGCCGGAGCCGCAGAGGCCGTCGCCGTTCCCGGCGGCGGGCCGCCGGGCAGCACCACCACGCGGGTCCCCACCTTGACGCGATCGAACAGGTCGGAGACGTCCTCGTTCAGCATGCCGATGCAACCGGAGGAGACGAACTTGCCGATCGTCGAGGGCTGGTTGGTGCCGTGGATGCGGTAGACGGTCGAGCCGAGATACATCGCGCGGGCGCCGAGCGGATTGCCGGGGCCGCCGGCCATGAAGCGCGGCAGATAGGGCTGACGCTCGATCATCTCGGTCGGCGGATGCCAATCCGGCCACTCGGCCTTGCGGGTGATCTTCTGCACGCCGGTCCAGGTGAAGCCATCGCGGCCGACGCGGACGCCGTAGCGGATCGCGCGGCCATTGCCGAGCACGTAATAGAGGTAGGTGTTGGGCGTATCGACCACGAGGGTGCCGGGCGGCTCCTTGGTCTGGAACGCGACTTCCTGGCGGCGCAGGTTCGGCGGCAGCTGCGCCGGCGCAGCGTCGGGCTGCTCCTCGGGCGGCAGCGAGGCGATCGTCATCGGCCGACCATCGGCGCCGACGGGCGGCTGGGCCGCCTCGACCGTCCCGGTCGCGGCGGGACCACCGACGGCCTCGGGCGGACGCAGGCCGTCATTGGCGGGAGTCTGCTGCCCCGGACGATTGGCATAGATCACCGGCGGCGGCCCGGCGGGTCGGCCGTAGCGGGGATCGTCGGGCGACATCACGGGACCTTGCGGCGCAGCGGCCGAATAGGCCGGAGCGCCAGCCGGACGGCCATAACGCGGATCATCCGGGGACATCACCGGCCCCTGCAGCGGAGCTGCCGAATAGACCGGAGGCGCGCCGGCCGGGCGGCCATAGCGCGGATCGTCGGCCGGGCCGGGCGGCGGCAGCGAAGCCTGCGGCATCGCGTCGTCGTCGTCGTCCACCGCGTCGAAATTCGGCGTGCGGTCACCGGGCCGATATTCGGCCGGGGCGCCATAGCCCGGCGCCTGCTGAACCGGATAGCTCTGAGCCTGAGCGAGCGAGGTTCCCGCCGCAGCGACTGTTGCGGCAGCGCATATCGTCAGAAAATGTTTGATCATCATCGCTCTTGTATAGTCCCCAAGCCCGATCGGACCGTTAACGGCCAGATGACCGAAGATAGCGGCACATTCAAGACATATCAGGCTTATTTGCGCCGGACTTGCCGATTTGTGATCCGCAAGACGACCGTTGCCCCGCTGCATCAGGGGGCTGAAATCGTATTGCACCATCAATCGCCGCAGTATCCGGCGGCGATTTTAACGGAACGATGCGGGAGCGTTGCGATATGGTCGAATCAGCCTGATTCGCCGCCATTTTGAGCTCCGGTCCCGCGTGGCGAATGCGGCAAGCAGTACCGTCACCGCGTTCAGATGGCTCTTGGGCCCCGGCCACCTCGCCGCCGGGGCGGAAATTCGCAATCGCTCGATGCTTCCCGGCTTTCGCTTCCTGCTTGCCGCGATCTTGCTGTCAACCTCCATCCTGGTGTTCGGGCTAGGCGCCGCCGCGCTGCTGCGGGCGACGCACCAGCAATATGTCAGCAACCCCGCCTGGCGGAACGGCCCGCAGGAACAGGTGTTTGCGCAGGCTCCCGAGCCGGCCCAGCCGGTGCTCGCGGTGTTGCACACCGAGCCGGAGGTAACCATCGAGCCGGAGCCGTCGCTGCGCGACCAGGTGCCGACCATCGGGCTGCCCATGAGCGAGCCCGAACAGATCGCCGCGCTGACGATCGAGGCCGACGCGCAGCCTCTGATCGCAGAGCCGCCGGCTGACGTCTCGGCCGTCGAATCAGCCAAGCCCGAAGCCACCGTGGAGGAGGCCGCAGCGCCAGCTCCCACCGACACGCTCACCCCGGCCGACACCACGGCCGCGATCCCCGAGGCCAAGCCTGCTACGGCCGCCAGCGAGCCGGCGCCTGTCGATCCCAGTGCCGCCCTCGCCTCCTCGGCACTTGATGTCGCCTCCGCGAAGCTGGCCACGCTGAACGAGCCGGCGACGACCGCCGTGACGAGTGCGCCGCCGAAGGCCACGGCCGAGAATAACAAGACGGCCAGCAGCGCATCGGACAACAAGGCGACGAAGCGCAAGGCAAAGGCGAAGAAGCGGCCCCGCGTGGTGCGGCGGCCGCCGCCTCAGCAGTTGCGGCAACAGCTGGATCCGTTTGGACAGCCGCAGCCGGCTTTCGCGACAACGACGACGGCGCGCACGCGCTGACGCGCCCTCCTTCAACCAAGCGATCAATTCGTAGAGATCGTCATGCCCGGGCTTGTCCCGGGCATCCGCGTTCTTTGCGCAGCGTCTCAAGACGTGGATGGCCGGGTCAAGCCCGGCCATGACGCTGTGGAAGCGGCAACCCCACTAACGTTTACCTTACGCCGGCCCGGTCGCGATCGCCGGGCCGCTCTCCTGGCCCCATTCCGACCACGAGCCGTCATAGAGCGCGGTGTCGGTGATCCCGAGCCGATAGAGCGCGAGCGTCAGCACGCCGGCCGATACGCCCGAGCCGCAGCTCGTCACGATCGGTGCGTCGAGCTTGACGCCGGCGCCCGTGAAGGCGGCGCGCAGCTCCTCGAGCGGCTTCATGGTGCCGGTCGCGGCGTCGAACAGCAGATTGTAGGGCACGTTGCGGGCGCCGGGGATGTGGCCGGAGCGGATGCCCGGCCGCGGCTCCGGCGCGCGGCCCTCGAAACGGTCGGCGGCGCGCGCGTCGATCACCTGCTCCTTGCGGCTTTCGACATTGGCGATCAGCTGCTGCATGCTGCGCACGCGCTTGGCGTCATAGCTGGCCTTGAATGTCGCTGGCTTCGGCTTGACCTCGCCGCTCTCGATGGGGCGCCCCTCGGCACGCCACTTCTTCAGGCCGCCATTGAGGATGCGCACATTGGCGTGGCCGTAGGACAGGAACATCCACCACGCGCGGGGCGCAGCGACCCAGCCGCCGGCATCATAAATGACGACCGTGTCGGCATTGGAGATGCCGAGATTGCCGACGTCGCGGCCGAACTGCTCGGCGCTCGGAAACATGTGCGGCAGCGGATTGGAATGATCCGACACCACATCGACGTCGAAGAACACCGCGCCCGGCAGATGCGCGGCGAGATAGTCGTCCTTCGGCAGCGGCAGCACGCCCGGCAACTTAAAGCTGGCGTCGAGGATCTTGACGTTGGCGTCGCCCATGTGGGCGGCGAGCCATTCGGTGGAGACGAGGGGGTCGGTGGCGGTGGACATGTTTTCTGTACTCTCCGATCGTCATGGCCGGGCTTGACCCGGCCATCCATCCTTCTTGAAATGATGGACACGCGGGTCAAGCCCGCGTGTGACAAGTTTAGCCCTTCTTCTTCGGCTCCCATTTCTCCGTCGGGCCGCCGGCGTCGCGCCAGGCGGCGTAGCCGCCGGCGATGTGGGCGACAGGCTTCAGGCCCATGTCCTGCGCGGTCTTGGCGGCGAGCGCGGAGCGCAGGCCGCCGGCGCAGTGGAAGACGAACTTCTTGTCCTCCTGGAAGATCGGTTTTGCGTACGGGCTCTGCGGATCGATCCAGAATTCCAGCATGCCGCGGGTGCAGGCGAAGGCGCCGGGAATGCGGCCGTCGCGCTCGATCTCGCGGGGGTCGCGGATGTCGACGATGACGACATCGCCGTTCTTGGAGATCTCGATGGCCTCCTTGGCGGAGAGCGTCTCGATTTCGGCATTGGCCTCGTCGATCAGCGCCTTGATGCCGCGGGTGATGGTCTGGGGCATGGGTCTTCCCTTCTCTTTCGTCATTCCGGGGCGATGCGCAGCATCGAGCCCGGAATCCATTCATCTACACGTACTGCGGCCCGATGGATTCCGGGCTCGCGCTGCGCGCGCCCCGGAATGACGACGGGAGCTAGTGCGTCAATTCCTTCATCGCGCCTTCCAGGCCCTCGATCGTGATCGGGTACATGCGGCCCGCAAAGATGCGTTTGATGATGGTGGTCGATTCCGAATAGTCCCAGTGCTTCTGCTGCACCGGATTCAGCCATACCGTGTGCGGATAGGTCTGGATGATGCGGTCGAGCCAGACCGAGCCGGGCTCCTCGTTGACATGCTCGACCGAGCCGCCGGGCACCATGATCTCGTAAGGCGACATCGAGGCGTCGCCGACGAACACGACCTTGTAGTCGTGCGGATATTTGTGCAGCACGTCCCGGGTCGGCGTGCGGTCGGTGAAGCGGCGCTTGTTCTGCTTCCAAACGCCCTCATAGAGGCAGTTGTGGAAGTAGAAATACTCCATGTGCTTGAACTCGCTCTTCGCCGCCGAGAACAGCTCCTCGACCTGCTCGATATGCGCGTCCATCGAGCCGCCGATGTCGAAGAACACCAAAAGCTTCACCGCGTTGCGCCGCTCCGGGCGCATGTGGACGTCGAGATAGCCGTGATTGGCGGTCTCGCGGATGGTGGTGTCGAGATCGAGCTCGTCCGGCGCGCCGGTGCGCGCGAATTTGCGCAGGCGACGCAACGCCACCTTGATGTTGCGGATGCCGAGCTCGACATTGCCGTCGAGATCCTTGAACTCGCGCTTGTCCCACACCTTCACGGCGCGGTTGTTGCGGTTCTTCTCCTGGCCGATGCGGACGCCCTCGGGATTGTAGCCGTAGGCGCCGAACGGCGAGGTGCCGGCGGTGCCGATCCATTTCGAGCCGCCCTGGTGCCGGCCCTTCTGCTCCTCGAGGCGCTTCTTCAGGGTCTCCATGAGCTTGTCCCAGCCCATGGCCTCGATCTGCTTTTTTTCTTCTTCGGTGAGGTACTTCTCGGCGAGCTTCTTCAGCCACTCCTCGGGGATCTCCGCCTTCTCCATGGCGTCGAGCAGGCTCTCCAGCCCCTTGAACACCGTGCCGAAGACCCGGTCGAACTTGTCGAGGTTGCGCTCGTCCTTCACCAGCGAGGCGCGCGACAGATAGTAGAAATTCTCGACCGTGTAGTCCGCGAGGTCGGCGTCGAGCGCCTCCATCAGCGTGAGGTATTCGCGCAGCGTCACGGGGACCTGCGCGTCGCGCAGAGAGGTGAAGAATTGCAGGAACATGGGTGACAGATTGCCCGTCGGGTGGCCGGCGTCAAGGGGCGGCGGCGCCTGCTCTTCTCTGGACCGGCAGGCATTTTGCTTTAGAATTGGCGGCCTCACGGGGTTGGCTTGGGGACGTTTGCAATGGGAATTCTCGCAGCGCTCATCATCGGCGCGATCGCAGGCTGGCTCGCGGGCAAGATTGTCCACGGGGCGGGATTTGGGCTGGTCGGCAACATCGTCGTCGGCATCATCGGCGCACTGGTTGCGAGCTGGATCCTGCCCCAGCTGCACATCGGGCTCGCCACCGGCACGTTGGGTGCCATCGTGGACGCCACCATCGGCGCGGTGATTGTGCTGGTCATCCTTTCGCTGATAAAACGGGTCTGAAAGCCTGACCGAACCAGGAACGGCCGCCGCGAGCGGCCGTTCGCTTGTCGTGACCAAGGCAACAGCCTCGCGACGACGACCAACAAGGACGTGCGATGAAGTTTACCGGCACCAAGGACTATGTTGCGACCGACGATCTCAAGGTCGCCGTCAATGCCTCGATCGTGCTGGAGCGCCCGCTCCTGGTGAAGGGCGAGCCGGGCACCGGCAAGACGGTGCTGGCGGAGGAAGTGGCGAAGGCGCTGAACGCGCCGCTGCTGACCTGGCACATCAAGTCCACCACCAAGGCGCAGCAGGGCCTCTACGAATACGACGCGGTGTCGCGCCTGCGCGACAGCCAGCTCGGCGATGCCCGCGTGTCCGACATCAAGAACTACATCAAGCGCGGCAAGCTGTGGGAAGCCTTCACCGCCGAGCAGCGCCCGGTGCTCCTGATCGACGAGATCGACAAGGCCGACATCGAATTCCCGAACGACCTCCTGCTCGAGCTCGACCGCATGGAATTCCATGTCTACGAGACCGGCGAGACGATCAAGGCCAAGCAGCGGCCAATCATGATGATCACCTCCAACAACGAGAAGGAGCTCCCGGACGCTTTTCTCCGTCGCTGCTTCTTCCACTACATCAAGTTCCCCGACGCCGACACGATGGGCCGCATCGTCGACGTCCACTTCCCCGGCATCAAGAAGCGCCTGGTGGAAGAGGCGCTGCGCATCTTCTTCGAGGTGCGCGAGGTGCCCGGCCTGAAGAAGAAGCCCTCCACCTCGGAGCTTCTGGACTGGCTCAAGCTGCTGCTCAACGAGGACATGAGCGTCGAGCAGTTGCGCGAACGCGACCCGCGCAAGCTGATCCCGCCGCTGCACGGCGCGCTGCTCAAGAACGAGCAGGACGTGCATTTGTTCGAGCGGCTGGCGTTCCTGAGCCGAAGGGAAGTGTAGGCCTCTCGTGTCCCGGACGCGCTGCAGCGTGCAACGCTGCTGCGCAGAGCCAGGACTCAGAACGCCGCACGGATTGCTGTGAGACATGGGCCCCGGCTCTGCAGCGCACCGCAAGGGCGCTGCGCTGCGTCCGGGGTACGAGCGCGCGCTCTCTGCTCCACGTCATTGCGAGGAGCGTAGCGACGAAGCAATCCAGAATCCCTCCGCGGACAGACTCTGGATTGCTTCGCTGCGCTCGCAATGACGGAGTATGAGGCATCTTCCGCGCCCTTTCCATTCGGTCTTTGAATCGCAGACACACCTTCGCAGCCTCGCGGCGCATTTCGCCCGAGCTTTGCTCCATCGCTCATTCCCTCTCCAATCAGAGGGCGCAGGGAAGGCCGGGCGCCGACCGGCACCCGCGGTCTGCCGCGCGAATGCACACGCGAAAAAGACCGCACAGCAGCATACAGGTGTGGCCGAACGCTCGGCCTTCCCTGCGCGATGGTCGGACGGCTTATGCCGTGCTCTCCCGGGAGCCGAACTTTCCCTCTGGCCTCCCTCACCGTTCGAATTGACGATGCCGTCCGCCCGGTTGGGCTCGCGCGCATCTTCGAACGGCTTGACCGTAGCAACGACGGCCAGGACCACACGGTTTTGCCGTACGCACTCAGCGCCGTCCGTCTGCACGCGGCCGCGGACTCACAGGGACTACCCGCCCTGCCCGCACCTTTCGCACACGACACTGCCGCGTCCACCGCAACCCGGCCCGCGTTTCGAACGACTCGCGAACCGCCCCTCTTCGTCGGGCCGGGCTGTGTCGATGTATGCCGCAATTCCGAATTTCGGTAAAGTGGAATATTTTTGCGCGGAGGGGTTGACGGGGTTCGGGGTGTTTTGCCCGACGGGCATTCCGGTGGTCTCGTAGGATGGGTAGAGCGCAGCGAAACCCATCACCGTGCAGCACTCGCCGAAGCACGATGGGTTTCGCTGCGCTCTACCCACACTACGGCGCCTTCAACTGCGCTCTCCGAACTTTGCACCGTCGCCGCATTGCGACAGATCGCCAGCCCAATCGGGCGGGTAGATGCGGAGCGCCACGTGGCGATGGAACGACGATGGTGCCCAATCGCAGACTCGATCGACCAGTCCGTGCTTGACGGGATTGATGTGCACGTAATCGATATGCCGCGCGTAATCTTCCTCGTCACGAATGGTGTGCTCCCAGTAACGACGCTGCCAGATGCCGCGCTCTGCTCTTTCGGCTCGGCTGGCTGAGACTGGTTCGTCAGGCGCTAGGTTGCGGGAGAAGGCTGACTTGATCTGCCGCCAGCGCATTGCAAAATCGGCATCTCCATCCGGCATCGTCCAGACAGTGTGAAGGTGCTCAGGCAACACCACGATCGCATCGACCATGAAGGGGTGACGCTGGCGGATTTCGCGAAAGGCCGCACGCAACAGATCGATGTTCGCCGTCAAGAGCGATTGTCGGCGGTCTGCGAGATTGACCGTGAAAAAGAAGCTTCCGCCGCGGACGAAGTTGCGCCGATAGGAGGTCATGCCTCATTGTAGCACAACTTAGTCGCGCGATGATGGGTTTCGCTCCGCTCTACCCATCCTACGAAAAATCACGCCACCGCCGCATCCGGAATGCGCGCGGCTTCCATCGGCTGCTTGCCGCGGATCAAATCCGAGGCGCGGTCGGCGATCATCATGGTGGACGCGTTGAGGTTCGCCGAGATCATGCGCGGCATCACGGAAGCGTCGATGACGCGGAGGCCTTCGAGGCCGTGGACGCGGAGCTGGTCGTCGACGACGGCCCAATTCGAATCCGCCGGGCCCATGCGGCAGGTGCAGCCCGGGTGGAAGGTGGTGGTGCCGCGCTCGGTGGCCGCGTGCAAAAATTCGTCGTCGGTGTTGACGTTGGGGCCGGGGAAATCCTCGTACGCGTAGTAGGGCGACAGCGGCGCGGACTTCAAAAGGCGCCGCGCGAGCTTCATGCCGCCGACGATGACGCGGCGGTCGAGCTCGGCGTCGAGATAATTGGTCTGGATGATCGGCGGCGCGAACGGATCGCTGGAGCGGATGCGGACATGGCCGCGGCTCTCGGGACGCTGCTGCCAGGAGGCCACGGTCATGCCGGGCTCGTCCTCGAGCTGGCCCTGCACGCCTTCCTTGTAGGACGCCGGCGTGAAGGTGAGCTGGAGATCGGAGGAGTCGGCGCTCTCGCCGGAATGCCAGAAGCAATAGACCATGGTCGGCGACAGCGAGAGCAGACCCTTGCGCTGGGTCGCCCATTTCAGCGCCTCGATCCACAGCGAGAAACCGCGGCGGAGCTCGTTGATGGTCTTGATGTCTTTTACGCGCGCCACCGTGCGTGGGGCGTAATGGTCCTGCAGGCCTTCGCCGACCGGGAGCGCATGGCGCACGGCGATGCCGTGCTGCTGCAACAGCTCGGGCGAGCCGATGCCGGAGAGCTGCAGGAGCTGCGGCGAATTATAGGTGCCGCCGGACAGGATCACTTCCTTGTTGGCGCGCACCTCGACCGGCGTGCCGCCACGGCCGCCTTTGGTGTAGCGCACGCCGACGGCGCGCTTGCCCTCGAAGATGATTTCGGTCGCGTGCGCATGCGTATGCACATGCACGTTCGGCCGCTTCATCGCGGGCTTGAGGAACGCGGTCGCGCCGGAGACGCGCAGGCCGTTGTTGATGGTGCGCTGGCAGTAGGAGACGCCTTCCTGCTTGGCACCGTTGTAATCGGGGTTGCGTGGAATGCCGAGCGAGACCGCGCCTTCCATGAAGGCTTCGCAGAGCGGATCGCGCCAGTCCATGGTGGTGACGGTGAGATTGCCGTCGCGGCCGCGAAACGTGTTGTCGCCCTCGCCGACCCGCTTCTCCAGCCGCTTGAAATAGGGCAGCACGTCGGCATAGCCCCAGCCGCGATTGCCCATCTGCGACCAGGTGTCGAAATCCATGCGCTGGCCGCGATTGTAGATGTGGCCGTTGATCGAGGACGAGCCGCCGAGCGTCTTGCCGCGCGGCGCGTAGATGCTGCGCCCGCCGGTCCACGGCCCGGGCTCCTGTTGGTAGGCCCAGTTGATGCTCTTCATGTGGAAGGTCTTGATGAAGCCCGCCGGCAGATGGATGTAGGGATGCCAGTCGGACGGGCCGGCCTCGAGCACGCAGACGCTGGTGTTCGGATCTTCGCTGAGCCTGGAGGTGAGGATGCAACCGGCAGAGCCCGCGCCGATGATCACGTAGTCAAATCTGTCCATGGTACCTCGGCCGCCCCTAGCGCGGCTTGTCGTTGAGTTGAAATTCCAGATGCGCCTGCACCGTCGGCCATTCGGCGGCGGTGATGCTGTAAACAACCGTGTCGCGTAGCGTGCCGTTCGGCGCGATCTGGTGGCTGCGCAGGATGCCGTCCTGCTTGGCGCCGAGGCGCTCGATGGCGCGGCGGCTCTGATGATTGAAGAAATGCGTGCGGAACTCGACCGCGATGCAGTTCAGCGTCTCGAAGGCATGGCGCAGCAGCAACAGCTTGCACTGCGTGTTGAGCGGCCCGCGCTGCGCGCTCTTGCCGTACCAGGTCGAGCCGATCTCGACGCGGCGGTTGGCGGCGTCGATGTTCATGTAGGTGGTCATGCCGACGATCCTGCCGGCGGCATCGAACACGGTGAACGGCAGCATCGAGCCCGCGGCCTGAAGGCCGAGGCGGCGGTCGATCTCCCGGCCCATGTTCTCCGGCAGCGGGATCGCGGTGTACCAGAGCTTCGACAGCTCGCCGTCCTTGACGGCCTCGACCAGCCCCTCGCGATGCTGATGCGACAGCGGCTCCAGACGGGCGTGCTGTCCGCGCAGGGTGACGGGATCGGGCCAGGGCATTTGAGATACTCTCCGTTGTCATTGCGGGGAGCGAAGCGACGAAGCAATCCAGACTGTCACCGCGGACGCATTCCTGGATTGCTTCGCTTCGCTCGCAATGACGGTAACTAGCACCGTTTATTTGTTTAGGAAATTGAGCGGCAAACCGCCGCGCGGCCAGTCCATGGCGATCAGCTCGCCCTTGCCCGACAGCGTGATATAGGCAGTCTTCAGCTCGGGGCCGCCGAAGGCGATGTTGGTGGTGACGCGGTCGCCGGTCGGGACCTGCTCGACCAGGGTCCCGTCGGGCGCGATCACCGAGATGCAGCCGGAGACGAGGGTGGCGACGCAGACGTTGCCGCCAGCTTCCACCGCGAGCGAATCGAACATCTGGTAGCCGCCGAGGCCGCAGATCGGCTTGCCCCGCTCGCCGCGATAGATCACGTCGCGCGGCTTGAGCGTGCCGGGCGCCGAGAGCTCGTAGGCCCAGAGCCGGCCGGTCGGCGTCTCCGCGATGTAGACGGTATTCTCATCCGGCGACAGGCCGATGCCGTTCGCCGGCAGGATACCGTGCACGATCTCGACGAGCTCTGTCATGCCGGGCTTGAGATAATACATGCCGCCGACGTCCATCTCGCGGGCGCGGCGCTTGCCGAGGTCGGAGAACCACAGGCCGCCCTGCTTGTCGAACACGAGGTCGTTCGGCCCGCGCAGATCGTGCGCGCCGCATTTGGTGACGACGGTCTCGACCTTGCCCGTTTGCAGATCGACGCGCTGGATCGAGCCGCCGAGATAATCGTCCGGCTGCGGGCCGGGCATGATCATGTTGCGGGTCGGGATCCAGGAGAAGCCGCCATTGTTGCAGATGTACATCTTGCCGTCGGGGCCGAGCGCCGCGCCGTTCGGGCCGCCCGGCACCTTGGCGACGATCTCCTTGCGGCCGTCAGGGTAGACGCGGGTCAGGCGCTGGCCGCGGATCTCCACCAGCACCACCGAGCCGTCCGGCATCACGACCGGCCCTTCGGGAAATTCGAGGTCGGTGGCGAGAACGCGGATGTTGGACATGTGGGACCCTCCCGGCTGCTTGTTATGACTTGCACGGGATGTCCGGCACGGGCCCCGCTCGCAAGATTTGCCAGCGGTTATGACAAAGTCACCAAGGCTTGCCAAGCAAGCGAGCGGGTATGCCAGCCTTGCGCGGTCCTACTCCTTCACCGGCAGCCAGATCTCGAAACCGCCATTGCCGGTTGCAGGATCGAAACTCTCATCGTAGCGCTCGAAGTTCGGCGCGTCCGCGGCCTTGAGGCCTGAGGCCGGCAGCCATTGATTCCAGATCGTGTTGACGGTGCGTCGGATCGAGGCGACGTGCTCGGTATGCGTGAACACCGCATAGCGCTGCTCGGAAATGCGGATACGAGCGAAGCGGCGCGGCAGGTCGGAGAAATCTGCGACCTCGACGCCGGCGATGTAATCGAAATTGCCGGCATCATCGCCGTTGCAGCAGACGCCGTAGGCGACGTTCCCGACGCGCGCGGGGATGTCGGCGACCTCCTGATGGAAGCGTTGCCAAAGACCGGGGATCATGGCGCCATTGTCACAGGAGACGCGCTCGGCGGGACCGGCGACGAGCAAGGCCTTGGCGGTCTCGAAACGCGGCGGGGCGAGTGTATCGAGCATGGTCGAATCCATGAGGATCGGCTCCTGTAGCCTGAGCTGGTTGACGCACGTTGCCGCCCTCACCGCTTCGGGCGTGGTGCCGAAATGGTCGCGGAACGCGCGGGTGAAAGCCTCGTGCGAGCCGTAATCCGCCTCCAGCGCCAGCGACAGGATGTCGGGTGCGCCCTTTGCCAGACTGCGCGCCGCCTCCGTCAGCCGCCGCGCGCGCACGTAGCGCATCACCGGAAGACCGACTGCTGCGGCAAACGCACGCACAATGTGGAACCGCGACACGCCCGAGATCGCCGCTATCTCTTCGAGCGTGATCGGCTCGGCCAGATGGCTCTCGATATACCAGAGCGCGCGCTGGGCTGGATTCATGGCGGTTCAGGCCCTCGTTCGAAGCGCGGCGATGATGCGCCGGTCTTTGCTGCTCTGCTTGATCGGCATTGCTGTCCTTCGCATGAGGATAGTCCGGCAATGGCCACTGGCAACGCCCTCGTGTTCACGGCTACACTTGTTGAAACCGCTCACGAGAAAGAGGAACCGGGTCATGGAAATCACCGATGTGTGGGCGCACCATATCCGCATCCCCTATGACGCCGGTGTCGCAAGCTTCCGCCAGGGTGCTTCCGCGATTTCCGCGCTCGACATGGTCCTCGTCGAGGTCACGACCGATGCCGGGCTGACCGGCTGGGGCGATGCCTTCGCCTATGTCTGTCCGCGCACCACGCGCAGCGCCGTCGAGGAGATGATCGCGCCGCAGGCCCGCGGGCTGAAGGTGCCCGATGCCGCCGGCATTCCCGCGGTGATGGAGCAGATCCAGCGCAATCTGCATCTGTTCGGCCGCTACGGCATCACGATGTTCGCCATCTCCGGGCTCGACATCGCATTGTGGGACCTGGCTGCGAAGGTCGAGGGCGTGCCGGTGCATCGCCTGCTGGGCGAGATCAGGCGCACGGCCATCCCAGCCTACGCGAGCCTGTTGCGGATCGGCTCGCCCGACGACATCGCCGCCGAATGCAGGAAGGCGCTCGCGCTCGGCTATGGCGCGATCAAGCTGCACGAGACCACGGCCCCGGCGGTGTTCGCCGCGCGCGAGGCGATCGGGCCAACCATTCCGCTGATGGTCGACATGAACTGCCCGCTGACCGGCGCACAGGCGATCGCGTTCGCGAAGGCCTGCGCCGACGCGCAGCCGATGTTTCTGGAGGAGCCGGTCTGGCCACCGGAAGACTTCGCCACGCTTGCCGAGGTGCGCCGCAAAGGCGGGCTCGGCGTTGCCGCCGGCGAGAATGCCTGCACCGAATATCAATTCCGCCAGATGATGGAGGCGGGCGCGGTCAGCCACGCCCAGCCCTCGGTCATCAAGGTCGGCGGCATCACCGAGTTCCTGAAGGTCGCGGGCCTGGCCGATCGCCTCGGCGTCAAGATCGTCCCGCATTCCCCCTATTTCGGTCCCGGCCTGCTCGCGACGCTGCATTTGCTCGCGACGCGCGACGACGGTCTGGTCGAGATGTTCTATCTCAAGCGCGAAGCGTGCCTCTGGGGCGGCCGAGCGGACAGCGATGCGACCGGCCATGTCGCGGTGCCCTCGGGCCCCGGGCTCGGCCATGAGCCCGATCGTGCCGTGATGGAGCGCTATCGCGTCGCGTGATCGGCGCGCTTATTTCGCGGCGTCCTTCGGCGGCGGCGCGTCCTGCTTCTTCTTCAGATCCTCGGCCGTCTTCACCTGCGCGGCCTGAAGATCGCCGAGCGTCTTCTGCAAGCCGGCGATGCTCGTCTTCAGCGCATCGATCTGGCGATTGGCGGCATCCAGCTTCTGCTGATGATCGAGGGTGAGCCTGGTGATCGTCTTCTGGAGGAAATCGACATTGCTCTGGAGGCAGGAGGTACGCCGCTCCATGGTCTTCTCGACGGTGCAGATCTCGATGCCGGGCACGTCCTGCGCGCGGAGCGGCAGCGGCGCCAGCGCTGCGAGCAGCAACATCGCGAAACAAATGCCGGCGTTTCGAAGCAGCATGCAGGTTCCTCGTCCAATCGATCACGGCAATGTGCGCTGTTTGCGCGCCGCACCGTAACGCTACCACACTGGCACCGCATTCTCGCGTTGAGCTTGCTTCCGTTCCCATGGACGGGGAGCAATGAACCGCACGCGGCAGAAGTGGGCACTCTGTCCGCGGCTTTGTTTAGGGGAGATTTCTGGAATGGCAACGCGCGATAGACGTTTGGCGGAATTCGATGGCGCCGGAGAACCACCGCCGGGCCTGCCACTCGAAGTGCTATGCGAGGATCACAGCGGAACATATCAGCTGCCGTTCGCCTGCCGCTATGTCGAGGGACGCTGGCAGAACCATGAGGCCGGCATTGCCGTCGAAGCAACCGTCATCGGCTGGCGCCTGCCGCGAGTGAAGCAGCACGGCGCCGCCTGAAGGGGTCTCTGTTTCAAAATGCGACGGGGCCGCGCTCCGCTTTAACCTTCGGAACGCGGCCTGAACGAATCACGTCCGAATCAGCCGAAAGACCATGTACGCACCTGTTCACGGCTAGATGTCGGTGCGGCTCCATAGGCGCGCACAACATCTGTGCAGCGCGCCGGATGGTCCGGGCCTGTCACCGGCGCCAAAGGTTAATGCCGGCAAAGGCATGGCCGTGCGGCGGGGCCCCGCCGCCCAAACAGGCAGGGCAGCGCAACAGCTGCCTAATATTCGACCTCGAGCTCCTCGATCTCGGCCGGCTCCTCCCTCGCCGCCGCGATCCATTCCTGCATCTCCGGCATGGCCATGATGGTATCGGCATAGGCCTTCAGGCGCGGCTCGAGCTTGACGTCGTAGGTCACGAACCGCGTCACCACCGGGGCGTACATCGCATCCGCCATGGTGCGCCGCGCGCCGAACAGGAAGGGGCCACCTGATTTCTCGAGGCAATCGCGCCAGATGAACCAGACGCGGTCGATGTCGGCCTGCGCCCGCGACCAGATCTTGAAGCCGGGAAAGTGTCCCTTCAGGTTGACCGGCAGCGAGGCGCGCAGCGTGGTGAAGCCGGAATGGATCTCGCCTGAGATCGAGCGGCAATGGGCGCGCTGGACGCGGTCGGCCGGCAACAGGCCGGCGTCCGGCATCACCTCGTTGAGATATTCGGCAATCGCCAGCGTATCCCAGACCACGGCGCCCTCGTGCCGCAGGCACGGCACCAGGATCGACGACGACAGCAGCAGGATTTCGGCGCGTGCCGACGGATCGTCCGGCGCGGTGACGATCTCCTCGAAATCGAGCCCCGAGAACTTCGTCAGCAGCCAGCCACGCAGCGACCAGGACGAGTAGTTCTTGCTGCTGATCGTCAGTGTCGCCTTCGCCATATGGCCCGTTCCCTGGTCCGACATCAGCCCGGCCTGCCCGTGGCCCGTTCACGGCATGAGCAGCAGCAAACGACGTGCCAATTTTGCGGCGGCCCGACTGCCGTCTGGCGTCCTTATTGCATAGCAACACCGGACGGATGGGCATTTCAGTATGATGTCGATGTATTATCAGGCCTTTCAAAACCACATGGACCTGACGGCGCCATGGCGCGCGGGGGCTTCGTCCGCGCTCAAATTCCTCCACCTGGTACCTCAGGGCACGTCCGATCAGGTCGTGGGCCGGCTGTCGGCCGCGCTGGAGCTGATCTCGCGCTCGACCCTCACCTATGACCGGCCGGCCTACGGCATCGACAGCGTGACGGTGGGCAACCGCGAAATCGGCGTCACCGAGGAGATCGCCTACGCGACGCCGTTCGGCTCGCTGCTGCATTTCAAGAAAGAGGGCGTGGGCGAGCAGCCGCGCATGCTGCTGGTGGCGCCGATGTCCGGGCATTTCGCAACGCTGCTGCGCGGCACCGTGAAGACGCTGCTGCAGGACCACGACGTCTACATCACCGACTGGCACAATCCGCGCGACATTCCGCGCAGCGAGGGTCGCTTCGGGCTCGACGACTACACCGAGCACCTCATCGACTTCCTCGGACAATTGGGTCCACGCCCGCACATGGTGGCGATCTGTCAGCCGTCCGTCTCCGCGCTCGCGGCCGCCGCGATCATGTGCGAGGACAACCACCCCTCGCGGCCGGCGACGCTGACGCTGATGGCCGGGCCGATCGACACGCGGATCCAGCCGACCAGGGTCAACGACTTCGCCAAGAGCAGGCCGATCGAGTGGTTCGAGCGCAACCTGATCAACTACGTGCCGGTGCAATGCCGCGGAGCGCTCCGCAAGGTCTATCCCGGCTTCGTGCAGCTCACGGCCTTCGTCTCGATGAATCTGGAGCGCCACATCAAGCAGCATCTCGACCTCGCCAACCACATCGCCAAGGGCGAGAAGGAGAAGGCCGCGACGATCAAGACGTTCTACGACGAATATTTCGCCGTGATGGATCTTCCTGCGGAATTCTACATCGAGACCGTGCGCGACGTGTTCCAGGAGCACCTCCTGCCGCAGGGCAGGCTGATGCATCGCGGCCGCCCGGTGAACACCAAGGCCGTCGGCCGCATGGGCCTGATGACGGTCGAGGGCGAGAAGGACGACATCTGCTCGATCGGCCAGACCCTCGCCGCCCAGGACCTCTGCACCGGCGTGCGCGCCTATCGGCGCGTCCACCACATGCAGGCCGGCGTCGGCCATTACGGCGTGTTCTCGGGCAAGCGCTGGAACAACGAGATCTATCCGCTGCTGCGCGATTTCGTGCACGTGAATTCGTGAGGCGCGCGGCTCAATCCGGGCAACGAGACGGTCATCAAACCGATCATCCGGCAGGATCACCGGCAAAGACGAATGGACTCCACATCTGAGGGTGGACGAACCTCGCATCGTCTCCCCTGATCATGTCCTCCATCGCGCTCCGGAGCGCTTCAGCCCGCGAACCAATATTGCCGTCCGCAAGCTTCCTGAACGTTGCAGTCGTCAGCGCCACGGCAGCTTCCGAATCGACAGCCCAGTGGGAGATCAGAAGCGCCCTCGACTGCGCGTAGAAAAACGCCTGGGCTATGCCCGATAACGGCTCATCGGCTTCCGCGGCTCCCGCCGCAGTGTTGCAGGCGGATAGGACGACCCAATCCGCGTCAATCCTCAAGGCCGCGATCTCCGATGAGGAGAGAAACCCGTCGTCTTCCGCCGAAGCGACATCCGGCGGCGTAAGCACCAATCCCGGCTCTGACACCCCCCGCAACCGGGACGCCGTTACGCCGTGGGTCGCGAAGTACAATATGCGATACTTCGCCAACTCACCGGACTGGCTAAGGTTCTTGATCCTCGTCTCGGTTGCGCTTCCGGCCAGAAACATATCGATCCGCGCCTCGTCTCCGTTCCTCCGCGAGGCACGCACGGAGTTCGCAACCGCGCAAAGCTCGTCCACGGTCTCCGGCAGCGGCTGATATCTTCGGATCTGCGCAAGGTCAGCCAATCCGTCTCTATTTCTGCTCAGTTCTGCCAGGTCGCGCGCGCCTGTCGGCGCTCCGCCTCCGATTGCCGCGCATGACGTCCTGCGCCTGGCAAGGTCCGCCGCGGCATCGACATCAGCGGCGGAAGCAGTGGCCGTCGGGTGTCCCGCCAGCACGGGATTGCCGAAGCCGATCATTGCTTGCGATGCGCGCGATTTCAATGCGTTGGAACGCAACGCGAGGAGAGACGATACCGTCGGCAGCACCGAGATCGCCTTCGTCAGCACAAGCCAATCCAGCTTTCGAAGATCCGCCCGCTTTGCTGGTTCGCGGGTGACGAGAAGATGCAGCGGCAGCCTGGTCAGCGCCCCGCTGGTGACGACCAGCAAATTCCTGCTGCCGTCCACCAATTTGCTTCCCGAGAAGAGGCGCCTGTACAGATCGTACGCACGCCCCGCATCGAACGGGAGAGGAGATCCTGCGACCGCTGTCGCTCCGAGCACGTGCTCGCATCGGGACCGAACGGCATCCGCCCAGCTCGCCCGATCGACCCCACATCGCAGGGCCGTAACGAACCCGTCGATTGCCTCACCATCCAGGTCAATCCTTCTCCATTCGACATTGTCCGGACTGACGGCCCACAGGAACGTTTCTCCGGGCAATTTGCCAAACGCCGGGACCGTAACGATCAGAACGAGCACCTCGCCGCGCCGCAAGCTCGCACTGACTTCGTTGAGGCTCTTGGCTCCCGGCATTGCCGCGCTCACATACGAAGGCAAGTTGTCGCCCAACTCGGAATCAATGGAAGCCAATTTGGCGTCGACGTTTCGCATCTCCGCAACGATCTGCGCATATTCGCTGCTAGCCCGCCGACCTGCGTCCCTGAGCTGCGCTCTCTTCTCACTCAACGAGCGCCACAGACTCGCGAGATCCTGCCGCTCTCGAATCTTGCTCGAGTTCGCGGACACCGGAGATCCGTATCGCGCGGCCATTTGACTGACCGCCTCCCCCGCACGCGACATCGTCACCCACTGTCCAAGCTCGAAGGCGCGGGAACTCATCTCCTCGCGTAAGGACGGGTCCTGCTGGGCGGCACGGTAGGCGGCCCTCAGGAAACCGTAGAACGCCGCTTCGTTGACAACGGTCGATCTCGACTCGGCGGCACCGAGAGCCTGCATCGAGAGCAAAGTCGAACCTCGGACCGCGGATACGATCTCAGCGGTCTCCTGCGACCAGTATTCCGCGGAAGCTTTCCAAAGCTGGCGATGAAACGCAACGGCGGCGAGGCCGCCATAGGCCCGCTGTCGATAGCTTGAATCTGATGTCTGCAAGCTCATTGCATCGGCGAAAGCTTTCTCGGACTCATCGAGATGCCCGGCCTGAAGTGCGATGTCGCCGAGCTCGAGAAGTGCAGGCAGGCGCCCCTGCGGACTCAGGCGAATAGAAGCAGCGTACTGTGCCTCAGCTTCGGGGAACCGACCTTGCCGTCTATAGACCCGCCCCAAAGCCTCACGAAAAAATGCCATCTCGGGGTGATTGGGTCCGAGTCCTTTCGCTACGGCATCGACTGCCCGCAGCATGAGTTGCTCGGCCTCAGTCAGGCGGCCGGCCAAGAGTGCAAACTCCGCTTGGCTGCGCAGCGAGTTCGCTTCGCTGACGATCGACTGGCGCTTCTGCCAGTCCTCCTGCGCCACTCCGCCATTCGTTACGATGGCGAGCAGGACAGCGAGGACGATCGTCTTCAGGTAAGCAGGCAGACGACGATACATGGACGCTATCCTAGCGAGGCGGGTTTGCGCGTTTCATCATTTCATTGGCTTCAGCCCACCGCTCGTCCATCGCGTAGAGCGCAACCAGATCGTTTGCCGCGTCGATGGTATGCTGATCGGTCCGTCCGAATGATCGCTCGGCGATATCGAGAGCGCGCTTGAGCACGGGCTCCGCATCGTCGAATGCCTTCCGCAACATGTAAGCCGTCCCCAATGTGTGCAAGTGCGGAAGGAGATCCGGATGACTTGGTCCAACGGCGGCTTCAGCCTGGGCCAATTGCGCTTTCGCGACCGGGATCGCATCGGCAGTACGGCCGGATAGCATCAGTTCGGTCGCCTTATCGGCCTTCCCCATTTGCGTCCATTCCGGCGCCGTTTGAGCCCACCCCGGGGAGAGGTTCAAGGCAAGCGAAGGAAACACGGCAAGACAACATGACCTCGGCGAAATTCTCATCTCAAACACCCGCTTCCGATATTGAAAATTCAGTCATCCGAATCCCGCGTACCGCCGGGGATACCCGGCCGCGGTGAAGAAGAATTGTTGGTGCATTGGCGAATTACGCCGCTGTAAGCACCAGAACAACGTCGCTGGACTGCATTGCCGCCGTTGGGGACAACGAAGCTGATTGTCTCTCCTGCACCCAGGCTGATCGCATGCCCCTCCTCGATCTGCTGACCTGGCGTGAGCGAAGCCGCGCTCGAGGTCAGGATCGTGTACGTTTCCGCGGCAGCATTGCTCATCATGGCAAGGAGCCAGCCGAAGGCCGCGGCCGCCAATCTCGAAAGGGCCAATCGTCTCATCTGCCCACCACTCCCCACCGTCGAACCCGCGCCGCGGCTTCCGTATATTTCCCCACCAGGAACTCAAGAAAAGGCACGACGAAAATTCCGACCAGGCCAACGAACACCAGCGGGCCGACGGGAATGTCGAGGCGAAACAGCAAGAGAAGGACGAACCCCAGCAGCGCTACTCCATATACGCCCCATTCCTTGTGCGTGTGAACGTGATGCGACGAAGAGGCGAACAGGCAGATCAACCCCATGGCAAAAAGCAAGAGCAGCCTCGCCCACGCCGGCATCTCCCTGATGTCTCTATCGCCGTCGATGATTTGCGCAATCGACTGCGCATGGATCATGACGCCAGGGGATAACCGGCCGTCGCGCACGAACAGCGGTGTCTTGTGTTGGTCCCGGTCGACCATGTCGGCGCCGACCAGGACGATACGTCCCTTCAAGAGATCGAGCTCAGCGGGGGAAAGAAGCTTGCCGCCGCTGTCGAGCTCCTCGGACTTGTGCCGACGAACGCTGATCTGGGCGAAGAGCGGCGTCGTTTGATCCTTCGGAGGGAGTAACCATGCGATAACCCCGCTGGCCGGCTGGTGGGTATATCCAGCCGATTTCGCAAGCACTTGCGAAAAGCTTTCGCGCTGGGGGCGCCCCTTGTTGGAGGCGCCAACATAGCGCACCGTCGCGTCGTCCTTGTTGAAGGCACCAGTCTTATGTTCGAGCCACAGGTGCCCGACCGGTACGCCCGAAGCCCGAACAAACTCCTCTTGAGCGTCCAACTGCTCGCGAAAGAGCGAAACGTCACTCGACGCAGCGCTTGCATACCTGTCATCCAATCCGCCGAGCACAACCGGGTGCCGGGCACTGGAGATCGCGCCAATGAGATCCCGATCACCATCGGATCGGCGCTCAATGATGATGTCGAGCCCGATCGCTCTTGGTGCCGCGGAGTCTATCTCATTGACCAGCGCAGCTAGGATTTTTCGAGGAATGGGAGAGACATACGGATAGTCCCGCAGCGCGTCCTCTCCAATTGTCACAATCGCGATATCGGAACGCTGGTCCGGCGCCTGCGTCGCCAGCCAAATCGTTCGCCGGTCCATGCCAATGAGGTCTTCAAGCCGGTCGAGCTCAAGCACCCCCACATTGCCGAGATACTCCCCAACGACTGCAAGACAGGCACAGAATATGACAGCGGCAAGCACTCGAACAGGCTTGCCGTAAACCCATTTCGACAAAGTACAGCCCCCGCTGTAGATCTCCCCGGCTATCTGGGCCAAGATCGAACCAGTTTTCAAGGCTGGATTGGCGCGACAATTGAGATTTCTTCAATTGACAACCTGAGGAAGTCGCGCACCCGGTCGAGAGCAATCGAGAAGGACGACATCTGCTCGATCGGCCAGACCCTCGCCGCCCAGGACCTCTGCACCGGCGTGCGCGCCTGTCGGCGCGTCCACCACATGCAGGCCGGCGTCGGCCATTACGGCGTGTTCTCGGGCAAGCGCTGGAACAACGAGATCTATCCGCTGCTGCGCGATTTCGTGCACGTGAATTCGTGAGTACGCGGCCCCTGGACCGCAGACGGGCAGCGCAGGAAAACGGCACGCCGCTAAAGCGGGATGCGATTAGGATGAATCGTCATCGCGCTTTAGGTTGTCGTTTGAGCATGATCCTTTCGGAAAACCGCAGCGCACTTTTCCGGATCATGATCTAACGCTCTTGCCTGAGCAGCTGCTTCGCGTCCTCGACTTCCGAAAGATTTCGCTCCGCATCGAATTCAACGAGGACGGGAGCGAGCAGCTCGGATGCCGTGCCCGCTCGGCCAGCCGTCCTGTACAGGCGCGCAAGTGCAAGGGCACTGCGCAGCTCGAAAGTCCTCGTCCGTTGGCGTCGGGCGATTTCCAACGCTCGCCTGAGGGCGTCTTCGACACTGGATTCGTTCGAAGGATCATGGCGCGACAGGAGCTCGCCCCGGACGCGGTGCAGCTCGGCATCGAGCCAATGCTGGCCGGATTGCCCCGTCGAGGCGATCAATTCGCTCAAGATTTCCAACCCGGTTTCGACCTGGCCCACCTCTGCATTCGCCACGGCGACATGCATTCCCCAAAACGGTTCGCAGAGGCAGCAATCGTTCTCGTGCAGCAAGGCCCAGCCGTGACGCATGTCCGCCAGTCCGGCCGTTCGGTCTCCGGCACGCCACTTGGCGAGGCCATTCAGGTAGGTGCCGGCGGCGACGTACAGCGGCATCGTATGATCGCGCGCGAGACCGAGCGCCAGGATCGTCTCCGTCTGCTGCAACATGCCTCCGCATAGTCCGTCGAACACGGCGCGATGAACGAGCGCGTTGGCCTGGGAAAGGGCCCGTTTTTCTCCTGGAGCGCTTACCGCTTCGGCGGCGAGCCTGCGCGCACGAGCGACCGCGCCAAGTGGCCAGAGCACCAGGGCAAGAAATCTCATGATCACGAACGGAAGATCCAGCGCCGAAGCCCTGAACATCGCGGGATCCGGTTCGGCATCATAGACCGCCAGCGCCCGCTCGAGATGGGTTCTCGCGTTCGAGTAGTCGCCACCGAACCAGCAGGTGACGCCGCCCGTCCAATGGGCGACGACAGCGGCCACCGGCGAGTCCGGCCGGCGGTCAGCGGCGCTCCTGATGGCATCCGCAAGCTCCCGCATCGGAGCGAACTCGCCGTGGGTCAGGCAGGCATTGAAGAGTCCCGAGTGGACCGGCGCAAGTTCGACGGGATCATCGATATCGGCCGCGAACTGCCGGGCGCGCGTCCAAGCGGCTACGGTCTCGGGAGCACTGTGTCCGAGACTGCCTCGCAAGGCACGACCATAAGCGATTTGGAGATGCAGCCTGCTCATCCTACGGTGAGGCTCATCAGACAGCTCATCGGCGGCGGCAATCGCGTTGCCGAGATGTGCGATCGCCTCGGAATAGGCCGAGCGCTTCAGCGCCTGCTGGCCCGCCTTGCGCCACCATTCGAGGGCGATCTCGTTCAGTCCCGCCTCGGTGAAGTGGTGCGCCAGAACTTCCGGCTCGGTCTCGGCGACGAACGCAAACTTCTCGCGCAGGACATCGCCGATGCGCTTGTGGAGCAGCTGCCGTTTGCTCCTGAGCAGGCCCTCGTAGGCCGCTTCCTGAACGAGAGCGTGCCTGAAGCTGTAATTTGCTTCGGGCGGAGTTCCGCGACGCACCAGCAGCTCGGCCCCTTCGAGCTGTCCCAGCGCGGTGCTCAGCGTCGCATCATCGCGTCCCGCCACATATCTCAGCAGCGCGTATGAAAATTCGCGGCCGATGGCGGCGCCTATTTGCGCCACCTCCTTGACCGGAGCCAGCCGGTCGAGCCGCGCCATCAGCGAATCCTGCAGCGTCGCGGGAATGGCGAGCGGCGGGAACGGACTATCGAGGCGATAGCGTCCGGATTCCTCCACGAGCATTCCGGACTCCAGCACCATCTTGGTCAGTTCCTCGACGAATAGCGGGACACCATCCGTCCTGTCGATGATCTGCTTCATCATCTCGCATGGGAGCTGGCGACCAACCGCCACCTGCTCCACCAGCGCGCGCGTATCCTGCCGGTCCAGTCGGTCGAGCCGCAACAGACTGACGTTGGCAAGGCCCGACCAGGAAGGCTCGAACTCTGGCCGGGACGTCATGAGCACGAGTATCGGCAATCCCCTGATCCGGTCGACCCCGAGATCGAACAGCTCAAGTGTGGTGGCATCGGCCCAATGCATGTCCTCGCAGATGATCAGCAGGGGCTGCTCCCGCGCCAACCCCTCGAGCTGATCGAGAAGCGCAGTAAATGTCTGTCGCCGTTGCTGCGCCGGGCTCAAACCGAGCGGCGGATAGCGGTCGCCGGTTGGAATGGAAAGGAGAGCCGCAATGAGCGGCGTCACCCGGGCGACCTGCTGTGTTCCAAGCGCCAGCATTGCCTCGAGCTTTTCGAGCTTCTGCTCCGACGTGTCGTGGGAACGGATGCCGGCGGCGCGCTCGAGCTGCGCAACAAAGGGATGGAGCGCACTGTTGGTGTGGTAGGGCGAACATTGATATCGCACCCGCCGGTGCGCCTCCAACGCGGGGCTTTCGGACAGCGTTGCGACCATGCGCGACTTGCCGATGCCCGCTTCGCCAGCAATCAACACCATCTGGCCATGCCCCTGCCATGCCAGCCGCTGGCGCGAGAGCACGAACCCGATCTCTTCCTTACGACCGACAAAACCGATCGAGCGCGCCGCGTGGACCGCTTCGAAGCGGCTCTCTGATGCGGTCGCCCCCTCGACGGCCCAGACCGCGATGGATTCGGCTATTCCCTTGACGTCGCGGCGGCCGAGATTGCGAAAAGTGAAGAGATCTCCCAACAGCCGGCGCGTGGACGAAGCAACGACGACCGCCCCCGGCTCCGCCAGGCTCTGGAGCCGGGCAGCGAGATTCGGTGTGTCGCCGATCGTTGCGTGCTCCTCTGACGCATCTCCGCTGACGAGGTCGCCGACCACCACAAGCCCGGTTGCGATTGCGATCCGCAGCTCAACCCGCTCGTCAGCGCCTGTCTTGAGTTGCCCGACCGCAGAGATGATGTCGAGGCCCGCTCGCACTGCCCGCTCTGCATCATCCTCGTGGGCGCGAGGATAACCGAAATAGACGAGTATTCCGTCACCGACGAACCTGGCTATCCTGCCATCATAAGCCGCGATGACGCTCGCGCAGGCGGTGCGATAGGCGCGGATCACTTCCCACATATCTTCGGGATCGAGCCGCGCCGAGAGCGCAGTCGAGCCGACCAGATCGCAGAACATCACGGTGAGGTGTCGCCGCTCGGCGTCCTGAGGAGGAACGGGCGATGCGATCAACGCGGCTGGATCGAGATCCGCAATCGCACGCAGCATCTTGCGGCGATGGCCGAGCAGGACTCCGAGCTTGTCGAAGTCCTCGTCCATCAGTTCGGGAAGGACCCCCATGTCGATCCCATTTTGGGCAAAACGCTCCGCGTATTGCCCAAGCCCCAGCTTCTCGAGCCACTCCGAAATCTGCATGGCTCCCACCGATCGTGAGGTTGGCGGTTAGCAGAATTTTGGACCACGGCGTGCGGGGACAGTATCCCAACGCCATCATGATGGCACGTCTTGTTTGTTGCGCGACAAATTAGGTTGCTCGGTACCGGCACGCGTCCAAGCAGAAACGTCGATGCGAACGCTACCAAAAATCGTCCGCACGCAGCATTGAAGGATGGAGGTTGCCACGCATTGCCGACTACTCGTTCAGAGCTGCAGCCGACCCGGCACCAGGCTTGTGCCCACGGCGCGACGCCGGGCAGGCGTTCTTCCGTGAGCACAGTCGTCTTCACTTCTCGTCCATCGGCACTTCGTAGCTGCGCGCTATCGTTCCCGCCGCAACTTGAAGCGAAGATCCAACCATCCAACAGCCGGCAACAAAGACTAGCAGGCCATTGGGAAGGCTTTGATCAAGGACAAGGATGCTGACGGACAGCGCTGCTGCAATCGCCGCGGTGAATGTTCCGGCCGCACTCATGACCTCAACCGCCTCGGATCCATCGTATTCCTCCGAGATGCTCGAAATCGACGTCCGAGCGAACGTACGCGACAAATCAATTCCAACATAGAAGCTAACTGCTCCGTAGAGCATCGTTAGCAGCACGATCCAGCCGCCGCCGAAAAATTCGCCCTTCTGACGCAGGAGGGTCGCACCCACATAGAGACCGCAAGTGGCCCCAACGGCTGCGAGGCCAATTCTCTCGAGAAGATGGACCGACTTGATCAGACTCGAACGAGCAATCCGAAAACTGCCGGCGTATCTTGTCAGGGACAATGCACTGTAAACTTCATTGCTTAGCTTCATGGGGGCTCCTTGGTAAGTAGCAGCCTACCGGCCGACCCCGAATAGGAGCTGCGTCAACCCGTTTCGCGATGCTCTTGATTCCAATTTCTGAAAGATCTGTGCTGAGTGATGGGACTGGCGTCCTCGTGAGCAGGACCAGAACCAATCCAAAGCTGCGAGCACGCGGCGTCGCAGGCACTGCATCTCACCCGTGTCTGTCAGTTAGCTCCGGGTGCGGCAATTTCTTGCTGGAGTCATAGCTCGAAAAGAAAGTGGTGGAATATGAGACGGTTCACATGCCGCAGTTCCCCGTCGCTCGATCCGGTCACGATTTCAGGAGGACAGCCTGCAGCCGGCCGAGCTCGCGCATGCTGCGCCGCTGCCTCGACACCCCAGTGGATTCCGCCGGCGATGCGATCCCGACGCCCTACTCGGTGCAGGCCGACGTCGAGGGATTCCTGCGCAGGCATGCGGCGGAAGACAATACGACGCGGTCGCGGAAGTAGATCCGGCCGGCCGAGTGCGGAATGCGTGTTGGTTGGATCGGCGCGAGCCGAACACTTACCTCTCCCCATCGGGGAGAGGTAAACCGCGGACAGCTGCCCGAGTTCACTTCACCACTCGCTAGCTCATCCTTCGCCGCAGCGTGGCCGAAGGCGTCTCACCGAATTTCTCGCGGTAAGCGCCGGCCATGCGGCCGAGATGGGTGAAGCCGAGATCGAAGGCGAGGTCGGTGATGGAGACACCGGCGGAAGCCTGTGCGAGGCGGGCGTGGAGGCCAGCGAGCCGCATGTCGAGCAGCATCTGGGAAATGGACACGCCGAAGTGACGGCGGAAGCCCAGCTGGAGCGCGCGGATGCCGATGCCTGAGACACAGGCGAGTTGCGCAAGATCGAGCGGCTCGCCGGCATTGTCCGCCAGATGGTCGCGCGCGGCGCGGAGGGCACGCGGCAGGCGCTCGGCCTGCCCCGAGAACGTCCTGATCGCATCCGACAGGCCGTGCCGCTGCCCGTTGAGGAGATGATCGAGCAGCAGTTCGCGCCAATCGGCCATCGCCACCGGCGAAAGCCTGCCTGATGGCCCGAGACGTTCGGCAAGCGTCATCAGCCCGGCTAGGCTGGTCTGCAAGGCCCGCCCGGACGGCGCGTCCAGCTCGATCGCGGGATCGAACTCGACCACCCCGGTCGCCCTGCCCGACAACGCCGCAGCGCGCTGCTCGACCATGCGGCGGTCGAGCAGCAGGATCGCCTGCGCGCAGCCAGCCCAGATCATCCGGGTGGGGATGGTCGGCGACAGCAGCGACGCCGTCCGGTCCGGCGCGACATCGAGCTCGCTGACGCCGGCGCGAATGCGGGCGGTGCCCGCGAGCGGGACCTGCACCAGGAAGAAGCGCTCGAGGCAGCCGGGATCGATACTGACCGATCCGCCATAGGCCACGTAATTGATGGAGAAGCCGTCGAAATCAGCGCAATTGTGCCGGGCGGAGAACCCGTCCGCCCGTGCCTGCGTCGGCCTCAGATCGTGCGGACAGAAGATGCGCCCGATCTGCTCGGCGGCTTCGTCGACATCATCCGTGGTGACGCGGGCGAAGGCCGCGAGCCGCTCGGCTGCGGGCGCCCTTGCGCTCATTTCCAGCACGGCTGCGGACATCATCGACCACGCTTCGCGTCACGGAATTGCTTTAAGCCTATAATAGTTTCCGCGAGGCGAAAAGGGCCGCCCCCGTGAAATCACCGCGCTGCATGGCAACAGCCGTATTCGGATTCGTTTAGCGGATAGACAGACGGCCCCTGGCTGGTCGAAGCTCCGTACCCGCCGGTATCCATGAGGAGGTGAGCATGACCGCACTCGAAAAGGGCATTACCGCGAACGGCACAGGCTACGGCGGCAAGAGCTGGAACATCCTCGGCCAAGTCTATTTCCCGAAGGCCGTCACCGACTCCACCTTCGCCTTCGAGACCAACAGCGATCCCGGCCAGTTCGTGCCGGTGCACATCCATCCGACCCAGGACGAGTTCATCCTGGTGCAGGAAGGCACGCTCGACCTCAAGCTCGACGGTCAGTGGGTCAGGGCTCATGCCGGCGATCTCGTCCGCATGCCCCGCGGCATCCCGCACGGCTATTTCAACAAGTCCGACAAGCCGTGCCGCGCGCTGTTCTGGGTCTCGCCGATGCAGAAGCTGGAGGCGCTGTTCAACCAGCTCCACAACCTGACCGACCCTGCCGAGGTCGTCCGCATCTCCGCGCTGCACGAGGTCGACTTCCTGCCGCCCGAAGCCAACGACTAGGCAGCCGGCTTCCCGGCCACGTTCATCTGCTTGCAGCCCGGCCGGCCGCGCCTCGCGGCCGAACGTGGCCGCTTGCGCAAAACACACTGATTGCGAGCAATCCCATGGTCAGCCCCAAGCATGTCTGCGTGATCGGCGCCGGCGTCTCCGGCCTTGCCGCCGCAAAGGCGTTCTCCACCCGCGGCCACCGCGTCACCATCGTCGAGCGCAGCGCCGATCTCGGCGGCGTCTGGGAGCCGGCGCGCTCCTATCCCGAGGTGCAGACCCAGAGCCCGAAGGAGCTCTACCGCTACACCGATCGCGCCATGCCGGACGCCTATCCGGAATGGCCGACCGGACCGCAGGTCCATGCCTATCTCGCCGACTACGCCGGGAGTTTTGGCCTCGACCGCATGCTGCGCCTGAACACGGAGGTCGCGGGCATGGCGCGCCGCGCCGACGGCAAGCCGGGCTGGACACTCGCGCTGAAGGACAGGGACGGCAGGAGCACGAGCGAGAGTTTCGATTTCGTCGCCGTCTGCACCGGACAGTTCAACGAGCCGCGAGAGCTGCATTGCCTCGGCGAGGACGCATTCCTGGCACAGGGCGGCCAGATCCTGCATTCGTCGAAATACGGCGATCCGACGCTGGCGAAGGGACGCCGCATCGTCGTGCTCGGCGGTTCGAAGTCGGCGACCGACATCGCGGTCAACGCGGTGAAATCGGGCGCCCGCGAGGTCACCATCGTGATGCGCGAGCCGGTCTGGCGCATTCCCTATTTCATCGGCGGCCTCGTGAACTTCAAGCGCATCCTCTACATCCGCGCGCAGGAGGAGATGTTTCCGGGCTGGGGCATCAGCGCGATGGGACGGCTCGCGCATCGCATCGCCGCGCCGCTGGTGTGGGCGAACTGGCGCGGGCTGGAGAGCCTGCTGAAGGCGCAGCTCAAGCTCGGCCGCTGCAACATGGTGCCGAAGGAGCGGATCGAGGACGGCGTCAACTGCTCGGTACCGATCGCAACGCCGGACTTCTATCCGATGGTCGCCGACGGCCGCATCAAGGCGGTGTTCGGCACGTTCGACCACTATGAAGGCGACAGCATCGTGATGAGCGGCGGCGAGCGCGTCAGTGCCGATGTCGCGGTGCTCGCGATCGGCTACAAGCTCGGCGTGCCCTTCCTGCCCGAAGCCTATCGGCAGAAGCTGGTCGATGCCGACGGGCAGTACCGGCTCTATCGCCTGATCGCCAATCCCGATCTGCCCGAGCTCGGCTTCGTCGGCTTCAACTCGTCGTTCTGCACCGTGCTCTGCGCCGACCTCGCCGCCAACTGGCTGGTGCGCTATGCCGACGGTCAGCTCACCAACCAGCCGACGGCGCAGGCGATGCGCGACAACATCGAGATGATGCTGCACTTCAAGCGGGTCGAGCGGCCCGCTGCGGGCGTCTATGGCGGCCTGTGCGTCGCGCCCTATCATTACCGCCATTTCGACGAGCTGATGGCCGACATCGGCGCGAAGCAGCAGAAACGCGGCGGGCTCGCAGGGCGCTTCCAGCCGCCGGATGCGGATGACTATGCGAAGTTCCTGGCGACGGCGCCGGACTACCAGGCGGCATAAGGACAAGAATTGCGGCTGAGCGGGATTTGCATCTCGCCAGCCCTCGCCTCCGACGCTTACGATCTCCCTGGCCACCGAATCGATGGGAAACGGCCATGGGACCCAGACGTCTTGCCATCTTTGCGGCTGTTGCCTTCTTCGTCGCAGCGTCCGCCGCCGGCCAACAGCGCGCGCTCACGCCCCGGCAGTCGGAGGCGGTCGCCGCCTATGACAAGGCCCTTGGCGAGTTCAAGTCAATCCTGGCCGAACGGCGACGCCAGATCGACGCCAAGGAGCCGCTGCCGAATCTGCCGGGGCAGGCGCTCTATCTCGCGCGCGTCGCCGTGATCAGTGCTTACAAGGATCTCACCGACGCCATGCCGTCGCGAATCGGCCGGCCCAACAAGTTCGAGATTCCGCCGGCCTATTTCGATGCCGACATCGAACCTCTGATCGACGAATATTCAAAGCTGTTCGACGTCATGGAGGCGCCGCCGGCGACTGCGCAGAACTCGGCAACGCCGTTCAAGGACGTCGTGGATCTCGCTACGGTGATCGCGCGCGCCAAGGGACTTGCACCTCACCACGCGGACGCTGCGGGGCGCATCAGCCTCGGGCTGTTCTTTGCCGAGACCAACGGCAAGCAGAACGTCCGCAACGGACGCTCGAACACCTACATGGGCAGCTTCCAGACCGGCCCCTCCGAGGACCGCAACGGCCACAGGAAGTGGCAGGCCATCAAGGACGAGATCGCGGCGATCGATCCGCACCTGAGCGCGCGCGACGACAAGGAGGAGGCGCGGGCCCGTGGCACCGACTACCGCTTCAACCACTGGACCAACGTGCGCGACGGCCTGATGAACGCGCACGCCGACCTGTTCCGTGAGATCCCTGGAATCGTGAAGACGCTGCCCGACCCGATCGACCAGATGAAGCTGTTCGAGCTGATCCAGATCGTGCCGACCCCGACGCGGTCCGCGCTCAAGTCGGGCGACCTCCTGAACTACAGGGTGTCCAGCCCCACGATCATGAAGCACCTGCGCAACAACAGCATTTTTGCATTCGGCCGGGCCGACCGGGCGCGCAGCTCGGCAAGCTATCGCGAGATCCTCGCTGCGATGTGGCTGTTCAACCGGAAGTTCGAGAAGGCGATGACGAAATACGCGGAGATCAAGGCGCGCTGATGGATCGGTTGCAACCGCTACCGGACGTTGTAGTCTCGCGATCTCATCGGCGAAACGGATCACCTCATGCGCATCCTCATTCTCGGCGGGACCCAGTTTCTCGGCCGGGCGATTGCAAGCCACGCCTGTGCCGCCGGCCACGAGGTGACCTGCGCGGCCCGCGGCCTTGCGGGGCCGATTGCGGCGGGCGCCCGCTTCGTGCGGATCGACCGCGACATGGCCGCCGGTCTTGCGCCGCTTGCGAGCGAGACATTCGACGCCGTGGTCGATGTCGCGCGTCATCCCGGCCAGGTTCGGCGCGCGGTCGCCGCGCTGAAGCGGCCGGGGGTGCATTGGACCTTCGTGTCGACGATCAGTGTGTATGCGGACAACCGCATCCCGGGGCAACGCGCCGACACCGCGTCGCTGCGCGAGCCTGTTGACGCGGAGATCGAGCAAAGCACCGATGCCATCTACGGCGCCGCCAAGGTCGCCTGCGAGCAAACGGTCGGCAACGACGCCTTCATCTGCCGCGCCGGCCTGATCGCCGGGCCGGAGGACCCGACCGGACGGTTCGCCTACTGGCCGGCGCGGCTGGCGCGCGGCGGCGAGGTGCTGGCGCCGGGATCGCCGGAGGATCCCGTCCAGTTCATCGACGTGCGCGACCTCGCGCAATGGATCGTGCATGCGGCGGAGATTCGCCTCACAGGCATCTATGACGGGATCGGGCCAATTCGCACGCGCGGCGAATTCCTGGCCGAGTGCGCAGCCGCGCTCAATGCGTCCTGCACCTTCACCTGGGTCGATCACGTCTTTCTCGAGGCGCACGACGTGCGGCGCTGGGCGGGTCCGCGGTCGCTGCCGATGTGGCTGCCATTGCCCGACTTCGCCGGCTTCCTGACACGCGACACCTCGCCGGCGCGCGGGGCCGGACTGACCTCGCGACCGGTCGCGGTCACCGCACGCGACACGCTTCATTGGCTCGACGCCAGCAACGGCCCGGTCATCGGGCTGACCGCCGATGAAGAGCGGGACGTGCTTGCGGCCTGGCATGCGCGAGGGACAGCTGCGACCGGAGTCTGACCCGATCGTGCTGACGGACCATTCCGTCCGGATCGGTGCGTCCTTCAGGCCATTGTTGTCGTCGGCCTTGCGCAACGTGCCGTTGGTCGTGGCCTCGTTCAAGGCCACATGGCCGATTACAGCGCAAGCCCGGTGACTGCCATGGCTATGGTGTTCCACGGCCAGTCATTTGTTGCTAGCCTGCCACCGACAGACACTCATCGGGGACCACCGAATGACCTCAGCGAATCCCGCATCTCCCGCACGGCGCAATGGAGCGTGGAGACATATCGGGCGGGGACTGGCCGCAGCAGTGGCCGTGGCCGTGCTCGCCGGCTGCGAGGACAAGAACACGTTCGTGGCGCCGCCGCCGCCCAAGGTGGACGTCGCGACGCCGGTGCAGCGTCCGGTGACGCGCTACATCGAGGCCACCGGCAACACCGCGCCGATCAAGAGCGTCGATCTCGTCGCGCGCGTGCAGGGCTTTCTGCAGACGATCGACTATCAGGACGGCGCCTTCGTCAAGCAGGGCACCCAGCTGTTCACGATCGAGCCGGAGACCTACAAGCTCAAGCTCGAGCAGGCGCAGGCAGCCGAGGCCGGCGCGCAGGCCTCGCTCCGGCAGGCGGAGACCGACTACAAGCGGCAGGCCGAGCTGGTGCAGCGCCAGGCCGTCTCGCAGGCCACGCTCGACACCTCGACCTCGAACCGCGACAACGCGCAGGCCAACCTCCAGCAGGCCCAGGCCAACACCAGGCTCGCCGAGGTCAATTACGGCTACACCAAGGTCACGGCGCCGTTCGACGGCATCGTCAGCGCGCATCTGGTCTCGATCGGCGAGCTCGTCGGCGTCTCCTCGCCGACCCAGCTCGCCACCATCGTCGCGATGGACCCGATCTACGTGAACTTCACCGTCAACGAGCAGGACGTGCTGCGTATCCGCGCAGAGGCGGTGCGCCGCGGACTGACGCCCGCCGACCTCAAGCAATTCCCGATCGAGATCGGGCTCCAGACCGAGACCGGCTATCCGCATGAAGGCAAGCTCGACTACGTCTCGCCGACCCTCAACCAGTCGACGGGCACGCTGGCGGTCCGCGGCCTCGTTCCCAACGACAAACGGGTGCTGCTGCCCGGCTATTTCGTCCGCGTCCGCGTGCCTTTCGACCAGGAGAAGAACGCCCTGCTCGTTCCCGACACTGCGCTCGGCAGCGACCAGGGCGGCCGCTATCTGCTGGTGGTCAACGGCGACAACGTGGTCGAGCAGCGCAAGGTGCAGATCGGCCCCGTCGACAACGGCCTGCGCGTGATCGAGAGCGGCTTGAAGCCGGACGACAGAGTCGTGACCGCAGGGCTGCTGCGGGTGATTCCCGGCCAGAAGATCGACCCGCAGGTGACGAAGATCGACCAGTCCCAGGCGTCTGCCAAGTAATACCTGCCGAGTAGGAGCCGCCGGCCATGATCTCAAAATTCTTCATCGAGCGGCCGGTCCTCTCGAACGTCATCGCGCTGCTGATGATCCTGATCGGCGGCGTCGCGCTGTTCAACCTCGCGATCGCGCAATACCCCGACGTGGTGCCGCCGACGGTGCAGGTCACCACGCGCTATCCCGGCGCCAGCGCCAAGACCGTGATCGACACGGTCGCCTTGCCGATAGAACAACAAGTCAACGGCGTCGAGGACATGCTCTACATGCAGTCCTACAGCGGCTCCGACGGCACCTACACGCTGACCGTGACCTTCAAGATCGGCACCGATCTCAACTTCGCGCAGGTGCTGGTGCAGAACCGCGTCTCCAGCGCGCTGTCGCAATTGCCGCAGGCGGTGCAGAACCAGGGTGTCACCGTGCAGAAGCGCTCGACCTCGATCCTGCTGTTCGTGACGCTGACCTCGCCGGACGCAAAGTACGACAGCCTGTATCTGAGCAACTACGCCACCATCAACATTCGCGACGAGCTCTCGCGCCTGCCCGGCGTCGGCAACGTCACGGTGTTCGGCGCCGGCCAGTATTCGATGCGAATCTGGCTCGATCCCAACAAGCTGCAAGCCCGTGGCCTGGTGCCGCAGGACGTGATCCAGGCGATCCAGCAGCAGAGCCAGCAGGTCTCGGCCGGCCAGGTCGGCGCGCCGCCGACGCCGCCGGGACAGGCTTTCCAGTACACGCTCAACGTCAACGGACGGCTCGACGACGCCGGCCAGTTCGAGAACATCATCGTCAAGTCGGGCAGCAACGGCGACGTCACGCGGGTGCGCGACGTCGGCTGGGTCGAGCTCGGCGCGCAGACCTACAGCCAGATCTTCTCGCTCAACAAGCAGCCGGCCGTCGGCATCGGCGTCTTCCAGTCGCCCGGCGCCAACGCGCTCGAGGTCGAGCGGGCCGTCGAGAAGAAGATGGCCGAGCTCGCCAAGCGGTTTCCGGAAGGCATCAAGTACGACACGCCGTTCGACACCACCAAGTTCGTCGAGGCCTCCGTGCACGAGGTCTACATGACGCTGATCGAGGCCGGCCTGCTGGTGCTGGTCGTGATCCTCGTGTTCCTGCAGGACTGGCGCGCGATGCTGGTGCCGGCGACGACGGTGCCGGTGACCATCATCGGCGCCTTCGCCGCCATGGCCGCGCTCGGCTTCACCATCAACATGTCGACGCTGTTCGCGATCGTGCTCGCGATCGGCATCGTCGTCGACGACGCCATCGTCGTGGTCGAAGGCGCCGCCCACAACATCGAGCAGGGCATGAACGGCCACGACGCTGCGATCAAGGCGATGGACCAGCTGTTCGCACCGATCGTCGGCATCACGCTGGTGCTGATCTCGGTGTTCCTGCCGGCCTCGTTCCTCGCAGGACTCACCGGACGAATCTATTCGCAATTCGCGCTGGTGATCGCCGCGACCGCGCTGCTGTCCGCCATCAACGCCGCGACCTTGAAGCCGACGCAATGCGCGCTCTGGCTGCGGCCGACGGTGCCGCCGGAGCAGCGCAATTTCTTCTATCGAGGTTTCAATGCGGTCTACAATCGCGTCGAGCGCGGCTACACGAGGCTGATCACGTTCCTCGTGAAGCACGCCACCATCTCGGTCGCGTTCGCGCTGCTGGTCATCGGAGCCAGCGGCTACGGTCTGTCGCGGGTGCCGACCGGCTTCCTGCCGATCGAGGACCAGGGCTATCTGATCGCCGCCGTGCAGCTGCCCGACGGCGCCGCACTGGAGCGGACGCAAGCCGTGCTCGACAGGGCGAGCGAGCTGATCAAGGACACCCCGGGCGTCCAGCAGGTCATCACCATCGCCGGCATCTCCGCACTCGACAACAGCGCCAGCCTTGCCAATGCCGGCGTCGCCTACATCATCCTGAAGGATTGGGAGGCCCGCAAGGGGCCCGGCGAGGATCTGCGCTCGCTGGTCTACGGACTGAACGACAAGCTCGCGACCATCATGGAGGCGCGCACCATCGTGCTGCCGCCGCCGCCGATCCAGGGTATCGGCAACGCGGCCGGCTTCTCGATGCAGGTCGAGCTGCGCGACGGCAACAGCGATTTCGCCAAGCTGCAAGCCATCACCGGCGCGATGGTCTCCAACGGCCAGAGCCAGAGCGCGCTGCAGCGCGTGCAGTCCTCGTTCCGCTCCTCGGTGCCGCAGTTCAACGTCGAGATCGACCGCGTCAAGACCCAGACCCTGCACGTCACCACCGACCAGGTGTTCTCGGCGCTGTCGACCTATCTCGGCTCGTCCTTCGTCAACCAGTTCAACAAGTTCGGCCGCGTGTTCCAGGTCTACACCCAGGCCGATGCGGCATTCCGCGTCACCGAGCGCGACATCGCCAACATGCAGGTGCGCAACTCGAACGGCGACATGATCCCGATCGGCACCGTCGCCAAGATCACGCCGGCCACCGGCCCGTCGCTGATCAGCCTCTACAACCTCTATCCGTCCTCGACCGTGATCGGCCTGCCGGCCCAGGGCTACTCCTCCGGCCAATCCCTGAAGCTGATGGAGGAGATCGCGGACAAGACGCTGCCGCCCGGCACCGGTTATGAATGGACTGCGATGTCGTATCAGGAGAAGGCGGTCTCGAACCAGATCTACTGGGTGTTCGGCCTCGCCATGCTGCTGGTCTATCTCGTGCTCGCCGGACAGTATGAGAGCTGGTACGCGCCGATCTCGGTGATCCTCGCGGTGCCGCTGTCGCTGCTCGGGCCGATGCTGATCCTCTCCGGGCTCAAGATCGACAACAACCTCTATTGCCAGATCGGCCTGATCCTGCTGATTGCACTCTCGGCCAAGAACGCCATCCTGATCGTCGAGGTCGGGCTCGAGCTGCACGGCCGCGACGGCAAGCCGATCCTGGAGTCCGCCATCGAAGCCGCGCGCGCCCGCTTCCGCCCGATCCTGATGACCTCGTTCGCCTTCATCCTCGGCGTGGTGCCCCTGGTGCTCGCCACCGGCGCCGGCGCCAGCGCCCGCAAGTCGATCGGCATCACCGTGTTCTCGGGCATGCTGGCCTCGACCTGTCTCGCGGTGCTGTTCGTGCCCGCCTTCTTCGTGGTGGTGCAGCGCTTCGAGAACTGGCGCGCGTCGAAGAAGGCGCCGAAGGTGGAGAAGGTGGCGGAGGTGAAGACCTAGGCGCCGAACATCCACATCGTCATTGCGAGCGCAGCGAAGCAATCCAGAATCTTTCCGCAGTGAGAGTCTGGATTGCTTCGTTACGCTCGCAATGACGGCGAGGGCTCAAGCCTTCTCCGCCGGAGCCTGCCGCACCTCGCCGCTCGACACCAGGAGCACCGAGACCTTCGACTGCCTGAGCACAGCGTCGGCGACGCCGCCGAAGGAGAGATGATCGGCCTGGATGCGGTCGACCCCCATCACGACGAGATCGACGTCGGTGGTGTCGATCTCGCGCAGGATCGCCGCGTCCGGCGCCCGGTTCACCCGCAGCGTGGTGGTGATGTCGACGTCGTAGCGGGCGGCGAGATCGCTGGCGTCCTTGAGGATGGCCGTCTCCTGGCTCAGTCCGCGGGAGGCGCCGCGCTGTGCCCCCTTGTCGCGCGTCGTCGCGACATAGATCACCCGGAGCGAGCCCGATCCCGCCTGCGCCAACGCGACCGCAATCTCGGCGCCGCGCTTGGAGACGCCGCTGCCCGAAACCGGAACGAGGATGTTGAGGGTGTCGGGCATCGGCTGCTTCAGATGCCTGCCCTTGGCCGCGACGATCGCGAGCGGTCCTTCGAACTGCGCGGCGATGTCGTCGATCCTCCGGTCGAAGCGGTCCTTGGTCGCGGTCACCCTGTCGATGCCGACGACCAGGAGGTCGAATCCCTTGCGCGCTTCGTCAGCGATCGTCGCGCCGAGCTCCGTCTGCCTCGTACGGGTGACGACATCGAATTTGCCGGTGTCTCCAGCGCTGTTGATCGACACCGTCTCGGCGGCCTTCTTCACCACGGCTTCGTGGCTATCTTTCTCGTCGCGCCCTTTCTCCTGCTCCTTGGTGCGCTGGCCGATATGCAGCACTGTGATCGGCAGGCCGCGCATGCCGGCGATCAGGCCCGCGATGCGGGCGGCGAAGGTGGCGTTGACGCTCTCGTCCACGGCGAGCAGAGGGCGCTCGAGATTGGCAACGAAGCCGCGTTTCTCGAATTCCTCCCGCTCCAGGCGTTCCTTCTCCTCCTTGTTCATCGGCAACCGGGCCAGCGCCGCACGCAGCATCGGCGGCATCGCCATCGTGGTCACGATCGCCATGGTCACGATCATCGTGAACAGGTTCTGGCTGAGCACGCCGATGGAGAGGCCGATGGTCGCGATGATCACCTCGGTCGAGCCACGGGCATTCATCCCGCTCGCGAGCGCCAGCGACTCCCGGGTGCTGAGGCCGCCAACGGTGCCACCGACGAAGGCTCCGCCGAACTTGCCGACGCTGGCGATCACGACCAGGAGGCCTGTGAGCATCAGCAGATCGGGATCACGCAGCACCGAGAGATCGGCGCTGAGGCCGGCGAGGCCGAAGAACACCGGCATGAAGAAGCTCGAGATCAGTCCGCGCAGGCGCTCGTCGATCTGCCGCGTCAGGATCGGAGACTCGCCGACCAGGACGCCGGCGACGAAGGCGCCCAGCACGGTGTGGACGCCGACCAGATGCGTGATCATCGCCATGACGCTCATCAACAGCAGGATAACCGTGATGACAGCCGCCGCACTGACGAGATTGTCGTTGGCCCAGCGGATCAGCTGAAACACGAGGCGGCGCCCGATGGTGAAGCTGACGGCGAGGAAGGCGAGCGTTCCCAGCACGGCTTGCGCCACCGAGGCAATATCGAGCGTGCCGTGCGAGGCCAGGCTGAAGATGACGGCGATGATGATCCAGCCGATGGTGTCGTCGATGACGGCGGTCGCGACGATGACCTGCCCGACGTTGCGGCGCATGAAGTTCATCTCGCGCACCACCACGGCGACGATCTTCACCGAGGAGATCGACAGCGCCGTGCCCATGAACAGCGAGGCCACGAGGCGCTGTTGCGGATTAGGGAGCAGCGCGTCGGGCAGGAACTCACCCAGCGCAAAGCCGCAGGCGAAGGGCACGACGATGCCGGCGATCGAGATCGCGATCGCGGCCTTGCCGACCTTCCGAACCAGCTTGAGGTCGGTTTCCATGCCGGTGAGCAACAGCAGCAGCAGGATGCCGACTTGCGCGATGCCGTCGATCATCGCCCTCTGCTCGGGCGCGTTCGGGAAGATCGCGTGCTGCGCCTCGGGCCAGATCCAGCCGAACAGCGACGGCCCCAGGATGATGCCGGCGAGCAGTTCGCCGATCACCGAGGGCTGGCCGATCCGCTGCATGATCTCGCCGAGCCCGCGGCCGACCGCGATCAGCAAGGCGATCTGTACGATCAGGAGGAATTCCGACGGTCCGGCCGATTTGCCGGCTTCGGCACCGGCCGCAAGGGTGGTGAGGACAAGCGCCGCGGAAACGAGGACGACCGGTCGGAGCAGGCGCCATGGCATGCAGGTGTCTTTCCCCCTTCATCTGCGCCGGTGTCGGGGCGCCACAGGGACAGAACCCGCGGAAGGCGGCTCGGGTTCCGCCGTGCGCGGCGCGGTCAAAAACGAAAAATGCGAAAACAACCCCATGCACAGTAGGGATGAGGTTGAAAAACCTTGCTAAAATTTCGGCCCTCCCGAAGCGACTTGCGCCGTCGGGCAAAACACTGGCAGAATGGCATGACGGGTGGCATGCGTGACCTGGCGACGTTCACCGTCATTGCTGCGAGCAAGCCAGAGCCCCTTCCCGGCTGCTTCATCGCAACGCCTCGTCGCAAATAGCGAGTGGAAAGAATCCCGGCCTCAAGCCACGCTCGTGCCCCGGGCGCAGCGCAGCGCCATCCCGGCGATGCGAAGCATCGTCCGGTTGGCGGTGCGCTGCAGAGCCGGGGCCCATGCAACATGGGAAATTCGCGGCCTCTGGGTTCCGGCTCTGCGCAGCAACGCTCACGCGTTGCAGCTTGTCCGGGACACGAGAGCAGTGCTCCCTCACGCCGCCACGGGCGTCCGGATCTCGCGCGGCAGGATCAGCGCGGCCGCGATCGCGAGCAGGCAGAGCGCGGCGAAGGCGTGCAGCATGGTGACGAAGCCGCCCTGCTCGTAGAGCCAGGCGACCAGGCCGACGGACGCGCCCGCCGCGGTGAAGCCGACGAAATAGCGCACGGCATAGGCGCGCGAGCGCCACTCCTCGGTGGTGTACTTGCCGACCATGGCGTCGTTCACCGTGACCTGCCCGAATGCGCCCATGACGATGCCGATCGAGACCACGATCAGCGGCAAATTGGACAGGCTCGCGGCCAGATACAGGAACGGCGCCAGCATGAAGGACAGCGGCAGAGCCACCGTCTTCAGCGAGTAACGGTCGAGCAGCCGGCCGATCGTGTACTGGGTCATCGCGCCGAACACGTAGACACAGGCGGCGATGACCCCGAGCAACGCCGGGCTCCTGGTGAGATCGGCCAGCCGCTCCGCAAACAGCTTCGGCAGCGCCACGGTGACGGCGTTGAAGGTCGTCGAGATCGCGATCACCACGATCAGCAGCGCCAGGATCACGCGCCACATGTCCTGCCTTGCCACCCGCGCCTGCGCCGCGGCCTGCTTCGAGCCCTTGCGGTCCTCGTGCACGACGCTCATCGCAAAGCCGATACCGATCAGGACCGTGACCACGCCGGGAACGATGAATGCAAAGCGCCAGCCGAGATACTGGCCGATCACGCCGGTGACCAGCGCGGAGGAGGCAACGCCGAGATTGCCCCAGACGCCGTTGATGCCCATCTCGCGGCCGAGCCTGTCGGCATAGGACACGATCATGGCGGTGCCGACGGGGTGATAGATCGAGGCGAAGATGCCGATCGCGAGCAGCGCCGCGCCGAGCTCGACCTGTGTCTGCACGAAGCCGACCGCGATCATCGAGGCGCCGATGCCGAC
Organism: Bradyrhizobium sp. CCBAU 53415; assembly: GCF_028128735.1. Taxonomy (NCBI): domain Bacteria; kingdom Pseudomonadati; phylum Pseudomonadota; class Alphaproteobacteria; order Hyphomicrobiales; family Nitrobacteraceae; genus Bradyrhizobium; species Bradyrhizobium sp. CCBAU 53415. The sequence goes on along the minus strand of NZ_LBJF01000025.1, from coordinate 356,084 downwards.
GAAGAAGATCAGCATCATATGGCGGCGGCTCCAGCGGTCCCCGAGCCAGCCGGTGAGCAGCGAGCCGGCGCCGAAGGCGACGAAGCCCGGCGTCGCGTAAGGCAGGAGTTCCGAATAGGCCATGCCGAGCGCCGGGCCCATGATGATCACGGCGGCGGCGAAGATCAGCATCGAATAGTGGTCGATGAAATGGCCCGCGTTGACGAAACTGATGACCCGACCGGGGCTGTTCATACGAATCCTCTCCTGCTCCGAAATGAGTTATATGTCGTGCCCATGACGGGATGCCGCCAATGACTGTCTTGGAAACGCCAATCTTGGAAACGCCAATCCTGCGGGAGGTCCGGAGCAATCACCGCTCGCCCGCGGGCGTGCACCTGGTCGCCCGCGATTATCCGAAGGGGATGCGGATCGAGCCGCACCTGCACCGCGAGGCGCAGCTGATCTATGCCGCGAAGGGCACGATGCAGGTGACGACGCCCGGGGGACGCTGGCTGGTGCCGCCGGACCGTGCGGTCTGGGTGCCGGCCCGGCTCGAGCATGCCATCGACCTGCTCGCCGACATCGAGATGCGCACGCTGTATTTCGAGCTGCCCTGGCTCAAGCGCGAGCGGCGTTACAGCGGTCTGACCAGCGAGTTCGTGGTGCGGGTCTCGCCGCTGCTGCACCAGGCGATCCTGGCGCTGTTCGACACTGGCAATACCGAGGAACGTACCGCGCTCCTGGTACGCCTCGTGATGCTGGAATTGCACCAGGCCGAGGATTCCGCGACCTTCGTGCCATTGCCGCGCGAGCCGCGCTGCCGCCGCGCCGCCATGATCGTGCTCGACGATCCCACCGGCCTGCACGAGATCGAGGCGCTGGCGCGCGAGGTCGGAACTTCCGCGCGCACGCTGTCGCGGTTGTTCTCGAGCGAGACGCAGCTGAGCTTCAAGAGCTGGTGCCAGCGTGCCCGCATCGCCTCCGCGATCCAGCGCCTGTCGACGGATGCGAGCGTGTCGGTGAAGCAGCTCGCCACCCAGCTCGGCTACGCCAGCGTGCCGGCATTCTCGGCCGCGTTCCGCCAGGTGACGGGACGGACGCCGACGGAGTTTGCGGGGAAGTAGGCTGCCGGCATTGACAAGAGGTCGTCATGCCCGGGCATGACGGCATTCTCCAAACGCACGGCCCAACTAAAGATGCCATATCCCCCTGCTTGATTGTGATCGGCTTCCACCCAAATCCCGTGTAAGCTCCCGCTTCGCACAAACCTGACACGAAAGCCCAGATGGCCAACGCCTTCTTCTCCGACCTGCTCGCCACCATCTCCGAGCGCGGCCGCACGCTGCTTCGCCGTGGAGACTCCGCCGACACCAGGCGGGGTGCCGATGGGCTGATCGAGCTCTGCGATGCGCTGCTGTCGGGCCGGGGCGAAGCCTCCGGCACGGCGATGGCGCGTGAGGTGCTCGACATCTACCGGGGGCTGGATGCGGCAGGACGCCGCGCCTTCTTCGAGGGACTGGTGCGCGATTTCGGCCCCGATCGGGAGCGCCTGTCCAGGGCGATCGAGGAATGGCGCGCCCAGCCGAGCGACGAGGACGCGAGCTCCCTGCACTTCGCCTCCGAGCCGCGGCGGCAGGAGCTGATCCGCCGCCTCAACCGTGCGCCGGGCGGCACCGGCGATCTCGTCAGCATGCGCGCGGACTTGCTCGGCATGATGAACGGGCACACCGATCTCGCCGCGCTCGACCGCGACGTCTCGCACCTTCTCTCTTCGTGGTTCAACAGGGGGTTTCTCGTGCTGCGCAGGATCGACTGGTCGACCCCGGCCAACATCCTCGAAAAGATCATCCGTTACGAAGCCGTGCATGAGATCAGCGACTGGGACGATCTGCGCCGCCGCATCGATCCGGTCGACCGCCGCTGCTACGCCTTCTTCCATCCCGCCATGGTCGACGAGCCGCTGATCTTCGTCGAGGTGGCGCTGACCGAAACCATCCCCGGCGCGATTGCGCCGCTTCTCGCGGTCGACCGCCGGCACCTTCCCATCGAGAAGGCGCGTACCGCCGTGTTCTATTCGATCTCCAATACCCAGCGCGGCCTGGGCGGCATCTCCTTCGGCAGCTTCCTGATCAAGCAGGTGGTGGAAGAGCTGCGCCGCGAGTTGCCGAAGCTCGACACCTTCGTGACGCTGTCGCCGGTGCCGGGCTTCATGCCATGGGTGAAGCAGGACAAGGATTTGCCGCTGTCGGACGAGGACCGGGAGGTGCTGAAGCGCCTCGACGATCCCAAATGGTTCGAGAGCCCCGAGACGGCCGCGCTGCTGCGCGGTGTGCTGGAGCCGCTCGCAGCGCATTACTTCCTCAAGGCACGCACGCCGAAGGGCCGGCTGATCGATTCCGTCGCCCGCTTCCATCTCGGCAACGGCGCAAGGCTCGAGCGCATCAACTGGCTCGGAGACCTCTCGCCGAAAGGCATGCGCGAGTCGTCGGGCATCATGGTCAACTACCTCTACCGCCTCGATGACATCGAGAAGAACCACGAGGTCTACGCCAATGACGGCGAGGTGGTGGCGTCGAGCGCGGTGAAGAAACTGCTGAAGAGCGAAGGACGGCGGCTGCTGGATATGCGGTTGTCGTAGGGGGGCAAGATTTGGCTCCAAAGACGGTGTCATCGCCCGACTTGATCGGGCGATCCAGTATTCCAGAGGCTGGCGTTGAAGAGCTCGCTCTCGCTACATCGGCCGCGGCGTACTGGATGCCCCGGTCAAGCCGGGGCATGACAGCGGAGTGTGTGGCGTACCCTTCGCGCCCCTACTCCGCCAGCGCCTTCATCTCCTTGTAGAGATCCGACTTGCCTTCGAAGCCGATGCCTGGCAGCTCCGGCATGGTGATGTGGCCGTTCTCGACGCTGATACCGTCTGGGAAGCCACCATAGGGCTGGAACAGGTCGGGGTAGCTCTCGTTGCCGCCGAGACCGAGACCGGCCGCGATGTTGAGCGACATCTGGTGGCCGCCATGGGGGATGCAGCGGCTCGGCGACCAGCCGTGGGTCTTCAGCACCTCCAGCGTGCGCTGGTACTCGCACAGGCCGTAGGACAGTGCGCAGTCGAATTGCAGCCAGTCGCGGTCGGGGCGCATGCCGCCGTAGCGGATCAAATTGCGGGCGTCCTGATGGCTGAAGAGGTTCTCGCCTGTCGCCATGGGACCGGGATAGAATTCGGCGAGCGCGGCCTGCAGCGCGTAGTCGAGGGGATCGCCGGCCTCCTCGTACCAGAACAAGGGATAGTCGCGCAGCATCTTTGCGTAGGCGATGCCGGTTTCCAGGTTGAAGCGGCCGTTGGCATCGACCGCGAGCTGCGCGTCCTTGCCGATCTCCTTCAGCACAGCCTCGATACGTTTACGATCCTCCTCGATTCCCGCGCCGCCGATCTTCATCTTCACGACGTTGTAGCCGCGGTCGAGATAGCCGCGCATCTCGCCACGCAGCATCGAGAGGTCCTTGCCGGGATGGTAGTAGCCGCCGGCGGCGTAGACGAAGACGCGCGGATTGGCGGTCACGCCGTGACGTTCGGCGAGCAGGCGAAACAGCGGCTTGCCCGCGATCTTCGCCATCGCATCCCACACCGCCATGTCGATGGTGCCGACCGCGACCGAGCGCTCGCCATGGCCGCCCGGCTTCTCGTTGGTCATCATCGCCCCCCAGACCTTGTCGGGGTCGAGATTGTCGCCGGGGCTATCCAGCAGCGACTTCGGATCGGCTTCGAGGATGCGCGCGGCGAACCGCTCGCGGATCAGGCCGCCCTGCCCGTAGCGACCGTTCGAGTTGAAACCGTAACCGACGACGCGTTTTCCCTCGCGCACCACATCGGTGACGACGGCGACCAGGCTCGTCGTCATCCTGGTGAAGTCGATATAGGCGTTGCGGATCGGCGATGAGATCGGCTTTGTGACCTCGCGGACGTCGACGATGCGGACGGACATTTGTTCTCTCTTCCTGGCTAGCTCGCTCCACTCGTCATGGCCGGGCTTTGACCCGGCCATCCACGTCTTTGCCACGGAGCAAGCTCGAAGACGTGGATGCCCGGGTCAAGCCCGGGCATGACGACGGAGGGTGTGGTACGTCCGACGCGCGATAGCTACCTCTTGTCCCTGAAGTACGGCTCCACCGGCCCGTGCACCTTGATGGTCAGCGGATTGCCGTGGCGGTCCTTAGCGTTGCCGGCGGTGACGCGGACCCAGCCTTCGCTGATGCAGTACTCCTCGACATTGGTCTTCTCGATGCCCTTGAAGCGGATGCCGACGTCGCGCGCCAGGATGTCCGCGTTGTAGTAGGGGCTGTTCGGATCGACCGACAGGCGGTCCGGAAATTCTTCGCTCATGATCGTCTCGCTCACAACAGGGTCTCGATTTGCTGCCGCAATCCTTCGGGCCGCGCGGTCGGCGCGTAGCGCGCGACCACCTTGCCGGCACGGTCCACCAGGAATTTGGTGAAATTCCATTTGATGGAGGCGCCCAAGAGGCCGGATTGCTGACGTTTCAGGTACTCGTACAGAGGATGCGCGTTGGCGCCGTTGACGTCGATCTTCTCGAACAGCGGAAAGGTGACGTCGTAGTTGGTGGAGCAGAACGCCTGGATCTCGCTCGCCTGCCCCGGCTCCTGCGCGCCGAACTGGTTGCAGGGAAAGCCGAGCACCGAGAAGCCGCGCGGCGAGAGATCGCGGTAGAGATCCTCGAGGCCGCGATATTGCGGCGTGAAGCCGCACTTGCTCGCGGTGTTGACGATCAGGAGCACCTGTCCCTCGAAACGCCGCATCGGCACCTCCTCGCCGGCAAGCGAGTTGGCCTTGAAGTCGTAGATGACGGTCATCGCTCGCTCACGGGGTCGATCGGCGACGGCGGCACGCCGCCCGCCTCGATCGCCTCGCCTGCGAGCAGGCACAGATCCTCGCGATAGCGGCCCGAGACGATGTGCACGCCGACCGGTGCCTTGCCGACGAGGCCGGTGGAGACCACGAGGCCCGGCAAGCCCATGAAGGGAATGGCGATCTGCGGCAGCTGCGCTTCCCAGACGCGCTTGAAGGATTCGTCGTCCTTGCGGTCGAGATGATCCGGGAACGGCAGCTCGCCGGAGACCGGCGTCAGCAGCACCGCATATTTTTCGAAGAACAGCATCCAATCGCGGGTCAGCGTGGCTCTTCGGGTCAGCGCCTTCGCATAATTCGCCTGGTCCATCGGCGTGACCCTGGCGCGGTTGCCGCGCAGGCACGCCAGCGCGCCGGGGTCGCCCTCGCGTTCGGCCATCTCGAGCTGCGCCTCATAGCCGTCGCCGAGCCAGAGCTTGATCTGCCACTCCACCGCCTCGCGCATCGGCGGCGTGTCCTCGATGATGTCGACGGTCCAGCCGGCGCGCTCCAGCCGCTTGCCGGCATCGCTCACCGCCGCCTTCACCTCCGGCGTGGTGGCAAGGCCGCCCGGATTGAGGCAGAGCGCGGCGCGCTTGTCCCGCGCGGGGCCTTCGAGCGGCACCGGCACGAACCAGGGATCGCGGATGTCGCGGGCCGACATCGCTTCGAGCGAGATCCTGATGTCGTTGACGGTGCGCGCCAGCGGGCCGGAGACCGCCATGATCTGCGGCCCGATCGGGCGCTCCGGCAGCGCCGGGTTGAAGGCGGGGATACGGCCGAGCGTCGGGCGCAAGCCGTGCACGCCGCAGGCATAGGCGGGATAGCGGATCGAGCCGGCGATGTCGGTGCCATGGGCGATATGGCCGATGCCGGCGGCGACCGCCGAGCCGGCGCCGCCGGACGAGCCGCCCGGCGTCAGCGTGGCATCACGCGGGTTCTTGGTGTCGCCATGAACGAGATTGGTGGTGAACCAGCGGTAGGAGAAGGCCGGGCAGTTGGTGCGGCCGAGCAGGACGGCGCCGGCTTTGCGGAAATTGGCGACCACCGGATTGTCCTCGCGCGCGATCAGGTCGCGCTGGAGTTTCAGGCCGTTGGTGGTGGCAAAGCCTTCCTGGTCGACATTGGCCTTGATGGTGACCGGCACGCCGGCGAGCACACCGGGGTCCTCTCCCCGCGCGATCGCGGCATCGACGGCATCAGCCTGCTTGAGCACGTCCTCGGGCCGATGGTCGATCACCGCGTTGAGCGCGGGATTGACGGCGTCCAGGCGGGCGAGGCCGGCCTGCGCGGCTTCCCTGGCGGACACCTTTTTGGATTTGACGAGGGTGGCGAGGTCGGCAGCCGACAGGCGCCAGAGATCTTGCATGGCTTGCTCCGTGTGACCGGCGTCTTTTAGCGCCGGGAACGCGGCAAGGCCATGCGGATTTCGCGGGGGTGGAGGACCGTACGTCAACACTGCGCAGGTCTCTCCGCGCGCACGCTGCAACCTCCCCCGCTTGCAGGGAGGGAGCGCACCGCCGCCGCGGTTGCGTTTCAGCTCGACAACTAATGCCGCGTCGCGGACGGGTCCGGCAGGTCCAGCAGGGCCTCGGTGAAGGGAAACTCCAGCACGATCTCACCATCGGCGTCGGTCACCTCGATGACTGCCTCCAGCAGGGCCCGCTGGGTGCCTTCCGACTTCACGACTTCAAGAATCATCTGGCGCGCGACCTCCCAGGCGCGATCGGGGTTGCGCAGGTCCTCGCCGTCAGGATCCACGATCAATTCGTCGCCGATGCGGGTGTTGAAGAAATATCTGGGCATGCTTGATCCAATGGGGTCGCCTGTAGCCGAATAGAAGCCATTCCATACTCACAACTCGTTTATCCCGACAGGAATCACGACCTATTGGCTATTTTGCGTATGGCTTCGCTCATCTTTACGGCCGCAATGCGCTCTCTTTGCAATGCAGCAATTCTGCCGGTCTACTACCTAGGTCGGGAAAATTTCACTGGCGAACTTCTCCGCCAGCATTAGTCTATTGGGCGGGCGGATACGTCCCGATTTCGCAAAATGGAGAGCCGAAATGGCCTGGAAAGCCCCGAAGATCGTCGAAGTGCCCTGCGGCATGGAAATCAACATGTATGTGAGCGCCACCCGCAAGTAAGCGGCTGGCGAGATCGCGTTCTGCGCAGGTGGATCTTTCGGCCCGCCGTCGTTCGGTCACGATGCGTTTCCGGAAGACAGGATTTGTGTCGGCCTGAGATCCACCTCGCGAATTTGCCTCCAGGAGACGGATCATGCTTCGCGTCGTCGTCCTGGGCGCCGGGGCCGGCGGCGGAGTTCCACAGTGGAATTGCGGCTGCGAGGGCTGCCGGGCGGCTCGTCACGGCGGCCGTGAGCTTCAGCGGACCCAAGCCTCGGTCGCCTTCAGCGGCGACGGCGAGCACTGGTTCCTGATCAATGCCTCCCCGGACCTGCGCCAGCAATTGAATGCCACGCCACTGCTGCACCCCAAGGCGGGCGCGCTGCGTCACACGCCGATTGCGGGCGTGATCTTGACCAACAGCGAAGTCGATGCGGTGGCGGGCCTGCTGTCGATGCGCGAGGGCTCGCCCTTTACGGTGTATGCGCACGAGAAGGTGCTGGCGATCCTCGGCGCCAACAGCATCTTCAACGTGCTGAACGAGAAGAACGTGCGGCGCCAGCCGATCGCTCTCCGCGAGCCGTTCGAGCCCCGGCTGCCGGATGGTGCGCGCTCCGGCCTGGAGGTGCTGCCCTTCGCGGTGCCGGGCAAATCGGCATGGTATCTGGAAGGCAAGGTGCATCCGGGCGGTGAGAGCGGCGACGGCGACACGCTGGGCCTGAAGATCACCGACAAGGCCACGGGCAAGTTCTTCTACTTCATCGCGGCCTGCGCCGAGGTGACCGACGCGCTCAAGGTCGAGATCGACGGCGCCGCGCTGGTGTTCTTCGACGGCACCGTCTGGCGCGACGACGAGATGATCAAAGCCGGCCTCGGCCACAAGACCGGCAAGAGCATGGGACATGTCGCCATGTCCGGCGACGACGGCGCCATCGCGCGGCTGGCCGACCTCAATATCGACAGGAAGCTGTTTCTGCATATCAATAACTCGAATCCGGTGCTGCTGCCCGGCTCGCCCGAGCGCAAAGCCGCGGAGCAGGCGGGCTGGCAGATACCCGCGGATGGAACGGAGATCGTGCTGTGAATGCCGCATCACTGACTGGAATGACCGCGCTCTCGATCGGCAGGGATATCAGGCTCAACTCCGCCGAGGAGCTGGAGGCAACGCTGCGCCATATCGGGGCGACGCGCTATCACAGCCTGCATCCGTTCCATAAGCTGCTGCACGGCGGCAAGCTGAACAAGGGCCAGGTGCAGGCCTGGGCGCTCAACCGCTACTATTACCAGAGCACGATCCCGATCAAGGACGCGGTGGTGATCTCGCGCTTCCGCGACCGCGCCACCCGCCTGGAATGGCGCCATCGTATCGAGGACCATGACGGCGATGTCGGCAGCGAAGGCGGCATCGAACGCTGGCTGAAGCTGACCGAAGGCCTCGGGCTCGACACCGCTTACGTGGAATCCACCGAAGGCATCCTGCCCGCGACGCGCTTCGCGGTGGAAGCCTATGTGCATTATTGCCGCGAGAAGAGCCCGCTGGAGGCGATCGCCTCCTCGCTCACCGAGCTGTTCGCGCCAAGCATCCACGAAGAGCGCATCGCCGGCATGCTGCAGCATTACGATTTCGTCAATCCGGACATCATGAGCTACTTCAAGCGGCGCCTGACCCAGGCGCCGCGCGATGCCAATTTCGCGCTCGACTATGTCAAGATGCATGCGAGGACTCCGGAGGAGCGCGCCTCCGTCTGCAACGCGCTGATCTTCAAGACCAACGTGCTGTGGGTGCAGCTGGACGCGCTCCAGCACGCCTATGTCGATGGCCACATTCCGCCGGGCGCGTTCGTGCCCAAAGCGGGTTGAAGAGGAACAGCAATGGCCGGGCCGCGTCATATCAGCGTCAGCGAGGCAAGCCGCCCCGTGCTGCCGCGGCATGCCAAGCTGAAATACGACGAGACGCGAAAAGTCTGGGTGATCCTGGCGCCGGAGCGCGTGCTGGCCCCGGACGAGATCGCGGTCGAGGTCTTGCAGCTCTGCGATGGCAAGCGCAGCGTCGGCGACGTCTCCGATCAGCTGGCTGCGAAATACGCAGCTCCCCGCGAGGCGATCCTGGCCGACGTCATCGTGATGCTGCAGGATCTCGCCGACAAGGGCTTCCTCACCGAGATCAGGGAGAAGACGTCATGAGCGACGTGACCATCCCACCCAGCGACAGCCTTGCGGTGCTGGAGAAGCAGCGCTCGACGGCGGAGACCTTCGGCATTCCGCTCGCCGTGCTGCTCGAGATCACCCATCGCTGCCCGCTGCAATGCCCCTATTGCTCCAACCCGGTCGAGCTCGACCGCTCGGGCAAGGAGCTGACCACCGACGAATGGAAGAAGGTCCTGAGCGAGCTCGCCGAGATCGGCGTCCTCCAGGTGCATTTCTCCGGCGGCGAGCCGACGGCGCGCAAGGACCTCGTCGAGCTGGTCAAGCACGCGAGCGATGCCGGCCTCTATACCAATCTGATCACCTCGGCGGTGCTGCTGACGCGCGAGAAGCTCAGCGATCTCGCCGATGCCGGGCTCTGCCACGTGCAGATCAGCTTCCAGGGCATCGAGGAAGGCCCCGCCGATCGCGTCGCCGGCTACAGAGGCGGCCACCGCAAGAAGCTCGAAGTCGCGAAATGGACGCGCGAGATCGACCTGCCGCTCACCGTGAACGCGGTGATGCACCGGCAGAACCTGCACCAGCTCCCTGATATCATCCAGATGGCGCTCGACCTCGACGCCGACCGGCTGGAGGTCGCCAATGTGCAATATTACGGCTGGGCGCTGAAGAACCGCGCCGCGCTGATGCCGACCGTGGCGCAGCTGGACGAGTGCACCCGCCTCGTCGAGGAGGCGCGCGAGCGGCTGAAGGGCCGGCTGACGATCGACTATGTCGTGCCGGATTACTACGCACTGCGGCCGAAGAAGTGCATGGGCGGCTGGGGCCGGCAGTTCTTCAACATCTCGCCCGCCGGCAAGGTGCTGCCCTGCCACGCCGCCGAGAGCATCACCGGGCTCGACTTCGAATCCGTGCGCTCCAACCATTCGATCGCCTGGATCTGGCAGAACTCCGAGGCCTTCAACCGCTATCGCGGCACCGGCTGGATGAAGGAGCCGTGCAAGAGTTGCGAATTCCGCGAGATCGATTTCGGCGGCTGCCGCTGCCAGGCGTTCGCGCTGACGGGCGACGCCGCCAATACCGATCCGGCCTGCGCGCTGTCGCCGCTGCACGAGACCATCTTCAAGCAGGCGGAAGCCGAGGCCGAGGGCGAGACCAACCGCTTCCTCTATCGCAACTTCGCCGGCGGCACTCTGGAATCCGGGAATGACGCCTGACGCCGACGCGGCCAGCGCGGTCAAACGCGCCGACCCCTTTGCGCCGCTGACCTCCGAGATGCTCGATGTCGGCGACGGCCACGAGCTCCATGTCGAGAGCGTCGGCCGCGCGGATGGAATCCCTGCGGTCTATCTGCATGGCGGGCCCGGCAGCGGCTGCCAGCCTGATCATCGGCGCCTGTTCGACCCTGATCGCTTCTGCGCCATATTGTTCGACCAGCGCGGCTGCGGCCGCAGCAGGCCGAAGGGATCGCGCGAGCACAACACCACGGCGCATCTGATCGCGGACATGGAGAAGATCCGCGAAAAATTCGGCTTCGACCGCTGGATGGTGGTCGGCGGGTCCTGGGGCGCGACGCTGGCGCTGGCGTATGCGCAGGCGCATCCCGATCGCGTCTCGGGCATTGCGTTGCGCGCGACGTTTCTCGGCACGCGGGCCGAGGTCGAGACGGCCTTCACCTCGCGCCTGTCGCAATTCTATCCCGCGCTCTACGAAGACTTTCTGAGCGTGCTGACGCCCGAGGAGCGTGCGCAGCCGGTGGACGCGTATTGGCGCCGCATCCTCGGCGCCGATCCGGCGGTACACGGTCCGGCGGCGCGCGCGTGGCACGACACGGAGCGCATCCTGTCGGAGCACAAACCGGCGCGGACGCGGCTGGATCTGGCATCGCTGAACGTGTGGCGCACGCTACCGGCGACGCCGTTCATGGAGGCGCATTATTTCGTCAACGACAGCTTCATGAGCGAAGATCAGCTGTTGCGAAACGCCGGCCGGCTCAGAGGCATTCCCGGCATCATCGTGCAGGGCCGCTATGACCTGTTATGTCCGCCCGGAACTTCCCAGGCGCTCGCGAATGTCTGGCCGGGTTCCGAGCTTCGCGTCGTGGAAGAAGCCGGACATTCGCTCTATGATGGCGGTGTGAGGGACGCCGTCATGAAGTCGATTGCGGACCTCGGGTCGAAGGCCGCGCGCTAATGCGCGAGAGAAGGACAACAAGAAAATGCCGCTCGCCGGGAAAGGCATGCTGCTGACGTCGATGAACATCGACGCGGCCGATGAGGCTGATTTCAACCGCTGGTACGATCGCGAGCATCTGGAAGAACGCGTCGCGATCGACGGTTTCCTCGAAGCGCGGCGCTATGTCGCGCATGCCGCCAATCCCAGATATCTTAGCCTGTATTCGACCGCGACGCTCGACGTGCTCGATAGCCCCGCCTACAAGACGCGGCTCGCGAGCCCGACCGATTGGTCGCGGCAGACCATGGCACGCTTCAAGGACATGCTGCGCGTCGTCGCGCGCATCACCATCAGCAAGGGCACCGGGCGCGGGGCTGCGCTCGGCCTGGTGCGGCTGCGGCCGGCACCCGAAACCGCCGGAGCGTGGCGTGATGCACTGCAAGACAGGCTGACGCCGGACAAGCGTGACGGTATCATCGCGATGCATCTGCTCGAAAGCGAGCCCGAATTGTCGGGCCCAACGGCGGAAATACCGGCGGCGCGCAACGAGGGCGCGCGCGACTGGTTCGTGCTGATCGACGGCACGCATGTCGGCGCGGTCTCCGCCGTCATCGCAGAGCGCTTCACCGGCCCTGCCGCAATGCCCCTGCCGCTTCCCGTCTCCGTCGGCACCTACTGCCTGATGTGGGACCTCGCGAAGAGCGATATCGCGCGCGGCTAACGTTCATGCGCATCGCAGCATATTGCACCGCACGCACATTGCGCCGGGCCGTCAATGCTGTGCGCGCTTGGCTCCCATGAAAGCCGTGCCGCGCGCAAATTTGCCGTTGTACTTCGGAACGGTTCTAATAAGCTAACCCAATGACGTCATTCAGAAACCGGATCGAGACGCATTAAGCGTCCGCCAAGCTCGAGAAAAAGGCCGCGGGGTCTTTGAGCCTGCGCGGACAGGGTAGGAATGAAACCGACCGATATCGCGGCCCCCGACTACTTTCACAAAGTGGTCGATTGCCAGTGGGCCTGTCCTGCGCACACACCGGTTCCCGAATACATCCGATTGATTGCCCAAGGCCGCTACAGCGACGCCTACATGATCAATTGGAAATCGAACGTGTTTCCCGGAATCCTGGGACGCACCTGCGACCGTCCCTGCGAGCCCGCGTGCCGCCGCGGACGCGTCGAGGAAAATCCGGTGGCGATCTGCCGCCTCAAGCGCGTCGCCGCGGACTTCAAGGACGACATCAGGCAGCGCCTGCCACGGCCCGCGCCGAAGAACGGCAAGCGTGTCGCGCTGGTCGGCGGCGGTCCCGCCTCGCTGACGGTGGCGCGCGATCTCGCGCCGCTCGGCTATCACTGCACCGTGTTCGATGCCGATCCGGAAGCCGGGGGCATGATGCGCACGCAGATCCCGAAATTCCGCCTGCCCAATTCCGTGATCGACGAGGAGACCGGCTACATCCTGGGCCTCGGCGTCGACTTCAAGGGCGGGCAGCGCATCGACAGCATGAAGGCGCTGCTGGCGGAGAAATATGATGCGATCTTCGTCGGCTCCGGCGCGCCGCGCGGCCGCGAACTCGACATTCCCGGCCGGAAGGAAGCGGCGGCCAATATCCATATCGGCATCGAGTGGCTGGCCAACGTGTCGTTCGGCCACACCGACAGAATAGGCAAGCGCGTGATCGTGCTCGGCGGCGGCAACACCGCGATGGATTGCTGCCGAACCGCGCGCCGCCTCGGCGGCGAGAAAGTCACGGTGATCGTGCGCTCCGGCTTCGAGGAGATGAAAGCCTCGCCCTGGGAGAAGGAGGACGCGATCCACGAGGATATTCCGATCCTCAACTACATGGTCCCGGTGGCATTCAAGCATGTTGCCGGCAAGCTCATCGGCGTCACCTTCCAGCACGTCAAGGCCGAATACGACGCCAGAGGGCGCCGCAACCTCGTGCCCTCGGGCGACCCCGATCAGACCATTCCCTGCGACGACGTGCTAGTCGCGGTCGGCCAGGAGAACGCCTTCCCCTGGATCGAGCAGGATTGCGGCATCGAGTTCGACAAATGGCACATGCCGAAGGTCGATCCCGAGACATTTGCCTCGACCAATCCGAAGGTCTTCTTCGGCGGCGACGCCGCGTTCGGCCCGAAGAACATCATCTGGGCGGTCGCGCACGGCCACGACGCCGCGCTGTCGATCCACAAGATGCTCTCGGGCGAGGCAATCGACGAACGACCGCTGCCGGACGTGCAGGTCTCATCGCAGAAGATGGGCATCCACGAATGGAGCTATGACAACGACATTTCCAACGACAAGCGCTTCAAGGTGCCGCATCGCGACAAGGTGATCGCGCTGAAGGACATCCGCGCCGAGGTCGAACTGGGCTACGACGTCAAGCTCGCGCTGGGCGAAGCAGAGCGCTGCCTGAACTGCGACGTCCAGACGGTGTTCTCGACCTCGCTGTGCATCGAGTGCGATGCCTGCGCCGACATCTGCCCGATGGACTGCATCACCTTCACCAACAATGGTGAGGAAGACGATCTGCGCCATCGCCTGAAGGCGCCCTCACCGCATCCGGACCAGGATCTCTACGTCTCCAGCGAGCTCAAGACCGGGCGCGTCATGGTCAAGGACGAGGACGTCTGCCTGCATTGCGGGCTGTGCGCCGAGCGCTGTCCCACCGGCGCCTGGGACATGCAGAAATATTTCATCGAGATGACCTACGCAGGTTCGACATGTCCGACAAAAAGCCGATCAGCAGCGTAAACGACTTCGTCGTCCGCTTCGCCAACGTCAACGGCTCGGGCTCGGCCAGCGCCAACGAGATGTTCGCCCGCGCGATCCTGCGCCACGGCGTTCCGGTCTCTCCACGCAACATCTTCCCCTCCAACATCCAGGGCCTGCCGACCTGGTACGAGGTGCGGGTGACGGAGGCCGGCCATCTCGGCGCCCGCGGCGGCGTCGACATGATGGTGGCGATGAACCCGCAGACCTGGGACAAGGACGTCGCCGGCATCGAGCCGGGCGGCTATCTGTTCTACGATTCCACCAAGCCGATGCCGTCGACCAAATTCCGCGACGACATCACCGTGATCGGCGTACCGCTCACCGCCATCACCAACTCGACCTATACCGATCCGCGCCAGCGCCAGCTGTTCAAGAACATCATCTACCTGGGCAGCCTCAGTGCGCTGCTCGACATGGACCCGAAGCTGATCGAGCAGCTGATCGGCGAGCAGTACAAGGGCAAGGAGAAGCTGCTCTCCTCCAACGTCCACGCGCTGCATCTCGGCCGCGACTGGGCGCTGCAGAATTTGAAATGCCCGATCGGGCTCAGGGTAAAGAAGTCCGACAAGGTCGGCGACCGTATCTTCATCGAAGGCAACAGCGCCGCCGCGCTCGGCGCGGTCTATGGCGGCGCCACCGTGTGCGCCTGGTATCCGATCACGCCGTCCTCGTCGGTGGCCGAGGCTTTCACCGCCCATTGCAAGAAGTACCGGCACGATCCGGAGACCGGCAAGGCGAAATACGCCATCGTGCAGGGCGAGGACGAGCTCGCCTCGATCGGTATCGTGATCGGTGCGTCCTGGAACGGCGCCCGCGCCTTCACCGCCACCTCGGGCCCCGGCATCTCCCTGATGACCGAATTCATCGGCCTCTCCTACTTCGCCGAGATTCCGGCGGTGATCATGAACATCCAGCGCGCCGGCCCCTCCACGGGCATGCCGACCCGCACCCAGCAATGCGACATCATCGCCTGCGCCTATGCCTCGCACGGCGACACCAAGCATGTGCTGCTGTTCCCGGAAGATCCGGCCGAAGCGTTCGAGTTCGCGGCTGCCGCGTTCGATCTCGCCGAGCGGCTCCAGACCACGATCTTCCTGATGCTCGACCTCGACATCGGCATGAACCACCGGCTCTGCCGTCCGCTGAAGTGGGATGACGCCCGACAGTACGACCGCGGCAAGGTGATGACCGCGGAGATGCTGGAAGAGGGCCGCGACTTCGGCCGCTATCTCGACGTCGACGGCGACGGCATTCCCTACCGCACCTATCCCGGCACGCATCCGACCAGGGGCTCCTATTTCACCCGCGGCACATCGCGCGACCGCTATGCGCGCTACTCCGAGGAAGGCTCGGTCTATGCCGACAACATGCAGCGCCTGGTGCGCAAGTTCGAGACGGCGCAGGATCTGGTGCCGCGGCCGCTGCAGGCCAACGCGGAACGGCCGACCAAATATGGCGTGATCTATTTCGGCTCGACCTCGCCGGCGATGGACGAGGCCATTGGGCTCTTGGAGGCGCGCGGGCATCAGCTCGACCGCCTGCGCATCCGCGCCTTCCCGTTCCATTCGAGCGTGGCGAGCTTCCTCGCCGAGCACGATTTCGTCTACGTGGTCGAGCAGAACCGCGACAGCCAGCTCCGTCAGCTCATCGTCAACGAGAACGGCATCGATCCCGTCCGCCTCGTGCCGATCGTGCATTACGACGGCACGCCGATCACCGCCCGTTTCATCGCCAAAGCCATTGGCGACCACCAGGACCACCTCAAGGTGACCCCGCTCCGCAAGGCCGTGTCATGATTTGCGCCTCACTCTCTCCGTCGTCATGCCCGGGCAAAGCCGTCCGAAGGACGGCGTCGCTTCCGCTCGCCTATGCGCGGGCATCCACGCCTTTCTTCTTCCTGGCCAAGACGTGGATGGCCGGGTCAAGCCCGGCCATGACGGGCTTGGGATCGCGGGTGATCTGATGACCTACATCGCAAAGCCGAAATTCCATCATCCGGGCCTGAAGAAGAACGAGCTCGGCTACACGCATCGCGACTACGAGGGCAAGATCTCGACGCTGTGCGCCGGCTGCGGCCACGACTCGATCACGGCCTCGATCATCGAGGCCTGCTACGAGCTCTCGATCGAGCCGCATCGGGTGGCAAAGATCTCCGGCATCGGCTGCTCGTCGAAGACGCCGGACTATTTCCTCGGCAATTCGCACGGTTTCAACTCGGTGCACGGCCGCATGCCGAGCGTGCTGACCGGCGCCAACCTCGCCAACCGCGATTTGATCTATCTCGGCGTCTCCGGCGACGGCGATTCAGCCTCGATCGGCTTCGGCCAGTTCGCGCATTCGATCCGGCGCGGCGTCAACATGACCTATATCGTCGAGAACAACGGCGTCTACGGCCTGACCAAGGGCCAGTTCTCGGCGACCGCCGACCGCGGCTCGAAGAGCAAGAAGGGCGTCACCAACACCGACAACGCCATCGACCTCGTCGCGATCGCGCTGCAACTCGGCGCCACCTTCGTCGCGCGCTCGTTCTCCGGCGACAAGAGCCAGCTGGTGCCGCTGATCGCGGCCGCGATCGGCCACAAGGGCGCGTCCTTCATCGACGTCATCAGCCCCTGCATCGCCTTCAACAACCACGCCGGCTCGACCAAGAGCTTCGATTATGTCCGCGAGCACAACGACGCCGTGAACCGGCTCGACGTGCTGGTCGGACGCGATCCGATCGCGGTCGATTACGCACCGGGCACGGTGCAGCTGGTCGAGCAGCACGACGGCAGCAAGATCGCGCTGCGCAAGATCGACGCTGATTACGACCCGCATGACCGGTTAGGGGCCCAGACCTTCCTCGCGAAGCACGCCGCCAAGGGCCAGATCGTCACCGGCCTGCTCTATGTCGACCCCGACGCCGAAGACCTGCACGCGCATCTCGACACGGTCGAGACCCCGCTCAACACGCTGGAGGCGGACACGCTGTGCCCGGGCTCGGCGGTGCTGGACAGGATCAACGCCAGCCTGCGGTGATCATCTGTGCCGTACTGAACCGGGCTGCCTGACTCGTATGGTGATCTTCTCGGACACGACGGGTGGATCGAACGGATAGTGCTTCGCATCGCCCAGCACCAATTGCAGCGTGTGCCTGCCGGGCGGAAGCTCGAGAAATGTTTCGGTTTGTCCTGCTCCGAAATGCAGATGCGACTTGTCCTGCGGGATCGGTTCCTTGGCATCGATGGGGTCGTTTACGTCGACCAGCAAGTGATGATGACCGGCGTTCTGGTAGTCGTCGCCGGCATGCGTCACGCCCATGTTGCGCAGACCGAACCGGACCCAGAACCCGCCTCGGACCTTCTGCCCCTCTTGCGGAGTGATGAAGTACAGCTTTGCGTCTTTGGGGGCGGTCTTGCCCTGAGAGTAAGCAGCGGCCGGCAGCAATACGAGCGCCGCCGCCAGCGCGACGCAGCCAATGATCTTCATCAGACCTACTCCAGCTCGAGAGCATGATCCGGAAAAGTGTGAAGCCGTTTCCGAAAAGATCAAGCTCAAACAAAGACCTAAAGCGCGCCGACGATTCACCCAGATATCATCGCGCTTCAAGGACTGAGCGCGACCCGGAATCCATGCGTCGGGTAGCGGACATTGGTATCATAGCCGTCGCGGTTGGACGGCCGCACGTATCTCGAATCGTTCTTCCATGAGCCCGAGCGCAGGACGTGCGACGAGCAGTCGACGCCGGTCCATGCCGAACCGTCGAGCGGCGCCCCCTGATAGTTCTTGTGCCAGCAGTCCTCGACCCACTGGTCGACGCCGCCGCCCATATCGTGGAGTCCGAATGGATTGGGCTTGAAGCTGCCGACCTTCGCCGGCTGCTCGGCCGCGAGGTCGCCGCAATCCTTGCATCCGGCCATGCCCGGCTGGAGCTTGTCGCCCCACCAATACTTGGTTTGCGTTCCGCCGCGGGCCGCGTATTCCCATTCGGCCTCGCTCGGGAGCCGGTACTGCTTTTTCGTCGCCTGCGACAGGAAGGCGGCATATTGCTGCGCGTCAGTCCAGCTCACGTTGCTGACCGGCGCATCGTCCCTGCCGGTCGCAGTGAAACCACACGCGTTCGCAGCCGCGCATTCGTTCCACTCCCGCACCGTCACCGGATATTTTCCGATCGAGAACGGCTTGATCGTGACCTGGTGGACGGGACGCTCGGTCGGATCATCATTGCTTCCCATCGCGAAACTGCCGCCGCGAATCGCGATCATTTCGGGCTCGCTCACCGGCGTCGCGGACGGGCTCGGCGCCGGTGCGGGCGACGAAGGCGCCGAAGCGATCGAGGGAGATGGTTGCGGCGCCTGCGTCACCACCTCGCGCGGCGGGGCTTGCGGGACCGGGGATGGGGCCGGAGAAGCGGCGGGCGTTGCGACCTGCTCGCCCACCCTGCTCTGAGGCTGTGCCAGCAGATACCAGAGCGCGCCGGCGGCAATGACGAGCAGCGTGATGGCCAGGAGAAAGATCAGCGCGTTCTCGCGCCGGCTTCTCGTCTTGCCGACGGAATCCGCATCCGGCAGCACGCGATAGACACGCACGGGATCGGTGATGTTCTTGACCTTGCGATCGCCGAGCGACTCGTAACCGCACACGATCTTGTGCTTGATCTGTTCGTAGATCGCGCCGGAGATGTAGACCTGCCCCGGTTCCGCGATGCCCTCGATACGCGTGGCGATGTTGACGCCGTCACCATAGATGTCGTCCGGCTCCACGATGACGTCACCGAGATTGACGCCAATCCGATATTCGAGCCGGGAATGCCTCGGGACCGAGGCGTTGCGTCCGACCAGATTTTGCTGGATGACGATGCTGCATCGAACGGCCTCCACGGGACTGTCGAAGATGGCGATGAAGCCGTCGCCCGTCGTCTTCACCAGGCTTCCATGGTGTTCGATGATGCTGGGCTGGATGAGGTCTCGCTCGATCCGCTTGACGCGAACATGCGTGCCTTCCTCGTCGGCCTGCATCAACCGACTGTAGGAGGCGATGTCACCGACGATGATCGCGGCGAGACGGCGGGGCATCCCGCCGTGCGGCGGCGGCTCATCCTGATTTCCGGATCTGAAGTTGCGAATTTCGCCCATGCGGGGGGACTCCACGAACCTACGAGGCAATCCCAGCTTACGACTGCAAAAGGCGGTCGTCTGTGAAGGCTACCACATTGACGAACCCAGACAATGTCGCAGCGATCGCCGGCGTCGGGTTCCGAAGCATCAAGGCGCCACACCCATTGAACCTTCCTGGTGGCGGCAGTGACTAAGGCCCCGGCGAGGCGCCGCTGGCCGTGTCCCCTGCAAGGGCGTCACACGGCAACGTTGAACGCGGTGCACCTCGCCCGCGTCTAACGGACAGCAGTTCTGTTGTGCTGCGGCAAAGTCGTCACGCACCCGAGGCCGTCATGAAGCTCTCCGTCATTGCTGCCCTCACTTTCGCCGCGCTGACCGGCCTCGCCCATGCCGACGAGGCCGACAAGGTGCGGGAGACCACAAAGGCCGAAGCCGACGCCTTCAATGCGCGGCTCTATGCGGGGATGCCGGGCGACAAATCCTATGCCTGCTTCGTCCGTCGCTACGATGCCGGGCATCTGGCACGGCATCCCAAGCAGAAGGTGGCTTCCATGAAGCTCCTGGTCTCGGCGGAGACCGACAGGGAGGACAAGCAGCTCCACAACTCCTTCCGGCTCGGCTTCCGGTATCGCCACCGCCACGGCGATTTCGACACCAGCGGCTCGTGCGGGAGCCACGCGGTGCTTCTCAGTCAGGGGGACGAGGTCCGCATGGGCTGCGGCGTCGACTGCGAGGGTGGCGGCATCGAGGTCGGGCTGTCCAGGGACAACAAGTCGGCCATCATCCGGCTCGAGCAGGTCAGGGTCTGGCAGAACAACAAGCCGGACGACGAGGCCGAGCAATCGCTGGTCGCCGGCGCCGACGACAGGATTTTCCGCCTCGACCGCGCCGACAACAGCGAGTGCGCCTCGCTCGTGACCGACCGCAGGGAACTCGCCGCACTGCGCCACAAGTGATATCTGTCGCGCGAGCTCAGTCAGTCGAAGGAGATCGCCATGAATCGCCGAAACATCTTGTGGAGCGCCGCGTCGGCCCTGGGCGCGGCGCTCGGCGCGTCCGGCGCGAAAGCTGCGACCGAAGCCGGCGCGGGCCACAAGCTCAAGGTCGTCTATCACCTCAGCGATGCCGAGAAGGTCAGTTTCGTGCTCGGCAACATCCAGAACCACATCGACGGCGTCGGCGGCCCCGAGCACGTGACCATCGCGCTGGTGATCCACGGGCCGGCACTGAAGGCGTTTCACGCGGCGCACGCCAACCCCGACATCAGCAAGCGCGTCAGCGATTTCTCCAAGGACGGCGTCGAGCTCGCCGCCTGCGGCAACACGATGAAAGCGCAGAACGTGACGCTGAGGGAGCTGCTGCCGGGCTTCGTCAGCGCGGAAAAGGGCGGCGTGGTGCGGCTGGCCGAGCTGCAGTCGCAGGGCTATCTGTATTTGCGGCCGTAAGGCACTGCACTTGCCACGAGAGAGATGCGCTCCCTCCGCCGCCTGCGGGGAAGGTTGGGGAGAGGGTGTCTCGGCAATGGGACAGTCCCCTGGAGGAAAGAGCCCTCACCCGGCGCACGGGACGATGCTTCGCATCGCCCCGGGCGCGCCGACCTCTTCCGCAAGCCGGAGAGGCAAGAGGAGCCCGCGGATGCCTTTCGCTTCAAAGCTACCAGCGCCGCCAATCTCACTTGACTTACCCATAACTCCACGGTTATGAATCAACTTATAACCTCCGAGTTATGATTGCGTATGTCTGCCGCTCACGATCTCCTGTTCAGGACCCTCGCCGATCCGACCCGGCGGGCGATCTTCGAGCGGCTGTGCCGCGAGGGCGAGCAGACGGTCGGGGCACTGACGGCCCGATCGGGCGTTTCCCAGCCGGCGGTGTCGAAACATCTCGGCGCACTGAGGCAGGCCGGCCTCGTGCGCGACCGGCACGAGGGACGCCAGACCCACTACAGCGCGCGGCCCGATGCGCTCAATCCGCTGATCGACTGGACCAGCCAGATGACCACCTTCTGGCAGAGGCGGCTCGACGCGCTCGACGATCTCCTGAAGAGGATGGACCAATGACCGAAACCGCGACCGAGAAGCGTTCCGTCGTCATCGAGCGCGAATTTGCCTTTCCGCCGGAGCGGATCTGGCGCGCGCTGACGCAGCCGCATCTGATCGAGGAATGGCTGATGAAGAACGACTTCAAGCCCGTGGTCGGTCATCGCTTCAACCTGCGCGGCGAATGGGGCGGCGTGCTGGATTGCGAGGTGCTCACCATCGAGCCGCAGAAGGCGCTCGCCTACACCTGGAATTTCTCGCATGAGGACGCCGCGTTCGATCTGAAAAGCGTCGTGACGTTCACGCTGACGCCGACGAACGCGGGCACGCATCTGCGCGTCGAGCAGGCTGGCTTCAGCCCGACGCAGAAGCAGGCCTATGGCGGCGCACATGCCGGCTGGAAGCAGTTCCTGGCCAAGCTGGACGAGCTGCTGGCGCGAGCCGCATGAGCACGTCCGTTTCGATCATTGCAGAGGAGGTCCCGTTGAAGATGCGGATTCGACAAATCCATCGTTGGCTGTCCATCGCCTTCACCTTCGCGGTCATCGCGAACATCGTCGCCATGACGATGCAGCTCGATGCCGCCTGGATCGGCTTCCTGGCGCTCGTCCCGCTGATCCCGCTGCTTGCGACCGGGCTCTACCTGTTCGCGCTGCCCTATCTCGGCCGGCATAGCGGCGCTCACAGCGAGGCCAGGTCGTGAAGAAAGCGGTGGCGGCGAAGAAAAATGGCGCGAGGGAGGCGGATGGCGCTTCGCCCTCCGAGCTGATCGACGGCCGGATCAAGGAGCTCGGCGACTGGCGCGGCCAGATGCTGAGCCGGATCCGTGGCCTGATTGGGGAAGCCGATCCCGATGTCGTCGAGGAATGGAAATGGCGAGGCGTTCCCGTGTGGGAGCACGACGGCATCATCTGCACCGGCGAGACCTACAAGGAGGTGGTGAAGCTGACCTTCGCCAGGGGCGCCGCACTGGACGACCCCGCGGGCCTGTTCAATTCCAGTCTCGACGGCAACGTGCGCCGCGCGATCGATATTCGCGAGGGCGAAAAGATCAACGAAAAGGCGTTGAAGGCGCTGATCCGCGCGGCGGTGGGGCTGAATGCGGCCAAGAAGAAGCCGGCGAAGAAGCGGCCGGCGTAGAGCGCCTCACGTCGGGGTATATTCCTGGGGGCCGGAGCAAGCGCCTCGTCCTTCGAGACGACCGCTTCGAGCGGTCTCCTCAGGATGAGGCTAAGCAGCATCTCCGACCGTCGAAATTGCCGCCGTACACTCCGTCCTGATCCTGAGGGCGCGAGCTACCCGCCACGCCAATGCAAGACCTGCCGACCGCCTTCACGCCACCGCGGCCGGGATCGGGCGCGGGCTCACGACATATTCGCGCAGGACCTTGTCGTTGCCATCGACCTCGATCAGCGCGACGTCGTAGGTCCAGAGATCGGCGAGATGCTGCAGCACGCGCTTGGCATCGGTCTCGTTGAGCTGCGAGCCCTTGATGACGTGGTGATGCAGGATCAGCCGGCGGTCGCCGGCGAGATCAACGTCGACCACCTCGATGTTGGCGTCGATGAAGCCGACGTCGTGCTGCCGCGCCAGCTCGCGGCGGACGCGGCGAAAGCCGCGTTCGTCGTGGATGGCATCGACGCGGATGCCGGCGCGCTCCTCGGGATCGTCGTGCAGGTGGAACATGCGGAAGTGCCGCATCAATTTGGGGCTGAGGAACTGGCCGATGAAGCTCTCGTCGCGGTAATTGGCCCAGACGTCGCGCAGCACGCCCATGACGTCGCCCTTGCCGGCGATGTCGGGGAACCATTCGCGGTCCTCGTCCTCCGGCCTGATGACGATGCGCTCGATGTCCTGCATCACGGCGAAACCGAGCGCGTAAGGATTGAATCCGGAGAAGCGCGGGTCGTCGAATTCGGGCTGGAACACCACATTGGTGTGCGATCCCAGGAATTCGAGGAAGTTGCCGTCGGTGATGCGACCCTGCTGATGCAGCCGGGTCATGATGCGGTAGTGAACGTAGGTCGCCGTCCCCTCGTTCATCACCTTGGTCTGGCTCTGCGGATAGAAATATTGCGCGATGTGGCGGACGATGCGGAGCAACTCGCGCTGCCAGGGCGCCAGCCGCGGCGCGCTCTTCTCCAGGAAATAGAGCAAATTCTCCTGCGGCAGGCCGAGCAGCTTGCGGCGGCGCTCGAGGCTGAGCGCGGACCGGCTCTTGGCGACGCCCTTGGGCACGGTGCGCCAGAGATCGTTGAAGACCTCCTCCTCGTGCTGGCGGCGGCGCCCTGCCCGCTTCTCCTCGGCGCGCAGATCGAGCTTCTTCTTGCCGGGATAGCGGTCGATGCCGTGCGACATCAGCGCGTGCGCGGCATCGAGCGTGCGCTCGACCTCGATGCGGCCGTAGCGATCCTCGCATTGCATGACGTAGTTCTTGGCGAAGTCGAGATAATCCAGGATGCCGTCGGCATCGGTCCACTGCTTGAACAGATAATTGTTCTTGAAGAAATGGTTGTGGCCGAAGGCGGCGTGCGCGATCACCAGCGTCTGCATCGTCGCCGTGTTCTCCTCCATCAGATAGGAGATGCAGGGCGATGAGTTGATCACGATCTCGTAGGCGAGCCCCATCAGGCCCTTGCGATAGGACGCTTCATGGAACGCAAAGTGCTTGCCGAACGACCAGTGCTTGTAGAACAAGGGCATGCCCACCGACGAATAGGCGTCCAGCATCTGCTCGGCAGTGATGACCTCGATCTGGTTGGGATAGACGTCGAGCCCGAGATCCTTCAGCGCCACCTCCTCGCAGGCATCGGTGATGCGCTGCAAGGTCTGGAAATCCCAATCGGCGCCTTCGAACAATCGTTCCGTCATGGAGCGGCCTTCTCCTGGGCAGTTTCGCGGCGCTGGAACAAGTCGTGGAACACCGGAAAGATCTCGCTCCGCTCCGAGACCTTGCGCATCGAGAGCGGCGCGCCGCTGTTGCGCAGACGCTCGTAGAGGGTCCAGAGCGAGGAGTCGGAGAGATCGAACGCGCTGCCGCCGGACTCGCCGACCTCGAGATAGGCAAAGAACTGGCAGACCGGCAGGATCTTGTCGGTCAGCAGCATGCCGGTGAGCTCGCCGTCGGAATAGGAATTGTCGCCGTCGGAGGCTTGCGCAGCGTAGATGTTCCAGTCCGACGGATTGAAGCGCTCGCGCACGATCTCGTGCATCGCCTGGAGCGCGCTGGAAACCAGCGTGCCACCCGAGGCCGGACCGTAGAAGAAGGTCTGCTCGTCCACCTCCTCGGCGCGGTCGGTGTGGCGGATGAAGACGATCTCGACATGCTTGTAGCGGCGCTTCAGGAACACGTAGAGCAGCATGTAGAAGCGCTTGGCCAGATCTTTCATATGTTCGGACATCGAGCCGGAGACGTCCATCAGGCAGAACATCACGGCCTGCGCGACAGGCTTCGGCACCGTCTCGAAACGACGATAGCGGATGTCGAGCGGATCGATGAAGGGAATGCGCTTGGACTTCGCCTTCAGCTTTTCGAGCTTGGCGACCAGCTCGGTGCGTTCGTCCTCGTCCGTGCATGCGGCGATCGCCGCTTCCAGCTCTTCGATCTCGTCCTTGCGCGGACGCTTGAGCGCGATGCGGCGCGCGAGCGCGAGCTTCACCGTCCGGCTCACCGAGATATTGGCGGGCGAACCCGATGTGGTGTAGCCGGCGCGCTGGATGCCCTCGCTCTCGGTCTGCGCGATCTTGCGCTTGGCGAGATCCGGAAGCTCGAGGTCGTCGAGGAAGAGATCGACGAACTCGTCACGGCTGAGCACGAAGCGGAAGGCGTCCTCGCTGTCGCCTTCGCCGGGACCGGAATTCTTGGCGCTGCCCTGGCCGGAGCGCTGGAGATAGTCGCCTTCGACGAACTTCTTGTTGCCGGGCAGGACCATGTCCCGCGTTCCGCCCTCACGGCGGAAGCGCGGCTCGTGCATGCCGTCGAGCGGGATCGTGACCTCACCACCCTCCAGGACGTCCTTGATGTCGCGTTCCTGCGAGGTCTTCTTGACGGCGCCCTGCACCAGGGACTTGGCCCGACGCAAGAACCGCTGGCGGTTCTCAAGACTCTTGCCGCCTGGATTCAGGCGCCTGTCAATAATGTGAATGGGCACTTGTCAGTTTGCCTCCCATGCACCTCAACCGGCCTGCTTCACGCGCATGTACCATTCGACCAGCCGGCGAACCTGACGCTCGGTGTAGCCGCGCTCCACCATGCGTGCGACGAACTCGCCGTGCTTCTTCTCCGTCTCGCCGTCCTTCTTCGACCCGAAGGAGATGACCGGAAGCAGGTCCTCGACTTGCGAGAATATCCTCTTTTCGATCACGTCGCGAATCTTCTCGTAGGAGGTCCAGGTCGGATTTTTGCCGCCGTTCTGGGCCCGCGACCGTAACGAGAATTTGACGACCTCGTTGCGGAAGTCCTTGGGGTTGGCGATGCCAGCCGGCTTCTCGATTTTCGTCAGTTCCTGGTTCAAAAGCTCGCGATCGAGCAGCTGGCCGGTGTCGGGATCCTTGAAGTCCTGGTCCTCGATCCAGGCGTCGGCGTAGTCGACGTAGCGGTCGAACAGGTTCTGGCCATAATCCGAGTAGGATTCGAGATAGGCCTTCTGGATCTCGTTGCCGATGAACTCGGCGTAGCGCGGCGCCAGCTCCGCCTTGATGAATTCGAGATAGCGTTTCTCGGTCTCCTCCGGCAGCTGCTCGCGGCGGATCGCCTGCTCCAGCGCGTACATCAGGTGCACGGCGTCGGCGGCGACCTCCTGCGGGTCGTGGTTGAAGGTCGCAGCCAGAACCTTGAAGGCGAAGCGGGTGGAGGCACCGTCCATGCCCTCGTCGACGCCAGCGGCATCGCGATATTCCTGCACGCTGCGCGCCTTCGGATCGGACTCTTTCAGGCTCTCGCCGTCATAGACCCGCATCTTGGCGAACAGGGTGGAGTTCTCGTGCTTGCGCAGGCGCGACATCACCGAGAACCGCGCCAGCGTCTCCAGCGTCGAAGGCGCACAAGGCGCCGACGCGAGCTCGGAGCCCTGGATCAGCTTCTCGTAGATCTTCTGCTCTTCGGTGACCCTGAGGCAGTACGGCACCTTGATGACGCAGATGCGGTCGATGAACGCCTCGTTGTTCTTGTTGGCCTTGAAGCTCGCCCACTCGGCTTCGTTGGAGTGCGCGAGGATGATGCCGGTGAACGGGATCGCTCCGATGTTCTCGGTGCCGATGTAGTTGCCTTCCTGCGTCGCGGTCAGCAGCGGATGCAGCATCTTGATCGGCGCCTTGAACATCTCGACGAACTCGAGCACGCCCTGGTTGGCGCGATTGAGGCCGCCGGAATAGCTGTAGGCGTCGGGATCGTTCTGCGCGTAGGTCTCGAGCTTGCGGATGTCGACCTTGCCGACCAGCGAGGAGATGTCCTGGTTGTTCTCGTCACCGGGCTCGGTCTTGGCGATCGCGATCTGGCGCAGCCGCGACGGCTGGATTTTTGCGACTCGGAACTGGGAAATGTCGCCTCCGAAGGCCTCGAGCCGCTTGTAGCACCACGGGCTCATCAGGCCGGTGAGACGACGGCGCGGAATGCCGTACTTCTCCTCCAGCATCGGGCCGAGCTGATCGGGATCGAACAGGCTGAGCGGGCTTTCGAACACGGGCGAGAGTTCGTCGCCGGCCTTCAGCACGTAGATCGGATGCACTTCCATCAGCGACTTCAGCCGCTCGGCGAGCGAGGATTTGCCGCCGCCGACCGGGCCGAGCAGATAGAGGATCTGCTTGCGCTCCTCCAGGCCCTGCGCTGCGTGGCGGAAGAAACCAACGATGCGCTCGATGGTTTCTTCCATGCCGTAGAAGCCGGCGAAAGCCGGATAAGTGCGAATCGTGCGGTTCAAAAAAATACGGCCAAGGCGTGGGTCCTTGGCCGTGTCAATCGTCTGGGGCTCGCCGATCGCCGCTAGCAGTCGTTCGGCCGCGTTCGCGTATTTCATGGGATCGCTTCGACACGATTCCAGATATTCCGCCATCGACATGTCGTGCTGACTTCTCGCCTCGAACGACCGAGCGAAAGCGTTGAACAGAGAATCGTTGTACATGATCCCTCTCCGCGTGAGTTCCGCTACAAGCTGAAACGAAAGCAGTTACCGGACCGTTCCTCAGGCCGTTTCGAATCAGCGTGAGCACATGACGATCATTGGACACCCTGGTGCCAACTCGACGCAACGCACAACGTAGGCACTCGTTGAGTTACGAACAGGCACATGCCTGTAATTTGTGCGAATCTTTGTCTATATTGGCTCATTTCCAGAAAATGTCACTTGGTCGCAACATCCGGGCATTCCCGGGGATGCGTTCATCCGGCAATGCAGCATAGCGATCCGGGAGCGGCGATCTTATGACACTTGCACGGCGAAGCCTTGGGGTGCACGGCGAAAGCCTTGAGGGTGTACGGCGAAAGCCTTGGGGGGCCGCGTTCATCTTCCTGCTGCAATGCAGTGCGCGGGCCGCTGGCGGCGGGACAGTCGCGGCCAGCGAGTAGCAATGTATCAAAATCGGTCGCCAAGCCCTCCAACCGGATGACGATGCGATCATTCTGCGCGCAACCGGCCAGGGCACGGATGGCGTACGGCTGCCGCCGCAACGCCGGTGTCGGCGTCAGCACGATCGCGACGTTCTCGTCGTCGCCACCAGCGGCGGTTGCGGCGCGCATCGACTGATTTCGAGATCGCCCGTTGCGTCGACGCTTAGCGCAGACGCAACCGATTGCAGGCTGTCGGCGACGACCAGCGCCAATCGTCACAACGGGCGTGGATCATAGCGGGCGTGGATCACAGCGGGCGTGGATGTGTTTCCCCCGGCATCGCCGCTCGCGGCCATACAACATAACAACCGGCCGCCTGGATCGCCATGATCGCGACGGAGTTACACTGGAAGGTGTGACGCCTGTACCCTTGGATTGGTTCCCTCCCGGGAGCATGTAAGCTAGAGGATAGCGCGTCAGGACCGGCGCGGAAACCCCTCGTCCGCAGGCTTGGAGATAAATAGGCATCATGAATCCCGTCAAAGAACTGGAAAAGCACGGACAAGCCGTCTGGCTGGACTTCCTGGCCCGTGGCTTCATCGCCAATGGCGACCTGAAGCGGCTGATCGACACCGACGGCGTCAAGGGCGTCACCTCCAATCCCTCGATCTTCGAGAAGGCGATCGGCAGCTCCGACGAATACGATGCTCCGATCGGCAAGGCGCTGAAACGCGGGGACCGGACCGTGGCCGACCTGTTCGAGGCGGTCGCAGTCGAGGACATCCAGAACGCCGCCGACGTGCTGCGCCCGGTCTATGACCGCCTCAACGGCGGCGACGGCTATGTCAGTCTGGAGGTCTCGCCTTACCTCGCGATGGACACCGTCGGCACGGTCGCTGAAGCACGGCGGCTCTGGAAGGACGTTGGCCGCAAGAACCTGATGGTGAAGGTGCCGGCAACGCCGGAAGGCCTGCCGGCGATCGAGCAGCTGATCGGCGAAGGCATCAGCATCAACATCACGCTGCTGTTCTCCAAGGCGGTCTACCTCGATGTGGCCGAAGCCTACATCGCCGGTCTCGAAAAATACGTCGCGGGCGGCGGTGACCCCTCGCATGTCGCAAGCGTGGCGAGCTTCTTCGTCAGCCGTATCGACTCGGTCGTCGACAAGCAGCTCGACGAGAAGATCGCGCGCGCCAACGATCCATCCGAGAAGGAGCGGCTTGCCGCGCTGAAGGGCAAGGTCGCGATCGCCAACGCCAAGCTCGCCTATCAGGACTACAAGCGCCTGTTCTCGGGTCCCCGTTGGGACAAGCTCGCCGCCAAGGGCGCCAAGCCGCAGCGCATGCTGTGGGCGTCCACCGGCACCAAGAACAAGGACTACAGCGACGTCCTCTATGTCGAGGAGCTGATCGGCCCCGACACCGTCAACACGGTGCCGCCGGCGACGCTGGATGCGTTCCGCGACCACGGCAAGCCGCGCGACAGCCTGGAAGAGAATGTCGACGATGCTCGCCGCGTGCTGGAAGAGCTGGAGCGCTCGGGCATCTCGCTCGAGGCGATCACCGAGGAGTTGGTCAGGGACGGCGTCAGGCTGTTCGCCGACGCTGCCGACAAGCTCTACGGCGCCGTCGCCCACAAGCGCGCGGTCGTGCTCGGGCCCGCACTCGACCGCCAGCTTCTCTCGCTCGGCGACGGGCTCGGCAAGGCCGTGGCTGAGAGCACCGAGCAATGGCGCGCGTCGGCCAAGATCCGCAGGCTCTGGCAGCGTGACAAGTCGGTCTGGACCGGTGCGGACGAGGACAAATGGCTCGGCTGGCTCGACAGCGCGGCCAAGGCCGACATTGCCGATTACGAGGACTATGCGGGCCGCGTGAAAGGTCAGAAGTTCTCCGATGCCGTCGTCCTCGGCATGGGCGGATCGAGCCTCGGGCCCGAGGTGCTGGCCGAAACCTTTGGCAAGAAGCCCGGCTTCCCGAAGCTGCATGTGCTGGATTCCACCGATCCGGCGCAGGTGCGGGCGATGGAGGCGAAGATCGACATCGCCAACACCGTATTCATCGTCTCCAGCAAATCCGGCGGCACCACCGAGCCGAACGCGATGAAGGACTATTTTCATGAGCGGGTTGCCAAGGCGGTCGGGACGAAGGTGAAGACCGGCCACCGCTTCATCGCGGTGACCGATCCCGGCTCCTCGCTGGAGAAGGCGGCGAAGAAGCTGGACTATGCCCGCATCTTCCACGGCGAACCCTCGATCGGCGGGCGCTATTCGGTGCTGTCGCCCTTCGGCCTGGTGCCGGCGGCAACCGCGGGCATCGACGTCAAGACCTTCATCAAGCATGCGCTTGCGATGGCCCGCTCGTGCGGGCCGGACGTGCCGCCAGCTCAGAACCCGGGCGTGCAGCTCGGCCTCGCCATGGGATTGGCCGCGCTCGAAGGCCGCGACAAGGTGACGATCCTGTCGTCGAAGAAGATCGCCGATTTCGGCGCCTGGGCTGAGCAGCTCATCGCGGAATCGACCGGCAAGGAGGGCAAAGGCCTGGTCCCGATCGAGAGCGAGCCGCTGGGCGACCCCAGCGTCTATGGCAACGACCGGTTCTTCATCGACATCCGCGTCGAAGGCGAAGCGGATGCCGCCCATGACTCCAAGCTCGCCGCGATCGAAGCGGCCGGCCATCCCGTGGCGCGCATCGTCATGAAGTCGATCGACCATCTCGGCCAGGAGTTTTTCCGCTTCGAGATGGCAACCGCCGTGGCGGGCGCGATCCTCGGCATCAACCCGTTCGACCAGCCGGACGTGGAAGCGGCCAAGATCAAGACCCGCGAGCTCACCGCCTCGTTCGAGAAGACCGGCGCGTTGCCGGAAGAGCAGCCGGTGGTCAGCACCGACGAGGCAGACCTCTACACCGACGAGGCCAACGCCACCGCGCTGCGCGCGGCCGGCGCCAACGGCGATCTCACTTCCTGGCTGAAGGCGCATCTCTCCCGCTCGAACCATGGCGACTATGTCGCCCTGCTCGGCTACATCGCGCGCGACAGGGCGACGATCGACGCGCTCCAGGCCATGCGGCTCGAAGTCCGCGAGAAGCGACATGTTGCGACCTGTGCCGAGTTCGGACCGCGCTTCCTGCACTCCACCGGGCAAGCCTACAAGGGCGGCCCCGACAGCGGCGTGTTCCTCCAGATCACGGCGGACGATGCCAAGGATCTGCCTGTGCCGGGCCAGAAAGCCAGCTTTGGCGTGATCAAGGCGGCACAGGCGCGCGGCGATTTCGACGTGCTCACCGAGCGGGGCCGGCGTGCGCTGCGCGTGCACTTGAAGGGCGGGCTCAAGAAAGGTCTCGCCGCGCTCAACGCGGCGCTCAACGACGCACTGAACTAGGGATCTCTCACATGCAACTCGGCATGATCGGCCTCGGCCGGATGGGCGGTAACATCGTTCGCCGCCTGATGCGACATGGACATTCGACCGTGGTCTACGACAAGGACGCCAAGGCCGTCGCCGGCCTCGCCGCCGACGGCGCAGCGGGCTCGTCGACGCTGGAAGAGTTCGTCGCGAAACTGGAGCGGCCGCGCGCGGCCTGGGTGATGCTGCCGGCGGGGCGCATCACCGAGACCACGATCGACACGATCGCTGGCGTCATGCAGGAAGGCGACGTCATCATCGACGGCGGCAACACCTTCTGGCAGGACGACGTCCGCCGCGGCAAGGCGCTGAAGGAGCGCGGCATCCACTACGTCGACGTCGGCACCTCCGGCGGCGTCTGGGGCCTCGACCGCGGCTATTGCATGATGATCGGCGGCGAGAAGCAGGTGGTCGACCGGCTCGATCCGATCTTCGCCGCGCTCGCGCCCGGGGCCGGCGACATCCCGCGCACGGAGGGACGCGAGGGCCGCGACCCCCGCATCGAGCAGGGCTACATCCATGCCGGCCCCGTGGGCGCCGGTCACTTCGTCAAGATGATCCACAACGGCATCGAATACGGCCTGATGCAGGCCTATGCCGAAGGTTTCGACATTCTCAAGAACGCCAACATCGAGGCGCTGCCGGCAGATCACCGCTACGATTTCGATCTCGCCGACATCGCCGAAGTGTGGCGGCGCGGCAGCGTGATTCCGTCCTGGCTGCTCGACCTCACCTCGACAGCGCTCGCCGACAGCCCGCTTCTGTCAGAATATTCCGGCTTCGTCGAGGATTCCGGCGAAGGCCGCTGGACCGTGAATGCCGCGATCGACGAGGCGGTGCCGGCCGAAGTCCTGACCGCGGCGCTCTACACACGTTTCCGTTCCCGCAAGGAACACACCTTCGCCGAAAAAATACTCTCTGCGATGCGTGCAGGATTCGGCGGCCACAGGGAGCCGAAGCGGCCGGGCGCGGCGAAGCCCAAATGAGATCAAGCAGGACGTAACCAGCGAAGGTCGACAATTCGTGACAAAAGATCCGCAGCCAAAGCGCAAGCCGGAAAATTGCGCCTTCGTCATCTTTGGCGTGACTGGCGACCTCACCCATCGGCTGGTGATGCCCTCGCTGTACAATCTGGCTGCCGAGCATCTGTTGCCGGAAAAATTCTGCGTCGTCGGCGTCGCCCGCAGGGGCCAATCGGATGACGAGCTGCGCGACAGCCTGCTGAAGGGGCTGCGTCAGTTCGCGACGCGGCCCGTGGACGACGACGTCGCCACGAAGCTGCTGGAATGCGTGACCTTCGTCGAGGCCGACGCAAAGGATCCGCCCTCCTTCGACCGCCTGCGCGCGCATCTGGATTCGCTGGAATGCGCGCAGGAGACCGGCGGCAACCGGCTGTTCTATCTCGCGACCCCGCCCGCCGCCTTCGCGCCGACCGCACGCGAGCTCGGCCGCACCGGGTTGATGAAGGAGAACGGCGCCTGGCGGCGGCTGGTGATCGAAAAGCCGTTCGGCACGGATCTCGCCTCGGCCCGCGCGCTCAACGCCGAGCTCCTGAAGATCATGGAGGAGCACCAGATCTACCGGATCGATCACTATCTCGGCAAGGAAACGGTGCAGAACATCCTGGTGCTGCGCTTTGCCAACGGCATGTTCGAGCCGATCTGGAATCGCAACCACATCGATCACATCCAGATCACGGTCGAGGAGAAGCTCGGCGTCGGCCATCGCGGCGGCTTCTATGACGCAACCGGCGCATTGCGCGACATGGTGCCGAACCATCTGTTCCAGCTGATGTCGCTGGTGGCGATGGAGCCGCCGACCCGTTTCGACGCCCATTCGGTCCGTTCCGAGAAGGCCGAAGTGCTCACCGCGATCCAGCGGCCGAGCCGGGAAGAAGCGCTGAAGAGCTCGGTGCGCGCGCAATATCTCGCAGGACGCATCGGCGACGAGGAGATCCCGGACTATCGCAAGATTGCGGACGTCAAGCCCGGCAGCACCACCGAGACCTATGTCGCGCTCAAGCTGATGATCGACAATTGGCGCTGGGCCGGAGTGCCGTTCTATCTGCGCACCGGCAAGGCACTGGCGCACAAGCGCACGGAAGTGGCGATCAAGTTCAAGCAGGCGCCGCTGTCGATGTTCTCAGGCACGGCGATCGACCGACTCTCGCAGAACTTTCTGACCATCGGGATTGCGCCGACCGAGACCATCGAGCTTCAGTTCAACGCCAAGATCCCGGGCCCGAGCGTCACCATCGACGGCGTCGAGATGAAGTTCCGCTACGGCGACTATTTCCGCGCCGATCCGTCGACCGGCTATGAGACGCTGATTTACGACTGCATGATCGGCGACAATATCCTGTTCCAGCGGGCCGACGGCGTCGAGGCCGGATGGCAGGCGGTGCAACCGTTCCTCGACGCCTGGAAGAGCGCGGGCACCAACGGCATCGAAACCTATGAAGCCGGAAGCGACGGCCCCAACTGCGCCGACGAGCTGCTGCGGCGCGACGGGCGAAGCTGGCGGAAATACTCGTGATTGCGGCCGGCCAGCCGAAGCTGATCGTCGAAGCCGACTCCGAAGCTCTTGCCCGTGCCGCGGCCGAACGGCTGATGGCGCGGATCGCGGCCAATCCCGGACGAATCGCGCTCTGCCTCACCGGCGGCTCGAGCCCGAAGAAGCTCTACCAATTGCTCGGCAGCGAGGTCTGGCGCGGCAGGATTCCGTGGGACCGCGTGCACTGGTTTATCGGCGACGAGCGCTTCGTGCCCGAGAGCGATCCCCTCAACAACATGGCCGTCGCACGCGCGATCTTTCTCGATCGCAATGCGCCCGCCGGCCATATCCACCCGATTCCGACCACGGCCGAGAATCCCGATGCCGGCGCTGACGCCTATGCGCGCGAGTTGCAGGCCTTCTATGGCGCAGACCAGCTCGATCCGGAACGCCCGCTGTTCGATCTCGTCCTGATGGGCGCCGGACCGGACGGCCACACCGCCTCGCTGTTTCCCGGTTATCCCGAGATCGAGGAGACCCGACGCTGGGTCGTCGGGGTCGCCAAAGCCAATGTCGCGCCGTTCGTGCCGCGGGTCTCGCTCACCCTTCCCGTTCTGGCGTCTTGCCGCGAGATGCTGTTCGAGATTGCCGGGCACGACAAGCAAGCGATCTTGACGCGCCTGCTCAATGGCGAGAATCTGCCGGCCTTACGCGCGCGCTCGAGTGGTGAGACCGTCTGGCTGGTCGACCAGGCCGCGCTTCCGGAGGAAATTCGTGGGCCGCGCTGAAGCACCTTGTGCATTGATCGTGATGGGCGTGTCGGGTTCGGGCAAGAGCACGGTTGCGAAGGCACTCGGCGAGCGGCTCGGCTGGCGTTTCGAGGACGGCGACAGCTTTCATCCCGCCAGCAATGTCGAGAAGATGCGGGCCGGCCATCCGCTCACCGACGAAGACCGCTGGCCCTGGCTCAATGCCATTGCCGACGAGATTGCGCTTGTATGCGGACGCGGCGAGCACGTCATCATCGCCTGCTCGGCGCTGAAGCACGCCTATCGCGACGTGCTGCTGCGTGGCCGCGACGACGTCCGCTTCGTCTTCCTGAAGGGCACGAAAGAGCTGATCGCCGAGCGACTGGCGCATCGCAAGGGACATTTCATGCCGCCCGAGCTGTTGACGAGCCAGTTCAACACGCTGGAACCGCCGGAGGCGGGCGAGCACGTCGTCACCGTCTCCATCGACGAATCCGTCGAAGCGATCGTGGACGGCGTGGTGCGGCAACTGAAACTGGGCGCGGTAAAGGTCCTGCCATGACGCAAATCTCACTCGTGGTCTCCGACGTCGACGGCACGCTGCTGACCAGGGACAAGACGCTGACCGAACGCGCGAGAGGTGCGGTGCTGCGGCTGCATCGCGCCGGCATCGGCTTCACCATCACCTCCAGCCGCCCCGCGATCGGGATGCGGTTCCTGATCGAGCCATTGGCGCTGTGGCTGCCGGTCGGCCCCTTCAACGGCTCCTCGATCGTCGATCCCGAGATGAGGCCGGTCGAGCAGCACCTGATTCCGGCGACCGCGGTCGCGCGGTCCCTGCAGATCCTTCGTGAGTTCGGGGCCGACATCTGGCTGTTCACCACCGACAAATGGCTGATCGACAATCCCGGCGGCAGCTACGTCGCCCACGAGCAGCACACGATCCGCGCCGACCCCACCATCGTGTCCGATTTCTCGCCTTATCTTGCCAGCGCCTGCAAGATCGTCGGCGCCAGCGCCGATGCCGCGGGGCTCGCGGCTTGCGAGAAAGCGATGCAGGAAGCGCTCGGCAGCGAAGCCACAGCGGTCCGCTCGCAGACCTACTATCTCGACATCACCCCGCCCGGCTTCGACAAGGGCACCTTCGTCGAGGCCATGGCCAAGCGCCTCGGCATTGCGACCGGCGCGGTCGCCACCATCGGCGACATGCAGAACGACCTCGCGATGTTCCGCGTCAGCGGCACCTCGATCGCCATGGGCAACGCCGCCGACAACGTCAAGGACCAGGCCACCCACGTCACCGCGAGCAACGAGCAGGACGGTTTTGCGGAGGCGATGGAGATGATCCTGAAGTGGAATGGAGTGGGCTGAGCGACGCAGCTAGCTCTCTTCACCTCTACCGCTTGCGAGAGAGGTCGGCGCGAAGCGCCGGGTGGACGCTTTCTCCTGGGGCGCACCTCCGCCGTTGCGACGATCAAGCGGTCGTTTCATCGCACTTTGCACTGTTACGCGCTCGCCTCACTTCGACCGCTGCACCGCCGCCTTCTCGCTCTCCTGCCTTGCCGCCGACAGATTTTGCGCCGTGTTGATCAGCGCGATGTGGGTCAGCGCCTGCGGGAAATTGCCGGTCTGGCGCCGTGCGACTGAATCATATTCCTCGGCCAGCAGGCCGACGTCGTTGGCAATCCCGGCCACGCGATCGAGCAAGGCTTGCGCCTTGTCCAGAGCGCCTGACAGCACATAGGCATCGGCCAGCCACAGGCTGCAGGCCAGGAACGCGCCTTCGAGCGGCGGCTGGTCAGGGGGCAGTTCGCGCGGGTCGTGCCGCAGCACGAAGCCGTCACGCATC
Organism: Bradyrhizobium sp. CCBAU 53415; assembly: GCF_028128735.1. Taxonomy (NCBI): domain Bacteria; kingdom Pseudomonadati; phylum Pseudomonadota; class Alphaproteobacteria; order Hyphomicrobiales; family Nitrobacteraceae; genus Bradyrhizobium; species Bradyrhizobium sp. CCBAU 53415. The sequence goes on along the minus strand of NZ_LBJF01000025.1, from coordinate 319,802 downwards.
AGGCGTTTTTCGACGGCGGCGATGGTGCCGCGGATGCGCGGATCGTCCGCCGGCAGGAAGCCGACGGCCGGCAGCAGCAGTACGGATGCATCGAGCAGTTTCGAGCCGTAGGACTCGACGAAGGCGCCTTCCTCCGCGTCCAAGCCCTTGTTGCAGACGTCGCGATGAATGGCCTCGCGCAGGGTGCGCCAGTGCAGCAGCGGCGCCTTGAAGCCAAACGTCTCGGCGCTCTTGATGCCGCGGTCGAAGGCGACCCAGGTCATCACCTTGGAGAAGACGTAATGCTTCGGCTGTCCGCGCCGCTCCCAGATGCCGTGATCGGGCCGGTCCCAGACTTCAGCCAGATGACTGAGCACGGCGCATTCCAGCGCCCAGGTCTCCTCGTCGAGCTGGAGCTTGGCCATGCGCGACTGGTGGAAGGCATCGATCAACTCGCCATAGACATCGAGCTGGAGCTGCGCATGCGCCGCGTTGCCGACGCGCACGGGCTGCGCGCCCTCATAGCCGGCGAGCCAGCCCGCCTCCCATTCCAAGAGCCGCCGCTGGCCCCAGATGCCGTACATGATCTGCATGTTCGCGGGCGCCCCCGCCGCCGCACGCAACAGCCAATTGTGCCAGGCCAGCGCTTCCTCGGTGTAGCCCGAGTTCATCAGCGCCAGCAGCGTGAAGGTGGCATCGCGCAACCAGCAGAAGCGGTAGTCCCAATTCCTGCTGCCGCCGAGCTTCTCCGGCAAGGAGGTGGTGGGTGCCGCAACGATGCCGCCGGTCGGTGCAAAGGTCAGCGCCTTCAGCGTGATCAGCGAGCGCATGACGAGATCTTGATAGTCACCGTCGCGGGACCAATGGGTGCACCAATCCTGCCAGAACTTTTCGGTCTCCTGAAGCGCGATGTCGGGATCGATCGGCGCGGGCGGGTCGAGATGCGACGGACTGTAAGTCAGCACGAACGGCACGGTTTCGCCGGCCTTCACCTCGAAATCGGACAGCGTGGTCAAATCCTCGCCGCGGGTCTCGACCGGGCTGCGCAGCACGGTCATGTCCTGGCCGGCGACTGCCATCAGGGAATGATCAATCCGCCGCACCCAGGGAATGTTGGCGCCGAAGCCGAAGCGGATGATGAGTTCCATCCGCATCTTCACCGCGCCGCGGATGCCGCGGACCAGCCGCACGATGTCCGATTCCTTGCCGCGCGGCGGCATGAAATCGATCAGCGCAATGGTGCCGCTTTCGGTCTCGAAGCGCGTCTCGAGGATCAGGGTTTCGCCGAGATAGCGGCGCGAGGTGCGGATCACGTCTTCGGCCGGCGCGATCAGCCAGCGGCCGTTCTTGCGGTTGCCAAGGATCGCAGCAAAACAGGCATCCGAGTCGAAGGCCGGCCAGCACAGCCAGTCGATCGAGCCGTTGCGCCCGACCAGCGCTGCGGTCTCACAGTCACCGATCAGCGCATAATCTTCGATCTTCTGTGACAATACGGTGCGAGCCTTATGAAATCCCGGCCGATTAACTCCCGCCGATCAACGAACGTTCCCGCGTCGCCGCTCGCAGCGCCGTGAGGTCGACCTTGGACGCGATCTGGTCGAGTGCGACAGGAAGGCGCTGGCGCCAGTTCGGATGTTCGTCGATCGTGCCGGGAATGTTGGGCTGGTCGATCACACCCAGCAGATCTTCCAGCGAGACCGCGAGCAGCCGGGAGGGCGTACGCGACAGGAAGGTGAGCACCGAATAGAGGTCGTTCGCCCGAATGCCGTTCTGGCGCAGGATCTCGTCCAGCCGGCCGAGCGCATCCCAGCGCGCCTGGTCGTTCTCGCCGGGATCGAGCCCGAGCGAGCGCTTCATCTTGAGGTCGCTGAAGGAGCGCCAGCCGGCATAGGTCGACAGATCGTGGGTGTTCAGCGTGACCAGCGCGTTGGGCCGGTAGTGGTCGACATTGCGGAAATGGCCGGCATCGTCGCGCTCGAACATCATGACGAGATAGGACCAGATGCCGAAATCCTGCATCATCTCGCGAAAACCTTCAGGCACGGTACCGAGGTCCTCGCCGATCACGATGCATTGATGGGCCGCGCTCTCGCGCGCCACGGCCGCCAGCAGTGCCTCGAACGGCATCTGGACGTAGGCGCCGTTGTCCGGCTTGAAGCCGCGCGGCACCAGATAGAGCCGCTTCAGCCCGAGCACGTGATCGAGCCTGATGGCGCCGGCATGACGCATCGACGCAGCGAGCATGTCGGCGAACGGCACGAACGACTGCGCTTCGAGGCCACCGGCGTTGAAGCCGGCGAGACCCCAGTCCTGGCCGATGGTGTTGAGCACGTCGGGGGGCGCGCCGACGGCGAGATGGCGGGAAATCGCCGTCTGCTCGTTCCAGGCATCGAAGCCGTTGGACTGCACGCCGACGGCGACATCGAGATAAAGTCCGACCCGCATGCCGAGCCGGCTGGCGAGCTCCCTGGCGGCATGCAGCTGGCTGTCGGCGGTCCATTGCACGAATTCGACGAACTCGACCTCGCGCCTGTCCGGCCCATTGCGCAGCTCGGCGCATTTCGCCTCGTCCGGCTGCTGCCATTTCGACGGCCATTCCCACCAGGGTGCGGTGAAGCGATGGCGCAGCACCTCGAAGCAGGCAAAGCGCGACAGCAACGGCGCGCGGGCGGCACGGAAGGCGTCAAACTCCTTGCGGCGCGCCTCGCTCGCGCTCGTCACGAAGCTGCCAAAGGCGGCGCGAAGACCCAGCCATTTCAACGCGGCCATGTCGGCATAAGGGACGCGATCACCTTCGCGCAGACGGGCGGCCGTCGCGGCCGCGTCGGGCACGAGGTCCGCCGAGAATTCGGGAATCGCCTCGACGTCGATATAGAGCGGGTTGAGGAAGAGCCGGCTGTTCGGCGAATAGGGGCTGCAATCGGCCGGGTGGTCGTCGAACAGGACATGCAGCGGGTTGAGCCCGACGCCGTCGGCCCCGAGCTGCTTGGCAAGCCTGACCAGACCGGCGAGGTCGGTGAAGTCGCCGATGCCCCAATTGCGGTCCGAACGGACACTGTAGAGCTGGACGGCAAGCAGCCAGCCGCGGTCGAAATCGCCGCCGAAGGCGCGTTCGGGCGCTACGATCATCGGCACCTCTTCCGTCACGCCTTCGGCGTCGGTCAGCGTCAGGCGGTGATACCCGAGCGCCAGGCCGGCGGGCCAGGCGATCACGGGCTCGCGCGTCTCGCCTTGGGCGATCACATTGCCGTTGCCGAGGATTTTCCACTGCAATGGGGGCGTGCCGATAGCCGCCAATTCCGTGCGCGGATGTCCCAGCGCACGCACCACGACCGGTCCGCTGACGAAACGGTAGACCCGCAGCTGCGGCAGGGCGTCGAGGATGGATTTGAGCGCCTCCGGCGCGGTGACCCGCAGCTTGCCGAGGGCATCAACGAATTCGGACTGAACGCCCTTGATCCGGGCTTGAGCTAAAAGATCCATTCGGCACGCAGCTTGCAGGCCATCGTTTGGCCAAGGGCATCGATTTTAACGAGGTCGCGGAAGAGGTTAGTCAGGGGTAACTCGCAAACTGCGCTTGCCGTTCCCCGGGGAACCAATGACACACAAGCGGCTTTCTATAATGGTATCAAGTGTAGGTTCCCGACAAGGGAAACGGGCCCCTGCTTTCTTGTCAATGGCATCACCGTGAACAAGACAATTCAAACTGTCGAGAGCGCCGCAGCCGGCAGCGCTTTCCTCATCGAAGACGTCTATCCCTTGATCGACGGCGGCCGCTTCCCCGTGAAACGGATCGCGGGCGAACCGGTCGAGGTCTGGGCCGACATCTATCGCGACGGCGACGCCGTGATCGCCGCGGCCCTGATCTGGCGCCGCGAGCAGGACCGCGAATGGCGGAGCGAGGCGATGACCCATCACGGCAATGACCGCTGGTCCGGCGCGTTCACGCCCGTCGAGCCCGGCCAATATGTCTATGCGATCGAAGCCTGGACCGACGAATTCGCCACCTGGTCTCGCGCGGTCGCGCGCAAGCGGCGCAGCGGTGCCGATGTCAGCCTCGATGCGATCGAGGGCGCCGGACTCCTGACCAAGGCGCATGGCGCGCGGCAGGACGCAGCGGCGGTCATCATCAGGCAGTGCGAGGACTATCTGAGGAACGGCGACGTCACTTCGCTGCTTGCAACCGAGCTCGGCAAAGCCATGGCCGAGAGCCAGTCGCGGCCCGACCTGACCCGCTCGGCACCCTTCCCGCTGACCGCAGACCGCGACAAGGCGCGTTTCGGCGCCTGGTATCAGACGATGCCGCGCAGCCAGAGCGCATTGCCGGGCCGGCATGGCACGCTGCGCGACTGCATCGCGCGCGTGTCTGACATCGCCGCCATGGGCTTCGACGTGCTCTACCTCACGCCGATCCACCCGATCGGCCATACCCGTCGCAAGGGCCGCAACAACGCGCCGGTGGCGAGTGAAGGCGATCCCGGCTCGCCCTATGCGATCGGCTCGGCCGAGGGCGGCCACGATGCGCTGCATCCCGAGCTCGGCACGATCGAGGATTTCCGCGCGCTGGTCGCGACCTGCCTGGAATACGGTCTCGAGCTCGCGCTCGACTTCGCCGTGCAGTGCTCGCCGGACCATCCCTGGCTGACGCAGCATCCGGAATGGTTCAAATGGCGGCCGGACCGCTCGGTACGAACGCCGGACGGCCCCTATTCCGACATCGTCATTCCCGATTTCGCCTCCGTCGACAGGGTCGGCCTGTGGAACGCCTTTCGCGATGCCATGCTGTTCTGGATCGACCATGGCGTCACCATCTTCGCCATCGACAATCACGACACCGCGCCGCTCGCGTTCTGGGAGTGGCTGATCCGCGACATCCGCCACCGTCACCCCGAGGTGATCCTGTTCTCCAAGACCTATACACGGCCAAAGCTGATGAAGGGTCTCGCCAAGCTCGGCTTTGCGCAGTCCTTTACCTATTTCCCCTGGCGCACCTCGCGGTGGGAGCTGGAGCAATATCTCTGCGAGCTGACGCGCTATCCCGAGCGCGATTTCTATCGTCCGCACATGTTCGTCAACACGCCCGATCTGTTGCCCTATCACCTCCAGAGTGGAGAAGCCTGGGCATTCAAGTCGCGCATCGCTCTGGCGGCCACGCTCTCGGGCAATTACGGCATCCATGGCGGCTTCGAGCTGCTGGAGCATGAAGCGATTCCCGGCCGCGAGGAATATCTCGACTCCGAGAAGTACCGGATCAGACAGAGCGACTGGGACAAGCCCGACAACATCAAGCCCTACATCGCCGCGCTCAATCGCGTCCGCAACGGAAATGCGGCGCTCCAGCAGACGGCGAATTTGCGCTTCCTCGGCATCGAGGACGGCGAGACGATTGCCTTCGCGAAGCAGGCGGCCGATCCGGCCAACACTGTCGTCATCGTGATCGCGCTGTCGCGCCATGTGCGCGAATGCTGGCTGCCGCTCGGCGACGTCACCATTGACGCCGGCGGACAGCGACACCATGTGACGGCACTCGAAAACCTTCTCACCGGCGAACAGTCCCGCATCGAATGGGGCGGGATCAGGTTGCGTATCGATCCCGACCGCGATCCGGCACTTCTGTTCCGCTGCCTGGCGTAAGGGTTCACGCCATGAATGTTCTGTCTTCCGTCGACACCAAGAAGGTTGAGGCCGCCGAGATCGTGGATGAGCTCTGGTACAAGGACGCCATCGTCTACCAGCTCCACGTCAAGGCCTTCGCCGACAGCAACAATGACGGAATCGGCGACTTCGCCGGGCTGACCGAGAAGCTGCCCTATCTCCAGGAGCTCGGTGTCACCGCGCTGTGGCTGCTGCCGTTCTACCCCTCGCCCGGCCGCGACGACGGCTACGACATCGCCGACTACGGCTCGGTCAATCCCGATTTCGGGACGATGAAGGATTTCAAGCGCTTCATCCAGGAGGCGCAGAAGCGGGGCTTGCGCGTCATCACCGAGCTCGTCGTCAACCACACCTCGGACCAGCACAAATGGTTCAAGCGCGCGCGCCGCAGCCATCCGGGCTCCAGCGCCCGCAACTGGTATGTCTGGAGCGACACCGACCAGAAGTACCAGGGCACGCGCATCATCTTCACCGACACGGAGAAATCGAACTGGACCTGGGATCCCGAGGCCGGCGCGTTCTACTGGCATCGCTTCTTCTCGCACCAGCCGGATCTCAATTTCGACAATCCGCGCGTGGTGAGCGCACTCATCCAGGTGATGAAGCGCTGGCTCGATGCCGGCGTCGACGGCTTCCGGCTCGATGCCATTCCCTATCTCTGCGAGCGCGAGGGCACGTCGAACGAGAACCTGCCCGAGACGCATGCGGTCATCAAGCGGCTGCGCCAGGAGCTCGACGCCTACGCCAAGGGCAAGCTGCTGCTGGCCGAGGCCAATCAATGGCCGGAAGACGTGCAGGAATATTTCGGCCGCGGCGACGAGTGCCACATGGCCTACCACTTCCCGCTGATGCCGCGCATCTACATGGCGATCGCGCAGGAGGACCGTTTCCCGATCACCGACATCCTGCGACAGACGCCGGATATTCCGGCAAGCTGCCAATGGGCTCTGTTTCTGCGCAACCATGACGAGCTGACGCTGGAGATGGTCACCGACGTCGAGCGCGACTATCTCTGGACCACCTACGCCAACGATCCCCGCGCGCGCATCAATGTCGGCATCCGCCGGCGCCTTGCGCCGCTGATGGACAACGACCGCCGCAAGATCGAGCTGATGAACTCGCTGCTGCTGTCGTTCCCCGGCACGCCGATCATCTATTACGGCGACGAGATCGGGATGGGCGACAACATCTATCTCGGCGACCGCAACGGCGTGCGCACGCCGATGCAGTGGAGCCCGGACCGCAACGGCGGCTTCTCACGCTGCGACCCGGCCCGCCTCTACGCACCGCTGATCATGGACCCGGTCTACGGCTATGAATCCGTGAACGTCGAGGCGCAGTCGCGCAGCCTGTCCTCGCTGCTCAGCGCCACCAAGCGGCTGATCTCGGTACGCAAATCGACGCTCGCCTTCGGCCGCGGCACCATGACCTTCATCCGCCCCGCCAACCGCGCCGTGCTGGCCTATGTCCGGCAATACCGCGACGAGGTGATCCTCTGCGTCGCCAATCTCTCGCGCGCCGCGCAGGCGACCGAGCTCGACCTGTCGCCTTGGAAGGATCGCATCCCGCAGGAGATGCTCGGCCGCACGCGCTTCCCCGCGATCGGCGAACTGCCCTACATGATCACGCTGGGACCCTACGGCTTCTACTGGTTCCAGCTGCTGGAACGCGACAAGTCCGAGCCGGTGACGCCGCGCGCGGTGCCGGAGTTCGAGACGCTGGTCGTGCCGGTGAATTCGAACTGGGTCTCTCTCGCTCGCGAGCGCGGCATATTCGAGCGCGACGTGTTGCCGGGCTTCTTGTCGCGGACGCGGTGGTATCCCGAGCACAATCCCAAGCAGATCAGGACCGCGCTGACCTCGGCAGTGCCGTTCTGCGACATCGGCGACAACAGGCCCTGGATCGCGTTCTTCGAAACCAGGCAGGGGGACGCGACCGCGCGCTACGTGCTGCCGCTACAGATCGAGTGGGTGCGCTTCGACCGCGAGCGCTTCAACCCCAAGGCGCTGGCCGCCGTGCGCCAGGGCGCGCGCGAGGGAACGCTGCTCGACGTCGCGACCGACCAGATCTTCATCGGCCTGTTCCTGCGCAATCTGTCGCATCATCTCGTCGTGGAAGAGAACAATCTGCGACTGGAGTTCAAGCCCACCAGCCGCTTTGCCGATTGCGCCATCAAGGAGCCCGAACGCATCCGCGCGATCGAGCAGTCGAACAGCACCGCGCTGGTCGACAACCAGTACGTCGCCAAGATCTATCGCCAGCTCGAGAGCGGCATCAGCCCCGAGATAGAGATCGGCCACTATCTCACCGAAGTGGCGCGCTTCGCCAATACGCCCGCGCTGCTTGGCAGCGTCGAGCTGGTCGAGGGTGACCAGCGCAGCGCCCTCGGCGTCCTGCATGCCTATGTCGAGAACCAGGGCGACGGCTGGACCGTGACCACAGGGTATCTCGATCGCTATATCGACGAGCAGCGCGTGTTGCCGGCCGGCGAAACACTCCGCGAGACCCAGGTGCAGGCGCCCTATCTGCACTTCATCGCGCAGATCGGCCGGAGGCTCGCCGAGCTGCACGTCGCTCTCGCCGCGGCAACGCCCGACGATCTCGCCCCGGTGCCGATCGATTCCACCCAGATCAAGGCCTGGATCTCCGACCTCGATGCTCGTGCCGAGCGGGTTCTCGAGCGGCTCGCCGACAGCCGCGATGGGCTGCGGGAGGCGGACCGGCCCATGATCGACCGGCTCACGGCGGTGCGCGCGAGCCTGTCCGACGGCCTGAATGCGCTCTTGCCATCCGACATCGGCGGGTTGAACATCCGTCATCACGGCGACTTCCGGCTCGGGCAAACTCTGATCGTGAAGGACGATATCTTCATCATCGACTTCGATGGCGATCCACGCCGGCCGCTGGCCAACAAGCGGCGCAAGGCGCCGGCTGCCCGCGACGTCGCCGGCCTGATCCACTCGATTCATCTTTCGGTCAACGCGGCGCTTGACCGGGCGCTCTCGGGGGGGACCGACGAGCAAGGCCGGTTCACCGCCGCACTCGACGACTGGCGCGAGCGCGCCGCCGCGACCTTCCTGTCCGCCTACCGCGAAGCCATGACCGATCGGAGGCTGTGGCCGGAAGATCGGCAATCCGCGCAGGGCCTGTTAAGATTTTTCCTGCTTGATCAAGCGTTCGACGAAATAGAGTACGAGCTGTCCCACCGGCCTGAGGGGCTCCATGCGCCGCTGACCGGACTGCTTCGCATTCTGTCCAGTGCCGAGAGCGAAGCCCATGCCTAAACTGCCTGCCGAGGCCTATGCGATCATCGAGGGCCGCCACTCCGATCCCTTCCACTATCTCGGGCTGCATCCCGAGGGCGGCAGAAGCGTGGTGCGCGCGTTTCTCCCGGAAGCCGTCAAGGTCGAGGCGATCGGCGAACATGGCGAGGTCGCCCCGCTCGACCGCGTCCACGATTCCGGCCTGTTCATCGGCGCCCTGCCCAACGGCTCGAAGCACTACCAGCTGCGCGCGAAATTCGGCGGCAACGTCGTCGAGTTCGAGGACGCCTACCGCTTTCCACCGATCCTGACCGATTTCGACCTTTACCTGCTCGGCGAAGGCACCCATCAGCGCCTCTACGACAGGCTCGGCGCGCATCCGATGCGGCTCGAGGACGTCGACGGCATCGGCTTCGTGGTGCTGGCGCCCAATGCGCGGCGCGTGTCCGTGGTCGGCGACTTCAACTTCTGGGACGGGCGGCGCCATCCGATGCGGGTGCGCGGCAGCGGCTATTGGGAATTGTTCATCCCGCATGCGAAGACCGGCGATCACTACAAGTTCGAGATCATAGGCCCGCATGGCCATTTGCTGCCGCTGAAATCCGATCCGCTGGCCTTTGCGAGCGAGGTGCGGCCGAAGACGGCGTCCATCGTGTTCGACGAAGCGCATCTGCCGCGGCCGCATCCGGCGCCCGACGGCATCAATTCGCTGTCGGCGCCGATCTCGATCTACGAGGTCCATCTCGGCTCGTGGCGGCGCAAGAACGGCAATGAATGGTTGACCTATCGCGAGCTGGCCGAGCAGCTGCCGGCCTACGCCCGCGACATGGGCTTCACCCATCTCGAATTCCTCCCCGTGAGCGAGCATCCCTTCGACGGCTCGTGGGGCTATCAGCCGACCGGTCTCTATGCGCCAACCAGCCGCTTCGGCACGCCCGACGACTTTGCGACACTGGTCGATGCCTGCCATCGCGAAGGCATCGGCGTGCTGCTCGACTGGGTGCCCGGTCATTTCCCGGACGATCCGCACGGGCTCGGCCATTTCGACGGCACCTCGCTCTACGAGCACGCCAACCCGCTGCAGGGGCGCCATCTCGACTGGGGCACGCTGATCTACAATTACGGCCGCACCGAAGTGACGAACTTCCTGGTGTCGAACGCGCTGTTCTGGCTGGAGCGTTATGCGATCGACGGCCTGCGCGTCGATGCGGTCGCGTCCATGCTCTATCTCGACTACAGCCGGCCGCCCGGAGCGTGGATTCCGAACCAGTATGGCGGCCGGGAGAACATCGAGGCGATCGACTTCCTGCGCCGCTTCAACACGGAAGTGTTCGCCCGCTTTCCGCAGGCGACCACGGCCGCCGAGGAGTCCACCGCTTGGCCGCAGGTCTCGCGCCCGGTCGAATTCGGCGGGCTCGGCTTCGGCTACAAGTGGAACATGGGCTGGATGCACGACACGCTGAACTACATCAGCAAGGATCCGGTCCACCGCAAGCACCATCACGGCGAGATCCTGTTCGGCCTGCACTACGCGTTCTCGGAAAACTTCATCCTGCCGCTGTCGCATGACGAGGTCGTGCACGGCAAGCGCTCCATCCTCGGCCGCATGCCCGGCGACGAATGGCAGCGCTTCGCCAATTTGCGCGCCTATTACAGCTTCATGTTCGGCCATCCCGGCAAGAAGCTGCTGTTCATGGGCGCGGAGATCGCGCAGAGCCGGGAATGGAATCACGACCAGTCGCTCGACTGGCATCTGCTCGAATACAAGTACCATGCCGGCATCCAGGCGCTGATCCGTGACCTCAACCGGCTCTATCGCGCGGTGCCGGCGCTGCACCAGATGGATTGCGACCAGGCCGGCTTCGAATGGCTGATCACGGATGATGCCAACCGCAACGTGTTCGCCTGGCTTCGAAAGGGATTTGACGAGCAAGCGCGGTGCCTTGTCATCATCAACTTCTCGCCCAACGTCTATCGCAACTATCGCGTTCGCGTGCCCTTTGCCGGCAAGTGGAAGGAAGTGTTCAATTCGGACTCCGCCCATTACGGCGGCAGCAATGTCGGGAACATCGGCGAAGTTCATGCCGTTGAAGGCAAGGCCCCCGAGCTGCGCCTCACCATTCCGCCGCTCGCCGCGATCTTCCTCGTTCCGGAAAGCTGACTGATGCGCCTGACTGCCGGATCGCCCACACGCCTCGGCGCAAGCTGGGACGGACGCGGCACCAATTTCGCGCTGTTCTCCGCCAACGCGCAGAAGGTCGAGCTCTGCCTGTTCGACGCGCAGGGCCGCCGCGAGCTCGAGCGCATCGAATTGCCCGAGCGGACCGAGGACGTCTGGCACGTCTATCTCAACGACGTCTCGCCCGGCCAGCTCTATGGCTACCGCGTGCACGGCCCCTACGAGCCCGAGCACGGTCACCGCTTCAACGCCAACAAGCTGCTGCTCGACCCCTATGCCAAGCGGCTTGCCGGACGATTGGTCTGGAGCGATGCGCATTTTGCCTATCGCACCGGAAGCCCGCGCGAGGACCTGTCCTTCGACCGGCGCGACAATGCGCGCGGCATGCCGAAGGCCGTCGTGGTCGACGAGACCTTCAACTGGGGACGCCGCGAGATCCGTCCCAACATCCCCTGGGAAGACACCATCATCTACGAGGCTCACGTCAGGGGCCTGACCCAGAAGCGCGACGACGTGCCGCCGAATTTGCGCGGGACCTATGGCGGCCTGTCCTCGCCGGCGATGATCGAACACCTCAAGAAGCTCGGCGTCACGACGATCGAGCTGTTGCCGGTGCACAGCTTCGTCGACGACCGCATTCTCGTGGAAAAGAAGCTCGCCAATTACTGGGGCTACAACACGCTGTCCTTCTTCGCGCCCGAGCCGCGCTACGCCCAGGACAACGCGCTCGACTCCTTCCGCACCACGGTGGCGCGGCTGCACGATGCCGGCATCGAGGTGATGCTGGATGTCGTCTACAATCACACCGCCGAGGGCAACCATCTCGGCCCGACGCTGTGCTATCGCGGCATCGACAACGCCTCCTATTACTGGCTGAATCGCGAGAACCCGCGCTATTACGACGACTTCACCGGCTGCGGCTCGTCGGTCAACCTCACCCATCCGCGCGTCCTGCAGATGGTGATGGATAGCTTGCGCTACTGGGTCGAGGTCTGCCATGTCGACGGCTTCCGCTTCGACCTCGCCACCACGCTGGCGCGCGGCCCGAACGGCTTCGATCGCGGCAGCTCGTTCCTGACCGCGATCCGGCAGGACCCGGTGCTGGCGACCGTCAAGCTCGTCGCCGAACCGTGGGACCTCGGGCTCGGCGGCTACCAGGTCGGCGCTTTCCCCTCGCAATGGTCGGAATGGAACGACCGCTATCGCAGTGCGATGCGCCGCTACTGGAGCGGCGAAGGCAGCCTGATCGGAGACATCTCCAGCCGCATGACCGCCTCCTCCGACCTCTTCAACCACGACGGACGGCGGCCGCGCGCCAGCATCAACCACATCACCGTCCACGACGGCTTCACGCTCGCGGACCTCTTCAGCTACAACGAGAAGCACAACGAGGCCAACGGCGAGGACAATCGCGACGGCTCCAACGACAACCACAGCAACAATTGCGGTGTCGAAGGTCCGACCGACGATCCCCAGATCCTCGCCCTGCGCCGCCAGCTGCGCAAGAACGTGCTGGCCTGCCTGATGCTGGCGCAGGGCGTTCCGCTGATCCTCGCCGGCGACGAGGTCGGCAACTCGCAGTCCGGCAACAACAATGCCTATTGCCAGGACAACGAGGTCGGCTGGGTCGGCTGGGACAATCTCGGCAAGGAGGGCGACGACATGGTCGATTTCGTCACCCATCTCGCCGACATCCGCCGCCGGTTCTCGCAGCTCCGCAGCCATCGCTGGCTTGACGGCCGGCCCAAGGACGGCAACGCCTACGGCGCGTTGTGGCTGACGCCTGAAGGCGACGAGATGACGGAGAGCGACTGGAAATTCCCGGAAGGCAGGTTCCTCTCCTATGTGATGGGACCGACGGAACCGCGTGGGGCCGCGATCTTTATCGTACTGAACGCCGCTCCCGAAGAGATCGCATTCAAATTGCCCCAAATGACCGAATACAAGAGCTGGCAGCAGATCCTGAACACGACCGATGCCAAGCTGAATACGATCGACTTCCCGCCCGGGAGCGACAGCAAGGCGCCGCCGCGCTCCGTGCTCGCCTTCGCGGGGACACCATGAGGCCATCCTTCGGGGCGAAGCCGACGAAGGACGGCGTGTCGTTCCGACTATGGGCGCCCGCCGCTCGCCGCGTCGACCTCCTGCTCGACCGCAGGCACGCGATGCAGCGCCGGCAGGATGGCTGGTTCGTCGCCGAGATTGCCGGCCTCACCGCCGGCAGTCCCTACAAGTTCAGGATCGACGACGAGATCGATGTGCCGGATCCTGCCTCGGCCTTCCAGCCCGAGGACGTATCCGGCCCGAGCGAGGTGATCGATCACGACGCCTTCCGATGGCGCGCGCGCGAATGGCGCGGCCGTCCCTGGGAGGAGACGGTGCTGATCGAGACCCATGTCGGCACCTTCACGCCGGAGGGCACCTACCGCGCCATGATCGACAAGCTCGATCATCTCGCAGCGACCGGCATCACGGCGCTGGAATTGATGCCGCTCGCCGATTTCGCAGGACGCCGCGGCTGGGGCTATGACGGCGTGCTGTGGTATGCGCCCGACAGCGCCTATGGCCGCCCCGAAGACCTGAAGACGCTGATCGACGAGGCGCATCTGCGCGGGCTGATGGTGTTTCTCGACGTGGTCTACAATCATTTCGGCCCGGAAGGAAACTACCTCGGCCGCTATGCGCCGACCTTCTTCACCGATGCGCACACGCCGTGGGGCAGCGCGATCGATTATCGCGTGCCGCAGGCACGAGCCTTTGCCGTCGAGAACGCGTTGTCCTGGCTCGGCGACTATCGCTTCGACGGCCTGAGGCTGGATGCCGCCAACCACATCATGGCGATCCCGGGCGAGCAGTCGATGCTGCAGGACCTCAGCGTCGCCGCCGGCGAGCTCGCCAAGGCCACGGGCCGCCACATCCATCTCGTGCTGGAGAATGGCGACAATCGCGCCAGCCTGCTCGACGCTGCGCAAGAGCCGCCGAACGGCAAATATCGCGGACAGTGGAACGATGATTATCATCACGTCTGGCATGTGATGCTGACCGGCGAGCTGGCCGGCTATTACGCCGACTACCAGACGCCGCGCATCGACCTCGCTCGCGCGCTCGCCTCCGGCTTCGTCTACCAGGGCGAGATCTCGGAATTCTGGGGCAAGAAGCCGCGCGGCGAGCCGAGCGGCAAGCTGCCGCCGGCGACGTTCGTCAACTTCCTGCAGAACCACGACCAGATCGGCAACCGTCCCCTCGGCGAGCGGCTGGAGAGCCTGGCATCGCCGGAACAGATCGAGGCTGCCCTCGCAGTGACCCTGCTCGCGCCGATGGTGCCGATGCTGTTTCAGGGCGAGGAATGGGGCTCGACGGTCCCCTTTCCGTTCTTCTGCGATTTCCAGGGCGAACTCGCCGACGCCGTGCGCAAGGGCCGCAAGCAGGAATATGCCTGGGCTTACGAAAAGTACGGTGACGAGGTGCCCGACCCGCTCGATCCGGCAACGCTGGAAGCAGCCGTGCTCGACTGGACCGGCCGCACGCCGCAACAGGACGCGCGGCTTGCGCTGGTGAAAAGCCTGCTCGCGGTCCGTCGCAAGGAGATCATGCCGAGGCTGAAGGGCGCGAGCTTCGGCGATGCCGAGGCAGCCGACAACGGCCTGCTCACCGCGCATTGGCAGATGGGCGACGGCACGGTTCTGCGCTTGACCGCAAATCTCTCGGACCGCGAGATCATGTCCGATGTCGGCGCGGGCACGCCGATCTGGGGCGGCGCCGACGAGCGGCTTCTTCCCTGGTCGGTGGTCTGGCGTCTCGGAGGTTGACATGCCTCCCGCCATTCCGCTCGCGACCTACCGGCTTCAGCTCACTGCGGATTTCGACTTCGACAAGGCCGCCGCGGTCGTGCCTTATCTCAAGGCATTGGGGATCACGCATCTCTACGCCTCGCCGGTGATGAAGGCGCGCAAGGGCTCGACCCATGGCTACGACACGGTCGATCACAGCCAGTTCAATCCCGAGCTCGGTGGCGAAGCCGGCTTCGCGCGGCTGAACGAAGCGCTGACCAGGCACGATCTCGGGCTCATCATCGATTTCGTGCCCAACCATGTCGGCGTGCATTTCGCCGACAATCCCTGGTGGCTCGACGTGCTGGAATGGGGCCAGGCCTCGCCGCACGCCGCCTCCTTCGACATCGACTGGGATCAACTGGCCTACCGCGCCCGCGGCGGCGTGCTGCTGCCGATCCTCGGCACATCCTACGGCGAGGCGCTGGAGCGCGGCGAGATCGAGCTGCGCTACGATCCCGACGAGGGAAGCCTCTCCGCCTGGTATTTCGAGCATCGCCTGCCGATCGCACCGGAGCGCTATGGCGAAATTCTGCGCGTGATCGTCAAGGAGGCGGACGCGGCGGAAGCCGGGCCCGGCGAGCGCCTGCTCGCGCTTGCCGCGCGCTACGCGGGGCTGCGCCGTCCCAATCGCAAGGAAGCTCCCGGCTTCAAGTCCGAGCTCAAGGAGATCGCGGGCGCCGCCGACATCATCGATCGCGGTCTCGCCGCCTATCGTGCCGGCAGGGACCGCCCGGCGCAGACGCTGACGCTGCACCATCTCCTGGAACGCCAGCACTACAAGCTCGGGCACTGGCGGCTTGCCTCCAGCGACATCAACTATCGCCGCTTCTTCGACGTCAACGGGCTCGCGGGGCTGCGCGTCGAGGACGCGAGCACATTTGCCGCCACCCACCGGCTGGTGAAGCAACTCATCGCCGACGGCAAGCTGCAGGGAATCCGGCTCGACCACATCGACGGCCTGCGCGACCCCGCACAATATTGCCAGCGGCTGCGCCGGCTGGTCCGCGACGCCCAAGGCAACGCAAAGCCGTTCTATACGGTGATCGAGAAGATCCTGTGCGAGCACGAGCGCCTGCCGCGTTTCGCCGGTGTTCAGGGCACCACGGGCTATGAATGGATGAACGTCATCACCCACGTGCTGGTCGATCCCAACGGCCTGCAAGCGCTGGACGAGACCTGGCGGCAGATCAGCAACCAGCCGCCGCGGCTGGCGCCTTACGTCAAGAACGCGAAGCGACGGGTGCTGGAGACCTTGCTCACCAGCGAATTCACCGTGCTGACGCGCCTGCTCGCGCGCATCGCCAACGGGCATTATTCGACGAGAGACTTCTCAGCCGACAGTTTGCGACAGGCGCTCGAGCTCTATGTGCTGCATTTCCCGGTCTATCGCACCTATCTGACGCACAGCGGCCCGACGGCGCCCGACCGCAAGCTGATCGAGGACACCATCGAGCGCGCCCGCGGGGAGTGGTTCGCCGCCGACGAAGGCATCTTCGACTTCCTGCGCGATGCTCTCACGATGGACCTGCTCAAACCCGGCCGTCCCCCGCACAGCGCCCCGCGCGTGCGCCGCTTCGCGCTGAAAGTGCAGCAATTCACCGGGCCGATGATGGCGAAGTCGCTGGAGGACACCGCGTTCTATCAATTCCACAGGTTGCTTGCGCTGAACGAGGTCGGCGGCGATCCCGCGAGCCCCGGCCTCGCCATTCCCGCCTTCCACCAGGCCATGCAGGCCCGCGCCAGGGAATGGCCGCACGGCATGACCGCAACGGCCACCCACGACACCAAGCGCGGTGAGGATGCCCGCACGCGCATCGCCGCGCTCAGCGAAATTCCCGGCGAATGGACCAGCGCGGTGGCGCGCTGGAAAGTGTTGAACGCGCCGCATCTTGCGCTTCACGGCAATCTGCGGGCGCCGTCGGCGACGTTCGAATACATGCTCTACCAAACCCTGCTCGGCGCCTGGCCGATCGAGGAGCCGGCCGATGCCGCTTTCGTCGAGCGCATCCAGGCCTATGCCCTCAAGGCCGCGCGCGAGGGCAAGGAGGAGACGAGCTGGCTCAACCCGCATGAAACCTATGAGAGCGGTATACGAGACTTCATCGAGAAGATCCTCGACCCCGCCCGGTCCGCAGAGTTCGTGGACGCATTGCAAACCCTGGCTCGCCGCGTCGCGCTGCTCGGCACGTTGAACTCGCTGAGCCAGCTCACGCTCAAGGCGACTCTGCCGGGCGTGCCGGACTTCTATCAAGGCACCGAATTCTGGGACCTGTCGCTGGTCGATCCCGACAACCGCCGCCCGGTCGACTTTGCCGCGCGCGACGCGGCGCTGACGTCATTGGAAACGCCGGACTGGAGCGGCCTGATCAAGACCTGGCCGGACGGCCGGCTCAAGCTGGCGTGGACACGGCATCTCCTCAAGCTGCGCAGCGAGCTTGCCGACATCTTCGCGCAGGGCGACTACCAGCCGCTGGAGGTACGGGGCGCACATGCCGACCACGTCATCGCCTTCGCGCGTCGCCATGGCCGCGCAGCCGCGATTGTCGTGGTCGGGCGTCAGTTCGCGCCGTTCACCCAGGCGGGCCGGGAATGGCCCGCACTGGAGGATTTTGACGCGACGATCGACATCAAGGGCTACACCGTGCCCGGCCTTGCGGGTAACCACTTGCCGCTCGCACAGGCCTTCCGCGAATTTCCCGCCTCAGCCATCGCGGTCCGAACGGCTAACGCCATCAGGTCCTCGCGGCGGCGCGTCCGCGCCTGAACTCACTTTCCGCCGTCCTTGGTCAGCAGCAACTGGCCGCGCTTCCTGATCGTCGCCTGCGCCATCTCGGCAAAGCGCTGCAACAGCCAGGGCAGCACCACCTCGACCTTCACATGGTCGTCGGCGACGTCGACCTGACCGGTCGCGACCTGGCCGAGCGCGCGGATGCGGAAATTCATGCTGTCGCCGCTCCAGCGTTCCTCCTCGACCTGCATCACGGGAATGCTGGCTGCGGCGCGGCCAAGCCCGGACTTGAGCCGGCGTACCGCCTCCTCGCGGCCGAGACGATGCGGAATTGAGACGACAAGCGGTGCCGACATGGCTCTGCCCCTTTGCAACTGACTACACATAACCATGCCGGGCCAACCGGCAAAGGTTCCATGCAAGTTGATCCGCCCGCCTTGTTTCAAAGCCGGAACTTTAAAACCTACGGCAAGTTGCCCCCGCACGACGGGACAAGTGCAAACGACCCTTTTGACAAAGGGCTGGAGGAGATTCGCATGTCAATCGGAACGATCATTCTGATCATCCTGATCATCGCCCTGCTCGGCGGCTTCAGCGGCATCGGCGGCGGTCCGTTCTATGGCACCGGCTATTATGGCGGCGGCGGCCTCGGGCTCGTCATCGTCATCCTGCTGATCCTGCTCCTGATGGGGCGGATCTAGAACGAGCTTCGTAGGGTGGGTTACGCTCGGCGACCGCGCTTCGCGCCCTCGCCGAACAAACCCACCCTACTTGGTTTTCCCCGCAAGCTTCTTCACCGCCGCCTTGATCGAAGCCGCGGCATCGTCATAACCCTCCCATGCTTTCGATCGCGGCAACAGGCCCGGCACGGAGCGCAGCGTGTAGCGCTTCGGATCGAGATCGCTCTTCACCTGCGCCCAGGTCAACGGCATCGACACGGTGGCCCCGGCGCGCGCGCGCGGCGACAATGGGGCCACCGCAGTCGACATGCGGTCGTTGCGCAAATAATCCAGGAAGATCTTTCCCTTGCGCAGCTTCTTCGACATGTTGAGCAGATAGCGCTCGGGATCGTCATCGGCCATCCATTGGCAGACGCCTTGTGCAAACGCCTTGGCCTCCTTCCAGCTCACCTTGTCGCGCGCACCGTGCAGCAGCGGCACGACCACGTGCAGGCCCTTGCCGCCTGTGGTCTTGCAAAAGCTGTCCATGCCGATGTCGGAAAGGCGCTGCCGCATCTCCTTGGCCGCCTCGACGACGTCGGCGAAGTCAACGTCGGGCGCCGGATCGAGATCGAACACCAGCCGACCCGGTGTGTCATAGGCGTAAGGCGCGCAATTCCAGGGATGCAGCTCGACGCCGCCGATCTGTGCCACCGCGGCGAGTCCCTCGATCCGATCGATCTGGAGATAGGGCTTGCGGTCGCCGGAGACCCGCGCCAGCTCCAGAAGGTTCGACGTTCCCTGCATCGCATGGCGCTGGAAGAAGCACTCGCCCTTGATGCCGTCAGGGGCGCGGATCAGCGAGCACGGCCTCCCCTTGAGGTGCACGATCATCCATTCGCCGACGGCTTCGAGGTAGCGCGCAAGGTCCAGCTTGGTGACGGGAGCGCCCGCGCCATCGTCAGGCCAGAGCGGCTTATCGGGCTTCGAGATGACGACCCCCATCACCTCGGCATTTTGCGCCGCCTTATTCGATGACCGGCCCGCCTTCGTGCGCGCCGGCTTCCTGGCTTTGGGCTCTGCCAGCCCGGTATCGACGGGCTTCTCCGCCTCGACCTCCTCGGCCGGCTTGTCCTGCCGGAATCCCTTGAACGCCGCCTGGCGGATGTTGCCGTCGGCGGTGAAGCCGGCGAATTCGATCTCCGCGACTAACTCCGGCTTCAGCCAGTGCACGTCCCGCGTCTTCCTCGGCGCATTCTTGCCGCCGAACGGGCTCTGCTTGGCCTCCATGGCCTTCAAAGAGGGCATGATGCGCTTGACCTTGTCAGCGCCAAAGCCGGTGCCGACCATGCCGACGAAGGCGAGATGATCGCCGCGCTGCACGCCGGCCATCAGCGAGCGGAATTTGCCGTTGGTGGTCTTGTAGCCGCCGATCACCACCTCGTGGCCGGCGCGGCATTTCGACTTGACCCAGCTCTCGGTGCGGCCGGACCGATACGGCGCGTTCAGCTTCTTCGACACCACGCCTTCGAGCTCGAGCTTGCAGGCCGATTGCAGCACGGCATCGCCGCCGGTCTCGAAGTGCTCGACGTAGCGGATCCGGGTCGATTTCCGCTTGCGCTTGTCCAGCAGCTTCCTGAGTTGCGCCTTGCGCTCGCCGAGCGGCAGACGGCGGTAGTCCTGATGCTCCGCGAAGAGGAGATCAAAGGCAAAGAAGATCAGCTCGTCGGTCCTGCCATCGGACAACGCAGCTTGCAACGAGGAGAAGTTCGGCGCGCCGTTGTGGTCGAGCGCGACGATCTCGCCGTCGATCATCACGTCCGGCAGCGCGGCCGCTTCCTCGGCAATGGAGCCGAACTTGCCGGTCCAGTCGAGACCCTTGCGCGTCTTCAGCGTCGCCTCGCCGTCCTCGACCCGGAGCTGCACCCGGTAGCCGTCGAACTTGATCTCGTGGCACCAGCCCTCGCCCGCCGGCGGCCGCTCGACCAGCGTACAGAGCTGCGGCGCGACGAAATCCGGCATCTCCGCGACGTTCCTGGCGTTCGTCGCAGTCGTCGCCCTCTTCCTTGCCGCTTTTCCGGATTTCAAGGCCGTTCGCGGCGCAGGCTTCACCGTCCGCCCCTTCGTCTCCTCGGCACGATTGGACTGCCAGACTGCATCGGCCTTGCCTTTGGCACCCTTCGCCAGCATGAACGGCTTCGGCGCGCGGCCCTTGCCTTCGGCGATCTGCTCCATCGCGCGGCCGGAGGCGACCGACTTGTCCTGCTCGAGAATGTCGTTGTCCTTGCCCTCGCGGACAAATTCGTCACGGTGCTTGATCAGCAGCCAGTTGGTTCGCTTTTCGCCGCCGCGGTTGCGCATGCGCACCAGGACCCAGCTTCCATGCAGCTTCTCGCCATGCAGGATGAACTTCAAATCCCCCTTCTTGAAGCCGGCTTCCGGATCATCCGACTCCCAGGTGCCGCGGTCCCACAGCATCACCGTGCCGCCGCCATATTGCCCTTCCGGAATCGTGCCTTCGAAATCGCCGTAGTCGAGCGGATGGTCTTCCACCTCGACAGCCAGCCGCTTGTCATGCGGATCGAGCGAGGGCCCTTTCGTCACCGCCCAGGACTTGAAGACGCCGTCGAATTCGAGTCGCAGATCGTAGTGCAGGCGACTGGCGTCGTGCTTCTGGATGACGAAGCGCCGCTGCTTCGACGGCGCCACGGCGCTCTTGCCCGATGGTTCGGGCGTCTTTTCGAAATCCCGCTTCTGTCGGTAAGTGGAGAGTTTTTGCAGCACGACCGGTCCCGCTTCTCTTTCGGCATTCAAGCCTATCACGGCGAAAGTCCCGCCCGGAACCAAAACCCTATGGGACGGTTGGGGTTCCAAAACGCCTTGAAAACGCTGGAGAACGGAATGGCCCCGCGCGCCTATTGGAAGGGAACGTTGAAGCTGTCGCTGGTCAGCTGCCCGGTCGTGCTTTATCCGGCGACCACTGCGGCCGAGAAGACGCGGTTTCACCTGATCAACCGTGAGACCGGGAACCGGCTCAAGCAGCAGATGATCGATGCCGAGACCGGCGATGTCGTCGAGAGCGACCAGAAGGGCCGCGGGTACGAGTTGCGCAAGGGCAAATATGTCGAGATCGAACCGGAGGAGCTCGAAGCGGTCCAGATCGAAAGCAACCACACCATCGACATCGAGAGTTTTGTGCCGCGCGATGAGATCGACCAGCGCTATCTCAACCATCCCTATTACATCGCGCCCGACGGCAAGGCCGCGGTCGACGCCTTCGCGGTGATCCGCGACGCCATGAAGGACGAGGAGCGCGTGGCACTCGCCAAGATCGTGCTGACCAACCGCGAGCACGTCATGGCGATCGAGCCGCTCGGCAAGGGCCTGCTCGGCACCACGCTGCGCTTCCCTTACGAACTGCGCGACGAGGACCAGTTCTTCGACGACATCAAGAGCCCGAAGATCACCGGGGACATGGTCGCGCTTGCCGGTCACATCCTGCAGACCAAGGCGGCGCATTTCGACCCTCGCAAATTCAAGGACGAATACGAGGACGCGCTGAAGGCGCTGGTGAAGCGCAAGGCCAGCGGCAAGACAATCGAGCTGCCGGAGCCGGAGGAGCGCCCAAGCAATGTCGTCAGCCTGATGGACGCGCTGAAGCAGAGCCTGAAGGGACGCGCCGGCAAGAAGACGGCGGCGAAGTCGCATGCGCGGCGTGCGACAGGACGGCACCGAACCGCGAAGAAGGCGCACCGGTCCACGGCGAGGCACCGGAAGGCCGGGTGATCTTGCTTGGTCATTGCGGAGGCAGGCTTGCGCCACAACCTCCGTCGTCATGCCCGGGCTTGACCCGGGCATCCACGCGCGTCCTCGCATGCCGATAGACGTGGATGGCCGGGTCAAGCCCGGCCATGACGAGTTTGCCTCAAGCCAGCACTCGATGCCGCCGAGCCAGGCCTAATCCCCCGCCTTCAGCCGGTACCCGATCCCCGTTTCCGTCAGCACATATTGCGGCCGTTCCGGATCGGCTTCGATCTTCTGCCGGAGCTGGCGGACATAGACGCGCAAGTATTGCGCATCCGTCAGTTCGTCCCAGAGCTCCCTGAGCAGGAAGCGATGGGTGAGCACCTTGCCGGCATGCTGCACCAGCACGCGCAACAGGTCATATTCCTTCGGTGAGAGCTTCACGTCACGATCCCCGACCTTGACGATGCGGCGGACGAGATCGACGGAGAGATCGCCGGTGCGGAACACGGGGCGCTCGCCCTTGACCTGAAGCTGGTGGCGCAGCGCGGCGCGCAGGCGCGCCAGGAGCTCCTCCATGCCGAACGGCTTGGTCAGATAGTCGTCGGCACCGAGATCGAGCGCCTGCACCTTGCCGGCTTCGTCGCCGCGGCTCGACAGCACCACGATCGGCACGCCTTCGTTGCGGGTGCGGATGGTGCGGAGCAGCTCATGCCCCTGAACGTCGGGCAGGCCGAGATCGAGGATGATCAGCGCCGGATCTTCGTCAAGCTTCTCCAGCGCAGTCTTGCCGTTCGACGCCTCCAGGATTTCGTAGCCCTGCGTCGTCAACCCCATCCGCAGCAATTTGCGGATCGGCGGCTCGTCGTCGATGATCAGGACCTTGATCGGGGCAGCGCTCATGCGGCGGTATCCAATGCGCGGCTCTCCGCTGGAACGGGAAGACGGATGGTGAGGACAGCGCCGCTCCGGTCGCCGCGGTTGGCGGCCGAGATCGTGCCGCGCATCGCCTCGACGAAGCCGCGCGAGATGGCGAGGCCGAGCCCGGTGCCGGGACGGACGTGATCGCCTTTCTGCACGCGATAGAATTTGTCGAACACGCTCTCGAGCTCGTCGGTCGGAATGCCGGCTCCCTCGTCCGCAATCTCGAGCACGACATGACCGCCGTCGCGCCGGCCGCGGATCGCGATCGTGGTCTCGGGTGGCGCGTATTTGGCAGCATTGTCGAGCAGGTTGAACAGCACCTGCTCGAACAGCACGGCATCGAGCTGGAGCATCGGCAGATCGGCGGCCAGCGCCAGCTCGATCTTGTGGCGGCTAAGGATCTTGCTGGCGCGCCGCAGCGCGCTGCCGACGATCTCGCCGAGATCGTGCAGCGCCGTGTTGGGCACGATGGCGCCGGATTCGAGCTTGGTCATGTCGAGCAGATTGGCAATGAAGCGGTTGAGCCGCTCGGATTCGTCGATCACGGTGGCGATGAGGTCGCGCTTCTCGGTGTCGGAGAGGGCGCCGGCGAGATCGCGCATGGTGGAGGCCGCCCCCAACACGGAGGCGAGCGGCGTCTTCAGATCATGCGAGATCGAGGTCAACAGCGCCGAACGCAGCCGCTCGGATTCGACGGTGCGCTTGACGCGGTCCATGTCCTCGACCAGCAGCACGCGCTCGATCGCGAGCGCGCCCTGGTCGACCAGCGCATCGAGCAGCCGGCGCTGGTCCGGCGTCAGCAGCGGGCCGGTGCGGTCGTTGTCGATGCCGATCACACCGATCGGTCCCCGGCCGGTGCGCATCGGCAGGAACAGCCGTCTGGCTCCCGGCAACGTGTCCGAGCCGCGGCCGGCGGGGCGATCGTTGCTCCAGGCCCAGTTGGCCGCCGCGAGGTCGGCCTGGTCGAGCTCGTCCTCCGGCGGATAACCGGACTTGACCGTGAGCAGCCCCTCCTCGGGCAGCAACAGCACGACCCGAACCTTCAGCATCAACGCGATCTGATAGGCGGTCGCCCATAGCACGTCGTCGAGCGTGGCGGTGCCGGCGAGCTTGCGGCTGAAGGCATGGAGCTGCTCGGTCATCCTGATCCGGCCGATCGCGGCATCAGCCTGCGTGCGAACACGCGCGGCGACGTTGGAGACGATCATCGCCACAGCCATGAACAGCACGAAGGCAGCCACGTTGGTCGGATCGGTGATCGTGAAGGTGTAGATCGGCGGAATGAAGAAGAAATTGTAGCAGAGCGACGCCGCGACCGTCGCCAGCAACGACGGCCACAGGCCGTAACGGACGGCGACCGCGACAACCGCCGTCAGCAATACGAGGTCGACGTTCTCGAGCCCGAAACGGGGCTGGATCAGCTCGGCGGCGCCGAGACCGATCAGCACGATGCCGAGTGCCTTCAGATAGGGCAGCGGATTGAATGGCTCCGAGCGCGCGGCAGTCTGCACCGCCGTCTTTGGCGCGGCTTCGCCGGGCAGCTCGTCACCGGCGATGACGTGGACCGTGATGTTGCCGGCACGGCGCACCAGATCATGCACGACCGAGCCGCGCGTCATCTCAAACCAGCGCGAGCGCGTCGACTTGCCGATCACGATCTGGGTGACGTTGTTGCCTTGCGCGAAATTGACGACGTCGTCGGCGATGCGGCGGCCGACGGCGGGAATGGTCAGCGCTTCGCCACCGAGCGATTCCGCAAGCCGCAGCGTGTCGGCCAGCCGATCGCGCTCCTCGTCGGACAATTGCAGGGATCGCCGCGTCTCGATCGAAAGCGCGGTGAACGGCGCATGCAGCCGGTCCGCCAGCCGCTTGGTGTAGCGCACGAGGCCAGCCGCCCGCGGATCCTCGCTGACGCAGACGAGGATGCGCTCGCCCGCGGCCCAGGGCCCGGGAATCGCATTTGCCTGCATGTGAGTGAGCAGCTGCTCGTCGACCCGCTCGGCGGTGCGCCGCAGCGCGAGTTCACGGAGCGCGGTGAGATTGCCCGGCGAGAAATAATGCTCCAGCGCCCGCTCGGCCTGCCTGGGCACATAGACCTTGCCCTCCTTCAGCCGCTGGATCAGATCGTCGGGCGTGAGGTCGATCAGCTCGATCGCGTCGGCGCGGTCGAACACCGAATCCGGCACGGTCTCGCGGACCCTGACATGGGTGATCTGGGCAACGACGTCGTTCAGGCTCTCGATGTGCTGGATGTTGACGGCGGTGTAGACGTCGATGCCGTGGGACAGCAGCTCCTCGACGTCGAGATAGCGCTTGGGATGGCGGCTGCCGACCGCATTGGTGTGGGCGAGCTCGTCGACCAGCGCAATCTGCGGCCGTCGCGCGATCACCGCATCGAGATCCATCTCCTCGACAATCTGGCCGCGGTACTCCAGCCTCTTGCGCGGGACCACTTCGAGGTCGCGCACCAGCGCCTCGGTCTCGGCGCGGCCATGGGTTTCGACGAAGCCGACCACGACGTCGATGCCGGCCTTGCGCCTGGCATGGGCGCTTTGCAGCATCTCGTAGGTCTTGCCGACGCCGGGAGCTGCGCCGACGAAGATCTTCAGCCTGCCGCCCGCGCTCTCCTCCCGGCGCGCCGCTTCCAGCAGTGCCTCCGGGGATGGACGTTGTTCGGGATCGCGGCGCTCTCGGACCATCAGGACGGCTTGTCTATGCGTTACATTCTCCGCCTGTCCTTCGCCTCTCCCCGCTTGCGGGGAGAGGCCTGATCGCATCGCAAGATGCGATCAGGGTGAGGAGGAGGCTTCACCATCGAATATAATCATCCGAGCGCCGCGAGCCTAGACTGCTACCTCGCGGCCATGCGATCGAGCGCGAGATTCAGCGCCAGAACGTTAACCCTGGGTTCGCCGAGCAGACCGAGGAGACGGCCTCGGGTGTTGGCGGCCACGAGCTGCCCGACCTGATCTTCAGGCAGATTCCGCGCCTTTGCCACGCGCGGCACCTGGAATTGCGCGGCTTCCGGCGAGATGTCCGGGTCGAGACCGCTGGCCGACGTCGTCACCAGGTCGACCGGCACGGCCGCATTCGGATTCTCGGCCCTGAGCTTGTCTACATCCTCCTTCAACCGGTCGGCCAGCGCCTTGCTGGTCGGGCCGAGGTTGGAGCCACCCGAATTGGCGGCGTTGTAGGGGACCGACACCGTCTTGGTCGAATCGTTCGGATCCGGCGCAAGCGTCGCCGAGGGACGGCCATGGAAGTATTTGTCATCCTTGAACTCCTGCCCGATCAGGGCGGAGCCGATCACCTTGCCGTCCTTTTCGATCAGGCTGCCCTGCGCCTGCACGGGAAACAACGTGCCGGCAATGGCGGTCATCGCGAGCGGATAGGCAAGGCCGGTGATGGCAGTGAGCGCCAGCAAGAGGACGATGGCGGGGCGGATTTCTCTGAGCATTTGAAGTCTCCTTTCTTTCGTCATTCCGAGCGAAGCGAAGCAATCCAGGGTCTTTCCGCGGAGGCAGTCTGGATTGCTTCGTCGCTCCGCTCCTCGCAATGACGGGGTTAGGCCAGGTGCAAGGCGGTCACCACGAGGTCGATCGCCTTGATGCCGATGAAGGGAATGACGATGCCGCCAAGGCCGTAGATCAAGAGGTTGCGCCGAAGCAGCGCGCCGGCACCGACCGCGCGATAGGCGACGCCCTTCAGCGCCAGCGGGATCAGCGCAATGATGATCAGCGCGTTGAAGATGATCGCCGACAGGATGGCGCTCTGCGGGCTCGACAGGTTCATGACGTTGAGCACGTTGAGCTGAGGGTAGAACGCCAGGAACATCGCCGGGATGATCGCAAAATACTTGGCGACGTCGTTGGCGATCGAGAACGTCGTCAGCGCACCGCGCGTCATCAGGAGCTGCTTGCCGATCTCGACCACCTCGATCAGCTTGGTCGGGTTGGAATCGAGGTCGACCATGTTGCCGGCCTCGCGCGCGGCCTGCGTGCCGGTGTTCATGGCGACACCGACGTCGGCCTGGGCGAGCGCCGGCGCATCGTTGGTGCCGTCGCCGCACATCGCCACCAGCTTGCCCTTGGCCTGCTCGTCGCGGATCAGCTTGAGCTTGTCTTCGGGCGTTGCCTGCGCCAGGAAATCGTCGACGCCGGCTTCCGCGGCGATGGCGGCAGCCGTCATCGGATTGTCGCCGGTGATCATGATGGTGCGGATGCCCATGCGGCGCAGCTCGGCGAAGCGCTCGCGGATACCGCCCTTGACGATGTCCTTGAGCTGGACGATCCCGAGCAGCTTGCCATCCTTGGCGACAGCCAGCGGCGTGCCGCCGGACTTCGACACGTCATCGGCAATGGCCTGGATCTCGCGGCCGAGCTCGGAAAGCGCGGCAGGCTGCATCGAGCGCGCCGTGTTGCCGGAAGCGACCGCGGTCGGAGCGCCGCCGCCGACATAGTTCAGCATGGCATCGACCGCACCCTTGCGCACCGACGAGCCGCCGGCATCGACGCCGCTCATGCGGGTCTGCGCCGTGAACGGGATGAAGGTGGCCCCGAGCTCCGCCATGTCGCGGCCGCGGATGCCGTATTTCTCCTTCGCCAGCACGACGATGGAGCGGCCTTCCGGGGTCTCGTCGGCGAGCGAGGCGAGTTGGGCGGCATCGGCCAGCTCCTGCTCGGTCACTCCACGGACGGGGCGGAACGCGGTCGCCTGCCGGTTGCCGAGCGTGATGGTGCCGGTCTTGTCGAGCAGCAGCGTGTCGACGTCTCCGGCGGCTTCGACCGCTCGGCCCGACATCGCCAGCACGTTGAAGCGGACCAGGCGGTCCATGCCGGCGATGCCGATCGCCGACAGCAGCGCCCCGATCGTGGTCGGGATAAGTGTCACGAACAGCGCGACCAGCACGATCACCGAGATCGAGCCGCCGGCGTAGGCGGCGTAGCTCGGGATCGTCACGGTGGCGAACACGAAGATGATGGTGAGGCCGGCGAGCAGAATGTTGAGCGCGATCTCGTTCGGCGTCTTCTGCCGCTCGGCGCCCTCGACCAGCTTGATCATGCGGTCGATGAAGGTCGAGCCCTGGGCTGCCGTAATGCGGACGCGGATCCAGTCCGACAGCACCTGCGTGCCGCCGGTCACGGCCGAACGGTCGCCGCCGGATTCGCGGATCACGGGCGCCGACTCGCCGGTGATGGCGGCCTCGTTGACGGAGGCCACCCCCTCGATCACCTCGCCGTCGGACGGAATGGTATCGCCCGCCTCCACCAGCACGAGGTCGCCGACCTTCAGGCTCGTGCCCGGCACGAGCTTGTAGTTCGGACCCGAGCCGGCCAGGAGCTTGGCCTGGCTCTCGGTGCGGGTCTTGCGCAGCGTCTCGGCCTGCGCCTTGCCTCGGCCCTCGGCAACTGCTTCAGCGAGGTTGGCGAACAGCACGGTGAACCACAGCCAGAGGATGATCTGGAACGTGAATCCGAGATTTTCCCCGCCGGTCAGGAGATCGCGCAGGAAGATCACCGTGGTGAGCGCAGCGACGATCTCGACCACGAACATGACCGGGTTCTTGATCATGGCGCGCGGATCGAGCTTGGCGAAAGCCGCGCCGATCGCCGGCACCACGATCCTGGGATCCAGCATCGCCGAGACCGGCATGCGCTTGTTGGGTTTAGAAACTGGTTCCATGGAGGTCACTCCGAAAGAGCTGGATCAGAAGACGTTGCCGGCGTTCATCGCGAGCTGCTCGACGATCGGGCCGAGGGCGAGCGCCGGGAAAAAGGTCAGGCCGCCCATGATCAGGATCACGCCGACGACCAGGCCGACGAACAGGCCGCCGGTGGTCGGGAAGGTGCCCATCGACGGAGGGATCGACTTCTTCTGCGCGAGCGACCCTGCGATCGCCATCGCCGGCACGATCATCAGGAAGCGGCCGACGAACATCGCGGACGCGCCCGTCAGGTTGTAGAACAGCGTGTTGCCGGTGAGCCCCGCGAAGGCCGAGCCGTTGTTGCCGGTCTGCGAGGAGTAGGCATAGAGCACCTCCGAGAAGCCGTGCGGGCCGGCATTGGCCATCGAGGCGACGCCCGTGGGCAGCACGACGCCGACCGCGGTCCAGCCCAGGATCATCAGCGGCAGGATCAGGATCGCGAGCATCGCCATCTTGACCTCGCGCGCCTCGATCTTCTTGCCGACATATTCCGGCGTGCGGCCGACCATCAGGCCTGCGACGAAGATCGCGAGGATCACGAACAGCAGCATGCCGTACATGCCGGCGCCGACGCCGCCGACGATGATCTCACCGAGCTGCATGTTGATCAGCGGGATCATACCGCCGAGCGCAGTGAAGCTGTCATGCATGGCGTTGACGGCACCGCAGGACGCAGCGGTGGTGATCACCGCGAACAACGAGGACGCGACGATGCCGAAGCGCACTTCCTTGCCTTCCATGTTGCCGCCGGAAAGACCGAGCGCCTGCAACGTGGCCGTGCCATGCGCTTCCGCCCAGTACGCAACCGCGACGCCGGCAACGAACAGCACGCCCATCACGGCGAGGATCGCCCAGCCCTGGCGCTGGTTGCCGACCATGCGTCCAAACACATTGGTGAGCGCGGCGCCGAGCGCGAAGATCGACAGCATCTGCACGAAATTCGACAGCGCGGTCGGGTTCTCGAAGGGATGGGAGGCATTGGCGTTGAAGAAGCCGCCGCCGTTGGTCCCTAACATCTTGATCGCGACCTGCGAGGCGACCGGGCCGACCGCGATGGTCTGCCTGGCGCCTTCGAGCGTGGTGGCCTCGACATAGGCTCCGAGCGTCTGCGGCATGCCCTGCCAGACCAGGAACAGCGCGTAGACGATGCAGATCGGCAGCAGGATATAAAGGGTGCACCGGGTCACATCGACCCAGAAATTGCCGACGGTGCGCATCGAGGCGCGGGCAAAGCCGCGGATCAAGGCCACCGCGAGCACGATGCCGGTCGCAGCCGACAGGAAATTCTGGTGCGTGAGGCCGACCATCTGGGTCAGATAGGACAGCGTGCTCTCGCCGCCGTAGTTCTGCCAGTTGGTGTTGGTGATGAAGGAGATCGCGGTGTTGAACGACAGATCTTCGGCGACGGCGGACTGCCCGGCCGGATTGAAGGGCAGCATGGCCTGGAGCCGCATCAGGCCGTAGATGATGAGGAAGCCGCCGACATGGAACAGCAGCATGGCGACGGTATAGGTCATCCAATGCTGCTCGCGCTTCTCGTCGACACCGGAGATCCAATATATGCCGGCCTCGATCGGGCGCAGGACGGGCGACAGGAACGTGCGCTCGCCATTGAACACGCGCGTCATGTACCAGCCGAGCGGCTTGGTCAGCGCGGCGACGATCAAACAATAGAGAATGATCTGGAACCAACCGATTACGGTCATGGCATCAACCCTTCAGGCTTTGCGTCCAGCGCAGCATCGGCAGGACCAGCGCAAGCAGGCCCGCGACGAGCACGGCGTCCGCCAGCAGCAATTCGACGAGCAGCAGCACGGCGTCAGAACCGCTCGGGCCGCAGCAGTGCGTAGGTGAGATAGATCAGGAGGCCGAACGAGACGGCGCCGGCGAGTGCATAATCGAAAATCATGGTCGCTCCGTCACAGCCGTTCGCAGGCGTAGGTGTAACCGATCGCGAGCGCGAAGAAGGCCGCGGCTAGCCCCAGCATCAGAATGTCCATCATGACGATACTCCTCGGTACGAGACGGTATGCGGCATGACCCGTCCCTCGATCCCGGCGGCCGGCCCGCCACGAACGAATGCAATGCGCGCCGCTTCCGACCGGGAACTTGATGGCGATCAGGTGCCACCGCGCGCATAGGTTTTCGAGGTGAAGCCTACGGCGACGTTATAGGAATCTCATAAGGGCCGGCACGTCGCGGTGGGAGGCCACGTGACAATGACGATCCATTCCGGGCGGTCATCCGAGCAGGCAGCGCAGTGGCACCGCCCACCCGCTTTCGCCGGCGATTGTTACGGCGGACCGCGGCCGCGGTCTTTCAAAAAGCCCTGCTTCCATAAGCGTCCGCCCGCGGCGAAGGCGATGGTTGAGGGGCTATCGCGCCTGGCCGGTAGGCTCCGTCCACTTACGAAATCCCTATATCTCTCGCCCGATCCCTATCTCGTTTTCAAATGCCCTCCAGGACATCTTTGTGAGGCCGGCCGACTGACCGACGCCAACCCCAGGAGGCCTGACATGATCGCCGCTCTCCGCCACTACGATCCCCCCTCACTCAGCGAGCGGCTGCGCGAGACACATGCGATGACGCGGCCGTTGATGATCGAGATCATCGAAACGGCCTGCCGGCGCGTCCCCTCGCTCGGCCAGAACGGCTGCACCGCACGCCTCTCGCGCCTGATCGACGCCGAGGCATGGGCCGACGCGGCGCTGGTGCTGATCGAGCTGGAGCTGCCAATGTGGCAGGTCCGGCGCATCGCCTATGACGAGGGCGAGTGGCACTGCGCGCTGTCACGCGCGCGCGAATTGCCGGATTGGCTCGACACCGCGGTCGAGGCTTGCCATGGCGACCTTGCGATCGCGCTGCTGTCGGCTTTCGTTGAAGTCCAGGCACTCGCCGTGGAAGCGTCGCGGCCGAGCGTTCCCTCGGTTCGTCGGAGGCGGGACCCGCTTTACGAGCCGGTCGCCTGCGACAATTTCGGTTAGGGCAGTCAAGCCTTGCCGCAATCTCAGGACATACCGCGCACGTTGAGCCCGACGCGCGTTTTGTCGCGCTTTGCCGTCCGCATCGCGCTGCTATCGGCCTTCGCCGCCTTCGGCTGCATCGGCTTCGGCCGAAGCCTCGCCGCCCTGCTCTGGATGTCGGTCATCCTGTGTGCGCTCGTCGGCCTCCTCAAGCGCGAGCCGCTGTTGGGGCCTGCGCTCAATCATTGGGACGAGGCTGTCGCCTTCGGCGCGCTGTTCGCTCTGGTCCACATCGCCAACGCCGTGGCCTGAGCGGTCGGCTTTATGACCTTCCTATGCGATCGCCGCCCACCCGCCCTCGAAATCATATTCGCGAGGCAGGATATTGAGCACGCAGGCGGGGACAATGAGTCCCAAGCCGGCGTCGTTCAGAAGGACCAAATCCGTGAAACTCGTCGAACCTCCCTCGTGCAGCTCGCCCTCGACCATCGTCTTCATCGGCCGCAACCGCCGGGGACAATGGGTCGCTCAGGAGCAGAACGGCCTCTATGGCGGCCTCTTCGTCAGCCACGCCCAGGCGATCAAATATGCGCTGTTCGAGAACGGGCAGCATCCGGAAACCATCGTCGAGCTGCCGTGCGGGATCGAGCTCGACATGGGCAAGAGCCCCAATACCACCGTCGCGCAGCGCGCCGCCTGAGCCGGCGTCAACAGGGGAAAACCATGCTCATCCCTCCCGCTGCCTCGTTCACCGGATTCATTCCGGACCTGCCGACACCGATCGACGCGGCAGATGCCATCGATCTCAAGGCATTCGCTGCACTGTGCGAGCGACAGGTTGCGGCCGGCGTTCCCGCCATCGTGGTCTGCGAGACGGCCGGCGAGGCCCCGACGCTCTCACCAGCCGAGCAGGAGCTCGTCATTCGCACCGCGGTCGACGTCGCCCGCGGCCGCGTGCGGGTCATTGCTGGTGCGGTATCCAATGCAACCAGCCACGCCATCGAGCTTGCGCGGCGCGCGTAAGCGGCCGGCGCCGATGCCGTCATGTCGGTCGTGCCCGCCTACAACAAGCCGATGCAGGAGGGCATGCTCGCGCATTTCCGTGCCATCGCCGCTGCAATCGGACTTCCCGTGATCCTGCACGACAATCCCGCCCGCACGCTGCGCCCGCTCGCCGACGAGACGCTTCTGCGTCTGGCCGAGTCCCGCCAGTTCGTCGGCCTGCGCGATGGAGGTGGCGACGTCACCCGTCCGGTGCGGCTGTCCCACAGCTTGCCGGCAAGTTTTCGCTTTCTCTCCGGCGGCGACGTCACCGCGTTCGCCTTCATCGCGGATGGCGGCGACGGCGCGATCTCGGAGGTCGCCAACATTGCCCCGGATCTCTGCCGCACGATCTTCTCGCATCTCAGGCAGGGCCGGCTGCAATCCGCCCGTTATCTGCACAAGCGCCTGATTCCGCTCATCGCCTGCCTGTCAAGGGAAGATCCGGCCGCGCTCAAATACGCACTCAACGTCCTTGGCCTGATGTCGGCCGCCACCAGGCTACCGATTGTGCCGCTGGACGCAGCCGCGCAGAGAGGCGTGGTGCGCGCATTCGCTGCGATCGCCGACGAAGAATTGATCGACGGCGTCGGAGCCTGACGCGGCGAGGCCATCCGGAATTTGCATGCTCGACCTGGTCGATGGATCTCGCAGGCTGCTCCACGCCTGGAAACTGACGCTGCTGCGCTTTGCCGTGACACGGGATGAGTCCGACAGGCTCAACGTTGCAGCACTCGCGGCGGAGCTCGATCGCCTCGGAGGACGGCGCACCGCCCACGAGGCGTTCCACTTCTTCCGGCGAACCAGTTCCCGGCTCTGCGCGGCGATCAACGGGCAGTCACAGAACGCGGCGGACACCCTGGACCGATTCTGCAAGCAGATCGAGGAACCGCGACTGCGCCTCGCCTTCGCCGCAGCGGCCGGGATCACGCATTCGGATCCCGCGCCGTCTCAGGCCCCCCGACCGAAGCGGAACCCCGATCTCTTCAGAGGGCTGCCGGCGCGAGGATCGGCGTCTCTATGACATTCCTATGCGGATGCGCCGGCGCTCATCTCGCAATCCTACGCAAGGATGGACATCATGAGCGGCAGATTGGAGCGGTCGCCTCGCTGCGCCAAGGACAAGGACTTCCACGATGTCGATCATGACACATGGTTTCGACCGGCGCTTCGGGGCCGAACGCGCGGCGCGCATCTCCGAAGCGCGCAAGGCCCAGCTCAAGCGTATGGCGCTCCAGGTGCTCGGCCTGCTCTCGATGGGCAGCGTGCTCACCGCGCTGATCGCGCTGAGAATCGCAATCCATCTCTGGCATCTCCCCGCTTGACCGGCACGGCAGACGTCATGACCTTGCAGATGTGTGAGGAGGCCGCCATGGCCGCGATCGCCCTTCAAGCCGTGCACCGCCTGCCGGAGTCGCGAACGACGGCGCCTGAAATCGGCGCGACGACGGCACTGAAGCCACTCGACCCTGATGTCGTCAGTGCCGCCATTCCCGTTTTTTCATCTGACGTAACCGGGCCGGGCTCTGGGTGGCCCGAGAGGCCAGGGGGCGCGTCGGCGGCCTCTTCCTGTTCAGGAGCTCCGCGATCGATTTCGCCAACCGGCAGAGCGCACCGGCACGATGCGCGCTGGTGTTTCCGGCCGAGACCTTCGAGCTCGACGTCGCGAACCGGGGCAATCCGCTGGGCGCGCTGGCGGCACGATGGCTGAGCGGGGTGAAGCGGCGCCTGGCGCGCCTTGCGAGGTAACGACATGGTCGAGCACAAGATCGTCATCCTGGTCGCATTGATGGGCGCATTGCTATTTGGCATGCGCGCCGCTGCGAACGCGACCTCGGACGGCTAGCATGCAGCCCTTCAGGGGAACTCTGGAGCAGGCGGTCACCGTGACCATTCTGACGATGACGCTGAGCCTGATCTGGGGCGGCATCCTGACGCTGGTGATCACGCTGGTGGCGCGCGGGCTTGGAGTCTAGCTCCTCCGCTCCGCCTCGATCAGCCGTGCCAGCTCCGCCGCGGTGACCTCGATCGGCCGGCGGCTGCGCTCGACGCGGGCCTGGATCAGCGCGCCCTGCAGCGCCGACGTGCAGAGCACGGCCAGCGCCTCCGCGCGCGGCCTGGCAAACCCGTCGGCGACCAGCTTGTCACGAAGGATCGATATCCGCGCCGCATAGGCCTTGCGACCGGCCTCCGACACCGCCCGCTCGCGTGGCGCAAGCTCGAGCAGCACGGTCGTGATCGGGCAGCCGTTGCGGAAGCCGGAGCCCTGCATCCAACCGGCCAGCAGCCTCGCGTGCGCGCGCAAGAGCTCGCCGGTCGAGCCGCACTCCGCCGCGAGCTTGGCGACCGTCGCCGCGACGCGGCGTCCCGCCTCCTCGACCGCGGCCACCGCGATCGAGGATTTTCCGTCCGGAAAGTAATGATAGAGCGAGCCCTTCGGCGCGCCGCTGACGTCGACGATGTCGTTGAGGCCGGTGCGGGCAAATCCCTGGCGGCGGAACAGGGTCACCGCAGCATTGATGATGGGCTGACGGTGCTTTGGC
The DNA here is from genome assembly GCF_028128735.1 of Bradyrhizobium sp. CCBAU 53415. Lineage (NCBI taxonomy): Bacteria > Pseudomonadati > Pseudomonadota > Alphaproteobacteria > Hyphomicrobiales > Nitrobacteraceae > Bradyrhizobium > Bradyrhizobium sp. CCBAU 53415. The sequence goes on along the minus strand of NZ_LBJF01000025.1, from coordinate 284,587 downwards.
ACGGCCGGCATGGCACTCCCCTCCGGTCAATAACTATATTGATTGGTCTACATCAGCCTCCGACAGTCAAGCCATGACGATGACAGGGAGAGGCAGATGCTAGAGAGAGTGACCTACGAATTCAGAGACGGCGTGGCGTGGATCGAGCTCGACGACGGCAAGGTCAATGCGATGTCGACCGCGATGCTGGGCGAAATCGCAGCCGCCTTCGACCGCGCCGAGACGGAGGCGGAGATCGTGGTGCTGCGCTCGGCGCGGCCGGGCGTCTTTTCGGCCGGCTTCGACCTGAAAGTGTTCGCCTCGGGCGATGCCGCCAAGAGCCTCGATATGGTCCGGGCCGGCGCGGAGCTGGCGCTGCGGCTGATGTCGTTCCCGCATCCGACCATCGGCGTGATGGAGGGCCATGCTTATCCGATGGGGACGTTCCTGCTGCTCGCCTGCGACGTGAGGCTCGGCGCACGCGGACCGCACCGCATGGGGCTGAACGAGGTCGCGATCGGCATCGCGCCACCCAGCTTTGCCATCGAGCTCGCCCGCAGCCGCCTGCATCCGGCCTGGCTCAGCCGTACCGCCACGCTGGGTGAGATGTACGGGCCGGAGGAGGCGTTGACCGCGGGCCTTCTCGATCGCGTGGTTGCGCCGGAGACGGTCGACACCACGCTCGAGGAGATCATCGCCGGCTTGCGCACCATCCACAAGCCTTCGCATGCAACTGCGAAGAAGCGCCTGCGCCAACCGGCCATAGACGCCATGCGCATGGCGATCGACCGCGAGCTGACCATAGCTGCCTATGAGGCGAGCAACCGCGCCCGCAGCGCGGTCGCGATGCCCCGTAGGCAGCGTCGCCCACGGAAAGGTCTCGACCGATCTGGCGCAGTTTCATGGAACCGTGTAGAGCGGTTTCATGAGCACCAGCAGCGTCAACGTCGTCACCCATCCTCTGGTCCAGCACAAGCTCTCCCTGATGCGGGAGAAGGACCGATCGACCAAGAGCTTTCGCGAGATCCTGAACGAGATCGGGATGCTGCTCTGCTACGAGGTGACGCGTGACCTGCCGCTGGAGCTGGTCGAGATCGAGACGCCGATCGCGCCGATGCGGGCGCCCAAGATCGCCGGCAAGAAGCTCACGCTGGCGCCGATCCTGCGCGCCGGTGTCGGCTTCCTCGACGGCATGCTCGCCTTGATGCCTTCGGCGCGCATTGCCCATATCGGGCTCTACCGCGACCCCGAAACGTTGCAGGCCGTGGAATATTACTTCAAGGCACCGCAGGACCTGTCCGACCGCACCGTGATCCTGATGGACCCGATGCTGGCAACCGGCAACTCGGCCTGTGCCGGCGCGTCCCTGCTCAAGGCGCGCGGCGCCCGCGACATCCGTTTCGTCTGCCTTCTGGCCGCGCCCGAGGGCATCGCCCAGTTCCAGAGCGAGCATCCCGACGTGCCGATCTGGACCGCCGCGATCGACGAGCGCCTCAACGACCACGGCTACATCGTGCCGGGCCTGGGCGATGCCGGCGACCGGATGTTCGGCACCAAGTAGACAGCCTGGCGCGATCGGGATACTCCGATTGCCATGAGCGCCAACGATTTTTCGCTGCAATCGCTGATCCGTATCGAGACAGCCGCCGAACCCGCCTTCGTGTTCGACGGCACGCCGGTCTCGCGCACGGGGTTCTCGGAAAGAATCGAGCAGACCGCGGCCTGGCTCGCGGCGCAAGGCATCGGCAAGGGGGACGTGGTCGCGGTCTGGCTGGTCAACCGGATCGAATGGATCGCGTTGCTGTTCGCCGCCGCCCGCCTTGGTGCGGTCGTCGCTGCCGTCAACACGCGCTACCGCAGCGCGGAAGTCGCGCACCTGCTCAAGGTGTCCGGTGCCAGGCTGATGGTGGTCGAGGCCGCATTCCGCGCGATCGATTTTGCCGCCATCCTCGCCGATGTCGCCAGCGACGAGGTGCCCACGCTGCAAAAGCTTGCCGTGGTCGGCGCGGATGCGATCCCCGCGCACTGGCCCTGTGTGCGGTTCGACGCCTTCGACCGGTCCTATCCCCCCGCCCCCGCGGTTCAGGATGATGTCGACCTGCCGGTCCTGCTCTACACGACTTCGGGCACCACCAAGGGGCCGAAGCTCGTCGCGCATTCGCAGCGGACGCTGGCGACGCACGCCGCCTCCGTCGCCCACGCGCTCCAACTCGATCACCAGCGTCATTCGCTGCTGGCCATGCTGCCGTTCTGCGGCACCTTCGGCATGACGAGCCTGCTCGGCTTCATCGCAGCCGGCGCGACCATCCATATACTCGGCGCCTTCGAAGCGGCGCCGGCCCTGAAGATCCTCGGCGAGCACGGGATCACGCATTCCTTCGGCTCGGACGAGATGTTCCGGCGCATTCTCGCCCTCACCGATGCGCCACGCCCATTCCCGCATCTCGAGGTCTGCGGCTTCGCCGCGTTTCAGCCCGGCTGGCGCGAGCTGGCCGCGGAGGCCGAGACGCGCGGCGTGAAGCTGTTCGGCCTGTACGGCTCGAGCGAGGTGCAGGCGCTGTTCTCGATCGCCCGCCGCGGCGATGCCTTCGCCGATCGCATCGAGGGCGGCGGCTGGCCGATGTCGCCGGACGCGAAACTCCGCGTCCGCGATGTCGAGACCGGCGAGCTTGCGGCCAGCGGCGTGTCCGGCGAGATCGAGATCAGCGCGCCGTCACGTTTCCTCGGCTATTTCAACAACCTCGATGCGACGCGCGAAGCGATCACCGCCGACGGATTCTTTCGCACCGGCGACATCGGCCGGCTGCGCGGCAACGGCTCCTTCGTCTACGAGACCCGCGCTGGCGATGCGATGCGGCTCGGCGGTTTCTTGGTCGCGCCGGGCGAGATCGAGGACGAGCTCAAATCGTGCACCGGCGTTGCCGACGCCCAGGTGGTTGCAGTCGACCTGAAGGGCCAGGCGCGCTGCGTCGCCTTCGTGATCCCGGCAGGGGAGCCGCCGCGGCAGGAAGCGCTCACGACGAGCCTGCGCGAGCGGCTCGCCGGCTACAAGGTGCCGGCGCGGATCTATGTCGTGGACGCCTTCCCCGTCACCGACAGCGCCAACGGCGTGAAGATCCAGCGCGCCAGGCTTCGCGCCATGGCGATGGAGCGGATCGCCGCCGAATAGGCGGCCCATCTGGTTTGCGCCACAACACCCCGTTCAGTACGACTTGGCGAGGCCGAGCACCTTTTCCGCGATGAAGCTGAGCGCGAGCTGCGGGCTGACCGGCGCGATGCGCGGAATCAGCACTTCGCGCAAGTATCGCTCGACATGGAACTCCTTGGCATAGCCGAAGCCGCCATGGGTCATCACCGCCTGCTCGCAGGCCGAGAAGCCCGCTTCGCCTGCGAGATATTTCGCGGCATTGGCCGCGGCGCCGCAGGGCATGCCCTTGTCATATTGCCACGCCGCGGACATCACCATCAGCCAGGCCGCTTCGAGCTCGACCCAGTTCACCGCGAGCGGATGCTGGATACCCTGGTTCTTGCCGATCGGGCGATTGAACACGACGCGAGTCTTGGCGTATTCGGTGGCGCGAGACAGCGCGAGCTTGCCGAGACCGACGGCTTCCGCAGCGATCAGGATACGCTCCGGATTCATCCCTTCGAGAATGTACTGGAAGCCCTTGCCTTCCTCGCCGATCCGATCCTCCATCGGAATCTCGAAATCCTCGAAGAACAGCTCGTTGGAATCGACGATCTTGCGGCCCATCTTCTCGATCTCATGGACCTTGATCCTGTTGCGGTCGAAATCGGTGTAGAACAGGCTGAGGCCGTGGGTGGGCGAGCGCACCTCTTCCAGCGGCGTGGTGCGCGCCAGCAGCAGGATCTTGTGTGCGACCTGCGCGGTCGAGATCCACACCTTCTGGCCGTTGACGATGTAGCGGTCGTTCTTGGCGACCGCACGGGTCTTGAGCTGCGTGGTGTTGAGACCGGTGTTGGGCTCGGTCACCGCAAAGCACGCCTTCTCGCGGCCCTCGACCATCGGCGGCAGCATGCGCTTGCGCTGCTCCTCGGTGCCGAACACGACGACGGGATTGAGCCCGAACACGTTGATGTGGACCGCGGAGGCGCCGGACATGCCGGCCCCCGACTCCGCGATGGTGCGCATCATGATCGCAGCCTCGGTGATGCCGAGCCCGGAGCCGCCATATTCTTCCGGCACGCAGATGCCGAGCCAGCCGGCGTCCGCCAGCGCCTTGTGGAAGTCGTGCGGGAAGCCGCCGTCGTGGTCCTTCTTCAGCCAGTAGGCATCGGGAAAGCGCTCGCAGATCTTGGCGATGGCGTCGCGAATGGCTTCCTGCTGATCGGTGAGCGCGAAATCCATGGTCTTGATCTCCTTCTTGGGAGCCGCGACCGCGCCATCTCCCTTCTTTCGCGTTCCCCACGCAAGGGCCGTGGCCGCTTGCTGCGCCCCGACATGCCTTCGCCTGCGTTCTTTAGCTCGAAAAACCGCATACAGATACGTGAATTTCGCTATCAACTGCGTCTATCATGCATAGGGTCATGCGGCGCGAAGCTATGCGCGCGCCGTTATTTCGCAGGGAGGAAACCGCGATGGCCGGACTTTACTTCGAGGACTTTTCCGTGGGCCGGGAGTTCATGCATCCTTTGACCCGGACCGTCACGGAAATGGACAACACCATGTTCAGCCTGCTGACGCTCAACCCGCAGCCGCTGCACATCGACGCGCATTTCGCCGAGAAGACCGAGTTCGGCCAGCGCATTTTCAACAGCCTTTACACCCTCGGCATCATGATCGGCATGACGGTCTATGATACGACCCTGGGGACCACCGTCGCCAATCTCGGCATGACCGACGTCACGTTTCCGAAGCCGGTCTTCCACGGCGACACCTTGCGGGCCACGACAAAGGTGCTCTCGATGCGCGAATCCAAATCGCGGCCCAGGGCCGGCATCGTCGAGTTCGAGCACCACGCGTACAACCAGAACGACGAGATCGTCGGCAAATGCCGCCGCATGGCGATGATGCACAAGAGGCCGGTCTGATGCGTTCGATGCTGTTCGTGCCGGGCGATTCCCCGCGCAAATTCGAAAAGGCGAGCGAAGGCAGGGCCGACGCGCTGATCATCGATCTCGAGGACTCCGTCGTCACCGAGAAGAAAGCGGAGGCGCGCGGGCTGACGGTTGCCATGCTGAAGGGTCGCAGCAAGCCGCATCAACTCTACGTCCGCGTCAATGCGCTCGACACCGGCATGACGCTCGCCGATCTCGCCGCAGTGATGCCGGGCAGACCTGACGGCATCGTGTTGCCGAAATCGCAGGGCGGCGACGACGTGCGGCAGGTCGCGGCCTGGCTCGAAGCCTTGGAAGCAGTAGCCGGCATCGCGATCGGCACGACTCGCATCGTCTGCGTCGCGACGGAGACCGCCGGCTCGATCTTCGGCCTCGGCAGCTACAAGGGCTGCTCCGCCCGCCTCGCCGGCCTGATGTGGGGCGCGGAGGATCTTTCGGCCTCGCTCGGCGCGACCGAGAAAGCCTCCGGCGGCGTGTTCCACAGCCCCTATCGTCTTGCGCGCGATCTCTGCCTGATGGCCGCGGCTGCGGCCGACGTCGCGCCGATCGACACGGTCTACACCGACATCGACAACCTCGCTGGCCTCGAGCAGGAGACGCGCGCGGCGCGGCGTGACGGTTTTTCGGCCAAGGCGCTGATCCATCCCAAGCACGTCGACATCGTCAACGCAACCTTCGCGCCGACGGACGCCGAGCGCACATGGGCGGAGAAGGTGATCGCGGCGTTCGCCAGCAATCCCGATTCCGGCACGCTGCGGCTCGACGGCCAGATGATCGACAAGCCGCACCTTCGCGCCGCGAGGAAGATCCTGGGCCAATCCTAGACCAGCACGCAGGCCTCGCCAGCTCGATCGGCTGCGCCCGAAGCTTCGACTTGAGGTTCCGGCCTCAGTCGAATCCCTGAACGGGCGGCGCCGAGGCTGGCGCCGGCACGGCAGGCGCGGCTTGAACCGGTGGGGTCGGATTGCCGGCAGCTCTCATCTGGCCGTTGGCTGCCATCACCTCGCGCGTGCGCGATGGGACGCTGGCCGCAGCCGAACGGCGTGGCGGCTGCCGGTGCCTGGCCGACTGCGAACCTCGCACACCCCAGGAACGGGCGATCGAAGGTCCGGCCGTGTAGCCGATCAGGGCTCCGGCGACCGCGCCGATCGGGCCCAGCACGACCGCGCCCGACACCGCGCCGAGCGCCGCATCGCCTGCGCGCTCCTGCGCAAAAGCGCTCGCCGGCACCCACGCCAGTATTGCAACAGCGGTGATCAGAGCTTTGGTCATCGGAGCGCCTCCCTCACGGGAAATCACTCCTGCTCAAATATGGCCGTACGACGTTCGCTTGCTGGCCAACAAGAGGTAATCGCTGGCGGAACCCGGCTATAGAACTCCATGTGGGCCATCCTTCGAGACACCCGCTTTAGGCGGGCCCCTCAGGATGAGGTCGAAATGCGTGGCAGCAGCTTCAACGGAGACAGTGCTGCTTAGCCTCATCCTGAGTCCCCAGCGCCGAAAGCGGACGCTGCACATGGAACCATGAACACCTGCCAGACGTCGTCTGACAGGTGGTTCATGGAGAGGAGACCGCTGGAAGCGGTCGTCTCGAAGGACGACGCGCGCGCTCAAGGTCAGCCCCAAGAGTCAGATACGATTGCTCTGCCGCGAGTGGGGAGAGGCGAATGCGGCTTCGACCATCTTGACAGCGGTCACCCGCTGAATATTTTTTCCGCCGAGAAGAGACTTTCTCACCCTCGACATCAAAGGAATTCACGCGACCGTCTGGAGAGACGATGATGCTCGATGAGAATCTGGCCCGCATTCGTGCGCACCGCAACAACATCCACCGCTACCGGCGCCTGCTGAAGACCAGGCTGTCGGAGCTGGAGCGCCATTTTGTCGAGAGGCGCCTCGCGGAAGAGCAATCGGCGCTCGATGGCCTGACCGCGGCGACCTTCCCTGTCAGCTTCCGCGCTTCCGGAGCGCCGGCCAATGCGGCGGGGATGGCGCAATGAACAGTCAGCGAGACCTGCTCATTCGAGGCAGCGAGAAGGTCATCGGCCATTACGAGCTGCTTCTTGCAAGCGCCAGGACCGAGCATGAGCGCGAGCTCTATCGCCGACGCATCGAACGCGAGCGGCGGCTGATCCGGGACCTGCAAGGCGGATGGGATCACCGCGCGGCCTGAGCTCGGAGATCGTCGCAGGGGCCGAACCGCCTTTCCTTCCGCGGATGGCACCCGCATTTGGTTCAGCGAACGAGGCGATTGGGGCCTGCGAGCGCGCTGCTGGACTCAGTCGCCGGCGCCACTCTCACCGTGGCGGTGAGCGGCGCACCCTTGCGCAGCAGAGTGAGCTTCACGTCCTCGCCGACGCGCGCAAGGCCGATCGTGTTGCGGAGCTGCGCGGCCGTGCGTATCGGGCGGTCGTCGGCTCCGGTGACGATATCACCCTTGCGCAAGCCGGCCTTCTCTGCGGGTGAATCCGCGGCGATCTCGGCGATGACGGCGCCTTGATTCAATCCCTTGTTGATTGACGGATGCAGGTCCTTCAGCGAAACGCCGATACGGCCGCGCTCGACGCGACCCTTGGCGATGATCTGCTCCATCACCTTGCGCGCCATGTTGACCGGAATGGCAAAGCCGATGCCGACATTGCCGCCCGCGGGTGAGATGATCGCCGAGTTGATGCCGACGAGTTCGCCGCGCAGGCTGACCAGCGCTCCGCCGGAATTGCCGGGATTGATCGCCGCATCGGTCTGGATGAAATCCTCATAGCCCTGCTTGCCGAGGCCGGTGCGGCCCAGCGCGCTGACGAGCCCTGATGTCACGGTCTGGCCGAGGCCGAAGGGATTGCCGATCGCAAGGACGAAGTCACCGACCTCGAGCCCGTCGCTGTCCCCGAAGGGAAGCGCTTTCAACTCGGCAGGGTTCTGGACCTGGAGCACCGCGACGTCCGTGGGCGGATCACGGCCGATGACCCTGGCGGAAAACTGCCGGCCGTCCTTGGTCGTGATCTGAACGGCGGAGGTGCCTTCGACCACGTGATTGTTGGTCAGCACATAGCCGCGCTGGGCATCGACGATGACCCCGGAGCCGGTCGCATTGACCTCCTTCTCGATCAGCCTGGGAACGTCGAAGAATTCGCGGAAGAGCGGGTCGCGATAGAGCGGATTGTCCTCGCGCACGCGGCCGTGCACGGAAATGTTGACCACGGCAGGCGTCACCTGGCGCACCAGCGGCGCCAGGGTCGGCACCGAGCCGCCGGTCTTCAGATCCGGAATCTGGCCGGCGGCAGGCTGCGACGCCGTGAGCGTCAGCACCAGCAAGGCCAGGAACAGCAGACGCACAGCATTCATCATCGTCACTTGCCGCTTGTGTTGTGTGAGTATTCGGGACTTTCGTGGCGTCAGCCTTCGTCGCGTGAGGCGACGATCCAGCCCTGCAGGGCCAGAAACGGAACAGCCCAGGCGGCCGCGGACTGGCCGAGCAGCACGAGTCCGAGAACGGCGGGCGTGACCATCATGCGGCCCGCCCTTCTGCGGCGGCCCATGGCCGCCGCAGCCGCATCGGCACGCCGCCGCCCCGCGGCGGATCGTCATTGTCGTTGTCGCCGTCTAGCTTGCGCAAGGCGGCCAGAATATCGGCGAGCCGGACCGTGTGGCTCATGCCGGGAATCTCGCGCAGGGCGGGACAGGATTCGACGGCGTACATGTCGGATGCCCAGGACGACAGGATGATGCGCTTCTCGGGCGAGGAAAGCTCCGGCGCATTCAGAACGTCGGCGGGCGAGCCGTAATGGGCCGCAGGGTGAAACAGCGGATTGAGAGTGCCGGGATTGGTATTCACGTTGGTCATCGGTTTGTCTCCCTCATGCTCCTTTCCGGGGGACGGTTTTGTTGATGATGAGACGGCGGCGCCAATCGCCGCCGGCCCGCTTGACACTAGTGCGTGTTGATCGCGATGCGCTTGACGCCTTCGCGCGCCTTCTCCGATTTCGGCAGCGACACGGTCAGGACGCCGTTCTTGAACGACGCTTCGGCCTTGTCCTCCTCGACGCCCTCCAGCGGGATCTGCCGCTCGAAGGCGCCGTAATAGCGCTCGGTGAAGTACCTGCCTTCGCCGTTGCGCTCCGCCTTCTTCTCGCCGCGGACGGTCAGGACGCCATTGGCGACCTCGACCTGCACGTCCTTCTCGGTGAGGCCGGGAAGCTCGACTGAGACCGTCAGCGTCTTGTCGGTCTCGCTGAGCTCGACCTTCGGCCAGCCGAACCGGCCTTCCATCAGCGGCGACAGGCTGGTGCCGCCGAAGCCACGGAAGACGTCGTCGAACAGACGATTCATTTCGCGGTGAAGCGTCAGGAACGGATCGAAATTGTCGCGCGCGGGCGCAAGCTCCTGGTTTCTCGACCAGGGAATGAGATCACGAAAAGCCATGGTTCTCTCCTTCATGCATCGGGAGCGCGGCCCGCGCATCCGCGCGCCGCGTTCCGCCGTTCGACCGATCGAGCGCTCAGGCTGCTTTCTTCTGCTCGATCTGTGATGTCGCAGGGGCGCCGCCCGCGATCGGAATCCGGCGCGGCTTCATCGCTTCCGGAACCTCGCGAACGAGATCGATGATCAGGAGCCCGTCCTGGAACGAGGCCTGCTTCACCTGGACGTAATCGGCGAGATTGAACACACGCCGGAACGGACGCGCGGCGATGCCCTGGTACAAATATTCGCGCGCAGCGGTCTCTGGCTTCTTGCCCTCGATGGTGAGCGCGTTTTGCTCGGCCGTCACGGTGATATCGCTGGCGCCGAAACCCGCCACCGCGAGGCTGATCCGGTAATGGTCTTCACCGGAGCGTTCGATGTTGTAGGGGGGATAATTGTCCTCGGTCGCCTGGCGCAGCGTGCTGTCGACGAGGTCGGCCAGGTGATCGAAGCCGATGGTGGAGCGCCACAGGGGCGCGAAGTCGAAACTGGTCCTCATAACCAAGTCCTCCAAAGAGCAAGATGGATACGAAGGAGCGCAAGGCGGGGATTCAGACGGGTCCGAAAAGACCCAGCCCGGCGCCCGTGCCGGACCCGGTTCTGGCATCCGGCACACCGCTCTCGCGGCAAAAAACGACTTAGAAAGCCGGAAATCGGTTTCAAGAGGGCTGCCGCGATTTTTTTGTGCCCGCCCTGCTCGATTGTCGGCTGACCGGCTCCCTCTCACCGCCGCGGAGGCCGGCTCACCGCCGCGGCGACAGGTGGTCCCAAAGCTGCTCCGGGCGTCGATTGCGAGGTAAGATAGAAGTGGATCCTGGACAAAGGCCGGGTGGCCTGTGATGCATCTGGACCGGCAGCGCATGACCGACCACCGGGCGGCACACGACAGGCTGGGACCCCAATCGCGCCGGATCGGTCAGACTGCAGGCGCGATGACGATTGCGCTGCTCACGACCTTGACGTTGAGCCCGGCGCACGCCGACGACATCGCCATCTCGCCTGCCGGATTGAAGGCGATCGGAGCGATCGATGCGCGCTTTCAGTCCTACAACATCGAGATGGTGGAGGTGACCGGCGGACGATTCTGGAAGCCTTATCCGCGAACGGCACATGCCTTCGACGAACGCGATCGTTACAGCGCGAGACCGCCGATCGATCTTGCCAATGCGCGCCTGCGCCTGCTCGCCGCGGCGTTGTCGCCGGCCTATCTGCGCGTGAGCGGCACCTGGGCCAATGCAACGTTCTTTGCCGACGCGCCGGGAAAGCCGCCGCCGGGTTTCAACTCGGTGCTCAGCCGAACGCAGTGGCGCGGTGTCGTGGAGTTCGCGCGTGCGGTCGATGCGGAGATCGTCACTTCCTTTGCGATCAGTCCCGGCAGCCGCGATGCCGATGGCGTATGGAAGCCGGATCAGGCACAGCAGCTGGTCGATACCACGCGCGCGCTGGGCGGCCGCATCGCCGCCGCCGAGTTCATGAATGAGCCGACGCTCGCAGCGACGAACGGCGCACCGGCGGGATATGATGCAATGGCCTATGGCCGCGACTTCAGGATCTTCCGCGACTGGATGCGGCGCGCCGCGCCGGAGACGCTGATCCTCGGTCCAGGCTCGGTCGGCGATTCATCATCGCCATCCGGCTCGGGCATCACCACGCGCGACCTGCTTGCCGCGTCCGGTCCCGGCGTCGATCGCTTCACCTATCACCATTACAACACGATCTCGCCGCGCTGCGGCGGGCACGACGATCCGGCACAGGCCCTCTCGGAGCAATGGCTGGCCCGCACGGATGCGACACTCGTGACCTACCAGGCCCTGCGGGACGCATTCGAGCCGGGCAAGCCGATCTGGCTGACCGAGACGGCTGATGCCGCCTGCGGCGGCGGCCGATGGGACCGGACCTTTCTCGACACGTTCCGCTATCTCGACCAACTCGGACGCCTGGCGAGAGCCGGCGTCCAGGTGGTGATGCACAACACGCTGGCCGGCAGCGACTACGGCCTGCTCGACGAAGCAACCTTTCGGCCACGGCCGAGCTACTGGGCCGCGCTGCTCTGGCGCCGGCTGATGGGAACGACCGTGCTCGACGCAGGCAAGGCTGCTCCGCGCGATCTCCATCTCTATGCGCATTGCCATCCGGCCATGGCAGGTGCGGTGTCGCTGCTCGCAATCAACACGTCGCGTCGCGCCTCCCACGCGCTGACGCTATCGGATCCCGCCGAGCGCTACACACTCGGCGCGGCGCGGTTGCAGGGCGCGATCGTGCGGTTGAACGGCAAGAGGCTGGCGCTGACCACCGAAGGCCGGCTGCCGCGACTCGAGGCACGCGCAACGCCGAGGGGAACGATTCGGCTCGCGCCGGCGACCATCGCCTTCCTGGTGTTTCCGAACGCTGCAAATCCCGCTTGCTCATCCCGACGCCCAGGATTCCAGCGCATCCCATGAGAGCGTTGGATGCAGTTGCTCGCCACATCCCGATCCACCAGGCCAATTCACCATTGACAAACTCATTTGCCATTAACTAATTAACCTCCGGAACAATCCGCCGCGCAAGCGGCCAATAAGAGAGGGAACGACGATGAGAGCGCTTCTGGCCTGCGTCATGCTCGCGGCCATGACATCCGCTGCTTTTGCACAAGTCTCCGACGACGTGGTGCGGATCGGCGTGCTGACGGATCTGTCCAGCTGGGGCCGCGACAATAGCGGGCCTGGCTCCGTGGAAGCCGCGAAGATGGCGGTGGAGGAATTCGGGCCGACCGTGCTCGGCAAGCCGATCGAGATCATCGGTGCCGACCATCAGATGAAGACCGACGTCGGCGTGCAGATCGTCCGCGGCTGGTTCGACAACGGCAAGGTCGACGCCGTCGCCGACATTCCCAATTCCGGCATCGCGATCGCCGTCCACAACATGGTGCGCGAGCGGGGCAAGATCGCGCTGCTCTCCGGTCCCGGCGCGAGCTCGCTGACCGACGAACTGTGCAGCCCGAACACCGTGCATTTTACTTATGACACCTACGCGCTGTCGAAGGTGACGGCCTCCGCCGTGGTCAAGGAAGGCGGCAAGTCCTGGTACTTCATCACGGCCGATTATGCCTTCGGCCAGCAGCTCGAGAAGGACGCCACGCGCTTCATCAACGAGATGGGCGGCAAGGTGCTCGGCGGCGTCAAGCACCCGACCAACACCGCCGACTTCTCCTCCTTCGCGCTGCAGGCGCAGAGTTCGAAATCCGACGTGGTCGCCTTCGCCAATGCCGGCCAGGACACCGACAATGCGATCAAGCAGTCCGGCGAGTTCGGTCTCGTCCAGGGCGGCCAGAAGCTGGTCGGCCTTCTGATGTTCGATACCGACGTGCACGCGATCGGGCTGAAGGCCGCGCAGGGCACCTACATGACCACGGCGTCCTACTGGAACATGGACGAGGCCACCCGCGCCTGGTCGAAGAAGTTCTACGAGCGCACCAAGGTGATGCCGACCATGATCCAGACCGGTGTCTACGGTTCGGTGCTGCACTATCTGAAGGCCATCAAGGCGGCCGGCACCGACGATTCCGCCAAGGTGATGGCCAAGATGCGCGAACTGCCGATCGAGGATATCTTCGTTCACGGCGGCAAATTGCGCGAGGACGGCCGCGTCATCCGCGACATGTATCTCGCCAAGGTGAAAACGCCCGAGCAATCGAAGGAGCCGTGGGACTATCTAGACATCGTCAAGACCGTGAAGGGCGAGGACGCCTTTCGCCCGGTCTCCGAATCCAAATGTCCGCTCCTGAAGAAGTGAGGCGAGACATGACCAGCACCGAGCATGGCGCAATTGAGACTTACGAGTGCGATGTGCTCGTGGCCGGATCGGGTTGCTCCGGCATGTCGGCCGCGATCACTGCACGCCACCGCGGCCTCGATGTGCTGATCGTCGAGAAGGAGCCGCGGTTCGGCGGCACCACCGCGCGCTCGGGCGGCTGGCTCTGGATTCCCGGTACGTCGCTGGCGAAGGCCTATGGCATCGAGGAGACGCCGGAACAGGCCCGCACATATTTGCGCCACGAGGCCGGCAACAATTACGACGCCGCGCGGGTCGATGCCTTCCTGAGCGCCGGCCCCGAGGCGATCGATTTCTTCACCACCAGGACCGCGCTCCGTTTCGACATGCCGCTGGTGTTTCCCGATTATCACGCCGAAGCCCCCGGCGGCGCCCAGGGCGGCCGCTCCATGGTGACGCGCCCGTTCGACGGGCGCGAGCTCGGCGACCTCATCAAGACCCTCGGCATGCCGCTGCCGGAGCTGACCGTGTTCGGCATGATGCTTGGCTCCGGCAAGGAGATCATCCATTTCATGCGGGTGACGAAGTCGCTGACCTCCGCGGTCTACGTCGCCAAGCGCCTGTCGCGGCATCTGATGGACGTGCTGCGCTACGGCCGCGGCATGACCTTGACCAACGGCAATGCGCTGGCGGGACGTCTGGCGAAATCCGCGCTCGATCTCAAAATTCCGATGTGGCTGTCCGCGCCGGTGCGCGAGCTGACGGTCGAGAACGGCACTGTCACCGGCGCGATCGTCTCGCGCGAGGGACGCGATGTGCGCGTCCATGCACGACAGGGCGTCGTGCTTGCCTGCGGCGGCTTCCCCCACGATGTCGAACGGCGCAAGAAGATGTTTCCGCATGCACCGACCGGCAACGAGCACTATTCGCCAGGGCCGACCGGCAATACCGGGGATGGACTACGTCTGGCGGAAGCCGCCGGCGGGCAGGTCGAGGACCGCCTCCCGAACGCGGCAGCCTGGGTGCCGGTGTCGCTGACCACGCGCAAGGACGGCTCCAGGGGCGTGATGCCGCATTTCATCGACCGCGCCAAACCCGGCGTGATCGCGGTGATGCGCGACGGCAGGCGCTTTGCCAACGAAGGCAACTCCTATCACGACTTCGTCCAGGCCATGATCAAGGCGGCCAGGCCAGGCGAGGAAATCGCAGCCTATCTCGTCTGCGACCACCAGACTCTGCGCAAATACGGCCTCGGCTGCGTGCCGCCCTTCCCGATGCCGCTAGGCCATCACCTGAATACCGGCTATCTCATGCGCGGCGATACGCTGGAAGCGCTCGCAGCGAAGGCCGGAATCGATACCAGGGCGTTCGTCGAGACCGTCAGGCAGTTCAATGCGACCGCGCCGTTGGGGCACGATGCCGCCTTCGGCAAGGGCTCGAAGGCCTATAACCGCTACCAGGGCGATGCGCTGCACGGCCCGAATCCCTGCGTCGCGCCGATCGAGCACGGCCCGTTCTATGCCATCAAGATGGTGATCGGCGATCTCGGCACCTATGCCGGCATCGTCACCGACGAGAACGCGCGGGCGCTCGACGCGGAAGGCCGCGTGATTCCCGGCCTCTATGCCGCCGGCAATGACATGGCGAGCATCATGGGCGGCAATTATCCCGGCGCCGGCATCACGCTTGGGCCGGCGCTGACCTTCGGCTACATTGCCGGCCGACATCTCGCCGACAGCGCCGCCAGGCGCAACGCGGCGTAAGCCACACGCCGGGAGGCGCATGAAGAGGGAAAGCCGCGGCATCCAGTCGATCGAGGTCGGCGGAGAATTGCTCCGTGCGCTCGCAAGATGCGGCGAGCCGATGATGCTGCGCGACCTCGCTCGCGAGGCCGGCATGACCCCGGCCAAGGCGCATCCCTACCTCGCCAGCTTCTCCCGTATCGGGCTGATCGAGCAGGACGAGACCACCGGCCGCTACGAGATCGGCGCGCTGGCCCTCGAGCTCGGCCTGATCAGCCTGCGCCGCCTCTCCGGCGTGCGCATCGCACGTCCCAAGATCGCTGGCCTCGCGGGCCAGATCGGCCATGCGGTTTCGCTCGCGGTCTGGGGCACGCATGGTCCGACCGTGGTGCAGCTCGAAGAACCGACCCAGCCGGTGCATATCGTGATGCGCGTCGGCTCCGTGATGGCGCTGCTGGAGACCGCGACGGGCCGTGCGTTTGCCGCGTTCCTGCCGGAGACGACCATCAACGCCGCGCTCGAAAGCGGCCTCGATCGTCACGGCGTCGGCTACAATCCCAAGCGCGCGGTGAAGGGCGCCAAGGTCGTCGAGATGCTCGCTGAGGTCCGCAAGCACGGCCTCGCCCGCGCGCTCGGCGATCCCCTGCCCGGCGTCAACGCGTTCTCCGCGCCGGTCTTCGATCATTCCGGCCATGTCGCGCTGGTCATCACCGCGATGGGGCCGGAAGGCACTTTCGATGCACGCTGGGACAGCCCGATCGCGCATGCCTTGCGCGACTGTGCCGGCGCCATCTCGAAGCGGCTCGGCCACGGGATAACAGTTGCGGCGGAGTGATGGGCAAACTGCCCGCCTCACGACGACTGTCATTCCCCGCGAAAGCGGGGAATCCAGTACGCCGCGGCCCATCGATTCAACCACGACCGCCTCGGAGTACTGGATCGCCCGGTCAAGCCGGGCGATGACAGCGAGTGTGGGGCGACAACGCCCTACTTCTCCTTTACAGGCACCGTGTAGTTCAGGATCAGCCGGCCGCCATCGGGATAGATGGTCTGCCCGGTGATGTAGGACGCATCGTCGCTGGCAAGGAACGCCACGACCGACGCCACCTCGCTCGGCTCGCCGCCACGGCCCGCCGGCGTGCGTGACATCACGGTCTTGCGGGCATCTTCCGAGGTGTAGATGGACGACGCCACCATGTCGGTCAGGATCGTGCCCGGCCCGACCGCGACGACGCGGATGTTGTGCGGAGCGAGCGCCACGGCCGCGACCGAGGTGAGCTGCTTCATGCCACCTTTGGAGATCGCGTAGGTCGCGAGCGTCGGAATCGCCAGCAGCGCATTCACAGAGGACATGTTGATGATGACCCCGCCGCCGCCCTGCGCGATCATCTGCCTGGCCGCCGCCTGCACGCCGAAGAACGCCCCCTTCAGGTTGATGGCGATGATGTCGTCGAAATCCTGCTCGGAGATATCGAGAATGTCCTGATTGCGGGCGACGCCGGCATTGTTGACCATGATGTCGAGCCGGCCGAACTCCTTCACGGCAGTTGCGACAAGCTGATCCACGTCCGCGCGTTTGGCGACATTGCCGACGACGGTGCGCAGGGCATCCGGCCGTCCCAGTTCGGCGGCCGTGGCCGCCAAGCCGTCGGCATCGATGTCCGAGATGACGACCTTGACGCCATCGTCCAGGAATCTCTTCGCGCAGGCCTTGCCGATGCCGCGTGCCGCGCCGGTGATGGCCACGACCTTGCCGGATAGTTTCATGGGTTCGCTCCAGGAGTTGTGACGATCTCTCGGACGCATTCACGCAAAGACGCGCGGGCGCATTCCGGCATGAAACCAGGTGATCATGGAATAGATGTCGTAGACCGGCAGCCCGACTTCGGCCTGAAGCGCTGCGGCATAAGGCGGCATGTTGGTGCATTCGAGCACGATGGCGCCAACATCCGGATTCCCGGCGACGAGCGCCTTGCCGGCCTCGACCACGTCGCGCTCGGCTTGCGCGACGTCCATGTCGTCCTTCTCGGCCTTGATCAGGACACGGAAGAATTCCTTGCCGTTCTCGGTGCCGACCAGCGGCGTGTCGAGCGGCACGCCGGCGCCTTCGAGATGGGCCGGCGTCAGCGTCGAGCCCGACACCGTGACGAGACCGACGCGCTTGCCGGGCGGCAACGTCGCCTGCACCCACGGCACCTGCATCAGCGACGAGGTCGCGACGGGAACGCCGACCGCCGCCGCGATCTCCTTCTGAAACAGCGAGAGGAAGCCGCAATTGGTGGTGATGGCCTCAGCGCCCAGCCGAACCAGATCCTTCGCGGCATCGATGAAGTCGGGCAGCAGGCCGGCCGCGCCTTTCAGCACCACCTTCTCCGGCGAGGCGCCGCTCACCACGCGATAGAGCACGGGGAACGGCCAGGTGGTGCCGTTGCCCATGTCGCCGGGAATGCGGGGGAAGCGCGCCTCCAGCATCAGGATGCCGAGCGGCGCGCCATAGATCGCCTTGCCGCCGCGGGCAATACGAGAAGGCGAATTGGCGGAAGTGGTCATGGTGAGATCTCAGAGAAAGCGAGTGGGCGCGAAGGGCGCCAGCGGAATCTCGGGCTGCTTGCCGCTTATCAGCTGAGCGACAAGACGGCCGGTGCGAGCCGATCCGACCAGGCCGACATGGCCATGGCCGAAGGCGTAGACGATATCGCGCGAGGCGCGCGCATAGCCGATGCAGGGACGTCCGTCCGGCATGCTCGGCCGATGCCCGAACCAGGTCTTGATGCGCGCGGCCGGAATGTCCTTCGGCAGTTTCGGGAACATGCCGAGAAGATGGTCGCGCAGGATTTCGGCGCGCTTCCAGTTCGGCGCGGCTTCGAGGCCCGCGATCTCGACCGTACCGGCGGCGCGCAGGCCTTTGTTGGTCCAGTTCACCACCATCTTGGCATCGGATGCCATCATCGAGTTGCGCGGGCCCGCTTCCGGATTCTCGATCATGACGTGATAGCCGCGCTCGGTCTCCAGCGGCAAGGGATCGCCGACCGACGCGGTGAGCAGCTTCGATCGCGCGCCGGCGGCGACCACAGCTGCGTCGCAGGCAATTTCGCCCGTCTCGGTGAGAACGGCCACGAGCTTGTTGCCGGACAATTTCAGACCGATCGCCCTGGCCCGCACGTGCTTCGCGCCATTGGCGATCGCATGAGCGGCGAGCGCGGCGACATAGGCGCCGGGATCACGACAACGCCCGGCCTCCTCCACCACCACGCCAAAGGTGTAGCGCGGATGCAGCTCCGGCTCACGCTGGCGCATCTCGTCGGCATTGAGCTCCAGCCATTCGACGCCGACCTTCTTGCGCAGGCGCCAGCCGAGATCGTCGTCGAAATTGCCGCGCGTCGGGAAGACATGCATCACACCGTTGCGCTCGATCAGTTCGGGCACGCCCGCTTCTTCCGCGAGCTTCCTATGCAGCAACGGCGCGTCCTTGAGGAGATCGCGCAGCGCGAACGCCGTCTTCTCGACACGAGCCTCGGTCCAGCCGGAGAGCAGATATTTGATCAACCAGGGCAGCGCCTTCGGCAAATACGACCAGCGGATCGCGAGCGGGCCGAGCGGGTCCAGCAGATAGCCCGGCACCTTTTTCCAGATGCCGGGCTCCGCCGGCGGGATCACCGAATGCGAGGAGAGCCAGCCGGCATTGCCATAGCTCGCCGCCTGCTCGCCGCCGGGCTCGCCCGGATCGATCAGGGTGACGCGATGGCCCTCGCGCAGCGCCTCGA
This sequence comes from Bradyrhizobium sp. CCBAU 53415, assembly GCF_028128735.1. Lineage (NCBI taxonomy): Bacteria > Pseudomonadati > Pseudomonadota > Alphaproteobacteria > Hyphomicrobiales > Nitrobacteraceae > Bradyrhizobium > Bradyrhizobium sp. CCBAU 53415. Next base: position 265,812 of record NZ_LBJF01000025.1, on the reverse strand, counting down.
TCGCGCTGACCACGCCGATCGCGCCGGCACCGATGATGGCGACGTGGCGGCCGGTAGGCATCGCTTACGCCTTCACCGCCGGCGTAAAGTCCTTGCCGACCGAGATCGCGCGCGGATCGATGATGCAGTGGAGGATCGACGGCTTGCCCGAGGCCAGCGCACGCTCGAACGCCGGGGCGAACTCTTCGGTGCGCTCGACGCGCTCGCCATGGCCGCCGAACGCCTTCGCGTACATCGCAAAGTCAGGATTCTTGAGCTGGGTGCCGACGACGCGACCGGGATAGTCGCGCTCCTGGTGCATGCGGATGGTGCCGTACTGCGAATTGTCGACGACGATGACGACCAGCGGCGCGTCGTACTGGACGGCCGTCGCGAATTCCTGGCCGTTCATCAGGAAGCAGCCGTCACCGGCGAAGGCGACGACGATTCGATCCGGACATTGCCGCTTGGCCAGCACGCCCGCCGGCACGCCGTAACCCATCGAGCCCGAAGTCGGCGCGAGCTGCGCGGCAAAGCTGTGGAAGCGGTGATGACGATGGATCCAGCCGGCATAGTTGCCGGCGCCGTTGCAGACGATCGCGTCCTTCGGCAGGCGGTCGCGCAGCCAGGTCATCACCTGGCCGTACTGGAACGCGCCCGGCAGCTCGCGCGCCTTCTCGGTCCAGGCGAGGTAATCGGCGTGCGCCTTGGCGGCTTCGCCCTTCCAGGCCACCGCGCCTGTTGGCTTCAGCGTCTCGACGGCAGCGGCGAATGCGGCAGGCGTCGCCTGGATCGCCAGCGCCGGCTGATAGACCCGGCCGAGCTCTTCCGAGCCAGGATGCACGTGAATCAGCTTCTGCCGCGGGTTGGGGATATCGAACAGCGTATAGGACGAGGACGGCATCTCCGACATGCGGCCGCCGATGAGGAGGACGACATCGGCGCCCTCGATGCGCGCCTTCAGGCCCGGGCTCGGTCCGATGCCGAGATCGCCGGCATAGTGCGAATGATCGGCGTCGATCAGCGAGGCCCGGCGGAACGAGGTCGCAACCGGCAGGTCGAAGCGCTCGGCGAAGCGCGCGATGCTCCTGGTGGCGTCATCGGTCCAGCGCGAGCCGCCGAGAATGACGAGCGGCGCCTTGGCGCCCGCGAGCGTGGCGCCGAGCTTCTCGATATCGGCAGGCGCCGGCCAGCTCACGGCGGGCTCGATGCGCATGGCATCGGCAACGGCAGCGGTCTCGGTCAGCATGTTCTCCGGCAGCGCGATCACCACGGGACCGGGGCGGCCCTGCATGGCAACGCGGAAGGCGCGCGCCACCAGCTCCGGAATGCGGTCGGGGCGATCGATCTCGACCGCCCATTTCGCCATGGAGCCGAACACCGCCTTGTAGTCGAGCTCCTGGAACGCCTCGCGCTCGCGCATGCCGGTGTCGACCTGGCCGACGAACAGGATCATCGGCGTCGAATCCTGCATCGCGATGTGGACGCCGTGGCTGGCATTGGTGGCGCCGGGCCCGCGGGTGACGAAGCAGATTCCGGGCCGCCCGGTGAGCTTGCCATAGGCCTCCGCCATCATCGCCGCGCCGCCTTCGGCGCGGCAGATCATGACGTCGATCGGGCTGTCATGCAGCGCATCGAGCGCCGCCAGATAGCTCTCACCCGGCACGCAGGTGACGCGCTCGACACCTTGGGCGACGAGCTGATCGATCAGGATCTGGCCCCCGGTGCGGGTGTTGCGAATGGTCATGTCGGCTCCCCTCAAAACTTCGGCGATGCCCCTGACCGCCTCGCAAGAATTTCCTTCGGACGTGGCGTAGGACAGGCCGACAGGACGCGCAAGATCGAAAGGCTTTTTGCACCCTGCGCAGGCGGCATGCCCGTCCCTGCCCTTTGCACGACCGCCCGTGCCGCGGCCGTCCTGGACCAGATCCGTGAGCAGATACCGGAGGGCTTCGAGGAGCGCGGCGCCAACGCGGACCAGGGGTGCGGATCTGACGGGTGCCGGCCTAACGGCGCTCCGGCCGAACCCAACCGGTTGCAATCGCGCTTGCCCAGGAGAGCATGCCCCTGCTGCGCGCCAGCGCGGCCATGCCCGCGCTATCGTAGGGCACATGGCGGATCGTCGCGGACCAGCCCCCTCCGGCATGCTCCAATATGGCGTAGCACGCGTGGGGCGTGCCGACTTCAACCACGTAAGGCACAGGCAACTTCCCGTCGTAGCCGGGCAGCCCGACGCTGCCGGGGTTTACGACCAGTCGTCCATCCCTCAGACGAACGACCCTCGGAATATGAGTGTGCCCGCACAGGATGATCTCGGCAGTGATCCCCGCGGCTTCGGACTCGATCGCCTCGATCGGACTGGCGCGCACGCCGCCGTCGTCGGCTATATGATCGAGCCAGAAGGCGGCATCGTTCCCAGGTGACGCGTGGCACAGGAACACGCGGTCTCTGTACATAAGCGTGGGTGGCATGCTTGCCATCCAGTCGAAATGCTTGCGCGCGAGTTGCTGGAAATCGCTGCGTGCCGAAGTACCCGCCTGCCGGAGCTCCAGGAGGATTCGATCCTGGTCGCCCCGCACCGACGGAAAGCCGCGCTCGATGAGGAGGTCTGCAGTTCTTGACGCCTCGAGCGGTCCGCTGACGTGGTCTCCAAGATTTACGACGTCGTCGATACCGAGCGCGGCAATGTCCGCAAGGACGGCATCCAGCGCCGGACGATTCCCGTGCACATCCGCGATCGCAGCAAATTTCATCTGGCCCTCCCAGTCGAGATGGCCGACGATTCACGCAATGCGGGGACGATGCAGGGATGGCGGTTCTCTTTAGCTGCATTTATCGAAGCGCCCGCAAGCTGAGGATCAAATCGGCGCGGGCGGAACCATGGCACGATCAACGCGCCGCAATCAAGCGATTCGCCACCGCGCTTCGACGTCTTCGCCTGCGATCGGCCGAACCGAACGCCGGGATCCCTGGACGGGCGCCATCTTCACCCGCTCCGCGTCTGCCTCGCGCTCGCCAGCAGCACCAGCATGAAGGAGGCCGCAGTCATCAGCGTCGAGATCGCGGCAATGGTTGGGTCGATCTCGTCGCGCAGCGCGGTGAACATGCGCTTGGTCAGCGGCTGGTACTGGCCGCCGGAGATGAACAGCGCGACGATCGTCTCGTCCATCGCCGAGATGAAGGCGAAGATGGCGCCGGCGACGACACTGGACTTGATCTGCGGCAGCGTCACCGCGAAGAAGCTGCGCAGGCGGTTCATGCCGAGGCTGCGCGCCACCATCTCCTGCGCCGGATCGAAGCTCTGCAGGCCCGCGAGCACGGAGATGACAACGTAAGGCAATCCCAGCATCACATTCGCCAGCACGAGGCCGGGCAGGGTCGCGACCAGGCCGACCCGGGCATAGACGAAGAAGATGCCGACCGCGGTGATGATGATCGGCACCACCAGCGGCAGAGGCAGCGCCATGTGGATAACGCGCATGATACGCAGCTTGGATTGGCTGACGGCATAGGCGGCGGCAACGCCGCACGGCGTCGCGATCAGAACGGTCAGGAATGCGACCGTGAGCGTCACCCGCGTTGCCTGCATCCAGGCGGGATTTGAGAAATATTGCTCGTACCAGCGCAGCGAGAAGGACGGCGGCGGGAACGTCAGGAAACGCGCGCTGGAGAACGAGATCGGCACGATGATCAGCACGGGTAGGATCAGATAGACCAGCACCAGCACGCTGATCACGTACAATACAATCCGGGCGGGCGAGACGCGCATCATTTCTGCCCCAGCACGCGATCGAGCGAGATGAAGCGGCTGACCGCGAAGAAGATCACGAGCACGCCCAGGAGCAGCACCACTGCGACTGCGCTCGCGGCCCCGAACTGATTGTAGAGCTCGACATTGCGGCTCACCAGCATCGAAACCATCACGGTACGGCCGCCGCCGAGCAGCTCCGGCGTGATGTAGAAGCCGAGGCAGAGCACGAACACCATGGTGCAGCCTGCGAGCACGCCCGGCAGCGACAGCGGCAAGAACACGCGGAAGAAAGTCACCGACGGGCTCGCTCCAAGGCTGGCGCCGGCCTGCATCACATCGTTCGGGATCTTCTGCATGGCGGCATAAAGCGGCAGCACCATGAACGGCAGCAGGATGTGCACGGTGGCGACCACCGTGCCGAAGGTGTTGTGGACCAGCGGAAGCGGCTCGGAGATCACGTCGAGATAGCGCAGAAACTGGTTGATCACGCCGGTGCGCTGCAGCAGCGCCAGCCACGCGTAGGCGCGGACCAGCACGCTGGTCCAGAACGGCAGCACGACCAGGGACAGGATGAGAATGCTCCATCCTTTCGGCAACGAATTGGCGAGATAGGCCACGGGGTAGCCGAGCAGTAGCGCGATCAGTGTGACCGCGAGGCTGATCTCGAAGGTCAGCGCGAAGCTGCGCCAGTAGATGTCTTCGGTGAAGACGCGGCGATAGTTCTCCAGCGTGAAGCCATCATGATAGATCGACTGCCAGGCCAGCCAGCCAACCGGCAGTGCGATCAGAGCCAGGATTACCAGCAGCGCCGGCGACACCAATGCCAGCATCAGCCCGTGCTCACGGCGCTGGTGCTTTTGGGAGGGATCGGACACGGATGTCGTCAACGCTGCCTCGCTTGCTCACTTCTGCATGAACGACGCCCAGCGCTTCTCGGCGGCTTCGCCCGCGGGCGAGGACCACCAGGCGTAGGACATCAACGCCTGCTTGGCCGCGTTCGCCGGTTCGCTCGGCAGCTGCGCGGCGCGCTCGGGCTTGATCACGCCCGTCTCGAACGCCTTGGGATTGCCCGGGCCGTAGTCGATGTTGAGCGGCAGATTAGCCTGGTGCACGGGATCGACCGCCTCGTTGATGAACTTGACCGCCGTACCGAGATTGGGCGCGCCCTTGAGGATGCAGAGCGAGGTGCTCTGCAAGATGCCCTGGTTGTAGGTGAAGGACACCTTTGCGCCCTCCTTGGCGACGGCGCTGACGCGGCCATTCCAGGCCATCTCCATGTCGACCTCGCCGTCATTGAGCAGCTGTGCCGACTGCGCGCCCGAGGTCCACCACACCGTGATGTGCGGCTTGATCTCCTCCAGCTTCTTGAACGCGCGGTCGACGTCCAGTGGGTAGAGCTTGTCGGGTGCGACACCGTCGGCCATCAGCGCGGCTTCGAGGGTTGCGATCGGGTGATTGCGCAGCGCGCGGCGGCCGGGGAATTTCTTCACGTCCCAGAAATCGACCCAGCTGTTCGGCGCGTCCTTCGGGAACGTCTTCTGGCTGTAGGCGAGCACGCTGGAATAGAATTCGTAGGACACCGAATAAGGGCTGCGATAAGCCTCCGGCATCGCTGCGGCGTTCGGAATCTTCGAGAAGTCGAGCTTCTCGATCAGGCCCTGCTCGCCGCCGCGCAGGCAATAGCCGGTCGGGGTGTCCACGACGTCCCAGATTGGCTTGCCGCTGCCGACCTGTGTCTTGATCGCGGGCCAGGCGTCGGGGATGGAATCCTGATTGATGGTGATGCCGAGCTTCTTGGCGGAAGGATCGAGGATCGCCACCGTCTGCGCCTGCTGATAGGCGCCGCCTTGCGACACGAAGGTGATCTGCTCGGCGGCGTTGGCTGCAGTACCGAGCGCAACTGCACTGATCGAAGCGCCCAGCAAGACGTAACCAAATCCAGAATTCCGTTTCGTCGTCATCCTCGCCTCCTCCATCGCCAAAGAAATCTCACTGACCGATCGCATCGAGAAACTGGTACCAGCCGGCGACCATGCGGACCGCGGGCTCGCGCAGCGGATAGAACGGAATGGGCTTCATGCGCCGGACATCGAGCAGGCCGACCTCCGGCGTCTCGCCGCGTACGAAGGCGGCGAGATAGCGGCCCATCAGGCTCGACATCGCGACGCCGGCGCCGTTGTAGCCCATCGAGACCAGAGTGCGGTCGTCGAGCCTGCCGATATGCGGTACCGACTCCATCGTCATCGCAACGAGGCCCGACCATTTGTATTCGAGCGGGACATCGGCGAGATCGGGAAAGATGCCGACCATTGCCTTACGCAGGGCGTCGAAGGCGGCTTGCGAGTCCTGCTTGCCGAACGCGCCGCGGCCACCAAAGATCACCCGATTGTCCACCATGCGAAACCAGCGCATCATGCGCTTGGTCTCGGTATAGGTGCGCCCCGTGGGCATCAGCCGCCCGGCGAGATTACGCGGCAGCTTGTCGGTGGCGATGATGGCGCTTCGGAACGGGATCAGCGTGCGCTGCATCTGCTCGGTCGCGCCGGTCAGGTCGGAATAGCTGTTGGTGGCGATGATCGCCTGCTTGGCTCGCACTGCACCTTGAGGGGTCTCGGCGAGGATGCCGCCATCCTCGCGTCGAAGCTTTACGACCGGCGATTCCTGGAAAATCGGGACTCCGCGGCGTGCCACGCCATCGGCGAGGCCGCGCAGATAGTTCAGCGGATGGATTCCGCCCGAGCCGGGATTGAGCACCCCGCCGACAAAAATGTCGGAGCCGGTCTCGTCGCGCACACCGTTCTTGTCGAGAATGCGGACCTCGGCTGAGCCCATCTCGCGCGTCATCCAATCGGCCTCGCCGATCGCGGCCTTCAGCGTCGTCTCGTTGTGCGCAGCCTTGACCTGGCCCGTGCGGGTGAGGTTTGCGCTGGTGATGCCGAACTCGGAGACGAGCTCCTCGACCATGTCGGTCGATTCATGCGCGATCTCGTACATGCGCCGCGCCATGGCGCGGCCATGCGCGGCATCGATCTCGCGGAACGACAGGCGAAACTTTGCCGTGATAACCCCGCCATTGCGCCCGCTCGCGCCCCAGCCGGGGCGGTTGGCCTCGAGCACGACCGGCGACAGGCCGCTCCTGGCGATGTGGTGCGCCGCGGAGAGGCCGGTGTAGCCCGCACCGATGATCACCACATCTGCCTGCTGCTCGCCCGACAGGACAGGAAACGCGCCCGCCGGCTCCGCCGTGGCTTCCCACAGCGAGTTGACCGATGGCAGCGCACTCCAGTTCCGCGTCATGCCTGCACTCATCGATTTACGCCGCAGGCCCAATGGCCGCGTCGGCGAGCGCCTTCAAGGTCGGGTAATGAAAGTCCGGCTTGGTCAGCGTCTCCACCGCCGGCGTGCCGCCGAAGCCTGCAATGCCCTGGCGGCGCTCGATCCAGCACACCTGGTAGCCGAGCTTCCGCGCGATCCCGATGTCGTGATACTGGCTCTGCGCGACGTGCAAAATGTCGGACTGCTTGTAGCCGAAAGCGGACTGGCGCCCCCTGTTGTAGGCGAAGAATTCCGGATCCGGCTTGGCAACACCGGTGTCGTCGGCACACACCGTGTCATCGAAGGGATTGCCGAGCGCGTGCGCGTAACAGGAGAGCGCAACGCGGTCGGCATTGGTCATCGCTACCAGGCGGAATTTCGTGCGCAGGCGCTTGAGCGCTTCGACCGAATCCGAGAACGGCCCCCAACGCAACACCGAGAGCTGGAACACGTCGCAGGCAGCGTCATCGGCGGGCAGTCCGAGCTCAGTGGCAAGATGGCGATAGACATGGAACATCGCCTCGCTCGAGCGGCCATAGTGCTTGTCGCGGCCGCGCTTGTAGGGCTCGAAAATCTGATCGTCGCTGAGCTCGGCCGGCGTCTTGCCGGAGATCTTGCGCACCGCGGAGAGCACGCCGGCCTCGAAATCGATCAAGGTGCCGACGACGTCGAACGTGAGAACCTTGAAATTGCTGAACGCGGCTTGGGTCGACATGTGAGTTTCTTCTCTCGGTTGAACAGACTGGAGTTCAGTCCACCCTGGGCACGACGATGGTGTCCTCGGGGTGAAGGGCGACGGTGAGGCTGCCGCCGAGCGGCGGGATACGGCTGTAGGCCTGGTGATAGCTCGGCTGGCGCAGGCTGAGCGCGATGCCATCAGCGAGCGCCAGGAAGATGCGCAGGCTCTCGCCCTGGTAGACGATGTCGGTGACCGTGCCCGTCAGCCGGTTGCAGACGGCATCCTGCGCGCCGTCGTCGATCAGGAGTTTTTCACTGTGCACGGCGAGCATCAGTGCACCTCCATTCGGAATGGCGCGGGCGCTGCGCAGCAGTGCATTGCCGAGCGCGACGCTGGAGGCATCGACGCGGCGGACCGGCAGCATCGTCGCCTCGCCGATGAAGCTGGCGACGAAGGAATCGGCGGGACGATCGTGCAGCCGCTCGGGCTCGTCGATCTGGACCAGCCTGCCGTTCTTCATGACCGCGACGCGGTCGCTCATGGTCAGCGCCTCGCGCTGGTCGTGGGTGACATAGATGATGGTGGCGCCGATACGCTTGTGCAGTGCGCGCAGCTCGATCTGCATGGACTCGCGCAGCTGCTTGTCCAGTGCGGAGAGCGGCTCGTCCATCAGGATCAGGCGCGGCTCGAAGATCATGGCACGTGCCAGCGCCACGCGCTGACGCTGGCCGCCGGAGAGCTGAGCAATGCCGCGTTCCTCATAGCCGGCAAGGCCGACCATCGAAAGCGCCGCGCGCACCTTGTCGGGCCAGCTCGCCTTCGGCAGGTGGCGCGCGCGCAAGGGAAAAGCGACGTTCTCGCCGACGCTCATATGTGGAAACAGCGCATAGTTCTGGAAGACGACACCGATGCCGCGCTTGTGCGGCGGCATGTACGTGACATCACGGCCGCCGAAGAGAATTGTGCCTGACGTCGGAACGATGAAGCCGCCCAAAATGCCGAGCAACGTGGTCTTGCCGGAGCCGGAGGGACCGAGCAGAGAGACGAACTCGCCGGCGCCGACATCGAGGGAGACATCATCGAGAGCGCGAACGGCGCCATAGGCCTTGCTGGCGGACCTGATCTCGACGCTTTCCGCTCGCTTGTCCAATGATCGTCCCCGCGGTGTCCCTTTGCTGGCGTGCCTCACTGCGCGCCATAAGCTTACTTTATAGACAGGAAGTCTGAGCAACTCACGATCGAGCGTGCGTCGCACCATCGCCTCTCTCGCAAGCCCTGTCTTTTGCCGTGATGCCGATGACATCAGACTTGGCAAAACTCGGCAATTGCCAAATTCTCACCGCGCTCATAACATGACGTTATGCCCGAGCTGCGCCGGATGCTGCCCTCCAGTAACGCCCTGTTCGTCTTCGACGCAGCGGCGCGCAATGGCAGTTTCACAGCCGCTGCCGCAGAGCTGAACGTCACGCAGCCGGCAGTAAGCCGGATGCTCGGTCAGTTTGAGGAGCATCTCGGCGTTCGCCTGTTCGACCGCACAGCGGGACGCGCGGTACTGACCGAGGAAGGCGAACTGCTCTATCGCCGCGTGCTCGAAGGCTTTCGCAGCATCGAGACCGGCCTCGTCGAGATCGAGCGGCGCCGCAAGGGCACCGAGACAGTGACGCTATCGGTCTCATCAGCCTTCACCACGCATTGGCTGATGCCGCGCATCGACAAGCTGCAAAAGCGGTTTCCCGAGGTCGATCTGCGCTTCCAGCTCATCTCCGGTGCACTACGAGGACCGGTGGAGAATGTCGATCTGGGCATGCGCTTTCGCGACCGCGACGAGCCGTCCTCCGGCGGCACGCTGGTGATGAAGGAAGTCATGCTGCCGATGTGCAGCCCCGGCTATCTCGGCGAGAGCGATCCCACCGAAGGCAACACCATCATCCGCCTCGCAGAGACGCCGGGAGACTGGGCGGAAGAATACGCATCGCTCCTCACCGGACGCCGCGGGGCGGCGAAAGCGCTGAGCTTCACCGACTATGCGGTCGTGGTGCAGGCCGCGCTGCTCGGCCAGGGCATTGCGCTCGGCTGGCTGACGGTGGCATCGCATTGGCTCCTGACCGGCGCGCTGGTGCCCGCCTCCGACACGCTCACCACCACGCGCCGCATCTGCGAATTCCTGCCGCCGCGCAACCGGCCAATGCGTCCGATCGCCGCCGAGATCCGCGACTGGATCATCGCGCAGATGAAAAGCGAGATCGCCGCGATCGACCGTCTCTATCCGAAACTCGGCGCGATGGCGGCGTGTTATTGATGCTCGTCTCCCTCTTCCCGCCTGCGGGGAGGGTGAGGCTCCCGCAATTCCGCGACCGGCTGGAGACCTATCACGACATCACGCCGGCGATCCTGCGGCAGCATCATCTCGCTGAGCTTCTCGCACGTGTCGCGCAGGTCGCCGAACAGTTCGGGGGGCGCTGCCGTTCGGTGCCAAGCCGCGCCTGCGGCTCTCGGCCGGCTCTGCGCCGGCGGTGCGCGCCGGGCGGTAGAGACGACGCGCGTCTCAGCTTGATCGCATCCTGAATGCTGCACTGCGGCCGAGATCGACGGAAGTCGCGCTTGATTTTTGCCCGTCCTTGCCCCACCCGGGAGGCATGGCAAAGGACAGCAAGGTCATCGCCGCCAACGCGGCCTTCTACGCCGCCTTTTCGGCCGGCGATTTCGACGAAATGCAGCGGATGTGGGCGGACGACGACGCCATCTCCTGCATCCATCCCGGCTGGCCGGCCATCATCGGGCGCGCCACCGTGATCGGAAGCTGGCGCGACATCCTGCAAAACCCGGAGCGGCCGCAGATCGTCTGCGCCGAGCCGCAGGCGATCGTCGATGGCGACAGCGCGCGGGTGCTCTGCATCGAGATCGTCGACGGCACCGCTTTGGCCGCCGCGAACCATTTTCGCCGCGTCGGCGACGACTGGCGCCTCGTGCACCATCAGTCCAGCCCGATCGCGCAGATTGTCGAACAGGCTGAGGACGATAGAACGAGCCACCGCGTCCACTGAACGCAGTGATCACACCAGCGTAATCTACTGTGCATGGGGTTGTTCTTCAGTTTTTTGTTTGGCGGCACCGAGGTCCGACAGATCGTCCAGCACGACCCGCGCCGCGGCGAAGTCATCGTCCCCGAAGAACATGCTGCGCGTGATCAGAACCGGGATGCCGGCACGCGAGGCCGCAATCAGGCCGTTGGCGGAATCCTCGATTGCCACGCAGTCCGACGCGCGCAGCTTCAGCCGCGCCAGGATCTCGAGATAGACGTCCGGCGCAGGCTTCTTGTGCCGCACGTCATCGCCGGCGACGATCGCCTCGAAATCCGCAGCCCAGCGTTTGCCCAGCGCCTGCGAGAGCAGCGCATCGATGTTGCCGTGCGAGGTGGTGGTCGCAATTGCGAGCCGCTGGCCCCGGGCCCTCGCCGCAGCGAGGAGATCCGCCACGCCCGGCCGCAACGGGCAGCAGCCGGTCACGATCAACTCGGCATAATGCGCGGTCTTGATGCGGTGGAGCACTGCGATGTCCATGTCCGACAATGGCGGAGCGCTCCCCCGGCTGGCGTGGTAGGCCCGCATGCGCTCCTTGCCGCCCGTCACCCGCAACAGGTTCTTGTAGACGGCGCGGTCCCACCGCCAGTCGAGACCGTGACGGGCGAAGGCAAGGTTGAAAGCCTGCCGATGCAGTTCCTCGGTCTCCGCCAGGGTGCCGTCGACATCGAAGATCAGCGCAGCCGCGCGCCGGATCAGCTCGCCGGCATCGCATCGCACTGCCGCGGGCGCTTCCGCCTGCATGATGGACCCGGTCGCCAACGACGCCTCCCTCCCGACCTGGCTGTGACGTGCGAGCTTTGCCCGCAGTGGCGGGCGAGACAAATCGCAATATCTTTTGCCGGACCCAAAAATCTCTTATGAGCGAAAGGCGCCACGGCGCGAGCGGGAACTCCGACCTCCACAGGAGACGCATGCGGCTCTTCATCCTCGGCCTCGGCTACAGTGCCCGGCACTTCGTCCGTCAACACGGCGGCAACTTCTCGCATATCGCCGGCACCGTGCGCGATCCCGCACAGCGGAACGATATCTCCGGCCTCGAGGTGCATGCATTTTCCGGCAGCCGTCCGTCGCAAGGGACGGTTCAGCAGGTTCGCAACGCCGATGTCCTCCTGGTATCGATCCCGCCCGGCAGCGCCGGCGATCCCGCCGTCGCGGCGTTCGGCGACGTGCTACAGGAAGGCCGCTGCAAGGTCGTCTATCTCTCCACCATCGGCGTGTACGGCGATCACGGCGGCGCGTGGGTCGACGAGAGCACGCCGCCGCAGGCCGTCCTCGACCGCGCGCGCATGCGGGTTGCCGCGGAGCAAGCCTGGACGGACGCGGCGTGCGGCGATGCGGCGATCCTGCGGCTCGCGGGCATCTACGGTCCCGGTCGCAACGCGCTCGTGACGCTGCGCGCGGGAAAGTCGAGGCGCATCATCAAGCCGGGACAGGTCTTCAACCGCATCCACGTGGAGGACATCGCAAACGCTATCATGGCTGCCGTTCAGCACCGGGGCGGCGGCATCTGGAACGTCTGTGACGACGAGCCCGCGCCGCCGCAGGACGTGATCGCCTATGCGGCGAAGCTGATGGGCGTGGCGCCGCCGCCCGAGGAAGCGTTCGCGACCGCCGAGATGTCGGCGATGGCCCGCAGCTTCTATGCCAGCAGCGCCCGTGTCTCCAACGCGAGATTGAAGTGCGAGCTCGGCGTCACGCTGGCGTACCCCACCTATCGGCATGGCCTCGACGCGCTGCGGCGCGCAGGCGAAGGACGATAGGGTACTGCACTCCCGCGCCTCCCGGACATGCCCTGCCCGCGCTTGACTTGGCCCCAGCCCGGTCGTGACCGCGAACAGGTCCAGGACATCGTCTACGGCGCACTGACGAAGTGAGATCGGCACAATCCGGGAGAGAGGGCGGCCGCTCTGGCTGCCCTCCTGATGCCCGGCGTCAGCTCAACACACCGTATTTCCTGAACCAGGCCCGCGCCTGCTTCCAGGCGTCCTCCGCGGCGTCTTTGCGGTAGCTGCTGCGATAGTCGGCATGGAAGCCGTGCGGCGCTTCGGGATAGATCTTGAATTCCGCCGTCTTCTTACTCTGCTCGAGCGCTGCCTTCATCTGCTCGACCTGGGCTACGGGAATGCCGCTATCGGCGCCGCCGTAGAGGCCGAGCACCGGCGCCTTCATCTCGGGGGCGAGCTGCATCGGGCTCTTCGGCCACAACGGATTTGGGGGATCGACCAACGGACCATAGAAGGCAACGCCGGCCTTGAGGGCGCTGCTGTGGGCGGCGTACTCCCAGACCGTGCGGCCGCCCCGGCAGAAGCCGATGATGCCGAGCCTGGTGGCGTCACCGCCTCGCGATCCGGCCCACGCCGCCGTCGCATCGAGATCCGACATCAGCTCGGCGTCCGGCTTGGCGTTCACCACAGCCAGCAGGTCCTTGATGTCCGACACCTTGGTCAGGTCGACGCCCTTGCGGAAATAATAGTCGGGCGCGATTGCGAACGCGCCGAGCTTGGCGAGGCGCCGCGTTACGTCCTTGATGTATTCGTGCAGGCCGAAGATCTCCATCGCCACGATGATGACCGGCGCCCTGGTGTTGCCGGCCGGACGGGCGAAATAGGCGGGCATCTCCTCGGAGCCGACCTTGATCCTGGCATCGCCGGCCTCGAGACCGTTGGTATCGGTCGTGACCACCTCGGCGCGCACCGGCCCGGCCGCAAGCGTATAGCCCGCCGCCACGGCCGCGGTGGCATTCATGAATCCGCGGCGTGAGACCGGGGCGCTTTTGGTCAGCCCGACGACGTCGGCCGTCACGGTGGTTTCGAAGCTCATTGGTCCATCCCTTCGTGCTGCCTGTCCCCCGGGTGGCGACGCATTCGCCAATAGTTGCCGGCGAAACGCAAATCACCAGCCTGCGAGCACGCTCGCTTCCACGCCAAGCCCTGACGTCGTGTCCCCGGCGCGGCCTCGGACATCGGGTTCATCGCGAGCAGACCGGCGATCGCGCAGACGGGTGCTGCATGCAGTCGTCGGGTTCGGCGATGTTGCGAGGATGACTGCGACGGCGGCGCGTTTGACGTTGAGCCACGCCAGCTGTCCAACGACACTCCGACATTCCCCGGATCGCGTGTGCCGGACTTAACCGCCTGGCTGCATTGCATCGCAACATCCATTAACCGAAAAAGACGGTTCTTCCCGGGGTGGCCAAAGCGGCAGGGGGAGCAGGCAATGCTCATGTCGGCACATTCGACACGCTCAGCCGCAACAAATGGCAGCCGCAGTGGCGACAATGACGCATCATGTTGCTCGCGCATCGCACATCATCGCCAATTCGCGCCCGAACCAGCCTCATTTGACTGAAATTTTCCGAGGATCCGAGCGGTGCGATTTACTCGAACTTTCTTTGTGACGCCCTAGTTCCACGGCCGGAAGTTCCATCTCCGCGAGACGGAGAGACCTCTTCCCTCACGCGCGATCGGCCGTCCGGCAACGGGGAAGAGCGCCCGCGGGTTTCATTCTCGTCCACCCAGATTGCGCTACCCAAGGCTCAATTGAATAAACGTTTATCCGACCTGGAATTGAAATGAATTTGGCTCGTGAATCGATCGAACTGCTGGAGCAGGCTGCGCGAATCCTGTGGTTCGAAGGCACCAAGCACGGCTTGCGCGACCGCGAATGGATGGCGCTGCGTTTTCTTTCCCGGGCCAACCGGTTTTCCCGAACGCCGTCGGCGCTGGCGAGCTACGTTGGCACAACGCGCGGCACCGCCTCGTTCATCATTGGCGAGCTCGAGCGGCTCGGTTATCTCGAACGCAAGCGCTCGGCCACGGACAAGCGATCGGTGATGTTGAGCGTGACGCAGCAGGGCAAGAAGTTCCTGGTGCGCGACCCCGTCAATGTTCTCGTCGAAGCGATCGCCGTGCTCGACGACGACGTCAAGATCCGCTTCCGCGACACGTTCCGGCACGTGCTGGATCAGTCGGACGCAGCCGAGCAGCGGCATCACACCGATGTCTGCAAGCGGTGCATCTTCCTGCGGGAAGATCGCACCGCCACGGACGGCAAGATGACGGTCGAGTTCAGCTGCCGCCTGTTCCGCGCGCCAATCGCGGAGGCGGAGGTCGATCTGCTATGCAGCAGCTTCGAGCATCACCGTCAATAGAAGGCGGCTCGATCAGGGCGTCGCCCGACGTGACGAATAGATGACGCCGCCGCTGGATTCCACCACCAGGCGCCCGTTCTCGTTCCTGATCTCCTCGATGCGACCAAGGCCGGGGACCTGTTGTCCCAGCACGGCCTCGATGACGCCGTTCGGGCCTTGCAGAATCGCAATTCCCTCATAGGCTTGGCGGACCGACCAGCCCTTGATCGTCTTGCGCGGCGCCGATGCGCGCTCCGACGCAGGCACCGAGCCGGTGAATTCGGGCGCTGCGACCGAGGCCATCATCGGCCCTTGCTGTGACACCGGTTGCGATTGCACCATTGCCGGCGCCTGAGCCTGAGCCTGGGCCTGCTGCACCTGGGCCTGTCCCTGGGCGAGCTTGTCGAGCTTCGCCGTCGAGGACGTACTCACCCGCTCGATCCGGTCCAGGTTCTCGGCAAACCTGCCGAAGCGATCGTTCGTCACTTTACTCGATTGATCGACCGCCGTGCGCAGGCCGTCGAGATTTTCGGATACGCCCGATACCTGCCGGCGCAGTTGCGCGACGGTCTCGCGCAGATTTCTGATCTCCGTATTGGCCGCGACGTTGTTCTGCGCAGGCTGAGTGGTGAGGTAGGCGATCACGCCGGTGCAGGCGCAGACCACCAACATGGCGGCGACCGCCAGCGTTGCGAGCGGCGCGACCCATGTCGGACGGGGTGGCGGCGGCTTCGCCACGATCACGGCCGGCTTGATCACGGCCGGAGCAGGTTTCGGGATCGCCATCTTGTCGAGGCGCGCCTTGGCACGAATGCGCTTCAGCCCCTCGAGCGCCTCCTTCGCGAGAGCTTCGTCGCTCGCCGCGGCCGAAACGCGCTTTGCGCTCGCAGGCGGCTTGGTCGCTCGCGTCGCATTGTCGTTTGTCTCGCGCGCCTCCGGAGCCGGCTTCGCCGCCGCGGAAGCATCCGCGGTCGGATTGGGACGAGCTTGTCCATCGGACAACATGTGATGATGCTCCGTTCGATTCGATCTGTCGAACGGTGACGCTATTTGCCGAAGCTTGTCCGAAACGTGCGCATCGAACGACCATTGATCGCGCGCGATGCGACATCGCATGGATCAATCACGCCATGCACGTGGCGATAGTGCGACTCGAAAGACACACACTCGCCAAGATTTCGCCAAGCTGGAGTCGTCTTCGCGAACGTGAGTCGAATTGTCGCACGCGGAGAAGCGAGCGATCGAGTCAATCCCGGGTTGAAAACTCATCAATGTGCATGACCCGCGGCACAACTCAAAATGGCTGTGATTCTACGGGGATGCCTAACTTTACAACCGCCACGGCGCAAAACTAGTTAAGCATCCGAAACAACTGATGGGATTGGATACACCAAGAAACAACCTGAAACGAATCAACAGCATCAAGCAAACGTAGCAATCGCTTTGTTTCGCACGCTTGATCGGAAATCGGCAATTGTTACGGTCCTACTCAAGTGATTCTCGCCAGTTGGCGAGGAGATCGACACGGTTCAGCAGTGTTCGGACGCGATGAGCAACTTGGCACAACTGTTCTAGGTCGTTTCTCGATCCGCTCCGCGAGGTGATCCGCAAGGCACCCGCCGGGCCTCACCCAGTAAGCGTTCAGTATCGAGTCGAAGTAGCAGGCCTGCAGGACGCAGGCACTGAATGCGTAGGGCTGCCCGCGAATATCGAGATCAACAACGGTAGGCGGGTTGGAATGTCGTCAAACAGCATGGTCGTCGAGCCGGTGCATCACAACCAACCAGCCGGCCGCGACAAGTGCGAAACAGGGGCGAAAGACTGATGTATATTATCGTTGATGATCGCGAGAGCGTCGCGAACAGCTACGTCGCAGGGCTCGTTCGCGAAGGCATATCGTCGATCGGCTTCTCCTCGGGAGAATTCTGGGACTGGCTGCAATCCGCCAGTGAATCGGATCTGGCGGCAGTGGACGCCTTTCTCCTCGGTGATTGCGATACCCGCGGAAGCCTGCCGCGGGCGATGCGCAAGCGTTCCTCGGCGCCCGTCATCGCCATGAGCGGCCAGAAGATGCTCAAGAACACGCTGGAGCTGTTCGAATCCGGCGTCGACGACGTCGTGTACGTGCCGATCCATCTGCGCGAGATCCTCGCCCGAACGGCCGCGATCGCGCGCCGCCGGGTGGGCGAGTTGCCAAGGCCCTGCGAGAGCAGAATCCAGGTCTTCTTCAACGGCCGTGACCCCGAGATCGCGGGCCACGCCCTCACCCTGCCCCGTCGAGAACTGCGCATTCTCGAATATATGGTCGCCAACCACGGCAAGTGGATCACCAAGACGCAGATCTTCAACGCGGTCTACGGCATCTTCGAATCCACCTTCGACGAAAGCGTGATCGAGAGTCACGTCAGCAAGCTGCGCAAGAAGCTCCGCGACCGCCTCGGCTTCGACGCGATCGTGGCCCGGCGCTACGTCGGATACCGCCTCAACATCCCGGCCGGCGAGACCCTCGACGACCCGGTGCAGGAGCTCGACGAGGTCGGCATCCTCCTGAACAGGGCGCATGCCGCCTCGGCGGCGTACCCCGCCGGAAACTGACACGGCAGAAGCCTGCCACGAACAGAAGACGGCCTCCGCGCGGCAGGTTAGCGGAGGCCGTTGCACGTTTGGCGGCAGAGACGGCAGGACTTACGCCTTCATTCGCGGGCAGCCGTCGTGGGCCGGCTTCAGCCGGCCATTTGGGGCACGATCCTCCCGGAAGCGCTGTTCCGGACGGCTTGCCCTACGGCTTCTGCTGGAATTCCTCCTTGGATACGTAGTTGAAATCCTCGACCAGGACGTCCTGGACGACTTCAGCCTGCATCCGTTCGTTGACGCGCTGCTTGATGGCCGTCGTCAGGATGGAGAGGTCGTAGCGGGCGAGCTTCCTGAAGTCGAGGCGCTCGTCGGCATAGATCCTGCGGAAGGCCTCGTCGACGACAAACGGCTCCGGCGGGACGTTCAGCTGGCGCATGATCCGCGCCTCCACGGTGTAGACGAAGCGCGCAACAATGTAGCCCTGTACATTGCCGTTCTCGACCATGGGCACGCTCAGTGCCCGCGTCTTCTGATATTGCAGCCCGTCGAGATATTCGTCCTTCGCCGGCAGCAGGCTGCCGTTCTCCTTCCAATAGGCGACGGCGTAGCTCGTGCCCGCGGTGAGGATGCATACCCAGAGCCCGGCCAGCACCAGTCTGATCATTTTCCGTCCTGCGCTGCGCGACCGGTATAGGTGCCGTCCGACTCGGCATCCTTGATCGCCTTGACGATGATGCTCGCGACCTCACGCACCGCGTCATAGTGCATTTCCAGAACGGAGCGATTCCGCTCGAGCTTCTCGCGCAGCCGCTGAATCTCCTCGGTGATCTCGACTTCGCCGCCGAGATGCATCCGCACCCGCATCAGACGGACGAATTCGAGCATGCTCCGGCTCTTCCGCGCGCTGAAGTCGTCGAAATCGATCTTCTGACCCGTCGTGAGCGCGACCGTCTCCTCCTCGACGACGCTCGCGAGCCGGCGGATTGCGGCAAGCAGGCCGCGCACGTCGTCCGACTTCGCCGCATCCATGCCGCCGACCACCATCTCGCTGCCCGCGATCGGCAGCAGCACGGGCAGCAGAGCATCGCCCGCTGCCGCTTCCGTCGTCGTCACCTCGGTATCCGCGACCGCCTGGTCCATCGCCATGGCCGCCGTGCCTTCTTGTGCCTGCATAGGAAATTCACCCCTCAACTTCTGTCACCCGTTCGCGGATCGTCATCCGGCCTTCCCCGCAGCGTCCGGTCCGGCCGGATGTGCGGCGGCGAGCTGCCTGGCGATGCCAATGCCCTTGCCCTTCGCCAGCTGGTTGCCGAGCTGCTCTGCAAGCATTGACTTCCAGACGCCGCCGGCCGTGCCCTTGCCAAAGACCTCCTCCGATTCCTTCGGCAACATCGTCTCGACGAAGGTCTGGAGGACGAAGGCTTCGAATTTCCGGTAGACCTCGCCGGATGCCGGCGCCTTGATCATCTGCACCGGCGCTCCGTCCGCTGCACCTGATTGCGCTTCGACGACCTTCGCCGCCGATTGATCGGCAGCCGCCGCGGCCTTGCCGACCTCGGCGTCCATCGTGGCGGCGAAGTCGGCATCGGAGGATTTCAACGCGTCGAGCTTTGCCGTGGCCGCGCGCTGCGTCACGGGATCGGCGGCTTCGAGGACATCGAGAACGAGGTCGGGTGTTGCTGTCACGATCATGGCTTGTTCCGGTTGACTGGCCGTGGCATCCACACGCGCACGGCAGGGCTTGTTCCCGCCAGCTCCTCGAGCGAGCGCTTCTCCGCCTCACGCAGCTTGTCGGCGAGCGCCGTCTTCGCGACTTCCTCGAGCTGCTTCACGCGGCGGCTTTCCGCGCGAACCTGGTCGAGCTGCTGAGCAGCCTGCGCCCGCACCGCGCGCGCGCCGATGCTCGTCCTGCTCAAGCGCCGCGCGATCGACTCGCTCGACGATCCCGCGGGCGGCCTGTCATCGTTCAGGGCTCCGACCAGCCATTCCTGCTCGTCCCGCAGGCTGCGCTCCTGCTGCCGCAGTTGCGCGAGCTGCCATTCGGACAGCCGAAGCTGGAGCTTCACCAGCGAGACCATCCGGCCGAGCTTGTCCGCGCGCGACGCCATGACCGCTCACTCCGCCAGCCAGGATGAGACGCCGAGCATGAATTGCGTCAGCAGTTCGTCGCTGGTGAGGTAGAGCAGCAGAAAGCCGCCGAACAGCACGAAGGGCACCGAGATGAAATAGACGGGGATCGCCGGCGTCAGCTTGTTGATCAGACCGACCGCCAGGTTGACGATGACGGAATAGACGATGAACGGGCTCGCGATCCGCAACGTCAGCACGAACGCTTCCGACAGGCGGCCGACGAGCTGGTCGAGCGCCATGCCGCCGCCGAGCCTGTCGCCGGGATGCCAGACGTCGTAGGAGTTCATCAGCCCGCGCAGCACCTGCCAGTGCTGGTCGGTCATGAAGAACAACGTGGTGACGGCCGCCATGATCAGCGGCACCAGGGCCGGCGCGGGATCGGTGTCCCCGACCGGCGTCCCCGGAATGTTGCTCAGCCCGATCGCACTCGCCATCATGGTCGCCATGGTCTGGAGCGCGAGGAAGAACACCCGCCCGCCGAGCCCGATGACGCAGCCGACCACGAGCTCCGAGCAGATCAGGAGCGCCAGCGACAGCGGCGCCGCGTTGTCCGTCAGCGGTTTCAGGACCGCGATCAGGATCGGCGTCAGCGCGAATGTCGTGACCAGCGCGACGAACAGGCGCACCTGGGGCGGAACGTTGACGCTGGAATAGCCGGGCACCAGCATCAGGCAGGCGCCGATGCGGCAGAACACGATGAACGTCACCAATACGCTGTCGGCGAGGCCGCTGATCACGATACGGCTCCGAGCGCCCTGATCTCGGCGCTGCGCGCGACTTCGACATGCGACAGGATCGGCAGGGTCGGGAACACCCGCTCCAGGATCATCCGGACATAGGGACGGGCTTCGGGGGTCACCGCCAGGACCACGCTGGTGCCGTTCTCGGTGAACTTGCGGATCGCGGCGCTGGCTTCGGTCGCGAACTGCTCGATCAGGCGCGGATCGGCGTCGAACTCGACGACGTCGCCCTTGGCGTCGCGCTTCAGGCTCTGGTGGAACGCAAGGTCCCAACGGTTGCCGAGACGGACCACGTTGAGGACGCCATTGTCGGAGAGATCGCCGCAGATCTGCTGGGCGAGCCGCGTCCGCACGTGCTCGGCGACCTGCTCGGAGCGCCTCACGTGGGGCGCGATCTCGGCGATCGCCTCGAGGATCAGATGGAGGTTGCGGATCGACACGCGTTCGGCCAGCAGGATCTTCAGGATCGCCAGCAGGCCCGAATAGGAGATCTGCGAGGGACAGAGATCCTCGACCAAGCGCTTGTATTCGGGATCGAGCTGGTCGAGCAGCCCGCGCATGTCCTTGTAGGACAGGAGCTGGGCGAGGTTCGCCCTGATCACTTCGCTCAAATGGGTGAGCAACACCGACAGGTTGTCGACCGGCTTGCAGCCCTGCCGCTTGACTTCGTCGGTGAAGGCTTCCGTCACCCACAGCGCCTTCATCCCGAAGGCCGGTTCGATCACCTCGTCGCCCGGCACGTCGGGCTTGCCGTCCTTGTCGACCAGCACCAGCACCTCGCCGAGCCTGAGCTCGCCATGGGCAACGCGGGTGTCGTGGATCCGGATCTGGTAGCTCTTGGGATCGATCGACAAATTGTCGGTGAGCTTGATCTCGGGAATGACGAATCCGTACTGCTTGGCGAACTTCTTGCGGATCTTGGCGACGCGATGGCCGAGCTCGGTGCGCGAGCCCAGAAGATGGACCGAAAGATGACCGCCGAGCGCCAGCTCGATCTCGGCGGTCTTGAGCTGCTCCTTGACCGATTCCCTGGCCTCGGCCTGGGCGCGCTCGTCGGCCTTGGATGCAGCCTCCTTGCGCTCCCGCGCCGCCTGCCGCCTCGGCAGCGAATAGCCGACGAAGGCCATGACACCCCCAAGCAGCACGAACGGCGCCATCGGCAGCCCCGGCATCAGGGCGAGCACGAACATCATCAGCGCGGCAGCCGACACCGCGCGCGGATAGCCGCCGAGCTGTCGCAGCACCGCCTGCTCGGCCGAGCCTCTGGTGCCGCCCTTGGAGACCAGGAGGCCCGCGGACAGCGACACGATCAGCGCCGGCATCTGCGACACCAGACCGTCGCCGACGGAGAGCTTGGTGTAGACGTCGGCGGCGCGGGAGAGCGTCAATCCGTGATGGGTGACGCCGATGACGATGCCGCCGAAGATGTTGATCGCGGTAATGATGAGACCGGCGATGGCGTCGCCGCGGACGAACTTCGAGGCGCCGTCCATGGCGCCGAAGAACGCGCTCTCCTCTTCGAGCTCGCGCCGCCGGCGCTGGGCTTCCTTGTCGTCGATCAGGCCTGCGGACAGGTCCGCGTCGATCGCCATCTGCTTGCCGGGAATGGCGTCCAGGGTGAAACGGGCGCCGACTTCGGCGATACGCGTCGCACCCTTGGTGATCACGACGAAATTCACCGTGACCAGGATCGCGAAGATGATCAGGCCGATGACGAAGTCGCCGCCCATGACGAACTTGGAGAAGCCGGCAACGACGTGGCCTGCGGCCTGTTCGCCCTCCCCGCCCCGCGACAGGATCAGGCGCGTCGTCGCGATGTTGAGCGCGAGGCGCAGGATTGTCGCGATCAGCAGCACGGTCGGAAAGGCCGAGAAGTCGAGCGGCCGCTGAATCCACAGCGCGACCATCAGGATCAGCGCCGACAGCGCGATCGAGAACGCGAGGCCGAGATCGATCAGGATCGGAGGAATCGGCAGGAACAGGATCGTGAGCATGGTCACGATGCCACCCGCGAAGAAGGCGTCCGCTCCGAGGCGGCGCGGGCTGGGCAGGCTGGCAGCAAACGTATCGGCCATGGGTCACCGGCAGAAGGGTCCGGTTCGCAATCTGCCGCGCAAAGCTTACGCGAGGGTGGTGCCGTGGGCTGTCCGGATCAGAAGCCGTGCTCGATCCGCGAATAGACCATCTCGGTGAAGGTCGACAGATGCGCGCCGATGAAGGAGCCGGAGACGGCAACGACCAGGAGAATGACGATGATCTTCGGAACGAAGGTCAGCGTCACCTCCTGGATCTGGGTCAGGGCCTGGATCAGCGCGATGACGGTGCCGACCAGCATCGCGGCGCCGACCGCAGGCCCGGAGGCGACGATGATGGTCCAGATCGCCGCCTGAACGATATCGAGGGCGTCCCGCTCGTTCATGACTGGCTGATCGTGAGCCCGGGCCCGACGGCGACCTTCGTGCCGTCCTCGAGGGTCGCGATGGACCCGTCGCTGTTGATGGAGACCGAGACGACCTTGCCGCTGAAACTGGCGCCGGTCGAGTCGGTGAAGCTGACTGTCTTGCCGATCAGCCCGTTGGCCTGCGACAAGGACTGCGAAGACAGCAGCGCGTCCAGCTTCGAATTCGTCTGCATCGCCTGCTCGACCGTCGAGAGCTGGGCGAACTGGCTCATATATTGCGAGGTGTCCATCGGATTCGTCGGATCCTGATTCTTCATCTCGGCGACGAGAAGCTGAAGAAACGTGTTGTAGTCCACGCTGTTGCTCGAGGTCGGCGAGGTGGTGCCGTAAGAACTGGACGTGCCGGTCGTATCGGTCGCGCTGTTGACGTTCATCTGGCCTCTCCGCTGTCAGGCAGCCTCGAATGGGGAAACGGTGGCGGCGCCGGCCAGGATGGCCTGCTCTACCGGGAACAGGGCCCGAATCCGCTTGAGCGCCTCGAAGTAGCGGGTCGACCCGACCAGCTCGTCGACCGCGCCGAGTCCATCCAGCATCTCGCGGTTCTCGCACACGGCACGGAGGGCCGCATGATGCTGCGCGTAGAGCGCGGCAGCGTCGCGGACGTCGGTCGGGTTCATCAGCATGAGCTGGACGATGAAATAGAGCTGCCGCAGCGCCGTGGTGGCGTCGGACGCCTGCATGACCTGCCCCTCGAGCAGGAACATCACGTCGTTGACGAGCTCGACGGAGACCTTGCGGTCCACGCGAAGCACCGCGCCGTTGATGTAGATCCGTTCGCCCGCCCGCAAGGAGATCTTCATTAAAGCGCGTCTCGGATCAGGCGGTTGATTTCGATGAGCTGCACCACGTCGTTCGACCGCTGCTCGCGGAGACGGTCGGCTTCCTTGACGACCCACAGGCCGATCGAGATGATGTCGGCGCGCAGCTTGTCAGGGAGACCGTTTTCCGGGTGGGCGAGATCCTCGATGAAGATCGTCCACAGACGCCGCACATAGAGCAGGCTCTCGACCAGATCCTCGATGTTGAAGCGACCCTTCTGGATCCGCTCGAGCCGGTCGATGCCGAGGCTGAGCGCCTGCCGCTCGCGGCTTCGCGCCTCGGAGCCACTTTCGTCAACGACCGCTTCATAGGCTTCAAACGTCATCAGCATCACTCTGCGCAGGAGACCGAACGACTAGACAAGAGGTTACGAGCCTTACAGGGCAGCCCTGGCTCAGAGATAGTTGATGAGGCTGATCTTCTGGAGCTGCGAGGTGAGCGCCAGCGCCGTCTGGATCTGGGTCTGCAGCGTGTTGACCCGGACCGAGGCTTCGGTCGGATCCACCTTCTCCATGCCGACGATCTGATTGTTCAGAATGTCCTGCTGCGTCTTGAGCTTGGCGGTTGCGGTGGTGACCCGCTGCTGGACCGTGCCGACGCCGCCGCCGAGGGCGGCAAGGTCGTTGATGGCGTTACCGACGAGCCCGATGGCCTTGTCCACGACGACCTGGAACGTCTCCTGGCTCAGGTCTACATTCCCGAGATCCGCCATCATGGTGTAGGCCTCGGCGAGCCTGCGGAAGCCGATCTGATTGGCGCTGACCGACGTATCGGCGATCTCGGTCGTGGAGATGCGGCTTTGCATGCTCTGGTCGGTGGCCGATGACCAGTTGGTGTTCCAGGCCGGGCTCGCGAACTCGGCATCGAAGGTGGTGTCGAGGAAGGTCTGCATCTGGGCCGGCGTAATGCTGCCCACGCCGGGCGAGGATTGCGAGAAGCCGAAGCTCGCGAGAAAATCGGCATCGACCTGGTTCTTGCTGGCCGAGCCCGCGGTGTAAGCCGTGATGGGCGCGTTCTGCGTGTTGATGCCCGAGAACAGATACGAGCCGTTATAGGAGACGTTCAGCGCGCCGATCAGATCCTGGAGATTGGAGGCCGCAGGTGGCAGGATGACCCGCCCGCCGCCGTCGGTGCTGCGGGCCGCGATCAGGTCCTTGAGGAAGTCCGTTGCGGTCTTGCTGAGCTGGGTGATCCGGTTCTGCGTCACGTCCAGGCGTCCCGAGACGAGCCCGTTGGTATCGACGAGCTGATCGGCGAAGCTGAAGTCAGCCCGCAGCGTGAGGTCGCTTCCCGTCGTGGCACCAAGCTCGAGGCCGACGTCGTAGAAGCGGCCGGTGGTCGCCTCCGTCGACGCCTTGCTCAGCGCAGCCTGGTTGTTCGTGATCGAGGACCTCAACGACGAGGACAGCATCAGGGTCGAGATGTAGTTCGCGCTCATCATGGCTCAGTTCCCCACGGCAGCCAGCAGGCTCTGCAGCATTTCGTCGACGGTCGAGATGATCTTTGACGATGCCGAATAGGTGCGTTCGACCTGGAGCATCAACGCCATCTCGTCGTCCATGTTGACGCCGTTGACGTTCGACAAGGCCGTAATGCTGCGGTTGAGCAGCGTGCTCTGGTACTCGGAGTTGTCGTTGGCGGTCTTGCGCTGGTTCTCGATCCAGCTCGTCGAGGACGATGCGAAGTCGATCAAGCTGCCGTTGGGCTTGCCTTGCGTGGTTGCATCGAACGGCTGCGACGCATCCATGTCGCCGATCAGCTGCTGCAGCCGGGTCGAATAGCCGCCGTTGCCGGCGGTGTTGTACTGATAGGCGGGGTTGCCGCTGATCGCGCCGTCGCGCAGCAGATCCGGGTTGCCGCCCTGGGCCGGATCGACCGATGCGGCGACCGAGATCGTGCCGGCAAGGCCCACCGAGACGGTTGCGCTCGCCGGCATCGCCGGCGCGCCGGGATAGGTGAAGAGACCGGGGACGTCGGGCAGCGCCGCGGCCGTTTGATCGCTTTCCCTGAAGGTATTGATCAGGCCGCGTGCGATTTCGTCGAGCTGGCTCTGATAGGTGACGGTGTCCTGGTCACGCAGCTGGGCGAGGCCCGCGAGCCTGCCCGACTTCAGCGGCATGACCGAATTGGCGCCGGTCACGGGGACGCCGTCGATGTACACGGCATTGCCCGTGGTGCCGGCGGTGTAGACATTCGTCGGCGCAAAGCTCACCGTCCGCGCCGTCTTGTCGAACAGCACGACGCCACCGTCGGTGTAGAGCGCCGCGTCGCCGTTGGGGCGGATCGACATCGAGACGCCGACCTCCTGCGACAGCTTCGAGACGATGTTGTCGCGCTGGTCGAGGTAGTCGGTGATGTCGTCGCCGGAGATCGTTCCCTTCACGATGGCGGTGTTCACCGTCTCGAACTGGGAAAGCAACTGGTTGATGTTCTGAACCGACGTTTTCATGTCGGCATCGGCGCCCTCGCGGACCGATTGCACGGTCCGGGTCGCCTGGTTGAGCGCGGTGGCCATGTCCTTGGCGGACGTGACGGCCGCCTGCGCCAGCGTGGTGTTGTCCGGGGCGTTGGCATATTTCTGCAGCGCCTGCTTCAGCGCATTGAGCTGCGCCGTCGGCGACTGATCGAGCTCGGGATCGTCCACCGTCGCGGCCGCGATCTTCTGGAGGCCGTCATAGATTGCGCTCTGCTTGACGGACGCCGAGGTCGCGGTCAGGACGTTGGTGAACAGGCCGCCGCTCGCGGCGCGCTGGATCGCCGCGACATAGACACCGGCATTTGGCAGATTGTCGAGCACGGCGATCTTGCGCGAATAGCCGGCAGCGCTGGCGCCGGCGATGTTGCGCGAGATCGTCGAGGACTGAATGCCCGACGCCATGAGCGAAGCGCGAGCGGAGTCGAGAGCGGCGGTGAGGGACATGGTTTGCACTTGCCCGGAATGGGCGCTGAAGAATTCAGCGCTTCAAGTTGACGACGACGTCGAGCAGGTCGGAACCGGTCTGGAACGATTTCGAGTTGGCGGTGAAGCCGCGCTGAGCCTCGATCATTCCGGTGAGTTCGTCCGCAAGGTCGACGTTGGAGTCTTCCAGGGCGCCGGACTGGATCGTGCCGAGCCCGCCGGTGCCGGCATTTCCAGCCTGCGCATTGCCGGAATTCTGGTTGGTCGAATAGACGTTGCCCGGCTCCGGCGTCAGATTGTCGGGGCTCGCGACGTCGGCGAGCATGATCGTGTAGAGCGTCAGTTGCTGCCCGTTCTTCAGAATCGCCGTCACGTGCCCCGCATCGTCGACGTCGACCTTGTCGATGGCCGCGGGAACGCTGCCATTGACGGTGGCCTTGAAGCTGAAGTCGGTTCCGACCTGCGTCATGTTCGACAGATCCATGGTCAGCGCCGCACCGCCGGGGACGGTCACGGTGAGACCGGTCGGGCTCGCCCCGGCCAGCGCGCCTTTGCCGGCCGCCGTGGTGTCGAAGGTGAAGGTGGTGGCGGCGCCGAGCGAGGTGCCCGTCGCGGAGTCATAGACCTCGATCTGCCAGGTATCCGAGCCGGCAGCCGTCGCCGTGTGGGACATGTAGACGTCGAGCGTCACGGCCTGGCCGATATTGTTGTAGGCCACGATCGAGCTCTTCGAGGAATATGACGCCGGGCCGGGCGGACCGGCGATGACGGCCGCTGTCGGATCCAGGTTGCCGGTCGTGAGCGTTCCCGCCGTCGACGGTACGGGCACCTGCGGAACCTGGGCGATGTTGACGATCTGCATGCCGGACAGGCTGTTCTGCGAGAAGTTGGTCACCAGACCAGGCTGTCCCAGAAGATAGTAGCCGGCCGCATTGACCAGATTGCCCTGGGCGTCCGGCACGAAGGAGCCGGCGCGCGTCAGATACTGCTGCGTGTTGTTTGCGTTCGACACCACGAAGAAGCCATTGCCCTGAACGGCGAGGTCCGTGCTCGAGGTGGTGAACTGCGTATGTCCGGGATCGGTGATGGCGTAGCGGACCGTGGTCTCGACGGCGCCGGAATCGTAGTTGCCGGAGCCGCTCTTCAGGATCAGCGAGGAGAACTCCGTGGAAGCCCGCTTGTAGCCGGTCGTGTTGACGTTGGCGATGTTGTCCGAGACCGTCGACAGCTTGTTGGACTGCGCAGACATACCGGAAACACCGGTGCGCATAACACCATACAGGCTCATGAATTGGGCTCCTTTGATAGGTTGCAGCTACAATGGGGGATCTTGCTTGCGCGGGGCTGATGATTGGAGGCGATGCACAACTTCATGTTGTCAGGTCGTTTTCGGCTGACAGAACGAGCGCGCCCGGTCGGTCCACGCGCCGAAGCCGCTCGAGACGAGATGAGCGACGATGAGACAGACGTAGCGCTTCTGCGCCGGCTGGTTGTTGGGGCCTGCATTGTAGCGGGCGACTGCCATGGTCCAGCTGCCTTCGCGCTGCTTCAGCTCCTTGAGGAAGCGCGCGGCATAGTCGACGTTCCTGGCGGGATCGAACATCGCCCGCACCGAAGCGAACTTGTCGCCGTGGTAGTAGTGGTTGACCTGCATGCAACCGAGGTCGATCAACTTGATCCCCTTGCTGCGCATCGTCTCGAAGTTCGCGATTGCGTCATCCATGTTCCTGGCGAACACGGTCTGGCCGTCGGCACCGAGGGCGTAGGGATGGAGCGCGCCGCGCCGACCGGTCTCGGTGAGGCCGACCGCATAGAGAATGCCGAGCGGAATCCCGTGCTGCCGGGCCGCGCGCGCCATCTCGCGCTCGCAGGGGCGAGCGTCGTCGGTCGCCGCCGTCGCGACGCCAGCGTTACAGATAAACAGGGCCGCGGCGGTTCTGCTGGCCCACGTCCTGGTCATGACGTGTCTCCTGGTTGGACTGGCGCTCCTGCCGGGCCTGTCTGGCGCCGCCGTCTGACTGTCCCGACGAGGTGCCGGGGCCGCCGAACGCTCCTTGCGACTGCGACGAGGGCTGGCCCGGGAGCTGCGGTTGCGATTGGCCGGAGCCGCTCTGGAATCCGTCCAGCGAGCCGTGCCGGACGGGCGCGACGTCGGCGACATAGCCGGCCGACTGCACGAGATCGCGGATCTGGTCGCGCTGCTGGTCGAGCATTTGGCTCGTGTCCCTGCGCTCGGCCGCAAGCTGGACGGACACTTCGGTGCCGACGAGCCGCAGGCGCACGGTGACGTTGCCGAGCGCGGGCGGTTCGAGATTGACGGTCAGGATCTTGAGCGGCTGATCCGGCGCGTTGGTCCGGGAAGCTGCAAGATCCGGCGATGCCGACGCCGCCGGTGCCGAGGACTCCTTCAGCTCGGCGACGACCGCATTGGCGACCTGTTGCGGGGCGTTGAACTGCGCCGGCGGCAGATGGGTCTCCTGCTGGACCACGGTGACCTTGGTCGTCTCGGGCAGCGCAGCACGCGCCGAGGCCTTGGCAGCGCGCTCGACAGTGGCCGTGACCGCCTCGAAGCCCGCTGACGCGGGCATTGCACGCGAGGCCTCCCCGCCTTGCGTCGATGCCGGCTGCAGCGCCATCGCTTGCGAAGCCGCGGCCTGCGAGCGCGCGGCGTTGGGAGCAACACTGGACGGCGCGGTGTCGGCCGTCGCCGCCGTTGCCGCGCCCGTGAGGGGAGCCTCGCGCTTCGCCGTCGAGGACCGCCCGTCGCGCGCCAGCGCGTCCTTGTCGGCGGACTGCAATTGCATCTGCGTCTTCACGGCGGGCGCGGCAGCGATCTCCTGCCCGACCACCACAGCGATGCCCGATGGCCCCTGGACGTCTGACCCGGCGGCATGATCCACCGGACGTGGCGTCTCCGACGACCGGTCGGCCGTCTCGTCGGAGGACTCCTCCGTGGACTCTGGTCCCTCGGACGCCGCGATGCGTTCGCGCACCGTCGCGCCCTTTTTCTCTTCGGTCGGGTGCGCCAGACGCGTGCGCAGCGTTCCGGTCTTGGCGGTCGTATCGCTGCCATCATCGCTCAGCGCCTGCTTCGCGAGGCTCGAGACGGTGCGGAGCAGATCGTTGAACGACGAATTTGCCTGCGATTTGGTCCCGGCGCTCCTTGCGGAACGCGACGTCCCGCGCGTGTTGAGACTCTCGGCGAGACCCGAGAAGAGCTGTCCGGAAGTTCCACTGAGCTTGGTCATGGACGGCGGTCCCTGGTGAGGAGTTCGAGTTCGCCGAGCTGCTTCTGCGCGCGCGCGAGCGTCACGGCCGACGACGCCAGATCGAGTCGCGCCGGCGTTGCCGGAGGCTTGTCGGCTGCTGCGGCGGGTCCGCCCGCGAACGGCTTGCGGACGTCGAGCGCGAGCTGCACCGTGGCATTCAGGAGAGGGACGTCGCGCTCGGGCAGCTTCGACCGGTCGAGCGCCTTCAGCTCGGCGAGACCGCCGTCATATTCGTCGGTGAGCGCCCGCGAGGCGCCGCGAAAGAAATGGGCCCGCTCGCGATCCGCCGAGGCGTCGGCGCTGAGCGTCAGCGCCCGCTCGCCGGCAAGCCGGGACACGGTCAGCCGCCCGCGCACCATCGCGGCGCGCGCGATCACGAGATACAGCTTGAGGCGGCTCGCATGATCGACCTGCTCCAGCAGGGCCGTGATCCGCGCAAAGCGGCGCTCGTCGAGCGCCAGGCTCGATTGCGTCAGCCCCGCGGAGAAGCGCTGCCAGAAATCGCCGCGATAGATCGAGTTCCGGTAATGGCGGATATAGGCCAGCGTCAGAAACTCGAACTTCTCGAAATCCTCCGCCTGCCCCACCAGCAGGATCTCGCGCCGCAGCGCCGCCTCTTCGACGAGCGTGCCGGGCAACAGCAGGCGCGCGTCGTCCAGACGCTCGATCGCGAGCGATGCCTCTGCACGCGCGAACAGCGCGCCCTGGACCAGCGCGACCTGTCCGCCCAGACCCGAGGGAATAGTCCGCGGCCTGACGTCCTTGAGCAGCTCCCGCGCCTCGTCCTGACGACCCTCGACATAGGCGAGCGCACCATTGAGCAGCCGCTCGTCCACGTTCATCCTGTCGCGCGGCAGCTTGCGGACGATCTGCGGCGCACCGCCGCTGAGCAGGTAGATGACCACGGCCTGGCCGTTCTGCGGATTGCTCCACACGGCGGGATCGGCAGCGAGAAACTTCTCGCCGATCTGCCGGATCAGCGCGATGTGACTGCCATGCGCGGCGGTGTCGCCGCTGGCGATGCCGTCCTGCACCGCCTGTAGCGCACGGACGAGCTCATAGGGTTCGCCGGACCGGGGCGCAGGTTGGGCAAGCGCGTTCGCTGCCGTGAACGGCAGCAGCAGCAAGGCGGCGCGGCGCAGCAGCCTGATCAAGGGCGCTTCTCCCGGATCAGGATCTCGATCCGGCGGTTCTGTGCGGCTGCCGGATCGTTCGGAAGCTTCGGTCGCCGGTCGGCGTAGCCTTCGACATGCTCGATCCGCCGCGCATCGACGCCGGAGCGAACCAGCATGTAGTAGGCCATCTGCGCACGAGCGGTCGACAGCCGCCAGTTGTCGTAGGTGTCCGAACGATACGGCCGGTTGTCGGTATGGCCGCGGACGATGATCATGCCCTGGCGCTTGGTCAGCAGCGGTCCGATCCTGTCGATCACGCGGATCAGCTCGGGCCGCGGCTCGGCCGAGCCGACCGCGAACATGCCGAAGCTCGTATCGTCGGTCAGGCTGACCAGGAGTCCTTCCTCGACCTGACGCACCTCGGCCGCTGGCCCCGCGCCCGCTTTGATGTCCGACAGCGCGTCCGCGATCGCGGACTGAAGCTGCTTGATGGTGGGCTGCTGCGTTTGCGCCGCATCGCGCGGCTCGGACTCCTTCGCCGCGTCGTTGGGACGCGCCTGCGGGGCCGCATTGGCCTGGACGCCGGCCTGAACGGCGCTGCCGTCGCGTGAGGATTGCGTCGGCGCGGGGCCCGGCGGCAGCAGGGGCGACAGGCTTGCGGACGGGCTCTCCGCGTTCGGAGCCACGCTTCCGCCGGCCTCGTCCGTCTTGGCCCGGCGCGCCTGCGGCTCGCCCGGATATGTTCCGGCTGCGCCGTCGCGCGCGGCCGCATTCGGCTTGGGCTCGCTCTCGATGAAGCGGTCCGCGTCCTTGTCCGCCTGCGGCGCCAGCTTCCAATAACCGGGATCGAACGGATCGCGGTAGGCGTCACCACCCTTGAGGCCGTCCTCTTCGGCGGACGTCAGGGCGCCGGCACGCCGCTGGCCCGAGGACTGGTTCGCGCTGCTCGCGATCTCGGCGAGCGTCGCATAGGGATCGCGGAACAGGATCTTCTCTTCATAGGAGGCCGGCTTCTCGGCGGTTGGAGAGTCACCGCGGCGTTCTTCGTTCGGGCCAGCCGGCTGACGCTTGCCCTCCTGGCCTTCGAACGACGACGGCTCCTTCTTGGAGAGATCCTTGAGACCCTTTGGCGCAGGCGCGTTCTCCGCGAGCTTGATCGGGTTGAAATAACTCGCGACCACCTGCTTCTGATCCTGGTTGAGCGCATTGAGCAGCCACATGACCAGGAAGAACGCCATCATCGCGGTCATGAAATCCGCATAGGCGATCTTCCAGACGCCGCCGTGATGCGCCTCCTCGGCGAAGGCGCTGCGCCGGCGGACGATCACGATCTCATGCTTGACCTCTTCCATGGCGACTACCGGCGCGCTTCCTTGAGGCGTTCACTCCAGGCCGAGATCTGCGTCTCGATCACGGTCTGGTCGGCCACAACGCGGACCTCGAGGGTGTCGGCGGCCTCGTACGCGATGCCCGTTCGCCGGGACGCCTCGAGCTGCGTCTTCACGAGGTCGAGCAGCTCGCGCGGGCCGGTGACCTTGAACACCGGCACCGGCGAATTGCCGGTCAGCGCCGCAACCTGCTCGACCAGCGATCCGATCGCCTTGTCGCGCACCGCCTCAGTGAGGAACGGCAGCAATATCCGCGCAACGGAGCTCGCGATGTTGGTCTCGACCTCGCGGCAGGCCGCCTCGAAGCCGCTGACGATCGCCACCGCCTGCTGGTCGGACCACTTGGCCCGCTCCTCGCCGAGCCGGATCGCGCTGCGGACGCGCTCCTCGGCCAATTTGGCGTCGCCTTCCGCGACGCCGGCCGCATGGCCGCGCCGATAGGCATCGTCCAGGAGATTGACCGGCGGAGCTTCCGTCGCGGGCGCCGGAGGCGGCGCCTGAAGCTGCGGCTGCGCCGGGGTCTGAGGCTGCGGTTGAGGCTGCGGCTCGCGCCGGGCTTCCTTCGGCCTGGTCAGCACGTCCTGGATTTTCGGCGGTGGAGGCGGCGACGACTTGACCCGGCCATTCGCGTCGAACTGCGTCAGGAGTTTTCCGATTGCCGCGTTCATGCCGCCTCCTCGCGTCGCATCCAGTCTTTAAGGATCGCTGCCGCCTGCATCTGGTCGAGCCGTACGATCTGCTCCAGCCGCTTCTGCGGCGTTCGCTGCATCTTGCCTTCGAGGTCCTCGACCAGGTTGAGCTCGGCCTCCTCGCTATCCGGCAATGCAAGGGCCGCCGCAGCTTCGAGTTGGGCGGCCTCGGCCGCCTCGACCTCCTCCTGCTCCGCGCGATGGGTCAGGATGCCGTTGACCGCGGGCCGAAGCCCGAACCAGACCAGCATCGAAGCAACCGCCAGGATCGTCACCGCGTTGATAACGCTGCCGAGCTGCTTGTTGATCATCTCGACGAAGCTGATCGGGGGCACCGGCGCCAATTCACGCGAGCCTTCGATGAAATCGACGGCCGTCACCTGGATCTGGTCGCCGCGCGCCTTGTCCAGTCCGCCCGCCGTTGCCGCGAGCTGACTGATCTCGGCGAGCTTGCTGTCGACGATGGCCTGGTTGCTCTTGTCGCCGAGATCTGCGACCAGCCGCGTACGGTTGACCAGGACGGCGATGAAGAGCTTCTTGACCGAATAGCCGTCGCTCACCGTCGTGGTGGTCTTGGACGAGACCTCGAAATTGGTGACGTCCTCGCGGCGGCTCTTGTCCTCGCTGGAGTTCTTGCCGCCTCCGGCGTTCACCTGCTGATCGGGGAGATTCTGCTGCACCGTGGTCGGCGTCGAGCGGTCGGCATTCTGCGACGACTCCTTCTCGCGCACGTTCCGCACCGAGCGCTCGGCGCGGCTCTCGGGATCGTAGACCGTCTCGTTGATCTGCCGCTTGTCGGTGGACAGCTGCGGAGCGACGCTCACCTCGAAATTGTCGAGGCCGAGATACGGCGTCAGCGCCTTGCGGATGTTCTCCTGCACCATGCCGCTGACCGTCTTCTGCAGGCTCGCCATCTTGGTCGGCGCGGCGCTCGCCTCGTCGTCTTCGGCGAGCAGCATCGAGCCGTCGGCATCCAGAACCGTCACCTTGTCGCGGCTCATGCCGGGGATGGCGGCGGCGACGAGATGACGGATCGACTGCGCCGTGCGCGCCTCGATCGCGCCATCGGTGCGCAGCACGACCGATGCCGATGCCGGCTGCTGCGTCGCGCGGAACGAGCCGCGCACCGGCAGCACGATATGAACCCGCGCCGCCTTCACGCCCTTCATCAGCTGGACCGTGCGCGCAATCTCGCCTTCCAGTGCCCGGAGCTTGGTGACCTCCTGCATGAACGACGTCAGGCCGAGCGAGCCGATCTTGTCGAACAGCTCGTAGCCGGAGTTGGCGCTGGTGGGCAGCCCCTTCTCGGCAAGCAGCATCCGCGCCTGCATGGTCTGGCTTGGCCGCACCGAGACCGCATCGCCGGCGGAGTTGACGTCGAAGGTGATGTTCTGCTCGCGCAGCGCCGCGCCGATGCGCGTCACGTCTTCGCGGGTAAGGCCGGTATAGAGCGTTTCGAACTCGGGCCGGCTGAGATAATAGGTGCCGCCGACGACGGTGACGAGAACGGCAAAGCCGATCAGTCCCAAGGCCATCAGGCGTCGCGGCCCAAGCGCCAGCAGATTGTTGAGCAGTTGCTGTACCTGCGCACGACTGAGCATATGACCTCGTACCGATGCGGACGTAGAGGACACTCGGCTGCCAACCTTGTCTGAAGGTTACGCGCGGTCACGGATGTGTCGGTTCGCCGGCGAGGCGTTGCAATTTTACAAGAAGGCGACGACGCAATTCGCTCGGCAGCCGCAAGCGGAAAGCTCGGGCGCGTGGCCGCGCGATCGGCTGCGGCGTGTTGCATGAAGTCTGGCGTCGGGAGGCCGATTGCCGGCACGCCTGTGCCGTCGCGCCCGCCGATCTCGGCGGGGACCGTGCTCCCCGAGGGAGCACGGTCGTTTTCGAAAGGGCCGCTTAGCCGCGGAACAGCGAGAGGATGCTCTGGCTGTTCTGGTTGGCGATCGAGAGCGCCTGAACGCCGAGCTGCTGCTGGGTCTGCAGAGCCTGGAGGCGGGTCGATTCCGCGTTCATGTCGGCGTCGACGAGCTGGCCGACACCGCGGTCAACCGAGTCCATCAGGGTCTTCACGAACTCCGAGTTGGTCGAGATGCGGTTCTTGACCGCACCGAGATCGGCTGCGGCCGAGCTCACCGAGTTGATCGCGGCCGTGACCTGCGCGATGTAGCCATCGAGCGTGGTCTGGTCCGCCGCCGAGTCCGTCAGCGCGGAGATGTTGATCGTGTCGACCGACGCACTGCCGCTCACGGTGTCCAGAATGCCGGTCTGCGTGGTGGAGTACAGCGTGTAGTTGGCGGTCGTCACGGTGATGGAGCCGATGGTGGGCGTGCCGCCGACACGCGAGTACGACGAGACGAGGTTGAAGCTCGTCGGCGTGGTGCCGGTCGTCGTGCTCAGCCAGTTGATGCCGTTGAAGGTGGCCGAATTGGCCTTGAGCTTCATGTCCTGCTGGATCTGGGTGATATCCGCCTGGATCTTGGTGCGGTCGATACCCGCGGTCTTGGCTTCGACCAGCAGCGCCTGGAGCTTGGTCAGGCCCGATTCCTTGTCGCCGATCACCGAGGTCAGAGCGGTATATTCCGTGTCCACGGTGGCGGCCGACAGGCCGAGCGAGTCGGAGACGGCGGACAGCGCGGCGTTGTCGGAGCGCATCGACGTCGCGATCGACCAGTAGGCGGCGTTGTCCGAAGCGGTGGACACGCGCTGACCGGTGGAGATGCGGTTCTGCGTGGTGGCGAGTTGCGCGCTGACAGACCGCAGGGTCTGGAGCGCGGTCATGGCGGAGGAGTTGGTGAGAAGACTTGAACCCATTTTGATGTCCCTTTGGAGATTGAATTGAGCTTAGGGGACATACCGGGCTTGCACCGGTACGACAGAGCGGCGTCATGCCTTTGGGCTCCCGGAAATGCGGTCAGGCCCAATCGGTCGTAGCGGCGAGGTTAGCCAGCGAAGCTTGTGCGAGGCTTGTGGCCCTGTGTTCCGGCTGCAACAGGCAGCCAAATTGACGGCGCGCGTGGCATCACGCCAAACGAAAGGGCCGCGCTTCGCGAGAAGCGCGGCCGTCCTCCGACGATTTAAGTCTTAGCGGAACAGCGACAGGATGCTCTGGCTGCTGTTGTTGGCGATCGAAAGCGCCTGAACGCCGAGCTGCTGCTGGACCTGAAGTGCGGCCAGGCGGGTGGATTCCGCGTTCATGTCCGCGTCGACGAGCTGGCCGACACCACGGTCAACCGAGTCCATCAGCGACTTCACGAACTCCGTGTTGGTCGAGATACGGTTCTTGACGGCGCCGAGATTGGCGGCGGACGCGGCCACCGAGTTGATGGCGGTCGTGACCTGCGCGATGTAGCCATCGAGCGTGGTCTGGTCGGCCGCCGAGTCCGTCAGTGCGGAGATGTTGATCGTGTCGACCGACGCACTGCCGCTCACGGTGTCCAGAATGCCGGTCTGCGTGCTGGAGTAGAGCGTGTAGTTGGCGGTCGTCACGG
This sequence comes from Bradyrhizobium sp. CCBAU 53415, assembly GCF_028128735.1. Classification (NCBI taxonomy): domain Bacteria; kingdom Pseudomonadati; phylum Pseudomonadota; class Alphaproteobacteria; order Hyphomicrobiales; family Nitrobacteraceae; genus Bradyrhizobium; species Bradyrhizobium sp. CCBAU 53415. The sequence continues at coordinate 229,295 of NZ_LBJF01000025.1, read as the reverse complement.
TGATGGAGCCGATGGTGGGCGTGCCGCCGACGCGAGAGTACGACGACACGAGGCTAAAGCTCGTCGGTGTGGTGCCGGTCGTCGTGCTCAGCCAGTTGATGCCGTTGAAGGTCGCGGCATCGGCCGTGCTCTTCATCTGCTGCTGGATCTGCGTGACGTCAGCCTGGATCTTGGTGCGGTCGATACCGGCGGTCTTGGCCTGGACCAGCAGCGACTGGAGCTTGGTCAGACCAGAGTCCTTGTCGCCGATGACCGTGGTCAGGGCGGTGTACTCCGTGTCGACGGTCGCGGCCGACAGACCGAGCGAGTCGGAGACGGCGGAGAGCGCGGCGTTGTCGGCGCGCATCGACGTCGCAATCGACCAATAGGCGGCGTTGTCCGAAGCGGTGGCCACGCGCTGGCCGGTGGAGATCCGGTTCTGCGTGGTGGAGAGTTGCGAACTCACAGACCGCAGGGTCTGGAGTGCGGTCATGGCAGTCGAGTTCGTAAGCAGGCTTGACATTGCGAATGTCCCTTTTTGTACGCGATACATTTTCACGAGGGGACATACCGGGCTTTCACCGGTACGGAGGGACGGCATCATGCCTTTGGACTGATGTGGGTGGGGTCCAACCCGCCGTGCCGCATTGCTAGCACGCCGAATCTTGCTTCCAGATTAAGGCGCGCCCGAATTACGCTGCAAAATCATATGGTTAACATTACTCGCCGCTAACCATAAGCAGCGCGTATCGCTTAACCATATCCAGCCGGTCAGCGATCGCGGCAGTTATGAAAACGAACGCACCAGTCCGGAGGCCAGCAGGTTCCAGCCGTCGATCAGCACGAAGAACAGCATCTTGAACGGCAGCGCGAGGATCGTCGGAGGCATCATCATCATGCCCATCGACATGGTCAGCGTCGCCACGATCATGTCGATCACCAGGAACGGCAGGATGATGAGGAATCCGATCTCGAACGAGCGCCTGAGCTCGGAGATCATGAAGGCCGGGATGATGACGCGCAAATCGATGCGCTTGTCGTCGAACTTCTTGCGGAAGCTTTCCGCGGCGAGCGCTTCGAAGGTCTGCAGATCCTTGTCGCGGACATGGGCCAGCATGAACTCCCGGAACGGATCGGTGATCTTGAGATAGGCTTCCTCTTCCGAGATCTCGTTCTTCATCAGCGGCTGGACGCCGGTCTCCCACGCCCTGTCGAAGGTCGGCGCCATGACGTAGAAGGTCATGAACAACGCGAGACTGATCAGCACGAGGTTGGCAGGCGTGGTCTGGAGGCCGAGACCGGCGCGCAGGAACGACAACGCCACCGCAAATCGCGTGAAGCTCGTCACCATGATGAGCAGTCCCGGCGCCACCGACAGCACCGTGATCAGCGCCATCAGCTGGATGATCCGGCCGCTGGTCGAGCCGTTTCCCGGCGGCAACAGGGAATTCAGGTCCGGAATCTGGGCCAGCGCCGCTTCGGGCAGCACGACCAGAACCAGCGCGAGCAGCAGGACTCTCACTCTCACTGGATCACCAGCGTCTCGATGATCAATTCGCGGACCTTGCCCGACGAGCGGATGTTGGCCCGCTCGATCAGGTCGTCACGCAGATGCTGGAGCCCGCGCGATCCCTCGAACTGCGCGACCGTCGCCGACCGCAGATAGGCGACGATGTCCTCGCTGATGTGGGCGGCCAGAATGCCGGCGTCCTCGTCGCTCATGCTGTCGGTCACCATTGAGGCTTCGATGCGCGCCCAGTTGTTGGCCGGGGCGGCGAGATTGGTCACGATCGGAGACAATTTCCGGAGCCGCGCGCTGCCGGCGTAGCCCGACGCGATCGGCGGCGGCGTGGCGCTCTTCTTCGCGTCGGCAACGCGCTCGGCGGTCGCGATCAGATGCAGGCCGGCAACGGCGCCCGCGCCGATCGCGATCAGGGTCAGCACAACGATGGCGGCAATCAGGCGCATGGCGTCCCCCGCCATCGCGACGCGGCCCGACCGGCGCGAGCCTCAGAATGGTGCCACAGCGTCATAGATCCGATGTCCCCATCCAGGCTGCTGCACGTCCGACAGGTTTCCGCGCCCGCCATAGGACACGCGCGCCTCGGCGATCTTGTCGTAGGAGATCGTATTGGCCCGCGAGATATCGCGCGGACGCACGATGCCGCCGACGTTGAGCACGCGCATCTCCGTGTTGACGCGAAATTCCTGCGAGCCGCTGATCATCATATTGCCGTTCGGCAGCACGTCGGTGACGATGGCCGCGATCGACAGCTTGATGTCCTCGGTGCGATCGATCTGGCCGTTGCCCTTGATCTGGGTGTTGGTGCTGAGGTTGGCGTTGGCCGAGCCCTTGTCGTTCCACCCCGCCACGTCCATCAGCCAGTCGAGCCCGAACTTGACCTGCGAATCGCGGGAGCGGCCGGTCTTGTTGTCGAGCTTGGCCTTGTCCTGCATCGAGATGATCACCGTCACGACGTCGCCGGTGCGCCGGGCGCGGGGATCGCGGTAGAGATCGGTGCCGTCGTCCCAGGTCGAGCGATAGCTGACAGGCGTGCGCATGCGCGGTGTCACCGGAATCGGATCGGCCTGCGTCCTCAGGCCGCTGCCGACCGGCGACATTTGCGGACCGGTCAGCACTTCGGCCGGATCATGGAAGCATCCAGCCAGGAACACGGACGCCAGCAGGAGCGAGAGGATGAGGACCGGCTTGTTCATCTATTTGGTCTTTCCGTCATCCACGCGACGCATGCCGCCGAGCAGGTCGGCGAGGTGGGCCGCGCGCGCCGTATCCATTTCATTGAAGATCGCGCTCGAGTTCCTCGGGCTGAGCTTGGCGAGCACGGCGGCGGCGGTCTCGTCGGTCATGCCGGCGATCTGGGTGGCCGCAGCTTCGGGCTTCATGCGGGAATAGATCTCGACCACGCTCGCTTCGGCCTTCTTCAGGAAGTCGTCGCGCAGCGCCATCCACTTCTCGTATTCTGCGCGCTTGGCCTCGACTTCGGCGATCCGCTCGCGGAGCAGGCTCTCGGCCTTCTCCAGCTCCTTGAGCTGCCAGGCCAGCCTTGCGTCGACGGCGGGATCGGCGACGTTGCTGCAGAACAGGGCGATTTCGTTGTCCGGGGCCGGCGCAGCCTGCGACGGCGCAGGCTTCGGCGGCGCCGCAACGCTGCCGGGCTTGGCCGGACGGACCGCTGCGGGCGCTGGCGCGGGAGACGGCGTCTCCGAGGCCGGCACCGCCCCGGTGATCGCGGGCCCCGAATCTTCGGCCGCCCATGCCGTCGCCCGGCTCGAAGCATTGTCGCCTGATGTCGAGGAGGCCGGCGGCTGAGGCTTCTGCGGCCCAGGCGCGCGGGCGCGCGCGAAGGAGAGCAGGTTGAGCGGCTTCGACGGCCTGGCCTCCTCCAGCGCCAGCCCGGACGATGCGCTCGCGAGCACCGAGGCCGCGACCAGCAGGAGGAGTTTGGCTTTGTGATCCAGCTTCAGCATCGGGCCGCGTGCGATTCTCGGTCGAGACCTGAGCATTGAGCGACCAAGCTTGCACGACGCTTGTGCATCATTGCACGATGACGTCGGCCTGGAGCGCGCCCGCGGTCTTGATCGCCTGGAGGATCGCGATGATTCCCGATGGCTTCAGGCCGATCTGGTTCAACCCGCGCACCAGGCGCTGGAGATCGACCCCGCTCAGGATCGCCACCTGCGCCCCCGCCTCGTTGGCTTCGACCACGGTCTGCGGAACGACCACGGTCTGCCCTCGCGAGAACGGCGCCGGCTGTGACACCACGGGCATCTCCGTGACGCGAACCGTCAGATTGCCGTGGGTCACGGCAACGGTCGATATCCGCACGTCGCGGCCGATCACGACGGTGCCGGTGCGCTCGTTGATCACGACCCGCGCCGGCGTGTCCGGCTCGACCGTCAGTTCGCCGATCTCGGCCAGGAAGCGGACGGGGCCGATGTGGCGCGGCTTCGACAGCACGATGGTGCGGTAGTCGCGCTCGAAGGCGATCTGCGCGCGGTAGCGGCCGCCGGCATAGCGGTTGATGGCGTCGAGGATGCGCGTTGCGGTGACGAAGTCGGGGTTCTTCAGCTCCAGCACCAGGAACTCCATCTCGTGGAGACTCCCCTGCACCGCGCGTTCGACCAGCGCACCGTTCGGGATGCGCCCTGCCGTCGGCGTGCCCTGGCTGACGTTCTGCGCCTGGCCTCCAACGTTGTAACCGGCGACCGTGATCGCGCCCTGCGCCACCGCATAGACGGCGCCGTCCGCGGCGCGCAGCGACGTCATGACCAGGGTGCCGCCGAGCAGCGACGTCGCGTCGCCCAGCGACGACACGGTGACGTCCATGCGCTCGCCGGGCCCGATCGAGGGCGGCAGGTCCGCAGTCACCATCACCGCCGCGACGTTGCGCGTGCGCAGCGTCGTCGGGCGCGGTGGGGTGTTGGTGCTCGTGGTCTCGTTCCTGACGTTGATGCCCATGTTCTCGAGCATCGATTGCAGGGATTGTTCCGTGAACGGAGCGTTGCGAAGCGTATCGCCTGTGCCGTTCAGGCCGATGACGAGGCCGTAACCGACGATCTGGTTTTCGCGCAGACCCTTGATGTCCGCGATGTCCTTGATGCGGACGGCAGCCTGTGCGCCGGCGACCGACATGAGCAGGACAAGCGCAAGCAGGATTCTGGTCATGACCCGTCCATGACCTTGACGGTGCCGTCCGGCTGGACGACGCCCCTGATGATTACTCCGGTGTCCGTATTGCGCACCGGGATGAGCGCGCCGGCCGCACCGGACTGCATCGCCGAGCCGTAAGTGACGATGGACAGGCCGCTGTCTTCGACCACGACCTTGACCGTGGCGCCGCGGGCGACGGTCCAGGGGTCCTCCACCGCATTGGTTGGAATGGGCTGGCCGGGGAACAGCGCGCGCCGCGCCATACGGCCGATCAGGACCTGACGCCCCTCGATGAACATGGCGACGCCGAGCAGGCTCGGCGCGAAGGCGCGCTCGGTGATCATCCCCTCGCGGATCAGCTCGCCGGCGCGGATCGAGACGGCCGGTACGGGAAGCCGCTTCTCCTCGGCGGCAGCGACCCGCGCCGCGACGATAACCAGCAGCACGGCGGCCAACCCGCGCATGACCAGGCCCACCCTGTTCAACATCGAGACACCGGAACTAGCGCATGCCCTTCGAGACCGTCTGGGCCATTTCATCCGAGGCCTGGATGACTTTGGCATTCATTTCGTAGGCGCGCTGCGCCGAGATCAACTCGGTGATTTCCTTGACCGGGTCGACGTTCGAGGCTTCGAGCCATTTCTGGTTGATCTTGCCGTAGCCGGCATCGCCCGGCAGCCCGACGACGGGCGTGCCCGACGCCGTGGTTTCGCGGTAGAGATTGCTGCCAAGCGGTTCGAGGCCCGCTTCGTTGGCGAAATTGGCCAGGTTGAGCTGGCCGATCTGCCTTGGATTCACTTCCGTGTCGAGCTTGGCAAACACCTGGCCGGTGGCGTTGACGGTGACCTCGACCGTCCCCTGCGGGATGGTGATCGCGGGGTCCAGCAGGTAGCCGTCGATCGTGACGAGCTGGGCGTTGGCATTGACGTTGAACGAGCCCGCACGGGTGTATTGCACCTCGTTGTTGGGACCGAGCACCTGAAACCAGCCGCGGCCGTTGATCGCGAGGTCATAGGGGTTGCCGGTCTGCGTCAGCGCGCCCTGGATGTGCAGCTTGCGGATGGCAGCCGACTTGACGCCGAGGCCGAGATTGGCACCTTCCGGAATCGGCGAGGAGCCGTTGACGTTCGCGACGCCCTGCATGCGGTCCATCTGGTAGAACAGATCGGTGAACTCGGCGCGCGCCCGCTTGTACGAGGTCGAGTTGATGTTGGCGATGTTGTTCGCGATGACTTCGATATTGGTCTGCTGGGCATTCATGCCCGTGGCCGCAATGGCGAGCGATTTCACTTGACCTACTCCTTCAGATCAGATCGACATCCGAACGACTTCCTGGTAGGCCTGCACGACCTTGTCGCGAACCGCGACCGCCGTCTGCAGGGCCTGCTCGGCCGACATCAGCGCCTCGACGACGCGGCGCGTCGATTCCTTGCCCTGCATCGCCGAGATCGACGCCGCCTCGCCCGCCTTCAGCGTTCCGATCGCGTCGGTCGTCACCTGCTTCATCACCGATTCGAAGCCGACGTCGTCACTGGACTGGATCGCGGTGGTCGCCGCGGGCGAGACGGCCTGCGTCTCGGTCGCGCGGGTTGCCGCCTGGCCGGCAGATATCGCCGTGGAAGAAATTGCCTCAAGCATTGTCAGCTCCTCAAGAGGTCGATGGTCATGCCGAGCATGGACCTCACCTGCTTCACGACCTGGAGATTGGCTTCATAGGACCGGTTGACCTCCCGCATGTCGGCCATCTCGATCATCATGTTCACGTTCGGCAGCTTGACGTAGCCGGCCTTGTCGGCAGCCGGATGCCCCGGATCGTACTCCACGCGGTACGGCGTGGTGTCGACGCCGATCTCCTTGACCTTCGCGAGTTGCGCGCCCGAGGCACGGTCCATCGCGGCGTCGAAAGTGATGGTCTTGCGCTGATACGGATCGGCGCCGGTCGTGCGCCCCGTCGACGTCGCGTTCGCGAGATTTTCCGAGACGATGCGCATGCGTGTCGACTGCGCTTCGAGCCCGGAGCTCGCGACCGTCAAGGAGGCGCTCAATGAGTCCAGCATGTCAGTTCACCCTCAGGCCTTTGCACTCGACAGGACCATACGGTGGAACGACCGCACGATCGCCGAGTTCATCGAATAGTCGCGATTGACGTCGCTGCCTTTGATCATTTCCTGCTCGAGGCTGACGGAGTTGCCGGAGTGAACCACTTCCCAGCTGTCCTTCTTCGCGGTCGCTCGCGTGTCGGTCTCGGTTGCGGACAATTGCATGTGCGCCGGCGAGGTCGTGGCGAGCCTCACCGGCATGCCGTCGAGCACCTTGTTGAAGGGCTCGACGTCGCGCGCCCTGAAGCCCGGCGTGTTGGCGTTGGCGACGTTGGTGGCGATGGTCGACTGGCGGAGCTCGAGGTAGCGCGCCTGCGACGATGCGAGTTCAAAGAGATAAAGCGGTCCCACGACGGCCCCATTCCGATCCATTCGGGGAAAGAATAGGGCGTTAAGCTTTCGTCAAGCTGTTGGGCCGGACGTCATCCTCGGAATTCTACTGGACCTTCTCGGTTCGCGGCGCCTGCTTCGATTGGAGGAAGTAGATGATCTCGGCTACGGGGCGGAAGAATTCCGCCGGAATCACCTGATCGACCTGGACCGCCTCGTAGAGCGCGCGCGCCAGCGCCTTGTTCTCGATGACGGGAATTCGGTTCTGCTCGGCAACCTCGCGGATCTTCAGCGCGATCACGTCCATGCCCTTGGCGACGACAAGCGGCGCGGCGCTCTCCTCGCGCTTGTAGCGCAGCGCGATCGCGAAGTGCGTCGGGTTCGCGATCACCAGGGTCGCGCGCGAGGCCGAGGCGATCATGCGCTGGCGCGACCGGTCTCGCGCCAGCGAGCGCAGGCGCGCCTTGATCAGCGGATCGCCTTCCGACTGCTTGTGCTCGTCCTTGATCTCCTGCCGCGTCATGCGCAGCTCGCGCCGCCAGTGGAAGCGCGCCCAGGCGAGATCGATCGCCACCAGGACGATGGTCGCGATGCAGATCGCCGAGACGATTCGCATCGCGATATTGAGAATCATCTCAGGCAGCGCGACCGGATCGGTGTACATCGCCTCGAATGCCCTCGCCTCGGACGAGCGCAGCACGAAGGCGACGACGGCGGTCACCGCGGCAAGCTTGAACAGCGACTTGGCGAACTCGACGAGGCCCTGCGTTCCGAACAACCGGCTCCAGCCGCTGAGCGGAGAGATCCGCGACAGGTTCGGCTTGATGCGCTCGAGCACCAGGCGCGGCGCGTTTTGCAGCAGCGAAGCGGCGAGCCCGAACACCACCAGGACGACGACCAGCGGCACCAGGAACCGCAATGCCTGGAGGCCGACCACGGTGAGCAGGTTCTGCGCGTCCGCGCCGGTGCCGAGCGGGAAACCGTCGGGATCGTCGAGGAAGCTCTTCAGCATCGGCGTCAATTGCTGCACGCCAGGGCCGATCAGGAATGCCTGGATCACCATCAGCGCCGCCATCGAGGCGAAAATGGAGGCCTCCCGAGAGACCGGAATCTTGCCCTGCTCGAGCGCATCACGGACTTTCTTCTCGGTCGGCTCTTCTGTCTTGCTCTCCTGATCGGATGTTTCTGCCATGCCCGTTCAGCGGTCAGCGGAAGACCAGCTCATCCTCCTGCTCGGGGTTGAGCTCGATTTCGCCCTTCTCGGCCAGCTCCAGCGCAAGGTCGGTGATCACGCGTCGCGCCTCCAGCACGTCGCGCTGGTTCGACGGCTCGCCGATGGCGAGCTCGTGCTCGACGACGCGGCGGACGCGCGAGGCGACCGAGGACAGGATCAGCTCGCGGAAATGCTTGTCGGTGCCCTTCAGCGCCACGACGATGCGATCGGTCGGCACCTGGTCGAAGATCATGGTGCGCGCCTTCGGCGTCAGGTTGATCACGTCGTCGAAGGTGAACAGCAGCTCCTTCAGCACTTCGGCCGACTTCGGCCGCTTCTCGGACAGGCTCTTCAGCATGTCCTCGATGTGGCCGCGCTCCATCTTGTTGATGATGTCGGCGACGCGGGCGTAGGTGTCGGCGCCGAGGTTGCGGGCGAAGTTCAGCGTCAGGTCCTCGTGAAGCGTCTTCTCGATGATGCGCATGGCGTCGTCGACGATCGGCTTGAGGCTCAGGACGCGCCGCATCAATTCGTTGCGCAAGCTCGAGGGCAGCTGGCTCATGACCTTGGCGGCGCAGGCCGGCTTGACCTTGGACAGGATCAGAGCCGCGGTCTGCGGATGCTCCTTGGACAGGTAGCTCGCCAGCGAGTTTTCGGACACCGACGAGACGCGGTCCCACACCGATCGGCTCGAATTGCCGAGCAGATCCGACATGATCTGCGAGACCTGATCGGCCGGAAGCACGTCGCCGAGCACGGCTTCCAGGCCGCCGAGAGTGCCGAGAATGTTCGCGCCCATCGAGAACTGCTGGGCGAACTCCTCGACGATCCCCTCGAGCTCCTGCGCGGTGATCGGCCGCAGCTCCGCCGCCGCCTTGGTGACGATGCGGATCTCCTGCGGCTCGAACTGCTGCAGCACGCTCGCCGCCGCCTGCCGGCCCATCGCCAGCAGGAGCGCGGCGACCTTTTCCGTGCCGCCCAGCGTGGTAACGCCTCGCTGCTTGACGGGAGCGATGCCGACCGGTGCCGCCATGGTCAGGTATCACCCTGCCCCAGCGGCCCGACGATCTCCGTGAGCGAGACGCCGAAGCGGGAATTGTCCTCTTCGACGACAACCACCTCGCCGCGGGCGACGATGCGGCCGTTGACGACGACGTCGACGGGCTCTCCGACCCGATGATCGAGCGGAACCACCGCGCCGCGTCCGAGCTTCATGAGGTTTGCCACCGGAATGGTCGCCGAACCGAGCACCACCTGCATGGTGACGGGAATGCGCAGGATGGCGTCGACATTGGCGAACTTGCCGGTCTCCTCGGCCGTGCGCTGGGCGATTTCGGCCAGCCGCTCCAGCGGAGACGTCTCGGCCTCTGCCGATGCAGGTGCAGACTCATAGTCGAAGGATTGCGCCATCTGGTATCGCCTCTCGGTATTTCCGCTGCCGGAGCGCCGCAGCGCTCCGATCGTAATCGTCCGGCCGGCTTCGGCCTCAGTGCTGGTTCAGATCGGCGCTGCCCGCGGTCGCCGCGGGTGCGAGCCCGCTTCTGGCATCGAGCGCAGCGATCGCCTCGTGGGCCTGATCGATCTTCGTGCTCAGCACGTTGGCGATCCGTCCGAGATTTGCGGTGGAATCGTGCGCCGCGGTGATGACGGTGTCGAAGGCGCCCGCCGTCTCATGCATGATGGTCGAGAATTCGCCCTGATAGCTGCGCAGCCGCGCCAGCTCGCGGTGCATCCTGGTCACCCGCATGCTGGTGAAGGCGAGCGCAATCAGCAGCACGGCATCAACGAGATAGGATATCATCGACGAACTCCCGCTTCTGATCGACGGGATCTGCCACCTGCATGGCGTAATAGCCATCCAGCTGACCGATCTGACACCAGAACAGCACCTGATTGTTGCTTTCGAGACGGGCCAGCGTGCGCGGCGTCGCCTCGAGCTCGAGCACCTGCCCGACCTGGAACTTCACGACGTCGCCGAGCGTCACCATCTTCTCGTCGAGCACCGCGCTGAGCGTCACCTCGGTCCGGTGGACCTCGCTCTCCATCTGCTCGCGCCAGCGTGGATCGGCCGCGCGACCGTCGCTGACGACGACATGCGCGAGCTTCTGGCGGAGCGGATTGAGCGCGGAGTGCGGAATGATGAGGAACATCTGGCCGCCGCGGTAGAGCGCCTGCAGCATGATGTTCGCGCAGATCGACATGTTGCCGCTTCGCCCGATCGCCAGCGAAGCCATCGCCGTCTCGACCCGCTCCACGCGAAAGGTGACGTTCGAAGTGCCGGCGAAGGCGGATTGCAGTGCCTTGGCGAACCGTTCGAACAGCGCCTGCACCAGGCGGAGCTCGATATTCGAGAACGAGCGCTCGACGTCGAGCGGCGGCTCGGCGCCGTCGGAGCCGAACATCGCCTCGACCATCGTGAACACGAAGTCACGGTCGAGCATGATGATGATGCGGGAGTCCCATTGCTCGGCATAGAGCACTGCCGCGACCGCGTTGGCCTCGTAGTCCTTGATGATGTCGCCGACACGGTCGTTGGTGATGCCGTTGACCGAGAAATAGCAGGGCGTTCCGGCCATCGGCTGCAGGCTGTCGGTGCACGATGCCGCCATGCGATCGAAGATCACATTGAGCATCGGCATACGATCGATCGATATGCCGGCGGCGTCCAGCAGGTAGTTCGGCAGCTGCTTGCGCTGGTCGACTTCGGCGTCTTCCATCATCATGCGCGCGCCGCCTTGGGTTCGGCCTCGGCCACGACCGCCTTCGGACCCGCGATGGTCTCGTTCTCGACGACGTCGATCGACGGCCGCTCGGTGCTGGCGATCATCTTGCGGCCATGCTCGACGGCGATCTGCGGCATGGCGCCGTTCATGAACGCCAGCAGCGTCTGCTTGACGATGATGTAGGGCCGGCAGCGCTTCTCGCGCGTCATCTTGATCTTCAGCGCGAAGGGCGAAATGATGCCGTAGGACAGGAATATGCCGGCGAAGGTGCCGACGAGCGCGGCACCGATGAAGCCGCCCAGCAGCTTCGGCGACTGGTCGAGCGCCCCCATCGCCTTGATGACGCCGAGCACCGCGGCAACGATGCCGAGCGCCGGCAGCGCCTCGGACACCACCACCAGCGCATTGTAGGGCGTCAGCTTGCTCTTCACGATGGTGTGGATCTCCTCGTCCATCAGCGCTTCGATCTCGTGCGTGCGCGCATTGCCCATGATGATGAGGCGGACATAGTCGCAGATGAACTGGAGCAGCGAGGGATCGCCGAGCACGCTCGGAAACGCCTTGAAGATCTCGGAGGACGCGGGATCGTCGATATGCGCCTCGACCTCGTTGCGGCCCTTGCCCCTGAGTTCACGCATCAGGGCGTGGAGCGCGCCGAGCAGATCGAGATAATAGCGCTGGCCGGGTATCGCGCCGGTGATGGCCTGCATGCAGGCAACGCCGGTGTCCACGACCGTCTTCCAGGGATTGGCCACGATGAAGGTGCCGACGGCAGTGCCCATGATGATCACGAATTCCCACGGCTGCATGAGCACGGCCAGATGCCCGCCCATGGCGGCAAAGCCGCCGAGCAGCGCCGCTACCGTGATGAAAATCCCCACGAAACTGCCCAACGCGCCGCTCCATCGCCGATCCCACCGGGAATATCTAGTCGGCGACGCTTGCGCGAAGCTGGCTTCGCAGTCGCCAGCCCCGCACAAGCAATTGGCGGCAGCTTGAAGCGGTGTCGCAAGAGCGGCCAGAGGGGCGCGTGTCATGCTATCCACCATCGCGGACTACACCAGGCTGACCAAGGATATGGGCAAGTCGCTGACGCAGGTCGCGAAGCAGCCGGATGTCAGCCGCGAGACCGACTATTTCCTCAGCCATATCGGCAACGTGAAGTCCGTCGACGATTTCCTGAAGGACTATCGTCTCTATTCCTACGCGATGAAGGCCTATGGCCTCAGCGACATGACCTATGCCAAGGCGTTCATGCGCAAGGTGCTGACCGAGGGGGTTGCGAGCAAGGACGCCTTCGCCAACAAGCTGACCGACACCCGCTACCGGCAATTCGCAACCGCCTTCAATTTCGCCGCCCTCGGCGACAAGGCGACCCAGACCGCCGCGGCCACGACCGGCACCGCGACCCAATACGTCACGCAGACGATGGAGGAGAAGGCTGGCGATCAGAACGAAGGCCTGCGACTGGCGCTCTATTTCACCCGCAAGGCTTCCACGATCACAACCGCCTACCAGATCCTCGCGGACAAGGCGCTGACGCAGGTGGTTCAGACCGCGCTCGGCCTGCCCTCGACGATCAGCTCGGCCGACATCGACGCCCAGGCCAAGATGATCGCGAGCAAGATCGAGCTCACCGACTTCCAGGATCCGGCCAAGGTGACCAAGTTCGTGCAGCGCTTTGCGGCGATGTGGGATGCGACCCAGGCCCAGAACGACACATCGACCAACCCCGCCCTGGTCCTGATCGCCGGCGCCTCGACGTCGATCAGCATGGACACCAACATGCTCACGACACTTCAGAACATCAAGTTCAACAGGTAAGTCATGCAATCGGCTCTCTATGTGGGACTGTCGGCGCAGGTCGCGCTCGAAAAGCGCCTCCAGACGATCGCCAACAACGTCGCCAACGTCAACACGGCGGCGTTCCGCACCGACGTGGTGAAGTTCGAGACCGTGCTGTCCAAGGCGGGTCCGACGCCGGTGGCATTCTCCTCGCCCGGCGACAACATCATCTCCCGCGAGATGGGCAGCATCACCGAGAGCGGCAACCCGCTCGACGTCGCCGTGGTCGGACAGGGCTGGATCGCCTTTGCCGGGCCGAACGGCACGGTCTACACGCGCGACGGCCGCCTCCAGATCGCCGCCAACGGCGATCTTCAGACCGTGAGCGGCTTCCCCGTGGTCGATTCCGGCGGCGCGCAGATCACGCTCGACCCGAACGGCGGACCGATCTCGATCGCGCGCAGCGGCGCGATCACCCAGGACAACAACGAGATCGGCACCATCGGCCTGTTCAACATCCCCGCCGATGCCAATCTCGAACGTTACGGCAATTCCGGCGTGACGCCCGACCGGCCTGCGACCGCCATCGCCGATTTCTCCCGGGACGGCTTCAAGCAGGGCTATGTCGAGGGCTCCGGCGCCAATCCGATGCTCGAATTGACGCGGCTGATCTCGGCCTCGCGCGCCTTCGACGGCACCAATTCGATGATCGAGGGCACCGAGAGCTCGCTCCAGAACGCCATCCGGACGCTCGGCGAACCCGGCAAGTAGACTGCGCCTCGTGCGCACCAGGATTGAGGTTGGACGGTTTCCTTGAACGCTCTTCGGCAACTCGAGTGGGCGCTGCTGGAGCTTCAGCAGAGCACTCCCCTGGCAAGCGTCAGCGGCGCGATCTCGGAGATCGCGCCGACGCATTTCCGCGTCTCCGGCCTGTCGCGCTTCGTCAGGCTGGGCGAGCTCATCGGGGTCAATTCGGCCGGCAAGCGCCAGATCGGCGAAGTGGTGCGGATCGACAGCGACGGCATCGTCGCCAAGCCGTTCGACCGGCAATTTGCCGGCGGGCTCGGCTCGGTTGCCTACCGGATGCCGCCTCTGTCCTTCGCGCCCGATCCGAGCTGGAAGGGCCGCGTCATCAACGCCCTCGGCGCGCCGCTGGACGGACAAGGGCCCCTCACCCAGGGATCCCAGGCGGTCTCGGCCGAGGCGGAGGCGCCGTCGGCCATGAAGCGTGCACGCGTGCACAAGCCGCTGCGCACCGGCGTGCGCGTCATCGACCTGTTCGCGCCGATCTGTGCCGGCCAGCGCGTCGGCATCTTTGCCGGATCCGGCGTCGGCAAATCGACGCTGCTCGCGATGCTCGCCCGCAGCCAGGGTTTCGACACCGTCGTGCTGGCTCTGGTCGGCGAGCGCGGCCGCGAGGTGCGCGAGTTCATCGAGGACGTGCTGGGCGCCGACCGTCACCGTGCCGTCACCATCGTGTCGACGGGGGATGAAAGCCCGATGATGCGGCGGCTGGCGCCGAAGACGGCCATGGGGATCGCCGAATATTTCCGTGATCGGGGCGAATCCGTCCTGCTCATGGTGGATTCGATCACCCGCTTCGCCCACGCCGCCCGCGAAGTCGCGCTCGCCGCAGGCGAGCCCGCGGTCGCGCGGGGCTACGCGCCGACGGTCTTCACCGATCTGCCGCGCCTCCTCGAGCGCGCCGGCCCCGGCGAGGAGGGTTCCGGCACGATTACCGGGATCTTCTCCGTGCTGGTCGACGGCGACGATCACAACGAGCCGATCGCGGACACCATTCGCAGCACACTCGATGGGCACATCGTGCTCTCCAGGCACATCGCCGACCAGGCGCGCTATCCGGCCGTCGACGTTCTGGCCTCGGTCTCACGCCTCGCCCATAACGTCTGGGACCCCGAGGAGCGCGAACTGGTGAGCAAGCTGCGCGCCATGATCGCGAAATACGAGGACACGCGCGACCTTCGCCTGATGGGCGGATATCAGTCGGGACGTGATTCGGGTCTCGACCAGGCGGTCGAGATGGTTCCGAGAATCTACGGCGCGATGCGGCAAGGCGCTTCGGCCCCGCCGAGCGCCGATCCATTCCGCGAGCTCCGGGACATGCTCAAGGGCGATTAGCAGGTGGAGAGGGCAAGACGTCGCGAGAGGCGCCTGCCGCCCGTCCTGCTCGTGGTTTTCGACAGCAGATTGCGCATGTCGCCACGCTTCCAGCGCATGCGCGCGCACATCCGTCGCCGATCTGCGTCGTGAGCGCATCCTCCGTTCGGGTGAGCGCAACGCGCCGCCGCGGTGCAGACCATCGAGCGGACGATTTCGCGAGCGCGGCGACAACAACCGGAACGTGCAATTCCTGTGAGTTCCCCTGCCGATTCTCCGACGGAACGCAGAAGTTGTGGATGACGTGCCGGCACACATGATCGTCGTGCACAAGCATCGATCAATCTGCATCGACGACAGACAACGACGTGCCGTGCAATCGAACCTTCGTGGAGTTGAGCGCTGCTGCTCGTCGGGCCGACGTATTGCGTTCACCATCATGTGTTCCAAAGAGCGAGATTGTCTTGAACGTTATATTCGCTTGCAACGACATCCAGTCTTCGCGAGGGTCTCTACTTGATTTTGTTGAGAAGCTCATTCATCGTTTCCGCGGAATACAAGAAACGTCTGCTTGTGACTTGAACGTTGGGGGCTTCGGTTGAACTACTCCGATCCACCGTCTGCCGGTGACGGCAACCCGGGCTCCCGCGCGACGACGACGCCGTTGGCATGCCATCGGCGACGCAGCCTCTCGCTCCGGACGATGCCACGCCCATGGGCCAAGGTCCGGCGCGTTGCGGTCCGCGCCTTTGAACGAGAGTTCGACACGACATGGTGGTCGAACACTCAGGGCGCAAAGCGGCTTCGGGACGCCGCAGACGAAGTTCCGGGGACGAGGTAGATTCATGCCATTGGCGCGAGAAGCCGTCGAGCTGCTGGTTCAGGCGGCGAGGGCTTGGTATTTCGAAGGCGATCAGCATGGATTGCGCGATCGGGAGTGGATGGCGCTGCGCTTTCTCGGCCGCGCCAACAGGTTTTCGCGCACACCCTCCGCGCTGGCCGGCTTCATCGGCGCCACCCGAGCGACTGCATCGCAGATCGTGAAGACTCTGGAGAGCAAGTCCTTTCTGGTGCGGAAGCCGTCGCATGAGGACAAGCGTTCCGTCGTCCTGCACGTGACCGCCCAGGGCGAGAAATGCCTGAGCCAGCACGACCCGATCAACCACGTGGTGAATGCGGTCACCGCGCTCGGAACCGACGAGTGCATCAGGCTGCGCGACTCCCTCCGCGAGATCCTCAATCACCTCGACGCGGCCCATCAACGGCTCGATGCCAGCATCTGCCGGGACTGCATGTTTCTCGCAGAGCGCGGCCCTGGCACCGGCAAGGGACGTGGAACCGCCGAGTTCATGTGCCGGCTCTATCGTGCTCCGGTCTCGCTCGAGGAGACCGAACTGCTCTGCACCAGCTTCGAGCGCACGCGCGACCGCCCCAAGATCGAGCAGCATCCCGACCGCGCGCGCGTGGCGAGCCAGGGCTGAGGCGCAAGCGCGGTTCGCCCGTTCGCCACAAGGTCCGACGGCCTCGTGCACCTTGCCATCGGCATACTGGCGAGACGAACCTGACAGCGCCGCTGGTCCGCACACTGCTCCGGGCTCACGGAAAGCAATCCGCCCTGCCCTTCACCTCTCGTGCGCGACGCTGCCGCGTCCATCGCAAGCCCGGCTCGCGAAAATGACGACCGCATGACCACCCCTCGAGGATGAGCCGGGATGGACGACACGTACGACAAATCCGAATTTCGGCAAGGTCGAATATTTTCATGAATTGGACGGAGGGGCGCCACAGGCCGGACGTAGCACTCGATGGAGGGAGAAGCAGATCCAGTAAGGCGCCAAACGCCGGGCGAGCGGTCCCGGGGCAAAGTTCGCTCCAGTCCTTGTATGCATTATCCCAGTTGCCATCCCCACGCGGTTCGCTTTACATGCCGCCAACTCGCCCGCGGATGACGGCCGGGGCTCAAAAATCGAAATAGATTGCCAAAGGGACGGAGCATGGCGCGCAACATATTGATTCTCGGGGCTTCTTACGGCTCGCTGCTGGGCACCAAGCTGCTGATGGCGGGGCATAACGTGACCCTGGTCTGCCGCGCCAAGACGGCGGAGCTGATCAATCGCGACGGTACCGAGGTGCGCATCAAGCTGCGTGACGAGGCGGTGCACCGCGCGATCCTCTCGCGCGACCTGCCCGGCAAGCTCGATGCGGTCACGCCGGCCAACGTCGACCTCACCCGTTACGATCTGGTCGGCCTTGCGATGCAGGAGCCGCAATACACCAACCACACGGTGCGCGTTCTCATGGTCAAGATCGCCGCGGCGAAGCTGCCGTGCCTGTCGATCATGAACATGCCGCCGCTGCCCTATCTGAAGCGGATTCCGGCACTCGCAGGCATGGATCTCGAAGAGGCCTACACCAATGCGCAGGTGTGGGAGCGGTTCGAGCCGGGGCTGGTGACGCTATGCTCGCCCGACCCGCAGGCGTTCCGTCCGCCGGAAGAAGCCGCGAACGTGCTTCATGTCGGGCTACCCACCAACTTCAAGGCATCGGTCTTTGCCGAAGAGAAGCACAACAAGCTGCTGCGCGAGTTAGAGGCCGACATCGACGCGGTGACGCTCGACGGCCACGACGTGCCGGTGAAGCTGAAAGTGTTCGACTCGCTGTTCGTGCCGCTGGCGAAATGGTCGATGCTGCTCACCGGCAATTACCGCTGCATCACGCCCAATGAACCGCAGTCGATCCGCGACGCCGTGCATGGCGATCTCAAGCGCTCGCAGACGATCTACGACCATGTCGACGCGATCGCCCGGCGGCTCGGCGCCGATCCGCAGGACCAGGTGCCGTTCGCGAAATACGCCAAGGCTGCAGAGAGCCTGCTCAAACCGTCCTCGGCGGCGCGCGCGGTCGCGAGCGGTGCGCCCTTCATCGAGCGCGTCGACCTCCTGGTGAAACTGATCTCGCATCAGCTCGGCGTGCCGAACGCCGAGATCGACCGCACCGTCGACACCGTGGACCAGAAGCTGAACGAGAAGATCGTGCAGGGCGGATCGGGCGCGCAGTAGCGCGCCGTTTCCAGCGACGTCGGCGCTCAGGCCATCAGGAATGATTGAAGCCAGATCAGGCCGGTCACGACGACCGGCGTGACCGCACCGGCGCGCGTCACCAGGTCGGGACGCCCGAGGCGGCGGGCGCCGCGGCCGAGCGTTGCGCCCAAAATGATCCAAGCAGCGCCCGCAGTGAAAATCTGAAGCGCGATCAAATAGCGGGGCTCGGGCGCGCCGATCTTGATCTGCGTCATTCCGTGCCGAGCGATCGCCTTCACTGCACCGCCGCTCACGACAGGTTCGGCGGCACTGTTCCCGGTGTGGCGCAAATTCAACGATCATCGTCGCGCTTCATCGGCGACGCGATCGGCTCTCCGTCACATCGCGCCCACGCGCGAACCGCTGATATCACGACTGCGTGAGACGACCGCACGCCGCTCGTCTTGTCCCGGCGCTACACGGGCAAAGCAGGCCGATTCGACGCGAAACGAGCTCCCACACGTGCAAGGTCCTTCATTCGCGCAAACGTTGCATGCGCGCAGAACGGGTCCGGCTTCTTGCCAGCCGCAAAGAGATGAGCAACATATCTTTGTCGATCAGGTTTCTAAAACCTGTTTGCCGGTCCATTGTTCCGGCGCGATGGCAATGCACGGCTGAGAGAACCAGACAAGAACAACAGGAATGGACCAGGCGGTGCTGAGCGTCGTCCGCGCAGTGGAGGCAGGCGCGACGACGATGAAGGGCGTAATCGACGCCACCGGTCTATCCCGTCTCAAGATCGAACGCGCGTTGAACGCGCTGGAGAAACAGAAGCTGCTGGTCCGCTACGGACAGGGCTTTCGCGCGACCGGCCTGCCGAAGTCACCCCGGCCCGCCCGGCAATGCGGATCGTGCAACGCCTGCTGCGACATCCTCGAAGTCGCCGCCGTCAACAAGCCGGTGAACCAGCTCTGCAGGCATTGGCAGACGGGCACGGGATGCGCGATCTATGACCGCCGCCCGCAGATGTGCCGCTCATTCGTGTGCGCCTGGTTGCAAGGCCATCTCGATGACGACTGGTTTCCCGAGAAGGCCGGCCTCATCGTGCATTTCAGCCAGGACGCCGTCAACGTCACGGTCGACGACCATTGCCCGGATCGCTGGCGCGAGGCGCCGTATTTCGGCAAGCTCGCCGAATGGTCGTTGAACGGCATCAGGCGGATCGGAAACCGCGGCTATGCCACCCTCGTCGTCTCCGGCACCGAGCGCTTCCTGCTGCTTGGACGCACTGTCGTTCCCGATCCGACGCTATCAGGCACTGCCTTCCTGCCGCTCACGGCCGACACTTTCCGATTCTGGAAGGCGACGTCGCCCGAGCATTTGCAGCGGCTGCACGAGCGAATCGCCGAGATCGAGCGGATCAGGCAGGAATTCGGCTCCTGCGCGATCCCCGAGACCGAGGATGATGATCCGCAAGCCCCCTATCGATCCGCGCTTCTACGGTTGTCGGGGCACGCCTGAACCCCATCGTGGGCAACGCGGCGTGATTCGCCCTGGCCGCTCGACGCGCCGCGACGGGATTGATAAGCCCCTGTCCGCAGATGACGGGGACTTGAGTCGGGGATATGACGGTTGCGATCGAGATGGGGCAGACCACGGCCGGCGCCGCGGCCGCCATGGACCTCGAGGAACTGCTGGCCACCCGCCTCCTGGTGCAGGGCAATTCGGGCTCCGGCAAATCGCACCTGTTGCGGCGGCTGCTGGAGCAGAGCGCACCCTGGGTGCAGCAGGCCATCATCGACCCCGAAGGAGACTTCGTGACGCTGGCCGAGCGCTTCGGTCATCTGGTGATCGAGGCCGAGGATCACACCGAGCGCGGCCTTCAGGTCGCCGGCGAGCGCGTCCGGCTGCATCGCGTCTCGACCGTGCTGAATCTCGAGGGGCTCGACGCCGAGAACCAGATGCGACGCGCTGCGGCGTTCCTCGGCGGTCTGTTCGACGTCGACCGCGACCATTGGTACCCGATGCTGGTGGTGGTGGACGAGGCGCAGCTGTTCGCGCCGGCCGTTGCCGGCGACGTCTCGGACGAAGCGCGCAAGCTCTCGCTCGGCGCCATGACCAATCTGATGTGCCGCGGCCGCAAGCGCGGGCTCGCCGGCATCATCGCGACCCAGCGCCTGGCCAAGCTCGCCAAGAATGTCGCGGCGGAAGCCTCCAACTTCCTGATGGGCCGGACATTCCTCGACATCGACATGGCGCGCGCCGCCGATCTGCTCGGCATGGAGCGGCGGCAGGCCGAAGCCTTCCGCGACCTCGAGCGCGGACAGTTCATGGCGCTGGGACCTGCGCTGTCGCGCCGTCCGCTGCGCTTGAATATCGGCCCGACCGCTACGTCCCCGCGCAATTCGACGCCGCGGCTGATGCCGCTGCCGGAGGCGACGCTGGAAGATGTGCGCGCCGTGATCCTGGCGGCACCACCGCCCGATGCCAGCCGGCCGCAGCGCCGGCCCGCGCCCGACCTGCTGGAGCAGCTTCGCGCGGCGAAGGCGGCCGCCACGCCGGAGATCCGGCCCGAGGTGGTCGAGGTGCCGGTCGGCGCAGAGGAGCTCGCGGAGCGGCGCGAACGCGTCGACCGCACGTTGCGCGCCGTGCTGGCCGAGCCCGATGCCGGCTTCCGCGCCATCGGCGTGCTGTATCAGGAGTTCGTGGTCCGCTGCCGCATCGAGGGCCTTGGCTCTGCGGTGCCAGACCTCAACGAATTCCGCCGCATGCTCACGCATGCGCGCGCCGGGCTCGGCACCGATCTCACTGAAGACGACGCCTGGCAGGACGTCTCGCTGCGCGCCTCGATCCTGCCCGACGACATGCAGGGCGTGTTCATGATGATCGCGCGCGCGGCGAAGGAGGGCTGGCCGTGTCCCGGCGATGCTGCGATCGCCCGGGCCTACGGCTCGCACTCGCTGCGCCGCGCGCAGCGGCTGCTCGGCTATATGGAGGAGCAGGGCCTGATCGTCTGCCAGCTCGACGGCGGCGGACGCCGGATCGTGACCCTGGTGGAACTCGCCTGGGCGACGGCCCCCGGCGATCCCAATGCCGATGATTTTCCGGTGGAACAGGTCCAGAGCGCGGCTTCGGCCTGAAGCTCTACGCGGCTTCGGAGCCGCCGAGATAGGCGTCGCGCACCCGCGGATCGTCCTTCAGCGCGCGCGCCGGGCCTGACAGCACGATCCTGCCGGTCTGCAGCACATAGGCTTCATGCGCGATCTCCAGCGCGAGGCTGGCGTTCTGCTCGACCATGAAGACCGAGACGCCCTCCTGGTTGATGGTGCGGATCAGCTCCAGCACGCGATCGACATAGAGTGGCGACAGGCCCATGGTCGGCTCGTCCATCACGATCATGCGCGGCCGGCTCATCAGCGCTCGCGCCATCGCTACCATCTGCTGCTCGCCGCCGGAGAGCGAGCCGGCGCGCTGCGACAGCCGCTGGCCAAGCTTCGGGAACAGCGTCAGCATCCTGTCGAGATCCTGCGCCACCGCATCACGGTCGCTGCGCACGAAGGCGCCCATCAGGATGTTCTCGCGCACGCTCATGTCCGCGAACAGCCGCCGCGCCTCCGGCACCGAGGCGATGCCGCGGCGGACGATCTGCGGCGTGGAGAGGCCGATCAGTGAGGCGCCGTCGAACGTCACCTCGCCCGAGCGCGGTTTGACCAGACCCAGAATGATCTTCATCGTCGTCGATTTGCCGCTGGCATTGCCGCCGAGCAGACAGACGATGTGGCCGCGCGCGACCGATATCGAGAGGTCGAAATGCACCTGGGCCTGGCCGTAGAAGGTGTTGACATTAGACAGAGTCAGCAGCGGCCGGGGAGAAGCATTGGTCATGCCGCGCTCTCCTGCTCCGTCGTGCCCGACAGGCCGTGGCCGAGATAGGCCTCGATCACCTTGGGATCACCACGCACCTCTTCGCCGGGTCCTTCCGCGATCTTCTTGCCTTCATCCATGACGATGACGCGGTCGGACAGGCGCATCACCATTTCCAGCTTGTGCTCGATCAGGAGAATTGTCAGCCCTTCCGCCTTCAATTCCGCGACGAGCGCCTGCATCTCCGCGGTCTCGGTCGGGTTCATGCCGGCGGTCGGCTCGTCGAGCAGCAGGAGGCGCGGCTTCAAGGCGAGCGCCCGCGCGATCTCGACGCGGCGGCGGTTGGCATAGGAGAGACTATAGGCGGGCTGGTCGATCCGCGGCAGCAGCCGCTCGCCGAAGCGGCCGAGAATGGCCTTCACTTCGTCGCGCAACCTTTCCTCTTCGGACCGGACGCTGGCGGGTCGCAGCAGCGCAAGGCCCAATTCCAGCAGCGGGCCGATCAAAGGCACCGCCGGCTTCACGGCACGCAGTCGCGTATGCGCGCCAATCAGGACGTTGTCGATGACGCTGAGATTGCCGAAGACGCGGCCGAGCTGGAAGGTGCGCGCGATGCCTTCGGCCGCGAGCCGTTCCGGCGAGAGACCGGTGATGTCCTGGCCTTCGAAGCGGACAGAGCCTGCATCGGGCCGGTCGAGCCCGGTCACGAGATTGAACAGCGTCGTCTTGCCGGCGCCGTTCGGGCCGATGATGCTGATGAGCTCGCCCCTGGCGAGGTCGAGATCGATCGCATCGACCGCTGTGAGGCCGCCGAAGCGGCGCGTCAGGCCCCGCAGAGACAACATGGGTGCGTGCCGCTCCGCCATCAGATCGTCCCCAACAGGCCCTGCGGCCTGAACCGCACGAGCAGCAGCAGCACGATGCCGTAGATCAGGATGCGGTACTCCGCCGCGATACGGAAGAGTTCGGGCAAGCCGACCAGTGCGACCGATCCAACGATCGCGCCGACGACGTTGCCGAGGCCGCCGAGAATGACGACCGTCAGCGCCAGAATGGATTGCTGCGTGTTGAAGGTCTCGTGATTGATGTAAGAATACAGATGCGCGGCGATGCCGCCGCTGATGCCGGCGGCGAAACCGCCGAAGATGAAGGCCAGCGACTTGTAGCGGTTCAGGCTGAGGCCATAGGCACGCGCCGCGACGTCATCGTCGCGGATGGCGCGAAAGCTGCGGCCGAGATGCGAGGCGAGCAGCCGCCCCTGCAGCAGCGCCAGCACGAGCATCACCGCAAGGCTGAACCAGTAGACCGAGGACGGGCTGATCAGGTCATAGCCGAACAGCGACAGCGGCGGGATGCCGGAGATGCCGATCGGACCGCGCGTGACGCTCTCCCAATTCAGGATCACCAGCGACACGATCTCGCCAATGGCGAGCGTCGCGATCGAGACGTAGTGACCGCGCAAACGGAACGACGGCGAGATCAGCAGCGTGCCGAGCGCGGCACTCATCAGGCCGCCGCCGATGACGGCAAGGCCGACCGGGACGGCAAGCGTCAGCGACAGCAGCGTCGACGTATAGGCGCCGATCGCGAGCAGCGCGGCGTGGCCGAGCGAGACCTGGCCGATCGTGCCCGCGACCAGAGTCAGGCTGAGCGCGAGCATGCCCAGCAGCCAGGCATTGATCATGGTCTGAAGCAAGTAGAAGGAGACCGGGAAGAACGGCAGGACCGCAAAGACAGCAGCGAGTACCAACAGCACCCAGCGCGGAATGCGGACCGGACGGCTTGGCGCAATGAAGGTGCCGGTGAGCGGCTCGGGCGGGGCCTGCCGCGCGCTCGCGAACAGGCCGTTCGGGCGCAGCACGAGCACGACGACCAGCAGCAGGAACGCGAACAGATTGCGATAGCTGGTGCCGAACACGGCGACGCCGTAACTCTCGACCAGTCCGAGCAGCAGGCTGCCGATCACCGCGCCAGGCACGTTGCCGGCGCCGCCGACGACTTCGGCGACGACGCCCTTGAGCGTCGCCTGAAGGCTCATCGCGGTGTCGATCTGGTTGTAGTACATGCCGACCAGCATGCCGGAGACGCCGCCGAGCGCGGCCGCGATGCCGAACACCGCCTGATTGACGCGGTCGACGTCGACGCCCATCTGCATGGCGGCGTCGCGATCCTGCGCGGTGGCGCGCACCGCCCAGCCGAGCCTGGTGTAACGCAGGAATACGAACAGCAGCAGCGCGCTGGAGAGCCCGACGCCGGCGATCAACAGGTCGAGCGGTCCGATGGTGCCGCCACCGAGCTGGAAACGGACGTCCGGCAGCTGGCTCGGCAGCGCCCGCGGATTGGGCGAGAAGGTCAGCATCACCAGCTGGTCGAGCACGAAGCTGATGCCGATGGTCGCGAGCAGCGGCGCGATCCGCACCGAGTTCTGCAGCGGACGCAGGCCGAACCGCTCGATGATCAGCCCGACCAGTGCGGCGGCCGCTGCCACCACGATGACGGTGAGCGGCAGCGGCGTATGCAGCTGCACCACCGCAACCCAGCCGATATAGGCGCCGACCAGATAGATCGAGCCTTGCGCGAAGTTGATCAGCCGGCTGACGCCGAAGATCAGCGCAAGTCCGACCGCAACGAGGGCATAGACATTGCCGACGATCAGCCCGTTGATCGTGTAGTCGAGCCAGGAAGACAAACGTGGGTCCCCGCGTGGAAATGAAAGCGGCCGGAGCGGATGCTCCGGCCGTCAGGTCAGGTCGGCTTGCCGTCCCAGAGCGCGAACTGGCCCTTGCGCACGACGAGCTCGGCATTCATGGCGCCCTTGACCCGGCGGCTCTCGACGTCGAACGTCGCCTTGCCGAAGATGACGCTCGAGACGTCCTTCACCTTGGCGAAGGCGTCGCGGACGGCGCGGCGGTCGGTGCCGCCGATCTTCACCACGGCAGCGGCCATGTTCATCGCGTCATAGGAATAAGCGTTGAAGGCGTCGGGCTCCTGCCCGTTGTACTTGGCCTTGAAGCCGGCGATGAACTTCCTCACCTCGGGCCTGGGATCCTGGGGAAAATAGCGCGTGCCGAGATGGACGTCCTCGACCGCCTCGCCGCCCAGCTCGATGAATTTCGGCGAGTAGACCGAGCTCGCCGCGCACATGACCTGCTTCAAGCCGACCTGGCGGGCCTGGCGCGCGATCAGCGCGCCGTCGGAATAATAGGAGATCAGGATCAGCCCGTCCGGATTGGCGTCGCGCACGCGCACCAGCGTCGAGCGGAAGTCGCGCTCCTCCGCGATGTAGCCCTCCGCCACCGCGATTTCGGCGCCAAATTCCTTGGCCGCCTTGACGAAATAGTCACGGCTGGTGCGGCCCCAATCGGTGTTGAGGTGCAGCACCGCGAGCCTCTTCAGGCCGAGCCGCCTGACGGCATAGGACGCCAGCAGCGGCTGCTCGTCGGCCTGGCTGACGGAGGTGCTCCACATGAAGTCGCCGCCCTTGGTGAAGTCGGGGTGCGAATTGGTGAAGCCGAACTGCACGAGGCCACCGCGCTGATAGATTGGGGATGCCGCCATCGAGGCGGGACTCGAGAAATCGCCGAGCTCCATGACGATGCGGGGATCGGAGACGAATTTCTGGGCGATCGCCACCGACTGGCGCGGATCGCTCTGGCTGTCCTCGAACTGGTAGGCGAGCTTGCGCCCGTTGATGCCGCCGGCGGCGTGAATCTCGTCGAGGGCGAGATCAAAGCCCTGCTTCCACTGGGCGCCATATTGCGCGTTGGGCCCGGTCAGGGGACCGCTGACGCCGAGCAGGATCGGTTCGGAGGATTGCGCCAACGCGCTGCGCGAGAAGACTGCTCCCGCCATCATGGCGGCGAGAGAGCCCCTGATCAGGGTACGGCGATCGATGTTGCTCATGCACGGCTCCATCCATTCAATGTTGAAACGAGCAGCAATTCTTGTGCCGGTGAGATTGCCTATTTCGAGGGCTCGCCGAGCGACAGCATCAGCCGGTTCGCCCAGTTGAAGAACGAGGCGCCATTGATGACGTCGACGATCTCGGCATCGTCGAGGCCCGCACGGCGCAACTCCTCGACATTGTCGGGACCGAACGCGATCGGCGTCGCGGCCAGCGCCACGGACGCCTTGACCACGGCATTCCAGCGTTCGCCGAGATCTGCCTTGACGCCTTCGTCGAGCAGGCGCTGCACGTCGTCGCGGCGCCTGGAATAGGTGCTGGCAAAGCGCGCATGCACCGAGGCGCAGTAGATGCAGCCGTTGTGGCGCGAGGTTGCGGCCGCCGCGAGCTCGCGCTCGGCGCGCGGCAGGCCATCGGCCACGTTGTAGAAGATGTCCTTGTCGGTCCTGGTGCGGGCTTCCAGCACCTCGGGATCGCGCACCAGAAGGCGAAAATAGTCCGACTTGGCACGTGCGCGATCGACCAGGCCGGCGAAGTGCCGTTCGGTCAGCTCGGTCTCGGGCAGCGGATCTATCCACGAGACCCAGCCGAGTTCGTCCTGGGTGAAGACGACGGGCGGATTGACGCTGCTCATGATGCAAGCTCCTGAGCGCTTGCCGCTGCGAGCGTGCGCAAGCCGCTGACGACGCGGACCTGGAACGACAGGAACGCAACGAGCTGGGAGAACGTGACGATGCCGGTCTCCGACCAGCCGGCGGCCAGCAGCGCCTTCATGTCGGCGGACGAGGCGTCACGCGGGCGGAACACCAGGAGATGCGCATGCTCCAGCGCCGCCGCGAGCCTCGCGCCGAGGACGGGCTTGCGCTCCGCGCCGACGCGATAGATCAGCCCGGCCTTGTTCTCGATCGACAGTGGGCCGGCCGGAAAGGCGCCGTACGGCCCGGACGTCCTGCCGCGCTCGATCTCGGCTGTGATCGCTTCGAGCAAGGGCGCTCCTTCGGCATTCGCGGCAAGCTTCTCGCGATAGAAGGCGGCGACGGGTGACTCGCCATGGAGCCCGGTCACGAAGGCCGCGACCGCCGCGCGCTCGGACAGCGAGAACTCGCTCGAATCGATCGGCTCGAACAGGGAGAGATAGCTCTTCTGCGCGTTCTCGCGCGCCTGAAGACGACGCGCGCGGATGGCGTCGAGAGCCGAGCCCGGCTCGATTCCGGCGAGCGTGTCGATGATATCCTGTGTACCCATCAGTCGGCCTCGTGCAACGCGATCATGTTCATGTCGTCTAAAGCGCGATGCGATTGGGATGAATCGTCATCGCGCTGTAGGTTGTTGTTTAAGCATGATCTTTTCGGAAAACCGCTGCGCACTTTTCCGGATCATGCTCTAGCCCGCCAGCGCCACATCGGGCGCCGTCCGGGTCCAGCCCAGCGCCGGTGCGACCTTGTCGGCGACCAGCTCGATCGAGCGCAGCACATATGGATGCGGCGCATCCACCGAATGCACCTGGAAGACGAGATCGGTGACCCGCTCCAGCGTGGCATCCGTACGGAGCGAGGCGATCACCTCATCGGCGGCGCCGACATGGGTGTCGAACGCCGTGATCATCTCCTCCAGCGTCTCGCCCGGGGGAAGGTGACCGCCCTTCATGAATTGCGGCAGCGCGCGCCGCAGTCCGATGTCGGCGAGGCGCATCGCCTCACGACGGTCGTCGGCGACGAAGACGCTGCGCGAGGCCATGATGCGGGGCTCGCATCCCGGCGGTAGCGCTGCGAGATAGGCGTCGATGATCGGGTTCTGGATCTCGGCGAGCGTGGCGTTCGGCGCCTCCCTGGTGCGGGGCTGGGTGCGCGACAGCAATAGACCATCGCCGGCCTTGCCGGCCCGTGCACCGCCCGCGACCGAGAATGTCGCCTGCCAGATGCGCTTGTCCAGTTGCGGCCGCTGCGGATAGAGCGTGTCGCCGCCGTCGAGCGGCTTGCCGACCAAGGCCGTGCGGACGATTTCGAGATTGCGCGCAAAGATCTCGTTGCGCTGGGCGCTGTCGAGGCCGAAAGCGGCAAAGGCCGAGGGATTGCCGCCAGTGCCGACGCCGAGCTCGAACCGGCCGTTGCAGATGAGATCGAGCACCGCGGCGTCCTCCGCCACCCTCACCGCATTCTCCAGCGGCAGCGTGACGATGCCGGTGCCGAGGCGGATGCGCGACGTCTGGGCGGCGACGTAGCCGAGGAACGTGAAGGGCGACGGCAGGCCGCCCTCGCGCTCGTGGAAATGATGCTGCGCGATCCACGCGGAATCGAGACCCGCCTTTTCAGCGCGCACGATCTGCTCGGCCGCGAAGCGATACCGCTCGGCGGCCGGGGCCTCGTCGAGCAGCCGCGTGAAGAAGCCCAGGCGTTTCAGGTTTGCAAAGCGTTTCATACGACCCCTGTCGGGCGAGAAATGACCACGACCCGATGATGTCGGTTGCCGCGGCTCCAGACAAGCGGGCATTGCGCAAGGCTCGTACGCAAGACTCATACGCAAGGCTCATACCCAAGGCTGCCCGCCGGATTGCCCTTACATGGACTCTACGCAGGCAGATTGCCTACCAGCTCGGCAGCGCGGCGGAGAGAATCGGGGGAGGCGAAACGACATCTTGGTCTCCACGGGTCTTGCTGCAACGGAACCGTATTCCCCTTTCTGCGCTGCGAAATCAATGAAAGGGAAATCCATATTGGCCGGCCATCGCGGGCAACCCTTCTCCAATCGGCTTCAAACGGGAAACGAATGCCGAGCGGCGGCAACGTGCACCACAAGCATGATGCGGATCGCGGCAAAGCGGTGCATGCCGCGCGCAGAGGTCGCGGAGCGGCGAAGACCGACGACACCCTCTTTGACTCCACCACGCCCGACGTGCTGAGTTAGAGTGCGCGCAGCCGGTGACGACGTTTCTTCGCGAAGTGGAGCTCATCCGATGGACGAGAACGAAATCCGCGATCTGGTCGCGGAGGTGAAGCAAGGCACGCTGTCGCGACGCTCGTTCATTCGGACAATGGCCGCGGCTGGAATCGCAGCCCCGATCGCGGGCCAGGTCCTGGCGTGGCACGACGTCGCCATGGCGGACGCCACCCTTGCCTACAAGCCGACCAAGGCCGGCGGCGGCGGCGCGCTCAAGATCCTGCTCTGGCAGGCCCCTACCCTGCTCAACCCGCATTTCGCGCTCGGCACCAAGGACCAGATTGCCGCGCGCATCTTCTTCGAGCCGCTCGCCGGCTGGGACAAGGACGGCAATCTCATCCCCTGCCTTGCCGCCGAGGCTCCGACCAAGGCGAACGGCGGCCTTGCTGCGGACGGCATGAGCGTGATCTGGAAGCTCAAGCGGGGCGTCAAGTGGCATGACGGCAAGCCCTTCACCGCCGACGACGTCGTCTTCACCTGGCAGTACGCCGCCGATCTCGCGACCGCGGCCTACACCACGGGCTCCTACAAGGACATCAAGGTCGAGAAGATCGACGACCATGCCGTCAAGGTGATCTTCAAGGCCCCGACGCCGTTCTGGGCCGATCCGTTCGTCGGCTCGGTCGGGCTGATCCTGCCGAAACATCATTTCGGCGACTATGTCGGTGCGAAGTCGCGCGAAGCGCCGGGCAATCTGAAGCCGGTCGGCACCGGCCCATACAGGTTCGTCGAGTTCAAGCCGGGCGACATGATCCGCGCGGAGCGCAATCCCGACTATCACATCAAGAACCAGCCGCATTTCGACACGATCGAGGTCAAGGGCGGCGGCGATGCGGTGTCCGCCGCGCGCGCGGTGCTGCAGACCGGCGAATACGACTTTGCCTGGAACATGCAGGTGGAGGAGGAGGTCCTCAAGCGCATGGAGGCTGGCGGCAAGGGCAAGCTCGACATCACGCCTTCGGGCAATGTCGAGTTCATCATTCTCAACACGACGGACCCGTGGACCGAGGTCGACGGCGAGCGCTCCAGCGTCAAGACCAGGCATCCGACGCTGTCCGATCCCGCCGTTCGCCGCGCGATCAATCTCCTGATCGACCGCGATTCGATCCAGAAGTTCATCTACGGCCGCGGCG
Source organism: Bradyrhizobium sp. CCBAU 53415 (assembly GCF_028128735.1). Taxonomy (NCBI): domain Bacteria; kingdom Pseudomonadati; phylum Pseudomonadota; class Alphaproteobacteria; order Hyphomicrobiales; family Nitrobacteraceae; genus Bradyrhizobium; species Bradyrhizobium sp. CCBAU 53415. Next base: position 199,518 of record NZ_LBJF01000025.1, on the reverse strand, counting down.
CCGTCGCAACCGCGAGCTTCGTCAACGCGCCCAAGCGGTTCAAGTCGCCCAAACTGAAACACACGTTCGACATCGACAAAGCCAACAAGATCCTCGACGAGGCCGGCTGGACCAGGGGCGCGGACGGCATCCGCGAGAAGGACGGCAGGAAGCTGAAATACGTGTTCCAGACCTCGACCAACGCCCCGCGGCAGAAGACACAGGCCATCATCAAGCAGGCCTGCCAGAAGGCGGGCATCGAGATCGAGATCAAGGCGGTCACCGCCTCCGTGTTCTTCTCCTCCGATGTCGGCAACCCCGACACCTACTCGAAATTCTATGCCGACATGGAGATGTACAACACGACCCAGCCGCAACCCGATCCGGAGCGCTTGCTGAACCAGTGCGTCTCCTGGGAGATCGCCACCAAGGACAACAAATGGCTGGGCCGCAACAATTCGCGCTATTCCGATCCCGAGGCCGACAAGGCCTACAAGGCCGCGCAGCACGAGCTCGATCCGGCCAAGCGCGCCGCGCTGCTGATGAAGGTCGACGAGACCTTCTGCGAGGCCAACGTGTTCCTGCCGCTGCTCTCGCGCCACATCGTCAACGCCAGCGTCAACAGCCTGATGGCCGACATCTCCGGCTGGGACACCATCACGTGGAATCTGGCGGCGTGGTATCGGAGCTGACACCCCTTCCACTGTGTGCTCCAGATCACAGCGGAATCACGCACCTTTCCTTATAAAGACCTGGCATGGCCGCAAACAAGGTAACGGCGGTACGCACGAGGCTGGGGAGACGATCAACAGCTGCGGACTTTGCGAAGCCGCCAGGGTGAAGAACCCGGCGGCTTCTCCTTCTCGCAGCGGACACGCAAGCGGGAGAGGTTCGAGCCAGCCCGCGGCAGTCGATTCAGCTCAAAGCCATCTCTTCGGGCTTGCCGGCCCGCTCCCACGAGCGATGCGCGTTCTCCGATGTCCTGCTCGGTCGGCTCGGGCCATTGCACCTTCTGCTGAAGCACGGCCCCACCCTGGGGGGCATGGGGGCTTGGAGGCGGGGCCGCGCAGGCCAGTCATCGGCGGCGACGCTGGCCCGCAGGGTCAAGTGTCGACCATGTGCAAGGGTTCCTGCGCGCCTGGCCCCGCCGGGGTGGAATCCATCCCGACCGGCGAACACGCCGTCGCGCTCTCGCGACGCAATCCGCCCGAGCTTTGCCTGGTCTCTCCACCCTCTCGATCCAAGAGGGCACAGGGAAGGCCGGGTGCTGACCTCGCACCCGCGGTCTGCTGCGCGAAAGGCACGCGCAGGAAGAACCGCACAGCAGCATACAGGTGGTGCCAATCACTCGGCCTTCCCTGCGCGATGGTCGGACGGCTTATGCCGTGATCTCCCGGGAGCCGAACTTTCCTTTGGCCTCCCTCGCCCCCGCGGAATTCACCGGCACCCGCGCCGGTTGACGCAAGAGCCGCATCCGCAAGAGCTTGACCGTAGCAACGACGGCCAGGACCACACGGTTTTGCCGTACGCACGGCCCGCCATGTCGCCGCAGTTTTCCCAGCCCTGTCGACGGAGCCAGAAACTTACAGACGAGACGAACCTGACAGCGCCGTTCGTCCGCGCGCGGCCACGGGCTCACGGAGAGCAATCCGCCCTGCCCTTGGCTGCGCGCCCGACACTGCCGCGTCCACCGCAAGCCCGGCTCGCGAAAATGACGACCTCATGATCGCCCCTCAAGATGAACCGGGATGGGCGGGATATACGATATTTCCGAATTTCGGTAAAGAGGAATATTTTTGTGGGAAAGGGTTGACGGGGTGCGAAACAGGCAGTTTGCCCGACGGATTTCAACTAGGGTCTGTTGAGATTCAGGATTCACAGATTGGCACGGGCGTGATTCAAGCTTCGAAGGAGTTTGGAATGCACCGATTCGTTCTGACGGACGCTCAATGGGTGAAGATGGAGCCGCTTTGTTTGGGTAGGGTCACGGACCCCGGCCGCACAGGTGGTGACAACCGTTTGTTTCTCGAAGCTGTGCTCTGGATCGCGCGCACAGGCAGCCCATGGCGAGATCTGCCACCGACATTCGGCACCTGGAATACGGTGTCCGCGCTATCGCGACTGGGTGAAGGCCGGCGTCTTCAAGCGGATTTTCGATGCGGTCTCGGACGATCCAGATATGGAGTTCGCCATGGTCGACGCGACAATTGTCAAAGTCCACCGCCACGCGCAGGGCGCAAAAGGGGGACCAAAAGTCAGGCCATCGGCAAGTCGAAGGGCGGCTGGACCACCAAGATCCTCGCGCTGACCGACGCGCTTGGGAATCTGGTGCGGTTCGTCCTGCTCCCCGGCCATCGCTTTGACACCGTCGGCGTCGCGCCCCTGATCAAGGACCTCGAATTCGGCGGCTTGATCGCCGACAAGGCTTTTGATTCCAACTGGATCATCGAAGAGCTGAACGCACGTAAGGCCAAGATCGTCATCTCGCAGCATCAAAGGCGCGCCCAGCCTCTGGACAGAACGGCCGGCACGAACGCATGCATCTCACCCTCAAGAAGGAGGCCACCCGGCCAGGCTTCAACAGCCTGCAGCAGCAGGAACGCTTCGATGCCTTCCTGCGCGAGTTCAATACCGAACGTCCCCACTAGGCGCTCGCCATGAAGTGCCCTGCCGAGGTCTATACGGCTTCAGCGCGCCCCTATGCCGGTCTGCCGGACCTCAGCTATCCCTTCCACGATCGCGACGTCGTCATCACATCCTGCGGCCGCCTCTGCCTGCATCGCAAGAAAATCAACATCTCCATCGTGCTGGCCGGACAGAAGCTCGGCATCAAGGAAGTCGACGACGGCATTTGGCTCGTCAGCTTCATGCACTACGACCTGGGATACTTCGACCTGGAGCAAAAGACCTTGCAACCCCTCGACAACCCGTTCGGTCCGAGGCCTGTCACCGATGTCTCCGGTACGACATCCTCTCTCTGACTGAGATCGGCACTCTTGCTCATTCTTGGCATGGCAGCCCCTTGCTTGGCCGCGCTGAGCCGTCAACCCTCGAAGCCCCGCAGGGGGCGCGCCCCTTGGCGCGCGGGGTTGACGGCGAATGTGCGTGCCGAGCAATAATGGTCCGGCGCCATGAAGGCGTGGACTGACCTGCAACCCTCGACAACCCGTTCGGCACGAGGTTGTCACCCATGTCTCAGGTACGATTTGCTACCTATGTGTCCGGGCTGGACAGTTGGATTCTGGTAGCGGGGGAGCGCTACCGCCTTTCCCCACACCAGCCAAACCTACGATATCTCATCCAGTCCTTCGCATGAGGCAGTTCTTGAGCCTGGGGGCAAGCGCAGTTCTACGCTCGTACGAAGCAATATTGAAGGAGCTCTTGGCGCCGGTAGTGTCGGAGCGACCTTTTTCGCGAAAGATCGAAGGCGCGTTATTTCGGTCTCGCTATCGCCTGCGACCGGGAAGCAGCAGCGGACACGATCACAATAGCGTGACGACGAGCGGCCTTGGCAGCGGGATCAGCTTTGCGAGTTCCCGCAGGTCTTGCGCTGTTGCGGCGAGAAGGAACTCGTCGGGAGCGCCGAAGGGTCTTCTAGCGGATCTAGTTATCTGAAAAGAATCGAGGGCCTGGGGAGGCCCCCGCAGTCAGGGAGGAAGCGATCTTCAGAGACTTGATGGCACTTCTGCTACGACATCGTCGGCATGACGAATTCGGCCCCCGCGCGTATTCCTGTTGGCCAGCGGCTGGTGACCGTCTTCATTCGCGTATTGAAGCGAATGCCTTCCGGACCGTGCATGTGGTGGTCGCCGAAAATCGAGGCCTTCCATCCACCGAACGAGTGAAAGGCCATCGGCACCGGAATTGGAACGTTGATGCCGACCATCCCCACCTTGATCTGATGGGCGAATTCGCGCGCAGCATCGCCATCACGTGTGAAGATCGAGGTGCCATTGCCGAATTCGTGTTCATTGATCAGGCGCGCCGCCGTCGCGTAGTCCGGCGCTCGTACGACTGACAGCACGGGTCCGAAGATCTCTTCCTTGTAGATCTTCATCTCCGGTTTGACATGATCGAACAGTGTTCCACCCACGAAGAAACCATTCTCATAGCCCTGCATCCTGAACTTGCGTCCGTCGACCAGCAGCTTTGCGCCCTCTGCGACACCGGCATCGATATAGCTCAGGACCTTCTCCAGGTGCTGCTTCGTGACAAGGGGGCCCATCTCCGCTTCGCGGTCGGTACCCGGCCCGACCTTCAGGCCTCGAACCTTGGGTTCGAGCGCGGAGATCAGCTTGTCCGCAGTCCCCTCGCCGACCGGCACGGCAACCGAGATCGCCATGCAGCGTTCGCCCGCGGAGCCGTAGGCGGCCCCCATCAACGCATCGACCGCCTGATCCATGTCGGCATCGGGCATCACGATCATGTGGTTCTTAGCGCCACCGAGCGCCTGGCAGCGCTTCCCGGTGTTCGCGGCCGTCGAATAAATGTACTGCGCGATCGGTGTGGAACCCACGAAGCTGATCGCCGAAATATCTGGGTGATGCAGCAGCGCATCGACAGCTTCCTTGTCGCCTTGCACCACATTGAACACACCGTCCGGCAGACCGGCTTCCTTCAGCCACTCCGCAATGATGAGCGACGCCGACGGGTCGCGCTCAGATGGCTTCAGAATGAACGCATTTCCGCAGGCGAGAGCGACCGGGAACATCCACATCGGAACCATGACCGGGAAATTGAAGGGCGTGATTCCGGCGACAACACCGAGCGGCTGGCGCGTAGAATAGCTGTCGACGCGGGTACCGACATTCTCGGTGAGCTCGCCCTTGAGGAGCTGCGGAGCGGCCGTGGCAAACTCGACCACCTCCATTCCGCGCTGAACTTCCCCGAGAGCGTCGGAGTGGACCTTGCCATGCTCGGAGACGATCACGTCGGCAAGCTGACCTGCGCGATCCTCGAGTATCCGCAGAAATCGATTAAGGACGCGTGCACGCCGTAGAGGCGTCGTGTCGGCCCACCCCTGCGCTGCCCTGCTGGCGACGGACACCGCGTCCGCCACCACGGCCCCGTTGGCGGCCACAACACGGCCCGCCTGCTCGCCCGTTGCCGGGTTGAAGACCGGCAAGCTGCGTTCGGTACCCCCCGAGACCTGCTTGCCATTGATGAAATGATTGATCTGCGTGACCACGAACGTCTCCTTCTTGTTTCTGATCAGACCCGCGCCCTCAGGTCAGGCCGCTTTCATTCCCGCCATGTATTTTCCGATCACGCGCTTGTCGGCGCCCTCGGCGGACACTTCATGGACGATGCGACCCGCACTCATGACGAGGACCCTGTCGACCAAGCCAAGCAGCTCGTCGAGATCCTCCGAGATGAGCAGCACTGCGGCTCCGCCGTTCCGGGCCTCGACGATTCGGCGGTACGTTTCTTCGCACGCAACGAAATCAAGACCGAACGTCGGATTCGAAGCGACGAGCAATCGAACGTCCTGCGTGAGCTCTCGCGCCAACACAGCGCGTTGAACATTGCCACCGGATAGCGCGCTCATACTTGCGTTCAGGCCAGGGGCCTTGACACGAAATTGTGCGACCAGCCTCTCGGCCTGCTCTGCGAGCGCGCCGTAGTTCATTGCGATACCACGGCAGAGCGGCGCCCGATCGAAATTACGCAGGGCAAGGTTCTCGGCCAGCGACATGCGATCGATGCAGGCGTTCTTCAGGGGTTCTTGCGGCAGTCCATAGACGCCGAGGCGAGCGATTTCCTGTCGCGTACCGTTGAACGATGAGCCGGACACGGTCATCGTACCGTTGCGATCCCGCTGCCCCATCAGGGCCTCGACCAACTCCAACTGTCCATTTCCGGAGACCCCGGCAATCCCGACAATCTCGCCTGCCCGCACCTCGAGCGAGAGATCTTTCACGGCGGGAAGACCATTGTCGCCGTTCACGCGGAGGTCGCTGATGGAGAGGATAATATCGGACCTCGGCGGTGATTTCAGCGCGTGCTGCACCATCTTGCTGACGGGCTCTCCGATCATAGCTTCCGCCAGGGCGTCGTCCGTCAAATTGGCAACGGCCCCCGTTCGCACCGGCGCACCTCGACGCAGCACCGTCACGTCGTCGGCGAATCGGCGCACTTCGTGAAACTTGTGGCTAATCAGGATAGCGCTGAGTTCGCCCGTCCGTGTCAGGCTGCGAACATGGCCGAGCACTTCATCGGCTTCCGCCGGCGTGAGCACCGACGTCGGTTCGTCGAGGATGAGTAGCTTGCGCCCGAGATAGAGCTGCTTGACGATCTCGGCCTTCTGCTTCTCGCCCGCAGAGAGCTGCGAGACGCGTACGTCGAGCGGCACGTGAAACGGAAGCTTCTTGGTGACTTCGCCCAGCCGCTTCAGCTCGCTTTGCCAGTTGATATAGGCCGGCAATCTCGCACCGCTGACGACCAGATTCTGCGCCACGGTCATCGACGGCACGAGAGTGAAATGCTGATACACCATGCCGATGCCGAGCGCATCGGCATCCTTCGGCGAGTTCAGCCGGTGCTCGCGCCCGTCCACCTGGATGTGACCCTCGTCCGGATGGTAAAAGCCCACCAGGCATTTGACCAACGTGCTCTTGCCAGCACCGTTCTCCCCGAGCAGTGCATGGACCGTGCCCGAGCGGATCAGCAGCGATACGTTGTTCAGAGCGAGGTTTGCCCCGAAACGCTTCGTCATGTTCCTGAGCTCGACTTGCGGAGCGGTCATCGGACTATCCTCCGAGGATGAATTCCCGTCACGGCGTTTCTCACCGGTGCAGCTTGAGCTCGCCCGGCGCATCGGCGAACGGAGCGGCGCGCGACGTCGAGGCCACCATGATCGCCAGCGTCAGGATGTAGGGGGCCGCATTGAACAGGTAGTAGTAGCCGGTCATGCCGATGCCCTGGAGCGCAGGACCAAGAGCGCCCGCCCCGCCGAACAGCAGCGATGCGCCGAGGGCGTTGATCGAACGCCAGCGCGCAAAGATGACGAGCGCGACCGCCATGATGCCTTGGCCACTCGAAAGGCCTTCGCTCCAGCTTCCCGGATACGAAAGCGACAGGAAGCTGCCGCCGATGCCCGCGAGAAAGCCGCCCGCCATGGTCGCGATGATGCGCACCCGCAGTACGGGAAAGCCAAGCGCGCGTGCGGCATCCTCGCTATCTCCCACCGTACGCAGCATCAGCCCCCAGCCGGTCCTGTTCAGGAAAACGTAGACCGCAAACGCCAACGCAATTCCGACGAAGAACAGTGCGTTGACATCCAGCGCAGCTCGCACCTGTGGAACGCTCGACCAAAATCCGAGCGCGATCGAGGGAAGCGGCGGAGCCTTGGGCTCGATCAAGGGTTTGCCCAGGAAGAACGCGAGGCCCGTACCCAGCACGATCAGGCTAATGCCGATCGCGGTGTCATTGACGCGCTTCACACTGCACAAAAGGCCATGCAGGAGGCCGAAGGTCATTCCGGCGAGTCCCGCGGAAAGTACGCCGAGCCAGGGCGAACCGGAGAGGTAGGAGATTGCGTATCCCGCCATGGCACCCAGCATCAGCGTACCTTCGAGGCCTAGATTGATACGGCCCGATTTCTCGGTGATCAGCTCACCGATGCTCACGAAAATGAAGGGTGTCGACACACGGATCGCCCCACCCAGGATCGCGAGCGGCAGCGCAAGCCAGCCGATTGATGTACCGTCCATGTCTTTACCTCCGCGTCGTTTCTCGCAGTTGTTGCGCGATTGCATCCGCGACGAGGACGCAAACGAAGATCAGACCCTGAAACACGAGCATTGTCGCATCGGGAAGTCCGAGACGTCGTTGCAACAGGCTGGCGCTTGCCTGCATGCCGCCGATCAAGAGCGCGACAGCGACAATCGCAAGCGGCTGGTGTCGCGCCAGGAACGCGACGAGGATTCCGCTATAGCCATAGCCGACGATGAGCGAGGAGTTGGCCGTCCCCTGCACGGCCGCCACCTCGATCGCGCCGGCAACTCCCGCCATGCCACCTGCCACGACCGAGGCACCGATGACCCAGCGATTGACGGCAAGACCAATCATCCTCGCCACCCGGGCACTTCCGCCGACCACCCGCAGCGCAAAGCCCCACCGCGTGTAGCGGAGCACGACATGGGCGATGACGGCTAGGGAGAAGCTGATGGCAAGCCCAGCGTGAACGCCGACACCGGACATGACCGGCAGCATGTAGGATGGATCAATGGGGTGGGTCGATGGCTTGTCGAGGCTTGCCGGGTCCCTGAGCAGACCTTCCGTCAGGTGATGAAAGATCGCGATTCCGATATAGGACAGCAGCAGACTGGAGATTGTTTCGTTGACGCCGCGGTATTGACGGAGCACACCCGCCAGACCGAACCAGAGTCCTCCGATCACGGCGCCGGCCAGCAACATGAGGAGTTGCATGGGAAGCGCGTGGGCCCCCGCGAACGGCAGCGTCACGACGGCACCTGCGAGCCCGCCGAGCACCAAGGCGCCCTCGCCGCCGATGATCACCAGCCCCGCTTGCGCGGGAATTGCGACGGCGAGCCCCACGAGGACCAAGGGAGCGGCGCGCGATAAGGTATCCTGCCAGGCAAAGCTGCTGCCGAAGCCGCCCTGGACGATCAGACCGAACACCGTCGCGGGGTTTTGTCCGCACAAGCCGACGAACGCCGCAAAGATAGCCGATGCAAGCAGGACCGCCAGGACCGGCAAGGCCGCACCGAGTTGGGCTGCGGTTCGCGGGGGATTCGAAGGCACGGGTTCGATTCCGGTGATCGAAGACAAGGGCGCCTCCTAGACCTGGCCGATGATGCCTTCGACGAGATAATTGATACCGTCGAGCACACGGTCGTTGCTGCTCTGCATGACACCGGCAGGGATGACGAGATTGCCCTTGTTGTCCTTGAGCGGGCCGCTGTAGATCGCGCGCGTGCCGCCGATGAGGTCTGCCCGCGCGGTCTCGGCCGCCGCCCGCGCCTCAGGCGTGACGAGTTTTCCAAACGGACTGTTCTTGACGAAATGATCGCCAAGGCCGGCACGGAGATAATGCTCAGGCTTCTTGCCGCTACGCACGCTGCCGGCATAGACAAGATACGGCGTGATCCAGTTCCACTCGGCCCCCGTGAGATAGCCGTTGGGAGCGACATCGGCCTGACTCGAATGGTAGCCGCATGACATGACACCGCGCTTCTCCGCCGTCTCGATCACGACCTTCGGGCTATCGACCTGGGCGGCGATGACGTCGGCCCCCTGGTCGACCAGCGTGTTCGTCGCCTCCGCCTCGCGGACTGGAAGCACCCAGTCGCCAGTGAAGATGACCTGCACCTGAATGGCCGAATCAACCGAGCGCGCACCAATCGCGAACGCGTTGATGCTGCGCAGAAGATTGGGCGTCGGCTTCGCCGCGACGAGGCCGAGCTTCTTGCTCTTCGTCATGTGGCCCGCGACGATTCCCGAAATGTACTGTGCCTCAAAAATGTAGGCGTAGAACGTGCCGATGTTCTCGGGCATGCCCGCCGTCCATACGCCGCCGGTGTGAGCGAAGGTGACGTCGGGATACTTGGCCGCCATCTCCAGAACGTGCGGCTTGAAGTAGCCAAAGGACGTCGCCAGGAGGAGTTGAGCGCCATCCTGACGGATCATGCCTTCCATGCTGCGCTGGGCCGCGATGGTTTCCGGAACGCGCTCCTCCTCGATCACCTTGATGCCGGGTAGTTTCTTCAGCGCCGCGGCGGCCTGCGCGTGGGACTGGTTGAAGCCGTAATCCTGCTTGGAGCCGGAGTAGAGAACTCCGACGGTGAGCGGCGTCTCCGCACGGGCAACGGTACTCTTGAGAACGAATGGTGCGGAGCCGGCAGCGGCCAGCATCTGGAGCACCGAGCGACGGTCGAAAGGCTTCAAAGTCATGTTCCTCTCCGTTGAAGATTGCAATCAGCACGTCACGACGAAATTCGTTCGGCAGCAGGCAGCAGGCCGGGCGCACCACATGCAATGAGATCGGCTTCCAGCTCTCGTCTTTCAGCAGCGGACAGCGGCGTGACCGGCGAGCGCACGGCGCCGCCGGCAAGGCCGATCAGATCGCACCAATGCTTGACCGCCGCGTTCGGCATGTGACCGCGCTTCAGCGGGTCCATGATCCACTTGTTGAAGATGATCCGTTGCGGCGCGAGTGAAGCACAGATGCGTGCTGCTTCTTCCGTCTGTCCGGCCACCAACAGAGCCACGTATTCCGCGATCGGGCGAAACTCGCCGCGTTGATAGAGGTAGGGCTCGGGGTCGGCATAGAGGATCGACTGACCCTCGGCCTGCATGTTGGCGAAGAAGTTCTCTTCCAGTGGGTCCGACACCCGCACGCCGTTTCGCGCAGCCTGGCGAAGCGCCGCGTTCTCGGCTGCGTTGCCTGTCGTCTTCAGGAGCTTGAGATTTGGTAGCGAGCAGAGCTGCGTGAAAACGCAGGGATCCAATGGGCTGCCCGCGGCGGTTCGCGCGTTGAAGATGACGATCGGCATCTCCAAGCGGACACAGATGTGGTGCAGATACGCGAACTGCTGCGCAGCCGATCGCGGTCCGGAGGTTGGGACCATCAGCACGGCGTGGCTGACGCCAAGCCGACGCGCGTGCTCGCCGAGATCGATGGTTTCTTCCACCGAGGGACCCGAGATCACCACGGAAATCCCAAGGCGCCCCCCCGCCTCGTCGGCGATGACCTCGATGACACGCTTTCTCTCCTGCAGCGTGAGCGACCAGACTTCGCCGATCAGCCCATTGCAGAACACGCCCGCCAATCCGGTTGCGATGTAGTGGCGGACATTCCGGCGGACCCCGGCCTCGTCGATGGCACCGGAGGCGTCGAAGGGTGTGTGAATCGCCGCCCAGATTTCCGGGATGTTCCGCCCGATCGCCATGCTCGCTCCCTTCATCCGACCGATCTATTCTATTTATCATGATAAACCGGATTTGCATGAATATGCCTATTATGGGAGAAGTGTCAATCGATGAGTCGGTTCTTTGCTTGGCCCCGCGCCAGTTCGCCCCTGGAGCTGATCCTGGAACCTATTGGGAGCTTTGGAGAATTCGGAATGGCGGTCGAACTGGAAAAATTGCCGCGACCGGGGGGCCGGCTGAAAATTCAAAAGCGGGCCGATCTCGTTACCGAAGAGATCAAGCAGCTGATCACCCAGAAGAACCTTCTTCCGGGCGACAAGCTTCCCATGGAGAAGGAGCTTCAGCGGCTGTTTTCGGTCAGCAAGAGCACGATCCGCGAGGCTCTTAAGTCCCTCGAGGTACAGGGACTGATCACCATCAGCACCGGCCCGACCGGCGGGGCGACGATCATGGAGGTCCCGCTCGAGCGCACCTTTCAGTTGTTGCAGAACTACCTGTTCTTCAAAGAGGTCAGCATGGAGGACATCTATGCGGCGCGACGCTTGCTAGAGCCGGAATTAGCTGCCGGCTCAGTGCCATTTCTGTCGGATGAGCAGCTCGACGCGCTGGAGCAGAATATTCAGACGTGCCAGCCGACCTCGCAGGAGCCGTCTCTTTTGGTTCGTCAACGCCAGGCGGATCTCGACTTTCACGACATCCTGGCTGCCGCAAACCCCAACCCCTTCCTGCGCTTCGCATGCGAGCTGATCAACGAGATGCTTCGTCGCTTGGTTGTCTTCAGCACCCAGACGCCTCCGGAAGAGCACACGCGATTCGGATGCGCCAACGTCAAGATTCACACGGAGATCGCCAAGGCCGCCCGCGCGCGCGACAGGGAGCGCGTGCGCGCGCTCATGAAAGCGCACATGGAGGAAGCTTCAGAATACGTGAAGCGGTTGGATGGCCGGCTCGATGGTCGACTTATCCTTGACTCGGAAATGGCGCCGCGCCCGCGACCACTGTCCTGAAGCGCAGCCTGTTCCGCCACGATTGCACCGGCGCGAGCATTCCGTCTGGACCGTCCTGTAAGCCTGTTCTCCTGCCCGATCTAGTAAGCGCATGATCGGCTCGCTTTGCTTCTGAGAGACCTCAGCAGATAGGTGACTGCGGTTCACCGATGCTTGCAAAGTTCTCATTTGTCGGCGAGTTCCGGCTCGACGCAGACTAGCCCCAAAGTCAACGCTCTCAAGCGTTTTGGGGAGGACGCGTGCTTCTACAACGCCAACTGGCGTCGCTTCAGGTTGCGGGCGACAAGCCAGACCAGCGATGCGCCTGCGCTGCAAATCCTCGACATAGATGAATTTGTTTCTCTCGGCCACGTCGCCGCCGACAGCGACCGTTCACGCCGGCGGCTGGCTAACCGGCCAAATCACGTGAGAAGCGCTCCGAAGCCGGCTCTCCCGGACTCCGGACGCCCAAGAGAAGGAGGAAGGGATGAAGTTCACGACGTTTCTCGGCGCGGCCGCAGTGCTAGCGCTGGCTGCAGGTTCAGCGGCGGCCGCCGACAAGGATGCCGCCGACACAGCGGTGGAAGCTGCGAAGAAGTACGCGGGTACAACGATCAGCATCGTCTGGGAGGCCGGTCTTCAGTCGCTCGACCCGCTGAACTATTCAGGCCCGCAATGGGAGAAGCTCACCGGCATCAAGGTGAAGGTGGTCGAGGTGCCGACCGACCAGATGTTCACCAAGATCATGCAGGATTTCAAATCAGGCGCCGGAGCCTATGACGCGCTGAACGTCATCCCATCCTGGATGCCTGATCTAGCACGTGCCGGCGCGCTCGAGCCCCTCGACAAATATGTCGACAAGTTCGGCTACCGCGACGAGTTGCAGGACATCGCGGCCGCCTATCGCGACAACCAGATGCAGTATGACGGGAAGATCTACGGCTTCCCGGACGACGGCGACGTGATGTTGCTCTACTACCGGAAGGACATCTTCGAGGATCCGAAGATGAAGGACGAGTTCAAGGCCAAGTTCGGCTACGAGCTGGCTCCGCCAAAGGACTGGAAACAGTTCGACGAGATCGGCCAGTTCATCACCGACAAGATGGGGCCGAAGGTCTTCGGCGCCGGATTCTTCCGCACCGCGCCCTATCCGCAATACATGTTCCAGGAACGCTTCCGCATGGAGGGCGGCAAGTTCTTCAATGCCGACACCATGAAGGCGACGGTGAATGGCGAGGTCGGTCTCAAGGTGTTCAAGCAGATGCTGGCGGAGAACAAGTTCATGCCGCCTGGCGTGGAGCAGTGGAATTTCGTCGACAATCTCGCCGCCTTCCTTCAGGGCACGACCGCAATGACGATCTCCTGGCCGCCCTACGGCCGCTGGGCCGCGGGCTACGGCTCCGGCGAGGAAGCACTGAAGTGGGTGCCGAAATCGCAGGTCGCCGGCAAGGTCGGCTACGCGCTCACGCCTCTCGGCCGTCCCGAGCTCGGCGTCGGCTTTGACTTGTCGGTGTCGGCCACTAGCAAGAACAAGGAGGCTGCGTATCTCTTCATCCAGTGGCTGAACAGCAAGAAGACCAGCCTCGAGCGCGTCCAGCTCCCCTATACGCTGCGCGATCCGTTCCGCCTCTCGCACTACGCGAGCGAGAAATACCGCGCGCTCTGGCCCGATGCTCCAGCCTATCTCGACACCATCAAGACGTCGGGCGAGAAGGGCCTCCTCGATCTGTCGCTCCTGCAACAGGACAAGTACGACGAGGCGATGACCAAGGCGATCTCGAGCCTGTGGGCCGGCGAAGATCCCAAGGCCATTCTCGATCGCATGGCGCAACAATTCGACGCGATCACCGAGAAGGTCGGCATCGAGAACCAGAAATCCGTCTACAAAGTCTGGGCCGCAAAGCCCGGCGCCTACCCGCAATAATTGGCTGGATACCGCACGGGAGGCGTGCCCTCCCGTGCGGTGCCGTTTTCCGGACTGAAGATGACCGTTTCTGTGAGCCTCAACGCTGCTGAGCAACGCCGCCCCAGCCGCTTCGGGCGCATGCTCGAGGATCGCCTCCCCTATCTCATTGTCGCGCCGGCCATTCTGATCCTCCTCCTGGTCGGTCTGTTTCCCCTGATCTACTCGCTGATCGTGAGCTTTCAGCGCATCACGATGACCGAGAACGACACCTCCTTCGTTGGCCTCTTGAACTATGCGGAGCTGTTCAGGGATACCCGCCTCTGGGCTTCGCTCGGCCACACCGCCATCATCACCGCGATCGCCCTCCCCCTGGAGCTGCTGGTCGGCTTCCTGATGGCGCAGCTCCTCATCGATCGCATGCCGGGTCGGCAGATCTTCGTCGCGCTGCTGGTGCTTCCGACGGTGATCTCGCCGATCGTCGCGGGCGCGACGTGGCGCCTCATGTTCGACGTCCGCTTCGGCCCGATTGGCCAGATTCTGAGCTTCGTCGCTGGAGAACCGGTCCGGATCCTGTGGACGGTCAATCCCGCCTACGTCTATCCGGCGATCATCATCTGCGAGGTCTGGCAGTGGTCGCCGTTCATGTTCCTGCTGCTGCTGGCCGCGCTGTCGAATGTGGACCAGTCGCAGCTCGAGGCTGCGGAGATCGATGGGGCGTCGTACCTGCGCGTGCTTCGCGCGATCGTTCTGCCGGCGATCGCGCCCGTGATCGCCGTCGCCTGCCTGATCCGCGGCCTCGATCTCGTTCGCATCTTCGACATCATCTGGGCCCTCACCGAAGGCGGGCCGGGCTCGATGACCGAGACCATCTCGCTCTACACCTATGTGCAAGGCTTCTCGCAATTCGAGACCAGCTACACAGCCGCGATTTCCTTCCTGGTGATTGCGCTGCTGACTCTGATCACGACCCTGGTCCTCAAGCGCATGGAGCTTGCGCGATGAGGATCGGCAGGCTTCCGGCCAGAAAAGCCCGCATTCTCGCCGTCCGCTATCTCGGCGCCGGCATCGTGACCCTGCTGTTCCTGTTTCCGGTCTACTGGCTGTTCATGATTTCGTTCAAGACGCCGGACGAGATCTATCACGTCCCGCCATTGTGGATTCCCGGCCAGATCCAGTTCTCGAACTATTACGTCCTGGTTAGGGATGGCGACGTCCTGGCGATCCTGAACAGCCTGATCGTCGCCGGCGTCAGCTCCGGCATCGCAATCGTTCTCGGGACGCTCTGCGCCTACAGCCTCGCCCGGTTCGGCACCGGCGGCGAGCACCTCGCGATGTGGATCATCTCCCAGCGCATGATCCCGCCGATCGCTGTCGTCTTCCCGATCTTCCTGATCTACGTGTATTTCGGCCTCGTCGACGGCTATTTCGGACTGATCCTCCTCTACACCGCATTCAATCTCCCCTATGTGATCTGGATGATGCGGGGCTACATCGTCGACGTTCCCCTGGAGCTCGAGGAAAGCGCGCTGGTCGATGGCCTCAATCGATGGGAGGTGATCTGGAAGGTCGTTTTCCCGATGGTTCGCCCCGGCCTCATGGCGACGTCGGTCTTCACCTTCGTGTTCGCCTGGAACGACTTTCTGTTCGCACTCGTGCTCACACGCACCGAGGTCATCACCTTTCCGGTGATGCTGACCCACTATTTCGGCGGCCAATCGAATTTCTGGGCAAAGATCGCGGCGATGTCAGTCCTGGGGACGTTGCCGATCTTCGTCGCGGTCTCTGTGATGCAGCGCTATCTCGTGCGCGGCATCTCGCTGGGCGCAGTCAAGGGTTAGGGAGAGCGGAGTGGCTGACGTCAAGCTGTCCGGAGTACATAAATATTACGGCAACGTGCGTGCGGTCCGGGGGGTGGATCTCACCATCGCCGATGGCGAATTCGCCGTGCTCGTGGGGCCGTCCGGCTGCGGCAAGAGCACGCTCTTGCGAACGATCGCCGGTCTCGAGGATCCGGATGGTGGAACGATCACCATCGGGGGCGCGGTGGTCAATGATCTGCGCCCGCGCGAGCGCAACATCGCGATGGTGTTTCAGAACTATGCACTCTACCCCTATCTGACCGTCAGCGAGAACATCGCCTTCGGTCTGCGCGCCCGCAAGACTCCCGAGATCGAGATCAGGAAGCGGGTCAGTGAAGCCGCCGAGATGCTCGGCATCGGCAATTTCCTGCAGCGCTATCCGCGGCAGCTCTCTGGTGGACAGCGTCAGCGCGTCGCGATCGGCCGCGCCATCGTCCGCAAGGCCGACCTGTTCCTGTTCGACGAGCCGCTCTCGAATCTCGACGCTCAGTTGCGCGACGAGATGCGTACCGAGATCAAGCGCCTGCATCACGAGATCACGACGACCATGATCTACGTTACACATGACCAGGTCGAGGCGATGACGTTGGCCGACCGCATCGTGCTGCTGCGCGAGGGAAAAATCGAGCAGCAGGGCGCTCCGCTGGAACTGTTCGAGCAGCCGCGCACGGGGTTCGTCGCCGGCTTTCTCGGCTCTCCCTCGATCAACCTCATCCCCGCGACCCTCAGGACAAACTGTCCCGACGCAGCAGTGGTGTTTCGGTCCGGCGGTGAACTGACGCTTCCGAGCGCGAAGGCGAGGCCGCTGGCCAGTATGGATGGACGAGAGATTCTCGTCGGCATTCGGCCCCAGCACTTCAGCCGGGCCGGCGGGCCGTTGCGCGAAGGCGTGGTCTCCTATTCGGCCACTGCCGATCTCATTCAGCCGACGGGAACACGCACCTTCACCACCATCAGGATCGGCGGCGTCGATGCAGTTGCCGAGTTGCAGGCCCATGACGTCAGCAGCCATGGCGAACGAATCGATCTCGCCATCGACCTCAATCGCGTGGTGCTGATCGATCCGGCCAGCGGCCTAGTCATCGCATAACCAGAGCAACATTCGAGAACGGGAGGGTTAAATGGCGTCGAGACTGTTTGCAACCGGAATTGGCGCGCCGGAGGGTCCGGTGTGCCTGCCCGACGGCTCGATGTATGTCACGGAGATGTCCGAGTCGACCCTTTGTGTCACGCGGCTCGATCCGCGCGGCAATCGCCGCGTGATCCGAACCACGGGTGGCCGTCCGAATGGACTGACGACCGATGGCCACGGCCGGATCTGGATTGCGGAAGCGGGCCTCCGGGCGCTGATCTGCATCGATGAAAGCGGAAACGAGATCCGACGCATGCAGGGCGAAGGCGCGGATCGCTTTCTGTTTCCGAACGATCTCTGCTTTGGTCCGAACGGATTGCTCTACATGACCGACTCCGGAATGGCCGCGGAGGATTTCATCAACGGCCAGGCTTTTGTGGACGGCTATATGGACCTCGACTGGGACGGCCGCGTGTATGAGATCGATCCGGCAGCCATGAAGGTGCTCCGCGTGCTCGATCGCAAAATCCGCTTCACCAACGGCATTGCCTTCGGTCCCGACAACCACCTCTACGCCAACGCATCCTTCACTGGCGAGATCTATCGATATGACGTGCTTGGCGAGGCAGCTCCCAAACGCGTCGTCTTCGGCAACGTGCTGCAGCCAGATTCCAACCCGGATTTCAAAGGGCCGGACGGGATGGCTTTCGGAACGGACGGTCGGCTCTATTGCACGGTCTACAACCAGAAGAACGTTACGGTGCTCGACCGGCGGGGTGAGGTCGCCGATCGTCTGGTCCTGGACGGACCCCAACCGACGAACTGTGCCTTTGCGCTTGAAGGCAGGAAGCTACGCGTCACTGAGGTCGGCAAGGGCCAGGTCGAGGAGATTGACATGGCTTGCGATGGCCTGCCGCTGCATCTGCCGAAATTCGCGTGACGGATGCCCGCGCGATGTTTCCCGCGAGGGCGCCTGGCCCGTTATCAAAGGAAGCCGATCGAGAGCCAGGGCACGGCGGCAACGATCAGCGTGCCGATCAGGAGCGCGATCATATAGCCCACGATCGGCTTCATGCCCTCGTCCGGATTGATGCGGCTGATGGCGCAGGCCGCGTAGTAGCCGACGCCGAACGGCGGCGCGAACAGGCCGATGCCCATGGCGAGGACGACGACCATCGCGTAGTGGACGTCGTGCACCCCGACCTGCCGCGCGATCGGGAACAGCAGAGGACCGAACAGGACGATGGCCGGGATTCCCTCCAGCACGCTGCCGAGGATGACGAAAGTCACGATCGTCACGGTCAGGAAGACGGGGACCCCGCCCGGCAGGCTGGTCATGAATTTGGCCAGAGAGGCCGAAAATCCCGATTGGGTCAGCGCCCAGGCCATGCCAGTCGCCGCGCCGATGATGAGCAGAATCGCCCCTGATAGGGAGGCCGTCTCGACCAGCATCGGATAGATGCGACGCCAGTCGAACTGGCGGTAGATGAACAGACCCGCGCAGACCGAGTACAGGATGCCGATGGTCGAGACCTCCGTTGCCGTCGCAACGCCCTCGACGACGGCGGTCCGGATCACGAACGGCAGTGCGATGGCCGGTATCGCGATGACCAAGGCGCGGCCGATCTCCCGCCCACTCGCACGTTTGACGTGAGACAGGTCCTCGCGGCGGTATCGCCACCAGACCACGGCCGCGAGCATGACCGCGAGCACCACGCCCGGGAGCAAGCCGCCAGTGAAGAGCGCCGAGATCGACACGCCGGTCACCGAGCCGATTGTGATCAGGACCAGCGAGGGCGGAATCGTTTCGGTCTGCGCGCCAGTTGCCGCCAGAAGCGCAACGAGGTCGCCCGGTTTGGCCCCGCGCTGCCGCATCTCGGGAAACAGGACCGGAGCCACCGCAGCCATGTCTGCTGCCTTGGAGCCGGAAATGCCCGAGACCAGATACATCGCTCCGACCAGCACGTAGTGCAGTCCGCCGCGCACGTGACCCAGGAGGCTCGCCAGGAAGCTGACCATGGCGCGGGCCATGCCGGTCATTTCGATCAGGAGTCCGAGAAAGACGAAGAGGGGCACGGCGAGCAGGATCAGGTGGCTCATGCCCTCGTCCATTCGTCCGATCATCACCACGTCGGGGGTGCTGGTCGTCAAGGCGAGATAGCCGACCGTCGCAAGACCAAATGCGAACGCGATCGGCACGGCCGCAAAGACCATCGCCCCGACGACGAAAACGAAGAAGATCAGGAGGTTCAAATTGCCGAGCGGCTTCAAGGCGGGGGCGAGCAGAACGAAGGTCGCAATGATGCTTCCGACGAGCGCCAAGGAAGCCAGCAAGCTGCGCGGGCTCGCGATGCGGATGAGGCGGAGGACCGCCGCGACCAGCATCAATCCAATTCCGATCGGCAACGCCGCCGCGCGCCAGCTGTTGACGATCTCGAGCGCCGGCGTCGTGACGAAGGCCTCGTCAGCCGCGAATTCGTAAGCCGGCCAGACCACGAGCACGAGGAATGCCAGAGACGCTGCGGCCGCGACGGTGTCCAGGAACGCGCGAACCTCCGCACTGAGCACACCGACGACCGCGGTCATCCGCATGTGTTCGCCGCGCTGGAATGCGATCACGGAACCGAACATGGCGAGCCAGAGGAAGAGTATGCCGGCAAGCTCGTCGGACCAGATGATCGGCGAGCGGAACACGTATCGGCCCACGATGCCGGCAGACAGCACAGCGATCTCCGCCAGCACGAGCAGTGCTGCCGGGACCGCCACAACGTGACCAAGCACCGTGTTCGTCGTTATCACCCAACTGCGCCGACCTGTCTGCGGGGCGCTGGCCGCCACACCGGCATCGGCGTGGGGCGGATGGCTCACGCTGGTCATGATAGCTGGCCCGCGGCTTTTTCGAGTTCCGACCATGCCTCCTCGCCAAACTTGGCTTTCCAGTCGGCGTAGAAGCTGGTTTTGGACAAGGCCTGGCGGAAAGCGGCGCGATCGACGTCGATGAATTTGAGACCCTTGGCCGAGAGATCGTTGCGCAGCGACTGGCTGAGCTTTGCGATGTCGGCACGCTGATCGACGGCGGAGCGATCGAGCTCGCGCGTCACGATCTCCTGCACGTCCTTCGGCAGGCGCTCGAAGGCGCGTTTGTTGCCGAGGATCCAGTAGCCATCCCAGACGTGTCCCGTCAGGCTGCACGTGCTCTGCACCTCATAGAGGCGCGCGGTCGCTATGATGGGCAGCGGATTCTCCTGGCCGTCGACGACCTTGGTCTGCAGAGCGGAATAGACCTCGTTGAAGTTGATCGGCGTCGGCCCGGCGCCGAGGGCCTTGAAAAGCGAGGTGAGCAGCGGCGCGGGCGGAACGCGGATCTGGAAATTCTTCAGATCATCCGGCGTGCGCACCTCGCGGCCGGACGAGGTCACCTGGCGGAAGCCGTTGTCCCAGGCTTTCGACACCGCCATGATCGGTGTCTTGGCGATCTGCGCCCGGATGTAGGTGCCGAGATCGCCATCCATGGCTTTCCATACGCTGTCGTAGTCGGCAAACGCGAAGCCGGTATTCACGATGCCCGCGCTAGGTACCAGGGTGGCAAGGATCGAGGACGACTGATTGAAGAACTCGACGCCACCGCTGCGAACCTGGGTCAGAAGCTCGGTGTCGGAGCCGAGCTGATTGGCCGGAAACAGCCTGATCTCCAGCCGGCCGCTGGTCGCTTCGCGGATGCGATCGATCGCCTCTTGCGCGCGGATGTTCACCGGATGGGTCGGGTCCTGTCCGGTTGCGAACTTATAGACGAACTCGGCGGCAGACGCTGGACGGGTCAGAATCCCGCAGAGAGGTACGGCGCTCGCCGCCATCAATACCGAACGGCGGCTGATGCGTCCGGGCTTCGAGACAGTCATGTTTTCCTCCTGATCCTGTATTGACGTTGTGCCGGCTGCATTAGCCGGCGCTGGTTTTCAGCTATCCGGGCTCTTCGACCGCCCGCATTCGGGCAACAGCCATCGCTCGCCCGCCGCAACATGCAGCGGGTGGAACTCTTCACTCCGATTTGGCCTGACTGGCGCTTAGTGCCGGTGCGCTAAAGCCACTGCTTGATCTGCCTTGCGACCTCGGCGGTGGAAATGCCGTAGCGGTCGTGCAGCGTCGGTAATGCGCCGGCGTCAAGAAATTCGTCCGGCAATGCGATCTGGCGGAACGGCGGATGGACACCCGAACGCATCAGGAGTGCGGCGACCGCCTCGCCGAGACCGCCAATCGTCGTGTGGTTTTCGGCGACGACGACCAGGCGGCCCGGCTTGCCGGCTTCACGCAGTATGGTCTCGGCATCGAGCGGCTTGATGGTCGGAACGTGGAGCACCGCAGCATCGACGCGGTCGTTGTTCAGAGTTTGCAAGGCCTCGAGCGCACGCATGGTCATGATGCCCGATGAGATGATCAGAACGTCCTTCCCGTCACGGATCAGCTTGGCTTTGCCGAGCTCGAACTTGTAGTCGTATTCGTCCAGCACGACCGGCACCTGGCCTCGCAGCAGGCGCATGTAGACCGGCCCCTGATGCGCCGCGATGGCGGGCACCAGCTGTTCGATTTCATGGGCGTCGCAGGGGTCGATGACCGTCATGTTCGGCATGGCGCGGAAGAACGCGAGATCCTCCGCGGCCTGATGGCTCGGGCCATAGCCCGAGGTCAGGCCGGGCAATGCGCAGACGATCTTCACGTTGCGGTCTTCTTCCGCGATGGTCTGGTGGATGAAGTCGTAAGCACGCCGCGAAGCAAACACCGCGTATGTGGTTGCGAACGGCATGAAGCCTTCGGCCGCAAGACCTGAGGCCGCGCCGAACAGAAGCTGCTCGGCCATGCCCATTTGGTAATAGCGGTCCGGAAATTCCTTCGCGAAGATGTGCAGGTCGGTGTATTTGCCGAGATCGGCCGTCATGCCGACGACATCAGGGTGTCGGCGCGCGAGCTCGACGAGCGCGTGTCCAAACGGCGCCGGCTTCGTTTTCTGTCCCTCCGCCGCGATCGAGGCGATCATGGCTGAGGTGGTCAGGCGCGGCTTGCCCGGCTGGGGTGCTGATCTGACGGTCTTCATGCCTGCCTCCCGGCTTCGAGCGCGGCCAGCGCGAGCTGCCATTCGTGCTGCTCGACGCGGATGAAATGGTTCTTCTCGCGCTGCTCCAGGAAGGGAACGCCCTTGCCCATCAGCGTGTCCGCGACGATCATCCGCGGCTTGGGCGCGGGATGAGACTTGGCGACATCGAACGCTGCAATGACCGCATCGAGATCGTTGCCGTCGATCCGCTGCACGAGCCAGCCGAAAGCTTCAAGCTTCTCGACCAGCGGCTCGAACGCCATCACCTGCGTCGAGGGACCGTCCGCCTGCTGATTATTGACGTCGACGATGCCGATCAGATTGTCCAGCTTGTAATGGCCCGCCGACTGGATGGCTTCCCAGACCGAGCCTTCATCGAGCTCGCCGTCGGAGAACAACGTGTACACCCGCGCGTCGGATTTCTTCCGCTTGAGCCCGAGGCCCATGCCGACGGCGATGCTGAGCCCAAGCCCGAGCGAACCGCCCGACATTTCCATTCCCGGCGTGTAGGAGGCCATGCCCGACATCGGCAGGCGGCTCTCGTCGCTGCCATAGGTTTCGAGCTCTTCCTCGGGGACAATCCCCGCCTCGATTAAAGCCGCATAGAGCGCGATGGCATAGTGCCCGTTCGAGAGCAGGAAACGGTCGCGGTCTTCCCAGGAGGGATCTTCCGGCCGGTAGCGCATGGCATGGAAATAGGCCACAGCGAGGACGTCCGAGATATCCAGCGCCTGTGCGATATAGCCCTGGCCTTGGACCTCGCCCATGCGCAGCGCATTGCGGCGAATGTTGTAGGCGCGGTCCGCCAGCTTGGGGGTGTTGGTGAGCGTTTCCATCGATCTGGACCTTGTCTTGCTGGCTCAGTGGATCAGCATGCCGCCGTTGACGTCGATCACGGCACCAGTCACGTAGGCGGAGAGATCCGAGGCCAGGAAGGTGTAAATGCCGGCGACGTCGTCTGCCGTGCCAAGACGATTGAGCGGAATGCCTTCCAGGATCTTCGCCGTCATCTCGTCGGTCAGCTTGCCCGCGGTGATATCGGTGCCGATCAGGCCGGGGGTTACGCAATTGACGCGGATGCCGTCCGGGCCGAACTCACGGGCCATCGCCTTGGCGAGACCGAGCACGCCAGCCTTGGCCGCCGAATAATGCGGGCCCCCAAATATTCCGCCGCCACGCTGGGCCGAGACCGACGACATGCAGGCGATCGATCCGGACTTGCGCGCGCGCATGTGCGGAATCACCGCCTGGGAAAGGAACAGAATGCCCTTGAGATTGACGTCCTGAATGCGATCCCAATCAGTCGGCGAGATATCCAGGAACTTCACCGGCTGGGTGATGCCGGCATTGTTGGTGAGAATATCGATGCTTCCGAAGGATTCGATCGCGCGAGCGACCGCCTGCTCGCAGGATGATTTGTCGGAGACGTCGCATCGCAGCCCAATGTGGGACTTGCCAAGCGATGCCGCGGCGTCCGCCGCCGCGCTCGCGTCAATGTCGAGAATGGCCACTCGAGCACCCTCGGCGGCGAACCGCCGTGCCGTGGCAAGCCCGATGCCGCGCGGCGATGCCCCGCCCGAAATGATGGCCGTCTTAGCGCTGAGCAGCATCAGTTCCTCCCGCAAATTGTTTTTCATTGGCAAGGCTAGGAATGCCCCGTGGACGCGCAACAGACAAACGCACAGTTGTCACGGATCGATGAATCTGGTTCACTTATGGAATGCTATCGAATGTCCCGATATCGGCAATTCGCGCCTTTGAAGCCGCCGCTCGCACGGGATCGTTCCGCGATGCGGCGAATGAGCTTCACCTGACGCCGAGTGCCGTCAGTCATGCCATCCGCAAGCTGGAGGACACGCTTCGCACCGTTCTGTTCGAACGCAGCGCGCGATCGGTGCGGCTCACGCCGGCCGGCGAAAATCTGATGCGACACACGGGAGCGGCATTTGATCAGCTTCGCCGTGGCCTCGAGGAAGTCGCCGCGCGAGGACCACAATTGGTGCGCGTCCATTCTGCACCCAGTTTTGCCGCGCAGTGGCTTGCACCACGGCTTGCACAGTTTTTGGCCGCCTATCCGAAGCTCGAAGTCCGCCTGGCTGCGAGCACGGACTACGCTCGCTTCAGCAACGATGATTTTGATATCGACATCGTTTACGGTCCGCCGCGCGCGGAGGGCGTGGAGGTTGTTCCCCTCCCGGAGGAGACGGTCACCCCGCTCTGCTCGCCTGCCCTCGCAAAGTCGATCAGGAAGCCTGTCGATCTCCTCGATCAGACGCTGATCCGCTCCGACGTGAAGCAGGTTCAGTGGCACCAATGGTTCACGGCGAACGGGTTGGAAGCACCTGCGCTCCACGGCATGAGGTTCGATCGCAGCTTTCTGGCAATCGCAACGGCCACCGAGGGATTGGGAGTAGCATTGGAATCGACCCTTCTGGCCGAACGTGAACTGGCGAGCGGACGATTGGTGGCTCCGTTGTCGGGACGGGCCAACGATATCCGGTACGTCGGCCATCGCCTGATCTACCCACGCGCCGGCCGACAGAGATCCGCGGTACGAGCCTTTGCAGATTGGCTCGTGGCGCAACTCGATGGCGAGACCGCAGGTTCCTCGCACTAAGATCCAAGTCTGGCCGAGCATCACTGCAACCAAGCAAGCGAGCGGCTGTTTTGGGTCTGAGCTCCGACGGTCGCGTCTTCAGCGCGCATCGAGGTCAGCGCCAAAGGCAAACAGGCCTACATTATCCTCGCGACTATCCCATTCGTGCCCAGTATCCGAGGCGCTACCATCGGAGTAAGCGATCGCAGAAGATCGTAGATTGGCGTGCAAAATCGTACGATAGGTAGCGGGGGAGCGCTGCCGCCTTTCCCCACACCAACCAGACCTGCAATATCTCATCCAATCCTACGCATAAGGCCGTTCGTCAGCCCGGGGACGAGAGTGCAGGTCTTCGCTCATACGGAGGAGTATTGAAAGACCTAGGGCTACGGGTCGGGCGAGAGCGACCTCCATCGCGAAAAATCGAAGGCAAGCGCATTTCGGTCCCGCCATCGTCCGTAGGGCGCGGCGTCTCTGGCCAGAGAATTTTCACCCCGCTCGGATTGCAGGTTCAAATCCAGCATCGACCAAAAACTGCGATGTAGTTGCCGCCTCTGATCGCCATGACGTCGAGCCATTTCCGTATCACGCTGCCTGCGCTCTTTCTCCGGGCTTGCCGCCCGCGACGATATCGACGTCTCGCGCTACGTTGCGCGAAGGGTCCATCCGCCATGCAAAATCCATCTCACCGCATTGACGGCCCATGGC
Organism: Bradyrhizobium sp. CCBAU 53415; assembly: GCF_028128735.1. Lineage (NCBI taxonomy): Bacteria > Pseudomonadati > Pseudomonadota > Alphaproteobacteria > Hyphomicrobiales > Nitrobacteraceae > Bradyrhizobium > Bradyrhizobium sp. CCBAU 53415. The sequence goes on along the minus strand of NZ_LBJF01000025.1, from coordinate 174,430 downwards.
GAGAGGACACGCCGGATACGACCCGATCCCGCACGGACTTGATCAGGCCGAGGACGGCGCGCGATTCGCAGTCGCCCGCAATTGCTCGAATAGGCGCCGCTGCCGATCGGACAGGCGTTGAGGGATATGGACTTGACTCACGCCGCACGCGCAGAGGCGACCGAGTTTTCCGGCGACGACCTTCGGCGGAAGGATTCCAAGTTCTTAGCCCGCGCTTTGCCCGGTATGTCAAGGCCACCAAGGTGCTTGATCGCTTCGCGCAGGAGACGTTCGGCAAGCGGGTCCATCTCGCCGTACGTTGGATCGTCGACAAGGCGCGGGCTCCGTGCTGTTGGGGCGAGTGCCGGGCCGCTCCTACGCCGCCACCTGTCCGGAGGAGCCGGCCCGACCGGCTGCCGGATTTTCTCCGATGGTATCCTGTCGATCTGCGTCAGGCGGCGGCGTCGAGCGTCCAGCCGCAGCCTGCGTCGACGCAGTTGACCTCCGACCGGCCCGCCCCAAGTCGGATCGACGACAATAGTTCAAGCTTGCGCCGTCCTTTCACATCGAGCCGACGGAGCGATCGCCCTTGTCGGAGAAGCCAGTCCAGGCGAACGGGAGTGCGATCGCGCAGAGAGCTGCCATTGGAAAGAATGCCGCTCCTGCGTACGAGGCATACAGACTGCCGGACAAGAGAGTCAGTGCCGCGGTCAGGAAGCCTGCGCCAAACGCGTAGAAGGCTTGCGCGGTTGCGGCCACACTTGTCGGGATCAATCCTCCCATGATCCGCATGCACGCGAGATGAAGCAAAGCGAAGGTCAATCCGTGTAGCGGCTGTACCAGCGAGAGCGGCAAGACAGAGCTCGTTAGACCCACAACAGACCAACGTAGGATTCCGGCCGTAGCGGCCAAAACAGCCGCGCCGCGCGCGCCAAACCGATCAAGCAATGGCGGGCCGACAAGCAAAAACACCAGGACCTCTGCGACCACGGCCTCCGACCACAGTGCGCTGATCATCGGAGTGCTGATACCAGCATCGCTCCATCGAATCACGCCAAATGCATCGTACATTGCGTGGCTGCCATAGATGAAAGCGGAAACCAAAATCACGATTCGAAACCGCGTCACCCCAAGCAGTGCGTATACCTCAAGCCGAGGGAAGGATGGCGCAGCCCGTAATGCGGTTCGACCAGCCCCACGTGGCACAAATGCCGTGGCGCCAGTGGCCGCGATCAGGAAGGCAGCGTTCATCCAGATCACCGGGGTGAGATCACTAGGCTTTATGAGCTGTCCAACCGTGAGCGTGCCCAATACGAAAGCCGCCGACGCCGAGCCGCGGATCCAGCCGTACTCAAATGCTCTTTCCCCTATGCGAGGCCTGGCGACGTTGACGGACAACCCGTCGGCGATCGAGGTCGTGGGAGCTAGAGCAGCAGCCTGCACCAACGCGACAAGGAGTAATAGCCAGAATGTATCGGCCCAGATCAATGCGAAGGCTGCTGCAGCGGCCGAGGCAGTACAGCTCGCGAGCACAAGGCGCAACGATCCGAGCCGATCGGCCAGGATTGCAACCAACGGTCCAGAGGCGAGCCGCATCAGCGTTGCACCAGACAGTATTAAGCCGATTTGCTGGGGAGCCAGTGTCCTCGTTTCGAAAAGTTTTGGCCAGAAAGGAGATGCGGCGCCGAACGCCGCGTACAAGGCGACGTAGAGGGCGATATAGGCGATTGGTCCGGGAATGCACACGTCCCGAGCCGTTGAGTTAGGTTTCGCCATTGTCGTGTGGGGCTCCGGGAAACTGGGCTGCAAGCCAGCCTGAAAAGGGCCGATTGCAAATGCGAACAGTGAAGTGCCGTGTCGGGGCCCGGTCGAACGCCCTCATCCGGCACTAATCTGTTGCGAACAGACAATTGGCACCCAAGTTATATAGACGCCAAGCCCCACCAAAGGTTTCGGGTACCAAGTCAGCCATGCCGACCGGCTCAGATGTCGATGTCCGCCGTGCCAGTGAGGAGGAACGAGCTTATCTTGAATCGTTGATTCAGGAGGATTTCGAGCGATGTCATCCCGGCGAGACGCTGGAAGACCTGAAGCGGCGGGCTTCCTTTTCCAAGGAGGACAGGGGATTGTTGCGCGATTGGATGGCGGTGGCGGCGACCCGCGCCACTCACTGGACTGTGGTCTCTCCTGGGACGGGGGACGGCCAAGAATGATCCCGGGAATTTTCGGCCTCCTGCCTGAAAGGAGTTACTCGATGCGGTCTGCGCGGAGCGCACTTCCACAATCATTCATTACGCGAGGGCCGCTCGTGTGACCGCCGGCCTTGCCCTTGAGCGCTACCATCGAGCGAACGCTATCGCAGAAAATCGCAGTTTGGCGTGCAAAAGCGTAGGATTGGTACCGGGAGAGTATTTTGGAAATTTGAGCCGCGAAGGCTTCTCAAAGAGCACGATGGCCGAGTTCCTGCTGCACAAGCCGGTCACGAACAAGTTCACGGTTGCCGCAGTCTTGCAGACCGACTTTATCCTAGAAATTCTGCGCCGCGAAATCCGCCGGATGAGCTCCGGCGTGAAGGTGGAGGCCGACTATCTAAAGTCGTTGCTGCGTGGGAGGTCATCAAACGCGACCTGGTAGATAGTGATGAAGCGAAAGCGGCCCTCCAGAATATCCGGCGCTTGCAACGGGCTGCCACGAGGAAGAAGGCTGCGACGAAACCTGCGGACGAAGCGCCGATAGTGGTCCCTGTCGAAGATGCCGCCGCGCCCCTCCCACGAGCTGTCGCCGCTCCTTGAATAAGGATGCCCAGAGTGGGGACGCGCGGCTATGGTAGAACAACTTGATGAGCTCCGATCCAGAGAGTTACAAAAGGCAGGCTGAAGCCGCTTATCAACTTGGGTTTGAATTGCTGAAAACCTCTCAGGCAACACAGATCGAGTATGGTAGGTGGCTCGTCAACACACTTTGGCTAATGCATTCGGGCGCGATTGTTGGCCTCCTCTTCAAAGCCCACGTCGCCACCACCATATGCGGGCGCGTTATTGGCATTGTTTCGGCTTTCGTAGCAGCCTTCGTCGCTTGGTGGAATTTCACCTTCCCTGCGGTGCTGTTTCAGAGTTGGGCCGACGTTCGGATGCTTTCGGACCCCAAGTATTGGCCGGCGCCAAAGAAGGTAGCGGCCATGAAGGCACCATGTGGATCGCGATTGCCGGTGGTATCGGTTCGTTGGCCTGTCTCGTTATAGGGAGTATCGCCGTTTGGCGGTCGTGGGCTTAAGGGACATCGGGAGTGACGTTCGTTGACAACGATCAGGCTGAAGAAAGATTGGATTGTTGGTGAGCGACCCGGACCCGGCGGCTTCGGCCAGGTCTTCGCTGCGAAAGTCCAGATAGGTCGAAAGCCGCGGTTAAGCTGGTACCGAAGGCGCCTGGCGCGAGCAGAGAGCTTCTGTTTGCGGAGGTGCTCGTGGAATCGTCCCAATCATAGATAGTGGCGAACAGGACGATCATTGGGTCCTTGTCATACCTCGTGCAAGCAGATCCCTGCGAGATCATTTGACGAGCACGAAATCGCCTCTCGTCACGGCAGATGCGACATCGATCCTCATCGACATCTCTTCCGCTCTCTCGGAGTTGGAAGGCAACAACGTTGTTCATAGAGAGCTAAAGCTGAAAACGTCTCTACCTGGACGGCAAGTGGTGTCTCTCGGATTTTGGCATTTCTCGATACGCCGAGGCGACAACGGCAGCGGACACGCAAAAGTATTCTCTCAGTCCGCCTTACGCGGCTCCAGAACGATGGCGAGCTGAAAGAGCGATCGCCGCTGCTGACGTCTACGCTTTGGGCGTGATGGCGTTCGAATGCTCTGCGGCCGCAAGCTTTTTCCAGGCCCCCAGCTCGAGGACTACCAAGAGCAGCACCTGCATAGAGAGCCTCCGCTAATCGATGTGGGCACGTCGGTCCTTAAAGCCTTAGTCATGGAAGCGTTCTTTAAGGCTCCGGGAGCTCGGCCGTCGGCTGCCAATTTGCTCGCTCGCCTGAAACGGTCACAACAACAACGCTCTAGCGGTCTAAGGGAGGCTTAGCGAGGCCCATCTCGGGGAGGTTGCCAAACAGAGCGAAAGTGAGCGGCAAAAGTCCGCCCGCTCTGCGACTGAACAGCGTGCCGTTCTATTCCAGAGCGCTTCCGCCTTGCTCGACCGCACCGAGCGCTAAGTAGGGACGATGAGTCCATCGGCCTCCAGCGCATCCACCGCCCGGCGCGCCGGGTCCAGGCCGTCGGCCTCGCCGCAGTTGCGCGGCGCCGATATTGGCCAGCAAGGGAATGTCTGAGGCTAGGCCGGCGCAGCGCGCGCGTCAGCCTCTGGGAGTTGCGGGCTCACGCGCTGCGAACCGACGCACATGGCGATCCCCAAAGCTTGCGCTGCCTCGCTCAGATGCCGGTTGATGGCCGCGGCGCGTGGCATGCCGCCGCTCATGGACCTGATCAGCAGCGGCGCGGGCATGGTCTTGTCCAGCAGCGAGGCGCGCAGGTTGATCTGCGTCAGGTCCTACTCGGGCGATGCGCAGTATTCGAAACGGATGTGCTCACTGCCGGCTGCGACCGTGGCCGGGGCCGCTCGCCGATCCAGCACGATGTCCAGATGATCGTCCTTGCGCCGGCTCAGGGCGGTGTCGCTCATGCTCGCTCCATCCGTCGCAGGGCGACGGCGTTGCGTCGGATCGGACCGCGGCAGCGCGCGCACGCCGCCGCCCCCGCGCGTTCAGGCCGGCGCACGCTGGCCTCCCCCCGCAGAGTCGCTGCGGTACCGGCTGGGCGAGGTCTGGTAGTACTGCGCGCGGATGGCGGCCATGGCCTCGATCAACGGTCCCCACGGCGCCGGAAAGCGTTCTTCCGCCATCACCCGGTGCAGCATGCGCGTATGGCCGGCCAGCTCGTCGTTGAGGAACTCCACCGCAGGCATAGCTGGATAGCGCTGCAGCAGCAGGATCGCCGCGTTGTCGGCCTCGCCGGCCGACCTGTCCTTGTCGAGTCCATGCAGATCGTTCTGCAGGCGCCCTATCGCGGAGATGAGCCGCAGGACCTGACGAAACACCGGACGCGCGCGCAAGGTCGCCATGTCCAGCCCCCACAGCAACGACAGGCAACAGAACACGTTCGCGTAGGCGATCGAATCGATGCCGTTGTGCAGGTACTCGGCGTAGGACCAGCGTTCCGCCCCCGCCGCCTGCGCGTGTCCGGCGCGCAGCGCCGCGCAGTAGCACCGGGTGTCGTCCAGAAGCTGAGCATAGTCGCGACTATCGTAGGCGAGCGCGGCCAGCGAAGCGCGCTGCACAGCGCAGCCCCCGAATCCGGGGAGCGCGCACGGCTCGCCCTGTCCCAGCGCCAGCTCCACCGCGGCGAGCTGCTCCGGCGCGATCAGGCCAAGGTCGTTGCAATCGTCGAGCCAGAACAGCAGCGCCAGTTCGCGATAGAACGCCATGATCAGCGTTTCGTCCTGCGGATCGCGACCGGTGCGGGCGCTGGTGCCGCACAGGCTCGGGTAGATGCGCTGCAGGATATACTGGCCGCCCCTGACCGCTTCCACGGCATGCTCGTTGGCGAACCCGGTCAGGGAACGTCCCCACTCCAGCACCTGTTGCAGCGCGCGTTCGGTCTGGATCATGGCGCCGTTCCTCCTCCCTCGGCCACGACGCGCCGCCCCCAACGAAGCGCCAGCCACAACCCGGCGAGTTCGGCCACGCGCACGACCCGAGTGGGGCAATACAGTTCCTTGCCGATCCACAGCGGCGTCTGCGGCAATGCATGCGCCGCATGTCGGGCGAGCATCCACTCCAGGGCACGCGCCACCACCTGCGCGATGCGCCGGCGCCCAGTCGCCTCTTCGCTCCCGTCCATCACGTGCAACGCGAACAGCGCATAGGCGGTTTCCTCGAACGTGGACGCGCGCCCCGCGCCCCAGCCGCCGTCGTCGCGCTGCGCCTGCAGCAGCGCTGCCAGCGCGCGCTCATCGCGCCACTGGGGCTTGCCTTGCGCCAGCGCAGCGACCGCATGCGCGGTGGGATACAGCCACGAAACGTGCCATTTTTCGTTGTCCCATAGCCCGTGCGCGTTGCGATTGGCCTCGACGTACGCGCTGGTGCCCGCGGCGGGCTTTCCCAACAGTCGCAACGCATGCAGAGCATGGATGTTGGTTGACACCGAGGCGTTGCGCTCGCCCGGGAAGGTGACGAACCGCTCGCCGATTTTGAAACGGCGCAACGCATCGACCGCCGGGTCGCGGCCTGCAAGGTGCAGGACGCATAACGCAATGGCGGTGTCGTCCGCGTCAGCCGCGAAGTGCAAGGCCGGGCCAAGACCGCGCAGGCCCAGGCGGGCGTCGAGCTGCGCGACGATCACGCGGACCGCCTCGGCGAGCGCGGGATGCGCGAACAGCCCGGCCAGATGCAGGGTGTACAGCGACCAGCATGGCTCGAACACGTTGATCGGCCAGACGTTGGGAACGACACCTTCGATGCTGCTGCGCGTCGCCCGCGATGCCATCTGCAGATACGCATCGGCGCGCCCGACCTGCGGCGTGCTCCCCCGTGTCGCGGCTTGCGCACGCCACGCGGCGGTGGCCGCCGGACTGATGCCGATGCTGCCGTCGTCATCTGGGCATGCGGTGGTCGGCGACGTCCCCCAGGCTTCCCAGGAGTGCAGCAATGGATGGCCGCTCGGCAACTTCGCCACCGCCCCCAGCTTGACCAGGCACGCTTGCCGCAATGGCAACAGCGCTGGATGGCGCGGAAACGCAACGCCACCCAGCAAGGATGCGGCCTCACCGAAAAACTGCGGCAGGATCAGCTCCGCGCCGATCGGCGAGTCTTCCGGCACCGCATGCGCGTAGGGATCGGCCTGGCGCTGGAGGAACCGCGTTGCAGCCTGGACTGCGTCGGCAGCACCGGGAAGAGGATCGGCACGCTGCAATGCCAGTACCGCTGCCCACGTGGGCGCATGGCGGAACAGCGGGAAGTCCGCGCTTCCCCATCCGCCGTCGGCCTGTTGCTGCGCGATGAGCCACGCGTATGCGTCCTGCCGACCGGTGACGTTGCCGTGGAAACGCAGCACTCGCGCCGTGTCGTAGACGGACGGACCGACGCTGCCGCCATCGCTCATTTCGCTCAGCAGGCCGCGCAATTCGGAAAGGATCTGTTCGGACAGCGCGTTCACGCGGGATGTTCCTTTTGCAGACGGTTGAAGAGAACCGGGATCGGGCAGACGCCGCATGTCGCCGCAGGCTCGTCGCATAGGCAGCGCCGGACGGCCGCCCTGCTCTGGCGCGGCGAGGCGCCCCGATGCTGGCGCCGGTCCGCCGCATAGGCTTGCGCGCAGCGCGCCGCGTGCGCCGCGGCGTGCAACCGCTGCGATCGGCGCCGCCGACCGGATACAATGCAGCATGCACCTCTGTCGCCGGCCGATCGCAGCGGCACAGGGGCGACTCCATGCGGACGGGCGCGCTCATGCGCATGGCGCGTGCTTGAACAGATACGCGTTGGTCCGCTGTAGGAGTTGCGCCAACCGTTCCGCACGCGACCCCAGCGGCGCGACGGCCTCCCCGGCATCGCGCAACAGATCTAGCGCGAACTGGCGTGCTGCCTGCAGTCCCATGATCGACGCGCAGGTCGGCTTCTGCGCCGCCGCGTCCTTGCCGGGGGTCTTGCCCAGCGTCGCGGTATCCGCTGTCACGTCGAGAATGTCGTCGATCACCTGCAACGCCAGGCCGAAACAGGCGCTGTAGTGATCGAGCGCACAGTACAGCGCAGCGTGCGCGGCATCCTCCGCGACAGCGCATAGCGCGCCCATGCGAACGGACGCGCGCACTAGCGCTCCGCTTTTCATCTGGTGCATCGCCACGATCCTGTCCAGCTCGACGTGCTTTCCAACCATCGACAGATCCATGGCCTGCCCGCCTGCGGCACCCTCGGCTGACACTGCCTGCGCCAGTTCGCGCACGAGCGCGATACGGTTGTCGCCCGGCGCATCGAGGCTCGCCAGGGTCAGGAAGGCGTGCGCCTGCAGCGCATCGCCGACCAGGATCGCAGTAGCCTCGCCGAACTTGACGTGCACGGTCGGAAGGCCGCGGCGAAGCACGTCGTCGTCCATCGCGGGCAGATCGTCGTGGACCAGGGTACAGGCGTGCATCATCTCGATGGCGGCGCCGACGTCATCGAGCATGTGCGCCGGCGTGTCGGCCAGTGCGCCGGCAGCCAGACAGAGCAAGGCGCGGGTGCGCTTCCCGCCATGCAAGGTGGCGTAGCGCATCGCCGCCATCAGCTCGGTCTCACTGTCGTGTTCGGAGCAGAGAAGACGCGCCAGCACCTGTTCGACCCGCTTTGCGCCGTCCTGCATCCAGATCTCGGGCAGCAGCCCGCCGGATGCGCCGCGCGCCTGCGCGCCCAATCCGCCGAGCGCGGAATCACTAGTTCTGTCGTCCTGTGGCGTGGAACCGGTCTGCATGTTGTTCATGTCCTTGTCCCCTGACAGGCGAGCCCCCGCGGTGTTGTCAGCGTCGCACCGTGCGCGCGCGCCGAGTGCAGCAATGCCGCGCGTCGCCGGCGCCGCCGCCTCGCCACAGGGGCATGCGATGCGAGCTCATGAGAATCCGATGCGGATAGTCATGGACGGATGTGCGGTCGGGTAATAGCGCCGGCCTTTTTCAACGCCGCTCAGCAACCGCGGCCGCACGCCGGCCTCGTGCATGGTCAGCGCCAAGGCGATACAGAACTGCACCAGTTCCAGCCATGCCAGGTGGTAGCCCATGCAGACGTGTGGGCCGGTACCGAACTGCAGCATGTCCACCGGCCGGATCGGCTCGGTGCGTTGCAGCCACCGCGCCAGCCGAAACTGATCAGGCGCCTCGTGCAGCAGCGCCGAGGTCGAGAAATGCAGCAGCGGGATGCACAGATCGGTGCCCGCGGGGATGCGCCGTTGGCCGAGTCGCAATTCACGCAGTGCGCGACGCACCAAGAGCGGCGTCGCCGGATGCACGCGCAGCGTCTCGCGGAACAGCGCCTCGGCGACCGGACACTGCGCCAGGTCCGCGTGCCGAGTTGGCACCGCGCCCACGCGTTGCGCCTCCTCGACCAGGGCGTCCCACAGCCCAGGCTGCCGCGCCAGCTCGATCACCATCCAGGCCATCGTCGAGGCGGTGGTGTCGTGACCACCAAGCAGTAGCAAGCGGATATTGGCGACCAGGACGTCGTCGGAAAGCGCATCGTCGCTGCGATCGAAGGCGCTCACCATGTCGTTGATCAACCCGGTGCGCGAGGCATGTTCGCGCGCGGCGCGGACGAACTCGCGCAACCGCGCATCGATCCAGTCGCGGGCGGCGCGGCCGCGCCGCAAGGGCAGTCCGGGCAGGTCGACCGGGGGCGCGACGATCAACTGCAGCAGTTGCCGGTACTTGCGATGCCATCCCGGCAGGTCCTGCGCCGGGATTCCCATGAGACTGAAGATGAGCTTGAGCATCAGATCGCCGGTTTCGCGCAGGATGGTTACGTCGCCGCGGTCGCGCCACCTCTGCACGCGCGCCCGGATGACGGGCGCGAACAGCTCGCCGATGCCGGCCTGGGTCAGCCCCTTGGGCAGAAGCGCCGCCTGGATCGCATCACGCGCCTGCCGGTGCGCGATGCCGTCCTGGGCGACCAACGTTCCGCCAAACAATTCGGGCGCGATGTCTTCGATCAGCGCCGAGGACACGTCCTTGTGCCGGAGCAGTGCGAGAGCATCCGGATCCAGACTGGTCATCAGGTGTCCGGCAGGGCCGAAATCCAGCCAGAAGTGGCTGCCCAGCGTCCGTTCCGCGCGCCGCAGCAGGCGGGGCAGGTCGCAGACGACGGCGGGAAGATGCCCGACCAAGGGGAAAGCGCCGGGCACGACCGGGACGTCGTGCCGCAGCCGATGCCGACGGTTCAGCGGGTTGAGCAGGATGTCCATCAGCAGCGCGGCGACGCGTCCGCTTCGGCGGTCTCGCCGGAAGGCCGCGCGGCGCGGCTGTTGCCACCGTCGGCGTACGTCGGCACATGCGCCAGCATGCCGCCGTCGATGCACACGACCTGACCGGTGATGAACGCAGCATCGTCGGAGAGCAGGAACGCCACCAGCGCGGCCACGTCGTCGGGGCGGCCGACGCGCGGCAGGAGCTGGTGCCGGCGCAGATGCCGTTGCGTGCACTCGTCCAGCTTGGCGAGGAGACGATCGGTCATGATGAGACCCGGCGCAACCGCGTTGCAGCGGATCTGCGCATGACCGTACTGGGTGGCGAGCGAGGCGGACAGCATGTTCATCGCCGCCTTCGACGCGGCGTAGGATGTCAGCGCGGTGTCACCGCTGAGCCCCTGGCACGACGACATGTTGACGATCGCGCCACCACCACGGGCGATCATCCGTGGGATGGCCTGCCGGCAGCAGAGCAACGTACCGCGCAGATTGGTCGCCATGGTCTGATCCCAGACCGCCAGGTCCAGATCGAGGATCGCGAGGTCGCGCGGAGTCAGATGCATGGCGCTCGCGTTGTTCACCAGCAGGTCGACCCCACTGAAGTGCCGCTCCGCCGTCTCGAACAGCGCTGCCACCGCCTGCGCATCGGCGATGTCGATGGCCAGAGCCAGCGCGTGGCCCGCCTCGGCCGCGATTTGCGCGGTGCAGGCGATGGCCGCCGAGCCATCAATGTCGGCGACCACCACTCTGCCGCCCTCGCGCGCAATGGCGAGGGCGCATGCCTTGCCGATACCGGCGCCGGCACCGGTCACCACGGCCACCTTGTCTTCAAACCGTCCCATCGGTCCTCCTGGATGGCATTGGTCTCTCGCGGCATGCCGCTCGGCCTCCGCCGGAGAAGGCGCACTCTCGGCGCTGGCGCGCGCGTCATCGCCAGCGTCGCTTTCGATGACCCGAATGGCGGCGACCGGGCACTGGCTCGCCGCGAGCCGCACGGCGGCGTGCAGCGCCGGCGGGACCGTCGCCACGCACACTTCGGCCACGCCGTCCGGTTCGCGCTGGCGAAAGGTGCCCGGCAGCGTCAGCACGCACTGCCCGCTGGTTCCGCACAGATGCTGGTCGACCTCGACGCGCATCTCAGCTCCCCTGCGCATGCAGCCGCACCGGCAGCGCGCGGAATGTCCTAAGGAACGCGGAGGGCTCCCGGGTCGGCTGCTCGGCCAATGCCAGCGTGGGGAAGCGGGCCTGGATCCGCGGCAGGCTCTCGGCCAACTGCACCCGGGCCAGTTGCGCACCGAGGCAGAAGTGGATGCCGTGGCCGAAGCTCAGCATGATCCTCCCGTCGGTCGACATGCCAGGACTGGTGCCGTAGAACCGCGCGGGATCGAAGCGGTCGGGATCGGCGAAGGCGTCGGGGTCGCGATTGCCGGCCGCGATCAGCACGCGCACGTCCGCGTTCTTCGGGATCACCACGCCGCCCAGTTCGATGTCGCGCTGGGCGATACGCGGAATGGAGCTGAACATCGCGGGCGCGTCGCAGCGCAGGACTTCTTCGACGAATGCCTTCACCCCCACGGCGTTTCCCTGCAGCCACTGCCGCTGTTGGGGATACGCCAGCATCGCCAGGACCGCATGGTCGATGGTCGCAGCAGTGGTGGCGAAGCCACCCAGCAGCATGCCCCACAACATGCTGATCAACTCGGCATCCGACAGCGTGTCGGCATCATCGTCGTGTGTGCCGACCAACATCGACACGATGTCGTGGCGGGGATCGGTGCGCTTGCGCTGTATGAGGCCGCCGAAGTAGGCCTTCACTCTGGCACTGGCCGCGTCCGCCGCGGCGAGCTGGGGATCGCTCGCGTGCGGGCTCAGGCCTTCCAGAATGGCGCCGATGCCGGTGGCGAGCCTGAACATGTCATCCTGGGGCATGCCAAACAGTTCGGCGAAGACCAGCATGGGCAAGGCCAGCGCGAATTCCCGATGCAGGTCCACGGCCTCCCCGCGCTCCAGCGCCGGCGCCATGCCGTCCAGGCGCGCGGCGACGATGCGCGCGATGCCCGGCCGCAGGTCGTCGATCTGGCGCATGGTGAAATCGCGCGAGATCAGCCGGCGCAGACGCGTATGCGTCGGTGGGTCCTTCATCGCTAGCGTGGAGGCCAGCAGATTGTGCGACAGGCTGGTCGCCGCATGCGGAAAATAGCGCGCCAGTTCGCCCGGCGCCGGTCCCAGAAAGGCATCGCCGGTGGCCTTGAGCGCCCAGTAAATGTCGGCGTGGCGGCTCAACAGAAAGAGGCCCGACGCCGCGCGATGCACCGGATCGTGCTCGCGCAACCACCTCATGAACGGATACGGGTCGTGAATCCACGCCGGCGACGCCAGTTCGGCGAAGGCGTCCCGGCATGCTGGCGTGGTTTCTTGCACGTCCATCTTCGTTACCTGTCGGCTGATCTGACCGGTGCGCGGCAGGCACGCCGGCAAATCGCGGAGACGATAGCTATCGCAGCGGCGTCCGCACATCACCAGAGCACCGGGAACTCCTCGAACCCGCCAGTGATGATCTCCTTGCGCAACTTCAGTTCTTCGGGCGCCACGGCCAGGCGCAGCGCGGGAAAGCGCTGGAAGATCGAACCGAACACCGCCTTGAGTTCCAGCCGGGCCAGCGCCCCGCCGATGCAGGAGTGCGGCCCGTGGGAGAACGCCAGGTGCGGCTTTTCCCGGCGTCCGATGTCGAAGATTTCCGGGTCGTCGAAATGGCGCGGATCGAACGAGGTTGCCGGCAGGCCGACGAGCACCTTGCTCTCCGCGGGAATATGCACGCCCGCGATGGTCACGTCGGTCCTCGGATAGCGCATGATGCCGTCCCAGCCCGCGCCCGGCGGGTACATGCGCAGGATTTCCTCGACCGCCTTGTCCACGAGGGATGGATCGCCGACCAGGCGTTCGCGCTGTTGCGGATGGCGGAACAGGGCCAGCAGGCCGTATTCGATCTGCGCGACGGTGCTCTCGTGCCCCGCCACCAGCATGCCCGCCGCCAGGCCGATCGCTTCTTCCTCGGTCGCCTTGCCCTGGTCGACCGCCGCGAGCAGATCCGTCAGCAGGTTGTCGCCCGGATCCTGGCGCTTGTCCCACATCTTGCCGCGAATGTAGGCGCGCAGTTCTTCCCAGGCCAGGCGCGACGCGCTGCGCGGGCCGCTTTCATGTTGGTGCGTCATCACCTCGTCGGACAGCCGGGCGAAAAAGGCGTGATCCTCGTAGAGCACACCCATGAGCGCGCTGATGACCATGGCCGGAAGCGGAAAGGAGAGGTGGCGCCGCAAGTCGGCGGGCTGGCGCTGGGCCGCCAGGTTCTCGAACAACTGCGCAGCGATCGCCTCGACACGCGGCGCCAGCAGCTTCACCCTGCGGTTGCTGAAGGCCGGCGCCACGAGCGTGCGTAACCGGACATGCTCGCGCCCCTCGTGCGAGACTAGCCACCCCGGCGAACCGAGAATCACCGAATCCGGGGTGAACGCCGTCGGCGGCATTCCCGCCGGCCGGAATGCCGCCTCGGACAGCGCCTCCTTGGCCTCGTCGTAGCCTGTCACCCACCAGCCTTCCTGCCCGGACGGGAAACGCACGCGGTGGATGGGACCGTTGGCGCGTAGCGCCAACATCTCGGGCGAGGGCTCAATGTGATTGACGCGCCACATCGGCAGCGTCGGCAGGGGTTGTTCGGACACGATGGCACTTCACTCTCTAAGCGATGGAAGGGCGGAAGGTGCCCGCAGTCGCTGCGGGCAGCGCCTTCACGTGCGCTTGCGTTCACTTCTGTTCGTCGATGATGATCGACGGGGAAGGCGGCCGAATCCTAGGGCCTCAAGTTGGCTTTAGCCAATCTACCGAATCTGGTAGTAGCCCCCTAAGCTAAGCGCCTGGTGGCGCAAAAAATGTGCGGAAACTCTGTCGCCATGCGCTACCATACGGAAACCTATTTCCGATGGGTATCCGCCTATGTTGCTTGGCTAAATGCGCGTGTCAGAACACGGACTTTCAGCGCGATGCGCTGCTCGCCGCCGGCGTTGATCCGCGTCAACTGTTCGAGGATCACGCCTCGGGCGCGAAGGATGACCGCACTGGCTTGGCGCGGACGCTCGAATTCGTCCGGCCCGGCGACATGCTGATCGTGTGGAAACTCGACCGGCTCGACCGCTCGCTGTCGCACCTGCTCGCCATCGTGATCTCGCTCAAGGACAATCGGGTGGCGTTCCGCTCGCTGACCGAGAACCTGGACACCACGACGCCCTCGGGCGAATTCCTGCGCTCGCGCAGTATGAGCGCGCTTTGATCCAGGAGCGTGTTGCAAGCCACTTGCGCACGTTGGAGTCGGCACGCGCGCCAAACTCGCGTTCTCGTCGATCAAATACGCGGTCACGGAATCCGGCGCGACGCAATCTCCCCGCCTCGGCTTCGTCATCGAAGGTCGCTAGCTCTGCCAGCGCCCGCTTCAGACTCCGCGGGACATAGGGCACCTCGCTTGGGATGCGCCTGGGCGTATTCGATGACGGCCTCAACCTGATCGCGCGTCAGCGATAGAAAATCGTCGACAATCTCCTCGGCCGATTGCCCACGGGCGAGGGCGGCCACCATGTAGACGGGACTCTTCGTATTTTAATGATGGGTTCGTTGCGATGACCTCCGACTTGTACCCATCGGCGCAGTTCATCGAGACGATAAGACGGCTTTTGAGGTCGGCGTCGACCTTGCCGAGATCAAGAACTAGTTCGCCAAACGCGACTCGGTGCGCGTCGAAGGAGAGCTGCCGGATCGCTTCATACAGGCGACGCGGGGGTGAGATCTAAAGGTCCATGAATGCCTGGCTCAGCCCGCAGGAGAATAGCTACGGAAACACCAACCCAACAGCAGCTCGACGGATTGAAGCGGCTGAGTGAAATCGCCCGCGTCCCAGAAAATCCGAAATCGTCACGTCAAAAGAGGCAAGCGGAGAACCTCTACGGGAGCGACTGAAACTGGCAGTTTTCTAGCATATTGACTTGGGTTTATCTCGACGACCTGCAGCGGAGACCCTTCATGTACATACCATCCCACTTTCGAGATGACGACATCGAAAACATTCGAGCCACAATCCGCTGCCCCGATTGGCCAACCTGATCACAGCGACGTCAGATGGGCCACTTGCGACGCCTCTTCCGCTCTTCCTCGATGAGAGCGAAGGCGAACACGGCACGTTGTACGGGCACCTGGCGAAGGGCAATCCGCAATGGCGCACGGCCCCGATCGGAGAAGCTCTGGCGATCTTTACTGGCGCGGAGGCTTATGTGACGCCATCCTGGTATCCTAGCAAGCGACACGCTGAACATGTGGTGCCGACATGGAACTACATCGCGGTCCACGCCCATGGGTCGATTGAGTTCTTCGAGGATCCCAATCGCCTGCTTGAGATCGTGACGCATCTGACGAATATCCATGAGACGTCACGTGCGACGCCCTGGGCCGTCACCGATGCTCCCGCGGATTTCATCGCCGCCCAGTTGCGCGAAATCGTCGGCGTGCGTATCCCTATCACCATGGTCGAAGGCAAGCGCAAGATGAGCCAAAACCGCCCCGCGCCTGATCGCATTGGTGTCGCCACCGGCCTAGCGGCGAGCAAACTGGCACGGGACCAAGAAGTTGCAGCTCTTATCCTGGTTCAGGACCGAGGCGATAATGTGCATGACTGCCGCCAACAGCGCCGCTCGACAGAGAGCGATCTTACATCTGCAGCTCTCACAGGCTCCAGCGGCATTGGGAGAGATTAACTCGGGTCATCAATTACCTCGCGAAATGACTAACGGAATAGTCAGCTCGGGCTTACTACACTGTGTAGACACTTGTCCGTATTCTGACAGAGGCACGAATCTCGTGCCAGGTCCAGTACACCGCGCATAGTAAGCGGACTTGAAAGCCCATTCGGCGCTGTGGCTTGCCCAGCGCCGCCGGGCATGGCCATCGCTTAAAACAAATCGATCCAGAATTGCTTTTTTTCAAGCAGTTGAGTGATTACAAAAAGAAAAACTGAAGATCTGCCGTTGGCGCGCTCCACGATTCGACATTCGGAGGGTGAGCTCGGCGATCGAGTTCTTTCGTCACTCGGCCCAACCATCGGCTCAGTTCGATGACTCGCGCCAAATAGCACGATTCGTTCGTTCAGTGCCCATTGTCGGACACATGTTCGTCTTTCGCTTGGCACGATGCTTGCTGAAGGTCATTCGCTCCAAGGGGCGAGGAAGAACTGCAAGAGCTTGGAAAAGCAACATGAGCACAATGGCTTTGATCGGTGGCGTCATTCCGAGCACCGATGTTGTGAAACGTGCAGCGCGCATCGGTGCCGAGGTCAAAAATATCAAGCTATCAGGAGATCTACCGGACCACGCGATCGCTGCGATCAACAGCTTATTGCTCGAGCACAAGGTAATCTTCTTCCGCAATCAAGGACATCTCAATGACGCCGAGCAGGAGCGCTTTGCCGCTCGTCTCGGAACGCTAGTGCCACATCCGATGCTCGGTGCTACCAAGGGGATGGCGTCGCTCCTCGAACTGGACTCCACTCGCGGCGGCGGTCGCGCCGACGTTTGGCATGCGGACGGGACCTTCGCCGACGCCTATCCGAAGATTTTGGTCCTGCGGGCCGTTGTAATGCCAACTTTCGGAGGCGACACCGTGTGGTCGAACACAGCTGCCGCTTATCTTGATTTGCCGCCGCCGCTACAACGGCTTGCCGAGGGCCTATGGGCCGTCCACAGCAACGTTTTTGATTACGCCGGGATCGCGCGTGTCCGCGAGGTCGACAAGAAACACTTTGACGAGGTGTTCACCAGAATGGTTTTTGAGACCGAGCATCCCGTCGTACGCGTCCACCCCGAAACAGGCGAGCGGACGCTAGTGCTCGGCGCCTTGGTGAAGCACTTCGTTGGGGTCCCCAAATACGACGGACAAAAGCTGTTCGATCTGCTCCAGTCTCACATCACCGCGCCCGAAAACACTGTGCGCTGGAACTGGTTAGAAGGCGATATTGCGATATGGGATAACCGCGCAACGCAGCATTACGCGGTCAATGATTACGGGGACCAGCATCGCGTCGTACGTCGGGCCACGATCGAGGGTGACGTGCCTGTCAGCGTCGATGGCCGGAGCAGTGTAACGCGCCTGAAGGTGACCGAATAACTGCACGTCGACGCCCAACGCTCTCGCGTCTGAAAGCCGATAAAACCGGTAATCGGAGTTGTTTCGGGCAGACGCGGGAACACGCTTTCCGACACGATATCTCAGCTCCTGCGCCAACTCGGCAGCGCTTAGATTGATGCACGCTATTTAGCGTCGACCAACAGCTTCGAGGAAGCCTTGAGCATCACTGTCCTTCGCCAGCGGCCGGTACGTGGCCTTCACGTTTCAGTTTAGAAAAACCTCGATCCGTGGCCATAAAGCGCGCCAACATGGGGGCGATGAGTTTAGTCGGATCGACCACTTGACCACCCTGACGCGTAAGCGCTTCTGCATATGCAATGAGATCACGATGCACGGCCGCAGGCAGCTCCGTACTCACTTTGACGGGCTTGTCGTCTGGAAGCTCGCCTATTTTGAGTTTTGGCATGTTGTCACCCTCTATACGGCGTAAGTATGAGGTCATGATTGACAAGAACACGAACCGGGAAGCCAGGTCGCACGGTCAGAGTAGGCTGGATGCTGAGACTGCGGCGAACGACCTGCTGCCCGGTCTGATTTAGTGAGTCCGAGGCGCCGTGTCGCATTGCCTGGATGATTGCACTGTCGTTGCTGTTGGTGTCCGAGCCGGCCCCCAGTTCGGTCCCGATCGCCAGAAACGTCGATAGTGCCGCGGCCTTGAGCAACTCGCCCCAGTGATTGTCGACCTGATCTTCGAGACCTGCATACCCGGCAGCGTCAGCGCCAGGCTGCCGCTCGAGAACGATAGAACGTCCATTCGGCATGATCAGCCGTGTCCAGACGAGCAGGACGCGAGACTGGCCGAAAGTGACCTGGCTATCGTAGATGCCGATCAGACGCGCCCCCTGAGGGACAAGCAGAAAGCGGCCGGTCGGGGTGTCATATACGCTCTCGGTCACTTGGGCCGTAATTTGGCCTGGCAGGTCCGACCTGATGCCCGTGATCAAGGCTCCCGGAATGATCGTCCCAGCCTGCACAATATATGGTGAAGCCGGCCTGGTGACACGGTCAGGGCTGACCGTGCGACGGTCTACCGAGGCGCTCACGAAAGCAAGCTTTCGGTCCTGAGCGTTCCGCGCAGATCCGTCTTCGCCAGTGCTCGTTGCGTTCGGTGGCACGACGCGGTCGCTCCCAGCAGCCGCAGCGTCGGCCGGTCGCACTTCTCGCCCATTGGTCGCAGCGAACAAACGGCTGATGCGAGCGGCCTCGGTCTCTTGATCCTGGCGCTGCTGTTCCAAATTACCGCCGATGGTCGGCGACTGTCCTTGGGCAGCAAGGATTGGTCGGCCAAGGTCACCAGGGAGCTGCGGGCCAAGCTGCGGGGTTGGTTGGTGCGGAAAGCCAGCGTAGTCCTTTGGCAGAGCCGTAATGCCATCGGCGACATTGCGATGGTCAGTACTGTAGAGCTCATCGGCCGGCTGGCTTCGGGGACGATTGTTCTGCAGCGACCACAGGACCGCTCCACCGACCACAAGCAAGGCAGCCGCGCTCCCTGCCGCCAGGACTTTTCGGGACAACCGTGTCACGCGCGGATGCTCTGCTCTCAGGCGGAAGCTTTTGGACTGTTCCTCTTGTGTCTCCGGCGGAGCCGGTAGCTCCTGATCGTTTCCATTCTGAGTGTTCATGACGACGGCCTCCCGTCAGTCCTGACAATCCTGACCTTCTGCTGGTGCTCACCACCGAGCCGCAGTTCGGCGGCTGCGAACAGCCGATCAACAATCAACACGTTACCGTAGGCACGATAGTTGACGAGTTCGGTCTTGCCGTCGGGGCTGATGACAAAGAGCGGTGGCATCTCACCTTGCACGATGCCTTGCGGGAATTCGACATAGACCTTGCGGCCATCGTCATATACGGCGAGCGGCCGCCAGGGAGGAATGTCCCCTTCGATGGCATAGCGAGAGATACGCTGCGCGGGATCCGGAAGAACGGGTTTCAGAGCGAGGGAGCGCGACCGCTCGCGGACTGTTTCCGGATAGTACCAGGCAACTGATGGCATGTATGGTCGCTCGCGGGAGCGGAGCTCAATCAGGTAGGTGCGCCGATCGGTATTGACGACCAGATTGGTCTCGATCGATGCGCGGGTCGGCTTGACCAGGATATGGACGCGTCGCGTGTCGCCGCTCCCGCTCTCGGTATCCCCAACGACCCAGCGTACGGTGTCTCCGGCCGCGATGGGCCCTGATCCCGTCAACTGCTCTCCCTCCTCGAGCGCGATATCCGTGATCTGCCCCGGTGCGGCGTAAATCTGATAGAGCGCTCCGGGACTGTAGGCGTAGATTTGGGCTGCATTGAAATATCCCCGCTTGCGCGGCTCGACACGGGCGGCGCTGTTGGCGGTCTCAACCCGGTTCACGGGCTCGGGCTCTTCCTTCCCGGCCGACTTGCCGCCGAGAGCGGGCTTCCAGAGTGGCGGAACGTGAAGCGGCCGAGACCTGTCCTCCAGAGGCGATGGAGGCGCCGGAAGTGGCGGAACTTCCGCGTCATAGCTGATCTCCGGCGGTATGTAGGTCGCGCACCCACCGAGCGCCGACAAGCCAAGTAATAGCGCGGACAGAAATGTTCGCTTCCCGGCCAGGATCTCGAACAAAGTCGAACTGAACCTGCTGAGCGAGATGGAACGCTTCGAATGAACGTCAGACGGCGTCTTGGTCACTGACTCAACTCCTTCGACCAGTTGATGGCGTGGACGTAGACGCCAAGGGGATTCTTGCGCAGGCGCACAGCGTCGCGCGGGGTCTCGATTACGATGGTGAGAATCGCGGTCCAGCGCTCGGTCGAGCTCAATGAGCCGTTATCGTAATTGCGTTCGGTCCATGCGACCCGAAAGCTCTCTGAAGACGCGCGAATGACGCTCGATACCTCGACGGAGATTTGCGCCTTACCCAGCTTGGCAAAGGGGTCATTGTTGCGCGCATGATCGTTGAGCGCCGCCGCGCCGCGATCGGTCGTAAAATCGTAGGCGCGGAGCCAATTCTGGCGCAGGACGATGCCGTCCGCGGGTAGGCTTCTGACATCCTCAATGAAGCGCGCCAGATGGTAGGCGATCTGGGCATCAGTGGGTTGATAGTCGATGTTGGCTGGCGCGATCCTTTGGGCCTGGCCAAGATGGTCGACCTCGACCACCCAGGGTGTCACCGAGCCCTGGCTCGATTGCCAGACAAGGCCGCCTGCGAGACCGGCTGACAGCATCAGGCAGCCAAAGGCCATCAGTCGCCAGTTTTTGGCTTGCACGCGAGCTGATCCAATGCGTTCGTCCCAAACCTGCGCTGCTTTCTGATACGGCGTAACCGGCTCGGGCATGCGCCCGTAGTGTACGGAAGGTCGTTTGAACATTCGATAGTTGCCCCTGAGATTAAGTGATCGGCTTCGAGTCGTGCTGTCTACGAGTTTGAGGCGCTGCTGCCTTGCCGTGGCGCAAGTGCAGTGGTGCGCGTCAGCGCCCTCCTTCGGACAAATCGACGGAGGAGCCGCTGCCACCGTGATCGCCTGAGCGAACCGCTTGGCCGGCTACTGAAGCACCATGCCGAATGGTCTGGGCGCGCTTCATGCGGCGCGCCCAATCGGGCTGCCCTTGGGTCCGGGTGCTCGCGCTCTGCGCGCTGGCTTCCCCACCTCCGCCGAGGGCAGCCGCTGCGCGACGTAACGGGCTCATGGCAGCCGAGCTGCCCGCCTGCGCAACGCCAGCAAGGCCACCACTCCGATAAGCGGCCGCCGCTCCGCTCATGAGAGCGCCGCCACCGCGCGCGGCACTTGCAATCGCACCACCAGCGAGACCGGCACCGCCAGCGGCAAGGCCCGCGCCCGCCGCAACAATGCCGCCGCCAGCAAGACCTGCCCCGATCGCGGCACCGGCGCCGAGCTGGGGTCCGCCGGAGACAAGCCCGTTTGCGATTCCGGGACCAAAGATACCGAGGCCCAGCAGGGAGAGCGCAGCAAGGACCAGCGTCATCGCGTCTTCGATGGTCGGCTGAGCGCCGCCGAAGCCGGCGGTGAACTGCGAGAACAAGGTCGATCCAATGCCAATGATAACGGCCAAGACCAGAACCTTGATCCCTGAAGATATGACGTTGCCCAAGACCCTCTCTGCCGCGAATGCGGTCTTGCCGAACAGGCCAAACGGAATGAGCACGAAGCCGGCCAGCGTCGTAAGCTTGAACTCAATCAGGGTGACGAAGAGCTGTATCGCCAGAATGAAAAAGGCAAGCAGCACCACGAGCCATGCGAACAAGAGAACGACGATCTGGACGAAATTCTCGAAGAAACTGATGTAGCCCATCAGGTTGGAGATCGAATCGAGCAGCGGCCGGCCGGCGTCGAGTCCGACTTGGGCGATCTTTCCCGGTCGCAGGAAATCCGACGCAGATAGGCTTGCGCCGGATGCCTTCAGCCCAAGGCCGGCCAAGCTCTCGAAGACGATGCGCGCCAGGCTGTTCCAGTTCCCGATGAGGTAGGCAAAGACGCCGACGAAGAGCGTTTTCTTGACGAGGCGCGCGATGATGTCCTCGTCCGTTCCCCAACTCCAGAACAGCGCGGCGAGCGTAATGTCGATCGCGGCAAGGGTCGTTGCGAGATATCCGACATCGCTGCCCAGCAGCCCGAAGCCGTTGTCGATATAACGCGTGAACGTTTCCAGGAACTGGTCAATGATCCCCGTACCAGTCATGGCTTGCTCGCCTCAGGTGTCACCAGGTTCGGATATCCCTGCGGGATCCGGCTTTGATCCTTGGGGGCAGGTATCGAACTGGCGGAGTCAGCATGGCCGGGAGCTACTTCGCCATCTTTCTTGCCAAAGAAGTGACGCCGGTTTTCAGCCCAAACTTGCTTGCAATGCTGATAACCCGCTGCTTCCTCCGCAGTGGCGCTGCGGCAGCGCACGAGGTCAGAACTGATTGCATCGGTCCTCTGCTCGGCCTTCAGGGCCGACCGAGACTCGAAGCGGCCACGCAGCTGAATCGTGCAGGCAGCGACGGCCACTAGGCCGATTGTCGTGAGCAGCGACAGCGCCTTGAATGCCTTTACGTCGGTCATCAGTGGAACATCTGCACATTGGAGGATTGATAGCCCTGCCCTGGTGTCAGGAAGCGCCGAAGCTGTTCTCGCCCCTGATCCTGAGCTGAGGCGCGCTGAGCCGCTTCGAGGCTCTGCGCCCTGCCCTGCGCCGCCGCGACCGCCGTGAGATCTGCAAGTTGTTGCGCTTGAAGCGCCAGGATCTGGTTGCCGGCCTGAGTTGCTTGCAGAGCGCCGCTTGCGCCTTGGCTAGACGTTACGAGCGCGGACGTCTGGACGCGATTGGTGTCGAGGTTGCCAACGATGCCGGCCTGGACGCGAAGAGCGTCTTGCGTTGCGGCATAGGAATTCTGCCAACGCGACTGAGCGTTGGAGATCAGTAACTGGTTCGATTGGCTGCTGGTCGCTGGCGCGTAGCTGGTCGAGAAGGCGCCGTCGATCTGCTGCACGTCGTAGGCGATGCGCTGGGCCTGGGCCAGCAATTGCTGGGTCCGCTGGATCGAGGATTGCAGTTGCTGCAGCGACGAATACGGCAGGTTTGCCAGGTTCTTTGCCTGATTGATCAGCATCTGCGCCTCGTTTTGCAGCGAGGTGATCTGATTGTTGATCTGCTGAAGCTCCCGTGCAGCCGTCAGGACGTTCTGAACGTAGTTGTTGGGATCAAAGACGATCCACTGCGCTCGCGCGGGCGCCGTGGCGCCAAGCGTGAGGGCGATGGTGCTAGCAGCCATCGATAGGCCAAGACGCCTCATTGCGACTTCTCCAAATTGACGAGATGGGGGATCAGATCCGTCGCCCATGCGACGCCACGGTGCTCGAGCCAGGACGGCACGAAGCCGTCAGGTCCATGCTCGGCCAGGAGCTGCGTGATGGTCGCTTGGTCTTTCTTTGAAGAGGCGGCGGTGAAGGCGAGTGCCACCTCGCCAAGTCCAAGCTCGAACATCCGGTTGCCGCGACGGGACTGGCAGTAGTAGTCGCGCTTCGGCGTTGCCCGGCTCAGAAGCTCGATCTGGCGGTCATTGAGGCCGAAGCGGCGATAGATCGCTGTGATTTGCGGCTCGATCGCCCGCTCGTTCGGCAGCAATAGCCGCGTTGGGCAGCTTTCGATGATCGCCGGCGCGATCGCGGAGCCATCAATGTCCGAAAGTGATTGGGTGGCAAATATGACGGACGCGTTCTTCTTCCGAAGTGTCTTCAGCCATTCGCGGAGTTGACCTGCGAAATGCTCGTCATCGAGGGCAAGCCACCCTTCATCGACAATAAGCAGAGTCGGCCGACCGTCGAGGCGGTCCCCGATTCGATGAAACAGGTACGCCAGCACTGCTGGGGCAGCGCTCGTTCCGATCAGACCTTCGGTCTCAAACGCCTGGACCGAGGCTTCGCCGAGGCGCTCGAATTCGGCATCGAGCAGGCGGCCGGAGGGGCCGCCGAGGCAATAGGGCTGCAGGGCCCTTTTCAGAGAATTGGATTGCAGCAAGACCGAGAGGCCCGTGAGGGTGCGTTCCCCCCTCGGGGCCGAGGCGAGAGACGTCAGCGCTGACCACAAATGATCCTTGACCTCCGGGGTGATCTCGACCTTTTCCCGTGCCAGGATCGCGCAGATCCATTCCGTGGCCCATCCGCGCTCGGAAGCATCATCGATCCAGGCCAGCGGCTGCAGCGCAACGGAGTTTTCGCTTCCGTCGGACAGAGCGCCGCCGAGATCATGCCAGTCGCCGCCCATAGCGAGCGCGGCCGCCCGGATTGAACCACCGAAATCGAACGCAAAGGCCTGAGAGTTCGGGTAACGGCGGAATTGCAGTGCCATCAGAGAGAGCAGTACCGACTTGCCGGCACCTGTCGGCCCTACCACGAGCGTGTGGCCGACGTCGCCGACGTGGAGGGAGAACCGGAATGGGGTCGATCCCTCGGTCTTCCCAAACAGGAGTGGCGGACCCTTGAAGTGCAAATCCCTCACCTCGCCGGCCCACACAGCCGACATCGGAATCATATGGGCGAGGTTGAGTGTCGATACGGGTGGCTGCCGCACATTCGCATAGACATGTCCCGGCAGACTGCCGAGCCAGGCTTCGACGGCGTTCACCGTCTCGACCATGCAGGTGAAATCGCGACCCTGAATGACCTTCTCGACCAACCGCAGCTTTTCGTCGGCCGCATTGGGATCGCGATCCCAGACGGTAATGGTTGCCGTGACAAAGGCTTGTCCGATCTGATCCGACCCCAGTTCCTGCAACGCCGCGTCGGCATCAAGCGCCTTGTTGAGAGCGTCGGTATCGAGCAGCGTCGAGGCCTCGTTTGTCATGACCTCCTTGAGGATGGCGCCGATAGACTTTCGCTTGGCGAACCACTGGCGGCGGATCTTGGTCAACAGCTTGGTCGCGTCGGTCTTGTCGAGCATGATCGCCCGGGTTGACCAGCGATACGAAAACGGCAGGCGATTCAGGTCATCCAGAATTCCCGGGGTCGTCGCCCCAGGAAAGCCCACGATCGTCAGCACCCGCACATTGGCCGAACCCAGCATCGGTTCGAGCCCGCCGGTCAGCGGCTGGTCGGCCAACAGCGCGTCGATGTACATCGGAATTTCTGGCACCCGAACGCGATGACGCTTGGTTGAGATCGTCGAGTGCAGGTAGGTCAGCGTGTCCTGATCATTGAGCCAGATGCATTCCGGCATGAACTCGTCGACGAGTTGAAGCACGCGGTTTGTTTGGTCGATAAACCCCCGGAGGATCTCGCGCGCGTCGGCTCCGACGGTGCGGTCGCGCCCCTCGTAAAGCAGTTGCTCTGCCCTGGCAGCCCCTTCCTCTGGAGGCAGATAGAGGAAGGTCAGGAAGTAGCTGGACTCATAGTGGGCACCAGCCTCTTCGAACTGAGCCCTGCGTTCCGCGTCAACCAGCGCAGACGCGACATCCGGAAAGGAGTTAAACGGGTAGGTCCCCGCAAAATGACGCTGCGCCTCGACGAATACGGCCCAGCCTGATCCCAGGCGACGCAAGGCGTTATTCAGGCGACCGGCGACGCCGACAAGTTCGGCCGGTACTGCACTGTCGAGGTCGGGTCCGCGGAACTTTGCTGTCCGCTGGAACGAGCCGTCCTTATTGAGGATGATTCCCTCGTCGACGAGGGCTGCCCAAGGCAGAAAGTCGGCAAGACGGGCGTCGAAATGGCGATATTCGGCAAGGTTCATCATGACCGAAACCTCAGACGTTGAGATGGCTGGGAATGCGCAAATGTCGGCGCACGACATCGACAAAGGCAGGATCGCGCTTGGCGGCCCAGACGGCGGCCATGTGGCCGATGAACCAGAGGACAAGACCTGCGATCCAGAGCCGAAGTCCGAGCCCCAGGGCTGCCGCCAACGTGCCGTTGACGATCGCGACCGACCGCGGCGCGCCTCCCATCAGGATCGGCTCGGTGAGCGCGCGGTGAACGGGCACGACAAAGCCTGTGACCCGTTCATCCATTAGATCACCACGCCGCCGCCGAAGGAGAAGAACGACAGGAAGAAACTCGAGGCGGCAAACGCGATCGACAAACCGAACACGATCTGAATCAGCCTGCGGAAGCCGCCTGACGAATCCCCGAACGCGAGCGTGAGCCCGGTCACCACGATGATGATGACGGCGATGATCTTGGCAACCGGTCCTTCGACCGACTGCAGGATCTGGTTGAGTGGTTGCTCCCACGGCATATTCGAGCCAGCAGCCCATCCTGGCGCTGACGCCAAAAGAACCGTGCCGGACGCGGCCAGCGATGTGGCTTGCCGAGGGAAGCGAAATTGCGGGCGCATGTCAGTCTCCTGCTGATGAAAAACTGTAGTCGCCGGCGGCCCCAAGCCCCGTGACGAGGGCGAGCTCAGCGATGCGACGGTCAGCGCCGCGGCCCGCAAGCACAGCAACGAGGTTGATGGTCTCGGCGATCAGGGCACGCGGAACCGTGATGACGGCTTCCTGGATGAGTTGCTCGAGCCGCCGCAGCGCGCCGAGCGCGGTGCCCGCATGGATGGTCCCGATGCCGCCGGGGTGACCGGTGCCCCAGGCCTTAAGCAAATCGAGTGCTTCCGCACCGCGGACCTCGCCGATCGGGATACGATCAGGACGCAATCGCAGCGAAGACCGAACGAGGTCAGATAGTGTGGCTACGCCATCCTTGGTCCGCAAAGCCACGAGGTTGGGCGCTTTGCACTGGAGTTCGCGCGTGTCTTCGATCAGCACGACCCGATCGGAGGTCTTTGCGACCTCGGCCAGGAGCGCGTTCGTCAAGGTTGTCTTGCCGGTCGATGTGCCACCGGCGACGAGGATGTTCTTACGAGCAGCGACCGCGCCCTTCAGGATCCTGGCCTGTTCCGATGTCATGATGCCCCTAGCGACGTACTCGTCGAGCGTAAACACGGCGACCGCAGGTTTGCGGATAGCGAACGCAGGAGCAGCAACGACTGGAGGCAACAGACCTTCGAAGCGCTCGCCAGTCCCGGGCAGTTCGGCCGAAACCCGTGGCGCACCGGCATGGACCTCGGCACCGACGTGATGCGCGACAAGGCGAACAATGCGCTCGCCATCCGCTGCGGACAGAGTTTCGCCTGTGTCGATCAGGCCATTCGACAACCGGTCGATCCACAGCCGCCCATCTGGGTTGAGCATCACCTCGATGATCGCTTCATCTTCGAGGTAGCCGGCAATCGCCGAGCCAAGCGCGCTGCGCAGCATTCGCGCACCGCGCGAACTCGCTTCCGATTGAATAGATTGGATTGCCACCGTTCGCCCCCACGATTGAGGACGAAGGAGCGCCCTCAGATGGGGACAATTAGAAAAGCCACCAATGGATTTGGCGCAACAAGCGCTTTCGGTGATCGTAGGCTGGCGTAGAAAAAGAAAGACTGAGAACCGATATTTGACGGCTACTTAATCGTATCCGTTCGCCGCGAGTTGCTGCTCACCACTCCGCATCGTCATCCGTGGGCAGGAGGATGACCGAATCCTCATACAACCCAACTGACTCGACAACGTAGGAAACATCAGTCTGCTTGAAGAAGAGGATTGAACTCATCCACGAAGCAATGGATCGGCGCCAGGGCATAGCGAACCAGCCTAACGCCGCGATCTGCAGCGCTACGTTGAGACCGAACGCAACTTGATAGGCTTGGACGGGCCTATGGCCATCATTCGCAGACCATTGCTCCAGGATAAGACCTGTCGCGTATTGTGCCAGAAACGCCAAACCAAAGTGCAAAACGTTCAAGGCGCCATTGGCACGACCGGCAAGCTCCGGCGGAAAGTAATCCGCTATCACCGCGAAGCTGACCACGGTTGCCGTTCCGACAATTGCGACAACAGACCAGGGCAAGATGGATGGCAGAGGCGCTCGCAGGATCAAGGCAAACTCAGCTGCGATAAACAGTACTGCAACCAGCGCCAATATTGTCTCCGCCCCGATTCCCCTTCGTTTGATGCAATGGACCGTCATACCGAACAACCAGGCACCACCGCTAAGTACGATCGACATCATAAAAAGCTGTGTGACGAGACTTGCGCGATCAAGCCTCTCCACGTCCGCCAGCCATGGCGATGCCCACAATCCCTGCAGGGACCAGGCCGATCCAATGCAAGTCGCCGACAACGGGGCGATTCGCCAAAAGCGCCGATCGCCGAAAACGGAGCTAAGGGTCGCGGGGGTTGACGCCAGCGATGAGACAATGCCTCGTTCGGGCACCACGACGTAGATGAGAGCGGCCGTCGCACAGGTAGCCGCCGCCAGGATCCCAAAGAGCTGCCGCCAGCCCATCCAGGCGAGCAGGTGTTCGACGGGAGCCGTAGCGGTCACCGCTCCTAGCGACCCCAGCATGATCATGTAGCCGTTAACCAAGGCAACTCGTTCCCTGGGGAACCAAAGGATGATGGACTTCAGTCCTGCCGTCAGCGCCGCCGCCACGCCAAGCCCGATCATTGCACGCGCGATCAAAAGGGACAGGAAGCCAGTCGATACTGCGAACACTCCGGCGCCCACTGCTGCGAGCAAGAGCAAAACACTCTGGACGCGACGCGGACCAAAGCGGTCCAACAATATGCCGACGGGGATCTGAGCCGCCGCGAAAACAAGGAAATAGACTGACGTAAGCAACCCGAGATTGGCAGACCCAAGCCCGGTATCCGAGCTGAGATGACTGGCGATCAAAGCGTTGATCGTTCGAAACAGATACGAAAGATAGTAAGCAGCGGCAAACGGGAGAAATACGCGCGCGGTGAGACGCCATGCCCCTGAAACTTGCATGCTGGCCCTTCTTGCTCCTCAACTCATTGGAGCCGATAGCGCGTCCAGCTTTTTGTGGGCTTGGCCAAATTGCTGCGATCGTAGGCTGGCGTAGAAAAAGAAGGACGGGCGAAATGGTCTGCCTACATGGTTCAATCAGGTTTCTTCGGCCGGTTCCGGACGGCGGATCTCCTCGGGAATCTCGCGCAGAAAGCTTTGCCCCTTTTGCAAGCGGCGCCCGAGCGCCTCGACAAATCCTTCGAAGCGCTCCCTACCCTTTATTTGCGCGGCCGCCTGCGCCTCGTTGGGCAACGGTGGGGTGATCGTCAGCCAGAATCGGATAAAGAGGGCCAAGGTCTCGGCCGTCAAACCAACGTCACGCTCCAGCCTCTGCATCTGACGAGATAGCCGATCCAGGCGACGGGTAAACGCTGCCTCCCGCCTGTCTGCTCCATCGGGTGACAGAAACGAAGCGACGGCCGCTTCCACGATTGCAGACCGGGAAAGCTTCTTGCGATCAGCGAGATCGGAGATCTGTTTCAGAAGCTCTGGCGGGAAGTAGACGTTCATCCGGTCGCGCATATTGCCTCAGAGCTCCATGCCGTCATTCGGGTCCAGAGCGACTTGATGGGTGACACCGCGCATCTGTTGGCGTATGAGCCGGGATTGACGGACCGCATCCTCGTCGTCATCAAGCACGACGGCAAATTCCTCTGCCGGTCTCGGCTCGCTTGTTTCTTTGACGATCGCCACGTGATCAGGGAGTTCGGGCTCTCGGCGCAAGCCGCTGTTTGCCGTGTCTTCCTCTCTCTGCCCCCTCCCGATTGATGCCGGCGCCGGTCTTAGCGTTCCAAGTGTTGACCATCCGTCCGTTCGCGGTGACCGACTGGATGCCGCCGGATCGGGCGGCGGCAAGACGCGTTCGGTAAACCGCCGATCCTCGTAGTAGCGGACCTTCCTCGCTCGGATCGGCGGCGTGCCTGCCACCATGACGATCTCGTCCATCGGCGGAAGCTGCATGACTTCGCCCGGGGTCAGCAGCGGCCTTGCCGTCTCCTGGCGCGAGACCATTAGGTGCCCCAGCCACGGGTTCAACCTGTGACCGGCATAGTTCTTCATGGCCCTCATCTCGGTCGCCGTGCCCAAGGCGTCGGACACCCGTTTGGCGGTCCGCTCGTCATTGGTGGCGAAGCTGACGCGGACGTGACAATTGTCGAGGATAGCGTTGTTGGGCCCGTAGGCCTTCTCGATCTGATTGAGCGACTGCGCGATCAAGAAACTCTTGATGCCGTACCCCGCCATGAAGGCGAGCGCGGACTCGAAAAAATCAAGCCGCCCGAGCGCTGGGAATTCGTCGAGCATCATCAGGACACGATGCCGACGGTCGCGGACGTGCAAGTCCTCGGTCAGGCGCCGGCCGATCTGGTTCAGCACCAGACGGATTAGGGGCTTGGTACGCGAGATGTCGGAAGGAGGTACCACGAGGTAAAGCGTCGTCGGCCGAAGATCTGCGATTAAGTCGGCGATCCGCCAGTCGCAGCGGCGGGTCACCCGGGCCACCACGGGATCGCGGTACAGCCCGAGGAACGACATCGCAGTGGAGAGGACGCCGGACCGTTCATTCTCCGACTTGTTGAGGAGTTCGCGCGCGGTCGAGGCAACCACGGGATGCGCACCCTGCTCACCGAGATGCGGCGTGGTCATCATCGCCTTCAACGTCGCCTCGATTGGCCGCTTCGGGTCGGACAGGAAGGCGGCCACGCCAGCCAAAGTCTTGTCCGACTCGGCATAGAGGACGTGGAGAATGGCGCCGACCAGGAGCGAATGGCTGGTCTTCTCCCAATGGTTCCGCTTGTCGAGGGAGCCTTCGGGGTCGACCAGGACGTCGGCCACGTTCTGGACGTCGCGAACCTCCCATTCCCCGCGCCGGACTTCGAGCAGCGGATTATAAGCTGAGGACTTTGGATTGGTGGGGTCGAACAGTAGGACGCGACCATGTCGCGACCGAAAGCCGGCCGTCAGTTGCCAGTTCTCACCTTTGATGTCGTGCACGATGGCCGAGCCCGGCCAGGCAAGCAACGAAGGAACGACCAGGCCAACACCCTTACCGGACCGAGTGGGCGCAAAGCACAAGACGTGCTCCGGCCCATCATGGCGCAGGTAGTCGCGGTCGAGCTTGCCCAGCACCACGCCATCCGGACCGAGAAGACCGGCCGCTTGAACCTCTTTCCCATCAGCCCAGCGCGCCGAACCATAGGTCTCGACATTCTTGGCTTCACGCGCCCGCCAGACCGACATGCCGATCGCCGCCGCGATCGAAACGACGGTCCCCGACGTCGCGATGAAGGCTCCCTCCACAAAGACCTGTGGCGCATAGGCGTCGTAGACGAACCACCACCAGAAGAAGACTGGTGGGTAATAGACCTTCCAGCCCGACAGCTCGAACCAGGGTCGTCCAAGCTCGGGCTGGTAGGCCAGGCGCCAAGCTGTCCACTCAGTTGCTCCCCAGATGGCGAGCAAAACGATCAGGCCGACAACTATCACCTGTCCCCAGAGAATTTTGGTTCCGGACATCCCGAACGCCCTTCCGCAACTGAATTGGAGAGATTGCTAGAGGCCGAGGTCGCGCTTGCGACCAAAACCCCATTCGATGCCGCCGCCGTCCTTCACAACGCCGGTTACGTGTTGGCCGAGCCTCTTCTCGAGTTCGCGCGACCAGGGCACGAGCTGGAAGCCAAGACCGCTGTCGATCATCGCAAAACGCCCGGAGGTGAGTGTCAGCCGCTGGCGATACGTTCCCGCCACGTGCTCCCCGGACGCGGCGTTCACATGAGGCAGGCGGGTGTCGGCCGAGACCTTTGCGGCCACCTCGTCCAGTTCACGTCGGCGCAACGTGTCCAGGAGGTCGCGCTGCAGGATGATGCGTCGGCCCTGCCGCCGCGCCAGACCCTCCTGGATCAGATGCTCGGTACGGGCTTCCATGGCGTCGCGGGTCTCGCGGCCGAACCCGCCCATGGCGAGCGGCATGGGATCACGTTCGACCAGCCGATGGTCGAGCCAGGTTGCTCCTCTCGCAGTGATCTGCTCACGGAGATCGAGATCGGAACGGGTTGCGAGCACCACGGTCGGCCGCGGATCGCCGGTTTGACCGAAGCGTCGGACTTCGACGATTCCGCCGATTGGCGGAGCGTGTTCGAAAGCCTCTACTCCTCGAAAGCGCACGTGGTACGCCCGTCCGTCTGTTCCGTCGATCAGGGCATAAGCTTCGCCGGTCAGTTCGTCATGAAGTCCACGGTCGACCAGTCGTCCGATAATCGGAGATGTCGGCTGTCCGCCCTCGATGACGAAATCGGCAACGCCGCGGGCTCCTCCACGCTCGGTAAAGGCCCGGTGCATTGTTTTGATGATGTCGCCGCGCATACCGAGGTCGCGCAAGCTGCGCTCGGCCTCGAGCCCGACCATCCATTCCCCTGGCGCGGCAGGTGCGGCAAGGCCCATCTTCTCCAGGTGTTGAAGGCGACCGACCATCAGGCGCAGGATCTCGGAATCGGAGCTGCCGAGATTCTCTGGGCGAAGATCGATAGTGCCGGTCTCATCTGCCGCCAGCCGGATCTCCCGATCGAGCCGCGTCCATCGTTCCGCCGTGACTTCCCTCTCCAGCGAATTGCGGATTTCGTGCTCGGGTTTTGGACCCAGTTCGATGGCGACCAGTTCCTCGGCTCGTGAGCGCAGCCCCTGGCTGATGTAGTCGCGGGCGATGACGAGATCTTTCCCTTCCTCATCTACTCCCCGAACGAGAAAATGGACGTGAGGGTTGTCGGTATTCCAATGATCGACAGCCACCCAATCGAGCCGCGTGCCGAGATCGGTCTCAATCTGCTTGGCGAGATCGCGGGTGAAGGCCCTAAGGTCGGTCATGTCGCCGGCATCCTCTGGTGAGACGATGAACCTGAAATGATGCCGGTCGTCCTTGCACCGTTCTGCGAAAGCAGCGCTATCGGCACGGTCGCCGCCGGCATCGAACATCTCGGCCCGCTTGCCACTCCGGGCCACGCCGTCGCGCTTCAGATATGAGAGGTGGGCGGTCAGTGGTGCCGAACGGAAGGCTCGCCCCTTGTGACGAACCACGCGCGCCTTCACCACGACGCGCCGCGTCGGGCTGAACAATCTGGCGCGGCTAAACGACAGCCGGCCGCGGCCAAACGTCGAGCGCCCATGAGCCGCCGAACGCCTGCTCACCACGGTCTGCCCCGAGGTGTGCCCAGCCTTCTTCGCCGCCCGCAGCACCTGGTTGATGAAGCTCTTAGGCTTTGGCGCGCGGGTGCTGCGGATGCGCCCAGGCCGAATACGCAGGTCGCTGTCGCCCACGCTCACGGCGGGGCCTCCCAACTATCAAAAACGCACACGGTGCCGAAAACGCCTTTGATTGCATTCGCCGAAATGAAAGGCGCGGCACGCGCCCCGACCGACCGGCACGCCAGAACCCAAGCCATGCCAATGGCTTGCGGTTCGACCGGCGAGCCCCTTTTATCTCGCCGTCCTGCTGTCGTGCCTCCCCACTGCGCTCGCCTTTCTGCCCATTCTTCTCCAGGCCGCGCTAATGCATGCGAACTCGCGAATTCGCTCATCGTGAGCCTCCCGCACCAGATCTCAGGACGAACAACCCTGTTGCCTGTGGCGCAACGGCTGAAATGTCGTGGATGGTGACGGCCGTTGAAGCTCGGTTCGTTGGGCGCCCAGGCTGCAGCCGGACCGCGGTCGTTGAACTTTCGGACCGCACAACGAAGAGCGCTCCTCCCGATGGCCGCAGACTCGCGACCGCACAGGAACCTGCAAAGTCGCCACCCATGATCGGCACAAGCTTCTGGAGATAGATCTGGGTTTCAGCGGGCAATGGACGGCCGGCGAGATGCTCTTCGTAGCGAGTAGGTCCTGCATTGTAGGCCGCTAGGAAACCCGGTGAACCATACCGGTCGTGCAGTTCGCGAAGGTACGCTGTCCCCACAAGAATGTTGTCATGGGGATCGTAGGCATCGTCGCCGAGGTTGTACCGCAGACGTAGCTCTGACCACGTCTCTGGCATTATCTGCATCAGCCCCATGGCACCTTTCGGTGACCTGGCAAACACGTCTTGTGCGCTTTCGACGTCCAGGACTGCGCGTATCCAGCGCACCGGCACGCCGAAGCGGCGCGAGGCCTGCTCGACAAACTCCGCAAACGGATCGCCAGCTCGATGACTCGCTGAAGGCTCCGCGGTTCGCGTCTCGGCGACAGCAGCGGCGTTACTCACGGTCAGCGCAATGAACAACGGTATGACAGCGCGCAGGCTCGCCTCGAACAAACGCAAGCGTGCCGCCGTGCTCGCTCCCGTCCAGGGTAAAGCGGCTTCGCGCCGGCCATTCGGCCGCCCTGGACCGCCGCTGCGCGCGGCGGCTTCGCAATTGACGGCCGGGATGGAGGAATGGTGCAGCACTTGGCCGAACAGAGGAATAGCTGATCGGAAACTCGATACACGCATGGTCAATCCTCCCAAGTCCACACCGGAAGCGCACGCCCAAGAACGGCCGATGCCGGCAAAAACCGGAAATAGCGGCCATCCAGCGAGTTGGTGGACTGCCAGTTCATGACAAAGAGTTCGCCGTCACCAACGACTCGGCAGCCCTGCCATTTCGGAAGCGGTCGACCGCGTCCATCGCGATCTCGGGCTTGGCCCACTTCGATGGCGTCAACCGAAATGGTGAGCCCGCTTCGGCAAACGGTCTGCCCGGGAAGCGCCAGGACGCGTTTGAGCATCGGCAATCCGGCTGGCAGATAGCCATTCAGGTCGAGGAAAGTCGCGAGCGGCTCCGGTGGCTGTACGGCGAGGAGTTCCGTAACGAATAATTTGTCAGCCGGCTGCACACGGTAGAGCCCGATCGGTACGCTCTCGGATGCATTCCAGATGTAGGCCGGCGTAGTCTCCAGAACGATTGGCGCGATAAGTGCGACAGCACCGCCGAGCATCGTGGTCAACGTCTTGAGCCTTGGTGTCATCGCATGACCCTCTGCCGGTGAAGCCATGCCTGGTGACGAGCTTTTGTATAGGGGCGCGGGTTTTCGTTGACGAACAGACGGTTGTGAACGTGATGCCAATGATCGGGAGCGACGTCGGCAGGATCGACGCCAAGCGCTTCGACGGCGTCGACCATCTGCAGCACCCGTTCGACCTTCGGCCAACCGGAGAGCCGCAGTAAAATCTCCCCGCCCGGCTTCACATACGGCACGGTCGAGCAGCGCTGTCCCGGCGCGACGGCGCGCAAGATGTCAATCCGCGAGATGATCGTGCCAAAGTCGTTGGAGGTCCAACGGACGAAAGCAAAGATGCTACCCGGTGCAAATGACAGGACACGCCTGTGACGATCAAGCTTGCGTTCGTTGACGATACGACCGAACCGAATGCGGTTCTCGATGCGCTTCTCAAGCCAAAGCACTTCAACTTCGGTGAGATCGCTCATGCCGCCGCTCCCAGAAGCTTGAACCTGGAGCCGTGAGCTTTGGGATCGTTGAGGGGCGTGTGCGGCTCTTGAAGGCAAGTAGGATTGACGGCCCGCCGTTGCCGGTTGCCTCCAAGGCATCTTTCGGCATGGTCCGTTAGAAGAAATCCGAAGGATTTCTGGTTAGCGGGGGTACTGACTTGTGCCCCCTGGCCGGCCGCGTTGCGGCGATGATGCCTCATAACGATTCGCGAACGGGACGCGCGGTGCGTTTCGGCGATCTGCGGTGGAGGCGAACGATGGACTTCTATGCAGGGCTCGACGTGTCGGTGGAGGCGACGAACGTTTGCGTGGTGGAGGGTGATGGCAAGGTCGTCCGGGAGGTCAAGCTCGAGACGGATCCGGACGCGATCGAGCTGTTTCTGGCAGAATGGGGCAACCACCTCAAGCGTGTCGGGCTGGAAGCCTTCTCGTACAGCGCCTGGCTGTTCACGGTGCTCAGTGAAAAGGGCCTTCCCGTGACCTGTATCGAGACCCGGCATGCCAAGGCGGCGCTGAATGTGATGCTGAACAAGACCGATCGCAACGACGCCAAGGGCATCGCGCAGATGATGCGAACCGGCTGGTTCCGGGCGGTCCATGTCAAGTCGGAAGGCGCGCAGACGCTGCGGGCGCTGCTCGTCGGGCGCAAGGCGATGCTCAGCAAGGTCCTCGACATGGAGAACATGATCCTCGGCCTGTTGCGCCCGTTTGGGCTGAAGATCGGCGGGATGTCGGTCGGCCGCTTTGAAGCGCGGGTGCGCGAGATCATGGCCGGGAAGAAGGATTTGGAGGCCATCGTCACGCCGTTGCCGGACGCCCGCAGCGCCATGCGGC
Organism: Bradyrhizobium sp. CCBAU 53415; assembly: GCF_028128735.1. Taxonomy (NCBI): domain Bacteria; kingdom Pseudomonadati; phylum Pseudomonadota; class Alphaproteobacteria; order Hyphomicrobiales; family Nitrobacteraceae; genus Bradyrhizobium; species Bradyrhizobium sp. CCBAU 53415. The sequence continues at coordinate 138,649 of NZ_LBJF01000025.1, read as the reverse complement.
TGCAGCTGGCAAAGCTGCATCGGCTGGCGCTGGCGGCGGCGCGCAGCGACACTGCTGTGCGGCGGATGATGACCGTGCCCGGTGTCGGCGCGCTCGTGGCGCTGACCTTCCGCGCCACCGTCGACGACCCGGCGCGATTCAAGAGGTCGACCAATGTCGGCGCGCATTTCGGCTTGACGCCGCGGCGATACCAATCCGGGCAGACCGACCGCATCGGCGGCATCTCCAAATGCGGCGACGAGCTGACGCGGGCGATGCTGTACGAGGCAGCGATTGCGATCCTGACGCGCATTCCGAAGAACTTTAAGCGGCGGCTGTGGGGCCTGCGGCTCGCCAGGAAGAAGGGTCTCAAGCGCGCGGCGACGGCCGTTGCGCGCGCGCTCGCCGTGGTGTTGCACAAGATCTGGACCAGTGGCACGACGTTCCGGCTTGGCGCCGGCGGCAAGCGCGGCCGGGTCGCTGCGGCGGTTTGAGGGCCTCCGCGACCCGGCCGCTTCCACGCGTGCCTTTTCCTTCCGCCACGGCGGAGCGGCGTCTCCCAAGGGGACGGGGATTCGGGTGAGATAGCAACTTTTCTTGCCGGCGGCTTCGTGCACATCTTTGAAGCCATCAAGCACGCCGCTGGTTAGCCTGACCGCCCATTCTGCAGATTCCGGCATGTGGTGGCCGTTGTGCCAACCACGGATGTTAGCAAATTCTCCTCGACGAGCGAGCTGCCGCAAGGGAAAGCAACGGGTGTGATGCGGTGACGACGATGCTGGTGATCGCGTGGCGTTGCGCGCGATAGCGCTCGCACACGTGCGTTCGAAAAAAGAAACGCGAGCTCTGCGCGTGAGAGAGTCAGCGCATGAGGCATCCTCGCTGGATGCACGACCGACTTGTTCACAACGCACTGATTCACACCAAGAAGTTAGTGTCAGTACGTTAGAGCGGCTGGAAAGGGCGAAGAAACAAGCTCTTAAGCTCGGCTCCGGTCCCCGATAGCACGAGGATCGGGTTCCCGATAGCACGAGGGTTGCAGTCCCCGATAGCACCAGCTGATTCACAAATTGTCCTCCGAATTTGAAATGAGACCGCGCCGGCGCAGGCGTGCCGTTAAGGGATCAACAGGCGTAGGTGCGAAGTTCAGTCGCTCCGTGCCGTTCGGATCGCGCGTGAGCACGAGCTGATAGCTGGGCAACGTCTGACGTTGAACGATCTGGCGCACGTCGTAAGCGAAGTGCTTGAGCGGTGAGAGGATGCCGGACATGGCATGGAGGTGCACAAGATCAAAACTCCAGCCGCCGTCCTGGCGCCCACCGTGCTTGCGCACGAGCCGGTAGAGCCAGCGCTCAAGTCCATCCGTCAGGTCGAAATAGGCGCGGTCGATGGTCAGCACGAGTGCATCATCGATGACGCCGGCATAGAACCAATCAGGCAGGATCAATTCGATACCGAATAGGCGACCATTTGCATCGGCCGTGTCCTTCCACTCGTTGATCCAGGGGAAGCGATGCCGTCGCCGTTCTGCCGGCTGGCGGATCGATGTCAGCACGGTCGTTGACTGCATTCTGTCGAGGCCGGCCTTAAGCCGGTCATAGTCGCGTGCGCTGGTGCCGCGGCCGACAAACGTCAGAATCTCGTAAGGCGTCGCAGCCATCAGGCGCGACGTCTTCAAGCCGGCCTCACGGGCTTGGACGATCTGAGAAGCGGCCCAAATCAGAACGTCTGCATCCCAGATGGTAGCCACGTCGTGTTTTGGCACCGGTTCGACACGAATTGCGATCGCACCCGCACGGAAATCGATCGGCATGATCCGCTTTGTCTTTGCGAACGAAAAGAACGGATAGGCCATCAGATCCTGCGCGTCGCGCGGCGCGAGATCGCCGGGCAGCGCCCGAAAGAGTTCGAGTTGGTCGCGCTCGGAATGGTGCTTGCGCCGCATGGTCAATACTCTCACGCGGCAATCAGCGACGTTCTTGGCCTGCATACGGCCGCAGCGCCGGGTGCTTCTTGGCCGGCAGCACGGTCCCCTTTCCGGGGTCGGACGTCGACGTCTTGGCGCCGAGGTCGGCCCACGCTTTCAGGTCATCGACTGCGTAAACGACACGCCCGCCAATTTTCCGATACGTTGGTCCAGTACCGTACGTGCGGTGCTTCTCCAGCGTGCGACCGGACAGGCCAAGATAACGCGCGGCCTCAGGTGTACGCAGGAAGCGCGGGGGTAGACCGGCCATCGGATCGGGCATTTGAGAACTCCAAGAGGACAGCGCACCAGGCAGAGCGGTGGCGGCGCGCGTGCGGTCATCATGGAGAAGCGCGATATCGGAGGGGGATGCCGAATTTTGAGGAGTCGATTTTCGATACCCCCTAAGCAGAGGGCTATTCGTCCCAGCGCCCAGGCCGCAGTAGTTTGCGGTAACCACCGCGCATCAACGCGAGGCGGCCTTGCACCAGGCGGACCGTTCGATTGCGCAGATCATGCGTCTTCCAGGCACGGTCGGGGATTCGCTCTTTGCCGAAGAGCGCTTCGGCGATAACGCGATAACTTCCGCCGGCGCTATGTGCGTCGAGTGCGCGGATCGCGGCGCTCAGCCGTTCGCGCCGCTGTTTAGATAAGTGATGAAATGCAGGACCTGGCGCGCGTCCATTCATCGCACGCCACAGCCTGCGGCCGCATACACACGCGCGTCGAAATCGCCATCAAACGGCAATTCGGCCGTGTATGACCCGGCTGGCACCGGCGGCTCTTTGGACCAGATACTGTGATCTACCGCACCGATGCGCAGCACGGCATGTCAGCCGTCGACGGCGCGGCGCACCTGGCCAGCTGTAAGGTCAAGCAGTGGCTGAGACGCCGACCCGAGATCGGCCGTCAAGGCAACCGTCACCGGAACGACCGCCGAACCTCGGGCGCCCAAAAGATCGTGCGAAAGCAGATGCCCCACCGCCTCCTGAACTCCTCCGTCACTTCGCCGTTCGGACTCTTGGCAATCATCACCTCGTACTCGCGCCGATAGTCCGCGTTGCGGCGAAGACATTCCCAGACGATGCCGGTGATTTCAGCGTCTTGTAGGCTTTTGTAGGATTCCGGCGACCGCCAGTCGAATTCAGGCATTGCTTTCGCCCTATTGCACACGGGATTGCGGCACAATAGGTATGAACGAGGCGGTTATAGGAAGCCCTAGTTTGGCACCACGTGGTGCGTCGGAATGACCACCGGTCAGCAAAAGAAAACAGTTCTGCCCGCTGGTCGCCAGCCGGCGATTTTCTTCTATTTCGAGCCGGTGCCGCGTAAGAGGCGCCCTTGCTCGGTCACCCATTTGGCGCGTGCAAGATGACTCTGATATGCGCTCCGGGCGTGGTCCGGTTCTCGCTCGGGGTCCCTATGTAAGACCATTCGCGCCAGTCCGCCCCCCTCACCTTCGGCCTCCAGAAGGCGAACGTACGTGACAACATGCTGTTCGTCATAGGCCGTCAACGTCGGCTCGTTCGGCGCACTGACCGCTACGTCTGGATCTAGGGCTAGCTTCTGCATCGTTATGTTGGCGCCATCGAGCGTGGCGACGTATCAGCAAGCGTCACTATGCTCGGGCAAATTGCTGAAGCATTAGGGGTCGAACCCGGAGACCTGCTCAAAAGGGTTGCGCGGCTTAGCAAATCGTAATCCGCACCTCAGGCCAGCCGCGAAGAGCCCCGCCCGGCGAACCGGACAGGGCTTGATTGAGCGAGCTTACTCGCCGTTCTTGCGCGGCCGCGACCAGAGGAGCGTGTAGCCTTCGCCGCCTTCGTCGTCGAAAAGGTTCGCGTAGATCGGAGCGTTGAAGGAAGGGTCGTCGAGCTTGAGCGAGAGGTAGTCGCGGCCCTCTTCGGAGCGCTTCGACCAGGCGGCCCCGATCTCGGCCCGGCCCACGTAGATGCGGTGGCTGGGGGCGTTGTCGTTGGACCGGTTCGTCTCGGCGACGATGCGGACGCCCTTGGCTTGTAGGCTCAGGGTGACGATCTCGCCCTGGAAATCGTTGCCGACCTTCTTGAAAGAACCGATGTTAGCCATATCACTTCTCCTGTTGTGTTTCGAGCCCGCGACCACCGCGGCCTCGATGGCGATCTGCAGGCCGAAGACGATCGACGACGCACCCGCTCGCGGGCCGGAGCGCAGCGGAGGACACCGTTGTTGCGACTTTCTTGCCTCGCGAGGAATGGGCGAAGCCCAGGGGAAGAAAGTCGCAACAACGGTGTTGCGGCTCAGGCGATCGAGGCGAAGCCGGTCTTCGGCCAGATCAAGCCATCAACGAGGCCACGTGCGTCCGCGTGCTGAACCGCAATCTCAGGAGAAGACATGGCTTACCTCGGTTTTGCTGAACAAGAGGTCGGAACGATTCAGCGCGGAAAGAGAAACAATCTGCTGCAAAGGGCGGTATCGTCTCGCAAGAACGGATCGAGGCAACGCCGCTCCGCCGCGGCTGCGTGGGCTAGACCGAAATGCCGGCGGCTTGATCGAGGAGCTCCGAGGAGGACTGCCTCTCCCGCGCTCAGGTCTCGATCATCCCCGTTCAGCGCGCCGATCTACGCGAACCTGTTCGACGATGACAGCGGTAAACGGACATCCCTCGGGCCTTCCGGCCGTAAGAACTGGTTAGGACGGATTCTCCACCACCCCACCCGGCTCGAACGGGCGGGTCTCCGCCAGAACGATCAAGCGCGTCCATGACGTGACGCCGATGCAAACCGCGCCCCCGCAAGCGAAGACCTCGCGCCAAGCCAACGAAGGCACCGCGAACTGGGACACGGCGAACATCACATGATAGCCGGCAACGGCGGCGGGAATAGCAAATGCTGTGGCGATCGCGATGCGCAAAGCCAAGGACCGGGTAATTGCGACAGCGACTTGGCCGAGGACGAGCGTCAGCGCACCGCCGGCCGTCGCGATAAGCAGCGCACCAATGAGGCCGGCGCCGCTCTGAAACGCCGTCATCCCGATACTCAGTGCGACAAAAAACGGCAAGGCATACACAGCGAGCGCAAAGATCGCCCAGCAGAACAAGCCAATGCCAAGTGTGTTGAGAACAAGCCCAATGGCGAGCATGGTGGTGGCTCCGTGTGCATAAATCTACAGTCGCGCCTTCCACCACCACCACGGCGCAAGTTCAGACCTAAAATCGAAACGAGGCGGAGTTGCGGCGCATGCAACTCCGCTTTAGCGTCTGGAGGCGAGAAGACGGCGCTCACGCGCCGCCGAACCTCCAGACGGGAATGCCGAGGCGCTTCGCTTTGTCCGCCAGGTTGTCCTGGATTCCCGTGCCCGGGAAGTGCATGACGCCGATCGGCAGGAGTTCGAGCATGGCGTCGTTGCGCTTGAACGGTGCTGCCTTGGCGTGCTTTGTCCAGTCAGGCTTGAAGGCGATCTGAGGTACCTTGCGATTGGTCGCCCATTTCGAGGCGATAAGCTCCGCACCTTTGGGCGAGCCGCCGTGGAGCAGGACCATGTCGGGATGCTTGGCGTAGACCTTGTCGAGGCGGTCCCAGATGAGATGGTGATCGTTGAAATCGAGCCCGCCGGTAAGTGCGATCTTCGGTCCTGGCGGCAACAAGACCTCGGTTTCAGCGCGACGCTTGGCAGCGATGAAGTCGCGAGAGTCGATCATTGCTGCGGTCAGCCTGCGGTGGTTCACCAGCGATCCCGATCGGGGGCGCCAGGACCATCCGGTGTGAGTCTCGAAGCGCTCTGTGGCCTGATCGCGGAAGAGTTCGAGGCAGTTGCGACGCTCGATCAACGAAATGCCTTCCGCCGTGAGGCGCTCGAGTTCGACTGATCGTACTTCCGAGCCGTTCTGCTCGCGCTGGCTCTTCTGTTGCGCCTGTTCGTTATCGTCAAGTTGGCGTCCGATGCGGTCGACGGCACGATGGAACAGGTTGACGGTCGACCAGAGCAGATCGGCAAGGTCCGGCTCGAGCCGTGTGTCGCTGAATGTTGCGACCAGGGCATCAAAGATGTCGGCAACGGCCCCGGCGACGATCTTGCCCTCGGGAAGTGGCCGTGGATCGGGTTGGTCGTCGAATGGACGGTAGCCGAAGAGCTGCAATTCAGTGAGAACGTGATCGGTCGGAGATACGCCGTGCGGCGGTTCGATATCGTCGTGGTCAGTCATGGAAGAGGTCCTTTGCCGGATCGGCCGCGCCCATCGCGGCCTTCGTGGCGATCACTCAGACGGCGGGCGGAACGGGCCAGAACCCGAAGGGCCGAAGCGGCAGCGGAGGATGGCGGAGGCCGGCTATTTTGCTTCGCGATGCAAAGCGCGCGGCTCAGATGGCTAATGTGTCTTCTCATCGCCGGCGCGCGGCGGAAAATAGCCGGGCGTAGCCATTGCCGGCCCGGTCCGCTTGCCGTCCGATCGCCCTCTAGAAGGCCGAGGTCGCGTCCTCTTCCGGCAATGGTCTCGTTATGAGCGACCCATCAACGTCGATCGAAGCACCGGCCTATTCTGCGGCTACCGTCGACGAATGCAGGAAGCGGACGACGTCCTCTGGTACGAGTTGAAGCCGCATCTCTGCTCTGAGTGTCGCGAGACCGAAGATGTGGAGGTCTTCGTTGAAATCGCCCAGCCGGGGCGACAATGTGATCGCTTCAACGCCGGCTTCTTGCGCGCGCTTGGTGAGGATAGCCTGTACGGCATCTCCGGCTGCATCGTCGTCCCGGGCGATATAGAGACGACGCAGGCTAGACGGCAGCAACATGGCTGAGAGGTGATTGGCTGAGAGCGCCGCGGCCATAGGCAGAGTCGGCAGCACACAGCGCAATGACAGCATGGTCTCAATCCCCTCGCCCGCGGCGAGCACGTCGTCCACCACACCGAAGCGGACGGCGTTGCCGAGCAGGTCGCCCATGGCCCGTCGTGGCGTGTCGATCGGAGCCTTGCCGAGCCGCACGCGATCAAAGCCGTCTGGATCGAGCCAGGTTCGGTGCGCTCCGGTGATCCGCCCCTCAAGGTCCGTGACGCGGGCAATCATCGCCGGCCAGGTTTCGGGCGGCGAATCTTCATCCGGTCGATAGTAGCAACGAGGGTGGAAGCGCAGGCTGCCATCATGGTGGGCAAGGGCTATTCCGCGGCGCTGCAAATACGTCTCGACCACCGTCCCCTCGATCGGGCTGGATATCGCAAGGAGCCGACGAGCGGCTTCCTGCGATCCAGCAAGCGCCACCGAACGAACGGGCTTCGAGGCGAGCTGCGGCTCAGGACGAGGCAGCTTCAGAAACCGCCTCGCTTCCTCGGCGGCCTCGCTGAAGTCGCGCAAACCCCGGCATTCGCGGATGATGTCGAGGAGGTCTCCATGCGCGCCGGTCGCAGCGTCAGTCCACTTGCCGGCGGGGCCCTTTGGCGATTCTTGGAGCCGCACGAACATCGAGCGGCCCGGCGTGTTGCGGGCGTCGCCGACCACCCAGTACCGCCCCGCCCGCTTGCCATTGGACAGATAGTAGCGGCACACTGCCTCGGCCTCGCGCGCGAGGCGGCGTGCCAGTTCGCAAGGCCCGGGGGACATCACGCGGCCTCCCGCTCACTGATGCGCGCAACTGGATAGGTGTCGAGCACCTTTGCCATGATCGCGACGCCGTTCGCGTCCGTGGGTACCAACATCCGCAGCTTCCAGGAGATGATCTCACCAAAGAGGCCATAAGCGCGGAGGCGATCACGCATCGTGTCGTTGAATCCCGACAGCTCGATGCGCCACGCGCCCATCACCCGGACGCGGCGAAGCTGGAGCCCCTCCGCGAGGTCGAGGACGGTACGTCCCTCCATCACCGCGGCAAAAGCAGCATCCAGCGACAGCGTAGGCGCGTCCGCCGAGACGGCGTTTGCGACCCACGCGGCAGAAACCTTGCGGCCGATGATGCGTTCGCCCGCATCGGTCTGGAGACGATAGACGCGGGTCGATTCGTTCGGCAATCGCTTCCAGATGGGTAACAGCAAGCCGACCACGACGTGGATCGTGCTTTCCGTGAACTCAGGCACGTCGGCAAGCTCCGCCAGCCAGGCCGCGGCAAAACGTTCGCGATCCGCTTCAACCCAATGGCTCTCCGCCATCATTTTCAAGGGGACTTGGTGCTTTTCCATAGGCCGGATCAGGCGGACGCGGCGCTCGATCTCGCCGTCGTCGAGCATGATGCTCGGGGCCGGAACCTGCACGGCGGCCCGTCCCGAACGCTCGTTGATCAGCAGGAGAGAATGATTGGAAAGACGAGCAAGGGCATCATCCAAGCCAACAGGATGGTTACGCTGGCGCTGGACGATGCTGAGCAGCCGTGTCTCGGCGCCTGTGCGCGGATGGACATAGATCGTCCGCCGGTCGGTGACGACAAAGCTTTCGGCGCGAAGCGTTTCCAGCCCGACGTCGTAGGTACCCGACGCGACCGCGCCGTCGATACGAGCGGTCAACAGCTGCTCGAAGGCGGTGAAGAGGATATTCTGTAGGTCGATGGCGAGCGCGAGCAACCTGTTGAGGAAGGTCGTAATCGGCGGCAGGTCATCCCTGAGCCCATTGGCGTCAGTCAGCTTCAGGCCGGTCGCATCCTCGAACTTCTCGAGCGAGCAGCCATCGACCTTGCCTCGGACGAGCAACGTGTAGAGTTGGCGCAAAGCGTCGCGCCCGTACTGGCTTTCGAGATTGTCCTCAGGCCGGAACAGGCCGTGACCTCCGGTCTGGCGCTGGCCGCGCGTAATGGCGCCCAGAGTGTCGAGCCGGCGCGCGATGGTGCTGAGGAAGCGCTTTTCGGCCTTCACGTCGGTTGCGATGGGCCGGAACAGCGGCGGCTGCGCCTGATTGGTCCGGTTCGTGCGGCCGAGTCCCTGGATCGCGGCATCCGCCTTCCATCCGGGCTCGAGCAAGTAATGGACCCGCAAGCGGCGATTCCGGGCCGACAGTTCGGCATGGTAGCTCCTTCCCGTGCCGCCCGCGTCGGAGAACACGAGGATGCGCTTGACGTCGTCCATGAAGGCCGAGGTCTCAGCGAGATTGGCCGAACCGGCTCGGTTTTCGGCCACCAACCGGTCACCCTTGCGGATGATGCGTCGCGAGCGGCCGGTCACTTCGGCGACCATGTCGGTGCCGAAGCGCTGCACGATTTGATCCAGCGCACCCGGTACCGGAGGCAGCGAGGCGAGTTTCTCGATGAGGCGGCTGCGTCGTGCGACGGCTTCCCGGCTCTCAACCGGCTGGCCATCGCGATAGACAGGCCGAGAGCAGAGATTGCCCTCCGAGTCGGTAAAGGGCTCGTAGAGCTGGACTGGGAAGGAATGGGCGAGATAGTCGAGCACATACTCGCGCGGAGTAATGTCGACCTGGACGTCGCCCCAGTCTTCGGTCGGGATCTCGGCGAGCCGGCGCTCCATCAACGCTTCGCCCGTTGAGACAATCTGGATGACGGCGGCATGGCCGGCGTCGAGATCGCGGTCGATCGATCGGATGAGCGACGGCCTCTTCATCGAGGTCAAAAGATGGCCGAAGAAGCGCTGTTTGGCGCTCTCGAAGACAGATCGGGCCGCGGATTTTGCCTGCCCGTTCAGCGTTCCAGTTTCGCCGGTGATGTTGGCGGCCCGCATCGCCGCGTCGAGGTTGTTATGGATGATGCTGAACGCATCTGCATAGGCGTCGTAGATGCGAACCTGCTCCGGCGTAAGCTGGTGCTCAACGAGTTCGTACTCGACGCCCTCATAGGACAATGAGCGGGCAGCGTAGAGACCGAGCGCCTTGAGGTCGCGCGCCAGCATCTCCATCGCCGCAACACCCCCCTCCTCGATTGCCTCGACGAACTCGGCACGCGTGGCGAATGGGAAATCGGCCCCGCCCCAAAGGCCGAGGCGTTGGGCATAAGCGAGGTTGTGGACCGTGGTGGCGCCCGTCGCTGGCACGTAAACCACGCGAGCATTGGGCAAGGCGTGCTGGAGCCTCAGGCCTGCGCGCCCCTGCTGAGAGGCCGCCTGGTCGCCGCGCTCGCCCTTGCCCCCGACCGCATTCTGCATGGCATGGCTCTCGTCGAAGACGATCACTCCGTCGAAGTCGGAGCCCAACCATTCGACGATCTGCCGTACACGCGAAAGCTTCTCGCCATGCTCGTCGGTGCGTAGCGTGGCGTAGGTGGCAAAAAGGATGCCTTCCGAAAGGCGGATTGGGGTGCCCTGGCGAAACCGGGACAGAGGTGTAACGAGCAGTCGCTCCATGCCGAGCGCGGACCAGTCGCGCTGGGCATCTTCGATCAGCTTGTCGGATTTGCTGATCCAGACCGCACGGCGGAGGCCCTTGAGCCAATTGTCGAGCAGGATTCCGGCGACCTGCCGTCCCTTGCCAGCGCCAGTGCCATCGCCCAAGAACCAGCCGCGACGAAAGCGGACGGCATTCTCGGCGTCGTCACGTGCGGCGGCCACAACGTCAAAGGTCGCATCGACGGTCCAAGAGCCCGCCAGAAACTCGGAATGCGCCTCGCCAGCATAGATGATACTCTCGAGCTGGGCATCCGACAGAACTCCGTCTGCCGTGACATTGGCCGGCAGGTGCGGACGATAGGATGGTTTCGGTGGCGCAACCGAGGCCATCGCCGCGGACTGCACGAGCTTGGTCGGATGTGCGCACGAGCCGGGAATACGGATCGACTGCAATCCGTACTCCTCATAGAGCGCATCGGTGAGGCGGGCGCCTTCTGGCGGCGACCATTCGACGATCTCGTACGCAAGTTCCACACTGTCCGGCGCGCTCCCCGAAGTGAACGAGGGGCTTGGTGCAATGGCGCCGGCCGATCGGGGCATTGCAGGGCGCCTAACGATGTCGGCCACGACCGGAACGGTGACTGGTAGCCTCGGAGGCACGTGCTGGATCACCCAATTGAGCAAGGTGGCGACATCGCCGGCCATGCTCTGCGAGACGGGAAAAACCTTCGGATCGGCAGCGGGCGACTTGTCGATTACGAGCAATCTCGTGTCCGTCTGAGTGCCGTGCTTGGCGTAGACGGCGCCGCCGATCGCGGCAGAGAACACGACCCGTCCGCGCTCCTGGAGGTGAACAAAGGCCTCTAGCCAAGCCGGGTTATCCGGCGTAAGGCCCGCGCCAACGATGGCGACGAGGCGCCCACCATCGCCAAGACGGGCGAGCGCCGAAGCGATGTGCCGGAAAGCGGCGTCCGCCATTCGTCGATTGACATTCGCCACCGCTGAGAACGGCGGGTTCATCAGAACTACGCTCGGTACGGCCCTCGCATCGAGGTGATCATCGATCTGCGCGGCGTCGAACCGCGTGACCTCAACGTTGGCAAACAAATCATCTAGCAGCGCCGCGCGGCCTTCAGCCAACTCGTTCAACATCAGAGAGCCGCCGGCGAGCTCGGCCAGGATGGCGAGCAAGCCGGTCCCCGCGGATGGCTCCAGAACGCGGTCGGCAGGCGTAATGCCGGCCGCGGAGCATGCGGCCAGCCCAAGCGGCATCGGCGTTGAAAATTGCTGAAACGCCTGACTATCTTCGGAACGTCGCGTGTGAGTCGGCAGACAGCTCGCGTTTCTCGCGAGCATTGGCAGCATCGCGGCGGTCGAGCCAGCCCTGGCGCGCATGGCCGGACCGAACTTGCGCAGGAAGAGAACGGTTGCCGCCTCGCAGACGTCATAGGCGGTCTTCCAGTTCCAGGCGCCGGCCGCGTCCGAGGCGCCGAAGGCCGCCTCCATGGCGCTACGCAGGACGGCTGCATCGATGCGACGGCCGCGTTCGAGATCGGTCAAGAGCTGTCGGGCGGCCCTGACGGCGGCTGAGGTGAGACTTGCAGCGGCACGCATTGAGAGCGGCGCGGCGGCGGCGCCGCCGGCGAGAGATTCGGTCATGGCAGGACTTCTCGGGAGAGCAGGAACGGGTCGAACCATCAGGCGCTCTCCTTTGACCCAACGGCTCAAACCCTTCCCGGCCCAGCTCTCCCTCTCAGCGCTCGCGACCTCCAACCCATCACGAACTGCACCGCCCGTCCTCTCGCTCTCTGAGGCCCCGCCCCGAAGGCAAGCCGAAACGGCCGGCGGACGCATTACGCGGCCTCCTCGTCCCCCTCATCGACAGAGGCGATCGGCCGTTGCTGAAAGCCGAGCAGGAAATCGGCGGCCTTCGACGCCGCGCTCGCCGCCCGTACAACGGCGCGGTTGTCCTCACGCAGCACCTCAAGCCAGGAGCCGATATAGTCGGCGTGGCGCACGGTCGGCACGATGCCAAGTGAAGCGCAGACGAACGCACCCGCCATCTCCGCGACCAGTTCCTCGCGCGCGTAAGATTTGGAGCCGAACGACCCCGAAAGATCACGAGCAAGCCGGGAAACAGCTCCACTCCAATGTGACAGTTCGTGGAACGCGGTCCGATGCCAGTTGATCGGCTCGAAATACGCCGCCGGCGGCGGGACCTGCACAAAATCGCCGGTCGTATTGTAGTAAGCGCGCCCCCCGCCAATCCGGAAGTCAGCGCCGGTTGCGGCGATCAGCGATTCCGCTTGCGGTTCGATCTGATCCGGTGGCGGCGGGACGAACGAGCCAACGACGTCCTCGGGCAAGCCGTCACACTGCTCTATGTTGAAAACGGTAAAGCGCTTGAGAAACGGGATCGTGCCCGGCTCCTCCCCGGTCTCTGCGGTACGTCGACGCTCGTCTTCGGGAATGAAGCGATCCGCGTAGACAACGGTCGTACCTCGCGCTCCCTTCCTGACATGGCCGCCGAGCCCGAGCGCCTGACGAAAGGTCAGCCAGCTCTGGCTGGAGAAGCCGCACTCAATAACGGCACCCCACAAAATCAGCACGTTAATTCCGGAATAACCGCGCAGCGTCGAAGCATTGCGCGGCATGGCGAGCGGCGCCTTGATCGCCGCCGTTCCCCAAGGCTGCACCCAAGGGATACGGCCGGCCTCTAGTTCTGCGATGATCTTGTCGGTGATTTCAGTGTAAAGGCTCGCCCGGTCATCGCCAACGCGAGCTCGTGTGTGTCTGGACATCGCGGTTCTCCGCGACAGGCGCCGGAAGCCTCTCTCCCGACCTTCGACCCGTCACGACGAACCCGGTCCGTACTCTCACTCTCAATCTCGATGACGGCGCACGGCCGGAAGAGAGTTGCACGCGCGGTAGACCTCGAACCGAATGGGCCACGTGTCCGGCCCGTCTGGACAACCTGCAGCTCGATGCCGAAGATTATGAATCACGTCCCCTGCCCGTCTGAGGGCACGGCGTCTGAGCGGCGAGGTGGTGGCGGGTCGGACAGGAAGCTTTGTGTGCGAGGTGCACGGCTCCCGTCATTAATATAGAAGAGAATCGTATGGGGGGAGCGAAGCGGAGACCACTAAGGGTCGCGAGACCCGGCTAAGAGGCACCCGCAGGAGGGGCAGCATAGCGCCGACGCGTAGCGGCGGGACCCGGGACCGAGTGCAGTCGCGAGACCGGTTAAAAATGTCCCCGGGCTCGGGGCAGTGATAGCGACGCCGGAATGCAATGACGGCGGGACCCGAGAGCGAGTGCCTCCGGCGAGCGACTCAATGCGGATTTACGTCTTCTTGGTATCAATTTTGCTTTTGTGATATCGTCTCACTCGTGCGCATGTCTATGCACGGCGTGGGCATGTTCACTGAGAGCCAATTCTTACAGAGGACGACATGGCCAAGAAAGCGAAGAAGGCAAAGAAGACCGCGAAGGCAGCTACCAAGAAGGTGGCAAAGAAGACTTCAAAGAAAAAGAAGTAGTCGTATCGGCTGCTGATATATTGCCGCCTCCGGGTCGAAACCCGGATGAAGAGCGAGACCTCCCAAAGGATATGAAGCGTCCTTTGCAGCCGTTTGGTATCGCGGCACGCTAAGATAAGGCCGGACCTTTGTGCAGGTGGCTGCTGCATAAAGGTCTGGTTTTTTGTTTCTGCCCCGCGGGGGGTGATTTGCTCGTGCGCGAGGGATCGAAGCCGCAAGGCCGAGACGCTGCGCGGCTCGGTTCACGAGAGCCCGGTGCGGCGACAGCCGCACGCGCAAAACGGACAAGGAGCAACCACCTCAGCTCGGACGTCTGAAGTATTGGAAAAATGGTTTCTTCAGTACGTTCTTGCCCACCCAGGCACCTGGCCGGGCGGATAATTCGGCCTTCGAAAAACCACGAGATCCCACGATCCCGAATCCCAGTCGTGTGTTAGCGATGGGGAACGTCTGCGGGACTAAACGATTCGTCTCAGCGTGGGAGAACCTTTCAATGCTGATGACCAAGCAGAGACGGCCGGCGATCCGCACCCTGCGCGGTTGGGCGATCAACGTGCTGAACGAAGCGGGCGCCATCCGCGAGTGCGAGGAGCACGGTTGGATACAGGACCGGGCCGATCCGCATGCACGAGAGCGCGCCTTCGATATCGCCGGTCAGGACCCGCCAGCAGACGTCTCCCCGCACGCAGCGGTGGCCGCGGTTCGCGACGTGCTGGACTCGATTGGTGATACCTGCCCAGAATGCGCCCCTGACGAGAAGGACCGACGCTAAACATCGACGCCAGCCCGTCTCCGAGTCAGCGGCCTAGCCGTTTCTCTACACGCTTGCGCGCGTTGCCGACTTTTTTGACAGCTTTTTTCACCGCCGGTGCCGACTTTCCGGTCTTCTTCGCCTCGTACTGCACTTCGTAGTCCTGCCCGCCGGCCACCCGTGCCCGGTCCTGCTTGCGTCCGCGGGACGTCTTCGACTTCTTCGCTGCCGCCATAGATACCTCCTGTTCGTGGCGTCGAGGCAACGCAACAAGGATTCGGCGGTTCCGGAACGATTCGAACTGTGCCAATTTGAATCGGCTGTGGCGTGGAGTTCTTCAGTGGCGTTTCAGCGTAAAAGGCCGGCGGCTATCGGCGTCAAGGCGCCCTTCCCCGGCTTCATCGAACCGGCCCTGGCCACCTCGATCGAGAAGGTGCCATCCGGAGAGCGCTGGATTCACGAAATCAAATTCGACGGCTACCGTGTTCAGGTCCATCTGGCCAACGAGACGGCGAAGATCTTCACCCGGCGCGGCCACGATTGGACGCATCGCTTCAAGAAGGTCGCTCATGACGCCTGGCGGATCAAGGCGAACTCGGCGGTGGTGGACGGCGAGATCGTGGTACCTGCCGCCGACGGCACGACCGACTTCTCGGTTCTGCAGAACGAGCTCAAGGGCAAGTCGAAGAGGATCGTGCTCGTCGCGTTCGATCTGCTCTATCTGAACGGCCGAGATATCCGGAAGCTACCGCTCCTTCAGCGCAAAGCCGAACTCAAGAAGATTCTAAGCGGCACCGACATCCAGTTCAGCGAAAGCTTCGAGATAGACGGCCGCGAGATGTTCGCGCACGCCTGCAAGCTCGGCCTCGAAGGCGTCGTCTCGAAGGTCCGGGGCAGCGCCTATCCAACGGGACGCACGAATGATTGGGTCAAAAAGGCCTGCGTACAGCGTGAGACGCTGACCATTGCCGGCTTCGCACTCGATGGGACGAAGTGGGACGGCATCTACGTCGGCCGGCGCAAGGGTGATGATCTGGTCTACGCTGGCAAGGTCGACCACGGCTTCGACAAGGTCTCGGCCGCCGATCTGCAGAGACGGCTTAGACCCCTCATCCGAAAGACCCAGCCTTACACCAAGCGCATCGGTCACAAGGGCATCTGGGTCGAACCCAAGCTTCTGGCCGAGATCGAGTATCGCGCGAAGTCGGCCGAGGGAAAGATTCGCCACCCTTTCTTCCGGGGCTTGCGGGAGGACCTGTGATGGATGCGTTCGACCGCTTCTGGCAGTGGGCGAACAAGCCCCCGGAAAGTCCGCTGACGATTCCGGCCGAGCTGCATCGAGCGGTCATGGAGCTCGCTCCTGAGGACAGACGGGACCGCACCGCGGTGAACCGAGCCGCAGCGCGCGTACCAGATCCCGAACGATGAACGCTTGACGGTGACCTCTGGCCTTCACTCGGTGCCGCGGATCAAGAGCCCGTCGCGACTAACTCCGCGCGCGCCGCAGCGCGGCTTCCAATCGCTCCTTCTCCTTGTCCCAGCGGGCTTCTTCGGCTTGAGATCTCTTTGCGAGGGCCTCAACCTCGGCCTGGATGGCCGCGGCCCGCTTCAGGTGCTCCTGCTCCGCCTTGGCCAACGCAGCTTGCGCCTTGTCGACCGCCTGCTGACGGCGCTCACGTTCTCTCTGCCTGGCGGCCTCCTCCCTCGCCCGTTCAGCTTCCCGGCGCCTCTCCTCCCGTTGGTAGGCAAGTGCGGCCTTCCGCTCCGCCGCCTTGTCGACAGGACGCGAGGAAGGCTTCTTCGCCATAGTGCTCTTCGATTTGCGCGGAGCGTTCGTCAATCTCTGTCCCCGCCGAGATCGGAGGGCAGTTCGGCTTGCTCGCTGAAGGATCCGTCGGATCCGACCGGGCGCCTGAGAACGACGCCAGGCTTCTTCATGGCCGCAGCGATGACGTCCGGATCGTCGCTTTCCTTCGCCGCGCCCTGGTGGAAGAGATTGCTGTTGGCGCCCCAGGCTTCGAGGGCCGCTTTCATGGAAGGAGCGGCGATCGCCAGATCGAAGAAGCCCAGCGAAGTCTGGTAGGTCTTGAGTTTTCTCGCCATGACATGCTTCCCGCCGACCGACGCGATCGTTTGATCCCTCGTTCAGCCTACCTCGCGAGCAGGGGTTCTTCGAAACGAACACACGGCGCCGCCGGTGCGGGATATAAGTAGCGCCCGCCCTCCGACGTCGCCGGATGCTTCACGGTAGGCTAGGCCGACTTTCGCTGCGGCTTTGCGGCGGGCTTTTTTGCCGCGCTCTCCTTGGCCGTTTTTTTGCCAGTGATCGGCATCAGCATTTCCTTCTGCCCAGCGGCCGCTTTGCGCGGCTTCTCGGCTGGCTTCTTCGGCGCCTCTGTCGGGCCCGTCGCGTCTCGTCCGATGCTCTTGCGCAGCGCGTCCATCAGATCGACGACATTCTCGCCCCGAGGACGCTCTTTCGCTCTGATCGGCTTGTAGCCCTTGACGATGTCCTCGTTGTCGACCTCCTCGCCGGTGTCGGCGTCGACCTTGGCGTACTTGATCCGATGGCCCCGAAGCAGATGGAAAAGCTGGCTGCGTCGACGTTCTCTTCGAGCTTCTGCGCGAGGCCGGCCTAGATACTCCGGACGGCGTCAGCTGCTACATCCCGGTTCTCGATCCGGACACCGAAGCTCGGCCATTGGCCGACCAGATCGCCGATGCTATCCTGTCGGAGAGGCCCGAACTATACGAGACGTTTCTGGCCTTGAAGGCGAAGGCGAGTTCCCGCGATCCGTATTCCCAGGCCGTTTCCGGCGAACACGGTCCGACCCTGCTCGGCGAATTCCTCACGAGATGGGTACGTATTCGAAAGATTCGCCCGGCGCTTGGCCAGAAGTCAGGGCATTCCGACGCACCCGATCCCGTCGAACAAAGCCATCCCGTCCCTTCTCGGCGACCACCGCATACCGGTAAGAATAATCGACCATCTGCGCAATGTCAGGAACAGTCTGGTGCACGGACATAGACCGTCGTCGCCCGATATCCTGAGGTCCTCGATCGGAGAATTCGACACCATCTTCGAGGCCCTTCAGCAAAGTGGCGATGCCAACATCATCGGCGCGCTGAATTGGGCGCAATCTGATGCGGAGAATCTCCCGGGTTCCGGACTGTCACTGCGGAGAGTCAGCTCTTGAGCTCCCGCGGCGTCCGGACGTCTCGATAGCGGTTCTCCCCCTCCTGAAGTCGGTCTACAACCTTCCCCGCCTCGTCAACCTGAACCGGAAGCAGAATTTTCCCGGTATCGATATCGGCGACGATCACGACCGTGTGTCGTTCCAGATAACATCGACGACGACGCTCGAGAAAGTGAAGTCGACCGTCCAGCAGTTCATGGATCGCGCCTACCACAACACGTTCGACGAGCTCTATGTCCTCATGCTCGCGCGGAAGCAGTCTTCTTACAGCCAAACGTCGGTGAACGAGCTGCTGACTAATCAATTCGCCTTCAACTGCAAGAAGCACATCATCGACCTCGGTGACCTTCTCTGTCAGGTGGCTGGTCTCCGCCTCGCTGCGCAGGAGTGGATGCTCTCGAGCTGAAGGTGATGTACGCGTCGACCTCGCCGAGGATGCGCTTGAACGCCGGTGTCGATCGACAAGAAAGATGGTCGCCCCTACCTCAGTGAGGATCAGGCCTACGAGTTGCTGCGCGACGCGCTGGACGAGTACGGTCGAGCGCTTGAGCACATGCCGGCTCTGTGGGACGATGTGAAGCGGAAGTTCGCCGATGAAACGTCGGCGCAGCGTCTCGCCCATCACGAAATCGCCTGCCGCTATGCCGACGACGACCGGTTCACTTGGGATGATCGACAAGAGGGCAAGCGCCGGCGCAGGGCGCCGGCGAAAGCCAAGGTACGTTTGCGCGAGTTAGAACGGTTCTTCCGGCATCGGTACGGCGTCCCCTGCCCGACGACGACGGCGGCCGCGACGACCTGCTGGTCGCCGCGCATCACATCGCCACGACTTACCGGGCGCCTGACCGGCACATAGCTGCTTGGGCAAATCTCTGGGCGCCGTGGCTGTCTGAGGCCGAATGCGCAGACCTAGCCGCGCGGATCATCAGGAAGCCGCTCAGTTGGATGGCGGACACGCTTGCTTGGCGGATCGGGCTGACTGATGCGTTGCGGACCGCGCTCGGGATCACGACGATCGGCGCCATCGACTGCAATAAGGATCGCCGTGCCGTATGTATTGGTGCTTTCCGGCGAAACGAACCGCAACTAAGACGGAAAACGGCACGCTTTCTATGCGATCCTTCACCCCGATCCCCTCCGGGATCGGCGGCTGCGAGGTCCGGTTGGGTTCGCCTCCATTGCCGGGCCTCGCTTCCGACTCCTATGCGGTAGCGGAAGCGCTAGATCGTGCATCCAGTCTTTCCTGGCTGGCCAGCCGCCGGCGCCATTCGACCGTCTCGAATACATCGCCTCCGCCACTTCAGTTGGCGGCCTCTTTCGCCTGAGATGGCACCACAAGCCAGTAGTATCGGTGGTTCGAGCGCGGGTCGGAATTGTCGCTGCTTGAGAAGAAGACATGACCATGCTGTAGCGAGTAACGCCCCATACCTTGCTGGGCGACCAAATAGCCGAGGCTATGCGGCCATGCGAGCGGCTTGTCGTCCTCATACAGCACCACCGGCGATGACTGCGTGTCATTGTCCTCGTCGGCATAGGCCTCGAATTGCTTGGGGATGGGCGCCGAATAGACAAAGCCATCCGGATAGATCTGGTGCGGCCTCGGAAGGAGGTAGGCGTTTGGAGCAGGCGGCGGCTTGGGCGATCCATAGTCGCGCTCGCTCCATGTGACCAGCAGGATGTTGACCAGTGTAACGCACAATGCAAGCCCGATGGGCCAGTAAGGCACTTTGGTCTGCACGGCGGCTTGGGTGGCCGCTTCTTCGTCAAATCTGTTCGCTAGCGTCAATAGAAACTCTCTTGCGCCTGGGGCGCAGCCGGTCGCCATCTCGCGAGCTTGCGCTGCTAGCTTGGCAAAATCGTACGCAAACCGATGCTGACGACGACATCGAGGACTCACGACGCCAGGAGCTGAGCCCATGACGGGTTCACTGCCTGCCAGCAGCGGGTGAATTTTGGCGTTCGTCCATGCGGTGAAATTCCGCATTAGAACGGCAACTTCCAAACGGAGTAGAGAAGCCACCCCATAGCGCCCCAAAAGAGCATCGAGGTGACGACTAAATATGATGATCTAACCAATGCCCGGCCTTCCTCAGAAACATTGGACGATATAGCATTGCAACCAGGGCGATCAGCGGCGCTTTGCGGTGGTGATCCGCAGAATTTCTGCGCGGACAAGTGATGCATCGAGAGAGACCTTGACGGTCTCTCCCCAGTTCAAAATGGATAAAAACCGGGCGGCACCCTGTCGCAACCGCTACGGCTTTTCGGTCGAAGGACCGATGGAGGATGACACCCGCGATGCGGTCGTCGCCGCCCAAAAGGCTGGGCGCCAAGTCAATCGCCATTCGACCTTGCCGCACTACACGGACTGCGGTCGTATGGTCTGGACCTTGACCGCGAAGCCGAACGGCAAACCGTCATTGCAGAAGCAATACCGGCGCCGACCGCGCCTCGGGTCATCAGATCGAAGTGGATGCAGGGCGAGAGTAGGTCATGGAAAACTTCGGGTACTTCTTCCTCGGCGCGCTAATCACAACTCTGGTATCAATCTTCTTCTACTTTCGGGCGGGAGAAGAGTTGCGACGAGAGACAAAGAAGCTTCGTGAATTACACGAATTAACGCTCTTCGCGCTCCTAAATCGGCAGGCGGACCTAAAGCCAAGATATGACAGCGCCGGGCACATCGTTGGAATTATCGTGGAATTGACCGCTCGCTCGACGGCCATGTCGTCCGAGCGCGCTACAGCTACCATTTCAGAGCCGCCGCCGTCCTCATGACTTCATCCCGCGCGCATCCAGTTTGGCGCCTTCGTCCAGCGACGTCCCGACGACGCGGTTTAGATCGGGGCCCAACGCCTTAGCGCGGGTCGCGTCGCGAGCGATTGAAGCACAATGCTTTCCGGTCTTGCCGGCCGTATCGTCAGCAAAAGATCGCAAGTTGCGATCCTTTTTCACGCCTCGCCCGGCCGCTTCGTCTCCGGATGCACGGCCTCATAAGCCGCCTTCCGCTTGGCGATCAGCTTCGCGCGCTGCGCCAGCGTCAGGCCTCGCCCTTTGCAGTCCCGAACGCCTTCGCAATAAGGTTGCCTAACAATCGGCGAGCGTCCGCCAGCGAAATCGGATCCAATGGCGGCGTATGTTTCCCACCTTGTCGATGTCTGTAGGAATTTGCTGTTCGCTTCACCCGCTTGATATCTGAGGCTGCGACCCAGCCCTTTGCGCGCAACGCATCTTCGCCACCGACCCAGTCCTCAAGACATTCGATCGCCTTGTAGACATCGAACCATTCGGCCCGGTTGAAGTAGATCAAAGCATCCGCCAACAGATCGTGATCTTCACTGATCGCCACCCACTGCTGAACGTGACTTTCCTTCGGAAGCGGTGCTGAACCTTCTTGCTCCGCTATCGCAATCCCGATAGCGCCCGCTCGCCTGCGCGCTTCTACCGAGCCTACGGCAACCGACATATGGATGCCTCGCGTACCGTCGGCACGATATTCGACTACGCCTTCAAAACGGACAGGTCGGCTACCAAATTTGATTTCCATCGCCGCGTTAAGTTGCTCGACGATTGCAACGGCGCGCCCGCGCACCTCATCCGCATTCGCCAGCGCGTCGAATTGCCCGGTCCGCAGAAAATACTCGTCGTCCTTCTGGTCGACCCACGGGTCAAATGGCACCTGCAAGGCGTCGGCCCAGTCCGCGAGGTCGAATGAGTGTCCGATCAAATGAACACCCCAGCCCACTTTGTGCGCCACTAACATGCTCCGTTCTAATGGATCGGGGGTTTATCGATTAGGTGCATTCCGATCGCCAACTCGACGCGCTGCCACGCTTTCAAAAAATCCAGATAGATGTCTGCTAACCGCACTTTGCGTTTTGGACTTTTAAACGCCAACGCATGCCTGCGCGCGGTCCTGGCGTTGCTGGTCACGTTGGTATCGGGACAGTCGCGTTCGATCTGTAGCATCAGTGACGAAACAGCCCCGACCCAGTCGTCGTTCTTGTCAGTAACGATGGAATAGATGTCGGAACACTGCTGTCGCCAAGCTTCGTATTGTGCGCGGTCGATTTTCATTAGGGCACCTTAGTTCGAAAGAAGGCGAGCGCCTCTCGACAGAGATGAAGCACATCAATTAGTTCACCTCTGAACTGAACGCGAACCACGTCAGGAATATCCGAGAAGCTTGTGCCATCACAGAAATAGCTTCCATCACTAAAGGCCGCCCCTTTCCCTATTTCAAAGTGATCCGCCGACAAACCGGTACGGCGCCCGCGATCCAACACGAAGTGTTTGCTCGCATTCGCTATGTCTGCGAGGGCGGTTAAGCAGGCGTCACCGCACCAGTTTCGCACCAGAAACGACCTGATCGAAACGCAACGAACGCGGACGAAATCAAACGAAAACGCAACAAAATCAGCAAAGCTGATCAATATTCTCCCGCTCATAACGGTCTGGTTGCAGGTTCGAGTCCTGCCGGGCCCACCACGCTTCGAACAGCTCAGTCGGTGTTGCTGCATTGCGCTCCTGATTCGAACGGCCCACCAACGGTCGTCCATGTTTCGCGAGAGTGTACTCTGCGGGAACGGCAGTCTGTCGCACCGCTCGTCCCGAGCCTGCCCGGCCTGAACCGGACATCGCGACGTTCAACGCACGGGCGAGCCCGGCGCAGGCCAATGATCTCGCGCCTCATTGTCACACTCTACTAAAGTCATATGCGACCGGAATGGCGGTGCGCCTCGTCGTAGGATTTGATTGCAAGCCTGAGCGGTCTCAAGGTCAACGATAAGGAATCTGGGAGGAGCACATGAGACGAATTCCTGCAATCTTAGCTGGTGCGGTCGCCGCTATTGCGATCTCAGGCGCAGCACAGGCGCAGATTACCATGAAGGCATCGCATCAGTTTCCCGGCGGCAAAGGCGACGTGCGCGACGACATGGTGCAGATGATCGCCAAGGAAATGAAGGCCTCCGATGTCGGGGTCGACGTTCAGGTCTATCCAGGGGCTTCGCTGTTCAAGCCCAACGACCAGTGGAATGCCATGGTCAACGGGCAACTCGACATCTCGCTACTCCCGCTCGACTATGCCAGCGGCAAGGTGCGTGCCTTCAGTGCGACCCTGATGCCCGGTCTGATCCGCAACCAGGAGCGCGCAAAACGCGTCAACAACTCGCCGTTCATGAAGGACATCCGCGCAGAAATCGAAAAGCATGGCGTCATCGTGCTGTCTGACGCCTGGTTTGCCGGCGGCATGGCTTCGAAGAACGGGTGTATCGTCAAGCCCGACGACATGAAGGGCCGTAAATTCCGGGCTGCCGGCCCGACCTTCGCCGGCATGTGGGAAGCGGCCGGCGCCAGCATCGTGAGCCCACCATCGAACGAAATCTACAATGCGTTCCAGACCGGCGTGGTGAATGGCACCGACACCAGCCTTGGCACCTTCCAGTCGATGCGTCTCTATGAAGTGACGGACTGCCTGACCGCGCCCGGCGACAACGCGCTGTGGTTCATGTACGAGCCGGTGCTAATGTCGAAGAAGAGTTTCAACAGGCTCAACAAGAGGCAGCAGGACGCCGTTCTGGCAGCTGGCAAGAAGGCCCAGACATATTATGAGGGCAAGGCAGACGAGGTGAACAAGGAGGCCATCAAGGCATTCGAGGACCACAAGGTGAAGGTCGTGACGCTGAGCGACGCCGATTATCAGGCATGGCTGGAAGTGGCGAAGAAGAGTTCCTATGTCGAGTTCGCCAAGAACGTGCCGAACGGGCAGAAGCTGATCGACGAAGCACTCGCCGTAAAATAGCGGCAGGGGCCGAGCTCCCGGCGAAGCGATCCGCCGGGAGTCGGCCACGCCGGAACAGGCCTCTCAGCAAATCGGACAATTTGATGAATGGTTTCGTACGGGTCGTCACCTTCCTGTCGCGGGTGGCCGGCGTGACCGGCGCGGTGCTGATCGGCCTCGCCGTTCTCGTGATCTGCGACATGGTGATCGAGCGCTATGTGTTCAATCTCACTACGATCTGGCAGATCGACGTAGTGACTTATTGCATCGTCGGCGCGACTTTCATCGGCAGCTCCTATGTCCTGATGACGCGCGGGCACGTCAATGTCGACATTCTGCCGCTGCACGTTCGCCCCCGGATGCGCTTCTGGCTTGCGCTGGTGACGAGCCTGATTGCGTTCGCCTTTTGCATGGCGATCTTCGTGCTTTGCACGATTTACTGGTACCAGGCTCTCACGGAAAACTGGCTGTCCAACACCGTCTGGCGCGCTCGGCTGTGGATTCCCTATCTCTCCATGCCGATCGGGCTCGGCCTTCTGGTCCTGCAATACGTGGTCGAGTTGCTTTGCCTGGTGACGGGGCGTTCTCCACCGTTCGGAATCCCGGAAGATCATGCTGTGGAAGACGTCGTGCGTGCCCACGCGCATGAAGTGGTTGGAGATGCGCGGTGAGCCCGGGCATCCAAGGCCTGATCGTTCTTATCGTCACCCTGCTGATGCTGGTGTCGGGCATCCCGGTTGCCTTCGGCCTCGGCGCCATCGCGTTGGCCTTCCTTGTCGTCTTCCAGGGCTTCGATAGCCTTAGCGTCGTCGCCGAGACCTATTGGTCGGGGCTCGACGAGTTCACCCTGGTGGCTATTCCGATGTTCGTCATGATGGGCGCGGCGATCGGGTCCTCGCCCGCCGGCAAGGACCTGTACGAAGCGCTCGATCGCTGGCTCTACCGTCTTCCCGGCGGACTCGCGATTTCCAATATCGGTGCCTGCGCTATCTTTGCGGCGCTCACCGGGTCGTCGCCCGCCTGCTGCGCCGCTATCGGCAAGATGGGCATTCCGGAGATGCGCCGGCGCGGCTATCCCGACGAGGTTGCGACCGGGTCGATCTGCGCCGGAGGAACGCTCGGCATACTGATTCCGCCCTCAGTTACCTTCATCCTCTACGGCATTGCCACCGAGACCTCGATCGGCCGGCTGTTTATCGCCGGCGTTATGCCGGGCCTGATGCTGACAGCGATGTTCATGTTGTGGACGCTGTACAAGATCTGGCGCAGCGGCTTTCGCTCGCATGCTCCCGGCTTTCGCTACAGCTGGAGCGAGAAGCTCACGTCAGTCCCGAAAGTCGCCCCGTTTCTGATCGTCGTGATCGGCGTCATGTACGCGCTCTATGGCGGCATTGCCACGCCGTCGGAGGCGGCCGGCGTCGGCGCCGCACTCTGCCTGATCCTGGCGATTGTGATCTACCGGCTTTGGCGGCCGCACCAGATCTGGCACATCCTGCGCGACACCATGCGCGAGTCGGTGATGATCCTGACCATCATCGCGGCCGCGGTGCTGTTTGGCTACATGCTTACCTCCCTCTATCTTACGCAGACGCTGGCGCAGGCAATCGCCGAACTGCACGCCAATAAATGGGTGTTGATGTTCCTGATCAACATCTTCCTGCTGGTCTGTGGCTTCTTCATTCCGCCCGCGGCCATAATTTTGATGACAAGCCCGATCCTGTTGCCGATCATCACCTCGGCGGGCTTCGACCCGGTCTGGTTCGGTGTAATCCTGACCATCAACATGGAGATCGGTCTGATCCATCCGCCGGTCGGCCTCAATATCTACATCGTCAACGCCATCGCCCCGGACGTGCCGCTGGCGAAAGTGATGTGGGGCACGCTGCCCTATGTGGTCTGCATGATGCTGGCGATCGCGATCCTCTGCATTTTTCCGGAGATCGCGACCTGGCTGCCGGACAGGCTGATGGGGCCCGGAAGCGGAAGTCACTAAGCAGCTCTTGCCGGCTCATTCACGAAGTCCACATGCACCGCACCAGTTTCGTACCAGAAACGATCGCATCAGAACGCAACGAACGCGATCGAACTCAAACGAAGATGCAGAAAAATCAACGAAGCCGGTGGTTTTTCCGCCGCTCATAACGGTCTGGTTGCAGGTTCGAGTCCTGCCGGGCCCACCAATAAATCGATCACTTTGCCGGGCCGCGACAAGCACTTCACTTCCGCTGAAGCACGCGCAGGGGTTGTCGCGGGTTCGGGCTTGAAGAATGCGGAAAGTGGGTTCGCAGACGTGGACGACGTCGAGAGGCCTGCAGGAAGTAGAGAAGCGACGAGACAAAATCGCGAATAACCGGACATGACCACCCCGGTGTTGCGCCTGCCCGGACACAAGCTTTGGCCGCGACCAAGGGCGCAGTACGGACCGGGGGAATTGATGCAAAGGCCGTAACCACACCCGAACGGATGTAGCCGATGTTACGGCTGCCGGACGAGCGCTATATCCGAACTGACGGCTGGGCATTCGACCTTCCCGGGACGACATTCTGTCCGGAGTGCAGAACCCGTCCGATCGCGCGGAGCGATTGCGATGAGGGAGGCCACGATGGATTTTACGCGGATGTCGGATGCAATCCGGCTGCATCACGCCTCTCATCACCACGATGGGTACGATGGCGCGGGCGAATTGGGCCCTGCGGCGAGCGCTCCGTTCGTGGCTCACCCGGTCGGCGGTGGCACCCTCGCCCATCGTCCCGGCCCGTTTGCTGATCCTGGAGCATACGCCGCGAGCGCGAATACCCATCATAAAGACTCCGACCCGGTTCAATCCAAACATCCCCCATCGGGGGGCGAGATGGACGGCCACGCCGGCAACCACGCAGGGGGCCTGGATGTTTCGTCCACGAAGCCTGCTGCCGGCGCATCCTTTCCCGAGAAGGGCATTGCTTCGGTCGAGACCGGGGCGAACACGGCAGGGAGCGGCGGGGATGGCCATTTTTACGGAGGTATCATTCACGCGTCCCTGTTGGTCTACGAACCGATCAACATTTCGATCAGCGTGGGATACGGCTCGGTCGCCCTGGCCAACCAGTTCAACAATTTGAATGTCGATCAATCCGCTTTTCAAATGGCCGGCGTCGGCGGCCATGGCGGCAATAACGACATTGCGGCGGGTGGGAGCATCAGTACGTTTTCAGGCTCCGGCGTGATCACGAGCGGCGACAACAGCGCCGGAAATGGTGGCGGCGGCTATTTCTCGGGTGCGATCGTGGACGCTCCCGTGGTGATCTATCATCCGATCAATATTGCGTTGGCGAGCTCGGGCGGCACTGCACATGCAAGTCAGTCGAACACGGTCGATGTCGACCAATCGGCCACGCAGATCGCGGGCGTCGGCGGAAGTGGCGGACATGGCAATGTGGCCGCCGGCGGCAGCGTCATCACGCTCGACCCCAGTTGGGGATCGAGCGTCTTTGACGTTCAAACGGGCGGAAGCCAGGCCGGCAATGGCGGTGACGGCATGTTCCACGGAGAACTCGTCCATACCTCGTTTGTAGTGTACAACCCGATCAACGTCGCAATCGCGGGCTATGGCTCCAGCGCTTATGCGGTCCAGATCAATGATGTCTCCGTGGATCAATCCGCGGTTCAGATCGCTGGCATTGGCGGGCACGGCGGCAACGACAACGCCGCAGCGGGCGGCCATGCAAACCTTCTCTCCCATAGTCTGTGGGGCGGGTCCGATACGATCGCGACCGGTTCGAACAGCGCAGGCAATGGCGGCAACGGCTATTTTGCGGGCAGTCTGATCGACGTCAGCTTCGCGATCTATGCACCCATCAACATAGCAATCGCAGGTCCACATTCGACGGCCGTGGCCGATCAGGTCAACAACGTGCACATCGACCAGAGTGCGACCCAGATCGCCGGCGTTGGCGGGGACGGCGGCTACGGCAACCTCGCGCTGGGTGGCGACGCCGCGCATCTCTTGTCGGATCTTCACCTGGTGGCATAGCGAAACGTCGCATCGCTCGCATGGCCGATCGCATCGCGGCACGCGCCGTCGCCGCTCTTCGCATGCAAAGCCCGCGCAGAGGCGCCCTCCCCCGACGAAATGTCGTACTTTCGTATGTAGGCCCACCAGACCGGATGGTGTTCGATTTGACATCTATCGCTCTCGCGCACGGGCGGATCAGACTTGCCGTGCGCGTCCGCCTGATCGGGATGGATGTTGCACGACAGCCAACAAAACGACGGAGGCCTCAAATGATGCCAAAGGCAATCAACATCTCGGATACGATCAAAGTCAAATCGATCGACACCGGTGGTCAAAGTGCCGGAAATGGCGGCGACGGTACTTTCAAGGGAGCGATCATCAGCAAGCCGACTGTCAACTACGATCCGACCAACAAGGCGGAAGGCGCCGACGTGCACGTGAACACCGGCGATCACGTCACTCAGAAGGCAGACTGGGACGCCGGCGGTGCAAACGCGACGGCCTCGTGGTTTTCGAAGGCTCATGGCGGAGACGCCGAGTCGAACGGCAGCCAGAAGTCCTACAGCGGCTACGATACCTCCAAGGTCTACGCCAATACGGATGCCACCCAGATCAACAAGCTCGCGGTGGACCAGCACCAGGAAGTTGTCGCCGGCATCGGCGGCGATGGCGGAGACGGCAACTTCGCATGGGGCGGCGGAGTGACCTTCCATCTCGACACGCTCTGACGAGCCGCTCGTCCGACCGGCGGGACCGGCTACCGCGGCCGCCGGTCCCGGATTTCATGCCAAAGATCCACCGATGCCGTTGCCGGATTGCGTTGACCATCAGTCAAGTGCGCCGGACCTCGATTTCAGGCGGTGACGATCATGCTGATGCCGCCCATTCGGTTGCCCATCCTGCCGCAGATCCGGACGCCACTGCACACAGCCCTCCGGTCCTGCGTGGGACCGCTAGGTCTCGTATTCGCATACAGCTGCAGTTACAACCTGCTACTGTTTGCGCCCTCCATCTATCTTCTTCAGATCTACGACCGGGTGTTGTCGAGCCGGAGCGGCGACACGCTGCTCCTGCTCACGCTCATAGTCGCGATCACAGTCGTCGTCGGCGGCGTGTTCGATGCCTTGCGGCGCGCCGTCCTTGGACGCCTCGGCGCCTGGCTCGACGATCGCCTTCGTCCCTACGTGCTTTCGGCCGGCCTCGAATCGGCGTTTCGCGGCGATTGGACGCAGGCGTCGGGCGCATATCGGGATCTCACCGTGCTGCGCCAGTTCGTCGAGTCCGGCTCATGTACGATGCTGTTCGACGCGCTCTGGGCGCCCTTGTTCCTCCTTGTCCTCGTTCTGATCCATCCCCTGCTTGGCGTGGTGGGCGCCTGCTGCGTCGCCTTCCTGTTCGCGCTCACGGTCGCCGGAGAGCTGGTCACGGAAGACGCCTTGCTCAGGTCCGGCGCCGCGCTCTCCAGAAGCTACGGTCGCCTTCAGACTGCCGCGGGCAACATCCACATGATCCGCGCCATGGGAATGTTCGATAGCGCCGCGCGCATGATCCACCGCGACGCGCAGCACGCGCGCAGAGAGCACGATGTGGCACTCCGGCGAAGCGAGATCGTCTCACTGGCCGCCAAGCCGGTTCGCGCGCTGTCGCAGGTCCTGATCATGGCGGCTGCCGCGTGGCTCGTCCTCGATCACGGGAAAAGTCCGGCAATCATCTTTGCTTCCACGCTGATGTTCAGCCGGGCGCTCGCGCCGGTCGAAAGTGCGGTCGCAGGCTGGAAATCACTCGTGACGGCCGTGAGCGCCTGTCAGCGGCTCGGCGCACTTCTCGCCGCATTCCCCGTCGCCCGGCAGGAGAGCGCGGGGGTTTTCCCGCCGCAGGCGCGAAGCGGCCTCGTCGTCGACAATGTGGGCGTCTGGCTCGCGGGGACCGACCATCTTCTGCTGAACGGCGTCTCCTTCAGCCTCATGCCCGGAGAATGCCTTGGCATTATCGGTCCGTCCGGGTCCGGCAAGTCCTTGCTCGGCCAGGTGATCGCCGGGCTGTCGATGCCGACGCATGGCCGCGTCCTCCTCGACAATACCGACGTCTCGCTGCTTCGCGAGGGCCGAAACGGCGACGGCCTCGGATATCTCCCCCAGGACATCAATCTGATCGGCGACACCATCAACGACATCATCGCACGTCTTGAAGATGCCGACCGGCGGAAGGTCGTCGAAGCGGCCAAGCTCGCCGGAATCCATGGGGCGATCATGCGTCTGCCGCAGGGTTACGACACGGTGGTTCACAGTGAAACAATCTTCTCACGCGGGTATCGGCAGCGCCTCGGTCTTGCCCGGGCCTTTTTCGGCAGTCCACGCCTCATCGTTCTCGACGAACCCAACGCCAGCCTCGACTACGGGGGCGAGCGAATGCTCCTGGATGCCATCGAGCGCATGAAGCTCGCAGGCGTCATCCTTGTCGTCGTCACTCACAGGATGGGTCTCCTCGCCGCCACGGACAAGATTGCCATCATGGAAGACGGCGCGGTCGCCGCGTTCGGCGACAGCGAGGACATCTTTGAACGGCACCTGAGCCGACCCCAGGTTACCTCGCAGGCTGCGCCATGATCTGGAATTCTCTCATCATCTGGAAGCATCCTGCCGTATCGAGACTTCCCATGATCTGGGACCGGCTCGTGCGAGCGCCGGCGCGCCCCCCGCCCGCCCGACGACCCGGCGTCTTGGTAACCGCAATCGACGATTTCGAGCCTCTGGAATTTCCATGGTGCTCGACGCCTACGCCGACCTCGCCACGCGGAAGGATTCGCGCTCTCACCGTCGCGGGCAATCTGCTGGTGCTCTGCTTCATGCTGGGGCTTGGTACATGGGCGAGCCTCGCGCCTCTCGAGAGCGCCGCGATCGCATCCGGCGTCGTGGAATCGGAATCGAGCCGAAAGACGATTCAGCATCTGGAAGGCGGTATCGTCAAAAGGATCCTGGTTTCGGAAGGCGATATCGTACGAAGCGGCCAAACGCTGATCGCGCTGGACGACACCCGGGCCGGCTCGGAGATGCAAAGCCTTCAAGGCCAATTGTGGGATGCAGTTGCTCGTGCCGCACGGCTTCAAGCCGAGCAGCAGCGACTCGAGAGGATCGCGTTTCCGGACACGCTGGAACAGGACAGCAAGCAGAACGGAGTGGCAGCCGCTGCGATGTCGGCGCAGCAGTTCATTTTTCAGGCACGCCTGCAGGTTCACGAGTCGCAGCTTGCGGTCATTCGCGAACGAAGGCGTCAAGTCGAAAAGGAGATCGAAGGTCTCACGGCGCAGGAGAGCGCCACCGAGCAGCGGGTCGGCATCGTCCGGGAGGAACTGGATATGGTCACGACCCTCGTCAACAAGGGGCTCGAACGGCGGCCGCGACTTCTGAACCTGCAGCGGGAGCTGGCCGACGTCGAGGGCCGCCGCGGCGAGATCGCCGCGCAGATTTCCCGCGCCGCGCAAGTCATCAGCGAACAGCAGGCCACATTGTTCAAGCTCGAGAGCGAGAGGCAGAACGAGATCGCACAATCGCTTCGTGAAGCACAGAACCAGATATTCCAGCTCCGCGAGCGGTTGCTTGCTGCCAGGGATCAGCTATCGCGAACAGAGGTCAAGGCGCCAGAGGACGGCGTGATAACCGATTTGCGAATTCATACAGCCGGTGGCGTCATCGGAGCGGGCGCTCCGCTCATGGACCTGGTGCCCCGGCAAGACCGTCTCATCGTGACCGCGCGCCTGAGGCCCGAGGATATCGATGTGGTTCATCCCGGCCTCGATGCCGAAGTTCACCTCGTGCCGTACAATCAGCGTCGCGTGCCTCGCCTGAAGGGGACTGTCGTGCACGTGTCCGCAGACCGGCTCCTCGACAAGCGTACCGACCAGCCATACTACGCGACCAAAATCCGGATCGACGACGCGCAGATCGTCGCAAACGACATCCAGATCGTCCCCGGCATGCCGGTTCAAGTGTTCATCACGACAGGGCGCGGTACGGTGGCTCTCTACGCACTCCGGCCTTTGCTCGACAGCTTCCGTGGTGCATTCAGAGAGGACTAAGTCTCCTGCATCAGACCTGCGCCGGGTTCGTGATCGCGACCCTGCGCCGGCAGCCGGCCGCGCCAGCGGAGCACGGCTTCCGTCCGATTGTGCGCGGCACATTTCCGCATGATATGCTGGATGTGCATTTTCACCGTGCTTTCCGAAAGGTTCAATTTGGCGGCGATAAGCTTGTTGGGCAGGCCGAGCTCCAATTCTGCCAGAACCTGTTGCTCACGAGGCGTGAGATCGGCCACCCTCCTTTCGATGGTCATTCCGGCTCCCTCGTTCACAAGATATGCGCGCGCAAGCCCGCGTGCATCTGGCGCCCCGAAATCCGGTATCCTGTTCATCCCGGCGACGGGCAACGGCCTGTAGACGCCGCCGACAAGGACAAGGCGCAGGCCAGCTATGGCGATCTCGATCGGCAGCGAGGTGGAAAGAAAGCCGCGTACGCCCCGCTGCATCGCGGCCTGCACGGTCGGCTCGTCGTCATGGTTCGACAGGATTGCAACGGCGGCGTTGGGACAACACTCCGCGACGAAGGCGAGACTGCACTCAACCGAGGGATCGTCGACGGGCTTGTCTGCGATGCTCAGCACCACCAGACGAACATCGCGGGTTGACGTGCAGTCCAGGCTTTCGACCGTTGCCATGTCGAGGATCTCGAATTCCGCCAATTCCCGCCTGAGGACGCTCAGAATACATGTGCGAGGCAACAGGAGCGGTTCGACGATTACCAGAACCGGAAAGTGAAGTGATCCATCGAGCCGCTTTGAGGAGTTGGTTATGTCGTCCATGATTTCCTCGAGATGAAAAGAGCTTCCGCGAAATTCCCATTCCATATTGCTTCTCCCCTGCTGCTGCATTCATCCTGAATGATCATCACGAGAGCGCGCTGTGCCGCCGCCAGTGCCCTATCCACTGCGGATCTACCTGGCGCCTGGGTGGAAATTCTTTCCGCTCAAATCATTTGGGCGCGTACCGCGCGGTGACGCAGTCGACGCATTCCCTAATGGCAGATATTTCGATACGCCGTTGACGCCTCCGACCCCGACTTGCCGTCGACGACATATGCTTCATCCTCCTTCACGAGATAAAGAAACGGTCTC
Organism: Bradyrhizobium sp. CCBAU 53415; assembly: GCF_028128735.1. Taxonomy (NCBI): domain Bacteria; kingdom Pseudomonadati; phylum Pseudomonadota; class Alphaproteobacteria; order Hyphomicrobiales; family Nitrobacteraceae; genus Bradyrhizobium; species Bradyrhizobium sp. CCBAU 53415. The sequence continues at coordinate 106,045 of NZ_LBJF01000025.1, read as the reverse complement.
TCTGCGGTCTCGCCGCCTGATGCGCTTCTTCCTTTCACACGCCCGCAAATCGTATCCACGGGGCGTCCAAGGGTGTTCTTTCGCATCGTGCGCTTCATTTCGGTGAATTCGGTCGATCTGGGATCCTCCATCTTCGTCGTGATGGTGACCTTCGCCTTTTCTAGGACAGGATCCGATACTTCCGCGGGCCGTTCGGATGCCGGGACGCTGATCCTCGTCCGCGGTGACGCCGCTTTGGCGAGGTCGACCGATCCGCTCTTCTTCGGAGGTGATTCTTTGCCGGACCTTCCCGGGGTTGCAGAATTCGATTTGACGATCGCGGGATCCGGCGCCAACGCCGTCGGCGTTGGCTGCGCGGGTCGGGCGACCGCAACCCGGTCGAAACAGGGTCGTGACGCACACCCAAGGAAATACCCTCGGGAAGGCGCGAACCAGCCAAAGCCGATCAGGACTCCTGCCAGCACTCCAACAAAAAGCAGTCCCATGCGATTTCCCTCCCCGGGATCTCGGCTCGCACTTGCAACTAGGACTAATTCCGCGCTGGTGATCCATCTGTTGCGCAAAAGCGTTAAACGCCCATTAAGCGCGCAGTCGTCTGGCCCATGCCTGGGCCCGTGCCGGGATTGCCGCATAAGGCCAATCGTGAAAGCAAGCATGGCCGATTTGGTCCGCTCCAGGCCCCCTCTGCAACTCGTGCGTTCGAAGGCCCGCTCTGCACCACCAAAAGGTACCGATCACCGGCTTATGGCCCTTGGGCCAATTCCCGAGCACCGCACCAGTTTCGCGCCAGAAACGGCGTGGGGTTACCGCATCGCGAAGAGCTCCTGATGGAACCTCTCTTTGACAGGGAAGCCGTGCGCGCTGAAGTCTCGCCTGAGCGCTTCCCCGAAGGCGGTCGGGCCGCAGAACCAGATGCTCGCCTTGCGCCACTCCGGTACGGCTTTGCGAATACGTTCGCCGGTCAGCCGTCCATCGCGTGCATCGACAAGAATGTGCAGGCTGACATCGGCTGACCGCGCATCTGCCGCAAGCTTGCCAAGCGCCTCCTCGTCGACATCAGCCGTCGTGTGGAAGAGGTCGACCGCCTGCGCGGCAGAGCAATTCGGAACATCCTTCTGCATGGCCATCTGTTTCATGCGGGCAACGAAAGGCGTGATGCCGATACCGCCGCCGATCCAGATCTGGTGCGAGCAGTCATCATCGAAAGTGAAGCAGCCATAGGGCCCTTCCACCTTCACCTCCTGGCCGACACGGAGCTTCTCCCGCAGCCGGCTGGTGTGGTCTCCAAGTTCCTTGGTGATGAAGGTGATCCTGGGCTCTGCAGCGTTCCAGCAGGAGGCGATCGTGTAGGGATGCGCGCCCTCGGAGACATCCGACGTGGCGAATGCGAACTGGCCCGGTCCGTGCCCCGGCCAGCCATGGGGCACCTCGATTTCGGCTTCGATTGCTCTGACGCCGGGATAATATTTGAGCGAGGTGATCCTGCCCTGGACCTGCCGCCGGGCCCCGATGCGCCGCAGGAGCGCAAGAGCCGCCGCCCATGTACCGCAGGCAAGCAGCGCACCCGTGATCCATCCGAGCGGCGACATCCAGTAGCTGAACTTCATCAGCGCGACAGCGTGAAACACCAGGACCAGATAGGCAATAGCGAGCAGCCGATGCGTCTTGTAGAAGAGCCGATACGGGAACATCTGAACGAGCGCCAAGGCAATCAGCACGACGGCGCCGTAGAAGGCCCACTCGCCCAGCCCCTCCGCCGATCCACGCAGACTCGCAAGGAAGGCCTCGATCGGATTCTCGATCATGGGCTTGGCCCCACGCTCCGGGCGCGCCAGCAAACCCCAGCCGACTGCCCATTTCGGCCCATTGGCCCAGAGCCAATGGACAATGGCAGTCACGAGCGCTGCGATGCCGAACCATTTGTGCAGGCGGTACATCTTGTCGAGGCCGCCCAACCATGGCTCCGGCCAACGCGGTCGCAGTGCGAGGATCATCGCCATGCTCATGCAACCGATCGCCAGGACGCCGCTCAACTGCACCATCCTCTCGCGAAGCGGGAAAAAGGAGCCCGGCCCAAATGGCTGAGGCTCTGCAACCAGCCACAGCAGGACAAGAACCGCCAGACTGCCCCAGAATGCCGGCTTGAGATTCTGCATCGGGCCTCTTTCTCTCATGACGTTGCAGTGCCAGCCTGAACTGACTGAGCCGTTTTGCATTGAGCTGACTCAATCCTGCTCGTCATGAGCTGCACAGCAAACTCCTGGCTGTCGCGATCTCCCAACTGAAAGCAAAGAAACTCTTCGGAGGAGGTCCAGCGATCATCTTAACCAGGTGGCTCATACCGGCAGCCCCCGCACTCGGCTTCGTCATGGGACAGCCTGTCCTTGCTGCTGGATCGCACGCGCATGACAAACCAGCGGCGACAGTCCGGCTTCAGCCGGATCACGGCAGGAAGTGCTCGACGGATGATGTCCTGCATCGCGACATGAGCGAATCCGTCTCGCGATGATGCAATTGCTGGTACCGTTCACAACGGCGCGCTACCCCCGCGCAATATGACGCCAGCCGATCCCGGCTCTTCGCGAGCCTTCGCTGTCACGCTCAGATTCGACCGCTATTGCGGCGGAGCGGGGCTTCTTGTCCCGTGCATGAAGGCCCGCATCTCCTCCTGAGTCAGCTTGCCGTCCTTGTTGCTGTCCATTGCCTTGAAAATGCGCTCGTGCGCCACCTGAAACTCCGGCAATGAGACGGTCCCGTCGCCATCCGCGTCCATCAGGGCGAATATCATTCGGAACATGATTGGAGTTCCCATCGGGTCTCCGGAGGCGGGACCGCGGCCTTTCCCATCATGCCCCCGCTCATGCCTTGTTGCCCTTGCGATTGGCTCGACGTGGAATTTGTTGGGGCGGGCGCAGACACTTGGTCCTGCCCCGGATGGTGGGCCTCGTGATCGGCTGCCATCTGGCCAAGTGCGGGATAGCTCAAGGTGGCAAACAGCAGCGCTGCAACGATGGTTCGGCGTCGCATGAGAGTTCCTCCAGCTTGGTTTCCCATCAAAGCAAAGAACTCAACCCGCACACTGATGCAAATCAAAGGGTTACGACTGCAGCACCCGGACGGTAAATGATGCCCGCCGAAGCTTGTTCGATCCCTCACGCTGACCCATGCGGTCCTCTACGGGCTCGGCGCCACGATCGGCGCAGGAATTTAAGTTCTCGTCGCAGCGGCGGCCTCACGGAGCGGCACGCGCTCCTTCTGGGCTCCTTCGCTCTCACGGCTTGGTGAAGAAGTGCGCGGGCCGACAGGCTAAGCCGGTCCCTCGGCCGCCACGGCTTCGTAGATATCCTCCTCCTGGGCCGTGTGCATGCGCACCAACGTTTCGATGGCCTCGATGACCCGCTGAGCGTCCCGGACCAAATAGCGATCGACCTTCTCGGACGGCAGGTCCTCGGCGATCCGAGTGAGCAGCCGGGCGAGGTGCAGGATTTCCCGATGCGCGCGGCTCATGGCAGAGAGGCCGTGGCGCTCGCGCAGCACCTCCGTAAGCCTTGGATAGACGCTGTCCTCATCGTCGCGCTCGTGCATCACGACGCTGCCCTGAACCAGGCGCTGGGCTTCCTCAATGAGCGCCGCGGCGGATTCGGGCGTCACGTCGTCCAGCGCGTCGACGATCTTGCGCAAGCGGTCGAGATCCCTGAAGAGAGCCTGATGATCGTGATGCAAGCTCAAGCCTTGCTCTGTCGTGATGCGCGGGCCGCCCCTGACGAGGGCCGGAGTGAGCGCCCGCAGCGCGTTCAGAATGACCGCGACATCGATCACCTCCTGGACGATCGCCGCGGGCACGGGATCGAGCCAGCCCAGAGTGGCGGCGACCATTGCCGCCAACGACAGCCCCATGCCGACGACGATGCTTTGCAGGGCGATGCGCCGCGCCCGCTGTGCAATCATGATCGCTTCGCCAACCCGATCGAGCCGGTCTGCCAGGATCACCACATCTGCCGCCTCGGACGAGGCGCTCGCGCCGCGCGCGCCGAGCGCGACCCCGATGTCGGCCACGGCCAGCGCAGGGGCATCATTGATGCCGTCGCCGACCATGATGGTCGGATGAAGGCGCTGTTCACTGCGTACCGCCTCGACCTTGTCCGACGGAACGCGGTCGGCCAGCACGGCATCGAGGTCGAGCGCAGCACCGATGGCCTGCGCCGCTGCGGCGCGATCGCCCGTAACCATCACCATTCGCGCAATGCCGGCATCGCGCAGCAGCCGGATCGCGCGTGGCGTATCGGCCCGCAGCTCGTCGGCCAGCAGCAGCGCGCCGATTGGACGCCCATCCACGGCAATGAAAACGATCAACGCCGAACGCCACGAGGCGCGCCGGATGGCGCGCAGTTCCCATGGCGATAGCTCGGCATGCGAGAGAAGCATCTCTCGCGAGCCTGCGGTGACCTGGCGTCCATCGATCAGGCCGCTCAGGCCAGAACCCATGGTCTCCTTGACCTGTTCCGGCCGCTTCAGCTCGAGACCGCGATCGACGGCCGCAGCAACGACCGCCTTCGCGAGCACATGATGCGAGGCCTGCTCGAGCGATGCCCCAAGCGCGAGGACCTCGTCCGCGTCCTGCCCCGGCGCGACCTCGACAGAGAGCAATCGCGCCCCTCCCACCGTCAGGGTGCCGGTCTTGTCGAAGAGCACGGTATGTGCGCGGGCCAGCGCCTCCAACGCCGCACCGCCCTTGGCCAGGATGCCGCGGCGTGCCGCTTGGGCCACGCCGGCGATGAAGGCGACGGGTGCGGCCAAAATCAGGGGACAAGGCGTCGCCGCCACCAGCACGGCAAGGCTGCGGGTCAGATCGCCGGAAATCCGCCACGCCAGGAAAGCGAAGACGAGCGTAACCGGCAGAAGAACGAGTGCGAAGCGATCGGCCATTCGCACGAAGGGCGCCTTCGACGTCTGGGCCGCCGTCACCATGCGCACGATGCCGGCGTAGGTGCTCTCGCCAGCCGGTGCGGTCACGGTCAACTCGAAGGTCTCACCAGCATTCAACGAACCGGAGAGAACTGCGCTGCCGCGTGTCTTCTCGACCGGAATGGGTTCGCCTGTGACCGCGGACTCGTCGATCGTGGCCGAGACCGAGCCAACGATACCGTCGACAGGCACGATCTCGCCGGCCCTGACGAGGAGCTCGTCGCCGACCGCGACTTCCTCGATCGGAACCTCCTCGATTCTCCCGTTGCTCCTGCGATGGCCCTGCCGCGGTGCCCGATCAACCAGGGACCTCAGGTCACGCTCCGCCCTTGCGATCGCGATATCCTCCAGCACGTTGCCGCCGGAATACATGAGCGCAACCACGGCCCCGGCAAGCGGTTGTCCCAGCGCCAACGCCGCGCTCATCGACAGCAGCGCAATCGCATCCACGCCCAGACGGCCACCCAGCAAGTCCCTGGCAATCGAGACCGCCAATCCGCCGATCACGGGCGCCGTGCCGAGCGCCCATGCGACATCGGCCAGATCGGGGCGGCCGGCGGCTCGCGCAAGAATGCCCGCGGTCAATCCCGAGATTGCAATCGCAACAAGGGTCCACCGCAGGACCCGATCAAACGACATGGTATGGTTCCACAGCTACCGGAACGTCACTCTCTCCCGAAACCGGCATCATCGCTTGAGTAGGATCAACCGCAGGAATCAAGAACGCCAAGCCGCAAGCGTCGTTCACAGCCATGACCTGGATCAAAATCGTCCGAGCGTTGGATCGTGACTTTCGCCTCCTGATCAGTGGGACAACAGCACTGGAATCGGCGGCTTCGTCAGGATACTCCGGGTCGCGCCTCCCAATACGAACTCCCGGAAACGGGAATGACCGTACGCCCCCATGACGAGGAGATCCGCCCTGCGGGAGGCAACCTGCTTGGTGAGAACCTTGCCGATGGCCCATCCAGCGGCATCGACCTCCTCAACGACCACATCGATGCCATGCCTCGACAGGTTCCTGGCGAGCTCGGACGACGAGCGTCGGCTCGAGATCGTCTTCTCATTGGTTACCGTGAGGATGCAGACCTCGCGCGCCTTCTCCAGGATCGGGATGGCGTCGGATACCGCACGCGCGGCCGTGCGGCTGAAATCCCACGCAATGAGGACCCTGTTCAGTTCGAACTCCCTGGAGGCCGAGGCTTCCGGAAGCACCAGGGTCGGTCGCCCCGACCCGAAGATGATCGCTTCGGCATGCCATTGATCGTAGGATTCCGGCACCGGCACGATGGCGAGATCGCGTAGCCGCGCATACTCCACCAAAATGCCCGGCACCTCGGACGACAAGCAACGATCGAGAACGATCTCGTGCACGACACCGGATTTCTCTGCGGTCGATTCAAAGGTCGCCAGCAGATCCTGTGCATTCTTTCTGCTCTTGTGGGCCTCATTGGCCACTATCGCCCCGAGATTGCCGGGGCCGGACAGGAAGCTGCCGGGAACTTGCACATGGACTTCACAGGAGATCGCCGCGATGTGGGCGCCGAGGAGAGAAGCCAGCGATACGGCGCGGTCGATCACCGCGACCGGGGTCGGGTCGGGATAGCTGGTCAGGGTGAGCAGGATGTCCTTGACGGCCATTGGGACTCTCCGAACGGAAGCTGCCAGAGCATATCCATGCAGGTTCCTGACGGCTTGATCTAGCTCAGAGTACCGACGGCATGCCCTGTGCAGGCTGCGACGTCTGGCGACCTCCTGCTGCGACATCATCACGCAGATCGGCGCTTCGTTCAGCCGACCGCGGATCATGCCCCCGAGCACTCACCTGCCCAGCCGGCTGTGCCGTAGCGCGGGCCTTGATCAGATCAGCGGCAGCATTCTCGGCCAATTGAACAAGCTCGTGGACTTGCGACAGCTCTTGCGGCCGTCAGATTGACCGAAATCAAAAGGCCTCGCGGCGGCCTCGTCGATATAGGTACAGTCGCAAGCCCTTGCATGGAACGACTCAAAGCGGATACCGTGCCCGGACCTCCAATCACACCTCCGGCACGCTCGCGACGGATGCATCCGATGCTGTCGTTCATTGCTGTCGTCGGCGGCCTGGTCTTTCTCGGTGCGCCCGGGGGGAGGCAGCCGAGAAGGGCGTTGGGCTGATGTCGAGACGCGATCTGATGCATGACGTTGGACTGAGGACAGCGACTGCGCATTCGTTGCCGGCAAGCGAGGTCCTTCGCGCGCTTCAAGTCGATCCGGAGCAGGGCCTCGCGGAGGCTGAGGCGACGGAGCGCCGTATCCGCTTCGGCTCAAACGCGATCGCTGCAAGGAAGCCGATCGGCGCCCTGACCATACTTCTTCACCAGCTGCGGGGCCCGGTGGTGTACCTGCTCGCGGCAGCCGCCGCGCTCGCTTTCTGGTTCGGCGAGTTCGAGGAAGGCGTCGCGATCGTCACGGTTCTCGCGCTCAACACGCTCATTGGTTTCGTCACCGAAATCAGGGCAGCACGATCGATCGAGGCACTGCGTGCGCTCGGTCGGACATCGGCGCGCGTGCGGCGCGACGGTCACACGCGCGTACTCCCGGCGGAGGACCTCGTGCCGGGCGACATGCTCCTCGTCGAAGCCGGCGACGCGATCTCCGCCGACTTGCGCATCGTGGAGGCCTCGCGTCTCGCGGCCGACGAGTCGACGCTGACGGGCGAGTCGATGCCGGTCGACAAGGCGCCCAGGCCGGCCGCCGAAGATGCGCGGATCGCCGAGCGCACATCGATGCTGTTCAAGGGCACGGCCGTGACGCGCGGCAGCGGCCTTGGCGTGGTCGTCGCGACGGGCTCCCAGACCGAACTCGGCCGCATTTCTCATCTCGTCGAAGAAGCGGAGCCCGAAAGCTCGCCGGTTGAACGCAGGCTCGCACGGTTGTCCGGGCAGCTCGTTTGGGCCGTCGGGCTTCTGACCGTTGTGATCGCGGCGGTTGGAATGGCGAAGGGCAAAGATGCGTTCCTGGTCGTGGAATCGTCGATCGCGCTCGCGGTGGCCGCCATTCCCGAGGGCCTGCCGATCGTGGCCACGCTCGCCCTTGCCCGCGGGATGTGGCGCATGGCCCGCCAGAATGCACTTCTGGAGCGGCTCTCCGCGGTCGAGACATTGGGCGCGACCACAGTGATCCTGACCGACAAGACCGGCACGCTCACCGAGAACCGGATGGCCGTGCGGCGGTTGTGGGTCGAGTCCGGCGAAGTCGAGAAGGCCGGCGTGGAGCAGCTTGCCGGCGATGCGCTGCTCCGGCGGCTGCTGCATACAATAGTGCTTTGCAACGAGGCCTCGCTTGGCCATGGGGGAGTAGCGCATAGCGGCGATCCCATGGAAGTGGCGCTGCTGGAGGCTGGCCGGGCGGCAGGCTTGAATCGCCGCGAGCTGCTGCACGACTTTCCGATCGCTGCCAAGCACGCCTTCGACAACGAGAGCAAGATGATGGCGACCGCGCACCGGCACGACGGCGCGTATTTCTATGCCGTGAAGGGTGCACCGGAGCGTGTGCTCGCGGCGTGCACCCGCATACTCACCGAGAGCGGCGAGACCGTGCTGGACGAAGCCGCGCGCCGTCTATGGGGCGGGCGGATTGCCGAGCTCGGACAGCACGGCCTGCGCGTGCTCGCCTGTGCGACCAAACTGGAGACATCGGCAGATGTCCAGCCCTATCGCGAGCTGATATTCGTGGGCCTCGTTGGCCTGGAAGACCCAGCGCGTGCCGACGTTCCGCACGCGATCCGCGATTGCCGTCATGCCGGCATCCGCGTCGTCATGGTGACCGGCGATCACGCCGTCACGGCCCGCAGCATAGGCCGTGCGATCGGGCTCGAAGCCGACAACGTGGCAGATGGCCGCCATATAGAGCGTCTCATCAGAAAGCATCCGCAGGAACTGAAGCGCGTCGGCATCTTCGCCCGCGTGAGTCCGGCGGAGAAGCTTGCGATCGTACGCGCGTATCAGGCGTCCGGTGAGATCGTCGCGATGACCGGAGATGGAGTGAACGATGCACCGGCGTTGAAGCAGGCCGACATCGGCGTCGCCATGGGCCTGCGCGGAACCGACGTCGCGCGCCAGGCGGCGGCGATGATCCTGCTCGACGACGCTTTTCCGACGATCGTCAAGGCGGTTCGGGAAGGTCGAACCATTTTCGGCAATATCCGCCGGGTCGCCGCTTACCTTCTGTCCTGCAATCTCAGCGAGGTCCTGGTCGTTGGGATCGCGATTGCGGCGGCACTGCCCCTGCCGATCCTGCCGCTGCAGATCCTGTACTTGAATCTCGTGACCGACGTATTCCCCGCTTTCGCACTGGCAATGGGCGAGGGAGAACGCGATATTCTCACGCGGCCGCCGCGCGATCCGAAGGAGCCGATCCTCGGTCGTCGGCAATGGACAGCGATCGTGCTGCAGAGCATTGCGCTGGCGGGCGGAGCTTTCGCGGCGCTTGGGCTGGCGCTTTCGGCCGGCTGGAGCGGCGAAGCAGTGGTCACCACCACCTTCCTGACGATCGCATTCGCCCAACTCTGGCACGTTTTCGACATGCGCAGCAGCCGCTCCGGTGTCGTGACCAACGAGGTCACGCGCAATCCATGGATCTGGGCTGCGGTCGGCCTCTGCAGCGCTCTGCTGGCGGTCCCTCCCTATTGGCGCCTGACGGCGGAGGTCTTGCACGTCACCCCTCCGACCGTGGCGATGTGGACCATCGTCGCCGGCTGCAGCCTGGCGCCAATGCTGCTCATTCAGGTCGGCCGCGCAATCGTCGCGCTTGCCGACCGAGGCCGCTAGATGACCGCCGCATTGCCCTGGCTCGAATTTGCTCTTTGTGCCATCGCCATCGGTCTTGCCGGCCCTGTGCTGACGCAGTACGGCGATGTCATCGCGCGCTTGACGGGATTGAGCCGATCCTGGATCGGCCTCGTCCTGCTCGCCACGGCCACTTCATTGCCGGAGTTGTTCACCGGCATCAGTTCGGTTGCCATTGCAAACGTGCCGGACATTGCCGTCGGAGACGCTCTGGGCAGTTGTGTCTTCAACCTCGTGATGCTGGTCCTGCTCGACGAGTTGAGCCGCGACGAGCCCTTGTACCGGCGAGTCGACCAGGGGCATGTGCTAACCGCAGGTTTTGGAATCGTTCTGATCGGAACGGTTGGCGCTATCATCCTGATTGGTCGCGGACCCCTGAGCGTCCAGTTTTTCCACGTCAGCATCTACACGCCGCTTCTCGCCCTGCTCTACCTCGTCGCAATGCGCGCGGCCTTCCAATACGAGCGTCGTACGCCCCAGCCCCCACAGATACTCCGGACCGGCTCCGACCTCAGCCTGTCCGACGCGCTGCTGCGCTATGCCGCTGCCGCCGCCGTTATCGTCGCCGCCGGAACCTGGTTGCCGTTCGTCGGAGCGCAAATCGCCGATACGATGGGCTGGCAAACGAGCTTCGTCGGCACTCTGCTGATCGCCGGGGCGACGTCGGTCCCTGAACTGGTCGTGAGCATCAGTGCGCTGCGGCTCAAGGCCGTCGACATGGCAATTGGCAATCTGCTCGGCAGCAATCTGTTCGACGTGCTTGTGTTGGCGATCGACGATCTCGCCTATCGCGACGGACCCCTGCTGTCGTCGGTGTCGCCGGTGCACGCGATCTCGGCCTTCGCGGCCGTCGTGATGTCGGGACTCTTCATTGTCGCGATGCTCTACAAGCCGGAAACACGCATCCGCGGCACGGTCGGTTGGGTCAGCATCGCGCTACTGGCCGTCTATCTATTCAGCGCGTATGCCGCGTACCTGCATGGGCACTGACGCCGCTTCTAGTGGAAGAGAAACAGCGGACAAGGCGGGCGCTCGGCCAATCGTCGCGTCGTCGAGCCGAACAGGGCATTGCTCCAGCCGCGATGACCGAACGCGCCCATCACCAGCAGACCGATGTTTCGGTCAATGACCTCAATTCGGATCGCCTCGGACGGATCCACCGTCGCTTCGATGGGAACGATCGTGCAGTCTACGTCATGGCCACGCAAGAACTCAGCCGCCGCATGAGCGCGTCGCGTCGCAAGCTCCGACTCCGTCGCGATAGACGTCACGTGCACGCGAGCCTCGCGCCACAATCCCAGAAGCACGTACATTTGCAGGGCGCGCATGGCGGGCAGGCTCCCATCATATGCGACCAACACATCGCTCGGACGGCGATACTCGGCGCCGCAGACGACAATCGGCCGCGGCGACAGCAAGAGAAGATTCGACAGCAATTCCGGTAACGATGCGGGTCGATCGACGGAAAAGGTCGTATCGTGGCCGGTGACGATGAGATCACGCGTCTCGCAGGCAGCGCGGAAGACTTCAGGCGCATCACCCTCGAAAGAGAGCCAGGAGAATTCGAGACCTCTCGCATCACATGCTTCGCCATATGACGCATGTATCCGGGCGTCATTCTCGCGCGCCTGCCGCCCCCGGATCTCTTCCAGCTTGACCTGATACGCCGAGGCGCCGATGCCGCCAATCATCGGAACCGTGAGGGAAGACAGATCGATTCCAGAGAGGCCGGTCACGAGCGCTCCGCCAGAACGGGCGAGATCGAAGGCAATCTCCCGGGCGCAAAGCGAGGATTCGGTCTCGCCGAGCAGAAGTAGAACGCGCATTGGTCAGCCTCCGATGCTGTTGGGCCGCGAGCTCTGTTGGCCAGACCTCATTTTACATGTAAGCTTATAAAGATGTTGGCGCGACTGCCATGACGCAGGTCAACGCGCCGCCCAATAGCAGCGATTGGCGCGGATAAGCGGCCCTGCGCCAAGGCGCGGCTCTGTCATATCTTGAAGAAGATCGACTAATGTCCACTGGATGACGGGCGAGCGCGCAGATGCAGTTGATGACCGCGAATCCCGGGGCAAGCCAGGTGGAAGACGAACTGCTTTCGAGATTGGAGCAGCGCCTCGGGCGGATACACGCACGGCAGCGCCTCGGGATCGAAACTGATCATGAGTCTCAGATATTTGGCCAGGGTCTCAATTTCTTTCATATCGAAAACTGGTACTCCTTTCATTCGCTCATTCGAAACCTCCTGAAGCTGTCCGGCCTCTACGGGCGTGGACGTCGCAATGCCGAAGACATCGTCGTCAAGCACAACGACTTCGATTGCGCCAATTTACCGCCACTGTTTGACGGATTCTCGATCCTCCATATCAGCGACACTCATGTCGACATGAGCGAGCCCGCCATGGGGCGGCTCATCAAGCTGCTTCCCGATCTGACCTACGACCTGTGCGTTCTCACCGGCGACTACCGCGGCAAGACCTTCGGGCCATTCCAGGCAGCGCTTGAAGGCATGAACCGGTTAACGGCTTACCTGAAACCCCCTATTCTCGGCGTGCTTGGCAATCACGACACCATCAGGATGCTGCCCGGCCTCGAGGCGATGGGCATACGCATGCTTCAGAATGAGTGCGCGACAATCAGGCGCGGGGATCAGGAGATCTACGTCGCAGGCATCGACGATGCGCATTACTTCAGAGTGGATAACATCGAGAAGGTCGGGTCGGATGTCCCGGACGGTGCATTCTCGATTCTGCTGTCGCATACCCCGGAAGTCTACCGACAGGCGGCGCATGCCGGCTTCGACGTGCTGCTGAGCGGGCATACGCATGGAGGTCAGATCTGTCTTCCGGGATCGATCCCCATCACGCTGGACTCGGTCCTGCCGCGCAGGATGGGGGCCGTCGCGTGGCGCTATCATGACATGCTCGGCTATACGTCCGTGGGCGCAGGATCGAGCGTCGTGGCCGTGCGCTTCAATTGCCCGCCGGAGATCACGCTGCACCGATTGCGCCGGCGCGCCGATGGTTCAATACGGCTGATCTCGAACGCGCAACGTGTATAGTAGGCGGGAGATCGCGAGCTCGCCGACGAAAAATATCCAGACGGTCAGGAAGACATCGGCGTAGTTCAGCCCGAGCATATCCCGGCAGGCCAAGAGCGGAAACAGCGATTCCGGAACCTGATCCAATCCGAGGGACTGGCTGCTTGGAGGCAGGTTCATGCGCCGTTTCAGGAAGCTGGGGAACAAGTCTCCAGCCATCGCGGCGATCGCCACCAGGGCACCCAATTGGAAGCTCAGACCGAAAACGGTCGCACCGATTGCAGTCACGACGGTCGATGCGACCAGACCGCGAACGGTCTTGGAAGCTCCGAATACCGGTCGGCCGTCGAAGAACGAGACGCCCCCATCCTGTGCCAGCGCGAAGCGGGAGCCAAAGAGCTTCTTGGCAACGACCGGGGACCCGTTTGCGAGCGTCAAAAGCAAGAGCGAATGGAGAATAGGCACGACAGACATCACGCGGCTCGCCGACCTCGTTGTCAGGATTGTCCTGAATACGGCTCCAGTCCTTGACGTGGATCAAGCTGATCGATCGCGCGATCGCAGCCGAAGGGATTTGATACTCTGGCGTGGCAGATGGGACCGCTTTGTCGATGCGAGATCCATTTCGAACTCACGCCACATCTTCCGAAATGCCGAGCGAGAACGAGTTAGTGATCCGAGCGATGCTCGGACCGTCACAGGCCGAGCTCGGCATCGTCTTTCATCTTCACCGGAATCTGCAAGTAGCGCACGCCATTGGACTGCTTGGGAGGAAACTTGCCCGCCCGGATGTTGACCTGGATCGAGGGCAGAAGAAGGCGCGGCGCGGCAAGCGTGGCGTCGCGCTTGGCGCGCATGCGCACGAAGTCCCCCTCGGCCACGCCTTCCTTCACGTGAACGTTCTTGCTCTTCTGCTCCGCGACCGTCGTTTCCCAGGCGTATTCGTCGCGACCCGGAGCTTTGTAATCGTGGCACATGAACAGCCGGGTCTCCGGAGCCAGCGCGAGCAGCCGCCTGATCGAGCGATACAATCGCTGCGCGTCGCCGCCCGGGAAGTCGGCGCGGGCCGTGCCGTAGTCTGGCATGAAGATCGTGTCGCCGACGAACACCGCGTCCGCAATCTTGTAGGACACATCCGCCGGAGTGTGGCCCGGCGTGTGCAGAACCTCGACATCGAGATCGCCCAGCTGGAAATGCTCGCCGTCCTTGAACAGGTGGTCGAAGTCGCTGCCGTCCGTCGCCAGGTCGATGGCGTTGAAGACCGGCCGGAAGATGCGCTGGACGTCCTTGATATGCTCGCCGATGCCGATCCGGGCGCCGGTCTTGGCCTTGATGTAGGGGGCGCCGGAGAGATGATCGGCATGAGCATGCGTCTCCAGCACCCACAGGATGCGAAAGCCTTCCGCTTCGGCCTCTCGAAGGATCGCCTTGACGGAACGTGTATCGACCGCGCCCGCGTTGTGATCGTAGTCGAGCACGGGATCGATGACGGCGGCTTCCTTGGTGGCAGGATCGGCCACCAGATAGCTGATCGTATTCGTCGGCTCGTCGAAAAAGGCTTTGATGATCGGCTTCGCCATCAGCTCATCTCCCAATGGTTTCGATGCCTCGCGTCTTGACATATGTATTAGCTATTACTAATTTAGCAATACCTAAATAATAAGAGGCGGATGTGACGGTCGTGTTCAATTCGCAAGGCATCGAAAACGCTGCCCGCGATATCGCGAACCTGCTGCGAACGGTGGCCAACGAGCGGCGGCTGCTGATCCTTTGCAGGCTCGTGGAACTGGGAGAGGCCACCGTCAATTCCCTTGCCGATTCCGTCGGCCTGTCCCAATCGGCCCTGTCGCAGCATCTGGCAAAGATGCGCGATGAGGGCCTGGTGACCTACCGGCGCGAAAGCCAGACGTCCTGGTACCGGATCGCCGATCCACGCATCGAAAAGCTGTTGGCGACCTTACACGAACTGTATTGCAAGCCAATCAAACCACGTTGAACAGGAGCATGTGATGTCACTTCCGAAAATCGATCCCGCGGCCGCGCGCCGTCTCGTCGACCAGGGCGCTATCCTCGTCGACATCCGCGAAGCCGACGAATTCGCCCGCGAGAATATCACGGGCGCTCATCATCTTCCGCTGTCACGACTGCACGAGACGGAACTGACCGTGAAAGCTGGGGCAGCCGTAATCTTCCACTGCAAGAGCGGCGCCCGAACTTCGATGAACGCCTCCCGCCTCGCAGCAAAACTGAACGGCGCGTGCGAAGCCTACATCCTCGACGGCGGCCTCGACGCCTGGAAGCGATCCGGACTACCCGTGTAACGATCCGACAACCCGGCCGAAGCCGGCACGCGGCCCCTCGGGTTCGCGTGCACGGTCGCAGCCGAGCCGCCGACCTGGAAGGACCGGCCCTTGGAGTTCCGCAATGCATTCGCTCCTGACGGAAGCGGCTCTCTCCACGGCCTCCGGCGTCCTCGTGGGATTCTCGCTTGGCCTTGTCGGCGGAGGCGGCTCGATCCTCGCCGTTCCGCTCCTGGTCTATGTGGTCGGCCTGAATGATCCGCACGTGGCCATCGGCACGAGCGCGATCGCCGTGGCCGTCAATGCGGCCGCCAATCTTGCGACGCATGCCCGCAGCGGACATGTGAAATGGCGCTGCGCCACGATCTTCGCGAGCGCCGGTGTGGTCGGCGCCTATCTTGGCTCGACCCTCGGCAAGATCGTGGACGGGCAGCGACTGCTCGCCCTGTTCGCCGTGTTGATGATGGTCGTGGGCGGCCTGATGCTGCGCAATCGCGCCTATCTCGGTGATCCCGGCGTCAGATTGTCCAGGGAAAACCTGCCGAAGCTGATCGTGTCAGGTCTCGGAGTCGGGGTGTTGTCCGGCTTCTTCGGGATCGGCGGCGGCTTCCTGATCGTCCCTGCGCTGGTGCTGGCGACCGGCATGCCGATGCTGAATGCCATCGGCTCGTCGCTGGTTGCAGTCACGGCGTTCGGGCTGACCACGGCGGCGAACTACGCCGTCTCCGGACTGATCGACTGGCGGATCGCCTTCCTCTTCGTCGCGGGAGGAACTCTCGGCGGCCTGATCGGTGCGCGGTTGGCGAAGTCGCTCGGCGCCCGCCGGGGCCTTCTGACCTCGGTCTTTTCCGGACTGATCTTCGCGGTCGCGATCTACGTCCTATTCCGGTACCTGTCGGCAGGCTGAGGCCAACGCCGCCGCCGATCATATTCAGACCATTGTCTCGGTACTTTCGTTGATCGTCCACGGGAAATGGACCTCGCGAGCGTGTTTGACTGCGGCGACACAGATGCTATTGAAACGCTGTCATGCGCCAACTGAACACGACCGAGCTGGAGCGACAGGCCAAAGAGGTGGCTGCGCTCATGCGCATGTTCGCCAATGAGCACCGCCTGCTCATCCTTTGCAGGCTGGTGGAATATGGCGAGGTTGCCGCGAGTGCTCTTGCCGAAGACGTCGGTCTTTCCGCCTCGGCACTGTCCCAACACCTCGCCAAGCTGAAGGCAGAGGGCGTCGTCGCTGCCCGACGCGACGGGCAAACGATGTGGTATCGCATCGCGGACAGGCGGGTCGAAGAGCTGTTTTCAAACTTGCACCGGCTCTTCTGCCGACCCCGCAAGCGATGAGCTTGCCCACGCTCACCTCGACGCAGGAAGCGGGACTCGCCTAAAGCGCGTCATCGCGCTTTAGGTTGTTGTTTAAGCATGATCTCCGCGCAAACGCGTTCCGCGTTTGTCGCGAGGGAAAACCGCTGCGCACTTTTCCGGATCATGCTTTAACCCCTCTTTTGCCTGGCTTCAGTGGATTCGACCCACCAGAAGAACAGTCCGGCACCGACTGCCAGTGCGGCGAACCAGACGATATCGGGGATGTTCGTCACGTCCGGAAGGCGAACCTTGCCCAGCGCCCCGACGTTGAGCACGTGGGCTTTCAGCCAGTCGAAGCTCAGCGCGTAGAGGATGGCCCCGGCGATCATACCGAGCGCGCCGACCAGAGCATGAACACTTCCGGCTGCAATGGCGCCGAGCGCCGTTCCAGGACAGTAGCCGTAGACCACCATGCCGACGCCGAACAGTGCGGCGCCGAGCGCCACCGCCAGCATGTTGGCATCCTTCACGTAGTATTTCGTATTGCCGGTGTCGACGAGCAGCAGCACGCCGATGCCGCCGACCACGATCGCCGTGCCCATCACCTTCAGCACGGTGAAGTCGCGCAACCGAAATTGATTCTCGATCACGTTGCAGCTCGTCACCTTGCCTCGCTGCAGGAGGAAGCCGAAAGCTGCACCCATCAGTACCGGCCCCAGGATTGTCATCATTGATGTCATCTCAATTCTCCTTACCGTGTCCGGAACATGAGGGCGGAGACAGCAAGTCCCGTGGCGAACATGACCGCCAGGAACAGCCAGCTCGAGACCGCAAGCTGCAAACCGCCGGAGATGCCGTGCCCGCTGGTGCATCCGCCGGCAAGCCGGGCGCCGTACATGATCACGACGCCACCGAGGAACGCGGCCACGAAACGTTTCGCAACTGACGGGCCGAACCGCTCCTTCCAGACATCAGGCACGAGCTCGAGGCGCCACGTGCCCGACATCACCGCCGAGAGGAACGCGCCGAGCGGTATGCCGACGAGGAACCAGACGCCGTAGTCCCACTTCAGCGGCATGCTCTTCCAGTAGGAATTCTGCGCCACGGCCTCCGGCCCGACCACCGGGACGGCGAACAGCGAGGCGATGCGCGAATAGGCGGTGGTGACGCCAAGCGGATCGCCGAATACTGCAAAGGCGATCCAGCTCAACAGCCCGATTCCGGCGCCGACGAGATAGGGCGACCAGTCGATCCGCGCGGCGCGAGGCGCCTCGCGAACGTAGCTTTCCGTGATGGTGGTCATGTGCGTTTCCCCGGGGCAGCGGCGCGTTACCGCGTTCCTGCGGCTCGATCGGCCCGCATCGGCGAAAATCATATTCAAGAAGTAAACTTTAGCAATCTCTAAAATATGGGATCAGGCGCCCGACGCCGGCGAGTTTGCCGCCTGGTGCGGTCGCGGCATGCCGGCACGGTCGACGAGAAGGTCGGTCAGCCCCGCGCCGAGCCACATGCCAGCAAGCACGAGCCAAGCCGTGAGCGCAAATACCGAGGCACCGGTCACCCCGGCGCCGACCGCGCAGCCGCCCGCCAGCATCGCGCCGAACCCCATCAGCACCGCGCCGACTAGATAGCGTCTCATGCCGAGCCCGTCCGAAAATCCTTCCAGCTTCAGCTCGCCCGCGCGCGCCGCTGCGGCGAATGAGCCGAGGAATACGCCGGGAATGATGCCGAGGTCGAAGCCGAGCCGGAGCTGCGAACTGTTCAGCACCAACATCAGCAACTCGGCCGAAGGGCCGCTGAAGGTGAGACTCTTGAGCGTCACGGGCACGAATGAGGCCTGCGAGAGCTGGTAGGTGAAGAGCCAGCCGGTGACGACGGCTGCCCCGGTTGCGAGCGCGGCAAGGATCAGCCGGCGCGGCAACCGGCTGCGAAAGGCGAAGGACAACCCCGCAATCAACCACACGCTTCCGAATGCCAGCTTCTCGGGCGTACCGGCGCCGAACATCGCCATAATGTCGCGCGAGGGGCCACCGTCGACCAGCCACAGATTGGTCACCCATTCGCGTGCGGGCGACAACAGACCGCGATAAGCGGCCTGAGCGGTCACTGCAAACACCAGCCCCGAAAGCAGGGCTCTGAGATTGCCATTGGCCGAGAGCACGAGCAGCCGGCTGGCGCAGCCGCGCGCGAGGATCATCCCGCAGCCGAACATCACCCCGCCCGCGAGAGCGCCGGAGATGCTGCCCTGCTGCGCGAGCTGACGCGCCTCGGAAACGTCGAGCCAGCCGAGCGCGACCAGCGCCTGCGTGCCGACCAGCGCCGCGGCAAAGGTCAGGAGCCAGACCGCAAGGCGCGGTCCGCCCTCGCCACGGGAGAACTCGACCGCCGCAGCGCGCAGGCAGAAGCGGCTACGCTGGGCGAAGAACCCGAACAGACCTCCGACCAGGAGCCCGCCGAGCCATGACAGCCGGTCTTCACCCAAGAGATCGATGATCGGCGTCGGCACGTCCGCCTCGGCTGTTCCTGCGAGCCTGCAATTCTAGCGATCTCGTCGTCGCGTCCCATGAGCCAGATCAAAGCTCCGACGCCGCGGGATGCCGGGTCGGAGCGGCCTCAGGGACGCAGATAGGCATATCCCTGTTGTTGCAGCTCGGCGAGCCGCACCACGCCGCCCTTCTCGGCCACCGCGAAGCCGGGCGTGAGGTCGTCCAGCTTGACGCCTTGCGCCTTCATCGTGTTGGCGCAAGCGTCAAAGCCGACGCCGGCAGCAACGAGCTTCGACATCATCGCAACGGTGTGGTCCTGGGCCGCGAGCGCATGAAAGGCACGCAGCGCCGGCCCATGCACGACCAGCCTGATGTCGGCCTTGCCGGGTCCACCGACGCCGTCGACGTGGTTCTGCAGATTGCCCAGAACGAAGACGACGCGATCGGCATCGGCGAGATGATAGACGACGCGCTGTCGCGCGGGCGTTTCCGTCGCCGCGGACGCCTGGCGCACCGCGAAAATACCAAATAGTCCGGCAAGGCTCGCGCGAAGCATGGATCGGCGCTGCATGGTTCCCCCTAGCGTGTCTGCTTGATGAACTCGGCGATGCGGTCGGCGACGTCATCCGCGAACAGGTCGCGGAAGAAATGATCGGCATCCTCGATCCTGTCGAGCTGGACTCTGCCGCCGCTCGAACCGGCAAGTGGAGCGAAGGAGGCTGCCACGTCGGGCACGACCGCATCCTTGGTCGCGGCGAGTACCAGCACCGGCGGCCTCGCGCGCGCCACGAGCGCGGCCGTGTCCTGGCCGGCATCGGCGGCATAGAAGGACGCGAAGGCGCGTGCGGTGACCACGGCATTGCGGCAATAGATGAAGCCCGGCACATCCATCCACTCTTCGCCGCGGCCCGCAGCGATCGCCTTCGTCGCCAGCTCCAGAAACGGCTCGAGCGGCTTGCCATAGGCCTGCGCGTAGGAGCCGCGCAGATCGGCCTCGGCCTTTGCGGTCACCGGCGCCAGCAGCACCGCACCCGCCACCGGAGTGGTATCGCTCGCAGCGAGATACCGCGCGACCTGGTTGCCGCCGCGCGAATGGCCGAACGCGACGACGAGCCGGGACATGCCCCTCGCCCGCGCGACCCAGGCGCCGATCTCCGCAACTGCATCCTCGACGACATAATCGTGCCGCGCGGCGCAGTCATACATGCCCTTGCGGCGGTCAAGCCCCAGCGACAGCGTATGGGCGAGCGAAGCGATGCCGCGCTGCTCCAACGCCTCGGCAACGCCCTGGATGACCTCCATGTCCTTGTGCGCGAGCGTGCCGTGGGTCATCACGACGAGTGGCGTGTCCGGTGTCATCACCGCGGGTGTGCGCAAAGTCGCGAGCGTCGTGCGGCCGTCGACCGACAGTTCGAGCTCCTGCTTGGCCGCACCCGCAGGCACGGCGAGCGCGAGCAAGACTGTCAGTCCCATCAACCATCGCATGGGCGGCTTCTCCTCACGGCCGGACAATCGTCCAGTTCTTCTCCGCCAGTTCCATCAGCTCGGCAACCCCGACCTGTGTGACGCTGACGCCCCCGATCAGCGGTGGCCGCCTGCCCTCCTTCACCGCCAGCGTCTCCAGCGTGTTGCCGCAGGCGGTGAAGCTCACATTGGGCATCGATTTCAGGAAATTCACCAAGCGCTCCCTCACCGGCGAGCGGTCCTCGAGCAGCATGTCTAGGCCGCCGTCGAAGGCGACCACTACGATCTCGACCTCCTCGCCCAGCCCGGAATAATGCCGCGAGACGTTGGCCGCAACATCGAGGACGGCGCGCATCTTGAGCGGGTCGTCGTCGCTGATCTGCAGCGCGAGCCTGTGCGGTTCGGCCGCCCGCAACGAGGCGGCGGGACTTGTCACGATGAAGGCGGCAGCGATCAGACCGCGAAAGAATCCGCGGCGGCTCGCCCGGCCGCATCTCACTCCACGCCCCGTGACTTCCCGTCCTTGCTGTCCTCGGGCGTCACGTCGATGGCGGCAGCGCGCCCGGTGATCTTCACCGGCGCGATGCAATTCTTCATGCAGGGATCCTTCTGCCAGAACGATTTCTCGCTCGTGGCGCGATCGTCCATCACGAAGCCCTGCTCGTTCGGCATCCTGATCGTGGCGAGATTCCTGTAGGTCAGCTCGAAATTCTGGTCGGTGACGATGTCGTTCAGGTAGAGGACATAGGCGACCAGCGCATAGTATTCGTCGACCGACAGCGACTCGGCATTGCCATAGGGCATGGCGTGGCGGACGTAGTCGAACACGGTGGACGCGTAGGGCCAGTACGAGCCCACCGTCTTGACCGGATTGTCCGACGTCAGCGAGCTCTTGCCGCCGGCGAGCACCGGCCAGCGGCCGCTGCCCTCGCCGAACTCGCCGTGGCAACTCGCGCAATTGTCCATGAACAGCTTTTCACCCTGGGCGACCGTGCCCTTGCCTTCCGGCAGGCCCTGGCCGTCGGGCCGCACATCGATATCCCAGCCGCGGATCTCGTCCGCGGTTGGTGCGCGGCCGATGTGATAGCGGGGAGCGCTCCTGGCGTCCCGCTTCTGCTCCGCAAGCACCTGAGCGCTCAGCGCGCAAGCCATCAGCGCGGCTGCAATGAACTTAGGCGACTTCGACATTCTCGACCTCACCGTTGGCCTGCACATGCCAGGTCTGGATGCCATTGTTGTGATAGATGGAGTTGACGCCGCGAATCCTGCGCAGCTCGGCCTTGCTCGGCTGCACGTATCCGGTCTCGTCCTGCACCCGCGATTGCAGCAGCAGCGGCTCACCGTTCCAGTCGAACTCGTAGTAGAAGCGCGTCAGCGCCTTGTCGAGAACGGGCCCGTCGAGCCGCGCCGGCCACCAGTTGCGGCCGCCGTCGAGCGAGACGTCCACGCGCTTGACCTTGCCGTTGCCGCTCCAGGCAAGCCCCGAGACGATAGTGAATCCCTTGCCGTGCCTGATCGGTGCCTGCGGGCTCGGGCTCGTGATCACGGACTTGGCGTCCATCGACCAGGTGAAGCGGCGCGCCTTGCCGCTCGGCAGGAGGTCGGTGTATTTCGACGTCTCCTCGCGGGTGTGCCAGGGCTGGTCACCGACCTTGATGCGGCGCAGCCACTTGACCCAGAGATTGCCCTGCCAGCCCGGCACCACGAGCCGCATCGGATAGCCCTGCTCGGGATAGAGCGCCTCGCCGTTCATCTTGTAGGCGATGATGCAGTCGTCGAGCGCCTTCTCGATCGGCAGGCTGCGATCCATCGCGGCCGCGTCGGCCCCTTCGACCAGCAGCCACTTGCCGTTGGTCTTGACGCCGGCTTCCTCCAGCAGGGTGCGCAGCGACACGCCGGTATACTGCACGCAGTGGATCATGCCGTGGGTGAACTGGCAGCCATTGAGCTGGGCGCCGCGCCATTCCATGCCCGAATTCGCTGCGCATTCCATGAAGTGGATGCGGTTGACGCGCGGATAGCGCTTCAGCTCCTCCAGCGTGAGAATGAGCGGACGCTCGACCAGCCCATGGATCATCAGGCGATGATCGGCCGGATCGACCTCGGCGATGCCGCCATGATGCCGCTCGAAACAGAGGCCGTTCGGGGTGATGATGCCTTCGAGCTCGTGCAACGGCGTGAAGCTCACCGAGGACTCGCGCGAGGCGGTCAGCCATTCGACGTCGCGCCGGACCACGTCCTTCTCGAACTTCGACGGCTTGCCGTACGGACGCACGGCGACACCTTCGCCGAGGGACTTGGTCCATTCCGGCACGTTTGGAGGCTGGTTCGCCGGATTGCCGCCTCCGGCCAAGGCGGGCCTTGCGAGCACCGAAGCCGCAACACCGGCGCCAGCGGCCAGGAAACTGCGTCGGGATTGCCGGGAATGATCCGTCTTCGACATCGCTTCTTACGCTCCGGTGACTTTGACGGCTCTGTTGGGTTCGAGACGAACCGTCTTCTGTCGGGTCAGGTAGTTGGCCACGACCTCCCAGATCGGCGGCCCTTCGGTTCCTTCATTGACGCTGGCCCAGCCGGCGACCTGGTACTCCCTGGCGGGATCGATCGGCGCGCCGGTCTTGGCCAGTTGCATGTCCGAGATGCGGCTGCCTTGCGGCTTGGTGACGTCGATCGCGTAGGACAGTCCGCCGATCCGCACCATGTCGCCGCCCTGCTGGTAATAGGGATCGACGTTGAAGAGATTGTCGGCGACGTCCTCGATGATCTCCTTCAGCCGCGCGCCCGTCATGCCCATGCGATAGACCGCCGGATAGGTGATCGCGGTCGCGTTGGTGACGTCCTCGAAGGTGACGTCCTGCCCGGGCAGCACGCTGGTGCCCCAGCGAAAGCCGGGCGACAGCGCGATCTCGGCGTCGCGCTCCTGCAACAGCGCCTGGCAGATCAAATCGTCGAACGTGCCGTTGAAATTGCCGCGCCGGTAAAGCAGCGAATCCGTCTTGCCGAGCACCTTCGACAGCTCGGACTCGAAGGGCTTTCGTACTTCGGCGATCTTGGCCGCCATCTCGGCGTCCGCCGTGATCACATCGGAGAACAGCGGAATCAGCTTGTAGCGGAACGCCTTGACCTCACCGTCGCGGACATCGAGGTCGAGCCGCGAGACGAACTTGCCGGACGAGCCCGACGCGATCAGCAAGGTCTTGCCGACCTTGACGGCTTCGGGCAGCGCGTCGTGGGTATGTCCGGTCAGGATGACGTCGATGCCCTTGACGCGGCCGGCGAGCTTGCGATCGACGTCGAAGCCGTTGTGCGAGAGCAGCACGACGAGTTGCGCGCCGTCCTTGCGCGCCTTGTCGACCTGCGCCTGGACGTCCTCCTCGTGCACGCCGAAGGACCAGTTCGGGATCATCCAGCGCGGATTGGCGACCGGCGTATAGGGGAAAGCCTGGCCGAGCACCGCGATCTTGACGCCGCTACGCTCGATCATGGTCGAGGCCTCGAACGCCGCCTCGTTCCATTCGGTATCGCGGATGTTGAGGCCGAGGAAGGGGAAGTCGAGGCCTTCGATCGCCTGCTTGACGCGCTCGGTGCCGTAGGTGAACTCCCAATGCCCGGTCATGGCGTCGGGCTTGAGCAGCGCCATGCAGTCGATCATGTCCTGGCCGCGCGTCTTCAGCGACGACCACGATCCCTGCCAGGTGTCGCCGCCGTCGAGCAGCGCGACCTTGTCGCCGCGCTCGGCGCGGATCGCCTTGATCACGGTCGCGGCGCGATCGAGGCCGCCGATCCGGCCATAGCTCTTGGCCAGCGCCTCGAAATCCTCCGAGGTCAGTGCATAGGCCGCCGACGAGCCGGGCGCGATGCCGAAGCGGGCGAGGAACTCCTTGCCGGTGACGTGCGGCGGCAGGCCCTTCGCCTCGCCGACGCCGAGATTGGTCGAGGGCTCGCGGAAATAGAGCGGCATCAGCTGACCGTGGATATCGGTCACGTGAACCAGCGTGACGTTGCCGAGCGGCTCGAAGACCAGCAACTCCTTCTCGGTCAGGCGCTGCTGGGCGACCGCGCGGGTCAGGCCGGAGCCAACACCGGTCGAAAGAGCCGCCGTTGCCGCGGCAACCTGAATGAACTCGCGGCGAGAGATCATGCGCAATACTCCTGCAAACTCATCGTGTCAGTTGCGCACCGACGGCGTCTCGACCGGCAAACCGATGCCGCGCCAGGCCACATAGAGCTCGAGCGCGAGGAATTCGTCCGAGAGCGGCTTGAACGGCTCGGCGCGCACGTCGAACATGCAGCCTTGGAAACGCTCGTGCAGCGGCACCAGGCGCTGGTCGCGCAGCCGATAGGTCGGAAAGCCGTTGGTCTGGCCCTGGCTCAGGAAATCGGCGCGCATGAACTTGCCGTTGTTGCGCTCGTGGCAGGATTCGCAGGCGAGATCGAGCTGGCCATAGCGCGTGTAATAGATCTGCTTGCCGCGCTCGAACCAGGGCGACATCGGCCCGTCGGTCTTCACCGCCACGGGCATGCCGTGCGACTGATAGCGCACGAACGCGGTCATATCGGTCAACTCCCGGGACTTGAATTTCCAGGGCTCCGCCTTCATGTGCTCGGTGCGGCAGATGTTGATGCGCTGCTCGAGATTGACCGGCTTCTTCAGCTTGTCGTCCCATTTCGGCATGGCGGCGCCGACGCCCTTCATGCTGGTCTCGGCCTCGCCGTGGCAGCTCATGCAGGACTTGCCTTCGCTGCCCTCCACCTTCTTCCAGACATCCGCCGCACGCTCCACGGCGAGGAAGCCCGGGTTTTCGAGATCGTCGTCCTGCAACGCACGGGTCTCCTTGCTGCGAAATTCGTAGCCGGAGATGATGGTCTTGAAGACGTGGCCGGGCGGCGCCGCGATGCCCTTGCGCTCGGCGTCGTCTGCGACCGCAAGCGTCGCAACCGACGCAACGGCTGCGACCAGGGCGGCCATCCCAACATATCGTCGCGCCATCCGAGCCTCCCTCAATGCGTGATACGCATCATGCCTTGAGCGCAATCTTCTCTTCGGCCGTGATCACCGTGCCGTCGTCGTCCGTCCAGGAGAACTTGAACGTTCCGGCTTCGTCGATCCTGGCGTCGAACTGGATGTAGGGATTGGCCGAGATCGCCGGTTCGAGCGCGCAGGAGAACACCGGCTTGCCGTTGAACTCGCAGGCGAACTTGTTGATGATCTTGCGCGGAATGGCCTTGCCCTGCGCGTCCTTGCGCTGGCCCGATTCCATGACATGCGAGACCAGGGTCTTGATCTGGATCACTTCGCCCTTGGCCGCTTCCTTGGGAAGCTTGATGCGCGGTTTGTCTGCCATTGTTCCTCTCCTGACGCCCCTAGCCGCCGCAGCCGCCAATCGTGACCTTGACGGTCTTCTGCTCCGTGAACAGCGAACCGTCACTCATCTTCGCGATCGCAACCACGTTCTGCGTGGTTGCGAGCCGGATCCGGATCGATGCTTCCGCCTTGCCCGATAGCGGCGTGAACGACAGCGTCGCGACACCCGCATTCGGGTTGCCGTCAGCGAGGATCATGACGTCCTTGACATAGGAATCCGCGGTCATCGGACTCTCGATGTTGATCGAGAGCGGCACGGTGTTGCCGTTCTCCGCGATCTCCGGCAGGTCGAGCGAAATCTTGCCCTTGGCAGCTTGCTTGCCGCCGGTGAACTTCTCGATCCACTTCGCCGCATCGCCCGTGACTTCGGCATCGGCCGCCATGGGCATCAGGGTCAGCATGACGAAGCCGCCCCCAAGCGCAAATGCCTGCCGTCGATTGATGGCTTTCATTCCAGATCCTCCTCGCCGTCAGTTCAGCGTCTTGAGAAAAGCGATGACGTCCTCGACCTGCACGGCCGTCAAAATGGACTTGCCGACGAATTCCGGGCGCACCCGGCTCAAGCCGTCGTTCTTGAAGAACGCAGGCATGACGGTGTTGGTGAAGACGCGCTTGGGGTCGGCGACGATGAGGCGCAATTGCGCCTCGGTGTAGCGGCCGGCCACACCGTCGAGAGATGGACCGAACTCACCGTGGAAATCCTCGGACTTCAGGCTCGTGACCTGATGGCAGGCCAGGCAGTTGCCGAGCGTGCGCGTCAGAAACACCTTCTTGCCGGCGGCGGCATTGCCGGGCGCACCGGTCAGGGATTTCGGCAAGGAATCGTTGACGACGTCGAGCCTGATGGGCTCCTTGGTCGGCTCTCTGGCAGTCTCTTGGGCAAGAGCGCCTCCGGCCGACAGACAAAGTGCAAACGCAGCCGCAAGCGAGCGCCGCATGTTTCCTACCCTCGGATCGCGGGGTGACGCCCGCTCTTGATTACGACGGACTCACGGTCCATCACATTCAGTTATTATGATATGTTCATGTGACCGGCGGCGTCAAGCGAAATTCGAAGGACGCTCTCGGTCAGCCATTCGCGGCCAGGAAATCCCGGAACGAGCCGCGCTCATAGGCGCGCTCCCGCACGAAGCGAAACATCGCCAGGAAGTGCGCCGGCTTGAGATAACCGGGCGCCCGCGCCACTTCGCGCGCCATCGCCTCCTTCGCTTCGATGCCATCGGCGGTTGGCGGAAAGAACTGAAAGGTCGGGGTGAACCTGATCCCGTATTTTCGAGCGAGGTCCTTCTCGGGCAACTCCTGGCGGTCGAAGTCGGTAACCTTGCGCGAGCCGATCAGATTGAGCTGCAACACCTCGAAATTGTCGCGGATATAGGTCGCGATGCCGGCATCGGCGAAGTTCACCAGATGCGTCTCGCGGCAATAGGGACAGCCGCGCAGCTCCCACATGATGGCGAGGCGCTTGCCGCCAGCGGTGGCGCTCTCCAGGTCCTCGCGCAGATCGAGGAACCTCTGCAGAAACCAGGGCTCGTGATAGAGCCCATCTTCGCCAACCGCGGGCTCGGCCGCAGCCGCGCCGGGACCGGCCCACGCCGCGCCAAACGCGAATGCGAGAAGGCCGCGTCGCGTCGGCATGCGAAGCGACGTCGGGGTCTTGTGCGTTGGGAGATCTTGCGCGCTGGTCATTTCTATTATGATATTCGAATGCACGAATGTGACAAGGAGTTCCGATCTTGCGCTGCACCATCGTGCTGCTGGCATGGCTGGCTTCGAATGCGCTCGCGCTTGGCGCAGATGTCGACAAAGCTTCGGATTTCGGATCGGCGATGGCGCCGATCATGGCCAACCTGCGCACCGCCGCGAGCTATGCGCGCACCGGCAACGTCGCGCTGGCCCAGATCGAGACCGACGAAGCGGCCGCCCGGTGGAAACGACTCGAGCCGAACGCCTCCAGTCCCCCGGCCGCTTACGCGCCGGCCGAATTGTCGGGATTTCTCGACGGGGGTCGCGACCGGCTCACGACGATCACGGGCGCGCTGGAGCGCGGAGACAATGTCGCCGCCGGCCGCGAGCTGCTCGCGATTCGGCAGGCTTTTCACGCGCTCAGGCGTCATGCGGGCCTGTACGATCTTGGCGATTGCATCTTCGAGATCGCGCCCGCCATGGAAACGTTGCGTGTCGCAGCCATCAGGTACTCCGAGCAGCCGGCGCCAGCGAACGCCGAGGAGACCGTCGCCGCCGCAAGCGCATTCCGCGATCGGCTTCGGCGCTGTAACGAATGGGCAGATGGCGAGATCGTTGCCCAAGGCGAATTCCGCCGCCTGATCGATGGCGCGATCGCCAGCAGCGGCGAGATCGCCCATGCCGCGATGGCGGGCGACGGCTCCCTCGTGCATCGTTACCTCATCGAACTGCAGTCCTTTGCCCAGCTGCTCGACTTCCGTTACGGCTAGCCTCAGCCGATGCTGGTCAGTCCAGGAAAATGCTCAAGCAGCCATTCCGAGACCGCGGGCATCAAGCCGGTCAGGAACATCAGGCCGGTCACGACCAGGAAGAGGCCCATCGTCTTCTCGATCAGACCGAGATGCCGGCGCACACGGCCCAGCGCGGCAATGAAACGACCGGTGAACGCAGCCGCAACCAGGAAGGGAATGCCGGTCCCGACCGAATAGGCTGTCAGCAGCAGCGCGCCCCGTCCGGTCGTGTCCTCCGAGCCTGCCATCAGCAGGACGGCGGCAAGGATGGGGCCAGCACAGGGCGTCCAGCCAAACGCGAATGCCAGGCCCATGACGAAGGCTCCCGCAAGGCCGGCCGGACGGTTGTCGGCCTGCATGGTCGCACTGCGATAGAGCAGCGGAATCCTGAATACGCCGAGAAAATGCAGGCCCATGACGATAATCAGTCCGCCCGCGACGATGCCGAGCGTCGACAGATGCGCGGAGACGAAGCGGCCCGCGATCGAGGCAGTCGAGCCGAGCGCGATGAAGACCAGCGAAAAGCCCGCCACGAAGGCCAGCGCGGAGACCAGGATGCGCGGCCGCAGATCCGGCCGGTCGCCGGACAGATCCGTGACCGAGACGCCGGCCATGTAGCACAGGAAAGGCGGGACCAGGGGGAGGATGCAGGGCGACAGAAACGACAAGAGGCCCGCGACGAAGGCCGCACCAAGCGTGACGTCCAAGGTCATTCCGCCCCATCCCTATCACATATACGAATTTAATGATATAAAGCGCCAGGAACGTCGACAGGCAAGTCCGGAGTTCGGTCACGCATGAACAGAATCGTCATTTTGGTCGCCGTCGCCGTCGGGCTCGCGCTGCCCGCGACGGCGTCGCGCGCCGTCGAGCTCGTCATGTTCGAGCGGGCCGGTTGCGCCTGGTGCGCGCGCTTCGACGCCGAGATCGCGCCGATCTACGGCAAGACCGACGAAAGCCGGGCCGCACCGCTGCGCCGGGTCGACCTGAACAGCCCCGTTCCCGCCGATCTCGCCGGAATCGATCCGGGTCCCTTCACGCCGACCTTCGTCGTGGTACAAGAGGGCCGTGAGATCGGGCGCATTCGCGGCTATCCGGGGGATGCCTTCTTCTTTGGCCTCTTGGACCGAATCCTGTCAAAGGCGGGATCGGAACCCGAGAAGTCGTGACTGGTCTTGCGGATTTTGCTGAGAGGAACTTGACGCGATGCCATTGCCGAAGCTGAAGGAGATCGAAGGCTCCGCCGAACTCGAGCAGATGATCGAGAAGGCGCGCGAGGCGAGCGACATGCTCAAGGCGCTGTCCCACGAGTCCCGACTGTTGCTGCTCTGCATCCTCGCCGAGGGCGAGAAATCCGTAACCGAGCTCGAGCAATTCCTGGGCGAGCGGCAATCGACCGTCTCGCAACAGCTCGCGCGGCTGAGGCTGGATCGGCTGGTAACGACCCGGCGCGACGGCAAGACGATCTACTACAGTCTCGCCAGCGAGGACGTCCGCAAGATTCTCACCGCCGTTTACGACGTGTTCTGCGAGCCGGTACGCCGGCGCCGCCGGTAATTTCGTCCGCGCTGGCTTTTCGCGCCCTGACGGCGCAGATTACCCGCAAGGCCAAACCAAGAAGAAGCGGGAGGAATGCTGAGCCCTTCGACCATAGCGTTTGCATGTGGGCTTGCCGCCGGTGCCGTGCTCGGCGTTGCCGGCCGCGCGGGACGGTTTTGCACCTTGGCGATGCTCGAGGATGCGTTCTTCGGGTCGGATTTGCGTCGGCTGAAATCCTTTGCGCTGGCTGCGGCCGTGGCCCTACTGGCCACCCAGATGCTCGCCGAGTTCGGCATCGTCGACCTGTCGCGGTCGATCTACCTGACGTCGTCGATCGGGCTTGGCGGCGCGATTCTGGGCGGGCTGACGTTCGGCATCGGCATGGCGCTGGTCGGCACCTGCGGCTTCGGCACGTTGGTCCGTATCGGCGGCGGGGATCTGCGGGCCATCGTGGTCTTTCTTGTGCTCGGCCTCTCGGCGCTCGCGACCATGCGCGGGATCACGGGGATGCTGCGCCTGATGCTGATCGAGCCGTTGTCGCTGCGGCTCTCCGAAGGCTATGACCAGACGCTGACCTCGCTTCTGGGCGCGGGGAGCGCGGTGCGCGCACTCCTCGTCCTGTCGATCGCCACGGCGCTTGCCGTCTGGGCCCTCGCCGACGGCAGGCTGATGCGATCGCCCCGACTGCTGGCCTCCGGCCTTGCCGTTGGCGGCGCGATCGCATTCGGCTGGTTCGCGACCGGATGGCTCGCCGATGACGAATTCGATCCCGCCCGCGTCTCATCGCTCAGTTTCGTCGCACCACTCGGCGACACCATCCTCTACATCGCCACTTTCTCGGGTGCGCGGCTGAATTTCGGTATCGGCTCCGTCGCCGGCGTCGTGGCAGGCTCCCTTGCCGCGGCAATGCTCGCACGCGGCTTCCGCTGGGAGGCCTGCGACGACGCGCGCGAATTGAAGCGTCACATGACCGGCGCGCTCCTGATGGGTATCGGAGGGGTCATGTCGATGGGATGCACGATCGGACAGGGATTGACCGCGTTCTCGACGCTCGCCATCTCGGCGCCGATCACCATGCTGGCGATTGCCTGCGGAGCTCGACTCGGGCTCGAGTTCACGATGACCGGCGAGTGGTTGCCGGCAGTGCGCAAGCTATTCGGCGCTTCAACGTAACCTGAGCAGAGTTTCGGGCTTTCGTAGTCGGCTCACAGATTCGAAAGCGTTCCATGGCGAAGACCGTCGCGGCTGCGGCCGCGAGACGTCGTCGGATTCACTTGAGCCGCAACGCAAGTTGCGGCCCGCGTCCTGCTGGTCCGCATCGCCTTCGCACCGGGCGCGGCGCCGCTTCACGCCTCCACCCGCCACAACCTCCACCGCTCCGGCACGCCCTTGAGCTGATGCACACCATGATCCCTGAACCTGATCTCGGGCTGCGAAACCAGCTCCTTCACCGCGCTCGACACCAGCACCTCTCCCGCGCGCGCCTTCGCGGCGACGCGGGTGCCTATGTGGAAGGCGAGGCCGACCATTTCGCCGCCGCTGATCGTGTACTCGCCGGCGTGCAAGCCCACCCTGATCTCGAGGCCCAGCGTGCGAACCGCCTTCTGGATCGCGGCCGCGCAAGTGATGCCGGCGGCGGGCTTCCTGAACGTTGCCAGCACGCCGTCTCCTGTGGTCACGACTTCCTTGCCGCGCGCGCTCTTCAGCTCCTTGCGGACCGCGGCGTAGTAATGGCCCATCACCTTGGTCCAGCGCGCATCGCCGAGCTTCGCGGCCTTCGCGGTGGAGCCGACGATATCGACGATCAGGATGGTGGCGAGCGCCTGCTTGGGTTCAGTGCCGCGATCGAAGGACCTGCGCCGGAGCGCAATCGGTCCCGTCAGCGGCTCGTAGCGATGGTTGCGTCGCCGCGCGATGGCGGCCTTCGTGTAGTCCTGCGCGCGCTGCGCCGTGCCGCAACGAACCGTCTTCTCCTGCGGCGATCGCGACCAGTAGACCTTGCGCCCATCGCCGGCCCCATGCACCTCCACGGCACCCCATTTCAGGAACACCGCCGAGCCGACACGCCTGACGCACCACGCCTTCGACGTGTATCCGGACACGTTGGACTGATGGACTCCGATGCGAAGGAATTTCGGCATGAACGTGCGGCCAAAGACCGTTTGGACGTAGCTTGTCGCAAAGCGTAGTCGCACAATCCGGCGTTGGCAACCGGACCCCGACCCGCCCTCCGCCCTGCCTATTCCAGGCCCGCATCCTAAGCTGCTCTGCCGCCGCCCTGCTTGCCGATCGTGCAACGCCATGCGGCCAGACGTTCGGCCGGATGCTGCGCCATCCACTCGGCGAGTTGCGGTGCGCCCATCAGGCAGGACTGCATCGTCACGTCCGCGAAGTCCGAGGTCGTGACGATCTGTTCATGACAGTCCGCCGGAGACGAGAGACTGCAGAGCACGGCAATGATCCTGATCATCTCACGCGGGCTCCTGCGACCAATCGTACTCGGCCCTGGCAGCCGAGCGCGTCACCGATTTGGCGGCATCGACGCTCGAGGCCTCTTCGGCGCGCCGTTGATAGTCATCGGCCAGCATCTTCAACCGCGCTGCCACCGCATCGTCGGTCATGCTCCGGGCCACGCGCAGCAGGCTCTGCGCCGTTTCCATATATTCCTTGCCTCGTCGTGACATCTGCAGCGTCATGGGATCCTCGCGCGGTTCTCTGGGGGCAGGTCGAAGGCGACCGGGAAATGGCCGACCCAGTCGCGGTCGTCCTGGCGGCGCGTCGCGAAACGTTCGACGCACTTTCTCGAGCAAAGAGGGTTGCGCCAGGCGTAATACCTGACGAGACCGAACTGGCCGTCGCAGACGGCACAGCGCCCGGCTCGACCGTGAAGATTTCCGGAGCAAATTGGCATTGACGTCTCCTCTTGCTGTCGCGCCTGATGTCGCCGATCACCTCTTCTGTTGCACCGGGCTCGCCTCCCTCCCGATGAAGCGGGCGGCACTCTTCGTCCGAGCCGCCAACGAAGCCAGCTTACGAGTCCTGCGGGGCAATCTCTTTCAACAAGGCGCCCTCATTTGCCCATCCGCACGACGCCCGGCCCGGTCCATGAAAGGGGCCGGCGAACGCCCGTTTGCGCGGCGCGGCATCCGTCGACCGGAGGGGGCGCAGCCCGGATCGATGTGCTATCCTCCCGCGGGGGCGGCAGGAGAGAGAACCGATGGCAACGAGTGTGAAGCAAATGCTGGAAGCTGCGAACGCGGCAGTCCCGAAGATCACGTCGGAGCAGGCGGCCGAGATGATCGGAAGCGGCAACACGCTGGTCGTAGACGTTCGCGATGCGCCGGAAGTCGCCGCCAGCGGCAAGATCGCCGGCGCCGTGCATGTCTCGCGCGGGATGCTGGAGTTTCGCGCCGATCCGGAGTCACCCTATCACGACAAGGCATTCGACAAGACCAAGACCGTGATCCTCTACTGCGCGTCCGGCGGCAGATCGGCGCTGGCCGGGAAGGTGCTGAAGGACATGGGCTACGAGAAGGTCTACAATGTCGGCGGCTTCAAGGATTGGTCGGGGCCGGTCGAGAAATAGCAGGAACAGGCAGCGCGGTTCCGTTGACGTATGCGGCAGCAGCTTCAGCGGGCCCCATTGGCGTCATCCTGCGGAGACCGCTGGAAGCGGTCGTCTCGAAGGACGAGGCGTTGGCCCGGATCGTCCAGCACGTCATATGCGCTGGCCCTGCCCTCAGCCCGGATACGCAAACAGCTCGATCGGATCGCTGAAGCCGCGCACCTCGTGCCTGCCTACGTGCTCCAGCTGGAACTGCTTCTCCACCAGCTCGGCGAAGGCGCGTGACAGCAGCACCTTTCGTCCCAACTGCTTGGTGAGGGCTTCGAGGCGGGAGGCCATGTTGACGGCCGGGCCGATCACGGTGAAGTCGAGCCGGCTGGTCGATCCGATATTGCCGTACATGACGTCGCCGACATGGACGCCGATGCCGTAATTCAGCGGAGCGCGGCCGGTCGCGCCGTTCCGTTCGTTCAGCGCGGCCATGGCCTTGCGGGCCTCGGCCACGGCATGCAGCAGATTCGCGCAGGCGTTGGGCTCATGAAGCGGGAAGATGGCGAGCAGACCGTCGCCGATGAATTTCAGGATCTCGCCGCCGTGCCGCGCGATCGGCTCCGACATCGCGTCGAAATAATCGTTGAGGAGATCGATGACGTCGTCGCGCGGCCAATTGTCGGAAATCTTGGTGAAGTCCCGGAGGTCGCAGATCATGATCGCGGCGCGCACCGTCGTGCCGCTGCCGCGCCGGGTCGCGCCGGCCAGGATGAGCTCGCCGGCATGGGAGCCGACATAGGTCTCCAGCAGCGTCCGTGCCAGGCGGTTCTTGATGCGAATTTCGCTGACCAGCGCCAGCACCGGCAGCAGCTTCTTCAGGCCGGCGACATGCGCATCGTCGAAACCGCCGGGCCGATCGGTCGCGAAGGTGACGAGATGGCGCTTGCCGAGCGTGTGGTAGAGCGGCCAGGCGACATAGTCGGTGAGGCCCTTGGCCCGCATTTCGTCATAGAGGGCGTGCTTGCGGCTGAGCGTGGAATCCTGCTCGAGCCGCTCGCGCACCTCGGCGGCGCCGTCATGGATCTCGCTGGCGGCGCTGCCGATATATTCGGACCGCTCGCGAACGTCATAATCGACCAGCGCAATCTCCGCCTCGCGCATCCCATCGGACCACATCATCCGTGCCCCGAGCCACTGCGGGTGATTGATCAGCACGTGGAGCGTCGCGCGCCTGACCGGTATGCCCGCCTGCTGGAGGCGGATGCACATCTGCGCGAAGATGTTGTCGATGAAGCGCTCGTCGCGCGTGCCGTTGGTCAGCCAGTCGACGACGCCGTCGGCCTGCGTGGGGGCATTGTTGGTCGGCGGCGTTGTCATCGTCTGCCCTTCAGCGGCGGTGTGCATCGCAACACATATCGTGCGCTGGCCGCGCGCCGTCAACCTGGCCAGCTGCCCGGATTGTGCGCACGGAGTGACGACGCTAGCCGACCAGCCAGATCGAGCCCAGCACCGCCAGCCCCGACACCAGCACGAGCTGCGAGGCCGCGGCAAGTTCCACCCGCAGCGTGTTTTCGTGCGAAAGTGAAAACTCCTCGCCATCGAGGCGGACGCGGCAATCGCCGCGCGCGGCGTAGACCAGATGAGTGCCGGCATTGAGCTGCCGCGCGCCGGGCTCGCGCAACGCCACGAGATCGATCTCCGCCGCGTCGCGCCTGGCCATCAGGTTCACGACCTCGACCGGGCCTTGTTCGAGCGCCGTCACGATTTCCATCTCGCCGGTGAAGCGCACCGTCGTAAAAGGTTCACGTTCGTCGAACTCCTGCGTCGGCGACTTCAGCACCAGCCCGCCCCCGCCGACGACCATCTGCAAGCGGTCGATACCGGGCATGTGGGAGAAGGGACCGGGCGCCACGATCGGCGTGCTGGCAAAGCGCCAGAGCAGACTGGTCCAATCCCTCGTCGCCGCCTCGGCGCGCCAGGCGCCTGCAATGTCGGTGAAGATGCCGCCGCCGTTCTTCCAGGGCGAGCGGGTGTAGCGTTCGGGTGTGAGCAATGTGGTTTTCATGTCCACATCATGAGCGGAATCAGCAGACTTTGCCAACCGGTTTCCACTGCAACGGCCGGAGGCCGCGACCTGGGGTCCATCTCGCTATTTCGACGCCAACGCCGCCACGGGCCGCCACGTCGCATCGGGCGCGGCTGCGGCGAGCTGCTGGCAGCGGTCGCGCATCAGCGCGGCGGGACGATCATGACCGCGCTGCTTCAACACAGCTTCGAAATCGGCCAGCGCATCGGCGAACCGCTGTGCGCGATAGGCGGCGAGGCCGCGCTCGTAATCCGCGATCCAGCCGGTGGTCTCGCCATCGACGGCATCTGCGTTCACCATCCCGATCAATTCGTGGACGGACAGCCCCTCCTCCCGTCCGTACACCGCGATGCTGTCGATCTCGCGCGTGATGACGGCGCCGCGCGCCAGACGCTCGGTCGTCTCGCCGATCAGAATCTGCGTGCCGTAGGATTTGTTGGCGCCTTCGAGCCGGCTGGCGACGTTCACGGCATCGCCGATCACGGTGTAGTTCAGCCGCAGCTCCGAGCCGATATTGCCGACCAGCATGCGGCCGGAATTGATGCCGATCCGGATCTGGAGCGGCTGGCCGAGATCATCCACCAGGCCCAACTCTTCGACCGCCTTGCGGCAGGCGAGCGCTGCGCGGCAGCATCGCACCGCGTGATCGCCCTGCGGCTGCGGCGCCCCCCAGAACGCCATCACGGCGTCGCCGATGAACTTGTCGATGGTGCCGCCATTGGCGACGATGATCTCCGAGGTGACGTCGAGATAGCGCGACAGCAGCGGCACCACGCGATCGCCGAGCCGCTCGGACAGGCCGGTGAAACCGGCAATGTCGATGAACATCACGCTGAGCTCCTGGATGCTGCCGCCGGGCCTCGCCTCGACGCCCTGGCGCAACAGGCCGCGGACGAGATCGGCCGGGATGAACTTGCGGAACGCGGAGAGGCCGGACGCCATCTCGGCGATCGCGCCGGACAGGCTGGCGATCTCCTTGAGCCGCGAAGGGTGGCGGCGCACCTGCTCCAGCGCGAAGGCCTCGACATGGCGAAGCTCGCCGACGACGCGCGACAGCGGCGCGGCGATGACGGAACGCGCCAGCATCGCCGAGGCCAGCGCCGCGAGCACGGCACCGATGGCAAGGCCGAGGATCAGGCGCCGCAGCGTCGTCTCGACCGGCCCGAGAAATTCGGCCTCGGGGATCACGGTCGCGAGCGACCAGCCGGGAAACGGCAGCGGCGTCAGCGCAACCTCGTAGGCCGCGCCGCCGGAGGTGAGCCGGCTTCGCCAGGCCTCCTTGCGGCCGGCCTCGCCTGCCTTGTCGAGCGCTGCGCGCGCCAGCGGCAGCAACGTCGTGTCGCCCCGCGCCGGATGGAGCTCGTCGGCCGCCTTGTCCGGCGCCGCGACGAGTCCTCCGCCATCATCGACGATGAACGCAGTCCCCGTGCGCCCGACCTCGAGCTGCGACAGGAAGCGCGCGAGCCTCGTATACTCGATGATGACGGCCAGAACGCCTTGCCGCTCCTGGTAGACGTCGATCGGCCCCGCGAACGCGATCGACGGCCGCTCGCCGGTCGCATGGTCCATCACCCTGAACCATTGCGGATCATCGGCCGTGAGCCCGGCCTTGAACCAGGCCTGATCGGCGACGCGGAATGAGGTCGGCTCGAAGCGGCGATTGGCAAACTCGATGTCGCCGGGCACCACGTCATATTCATCGACGCGGCGCTGGCCTGGATGATCCGTCAGCGAGATCTCCATCATCTCGAGGCGGCGATCGCCGAGCTTGTGCGCGGCGAAGAAGGAGCCGTCGGGCCAGCCGAAGGCGACCCACGAGATCGTCGCCTGCGACTGCAATTGCGACAGAAATACGAACTCGCGCTTGTCGGCCTCGCGGGTGTCGAGCACGTTCTGCAGGAACAGCGTGCGGATCGCGGTGTGCGCGGCGCGCGCCTCGTCGACGATGGCCGAGACCTCCTTGCGCACCGCCGCCACGATCTGATCGTTGATGGTCGAGGCGAGCTGCCGGCTGGTCGCCTCCGCCGTGCGCCACCAGAGCAGGCTGGAGAGCGCGGCCGTCAGCAGGATCGCCGCCAGGACCAGCGCGGACACCGCAAGGCGGATGCTGACCGTCAGCCTTGCGATCGCACGAAGCCGTCGTTCGGGATCGACCTTCATCGCTGCCTTCGCCTGCCGGTCCACCTGAGCCACTGACATTGCTCTACGCCGCCGGCGCCCGCCCGTTACGTCTGGCAGGAAACGAAGGCGGGCCGCCAATGCCGGGTGGCTACCGTCTCGATAGACCCAAGGCATTGGCCTCGAGCGGACGCCTGCCTGCAAATACCGCCCAAGCGCACCGGCGGTGCGCCCGATCCCACCGGTCTCACGGGTTCGTGAGCAGCCCGCTGTAACGCGGGCTGTGCGCGCAGCGAAAGGGACCTTGCGGGCATCGCCTGCCAGGCGATGCCATCTCGAACAGGAGAATTCGATGTCTGCCAAACGTGCCGTCACCTCGCTCGTGCTCGCCGGCGCCGTATCGACCGCGCTCGCGACCCTCGCCGCCGCCGGCCCGCTGACCAAGGCCGAAGCCGACGCGGCCGTCGCCGCCAAGAAGGAGAAGTGCTTCGGCGTCGCGCTGAAAGGCCAGAACGATTGCGCGGCGGGTCCGGGCACGACCTGCCAGGGCACCTCGACCGTCGACTTCCAGGGCAACGCCTGGAAATTCGTGCAGGGCGGCACCTGCACCAGCATCCAGCTGCCGGGCGGCAAGAAGGGTTCGCTCAAGCCGGTCTGACGGCCGGCGCGACGTCGCCAGCAATCGCGAACGGAGCAGCACGATGAGCACGGTGATCCAGCCGACCCGACCAGCAGCCATGCCGCTTCGCTTCTCGCCCCCCGTCGGCGGCGTCGCCGGGACGAGCTTCAAGCCCGCGCATCTCCCTGATATCCTCGAGGCCGGACCTCGGCGTGGCTTCTTCGAGGTCCACGCCGAGAACTACATGGGAGATGGCGGTCCGCCTCATCGGGCGCTGGAGGCGATCCGCCGCGACCATCCCCTGTCGCTGCATGGCGTCTGCATGTCGATCGGCGGACCCCGAGCGCTCGACAAGGCGCATCTGGCGCGCTTCCGCGGCCTGGTTGCGCGCTATCAGCCGGCGCTGGTCTCCGAACATCTCGCTTGGTCGACGCATGAGACCAGCTTCTTCAACGATCTGTTGCCGCTGCCCTTTACCGAGGCCACGCTGGCTTGTGTGTGCGACCACATCGACCAGGTGCAGGAGGCGATTCGCCGCCCGCTGCTCCTTGAAAACCCCTCGACCTATGTCGCCTTCCGCGAATCCGCGATGCGCGAGACGGATTTCATCCGCGCCGTTGCCGAACGCACCGGCTGCGGCCTGCTGCTCGACGTCAACAACGTGTTCGTCTCCGCAACCAATCAGGGATTCTCGGCGCTCGAGTATCTTGCGGAGTTTCCGCTGTCGCGCGTCGAGGAAATCCATCTCGCGGGCCATGCCGAGCAGGCCGACGACGAAGGCGATCTGCTGCTGATCGACAGCCACGACGGCCCGGTCGCGGACGCCGTGTGGAAGCTCTATGAGATCGTGATCCAACGCCGCGGCGCGGTGCCGACGCTGATCGAATGGGACAGCAACATTCCGGACTGGCCGGTGCTGCAAGCGGAGGCCGCAGCCGCACAGGCGATCCTCGACCGTCAGCAGTCAGCCGTGCCGGCGGGAGACCGTCATGCCGCCTGAAGCAGACTTGTCCTTCGCCGCTTCGTTCGCGCCGGCACTGCTGGATCCGGCGCGCAGCACGCCCGAGGTCGTGACCGGTCCGAACGGCAAGGCCGCCGGCCGACGCTATGACGTCTACCGCAACAACGTCACCGTCAGCCTGATCGACGCACTCGCCGCGATCTATCCGGCGGTGCAGCGCATCACCGGCACCGACTTCTTCCGCGCCATGGCACGCTTTCACGTGCGCAGCAATCCGCCGACCTCGCCGCTGCTGTTCGAGTACGGCCGCGATTTCCCCGAGTTCATCGCGCGGTATGAGCATGCGCAGGCCATGCCCTGGCTTTCCGACGTCGCCCGCATCGAACGCGCCTGGCTCGATGCCTATCACGCCGCCGACGCGTCCCCGCTGTCGCCGGCCCGGCTGTCGGCGGTGACGCCCGATCGTTTGGCCGATCTGGTGTTCACTCCGCACCCGGCCGCGTATTGCTTGCGTTCGGACTACGCCGCAGTGACGATCTTTGCCGCCAACCGCGACGATGCACCGGTCATGCGGATCGATGCCTCCACGCCGGAACATGCCCTGATCACGCGGCCGGAGTTCGAGGTCACCGTGCGCCGCCTTCCGCCCGGCGGAGCGGTGTTCGCGAGCAGCCTGATCTCGGGACGGCCACTCGGCGAGGCCGCGGCGTCGGCCCTGGACGCTTCAAGCCAATTCGACATCGCCGCGAACATCGCCGGGCTGATCGAAGCCGGCGCCTTCACCTCGTTCGCCTCTGGAGACCCAACATGATCACGGACCAGCACATGGCCACCGAGAGCGGCCTGCCGTCGCCCGGAGCGCTCATCGACAGAGCCAATCATCTGGTGCAGACGCTCGCGACGCCATCGCTCGTCCAACTCGTGCTGCGCCTCGCGCTCGCCGTACCGTTCTGGCGCTCGGGCATGCTCAAATGGGGCGGCTTCCTGAGGCTGAACGACACGGCCGTGACGCTGTTCAGCGACGAATTCATGCTGCATCTGCCGGGCGGGCCCTATCACTTTCCGGCGCCGGCGGTGATGGCCTTCCTGTCGGGCTCGGGCGAGATCATGTTCCCGGTCCTGCTGGTGCTGGGACTAGGCACGCGATTCGCGGCGCTCGGGCTGCTGTTCATGACGCTGATCGTCGAACTCACGGTGCCCGATGGCTGGCCGATCCACCTCACCTGGGCCGCGATGGCGCTTGCCCTCATGGCTCACGGACCCGGGCGCATCTCGCTCGACCATCTTGTCTGTCGCGCGCGATCGCACGCGCGATAGGAAGCTGCGCCTACATTCCGCTCAAGCCACTATCGACCGCGAGGGTCTGCGCGGTGATATAGACGCTTTCGTCCGAGAGGAAGAACAGCACGGCGTAGGCGATTTCCCAGGCGGTTGCCTGGCGGCCAAAGGGAACATGGCCCTTGCCGCGGTTGGGGCGGCCCGCGCCGGCTTCGCGGCCGTTCGGAGTGTCGACGAGGCCGGGATAGACGAGATTGGCGCGGATGCCGCGGCGCGATCCGAGATGTGCGATGTTGCGCATCAGGCCGCCGAGCGCGGCCTTGGAGGAATCGTACACCGCCATCTGCGAACCGGCCTTCAGCGCGGCGATCGAGGAGATGAAGACGATGGCGCTGCCATCTTCGAATTTCGGCAACGCGGCGCGGCAGCACAGCATCGGCCCGCGGACGTTGACGTCGTAGATCTTGTTCCACTCCTCGGGGCTGATCGCGTCGAGCCCGACCCTGCCGAAGGTGCCGATGTTCAGCACCATGCCGTCGAGCCCGCCCATGGCACCGTGGGCTTCTTCGATCATGCGCAGAACGTCGGCTTCCGACGTGACGTCCGCCGCGATCGCAAAGGCTTCACCGCCTTGATCGGTGATGCGTTTCACCGTCTGTTCGGCGGAGGCGCGATTGAGATCGGCCACCGCGACCTTCGCACCCTCTCGTGCGCAAAGAACGCTCATGGCGCGGCCGTTGCCGATCGGGTCGGTGGCGGCGTCGAAGACGCGCTGGCCGCCGCCGACGACCAGGATGCGGCGCCCTTTCAGGCGGCCCCTGCCCGGCGCTTCGCCCAGCGACTCCACGCTCGGCGGGCGGACGTAGCGATCCGGCCTGCTCTCGGTCTCCGCCATCTCAGCCGCCCTGTTTCTTGCCGCCGTCATAGACCTTCATGCCGGCGGCGGGATCGAGATCGGTTTCGGTTGCTTCGGTCAGGCGCGCCATCATCATGTAGAAGCCGAGCGCAACGATGGATTCGACGATCTCCTGGTCGCTGAAGTGCTTTCGCACGCCGGCGAAGGTCGCCTCGGGAACGCGGACGTTCTCGACGACCTCGCGGCCGAACTTGAGCAGCTCGCGCTCGGCTTCGCTCAGCGCGGCGGCGTCGTAATCTGCGCACGCGACGGCATCGACCTGGGCCTGCGTGCAGCCGACGCCGAGCGCGATCGGCACATGCTGGCGCCATTCGTAGGCGCCGCCTTCGAGCTGAGCGGCCTGGAGGATCAGCAGCTCGCGATTGACCGCGCTGAGCTTCTGCTTGTGCAGGATCGAATTGCCGAGCCGCATCGCCGGGATCATGTTGGCCTCGGCGTGGGCCATCATGCGGAAGATGTTGAGCTTGACCGGCATGCGGTCGAACGAGGCGCGGATGTCGCCGCTCGTCGTCTCCGGATCAATCAGAGGCAGCCTTGCCACGCGTTTCTCCGTTGGGCTTTCGTTTCTTGTTGTCGTCGTCATTGCCTGCCGCGATCAGCGACAGGAAGAATGCGAGATAGCGGTCGATCGCCTCGATCACCTTCGGCCGCGGCGAGGACGCCGCGCCCATGACGTAATGTTCGAGACGGATGTAGATCAGCCCGGCGGCGAACAGCCGCGCGGTCTCGCGTGGATCGGGCGTCGAGATCAGGCCGGCGAGCGCGAAGCCGCGGAAATAATCCGTCATCATGCTCTGCTCGCGCGCGTAGAAATGGTCGGCGAACTTGGCGCGGATACCGGGAACGCGGTTGCGCTCGGCGGTGATCACCTTCTGGAACTGGTGCTCGCGCGGGTCGGACCATTGCTCGACGAGGTCGAGCGCGAACTGCCGGCAGAACGCGGCCGGCTGGCGCGCGAGCTGCCTGTAGCGCGGCTCTTCGAGCCGGCTCGCCGAGCTTGCCGGCCCGTGCTCGGCAACGATCGCCTCCAGGATCGCGGCCTTGCCGGGGAAATGATTGTAGAGGCTGCTCTCGCGGATGCCGACGCGCCGCGCGAGCTCGCGCATCGAGGCACCGCCATAGCCGCTCTGCGCGAACAGGTTGAGCGCCTCGGAAAGGATGCGCTCGCGGGTGGTGGGCGCGGCCGCTTCCGCCGCGCTGGAGGTGTGGACAGCCATGACGGCTTGACTAACGAACGATCGTTCGCTAGTCAACCGTACGAACGATCGTTCGTTTCGCCAGTCTGGGCGGCAACGGTCGCGGCCCGCGAGTTCGCTTTCGGGCGCGGTTCTCGCGTTTCAACTCCGCTCCATCGAGAAGCGGAGAGCAATTTTGGGGAGACTTTTCATGGCGCGCCTTGCCCGCCTTCGCCTGGCCTCGGCCTGCATTCTTCTGCCGCTGCTTGCAGCAAGCACCGCCCAGGCCCAAAGCGCGAAATACGATCCCGGCGCCGATGACAAGACCATCAAGATCGGCACCACCGCGCCGCTGAGCGGCCCGGTGTCGGCGTTCGCGCAGATCGCGAAATCGGCGGAGGCCTATTTCCGGAAGGTGAACGACGAGGGCGGCGTCAACGGACGGCGCATCCAGATGATCATTGCCGACGATGCCTACAGCCCGCCCAAGACGGTGGAGCAGACCCGGCGGCTGGTCGAGAGCGAGGAAGTGCTCTTGATCTTCGGCGGCGTCGGCACGCCGACCAACAGCGCCGTGCACAAATATCTCAACGACCGCAAGGTGCCGCAGCTGTTCCTCGGCTCCGGCGCCGCCAAGTGGGACGATCCGAAGAATTTTCCGTGGACCGTCGGCTGGCAGCCGACCTATCGC
The DNA here is from genome assembly GCF_028128735.1 of Bradyrhizobium sp. CCBAU 53415. NCBI lineage: Bacteria > Pseudomonadati > Pseudomonadota > Alphaproteobacteria > Hyphomicrobiales > Nitrobacteraceae > Bradyrhizobium > Bradyrhizobium sp. CCBAU 53415. The sequence continues at coordinate 62,878 of NZ_LBJF01000025.1, read as the reverse complement.
GACGAGGCGATCGCCTACGCCAGATACATCAAGGCGAGCCACGTCAATGCCAAGGTCGGCGTGCTCTACCAGAACGACGATCTCGGCAAGGACTATCTGAAGGCGCTGGAGGAAGGCCTCGGCAGCGGCGAGGCGATCGTCGCGCGGGCAGCCTACGAGACCTCGGCGCCGACCGTGGACACCCAGATCCTGCAACTGAAGACCGCGGGCGCGGATGTCGTGCTCGTCGCGGCGACGCCGAAATTCGCGGCGCAGGCGATCCGCAAGATCGGAGAGATCGGCTGGAAGCCGGTCACCATCATCTCGAACGTCTCCGCCTCGATCAGCGGCGTGCTGGAGCCGGCGGGCAAGGACAATTCCACCGGCGTCATCTCCAGCCAGTACCTGAAGGACGCGACCGATCCCGCGCTGAAGGACGATGCCGGCTACAAGGAATGGCTGGCGTTCATGGACAAGTACCTGCCGGACGCCAACAGGAACGACTGGCTCAACGTCTACGGCTACACGATCGCGCAGACGCTGGTGACGGTGCTGAAAGCATCAGGCAACGACCTCACCCGCGCCAACGTGATGAAGCAGGCGACGACGCTCAAGGACGTGCGCCTGCCGATGCTGATCAACGGCACCGCGGTGAACAATTCGCCTGAGCGTCATACGCCGATGACGAGCCTTCAGCTGATCCGCTTCGACGGCACGCGCTGGGTGCCGTTCGGCGATCTCCTGAAGAACTAAAGCATGCGGCAGGTCAGAATCGGCAGCATGCGGATCGACCTCGTCAGCGAGATCCCTTCGCTTGCCTTCGACAAGACCTGGCTGTTCGCCAATGTCACCGACGAGGTGATCGCGGAGAACCGCAACTGGCTCGATCACCGCTATATCGAGCCGGAGACCGGCCGCTTCATTCTCAGCCACCACTCCTATCTCGTGCGTACGCCGCGCTGGACCGCGATCGTCGATACCTGCTGTGGCAATCACAAGAACCGGCCGCGCGTCCCGGCGTGGAACGATCTCAACCAGCCGTACCTCGAAAACATGCGGGCGTTCGGCGTTGCGCCCGAAGACGTCGACTTCGTGATGTGCACGCACCTGCATGTCGATCATGTCGGCTGGAACACGCGGCTTCTCGACGGCCGCTGGGTGCCGACGTTCCCCAATGCGCGCTATCTGATGGGGCGCGACGAGTACCGCCATTTCGAGGCCGCGCACAATGCCGCGCCGAACAACCCGGTGAACCACGGCTCGTTCCAGGATTCCGTGCTGCCGGTGGTCGCGGCCGGGCTCGCCGAACTCGTCGAGACCGATCATCGCCTGTTCGACGATCGCGACGCCGCGTTGCGCTTTGCGCCGGCTCCGGGGCACACGGCCGGCAACATGCAGATCCACCTCAACGGCGGCCACGATCACGCGGTGATGTCCGGCGACGTCATCCATCATCCGATCCAGTGCGCCGCGCCGTGGCTCTCGAATGCCGCCGACGTCGATCCGGCCGCGGCGCTCGCGACGCGAATGGCGTTGCTGGAGGAGCTTGCGGACACGCCGAGCTACCTGCTCACCGGCCATTTCCCCGCACCGACCGCGGGACGCGTGATCCGGCACGGCGATGCCTATCGATTTTGCTTCGAGGATTTGGGGAAAACACCATGAAGTTCAGGACCGTCACGCTCTCATTGCTCGCATTGCTGTCGGCAGCATTGCCGGCCCGCGCCGAGGATCCTGGCGCCTACCCCACCCGCAAGATCAAGATGCTGCTGCCCTATGCGGCCGGCGGCGGCGGCGACGTGGTCGGCCGGCTGCTTGCGGACAGGATGGGCAAGACGCTCGGACAGAGCATCTATATCGAGAACCACACCGGCGCTGCCGGAACGCTCGGCACGCAGATGGTCGCAACATCTCCAAATGACGGCTACACCATCACGGTGGGCGGCATGACCACGCATGTGCTGGCGCCCGCGATCTATCCAAAACTGCCCTACGATCCGATCAAGGACTTCACGACCATCGGCCGCGTCGGCACATCCTCGATCATGCTGGTCGCGACCAAGAATTTTGCCGCCGATGACATCAAGGGCCTGGTCGCGCTGGCCAGGAAGGGAGAGCCGATCCAGTACGGCAGCTGGGGCGTCGGCTCGACCGGGCAATTCTGTGCGGAGATCCTGATGCAGCAGACCGGCATCAAGATGGACCACGTGCCGTTCAACGGCATCGCGAAACTCGCCGGCGATCTGCTCGGCGGCCACATCGCCCTTGCGACGCTAGACATGGCAACCGCGACGCCGCTGGTGAAGGACGGCTCGATCAAGGCGCTGGCCGCCTGCGGCGAACGTTCGCCGAGCCTGCCGGATGTCGCCAGCTACAAGGAACAGGGCGTGCCGTTCGACCGCAGCCTGTCCTGGGCGATGTATGCTCCGGCGGGCCTCGCTCCGCCGATCGCGGAGAAATTATCGGCGGCGCTCAAGGAAGCGCTCGGCGACACTGTCGTGAAGGACAAGCTGCTCGGGCTCGGCATCACGCCGCAATTCGTCGCCGGCGAGGAACAGCGCGACATCAATGCCCGCGACATCGCGGCATGGAAGCTGGTTGCCCGGGACGCCGGGATCGAGGTCAAGTGAGCAAGCCGACAACGGGAGCGCGGGCATGAGCCGCATCTTCGGCGCGGTGCGCCAGAACGGATATGTGGTGCGGGACATCCACGCCGCGATGAAGCACTGGATCGAGGTGATGGGGGTCGGCCCCTGGTACTACATGGACCGGGTCGAGACCGATTGGTTCCGCCACCGCGGCCGGGATTCTGCCGTCGAGATGAGCATTGCCCTCGCCAATTCCGGCGATCTCCAGATCGAGCTGATCCAGCAGCGCAACGACGCGCCTTCGCTCTACAAGGAGTTTCTCGACGCCGGGCATGAAGGCCTCCAGCACATGTCGTACTGGAGCAGCGACTACCAGGCGCTCTATGACAAGGCGATCGGGCTCGGTTACGAGGTCGGCCATGAGGGTCAGATCGGCGGCGACAGGGGGCGCTTTGCCTATTTCGACACACAGGCCCATCCGGGCACGGTGATCGAGATCTCCGACATCAGCGGCACCAAGGGTCCCTTTTTCGAGCGCGTCCGGCAGGCCGCGACGAACTGGGACGGCACGCGGCCGATCCGCGAGGTCGGCGGCGGAAGATCGTAGGGCTCGATCACCGGCGGGATTTGCGTCGTTGCCGGCGCAACAGAGGGAAAACCATGCTAACGTGAGGCCGCGTCCGAACCTTCAGCGAGGCTGGGCATGTCCGACACTGACAAGGTTTTCGCCGGCTCGATCCCGAAACTCTACGATGAATATCTCGTGCCGATGATCTTTGCCGTCTACGCCGACGACATCGCAAGACGCGTCGCTGCGCTCTCGCCCTCCGTGCTGCTGGAGATCGCCGCAGGCACCGGCGCGGTGACGCGCGCCGTCGCGGCGGCGCTGCCGCGCGGCATCCGCTACGTTGCGACGGATCTGAACGAACCGATGCTCGCGGTTGCCGCGCAGCGCCAGGCGGGTGATGATCGCATCGCTTGGCGCCAGGCTGACGGAATGGCCCTGCCCTTCGGCGAAGCCGAGTTCGACGTGGTCTGCTGCCAGTTCGGCGCGATGTTCTTTCCGGACCGCGTCAGGGCATACGGAGAGGTGAAGCGAGTCCTGAAGCCGGATGGCACGTTCGTCTTCAACGTCTGGGATCGCATCGAGGACAACGTCCTCACGCAGGAAGCCACGGTCGCGCTCGAAAAGCTGTTTCCCGACGATCCGCCGCGTTTCATGATCCGGACGCCGCACGGCTATTACGACAAGGCCGTCATCAGAAGCGACCTCGAACAAGCGGGCTTCCGTGACATATCGATCGAAACTCGACCTGAAATCAGCCGCGCGCCGTCGGCCGAATATGCCGCCACCGCACTCTGCCAGGGCACGCCGCTGCGCAGCGAGATCGAGGCAAGGGATGCCGGCAAGCTTCAGGCTGCAACCGATATCGTTGCCGAGGCGATCCGGACGCGTCATGGGTCCGGCCCGGTCGAGGGCAAGATCCAGGCACTTGTGGTCACAGCGCGGCCGTAGTTTACCTCGCAAGCGACTTCAGCGCCGTGCACCCTTACCAAAAGCCACGCTGCATCGGCTGCGCCGGCTGATAGTACTGATACTGGCTGCGCCGGCGCGGATTGACCGGCTGGACGTAGGGATCACGCTGCTGGAAGAAGAAGCCGAAGCCGTTGCCGCCGTTGTCCCAGCCATCATCGCTCGCGATCATGGCCGGCGCGGTCGGCTTGCGGGTGATGAAACCGCCTTGCGGCTGATCGCTCAGCACCGCCACGAACTCGGTCCGGTAGTTGGTTTCGCTGCTCAGCGGCTCATCCGAGATGATGATCGAGGAGCGCGGCAACGCCGTCGGGCCGATGCGATCCCACACGTCCTGCGGGATGGTGATGCGGTCGAGCGCGTTCCGGGCCTCGTCGCCGTTTTCGATCGTGACCACACTCCAGCGCAGACCCGTATCGGTCTTCGCCATCGCGGTGAAGATATGCGTGCCGAGCGGCTGGTCGGGATTACGGATGGTGACGGGGACCTCGATGCTCGTGTCGAACACCTCGCCGCCGCCGTCGGGCGCCGGCTTGTGCGTGTTCCGCCGCACGTAGAGCTTCTGCGTCGCGCGGCTGATGTAGACTGAGACCGGCTCGCCCGCGAGCTTCGCGTCGGTCGCGGCCTTGACGGCTTCAGCTTTTCGGGTCGCTGCTGCCTTCGCGGCGTCCTTGGTCGCGGCCACGGCATCGCGCTTCGGCTGCGCTGCCGCCTTTGCGGCGTCGAGCTGCGTCGCTGCGTCGGCAGCCCTGGCCGCCGCCTTCTGCTGCAACTCCTCGGCCCTGGCGCGGGCCTGATCGTTTTTGGCGTTCGTGAGCGTCTTGTCGGCGAAGGCGAGCTCGGCATCTGCGCGGACCTTCTGCCGCTCCAGCTTGCGCAGCGCGGCGGGGAGTGAGGCTGCTTCTTTCGCGGCAGCGGAGGCAGCCTTCTTGGCCTCGTCGGCCGCCCTTGTGGCCTCCTCGGCCTCGGCAGAGAGCTTGTCGGCGCGGCCCGGCGCGGCCGCAATGGCCTCCGGCTTCGGCACGAACAGCGAGGGATGAGAGATATCGGTCGGGACCGCATCGTGCGGCGAGATGATCACCCGCATCCCGATATACGTCTTGTCGAACAGGTTCTCGGCGAAGCCGAAGGGCATGCGCACGCAGCCGTGCGAGGCGGCATAGCCGGGCAGCGGTCCGCCATGCAGCGCGATGCCGTTCCAGGTGATGCGCTGCATGTTCGGCATCCAGGCATCGTCGTACATGGTCGAGCGGTGGTCCTTGTCCTTCTCGATGATCGCGAAGACGCCGGCCGGCGTCTCGCGTCCCGTGGTGCCGGTCGACACCGGTGCGCGCAGGATCCAGCCGTCGGCATCATAGAAAGTGACCTGCTGGCTCTTGATCGACACGATCGCCATGATCGGCTCGCCGGCCTGGCGCGGCGCCACCGCCTCGGCCGCCTGGCGCGCCTGCTTGGCCGCCCCGGCCGGGGTCAGGGCGGCAAACGCGACCATCGCCGTCAACGTCACAAGTCCGGGAAGGCCCCAACGCCGCATCGCTACGGTGGATTGCGCCGTCGTCAGTCGATTTTTCATGCCATCCTCGGTCGAAATGCCAGTCCGCCCGTGTCGATCACGCGTCAGATTGGAATCATTGCATTAAGAAATCGCAGCCGCCTTACGTTCCGTCTGTGGCGAGATTCGGCACGTTCCGGCGACAAATCTCTCATATACGACGGTTCGCGCAGGCGGAAGGCGGGCTCCGGCCGAGGCTGGCCCGAAGCTGGCGTCGATCGCTGCGGCAGAATGTCCGGGTTAGCCGCCAGGCCAGCGTCTGCCGACGGCCACGCCCGACGACGCGCAACTAGACACCAAGCGCCTTCCGGTTGAACGTTCGCAGGACGCGCAGTGACAACGTTCGCACATTCGCAACGTTCATCAGCCACGCCGCCGTGGCGTAAGCGAGGCCACCGGCAAGGCTCACGATGATCAGCGACACGAGGCCGGTGCCGCCCGCTTGCGATCGCGCAACCAGGATCGCGGCCGCCATCGCGGCTGCCGAGACGGCAACGCCGGCGAGGCGATTGATCTCGAACGGAACCGGGTGGGCCCGATGCATCAGCACGACGGCAACGAGGAAGCCGATCGCCTCGGTCGCCAGCGTCGCCAGCGCCGCGCCGTGAAGGCCGTAAGGGGCGATCAGCGCGAACATCAGGATCACGCTGATCACCAGCGTGAGAAAGGATTGCGTCGCCAGCATGAAGGGCCGCTCGGCGAGCTGGAAGCTGATCTGCACGTAGAACTGATTGGCGATACCGAAGAAGCGGGCGAGCACCAGCGTCGGCAGCAGCGCCGAGACGCCGGCGCGGAAGTCGATGCCGACGAGCGTGCCGGCGACCTGGTCCGCCGCAAGCGCAAGCCAGACCGCAACGGGCGCCACGACGACGAGCAGGAGCTCGAGGCTCTCGGTCAGCCGCTCCCGCGTCGTCTCGTTGTTGTTCTCGGACAACGACCGGAACACCAGCGGCACGGTCGCTGCGGCAACGCTGGATGCGATCATGACCATGAACTGGCGCGGCAGATCGGCGGCAACGCCGAAGATGCCGGCAGCATCCTTGCCGAGCAGATAGGCGACAATGAGCCGGTCGCACGCCGAATAGACGGCGACGGACAATCCCGCCAGCGTCAGCGGCAGACCGTAGCGCGCCAGCTGCATGAACTGGCTGCGCTGAAACGGCGCGATCCTGCTGCGGTCGCCGACGAGGTTCAGGATGATGCCGGCGAGCGACCCCAGACCAAACGCGGCAAGCAGCCCCAATCCGCCCCAGCCGAGCCAGATGCCGAGCAGGCCGAAGCCGACGCTGGAGACGCTGCGCACGATCGAGATCGCAGCGAACCGGTAGGGGCGCAATTTGGCGCGCTCGAACTCCTGGCCGACATCGACCGCGTTGGCCATGATCGCGACGAACATGCTGGCGAGCAGCAGCTCGACGCTGACGTCGCTGCGGAACAGGACGACCAGCGGAGTGGTGGCGCAGAGCACCGCGACCGTGAGGGCGAAGGCGACCATCGCCGTGCCGCGAAAATCGACCTCCGCCGACATCGCCTGATAGCGGGACACCGAGAGCTTGATCCAGGCGAAGAAGATCGCGCCCAGAATGCCCGCAAGGCTGATGCCGACGATATAGACGCCGTACTCCGCCGGGCTCAGGAGCCGCGTATAGGCCGTGACAGCGAAGAAGCCCACCGCCGCGGGCAGGATGTAGGCGACCAGATAGATCGAGAAATGGCGGTTCAGCATGCGAGCACGGGACCGGCAGCGGTCTTGCGAGTGTGGCGACGTTTGATCCGACCGGATCCTGGCGGGCGAACGAATTGCGCCGCAGCATCTCTCAAGAGTGTCACATAAGTCTGCCGATCGGGCGGCGAATGAGCCCTTGAAGCCGCTTTCGCGCAATAGCGTTAAATTTGCCCTGTGCCGAACGGGAGGACCGATCACCCAAAAGAAACCATGTTTCCGCACGTTCTCCGCGTTTTCCGCGACCCGGACGCCGCACCCGCTGACGCGGCCCCTCCGGCACGAGTTAACCCAACGACATGAAACCCGGGCAGTGCAAGGCGCCGCTTGGTACGAAGGCGCATTGGTTGCAGAAGGAACCTCCCAACGTGACCGGGCTCGACAGACGCGAATTTCTCCTCGGCAGCGCCGCAGCCCTCGCGGCGGGCGCATCTGCGTCCGCAGTGCCGGCGTCGAAACGCGCCCAGCGCCGTCCCGGCTTTGGCGCTGCGGCCACGCTCTGGGACCTGCAAGCCGATCCACGGCTCGGCGAGGCCATCAGCACCTATTGCACCCAGGTGGTGCCGGTGCTCGAGCTGAAATGGCCGATGCTGCGGCCGGACGCGCATACGTTTGCCTTCGAACGCGCCGACGCGATCCTCGACTTCGCGCGAGACAACGATCTGACCATGCGTGGCCACGCGCTCGCCTGGTATCACGACATTCCGGACTGGACCAAGCAGATCAAGGACACCAAGGGCGTCGAGCGCGCGTATCTCGACCACATCGGCACCGTCGTGTCCTACTACAAGGACAAGCTCACGTCGTGGGATGTCGTCAACGAGCCGATCCCGGACAATCCCCGCAGTCCGAAGGACCGGCGCGACACGTTCTGGACGCAGCATCTCGGCGAGCGTTGGATTCCGCTGGCGTTCCGCACGGCGGCTGCGGCCGATCCCTTCGTCAAGCTCGCGATCAACGAATATGACATCGAATCCGCCAAGGACTCGTTCATTGCCAAGCGTGCGGCCTATCGCAGCCTCATCATGGACCTGCTCGACCAGGGCGTTCCGCTGCACGCCGTCGGACTGCAATCGCATCTGCATGCCGAGCTCGAGATCGACACGCACGGCCTCGCCGAATTCGTGACCGAGCTGCGCTCCTGGGGACTTGAGGTGCTCGTCACCGAGCTCGACGTCGACGACCAGAAGCTGACGGGCAATCCGGCGGAGCGCGACGCCATCGTCGCCAAACGCGTCGACGATCTTCTCACCGCGATCTCGACCAGCGGCCCGGTGCGCTCGATCCTGACCTGGGGCATCTCGGACCGTTACAGCTGGATCAACGGCACCTTCGCCCGCAAGGACAAGCAGCCGAACCGTCCCCTGCCGCTCGACGGCGACTTCAAGCCGAAGCCGTTCATGGACGTCATCGGCAAATTCACGAAGGACGCTTGAGCGCAACTCAGCCGCGCGTTGGCACCTCGAGCCCGGCCGCCTCGCCGATATGGTCGGGAGCCAGGCTCGGACTGCGACGGTCGCGCGAAGAGAGGCGGAACACGTCGCGGATGTCGTCGATCGAGGTCGACGAATAGGACTGGATGCAGAGCGCGACCTGCTCGGGCGAAGCCGCGCGCATCATCGCCTCGATGGCCGGGCGGTCGAGGGGCGTGTCGTCCCAGTGCGCGACCGCGATGCTGTCTTCAGTGATCCGATGTCTCGCCAGATGTTCCGGCGCGTTCGCGACGAAGTTCCCGTAAAGCAGATACTCGGAGAACTTCTTCTTCCGGCACAGCGCCAGGGCCCAGCTCAAGCCCGTCGCCGACTTGATGGCGTCGGTCATCGCACGCGTCGTAGCCTTGTCCCAGACCAGCGCGTTGCCGACATAGTCGTCTGCCGGGAACGAGCGCTCCCCGATACCCAGAAGCTGATCGACGGTGCGGAGCCACAGGCCATGCAACGGGTGATCGGCGCCGATCGCCTTGCGCGTGACGAAGAGCGGCGTCTTCTCGCCGCCGGCATATTGGCCGACGTCGAATTCGCGGAAAAACAAATTGTCCGAATCAAGGATGCAAACGCGCTGCTCGGGCGCGTTGAGGACACCGGCGATCTTGAGGATCTGCTGGATGTGCCAGCCATGCACCGGCGACGACAGCAGCGACAGCCAGACGCGCCGCTTGCTGATGAACTGGAGCGCCGGCGGCAGTGCGAACAGCCATTTCGGCAAATAGCGCGAGGCCGGAACGATGACCCGCCTGTCGGAGGCGAAACGCTCGAACAGCGGCACGTCCTCATCGTTAACGAGAACATAATGCCGCGTGTATCCCGTCAGCCAGGTGTCGATGCTCTCGCTGAGCAGCGAAAAGCGTTCGATATCCTTGGCGTAGCTGGCAGACAGGAGTGCAACGGAATGCATGGAGCGCGCTCAAATGGCCATCACGTCGCACTCATAACGGCAATAGGAGGCGATGGAAACTTGCATTCGCAATCAAGGTAAAATGAAACGAAGTATTAGCCATCCGCCGGCAGCCCCTGCGCGAGGCCGCGAAAGCGCAGCGCTACCAGGGCTGATGCGCGCCGCCACCAGTCGGCGACGCGGTCGTCGGGGGCGGTCGCGCCACGGCGGCCACGCGGACGGAGCGACTGGGGCCTGAGCGGGTTACATTGCGGACGAGTGCGAATTCACGCGCGCCAAAGCTGTGAATGACCAAGATGCGTCTTGATTATTTGGCGTCGCCGCGCAAGATTATTCCCGCGTTTTGATTTGGACATTATTTTCGACCGGGGGAGTGTTGTGGGTTTCATCAAATTTACCAAGGGCACCTCGTTGAGCGACAAGGACCGCAAGGCCCTCCGGAGGCTGCTGACCGACGAGAAAAGAAGCTTCAGTCCGCACTGAAGGACGTCGATGCCAGCCTCTCGATGCTGGGTGGGTCGAAGAACGCCAAGAAAAAGAAGAAGTAAAATTCGCCGACCGGGACGCCGCGCGAATCTCCAGACTTCAACTTTCGAGCTTCAGTTTTCGAACTTTGTTTTTCGGTCTTGAGCCTCTCGGCTGGTCGAGTTGGTGTCTCGCACAAGCTTGCGCCTGTAAACCGGCCTGCAAATCGACAAGAATTCGCCTGAGTGGACCGTTAGGGATGATCCTCTTGGTGAGTCTTGCGCAGTAGAATCTTCCGTCGGGACCGGGGATTTGGCCTCGCCTGACGCCATGGGCCCAATTGATGGCGGACGACAGAATCGAACTCTTTGTCGGGCTGATCGAGACCATTGACGCACCGGGCGCGGTCGCGGCGTGCCGGGGCCTGCTCTCGGTCGACGAACGGAGCCGGGCCGATCGCTTCATGTTCGAGCGGCATCGACGGCAATACATCTTCGCGCACGCCATGTTGCGCCTCGCGCTGTCGCGGGTCGCCTCCAACGTCGCGCCCTCCGACTGGTCGTTTGGCGCGGGCCGCTATGGGAGACCGTTCGTCGCAGCGCCCAAGACATCGAGCGCGCTGCATTTCAGCCTGTCACATGCCGACGGCTGCGTTGCCTGCGTGGTGTCGCGGCATGAGGCCGTCGGCGTCGACGTCGAAGCCGTGTCGCGGCGCGGCGCGCCGCTGTCCACCGCACTTCGCTTCTTTGCGCCGGAGGAGGTCGAGACGCTCCGCGGGCTGCCGGAGCCCGCGGCCATCGAGCGCTTCTTCGACTATTGGACGCTCAAGGAGGCCTACCTGAAAGCCAGGGGCTTTGGGCTCAATCTGCCGCTCGACGCCTTCGCGATGCGCGTGTCAGGCGAGGCCATCGAGATCAGCTTCAAGCCCGACATCGCCGACGATCCGGACGGCTGGCGCTTCTCGCTGTGCTCGCCATCGCCCTCGCATCGCCTCGCGATCGCCGATGGCTCCCGCGCGGACGGCGGCCTTCCCATCAGCCGCCATGCCTGGCCGCTTCAGGAAGCGGCTGAATGACGCCGCCGCGGCTGCGCGTCTTTCCGCGATTTCACGCAACCGCGATCGCAGGACACATGTCGGACCACCCAATCATCCACGCCGTCATTGCGAGCCATTTGGCGAGAATCAGCGCGCCTCTTCGAACCCCGCCAGCACCGAAGTCAAATTCGCGCCGAGAATATCCGAGAGATAACCGCCCTCCTGCACGAACACGGTCGGCAGCCCCATCTTCGCGATGGCCTGGCCGATGCGGCGGAAGCCGGGCGTGGTGACGGCCAATCCCTTCAGCGGATCGTGCTCGGAGGCATCGAGACCGAGCGCGATGACGAGGGCGCCCGGCGCAAACGACTTGATCGCCTTGCGCGCGAGGTCCAGCGCCTGGATGTAGCCGTCATCGCCGGTCCCGATGGCCAGGGGAATGTTGAGATTGGTGCCGAGGCCGGGTCCTTCGCCGCGCTCATGCGCGTAGCCCCACACGTAGGGATAGTACGCGACGGGGTCGGCGTGGATCGAGATCGTGTAGACGTCGGGCCGGGCATAAAAGATGCCTTGCGTGCCGTTGCCGTGATGGACGTCGACGTCGAGGATCACCACGCGCTCGTGCTTCTGCCGCAGATGCGCCGCGGCGATCGCGCTGTTGTTGAGGAAGCAGAAACCGCCGGCCATATCGCGATAGGCGTGATGGCCGGGCGGACGGCAGAGCGCGTAGGTCGCATCCTCGCCGTCCATCACCATCTGCGCGGCGGTGACCGCAACGTCGGTTGCGGCGCAGGCCGCCGCCCAGGTGCCCGGACCGATTGGTGCTGCGGTGTCAGCAGTGTGCCAGCCGAGCTTGCCGACGATGTGGGTCGGATAGGTCGCGGCATGGCGCACGGGATGGATGTTGCCGATCATCTCCGGACCGGAATCGCCGAGCGCGGTCCAGGCGTCCCAGGCTTCGCTCAGGAACGACAGGTATTCCGGACTGTGAATGCGCGCGCGAGGCCCCTGCCCAAACCTGGTCGGCTCGACCAGTTGGTGCTTGCCGTCCTTCAACCCCTTGAGCAGGCGGTCGGCGCGCTCCGGCTGCTCGGTGGTGCGCTTGACCACACCGCGAACCAGGAAGAATTGCGGATCGTGGCTGCGGTGCAGCTCGGTATGAACGGCTTTCACTCAATACTCCGTGGTCGCAGATTCCTTTGACGTGCCACGAAAGTCTTGATCTCCGCGGCGGCGAGATGCAAGCAAGAAGAATGCCGCACCTGCGCGCGCGGGTCTGCGCCGGAAGCAGATCATGCTCTAGCAGCGCCCGCGCTGGAGACAGTGCTCCCGCCCCTGCTGGTCGGTGCGGAAGGACTCGATGAAGCCACCCTGGCGCTGGGTGACGAAGACGGTCTTGCCGTCGCTGCCGCCGAAGGCGAGGTTGGTCGGCTCCTTGCCCTTCAGCGCGATCTCCCGCTCGACGGCGCCACTTGGCTTCATCAGCGCGATCGTGCCTTTGAGAATGCGCGCGACATAGAGACGACCGGCAACGTCGGTGCGCAGACCGTCGACGGTGTCGGGCTGAAACGACTTGACGAGTCTTGCGCCGGTGAGCTCGTTGCCGCTGATCGCATAGGACCAGATCTGGCCGCTGCTGGATTCGCCAACATATAGCGTCTTGCCGTCCGGGCTGAGGTCGATGCCGTTGGTGGTGCCCATCGCCCGCGGCGCGGCCATGACCTGACCCTGCACCGTACCGTCGGCTCTCTTCGCGATGCGCCAGATGTGTCCTTCGCGGCCCTTCCAGTTCGGATCGCTCGCATAGATCGTGCCGTCGCGCGCGATCGTGATGTCGTTTGGCTGGTTCATCTCCTCGGAGTGAAACCAGAGGGACGGCTCGGTCGCGCCCTTCGGGATCGCGAAGATGTTGTGCTTCCTGTAGTCGGCAATGAACATGGTGCCGTTCCGATCGAAACGGATGGCGTTGCCGACGCTGCCTGCGGGAAGCACGGTGAACGGCTCCGATGCCGCGCCGCCGGCCGGGAGCCTGCCGATGGTGCCGGGCTTGCCGAGATTGACCACGAAGAGGTTGCCGTCGAGGTCGGCGGCAGGCCCTTCGATGCCATGGGTGTATTCGCCCGCAGGGGTCGCCTGTGCGCTTTCGAACAGCTTGATCTCGGCGCGGGCGGGCGCGGTCGCGACGCAGAAAAGGATGCTACTGCACAGGCACCAGAAATTCCTGCCGGATGTAATAGCCATCGAGGTCGGTGCACTCGCCATTCAGATAGGGATCGGCCGGTCGGAAGAATCGGCTGAAGCCGGGTTTGTCTACAGCGCTCCTTTGTGTCACGACAACGACCTTGGCGGCCGGTATTTCGCCGCATTCCTTGTTCGTCCTGCCATAGAACTTGCGCTGTGGCGGACCGGACTTGATCCGCATGCGCGTGCCCGGAACCATTTTCGCGACGAGCAGATCCACCGTATCCAGCAGACGTTTGTAGCCGGGCTCGGTCTTCGGCAGGCTCTCGCCGCCCGGCGGCATCAGCTTCTCCGCGCCCAGCCCGCGCAGCCGCGTGCGCAGCTTGCCGGCGTCGGGATCACCCGGATAGATCCAGCCGTCTTGCGACAGCATGAAGCGGAGCGCGGCGTCGTCCTTCTCCATCTCCGATTGACCCGGCGTCAGGCCGAAATCCGCGTGGCAGCCGACGCAATGCTTCTCGACGAGGCCCTTGCGCAGCATGGTGAGCCGGGCGCTGTTCTGCGCGTCCCTGGCGACGAAGGCCGCGAGCTGGTCGATCATGGCCTGGCTGCGCATGTCGCAGGGGAGCGGCTGAGGCGCATCGCCCGTTGCGCGGTCGATGCGGATCACGGTCCTGTTCTTGTCCTCGACCAGCCAGATCGCGCCGTCCTCGGCAACCGTCATGCCGACCGGGGCGCCTTGTGGCCGCGCGCCATTGACGCGGTGCCAGCCTGCAATCAGCTCCTCGAACGGCGCCGCAGCGACCTCGCCGGCATCGGTCTGGAAGCTGCGGGTCGGGTCGGCGGCGCAACTGACGTGATAGCGCACCGGCGCCGGGGCAGGTTTGGGGAAGCCGCGATCGTCGACGTCATAGACGAGCAGGCGGCTGCCGGTCGGCCGATAGCCGTGCAGGCCGACCAGCAGCTTGCCTTCGAGCTCCGGGAATCTGCCGCCGTGATAATACAGCATCGCGAGCGGCGCGCCGTGCGGCGGCAGCAGCGAGAACGGGGCCTTGTAGAGCGCGTTGGCCGTGCAGAGCGACTTGTAGATCCCTGATTGCAGCACGAGCTTGAATTCGGGGTTCGGCGTCGACAGGTCGTGGCAATAGGGCCAGCCATAGTGCCGGCCCTGCTCGATCGCGTTGATCTCCTCGTTTGGCTTGAAGATGTCGGGCAGGTCGCGGCCGTTCTCGCCCTGCAGGAAGGCGTAGCCAGCATCCGGAAACATCGGGTGCAGCGCCAGCGCCATCGAATTGCGCAAGCCACGCGCATAGACGGTGTGCGGCGGATCGGGATCGCCAGCCGGCAAGGCCGGGAAGACGCCGCCAGCCGGTGGCGTGAACAACCAGATCGCGGCCATGGCGGAGGCGCCTTCGGCAGCCGCACAGGGCTTTGTGATCGGCGATGGCGTGATGCAATCGTCGCTGTGCGAGCCGACATTGACGAACAGCCGGCCGTTCCTGTCGAACACGAACTGCTTCAGCGGGTGCGCGCTCTCGTCGAGCCTGGTGCCATCCGGCAGCGTGATTCGGCGGCCGGGCATGTGGCGGATGATGGTCTCGACCGTGCTCTGTGGATTGTCCGCAAGTGGATCGAACCGGAAGATCGCCTCCGCGGTCGAGGCGTAGAGCTTCCTGTCGGGACCGATTGCGAGGCCGAACGGATATTCGACTCCGGTCAGCACTTCCTTGAAACGCCGGCCTTGGGGCGCGCGCGGATCAAGCAGCAGCAGCCGTCCGTCGGTGTGACCCCAACCGCCCATGTCGGCCACCACGAACAGGTCGCGGCCGGGCACCTGGATGATCGAGCGCGGAAATTTCAGGCGATCCTCTTCGCTGGCAACCAGGCCGGCGCAAAATCCCGCCTTCATGTCGATCGGGATCCTGGGAAAAGCGAGATCGCCGCTGCCGCAAGTGTCAGTGCCGATCGCATAGCCGCTCTTTCTGATCGG
Organism: Bradyrhizobium sp. CCBAU 53415; assembly: GCF_028128735.1. Lineage (NCBI taxonomy): Bacteria > Pseudomonadati > Pseudomonadota > Alphaproteobacteria > Hyphomicrobiales > Nitrobacteraceae > Bradyrhizobium > Bradyrhizobium sp. CCBAU 53415. The sequence continues at coordinate 47,436 of NZ_LBJF01000025.1, read as the reverse complement.
CTCCGACGAAGCGGGGGCGAAGCCAAGCAGCGCTCCGACGACAGCCGCCGCAAACACGCGCAGGCTTCGGCGCTCGCTCCCGAATGTGAACTGGTTCACGGTGCCCCCCGACTTTCCGGCGAACTTGTTCCATGCCGCCCCGGCGCCGTCCAGCTGGTCATCACCCGCCTGTGATCAAACCTGTCACGACCTTCGTGCCGACCAACCTCCGTAAATTCCCTTACCGGGTTCAACCCGAATGTTTCGCGAATGCCTGGGGTGGTATCGATTTGCCGTCCCGATCGCTTTCTACAGGAGGCGCTTATGGTCCAGGTCTACTTTCACTGCTCCAACACCGAGGGCACGCTGATCGACCGCTATGGCGCCGCAGTCGCCAATCTGACCGAGGCACGCGACCGCGCCGCCCAGATCATGAACTCGATGATCCAGACGCCCGGTGCCGAAGACTGGCGCAACTGGGTCATCCATGTCAGCGACGATGACGGCGAGGAGATTTTCGATCTCCCGTTCACCGCCATTCTCGGCAAGCCGCATTGAGGTGATGTCATGTTGCTCCCTTCACTGAGCCTGCTCCGCCAGCCCCTGACTTTCGTCGCCACCAAATGGCAAACGCTGATCCGCGTGGCGGGCAACCCCTACCGCCCCGAGTTGCACTACATGCGCGGGCCTGGCCCGAAATGGCGCGCCAAGCATCAGGCCAGCCGACTGGACCGCTCGCTCTGAGCGATTAGGCTTCTAGAATTCCTGCTTATCTTCGTCGTCATGGCCGGGCCTGTCCCGGCCATCCACGTTTTTGTGGCGCGGATGCAAAGACGTGGATGCCCGGGGTCAAGCCCGGGCATGACGAGTGTGGTGCGTAGTCCAAGCTCACCGCCCCGTAAACCTCGCCTTGCGCTTCTCGACGAAGGCATTGCGGCCTTCAATGGCATCCGCGCTCTTGCGGATCACCGCCTGAAGCTCGATCTCGCGGCGGAACTGCGCCTCGTAGGTCGCATGTTCGCTCTCCTCGACCAGCGCGCGCGTTGCCACCAGGGCGCGCGTCGGTCCATCGGCGAGGCGGCGGGCCAGACCTAGCGCCTCGTCCATCAGCTTGGCATCGTCGACGACCTGCCGCACCAGGCCGATCTCCTGGGCGCGTTCCGCCGTCAGCGGCTCGTTCAGCAGCATCAGCTCGAGCGCGCGCTGCCGGCCGATCAGCCGCGGCAATAGCCAGGTCGAGCCGAGATCGGGCACCAGCGCGATGCGGCTGAACACCTGGATGAAGCTCGCCGACCGCGCCGCGACGATGATGTCGCCGGCCATCGCCAGACTAAAGCCGCCGCCGGCCGCGACGCCATTGACGGCGACCACAACGGGTACGCGGCACTCGCGCAACGCCCTGAAGGCCGGCCAGTAGAAGCGCATCACGCCGGCGGCAATATCCTCGCCCAGCGCCTCAGACGCCTTCAAATTCTGCCCTGAGCAAAAACCGCGCCCCGCGCCCGTAAGGATCAGTGCGCGGACGCCCTCATCCCCAGCCATCTCGACAACGGCTCCGGCGAGCGCGCCGAGCAGGTCCGGCGTCATCGCGTTCAGGCTCGCCGGCTCGTCGAGCGTCAGGATCCCGACCGCGCCATCCCGCACCTGTTTCACACCTGCCATGTCGCGCCTCCCTTTGGATGTTCTCGTTGGCCGCAATGTGCCATTGTCCGCGCGCTCCGCCAATCGCGGAGCCTCGATATCAACGCAGCACACAAGACGACATCATGCCTCACCAGTTCAGCCGCACCCAAGCCATCCGTAAACCTGCCGTCAAATCCAGGGGCGGCATCGTCGCCGCGCAATCGCGGCGGGCGGCCGAGGTCGGCGCCGAGGTGCTGGCGGCGGGCGGCGACTGCGTGGATGCGATCGTTGCGACCACCTTCGCGCTGAACGTGCTGGAGCCCTGGATGAGCGGCATGGGCGGCGGCGGTGCGATGGTGCTCTACCGCGCCAGGGAAAACCGCTACGAGGTCATCGACTACGGCATGTGCGCGCCGCAGAGCCTGCGCGTTGCCGACTATCCGATCACGGGACAAGGCGCGGCTTCCGACCTATTCCCCTGGCCGCGGGTGAAGGACGACCGCAACATTCATGGGCCCGGTTCGATCGCGGTGCCCGGCGTCGTGGCCGGCATGGAGGAGGCGCATCGCCGCCACGCCAGGATGAAGTGGCAGGACCTGGTAGATCCCGCCGCGACGATCGCCGGCGAGGGCCTGCTGGTCGACTGGTGGACGACGCTGATGATCGCGAGCACGGCCGCCGATTTGCGCCGGTATCCCGCCAGCGCCGAAACCTTCCTCAGGGACGGCCTGCCGCCGAATGCGCCTTGGGGTATCAAGGCCGAGACGCGGCTGCCGCAGGACAAGCTGAAGGCGACGCTGGCTCACCTTGCCGCGGCCGGCGCGCGTGATTTCTACCAAGGCGATCTCGCCAGGAGCATCGCCTCCGATATCAAGGCCGACGGCGGTTCGCTCTCGGTCGAGGATCTCGCCGCCTTCCGCGCGCATCTGCGCGAGCCGCTCGCGATCCCCTATCGCGGAGGCAAGGTGTTTGCGACGCCGGAGCTCACCGCCGGACCGACCATGGCGCATGCGCTGCGCCTGCTGCAGCAGAATTTGCAGCCGGCAGGCACACCGGATGCGGCCGCCTATGTTGAATATGCGCTCGCCCTGCAATCGGCCTATCGCCAGCGGCTCGACGATATGGGCGATGCCGACGGCAAGCGTTCGCTCGGCGCGGAATATCTCGCGCCGGCCTGCACCACGCATTTCTCGGTGGTCGACCGTCACGGCAACATGGCCGCCGTGACGCAGACCCTTCTCTCCACCTTCGGCTCGAAATACGTGACACCGCACACCGGCATTCCCATGAACAACGGCATCATGTGGTTCGATCCGACGCCGGGCACCACCAACTCGCTCGCCCCCGGCAAGCGCTGCCTGACCAACTACACGCCTGTCATCGCCGAGACCGGGGACGGCAAGCGTCTCGCGGTCGGCGCCTCCGGCGGCCGCCGTATCCTTCCGGCGGTGACGCAGCTCGTATCCTTTGCGATGGATTTCGGCATGGACCTGGAAGGCGCCATCCACCAGCCGCGCATCGACGCCAGCGAAGGCGCGGTCGTGATCGGCGATGCGCGTCTGCCGGCGGACGCGCGCAAAGCCCTCGCCGCGCGCTTCGACTATGAAGAGGCGCTGGTGCAGTCGCTGCCGATGAAGTTCGCCTGCCCGAGCGTGGTGATGCGCGAGGGCGACACGAATTTTGGCGCGGTCGAGATCTTCCAGCCGTGGGCCGAAGCGGTGGTGGAAAGCTGAGCGTCCGCCAGGCAAGCGACAACGACGCACGGATCGATGCGCGACGGCGCCAGCGTGCGTTGAGCCGATGCGTGATTGCGCATCTCCGCGAGCGTCACGACTCCTCCACATTTGCAGGGAATTTGACTGCGCGCAGCTCGTTCGCTGAACGGACAAGTGCGCTCGCCCCACTGGAGGACACGATGAAGAAACTTGCGCTCGCCGCGTCGCTGATCATCGCGGCCGGCTTTACGTTTGCCGGCCCCGCGGCTGCAAAGGGTGGACATGGTCATGGTCGCGGCCATGGTCACGCGATGGGCCATCATTATCATGGCACGCCGCCGGGATGGCACCATGGGCGCATGGTTGGCTGGCGCGGCATGGGATGCCCGCCCGGCCTGTGGAAACAGGGCCGCTGCTGACGCCCACTCTCCAACTCCTTGCAAGGCGTCGCCCGAAACCAGGCGGCGCCTTTCTTTAAATGCCGAGCCGGTCGCGCACGCGGCCCGCAATCACTGCGGTCGTCACGCCGACCGGCCAGAACGCGTGCAGCGGGATCGGCTTGATGCCCGTGATCGGCATGTCGATTTCCACCTTCGGCCCGCCGATCAGGCGGCGGGCGAGCTGCGCTCCCATCGCGGTCGAGAGCGCGACGCCTCGTCCATTGCAGCCGAGCGAGATCAGGATGTTCTCCACGGGCTCATGCACGTGCGGATAATGATCCCCGGTGATGGCGAGACGGCTGTTCCAGCCATGGGTCCAGGCCACGCCCTTGAGCTGCGGCCATAGCCGCTCGGCATAGCGGATGAGATAGGCGACGTCGTTGGGTGATTTGATCCAGTGCATCGGGCCGCGGCCGCCCATCAAGAGACGGTTCTGCTGATCGATCCGGTAATAGACGGTGATGTGGCCGCTCTCGTAGAGCACCGGCCGCGTCGGCATGATCGAACGGGCGACCGCGTCGGAGAGCGGCGCGGTCGCGGCGATCGAGGAGAACACCGGCACGATGGTGCGGCGGAGCGCCGGCCAGAGATCATCGGTGAAGCCGTTGGTGGCGAGCAATACCTTGTCGGCATGCACGACCGCGCGCGGCGTCTCGATGCGCCAGCGCGTGCCGTCGCGGCGCAGCGACAATGCCGGTGTCTCGCCAAAGACCTTCGCGCCGGCCGAGATCGCGGCGCGCGCGAGGCCGCGGGCGTAGCTGAGGGGATGCAGATCGCCGCCGCGCGTGTCCAGCATGGCACCGATGTAGCGATCGGTGCCGGTCATCTCGCGGAGCTGCTCGCGGTTCAGATATGTCACCGGCATGCCGCGGCGGATGCATTGCTGCGCGGTCCTCTCGATTGCCGCAGCGCTCGCCTCGTGATAGGCCGCGCGCAGCGTACCGTTCTGCCGCGCCTCGCACGGGATCTGGTAGCGGCGGATCAGGTCGTGGGTGAAATTCGTGGTGCCGTAGGCGAACTCGATCACGCGGCGGCCGAGCTCGGCGCCGAAATCCGCTTCGATCTGATCGGGGTCGTGCTTCAAGCCGGGATTGGTGTGGCCGCCATTGTTGCCGGACGCGCCCCAGCCCGGCTCCTGCGCCTCCAGCACCAGCGCCTCGACGCCCTGCTCGGCGAGATGCAACGCGGTGGACAGGCCGGTGTAGCCGCCGCCGACGATTGCGACCGAGACGGTCTTGTCGGCGTCGAGCGGCGGCGTGGCCGCGGGCGCGACGGCGGTGTCGGCGTAGAGCGAGGGCGGCAGAGGCAGGCGCGTCATGGCGAAGACCGTTCAGAGCGGATGCAGCACGCGACGCAGGAAATCCTGCGTGCGCGGATGCTGAGGTTGGTTGAGCAGCGCCTTGGCCGGCCCCTGCTCGACGATGACGCCGCCGTCGATGAACAGCACGCGGTCGGCGACGTCGCGGGCAAAGCCCATCTCGTGGGTGACGACGACCATGGTCATGCCGTCATCGGCGAGCTTGCGCATGACGCCGAGAACGTCGCCGACGAGCTCGGGATCGAGCGCCGAGGTCGGCTCGTCGAACAGGATTGCCTTGGGCTGCATCGCAAGTGCGCGCGCGATCGCGACGCGCTGCTGCTGGCCGCCGGAGAGCTGCGGCGGATGTGCATCAGCCTTTTCCGCGAGCCCGACCTGGGCTAGCAGCGCGCGGCCGCGCTCGAGCGCATGCGCGCGCGACTCTCTCTTCACGTAGAGCGGTCCCTCGACCACGTTCTCCAGCGCCGTGCGGTGCGGGAACAGATTGAAGCGCTGGAACACCATCGAGACCTGGGTGCGAATGTCCACGATCGACGGCGCGTCGCGGTCGACCTTCAGCCCTTCGACGCTGATCTCGCCGCGGTCGTAGCTCTCCAGCCCGTTGATGCAGCGCAGGATGGTCGATTTGCCGGAACCCGAGGGGCCGATAATGCAGACCACCTCGCCCTTCTGGACGGAGGCCGTGATGCCCTTGAGCACCTCGACCTTGCCGAAGCTCTTGTGGACGTCGCTCAGCTCGATCATCGCTTGCCGGCCCGCTTCTCGAAGTGACGGACCAGCAGGATCAGCGGGATGCTCATGGTGAGATACATCAGCGCCACCAGCGTGAACACGCTGGTGTTCTTGAAGGTTGACGAGGCGATCAGCTTGCCTTGCAGCGCGAGCTCGGCGACCGTGATGGTCGAGGCTTGCGACGAGTCCTTCAGCATCATGATCATGACGTTGCCGTAGGGCGGCAGCACGATGCGCACGGCCTGCGGCAGCACCACGCGGCGCATGGTCAGCCACCAGCCCATGCCGATCGATTGCGCCGCCTCGATCTGGCCCTTGTCGATGGCCTCGATGCCGGCGCGGAAATTCTCGGCCTGGTAGGCCGAATAGGCGATACCGAGCCCGAGGATCGCCGCCTGCAGGGCCGACAGCGTGACGCCGAGATCTGGCATCACGAAGTAGAGGTAGAACAACAGCACGATGATCGGGATGCCGCGGATCACGTTGATCAGGCTGGCGCTGAGCATCGACAGCGCCTTGATGCCGGAGACCCGCATCATCGCCCAGAAGAGGCCCAGCACCGTCGAGAGCAGCAGCGAGCCGATGGTGACGACGATCGTCAACGCGACGCCGTTCATCAGGATCGGGAAGAACTCGACGGCGTCGCGCCAGAAACCTTTCATCGGGCAGCCTTCGGTGAGCCGTTATCAGCCCTGGGCCTTCAGGCCCCATTTATCGAGGATCTTGTCGATGGTGCCGTTGGCTTTCAGCTTCGCGAGCGAGGCGTTGATCTTGCCGAGCAGCGCGGTCTCGCCCTTGCGCACGCCGATGCCGACCGAGCCGACGGTGACCGGCTTGTAGCCGTCGACGAGGCGCACCTCGGGGAAGCCGCCCTGCTTCAGATTGTAGGCGAGGATCGGATAGTCGGCGTAGCCGGCCTTGAGGCGCCCGGTGTTCACGTCGCGCAGGATGTCGGGAATGGTGTCGTAGGCCTTCACCTCGGCGAACAGGCCGGACTTCTTCAGCGCGTCGACGAAGGCGGTGCCGACCTGGGCGCCGACCGTCGCGCCTTTCAGATCGTCCTGCGTGGCATAGCCCTTGGTGTCGGACTTCGGCACAACCAGGCCCTCGCCGTAGCTGTAGATCGGGTCGGAGAAGTCGACGACCTCCTTGCGCGGCGGCGTGATGAACATCGCAGCGGCAATGATGTCGATCTTGCTCGAGGTCAGCGACGGAATCAGGGCCGAGAACTGCATCGGCTCGATCTGCACGCTGAAGCCGGCATCCTTGCCGACCTCGGTGATGAGATCGACCATGATGCCCTGGATGGTGTTGGTCTTGGTATCGAGGAAGGTGAAGGGAATGCCCGTCGGCGTCGAGCCGACCTTCAGCACCTGTTGCGCCGAGGCCGGCACGACGGTTGCAATTGCGAGTGCCGCGATCGCGGCCAGACCAAAACGCTTCATCGCATCCCCCTTTGGGTCCGGCCGGTGGCAGCGCTCGCGCATGTCGTGATCGGAGTTGCGAGCCAAGCCGTTTCGGCCTATTTTCACCAATATGAAAATTTGGTCACACTTTCGCCGACGATGCAAGCGGTTTTCATGCACATGAAGGAAGCGGTCTGACGTGAGCGGTGGCAAAAGAATACGCAAACCGGCCGCCGCAAAGCCGGCCAGGACGGTGAAAGCCAAGGCCATTGCCAAGCCGGCCGAGCCGGCGATGGACGTCGCGGTCGGCCGCCGCATCAGGGATCTCAGGCGTATCAGGCGGTTCTCGCTGGAGATGGTCGCCGCACGCACCGACCTCTCGATCGGTTTTCTCAGCCAGATCGAGCGCGGGCTGTCGTCACCCTCGCTGCGCGTGCTGGCGACGCTCGCCGACGTGCTCGGCGTCGGCATCGCCGCGCTGTTCGGTGCGAGCCCGAGTTCCGACGGCGCATCCGATCAGGTGGTGACGCGCGGCTTGCAACGGCCGGAGCTGAAGCTCTGGCGCACCGGCGTATCAAAACAGCTGCTGAGCCCGGCCAGCGCCGACAACAAGCTCAACCTGTTCCTGGTACATCTGGAGCCCGGCGGCTCCACCGGCGACGAGCTCTACACCCATGATGGCGAAGAGGCCGGACTCGTGCTCGAAGGCGAGATGATGCTGACGGTGGACAGCGAGACGTGGTCGCTGAAGCAAGGCGACAGTTTTCGCTTTGCGAGCCGAAGGCCGCACCGGTTTTCGAATCCGGCGCAGGATGCGAAGGCCGTGGTGCTGTGGGTGAATTGCGTGACGGGGGCGGGGTAAGTTACTGTCATTCCGGGGCGATGCGAAGCATCGAACCCGGAAGTTCGAGATTCCGGGTTCGCCTCTTCGAGGCGCCCCGGAATGACAGCGTCAATCACCCGAACCTGTGCGCGTACCGATCCACCGTCAGGGCGCTGACGTCGATGTCCGGCTTCCTGCCCGACAGCATGTCGGCGAGCACGCGTCCCGAGCCGCAGGACATGGTCCAGCCGAGCGTGCCGTGGCCGGTGTTGAGGTGGAGGTTGGCGTATTGGGTCGGGCCGATCACGGGCGGGCCGTCGGGCGTCATCGGACGCAGTCCGCTCCAGAACGTCGCCTTGGCGAGATCGCCGCCGCGCGGGAACAGGTCGGTCAGCGAATGGTCGAGCGTGGCGCGGCGCGCGTCATAGAGCCTGGTCGAGAAGCCCGAGATTTCGGCGGTGCCGCCGACGCGGATGCGATCGCCGAGGCGGGTGATCGCGACCTTGTAGCTCTCGTCCATCACGGTGGATTCCGGCGCGCCGGAGGCGTCCTTGATCGGCACCGTGATCGAATAGCCCTTCACCGGATAGACCGGCAGCGAGATGCCGAGCGGCGCGGCCATGCGAGACGAATAGCTTCCGAGCGCGAGCACGTAAGCGTCCGCCTGCAACAGGCCGGCGCTGGTCGCGACACCGCTGACGCGCGCGCCGTCGGTCACGATGCGATCGATGCCGGTGTTGAACAGGAAACCCACGCCGAGCGCCTGGGCATGCTTCGCAAGCGCCTGCGTGAACATGTGGCAGTCGCCGGTCTCGTCCTGCGGCAGACGAAGCCCGCCGACGAATTTCTCCTTCACGCCTGATAGCGCCGGCTCGACCGCGATGCAGCCCTCGCGGCTCAGCACCTCGAAGGGCACGCCATACTGCTTGAGCACGGCGATGTCGTCGCCGGTGCCGTCGAGCTGGGCCTGGTGCCGAAAGAGCTGCAGCGTGCCTTGCGACCGCTCGTCGTACTGGATGCCGATGTCGCGACGCAGATCGCGCAGACAGTCGCGGCTGTATTCCGCGATCGGGATCATACGGCTCTTGTTGACCGCGTAGCGCGCGCTGGTGCAGTTGCGCAGCATCTTGAGCAGCCAGACCCACATGACAGGATCGAGCTTCGGCCGGATCACCAGCGGGCCGTGCTTCATCAACAGCCACTTGACCGCCTTCACCGGCACGCCGGGGCCGGCCCAGGGCGAGGAATAGCCGGGCGACACCTCGCCGGCATTGGCGAAAGAGGTCTCCAGTGCCGGCTCCGGCTGACGATCGACGACCGTCACGTCGTGGCCGGCACGTGCGAGGTAGTAGGCAGAGGTGACACCGATGACACCGCTGCCGAGGATCAGAACTTTCACGCTTCGTCAAACTCCCGCGGCATCACGCTCGCCGCTGCAAGGATACAACTCGCAACGGCGAGAGCAATTATCAGGCCACCTTCTTGATGGCATCGCCGAGGATCGAAACCATCTGATCGATGTGGCTCTTCTCGACGATGAGCGGAGGCGACATCGCGAAGCTGTCGCCGCTCATGCGCAAGTAGAGGCCGGTGTTGAAGCAGTCGACCATCACGTCATAGCCCCGCGCGCCGGCGACACCGTCACGCGGCGCCAGCTCGACCGCACCCATCAGGCCGCAATTGCGGATGTCGACCACGTTCGGCAGGCCCTTCAGCGAATGCAGGGCATCGCGCCAATATTCGGCGATCGACGCACCCCGCGTGAGCAGGCCCTCGTCCTTGTAGATGTCGAGCGTCGCGATGCCGGCGGCGCAGGCGGTCGGATGCGCAGAGTAGGTGTAGCCGTGGAACAGCTCCATCTGGCTCTCCGGACCGACCATCAGGCCGTCGTGCACCTTCCTGCTCGCGAACACCGCGCCGCAGGGAATGGTGCCGTTGGTGATGCCCTTGGCCGTCGTCATCAGGTCCGGCGTGACGCCGAAGAAGTTGGCGGCGAACGGCGTGCCGAGGCGGCCAAAGCCGGTGATAACCTCGTCGAAGATCAGGAGGATGCCGTGCTTGTCGCAGATCTCGCGCAGGCGCTGCAGATAGCCCTTCGGCGGCGGCAGCACCGCCGTCGAGCCGGGCACCGGCTCGACGATGACGGCGGCGATCGTGTCGGCGCCGTGCAGGCCGACGAGACGCTCGAGATCGTCGGCAAGCTCGGCGCCATGCTCGGGCTGGTCCTTGGCGAAGGCATTGCGGGTGAGGTCGTGGGTGTGGCGGATGTGATCGACGCCCGGCAGCAGGGTGGTGAAGGCGCGTCGGTTGGCCACCATGCCGCCGACCGAGGTGCCGCCGAAGCCGACGCCATGATAGCCGCGCTCACGGCCGATCAGGCGGGTGCGGCTCGCCTGGCCGGTCGCACGGTGATAGGCGAGCGCGATCTTCAGCGCAGTGTCGACCGACTCGGAGCCGGAGTTGGTGAAGAAGACGCGGTCGAGGCCCTTCGGCGCGATTTCGGCAAGCCGCTCGGCGAAATCGAACGCCAGCGGATGCCCCATCTGGAACGACGGCGCGAAATCCAGCGTCATGAGCTGGCGCTCGACCGCGGCGGCGATCTGCTTGCGGCCGTGGCCGGCATTAACGCACCACAGGCCGGCGGAGCCGTCGATCACCTTGCGGCCGTCGACCGTGGTGTAGTGCATGCCCTCAGCCGAGGAGAACAGGCGGGGCGCCTTCTTGAACTGCCGGTTGGCCGTGAACGGCATCCAGAACGAGTCGGTCTTGATAGTGTTCGGAATCTGATGAAGGGTCACGGCCGCGCTCCTTTGCTGACATCCTAGCAGAGCCACGGCTTGGAAAGCGCAACAAGTCCTTTTCTGCTCTGCCGCAACCCATTGATTTGGCTGGGGCGGCCGGTCCATATTTGCGCGATCCGCAACACCTGCAACACGGGATCTGGGCCATGAGCGTCGACATCGGTGGACGGCTGCGATTCATCCGGGCGCGCCACAAGCTGTCGCAGCGCGAGCTCGCCAAACGTGCCGGCGTCACCAATTCGACGATCTCGCTGATCGAATCCAACCAGATGAACCCGTCGGTCGGCGCGCTCAAGCGCATCCTCGACGGCATCCCGATGGGGCTCGCCGAGTTCTTCGCGCTGGAGCCGGAGTCCAGGCGCAAGATCTTCTATCGCGCCGAGGAGCTGACCGAGGTCGGCAAGAAGCCGATCTCTTACCGCCAGATCGGCGATAATCTGTTCGGCCGCAGCCTGCAGATCCTGAAGGAGCGTTACGAGCCCGGCAGCGACACCGGCCGCGTGCACCTCGTGCATGACGGCGAGGAAGGCGGCATCGTGATCTCGGGCAAGCTCGAAGTCACCGTCGAGGACGAGCGCCGCATCCTCAATCCCGGCGATGCCTATTATTTCGAGAGCCGCCGCCCGCATCGCTTCCGCTGCGTCGGCGGCAAGCCTTGCGAAGTGATCTCGGCCTGCACGCCGCCGACGTTCTGACGCGCATCCGGGATCTTACGGGGCCACCGGTTTCTTACGGAGCTTGAGCCATCTCAATTTGTGCGAGCCAAAGCTCTATACGTTGGGAGCCGTAGCCGAGCAGCCTCGCGCAAAAGGTGCTGAGGTTATGGCCCCGCACACTTGAGAATTCCTTGGGCACTCCGGGGCCGCTTCGTAACAGGGCTCGCAGATGAAGACCGCTCTCGCCTATGCAGAAGCCGCGCTCGAGGAAGTCCAGCGCGACACCGACAAGCTCCAATCGCAAGAGCTGCGCGCCGCCATCAGAAAATACATCGACGCGCAGAGAGAGCAGATCAAAGCTCTCCGCAGGATGATAAACTGATAGGCCAAGGCGGAGCGAAGTCTCGCCCCGCCCACGGCTTCAACGCTGCGCCAGCAACTCCTCGATCCGGATCGGAAAGCGGCGGACGCGCACGCCCGTCGCATGCCATACGGCGTTCGCGACCGCGCCGGCGCTGCCGGTGATGCCGATCTCGCCGACGCCCTTGATGCCGAGCGCATTGACGTGCGGGTCGTGCTCCTCGACCGTGATCACGTCGAGCGGCGGCACGTCGGCATTCACCGGGATATGGTACTCGCCGAGATTGGCGTTCATGATCCGTCCGCTGCGCCGGTCGGTGACGGCCTCCTCGTGCAGCGCGAACGACATGCCCCAGATCATGCCTCCGAACAGCTGGCTCTGCACCATGCGCGGATTGACGATCCGCCCGGCCGCGAAGGCGCCGACCATGCGGGTGACGCGGACCTGGCCGAGATCGGGATCGACCTTCACTTCCGCGAACACCGCGCCGTGGGCGTGCATGGCATATTCCTCCATCGCAGCAGGGTTCGCCGCACCGGTGCCGCGGGCCTCGACCTCGGCAAGGCCTGCGCGCGCAAGGATCTCCGCGTAGCTCTCGCCGCGGCTCTCGTCGTCGCGCCGGATCAATCTGCCATCGCGCGCGATCACCCCGGCGTTGCCAGCACCAAACAGCGGCGAGCGCTCGTCGCGGGTGGCGAGATCGGCGAGTTTCGCAATCACGGCCGCGCCGGCGTTGTGGATCGCTGCACCCGCGGTCGCCGTGTGCGCCGAGCCACCGGCAATGCCGGCATCCGGCAGGTCCGACGTCCCCGCCTTGAATTCGACGCGCTCGACATCGAGGCCGAGACCGTCGGCAGCGATCTGGGCGAGCGCCGTCCAGGCGCCCTGCCCCATGTCGTGCGCACCGATCTCCATCACGCCGGAGCCTTCGCGGCGGATCGCCGCCCGGGCTTCCGCCTGGAACATCAGCGCAGGGAAAGTCGCCGTGCCCATGCCCCAGCCGACCAGAAGGCCGGCATCATCGCGCATCTGTCGCGGCCGGAGCGAACGCTTCGCCCAGCCGAACCGCGTCGCGCCCTGCTCGTAGCAGGCACGCAGCGCCTTGGAGGAGAACGGTCTGCCCGTCATCGGCTCGACCTCGGCGTAGTTCTTGAGGCGGAAGGCGAGCGGATCCATGCCGCAAGCCCAGGCCATCTCGTCGATCGCACTCTCGAGCGCGATCGAGCCCGTCGCCTCGCCGGGCGCGCGCATGAACAGCGGCGTGCCGGTATTGACCCGCACGGCATCGTGCGAGGTGCGGATCGCGGGCGCGGCATAGAGCGTGTGCGAGGCGTCGGCGGCGGGCTCGTAAAAGTCGTCGAACGTGCTCGACACGGTCCTTGCATGGTGATCGAGCGCAGTCAGACGCCCCTCGCCGTCGGTTCCGATGCGCAACCGCTGCCGCGTCGGCGCGCGATGGCCGACCGGGCCGTACATCTGCTCGCGGCGCAGCACCAGCTTGACTGGCCTGCCGACCAGCTTGGCCGCCATGATGCCGAGGACCGGCGGACCGCCCATCAGCCCCTTGGAGCCGAAGCCGCCGCCGAGGAAGGGACTGCGAATGTGGATCTTGTCGTGCGCGATGCCGAACAGTTCGGCGATGCGCGCGAGCGACAGCTTCAGGCCCTGGGTCGGCATGTCCACGGACAGCGTGTCGCCATCCCACTGGGCCACGACGCCGTGCGGCTCCATCGCGTTGTGATATTGCGGCGGCGTCTCGTAAGTCGCCTCGATCCGCTTCTCGGCCGCGGCAAGGCCGGCCTCGACATCGCCGCGGTGATTTTCGGTGGGATTGCCGACCCCGACAACGGGCGGCACGAAACTCTCGCCGGCGTCGAGCCCGACCAGCGGAGGCAGCGTCTCGTAGCGCGGCGCCAGCAGCACCGCGCCTTCCGTCGCGGCCTCCAGCGTTTCCGCGATCACGACCGCGATGGGCTGGTTGGCGTAGCGGACCTCGTTGCTCTGCAACGCTTCCATCCGGAACACGAACGGATTGGTCTTGATCTCCGGATCGATCGCGAGCTGCGGCTTGTGGTCCGGCGTCATGACGTCGACGACGCCGGGATGTCGCTTGGCCGCGGCGACGTCGAGCGAGGTCACACGGCCGCGCGCGATGCTGGAAACGGCGATCACCGCGAACAGCATGCCGGGCGGGTGATTGTCGGCGGCATAAATCGCCCGCCCCGTGACCTTGAGGATGCCGTCACGGCGAGTCAGCGGCTGGCCGATGTTCGAGCCGTGCCTGAGATGGGCGGGCGCGCTGGTCAGATTGAGCTCAGGCATGAATGGCTCCGGAGGTCGAGGCGAAGGGAGAGGCCGGCAGCGCGGAGATGCGCGCGGGCGTGCCGGCGGCGGCGAGTAGCAGCGCGCGCACGACGATGCGGCGTGCGAGCTCGATCTTGAAGGCGTTGTCGCCGGACGGTTTTGCGTCGGCGAGCGCACGCCAGGCGGCCTCCTGGAAGACGTCTGCGGCTGGCGCGACGTTGCCGAGCACGTCTTCCGCGGCGCGGGCCCGCCAGGGCTTCGCGGCGACGCCACCGAGCGCGAGCCGGGCTTCCGCGATCTTGCCGTTCTCGATCCGCAGTGCGGCCGCCGCCGAGACCACGGCGAAGGCGTAGGAGGTGCGTTCGCGGACCTTGAGATAGCGGGCATGCGCGGTAAAGCCGCGCGCGGCGGGCGGCAGGCGAACTGCGACGACGAGATCACCGGGCTCGAGCGCGGACTCGCGCTCGGGCGCATCGCCCGGCAGGCGATGCAGTTCGTCGAGCGCGATCACGCGCCGCCCGTTCCTGCCCTCGATCTCGACCACGGCGTCGAGTGCGGCCAGCGGCACGCAGAAGTCGGAAGGATGCGTGGCGATGCAGCTCTCGCTCCAGCCGAGCACGGCATGGCTGCGGTTCTCGCCGTCGCGGGCGTCGCAGCCGCTGCCGGCCTCGCGCTTGTTGCAGCGGCTGGCGGTGTCGTAGAAATACGCGCAGCGCGTCCGTTGCAAGAGATTGCCGCCGACGGTCGCGGCGTTGCGCAACTGCGCGGACGCGCCGGAGAGCAGCGCTTCGGCGACGGCGGGATACGCTCCGGCGAATTCGGCATCGTGCGCGAGATCGGCATTGCTGACGAGCGCGCCGATACGCAATGATCCGTCGGCGAGGCGCTCGATCTGATCGAGCCCATCGAGATGGGTGACGTCGACCAGGCGATCCGGACGGCTGACGCCGCCCTTCATCAGGTCGAGCAGATTGGTGCCGGCGGCGAGATAGACGGCGCCCGGCCGGGCGGCGGCGGCAACGGCCTCAGCGACCGTGGCGGGTCTGACGTAGTCAAATTGCTTCATGCGGAGCGCCTCTGATTGGTTTCGTCGGCGCGTCCCTGCGCGTCGAGCACCGCATCGACGATGCCCGCATAGGCGCCACAGCGGCACAAATTGCCGCTCATGCATTCGCGGATGCGTTCGGGATCATTGCCGGCCTGCGCCTCCTGCATCAGGCCGATCGCGCTCATGATCTGGCCGGGCGTGCAGAAGCCGCACTGGAATCCGTCATGGGCGATGAAGGCGGCCTGCACGGGATGAAGCTGATCTCCGCGTGCAACGCCTTCGATGGTGAGGATGTCGGCGCCGTCATGGCTGACGGCGAGCGCGAGGCAGGAGTTGATGCGCTTGCCGTCGACCAGAATGGTGCAGGCGCCGCACTGGCCGCGGTCGCATCCCTTCTTGGTTCCGGTCAGATGGAGGCGCTCACGCAAGAGATCGAGCAGCGTGACGCGCGGATCGTCGAGGACGAAGTCGCGTCGCGCACCGTTCACGGTGAGGCTGATGGAGTGGTTCATACAAGGCTCCGATCAGATTTGGACATGTCTCATCGCGCAGCGCGCCACCTCCGTGGCCGCCGTCGATGATGCGCCGCCCGAACATGATGCGGGCCAACGCTTGGATGAAGATACGGAGGCACCCTCCGCTTAGCAAGGGTCGCCGCGAAATATTTGGAATTCGTCGAAAGCCCGTGCGCATACAACGCGATGCAGCCCCGCCAGGTTCAGGAAGGGTTCAATCTAACCAATTCGTGATCTACATTGGCGGCATGGACGACCACAGCGACCAGACCCGCAAGCCCCGCGCCGACGCCGTGCGCAATCGCGAGCGCGTGCTCGAAGCGGCGAAGTCCGTGTTCAACGCGGGCGGTCCGGAGGCCAGCCTGGAGGCCGTGGCCAGACGCGCCGGCGTCGGCATCGGCACGCTTTATCGGCATTTTCCAACGCGCGAAGATCTGTTCGAGGCGGTCTACCGGCGCGAGGTCGAGCAGCTCAGCGAGCTTGCCGAGCAATTGAAGAACGCCAAGGACCCGGTCGATGCGCTCAGGCGCTGGCTGCGCTCCAACGTCGAATTCGTTGCCACCAAGAAGGGCATGTCGGCCGCGCTGGCGCTGACGTTCCAGAGCTCGTCGGAGCTCGCGGCCTTCTCGATGGACCGGCTGACCAAGGCGATCGGCTCGCTGCTCGACCGCGCGGTCGCGGCCGGCGAGATGCGTGGCGATGTCAGTCCGGAAGACCTGCTCAGGGCGCTCGTCGGCATGTGCTACATGCACGACCAGCCCGGCTGGCAGTCCTCTGTGCTGCGCATGCTCGACGTGTTCGTCGACGGACTGCGGGTGCAGCCCGGCGCCAAGACCAAGGCGCGCGCGGCCGGCTCTCGGCCTCCGAGAGCCAGGACGGCCAACCGCAAGTCGAAGCGCGAGAGCTGATTGGACAATTTGTCCTGTTGAGCGACGCATCTCCTCGCACGAGTGTCTCACACCGATGTGAGGATGCGTTTTGCGCTCGATCAAGCCGCACCCGCCTCAGGAGATCTATCGGTATCCGTGGACCGGACCCGCTCGGATCTTCCATCGTGGTCGGCTGCATGGACCGAAGCCGTGCGTGCTTCAAGCTGGACGAATGACTCATGGCCGCATCCGGTCTGAGACGTAGACTTACGATCGTGCTCGCGATCAAGATCGCAGTCATCCTTGGCGCCGCGATTTTCGTGTTCGCGCCGAGCCAGCGCCCTCGGATCGACGCCGGCGCCCTGGACCGCCAGTTTCTCGACCCCACGAACTCCGCCAATCAAGGACGCACGCAATGACATCGCTGGACGTCGTGTCGCTTTCACGGCTGCAATTCGGCCTGACCGCGCTGTATCATTTCCTTTTCGTTCCTCTGACGCTCGGACTTTCGATCCTGCTCGGAGTGATGGAGAGCGTCTACGTGATGACCGGACGCGCAATCTGGAAGGAGATGACGAAGTTCTGGGGCCTCCTGTTCGGGATCAACTTCGCGATGGGTGTTGCGACCGGCATCACCATGGAATTCCAGTTCGGCATGAACTGGGCCTATTACAGTCACTATGTCGGCGACATCTTCGGGGCCCCGCTCGCGATCGAAGGGCTGATGGCCTTCTTCCTCGAAGCCACCTTCATCGGTCTTTTCTTCTTCGGATGGGAAAAGCTGAGCGCCCTGCAGCATCTCACGGTCACCTGGCTCGTCGCGCTCGGCTCCAACATTTCGGCATTGTGGATCCTGATCGCCAACGGCTGGATGCAGTATCCGGTCGGCGCCCAGTTCAATCCGGCAACGATGCGAATGGAAGTGACGAGCTTCATGGAAGTGATGTTCAATCCGGTCGCACAGGCCAAGTTCGTTCATACTGTCAGCGCCGGCTACGTCACCGGATCGATGTTCGTGCTCTCGATTTCGGCGTACTACCTGCTCAAGGGACGACATGTCGAGTTCGCCAAGCGCTCGATGACCGTGGCGGCGAGCTTCGGCCTCGCCTCCGCCCTGTCCGTCGTCGTTCTCGGCGACGAGAGCGGATACACGGCCGGCGAAAACCAGAAGATGAAGATCGCGGCGATCGAGGCGATGTGGGAAACGGAGCCCGCGCCGGCATCCTTCACGCTGTTCGGATTCCCGAATCTCGAAAAGCACACCACCGAATATGAGGTGAAGATCCCCAGGGTGCTCGGATTGATCGCGACGCGATCCCTGGACAAGGAGGTGCCGGGCATCAAGGAGCTCGTCGCGCATGCCGAACAACGGATCAAGAACGGCCTCATCGCCTATGACGCGCTCGAGAAGCTCCGCGCCGATCCATCCAGCGCAACCGAGAAGGCCCGCCTGGATGCGACGGCGGCGGATCTCGGCCATGCCCTGTTGTTGAAGAAGATTCGTCCCGACGTCCGCAACGCAACGCCGGAGGAGATCGCGAAGGCGGCGTGGAGCACCGTGCCGGCGGTGTCTCCGCTGTTCTGGAGCTTCCGCATCATGGTCGGGCTCGGCTTCTATTTCATCGCCCTGTTCGCGGTCGCCTTCGTGCTCGCCAGCAAACGGCAGCTCGATCGATATCGCCTCTTCCTGTGGGCGGCGCTGCTCAGCCTGCCGCTACCCTGGATAGCGGCTGAGCTGGGCTGGATCGTCGCCGAAGTGGGACGGCAGCCGTGGGTCATCGAGGGCGTGCTTCCGACCTTCCTGGCGGTGTCCAGCCTTTCGGCCGCCAACGTCTGGACCACCCTGATCGGCTTCGTGGTGTTCTATTCGACCCTGGCGGTCGTCGACATCCTTCTGATGGTGAAGACGGCCAAGGCCGGGCCCGGGGCGCCCCGCACCGAGCCAACCGTTCGTCTTGCCGCCGCCGAATAGGAGAAGCACCGCCATGTTCGACTACGAGACCATGCGACTGATCTGGTGGGCACTGCTCGGCATTCTGTTGATCGGCATTGCAGTCATGGACGGTTTCGACTTCGGGGTCGCGATCCTGCTTCCCTTCGTGGCCCGGTCGGACGTCGAGCGCCGCATCGTCATCAACACGGTCGGCCCCGTCTGGGAGGGGAATCAGGTCTGGCTGATCCTCGGCGGCGGCGCCATTTTCGCGGCCTGGCCGTTGCTCTACGCCACGGCATTCTCGGGGTTCTATCTCGCGATGTTCCTGGTGCTCGCTGCGCTGATCCTGCGTCCGGTCGCGTTCAAGTTCCGCAGCAAGCTCGACGACGTGCGATGGCGCGCAACCTGGGATATCGCCTTCTTCATTGCGGGCCTGGTGCCGGCGCTCATCTTCGGCGTCGCGTTCGGCAACGTCATCGTCGGCGTTCCCTTCCGCTTCGACGACACGCTGCGAATGACCTACGAGGGCACCTTGCTCGGCCTGCTCAATCCGTTCGCGCTGGTTTGCGGGCTGGTCAGCGTCGCCATGCTGACCCTGCACGGGGCCAATTACCTCGCCCTCAAGGCCGAAGGTCCGCTGGTCGTGCGGGGCATGCGCATCGGGCGGATGGCCGCGTTGGCGGCGGTCGCGCTGTTCATCATCGCCGGCATCTGGGTGGCCTACGGCATCGAGGGCTATTCGATCGCTCAGCCCATTCCCCATGACGGCCCGTCCAACCCGTTGCTCAAGACGGTTACGAGGGAGGCCGGCGCCTGGCTCGTCAACTATCGCCTGTTCCCGTGGACGAAGGCGGCTCCGATCGTGGCCATCCTGATGCTGTCCGCTTCCGCCCTGCTGCTCGGCAAGCAGCGCGCCGGGCTCGCACTGCTGGCCAGCGGACTCGGCATCGCCGCCATCATCGCGACGGCCGGCCTTTCGCTGTTTCCGTTCATGCTGCCGTCGTCGCTCGACCCGCGCGCCAGCCTCACCGTCTGGGACACGTCGTCGAGTCTCCTGACGCTGCGAATCATGCTGGCAGCGACGGTCATCTTCCTGCCCGTGATCATGCTCTACACCGGCTGGGTCTACAGCGTGCTGCGCGGACCGATCAACGAAGCGTTCGTCAAGGACGACACGCGTTCGACGGTGTACTAGCTGGAGAACGACAATGTGGTACTTCTCGTGGATTCTGGGTGTCGCCTTCGCAGGGACCTTCGCCATCCTCAACGCGCTGTGGTTCGAGGCCAACACGCAGCGGGACCTCGGCGAGGCCGACACCGGACGCCATCACTGATCCACTTGAGAGACCAGGGGATGCCGCTGAAGCGGGGCAGAACGCCTAAGTCGCGAAACCCGGGCCGGCCTTCGTCGCGCTCATCCGCGAGCGGATGAGCAGCAATACGACGATGCTGATGTTCAGCGCATTCCACGCCACGCCATTGGCGAAGGCGGCAGCGTACGATCCGGTGGCGTCGAAGATGACGCCCGACACCCAGCCGCCGAAGGACATCCCGAACACCGAGGCGAAGATCACGATGCCGACGCGGGTTGCGGCTTCGCTCGCCGGCATCGCCTCACGCACGATGATGGCATAGCTCGGCACGATGCCGCCCTGGAACAGGCCGAACATCGCGGAGATCAGATACAGCGAGGTGAGGCTGTCGAAGAACAGATAGAACACCAGCGCAAAGCCCTGCGCCAGCGATCCGACCAGCAGCGTACGGATGCCGCCGATCTTGTCGGCGAGATAGCCGGAGCCGATCCGGCTGACGATGCCGCAGGCCATCATCAAGGACAGCATCTCGGCCCCGCGCGCCACGCCATAGCCGAGGTCGCCGCAATAGGCGACGATATGCACTTGCGGCATGGCCATCGCCACGCAGCAGGCGACGGACGCGATCGAGAGCAGCACCGTCAGCGTGTTGGTCGAGAGCTTGAGATCGACTTGCGGCGGCGGCGCATTGGCGTGATCGCGAACCTTGTCGTTGCCCATCTGTGCGCGCAGGACGAGGATCAGAAGCGCCATCGTGCTGGCGCAGACGATACCGATGCCGATATGGGTGGTGCGCCAGCCGATCTCCTGCGTACCCCAGCTCACGATCGGCGGCCACATCGTGCCCGCGACATAATTGCCGCTGGCGACGATGGTCACGGCAAGTCCGCGGTAGCGCTCGAACCAGTGCGAGGCTTCGGCCATCAGAGGCGCGAAGGTCGCGGAGGTGCCGAGGCCGATGAGGAAGTAGGCCGCAACGAACTGCCAGAGATGACCCGACAGGCCCGCGAGCACGTTGGCAACGCCGAGGAAGGCGATGCTGATCGCCATGGCCGGCACGATGCCGAACCGGTCGGTGATCTTGCCGGCGATCACGCCGCCAAGCCCGAAGCCGAACATCATGAGGGTGAAGGCCAGCGACACCGCGCCGCGCGTGGCACCGAATTCGGCCTGCACCACGGGAATCACGACCACGACCGCCCACATGCCGACGGCACCGATCGAGCCGATCACGAGCGCAATGATCAGCCGCATCCAGGCCTGACGAGAATCAGGCGTGAAGGAAGCCGGTGTCTGTCCTGGATGATTTGGCGCGTGCACGGGCCGGACCATGGCCCGCGGATCGCCAAGGGGTCAAGCATTGTGGCGCGATATTGGGCATGCGCGGTGCACTGCGGTAAGAAGGAGCTTGGCGATCGCGCGATTTGCCACTAATTTGCAATGCGCGTGTGCACCATGGCCGCGCGGAGAGCATGTCGGCGGAATGTTGCTGCGATTGACGCGATCGATGCGGATCAGGGTGGGGCGGATCATCGCCCTCGCCTATCTGTTCTGCGTGCTCTCACCGGCAGCAAGCCTCGCATGGGGCATCGGTCCTGCGCCTTGCCTTGACGACGCACTCCTCGCAGATCCCGTGCCGACACATCACCAGATGCCGAACCAGATGCCGACGAGCCATCTGCATGGCGATGTCTCGCACGAACACGCGGGAACCCACGCCCATCACCAGACTGCCGCGAAGGACGCACCCGCTCCGCATCATCATGACGGCAAGGGAACAGTGGGGCCGTGCTGTGCGATGATGTGCGTCAGCGCGCTGCCGGCCGATGTGCCTGAAGTCACCAGGCCGCTTTTGCCTGGCTCCGCCTGTGCGCCCGAGATCGCGGCCAGTCTGCACAGCTCGGCGCCGCCCCTGAACGACCGCCCCCCCATCGCCTGATCTGACACGACGATTTCGGGCCGAGCGCGCGTTTGCGCGCGCAAACCTGTGGTTTTCAGATCAGGGAAGAATTATGTTTACGCTTTCGGGGGCGAAGTCCGCTGCCGCATCTGCGGTGGGTGGACGACAGTGCCGATTCAATTGGCTGCTGCTGGCCTTTGCTGCGCTGGCGCTGTCCGGCTGCATGCCGGCAACAACGCAAGTCGCCAGCGCCGATCCCGCCGATCCGGCGGCGAAGGTGGCGCGGATCGGCTATCGCTCGACCATTGCGCCCTATACCAGCCTGCGGCCTGCGACGCCGGCGCCGTGGCGTGGCCGCAACGACGCGGTCACACCGCAGCCGAAGCAAGACCGGTAGGAGCGCGCCATGACACGCCATCTTGCGCGGGGCCTGCTCGTCCTGACCGCACTCAGCGTTTCCGGCTGCGCCGCGTTCTTGCCCGACGGCGGGATGACCGCAGTCTCGGACCTGACAAGCCAGACCATCAACAAGGACGTCGCCTTCGTGCGAACGGCGGAGGGCGCCAGCGCAGTCGACACGCGCGTTCGCCAGCTGTTGTCGCGGACGCTGAGCGCGGATGCCGCCGTGCAGATCGCGCTGCTCAACAACAAGGGACTGCAGGCCGCCTATAACGAGCTGGCGCTGGCCGAGACCGACCTCGTCGAGCAGAGCCTGCCGCCCAACCCCGTGTTCACGATCTCGCGGATCTCAGGCAATGGCGCCAGCGAGATCGAGCGCCAGGTGGTCGGCGACATCCTCGCGCTGGCCACCCTGCCGTTCCGCTCCGACATCGCCCGCGACCGCTTCCGCGGAGCGCAGCTGCGCGCTGCCCTGGCGACGTTGCGGCTCGCGGCCGACGTCCGCCGCGCCTATGTCCGCACCGTTGCCGGCAACGAGATGGTGGTGCTGCTGACCGACGCGAAGGCGACGGCGGAATCGACCGCGCAGCTGGCGGTCAAGCTCGGCGAAACCGGCTCGCTCAACAAGCTCGACCAGGCCCGCGAACAGGTGTTCTACGCCGAGACCACCGCCGACCTCGCGACTGCGCGGCAGTCGGCAACGAGCGACCGCGAAAGGCTCGCGCGCCTGATGGGGCTGTGGGATGACGGTCTCGACTTCCGTCTCCCTGATCGACTGCCGCCGCTGCCGCGTCGGCCGCAAGCATTGCCCTCGATCGAGGCCGATGCCGTGGCCCATCGCATCGACCTGCAGATCGCACGGCTGGAGCTGGCGGCGCTGGCGAAGGCCCTGAATCTCACCGAGGCGACGCGCTTCGTGACACTGCTCGATCTCGCCGGCATCTCCCGCCGCACCCAGGATCCCGAAGGGCCGCCGTTCCGCGAACGCGGCTTCGACGTGCAGTTGCAGATTCCGATCTTCGACGGCGGCGAGGTGCGCGTGCGGCAGGCCGCCGAGACCTACAACCTCGCCTTCAACCGCCTGACCGAGCGCGCCGTGAATGTTCGCTCCGAGGCGCGGGATGCTTATCGCGCCTATCGCTCCACCTACGACATCGCCGGCCATTACCAACGCGAGATCATTCCCTTGCGAAAAATCATCACCGAGGAGATGCAGCTGCGCTTCTCCAGCATGCAGGTCGACATCTTCGCGCTGCTCACCGAGGCGCGGCAGCGCCTCGCCTCGCTGCGCGGCGCGATCGACGCGCGGCAGAGGTTCTTCCTTGCCCAGGCCGATTTGCAGACCGCCGTCAATGGCGGCGGCTCGCCTGCGGCCGGGAGCGACAATCCAACCACCGTCGCCGCGGCAGCACCTGCCGATGGCGGCGGCCACTGAGATGGAGGCCGAGATGTTTTCCCGCCGAGGATTCCTGGGGACTGCCGCGCTTGCCGGCGCGTCGGCCATCAGCGGCCGGGTGCAGGCCGCTGCCATTCCGGAAGCGCCAACCATGGACAAGGTGGTGATGCAGCCGCCGCTGCATCCGATCAGCGGCCCGGACTATCGCCCCGTGGTCACGCTGAACGGCTGGTCGCTGCCGTTCCGCATGAACGGCGACTGGAAGGAATTCCATCTCGTCGCCGAGCCCGTGGTGCGCGAATTCGCCGAAGGCATGAAGGTGAATCTGTGGGGCTATAACGGGCAATCGCCGGGGCCGACCATCGAGGCCGTCGAGGGCGACAAGGTCCGCGTCTTCGTCACCAACAAACTGCCCGAATACACCACCGTGCACTGGCACGGCATGATCATCCCGAGCGGCATGGACGGCGTCGGCGGGCTGACCCAGCCGCACATCCAGCCGGGAAAGACCTTCGTCTACGAGTTCGAGATGAGGAAGAGCGGGACGTTCATGTACCACCCGCATTCCGACGAGATGGTGCAGATGGCGATGGGCATGATGGGCATGGTCGTCGTGCATCCGCGCGATCTGAGTTTCCGTCCCGTCGACCGCGACTTCGTCTTCGTGATGAGCACCTATCGCGTCGACCCAGGCACTTATCTGCCGCATGTCAACGAGATGACCGACTTCAACATGTGGACCTGGAATGCGCGGGTATTTCCCGGCATCGATCCGCTTCCGGTCAGGCTCGGCGACAGGGTGCGCGTGCGCATCGGCAATCTCAGCATGACCAATCATCCGATCCACCTGCACGGCCACAGCTTTGCGGTCACCTGCACCGACGGCGGCTGGGTCCCGGAGAGCGCGCAGATCCCCGAGACGACCACCGACGTGCCGGTCGGCGCTGTCAGGGTGTTCGACGTGCTCGCCGACAATCCCGGCGACTGGGCGTTCCACTGCCACAAGTCGCACCACACCATGAACGCGATGGGACACGACGTGCGCAACCTGATCGGCGTGTCGCGCAAGGATCTCGCCAAGGCCGTCGGCAGGCTCGCGCCTGACGGCATGGCCATGGGCTCGACCGGCATGGCGATGGGCAACATGGAGATGCCCGCGCCCGACAACACACTGCCGATGATGACCGGCAGCGGCCAGTTCGGGCCGATCGAGATGGGCGGCATGTTCACGGTGATGAAGATTCGCGAGGACCTCGCGCGCGACGACTACCGCGATCCCGGCCCGTACAAATTCCCGCAAGGCACCGTCGCCTACGAGGTGACGGCGCCGGCCGCAGAGCCAGCCCGGCAGAAATCCGGAAGCCCGCCGATGAAGAACATGAAGATGTGAGCGTTTCGATGAACCACCAACTGGAGACCACGATGAAGACCACCTTCAAGCTCGGCCTCGCGCTGGCCGCGCTTTCGATCGCACCGGCCTTTGCCCACGACAAGCACGGGCACGGGACCTTTTCGGCGGGCGAGCCCGGCGATCCCAACAAGCCCGCACGCACCATCGAGATTCTGATGAGCGAGATGGACTACACACCCGCGAGGATCGAGGTCAAACGCGGCGAGCAGGTCCGCTTCGTGCTGCGCAATGTCGGCAAGGAGGACCACGAATTCCTGCTCGCCACCACCAAGGAGAATCTCGCGCATGCGGTGGAGATGAAGAAGCATCCGCACATGGAGCACGACGATCCCAACGGCGTGCGCCTCGCCCCGAACAAGACGGCCGAGATCCTCTGGAAATTCAGCAAGGCCGGCACATTCGAATTTTCCTGCCTCATCCCCGACCACCGCGACTACGGCATGGTCGGCCACGTCACCGTGAAGCAACGAAGGAGACTGCCATGAACCGCATCATCCGTATCACTGCTGCGCTGGCGCTGACGCTCAGCGTTGCCTCCGGAGCCGTCAGCACCGCAGCCCTGGCGGCCGGGGCTGCCGCGATCAGCGGCGAGGTCAAGAAGATCGACGAGGGCGCCGGCAAGATCACGCTCAAGCATGGACCTGCGAAGAGCCTCGGCATGGAGGAGCCCATGACCATGGTCTACCGCGTCAAGGACCCCGCGATGCTCAAGCAGGTGAAGGTCGGCGACAAGGTGACCTTCGAGGCCGAGGAGGCGGCGTCGGGATACACGGTGACGAAGATGGAGAAGGCGAAGTAGGGACCTTCCTCCCCCACGGTCATTCCGGGGCGATGCGCAGCATCGAACCCGGAATCTCGAGGTCCCGGGTTCGGCTCTGCGAGCCGCCCCGGAACAACGCCTGGAAAGGCCCCGAAATACTCTCGCCCCGCCCTCTGCCCCCCCCGTTAACTCTTTGCTAACCATACACCGGGCAAAAATTGCCGGGTGAAGTCGAGTGTCGTCGGCCGCGTAGAACGGGAGAGCCCCGTGGACGCCAGTGCGGTGCCTCACTTTCGGAACGGCGGCCCATCGGCCGCCGCGCAGACGTTTGGGGCGCGCGGACGGCAGTCCCGCGGGGAGGCAGCTACCATGGTCGACGTCACCGCGGGACAGGGCGTAGGCAGCGCCAAGCCCGGCATCCCCTCCCTCAACGAGATCGTCACCATCCTCAAGCGCGGCGACATCGCGCTGGCGCTCGGCATCCTCACCATCCTGGTGGTGCTGATCCTTCCCCTGCCCGCGATCGTGCTGGACCTGTTTCTGGCGATCTCGATCACGCTGTCGATCCTGATCCTGATGACCTCGCTGTTCATCCAGGCGCCATTGGAGTTCTCGGCCTTCCCGACCATCCTCCTGATCTCGACCATGCTGCGCCTGTCGCTCAACATGGCCTCGACCCGCCTGATCCTGTCGCACGGGCACGAGGGCACCGCCGCCGCCGGTCACGTCATCGAGGCCTTCGGCAGCTTCGTGATGGGCGGCAATTTCGTCATCGGCATCATCGTCTTCGCCATCCTCATCATCGTCAACTTCGTCGTCATCACCAAGGGTTCGGGCCGTATCGCCGAAGTCGCCGCGCGCTTCCACCTCGACGCCATGCCCGGCAAGCAGATGGCGATCGACGCTGACCTCTCCGCCGGCCTGATCGACGAGAAGGTCGCCAAGGAGCGGCGCAAGGAGCTGGAGGACGAGAGCGGCTTCTTCGGCGCCATGGACGGTGCCTCCAAGTTCGTCCGGGGCGACGCCATCGCCGGCCTCCTGATCGTCTTCATCAACGTCGTCGGCGGCATGATCATCGGCGTGGCGCAGCAGGGCATGTCCTTCGCCGACGCCGGGCGCAGCTACACGCTGCTGACCGTCGGTGACGGCCTCGTCACCCAGGTGCCGGCGCTGATCGTCTCGACCGCCGCGGGCTTGCTGGTCTCCAAGGCCGGCGTGTCCGGCGCCGCCGACAAGGCGCTGATGAAGCAGTTCTCCGGCTATCCGCAGGCGCTCGCGATGTCCTCGGCGGTGATGCTGGTGCTGGCGGCGCTGCCGGGCATTCCGACCCTCCCCTTCCTGGCGCTCGGCGTCGGCGCCGGCGCGCTGGCCTGGAACGCCCGCAACCGCAAGAAGACCGCCGTCAAGGCCGCGGAAGCCGCGATGGCGGCGCCGGCCGCCGGTGCCCCGGGCGCCCCCGGCGCTGCCGCGGCGGAAGAGCCGATCTCGGCCGCGCTCAAGATCGACGATCTCAAGATCGAGCTCGGCTATGCCCTGCTGCCGCTCGTCAACGGGCCCGACGGCACCGACCGCCTCACCGAGCAGATCAAGGCGCTGCGCCGCTCGCTCGCGATCGAGATGGGTTTCGTGATGCCGGCGGTGCGCATCCTCGACAACGTCCAGCTCGAGGCCAACACCTACATCATCAAGATCAAGGAGGTCGACGCCGGCACCGGCAAGATCTGGCCGAATCAGTTCATGGTCATGGATCCCGGCGGCAGCCAGGTGCAGGTGCCCGGCATCCACACCACCGAGCCGACCTTCGGACTGCCCGCGACCTGGGTCGACGCCAGCCTCAAGGAGGAAGCCTCGCTCAAGGGCTACACCGTCGTCGACGCCGCGACCGTGCTCTCGACCCACCTCACCGAGCTGCTCAAGGCCAACATGTCGGACCTGCTGTCCTATGGCGAGGTGCAGAAGCTGCTCAAGGAACTGCCGAAGGAGCAGAGCGAGCTGGTCAAGGACATCGTGCCGGGACAGGTCACGGTGTCCGGCATCCAGCGCGTGCTGCAACTGCTGCTCGCCGAGCGCATCTCGATCCGCGACCTCTCCACCATCCTCGAAGGCATCGCCGACTCGCTCGCCTTCTCGCGCAATCCCGCGACCATGGTCGAGCATGTCCGGGCGCGCCTGGCGCGGCAGATCTGCGCGCAGAACACTTCCTACGCCGGCTATCTGCCGCTGATCGCGCTGTCGGCGCGGTGGGAGCAGGCCTTTGCCGAGTCCATCATCGGCCAGGGCGAGGAGCGCAGCCTCGCGATGCAGCCCTCGAAACTGTCGGAATTCATGACCGCCGTGCGCGAGGCCTTCGAGCGCGCCGCCCGCGAAGGCGAGGCGCCGGTGCTGGTCACCTCTGCGGCAATTCGTCCCTTCGTGCGGTCCCTGGTGGAGCGGTTCCGGGCCCAGACCACCGTGCTGTCGCAGGCTGAAATCCACCCCAGGGCGAGATTGAAAACGGTCGGAAGCGTCTGATTTGCCTTGAGAAGCCGTATGTTTTTCAGCCACAGGCAAATGGTTTTTTGAGTTCCCGGCGCCTTGTCGACCAAATGCGGGCAAGGCGATCGACCAACCAAATATCTATTTGATATTATTATATAATTTCACGAGAAACGATCGCTCTTGATCGCGATCTTTCACGTCGTGTCACGCTCTTGTGATCGCCTCTTGGGAACGAATCCCGCCAATACTAGGTTGTTGGGCACCGGAAGCATGAACCTGCCTGAACGGGCTGGCGACTACTTCGGGTAGATGGCGGCAGGAGGCTTCCATGAACCACTCGATCTACAGCGCAGATCGCTCGACCCATCTGAAAATTGTGGTCGTGGCCCTCGTTGCAGGGATCGCGGTGGCAGGCCTCGGCATCACGGCACGCACGGGTTCGGACGATGGCCTGACCCAGACCGCCCGCGTCATCAAGGCCGGCAAGCCGGTCGTTGTCACCAGTTCGAACGCATCCCTCGTTCGCTGAGGAGATCTGACGAGTTTTTTGAATTCACGCGGCCCTTTACCAGCCCCCCAAAGTCGCCACGTGGATATGTAGACGACCCCAACCCCAAGTCGACTACAGAAAGCGCCCGCCCCCCACGGGCGCTTTCTCATGTCTGGGGTCCGTCATTGCAGCTGACGGGTGCGTGGGTAGCAGCGTCGCTCCGGCAAATCGCATCTCGACGGGTAGAGCACTTGCGAAACCCATCATGTTTCCACGCAGACCAAAGCGTGATGGGTTTCGCTTCGCTCTACCCATCCTACAACCCCGCAGACACACCTTCGCCCTCTCGCGGCTGAATCTCGCCCGAGTTTTGTCTGGCCGCTTCACCCTCAATTGAAAGGGTGCAGGGAAGACCGGGAGCCGGCTGGCACCCGAGGTCCACTGTGCGAATTGCAGTGAAGAAATCTGCACAGCGGCATACAGGTGTAGCCAGGACATCCCGGCCTTCCCTGCGCAGTGGTTTGACGGCTTATGTCGTGCTCTCCCCGGGGAGCGATGCACTATTGCCCCCGTCGCCTTGCAGATGACTGATGCGCGTGCCCGGTCGGGCGACACGTTCCACCACAAGACTTGGCGCACAGACCCCGGGCGCCAGGACCACACGATTTTGCCGTACGTCGATCACACCGGTCGTATGCGCGACACTCTCGCTCACGGTTGCCCGCCCTGCGATGCCCTTCGCGCCGATGTAACCTGCGTCCACCGCAGCCCGGCCCGCGTGTCGTGACGATCGCGATACGCCCCTTCCTTGGGCCGGGTTGCCGCAACACATACGCCGTTTCCGAATTTCGGTAAAGTGGAATATTTTCGTCGCCGCGCGTTGACCCAGCGTTTGGGTGTTTTGCCCGTCGGGCGACGCAAGGTCTCGTACTCGAATGGAGCGAAGCTTGATCCCCGGGGGCTCGGGATTGTGCTGCGCTCCAGCTTGCCGACGAGCTAGGAGTGGACCCATAAAAGCTACGTCCGCCTTGCTTTTGAAAGGCGACTTAAAAGCCGATTCGCCTGCAGGTCGGCTTGGGCACATTAGTGGAAGCGCGCAGGAGCGCGGCACTATCCAGCCGACAGCGTTATACCACTCTCGGACGAGTAGGCGTGATCCTAACCTGTCGAAACTGATTGTGACCACCCATGCATTACAACGGCAAGCAATTAGAGCGGGGCGCCAATTATCCGGAAACCTTAGCGTCAGTAAACCGGGGGACGTCGTCCATAATTGCGTCTGTTTCGGCGGATGCAAGCGCAGCGTGAAGAGCAGGCTCATCGCGAAATCGATAAACTCCAACGGAAACATCTACCGCATCGGCGTCTCGCGGGAAGAAGGCGGCGGCATCTTCGAGGCCTGCTTCTGCCACCTTGCGAGCGCCGACGGCAGGTGAACATCGACATAATAGTCGCGATCGAAATACGTGCCGCCGCTGCAGGTCACTATCATCGTTGCACTTGTCATAAGCCGACCTTCTAACTTGTTAAGATTGACTATAAACTCATAGAACCCTGCGCCATCTTCAAACTTGGCGCGCGGCGCTGTTTATGATCGCGATTGTCATGTCGGTCGCTCCGCCGCTTCGCCGGCGGGCGCATATCCCGGATGAGACAGTGGCCCCGATGGACCGCTATTTCGAAAAGGTACATGGTGGCCCCCAGCGCCAAGCCGGGACATGCATCCGGCATGTCGTTGGTCAAAGCCGTAGCTGCTCGCTCCTCTCAATCCTCGTCTTGCCACCGCCGCAGGTTCGTTTGATCGTGGTAGGTCATGCGGTCAGGCGTGGTGATGAACTCAATCGTCGTGCCCCATGGCATGCGGCAATAGCAGACCCTGTTTCCGGGTCCTTTTTCGGTTGCGTAGGGAATAGCGCGGGGCGCGGTAAGGACTGTGCCACCGGCCTTCTCGAAGCGCTCAACCGAAGCGTCGATGTCGTCAGTGTAGACGCCGAAGTGCGTAATGCCGAAGTCGCTGGCTCGAACCGGCTGGGCTTGTTCGGGGCCGTGCATTTCGAAGAGCTCGATGTCCGGTCCGGTTCCGATCTTGACCATCGCCTGCGCCCGCACGATCGTTCCAGGAAAAGCACCAGTGGCCCGCTCGAATTCGGGCCCTTGTCGCGGAGGGTCCTGCGGTCCGAAGGACTGATAGATCACCTGGCCCCCGAAAGCTTCCACCAGGAACGATTTGGCTGCTTCGATGTCGGGCACCGTGACGCCGATATGATTGACGCCGCGAATGAAAGGTGCGGTCATGATAGTCTTCCTTTCTCGTTTGATTGATCGAACGCGATGGGTGCGGGCGCAACTCGCCCGCAATGTCGTGATCCGCCCGGCCCACGACGGCGCGGGCGCAGAGTTTCAATTGGCCTTGAGGAAATCGATCAGAGCGGCTGCGACTTCATTCGGCCGCTCGTCAGCGACATAGTGGCTGCACCGCGCAATCGAGCCTCCCGTCACGTTGGTGGCAAACTCCTTGAGCATCGGCACCATCTGCGCACCGAAGCGCTGGTCGCCACCCATGCCAAGCACGGGTATCGCGAGAGGTTGCTTCTTATACTCGAGCGCGGCGGCGTGGTCGGCCGCGAGGGCTCGATACCATTCCATGCCCCCGCGCGTGCGGCCAGGAAGGGTCATCGCTTTCGCGTAGATCTCGATGTCCGCGGGATTGAAGGTGCTGTGATCGTAGAACCGCTCAGCCATGAAGGTCGAAACATAGTCATATTCACGGCCATGGATCAGGCGCTCGGGTAGGTCCCGGTTCATGTGAAAACTGAAGTGCCAGATCCTTGCCGTCGTCGACTCCCATTGCGTCCAGCCAGGAAGTGGAACGTCGAGGACAGCAACATGTGTGACAGCCTCTCGATAAAGTGCCGCCTGGGGCAACGCCACCATTCCGCCGATGTCATGACCGCACACAGCATAGCGTTCATGCCCAAGGGCAAGCATCACTTCATGCGCATCGCGCGCCATCGTCGCCTTGTCATAGCCGCCCTGCGGGCAGTCGGAAAAACCCGCGCCGCGCAGATCGATAGCCACCACGCTGAAGTGCTCGGCCAGCAGCGGCATCACATGGTGCCATTCCCACCATGTTTCCGGCCAGCCGTGAAGCAGAAGGATCGGCGGGCCTGAGCCTCTCGTCACGGCGTTGATCTTGATGCCGTTCACCGGCACCAACTGCTGGGTAAACCCGTTCAATGCTGCGATCATGATCGCTTTCCAGTCAGATGGAGGTGTCAGACAGAGCGCGTCTACAGCGCCCAGGGCTGGTCGAAATCGGTGGCGATCGTGATGTCACGCCAGGCGTCGATGTCGCTGCGGAAGGCCGCTAGCTTTCTCTCGGCGATCGCGTGCGCGACCGGGCCGAGCGGCAGATGGAGCGGGGCGTCCTCGGCGTCGACCGCCTGCAGGATCACTGCGATGGCCTTGTCGGGATCGCCCGCCTGATTGCCGTTGCTGGCTTCGCGATAGTGCTTACGTGAGCTTGCGGCATATTCGGGCATCTCGTTGGCCGCCATCATGATCGATCGGCCAAGGAAATCGGTGCGAAACGGCCCGGGTTCGACGACCAGCACGCGAACTCCGAACGGCTTCAGCTCGCCGACGAGCGCTTCGGAAATTCCTTCCACAGCAAATTTGGCGGCGTGGTAATAGCCCCCGCCGCCGCGGCCCTCGATACCCGCACCGGACGACATGTTGACGATCGTTCCGCCCGAACGTCGTAGGACGGGTAGCGCGGCTCTGGTGGTTTCGATCAGACCGAAGACGTTTACATCGAACATCGGCCGATATTCTTCGGGCGTGCCTTCCTCGATCGCGCCGAATAGTGCGTAGCCGGCATTGTTCACGAGCACGTCAAACTCGCCAAATGTCTCGACCGCCTTCGCGACCGCTGCCTTGGCTGCCGCTGCATCGGTCACGTCGAGTGGCAAGGTGATCATGCGGCCGCCGAAAGGCTCAGCCATTGCCTCGATCGATCTGACATTACGGGCCGTCGCTATTACCCGATCGCCGCGCTGTGCCGAAGCGAGCGCGAGCCGCTTGCCGAAGCCGCTCGAACAGCCTGTGATAAGCCAGGTTTTCATAACTTCTTCTCCGAGTTGTTTCACCCACGCAGCCGCCCTCATGGGGTGGCAGAACCCCAGAAGGACGCGCTCCAGACGATGGCGGGAATCTAGGTGCCTAGATTTGTTCGTTAAGTGATGTAATTGTGCTCTCGGCGTTCAGTTTTGTGCGGGGGGGGGGGCGCGATGGAATGGAGTGATGTAAGGATTTTCCTCGCTGTTGTGCGATCCGGCACGCTCGGCGGTGCCGCGCGTTCGCTTCGGACAAGCCATCCGACCGTCGGCAGGCGCCTTCGCGCGCTCGAGCAGGCAATCGGTCACACGCTCTTCCAGCGCACAGCGGACGGTCTTGTTCTGACCGATGAGGGCCACGGAATCATCGCGCTGGCCGAGCAAATGGAAGAAGGCGCGCTGGCCATGGAGCGCCGGCTTGCGGGGCAGGAGCAGAATCTCAAAGGCAATCTGCGCATTTCATCAACGGACTGGTTCGGGGCCTATGTCCTGCCTCCCATCCTGGCGGATTTCTCGAACGCATACCCCAATGTCGACGTTGAAATCCTGACTGGCACGCGCCGATTCAGCCTCGCCCAGCGGGAGGCCGAAGTCGCTTTTCGTGCCGTTCCGTTCGACACTGCCGATGTCATTCAGCGGCGGCTCTTCAGGCTCGAATACGGCGTCTACATCGCGGAGGAGGCGGCTGATCCCAAATGTGGCGATGGGGCTGGTTTCCGGCTGATCACGCCATCCACGCCCCACTTCCCCGACATCGCGTGGCTCATCGAGAGTTTCCCCAACGCAAGACCGGTCCTGCGATCGAACAACCGCAACGTCCAGGGGCGTATGTGCAGGGAAGGCGTCGGCATCGCTGTCCT
Source organism: Bradyrhizobium sp. CCBAU 53415 (assembly GCF_028128735.1). Classification (NCBI taxonomy): domain Bacteria; kingdom Pseudomonadati; phylum Pseudomonadota; class Alphaproteobacteria; order Hyphomicrobiales; family Nitrobacteraceae; genus Bradyrhizobium; species Bradyrhizobium sp. CCBAU 53415. Next base: position 13,791 of record NZ_LBJF01000025.1, on the reverse strand, counting down.
GCCCCGCGTGGTCGGCAATCAGATCCCTGGTATCCGTAGACTGGACCTGCCGACGCTGCCGCCAGCGCGAGACATTTGGATGGGATACCACCGAGACCTACGGCGTCTTGGGCGTCTTCGCGCGTTCATTTCGACGGTATCCGACCATCTCGTGAACGCGACCGCCTGATGTGCGGCCTGGAAATGACTCAAGGCTCCCGGAGAAAAACCAAGGTCGCTACAGTCGTCTCGGCCGGTCGCTCCTCGACCGTCCAGTGCCCAATTTGCTTGAATTTCTGAGAAACGGTGTTTGCTAATCCCGCTGAGGTTAGGTGATCCTCTGAACTTCCGCCGTGGGTCACATCCGGGCACCGCGTCCATATCCTTCCTTGGTCCGTAGCATCCCGCAAGCCGACGTCATCACGTAGAGCCTGAAAGGCAGAAACGCGCGAGAGCACAATTGCCGACCTCTCGGCAGCAAGCGGCAAAGTCGGCCAAGGGGCCTCGGAGCGGACGAAGGCTGGCAGCCGCTCCGCTGGAGCTGTTCGCCCCAAGCTCACTCTCAGGCCGCCGGCTACAAGCTCCACAGGTCTGACGATGCTCTGTTTCCGAACACTTACGCTCATCTGCGCGAGGCTGTTGCAGCGGGTTTTCTGCCGTGGTCGTGGCGATTTCGACCGCGCGAGCCCGTCGCCCAGGTTTCATCGTTTCGGTCGGCTGATGGACGCACGAGCCGGCTCAACGACGCGGCGTCCCGTAAGTCGGCGGCGGTGCCTGCACCGTCGGCGCAGCCGCCGCGAACAGTTCATCCTTGCTGCCGCCGAGCGGCGGATAGATGCGCTTGCAGTTGATGGTCTGCTTGGTCGCCTTCGCCGCCGCCCCGGTGGCGCGCACCTCGCGGTCCCAGCCTTCGGTGTAAAGCGCGCCCCAACCGCCGAGATCGAGCACGGTCACGTACCAGTCGATCCGTAGCGGCAGCATCGGCATCCCTGCGAGATCGGCCACCACGTTGTGGCCGGCGAAGCGGCCCATGGGGCGCGCGAACTGGCAGGACATCACGGTTGGATGCAGCCCATCGACCACGCTGGAGGCGATATCGCCGGCCGCGAACACGCCCGGCACATCCGCAACGCGCATGAAGGGATCGACCAGCAGCCGCCCCAGCCGATCGCGCGCGCTTGCAAAGTTCCCGGCCAGTTGGCTCGCACGCATCCCGGCGCACCAGATCACCGTTTGCGCCGGAATGAACTCACCCGAGCCCAGGTGCATGCCGGCAGCTTCCACGGAGGCGACACGCACGCCGAGACGCGTCTCGACATCGAGCGAGGCCAGCGCCGTCTCGATGACGGGACGCGCATGCGCGCCGATGGTCGCGCCGACTGCCGGATTGGGATCGACCAGGATGACGCGTCGGCTGCCGGTGATGCCGGCGCGCGTCAGCCTGTCCGGCATTTCGGCTGCGACCTCGATGCCGGTGAAGCCGGCGCCGACCACCACGACGGTCGAACGCCCCGGCGACGGCGCGCTGCGGCCGAGCGAGACGAGATGGTCCTCGAGGTGAAGCGCCGCAGCGTAGGTGTCGACGTCGAACGCGTGCCCCGCAAGGCCGGGAATGTCGGGACGCATCACCTCGCTGCCGAGCGCCAGCACCAGCCGGTCGTAGGCCAGCGTCTCCTCGCCGCCACTGGTGACCAGCGAGATCTCGCGCCTTGCCGGATCGATCGTCTCGACCTCGCCGATCCCGTGGCTCACGCCGATGGGGTCGAGCAGTTGCGGCAGCGGCAGCGCGACCTCGCTGAGATCGGCCTCGTAGTTGCGCACGCGGATGTTGTGATAGGGATTGCGGTCGATGAGGCGAATCTCGATGTCGCTGTCCGCACCGATCTCGTCACGCTTGCGCGCGGCACCGATGGCCGCCCACAGGCCCGCAAATCCGGCGCCGAGCACGACGATACGCGCCATGTCCGTGGACTGCATCTCCCAAGAAAGCGACAGGCGATCGAGCAGCCTGCCCGCATGGGACATATAGCCTATCCGGGCGGACGGACCAACCGCGACGGCAACGATGGCCGGCGGATTCGCAAAGTGCCGCTTACGCCTCGCGCAGTTCCGACGGCGTCGCGCCGAAGCGCTTGCGAAAGGCGCGATTGAAATAGGACAGATCGGAGAAGCCGGACGAATGCGCGATGTCGCTGATCTTGCGCGCCCTGGCGCGGGGATCGCCGAGCAGCTTGCGCGCATGGAGCAGACGCTGCTCCAGAACGAAGTCGGTGAACGTGGTGCCGGCCTGCTCGAACAGGCGCTGTGCCTGGCGCGGGCTCAAGCCCGAGCGCGTCGCGACTTCCGACAGGCAGAGATCGTTGCGGCCGAGCGCGGCCATCACGTCGGCGCGCATGAGATCGAGGCGGGCGGCCGCCTGCCCGCGACCGCGCGCGAGGCTTGCATGCTCCGCGCCGGTGCCGAGCAGGAGACCGACGAGATCGACCATGTGCTGTGCGGTCAGGCGCTGGCCGACGGCGTCGAGATGCGGCGCGTGATTGGCGGCGAGCGCGTGGTAGCGGAAGATGGTCTCGGCGACCGCGCCGTCCGAGAGCACCTGCGAGAGCTTCTCCTCGGCACGCGGACTGATGTCGAGCAGCGCGCGGCGCGGCATGCGAATGGTGGTGAAGCGGTCCTCGTCGGTGTGGCCGACGGTCCCGGTCACGCTCATGTCGACCAGCACCATCTGTGCGGGCGCGAGCTCGACGGTGTGGCCGTTCTGCCCGACGCGGACGAGCCCCGCATGTGCCGCGATCAGGACGAGGTCATCGCTGCCGTCGGCAAGGTGACTCTGCGTGCGGGAATATTGCGCGGAGGCGCCCTCGGGAATGGCGAGCGCGATATTGTCGACCACGCTGATCTGGAGGCGGCAATCGATGCTGTCGCCGCGGCTCGGCCCGATATCGAGGCCGCAGGGACCGAAGGCCCGTTCGCGCCAATCCTCGAACGCCGGGCCGTGCGGCAGCCCGGCATATTGGTGGAGGAAGATGCCCGGCGTTCTCGCTGCATCCATCTGATTTCTAGCCCCTCTCCGGCACCATGATCGGCGGCGCCGACTGCAAATTCCGGGGATTTGACGCCGCCAATTGCGGGGAGGTTCAAATCGGGGGCGAATTCGGGAGAACTTGTCGGGATACGACGATGGGGATGGACCCTGGCGACAATTTCGTGGCCGCATGAGCGGAGCGACATGCGGGAACATCGTCCCCGATATCGCTTACGCCCATTCGGGCCGCGGGACCTACTGCTTCGCGGGCGCCTGCGGCTGAGACGGCGGCACGGTCTCGATCAGCTTGCCGGAAAACACCGGGGCGGAGGTCGGCTGGCCATCGGGCGAGCCGCCGGCCTGCTCGACGGTGACGGCGTAGGTCGCGCCGCTCACGATGTCCGCATCGTAGCCGGCGAGCAGCGGGCGCGCGGTGAAGTCACTGCTGCCGATCACGCCGAGCGAGCGCGGGCGCGGCAGCTTGTCCGAGATCAGCCAGAGCTCGAAACTCTTGCCGGGCTCCGGCGTCGCGTCGACCTTCCGCACCGTGAAATTCCGCGTCGCGCCGTCGATGGTGAGGATGAAGGCGGGGCCGCCGCCCTGGCCCTGCAGCAGCGCGACATATTGCGCGGAGGCGGCGAGCGGCGCGGCCGGTGTCTTCACCTCGACCGTCTGGATGCGCGGCGCGGGACGCAGGCTGCCCGGCAGCGCGTCGGGCAGGAAGATCTGGAGCGACAGCGTCACGAGCAGCGCGGCCGCGAGCGCGGCGGCGGCGGATGCGATGGAGCGCCAGCGCTTCACCCGGCCCTCGAGACGAATCACATTGCCGTCGTCGACGACCGGCGCCTGCGGTGCGCGGACGACGTTGAGATCCGGAGCGTGGACCTGCGGGATGAATTGCGGCGCAATATCGGGTATGGCGTCCGGCTCGGGACGCGACGTCTCCGGTGGCCCGGCGTCGGGATGCTGCACCTCCGCCGGGTGCGAGTTTTCGGCCGAGGGCTCCACAGTCTCCGGCGAGGATACAGGCGGCGGCGAAGCCTCGGCAAGCGCAGGTGGCTCCTGCGCAAGGGCCGCGCGCGAGATCTCGGACCTGATGTTCTCCCACACGATCGGACGCGGCTCGATCGAGCCGACCATCTGGTTGAGGGCGCCGAGCCGGAAGGACCAGGCCTGCACGATTCCGGCGAACGCCTCGTCCACCGCCATCATGGCCTCGACCTGCGCGCGCTCATCGGCGTCGAGCGTACCGAGCGCGTATTCCGCGGCGAGCGCGATATGGTCCTCAGTGTAGGCCATCACATTCCTTCAACCTCTCCCCGGCGGGGAGAGGTCGACCGTCGTTGCCGCGCTGGTCGTGCCACTCTCATCATCCTCTAAAGCCCGAGGCACTCCCGGATATCCAACATGCTGCGCCGGAGCCACGTCTTCACCGTGTTGACAGGCGCTGCGAATTTCTCCGCCAATTGCTCGCGGCTCCAGCCGTTGTAGTAGGCGAGAAGCACGAGCCTCTGGCGGTCCGGTTCGAGCCGGCCGATGCATTCCAGGAGCCGCTTCAGCTCCTCGGTCATCTCGCGGCGCGCCAGCGGATCGGGACTCTCGGCCGCAACCTCCATCGCCTGAGGCTCTTCCTCGATGGAGACTTCCGACTTCTTGCGCACGATGTCGATCGCACGGTTGCGCGCGATCGAGGCCATCCACGTGATCGGCGACGACAGGGCCGGGTTGAACTGGGCGGCGCCGTTCCAGATCCTGACGTAGGTCTCCTGAATGACCTCCTCTGCGAGATCCTGTCGTCGCAAGATACGGAGCACGACGCCATAGAGTTTCGCGCGCGTGGCGGCGTAGAGGCGCTCGAACGCGGCCCGATCGCCCTTCGCCACCGCCTCAATCAACCCGACCAGCTCTGCTGGCGTCAGCATTCAGCCCCCTCATCTTCCTCCCTCTCCCCGAGGGGGAGAGGGTCGGGGTGAGGGGGAGTCTCCACAAGGGAGGTTGCAGCGGACTCGCCGAGAGTCCCCCTCACCCGGATCGCCCCGCAAGCGAGGCGAGGTGAACCACCCACCACCATAGCGCGCGGCAAAGCCGCCCACCAAGGGGCGCGGCGCCACGCTGTGGACAGCACATACGAAGACCCGGACCTTGCGGGTCCGGGTCTGGCAAATTCCAAGGTGGTCTGGCTGCTGGCGGCTCAGGCGACCGCGCCGATGCGGGCGCGCATCAGGCCGATGCTGTCGAGGTCGGCCTGCTCGCGGGCGTTTTCCTCGGCGCGTTCGCGGGCCTGGTCGCGCTCGTCGAGCAGCTCGACCTTCTTCAGTTCCTCGAAGGCCTCGGCCAGCGCGGCCTTGGCTTCGTCGAGCTGGCCCTTGAGCTCGTCGGCCGAACGGGTCAGGTTTTCGCGGCGCTGGATCGCGGCCTTGGCGTAGGTCGGATAGGCGAAGTGCGAGGGATCGTTGATCCCGGCACGCTCCTGCTCGGTCTGGATCTCGCGTTCGAGATCGACCGACATCCGCTGGAAATCGGCGATCATGGTCTCGATCTGGGTGACCCGGCGGCGCTTCTCGTCGACCTGAAACTTCTTCAGGCGAATGAGGGTATCTCGTGACTTCATCGACTCGTACTCCCCAGAAGTCCCCCCGCTGCACGTGGGACGATACCGGTCACCCCGCGGGCCCGATAAAGACCCAGACCGGCTCTGCTACTCTGTGGGGACGGATGATGACCTGACAAAGTTAGCGTTCCGTTTCCAAATTGCCCAGGATTTGCGCCAACTGGCGGTAGCCGTCCGCGAGGGATGCATTTTCGTCCTTGCGCTGGCGCAGGAAGGCCTCCAGCGGCTCGTGCAGGCGGATCGCCTCGTCGACCTCGGGGCTGGAGCCGGCCCGGTAGGCGCCGAGCCGGATCAACTCCTCCATGTCGGCATAGGTCGCCATCACCGCCCGCGCCCGCTGGATCACGGGCCAGAATTCCGGATCGGCCGATTTCGGCATGGTCCGGGATACGGATTTGAGGATGTTGATCGCGGGATAGCGGCCGCGCTCGGCGATCGAGCGCTGCATCACGATATGGCCGTCCAGAATGCCGCGGACGGCATCCGCAATCGGCTCGTTGTGATCGTCGCCGTCGACCAGCACCGTGAAGATGGCGGTGATGGCGCCCTCGCCCAGCCCCGGGCCGGCGCGCTCCAAGAGCTTCGGCAACTCGGTGAAGACGGTCGGCGTGTAACCCTTGGCGGTCGGCGGCTCGCCGGCGGACAGGCCGATCTCGCGCTGGGCCATGGCGAAACGCGTCACCGAGTCCATCAGGCACAGCACGTCCTTGTCCTCGTCGCGAAAATATTCGGCGACCGCCAGCGTCAGATACGCGGCCTGGCGGCGCATCAGCGCGGGCTCGTCGGAGGTCGCGACCACCACGACCGAACGCGCGAGGCCCTCCTCGCCGAGATCGTCCTGCAGGAATTCCTGCACCTCGCGGCCGCGTTCGCCGATCAGCCCGATGACGCTGACCGCGGCATCGACGTTGCGCGCGAGCATCGACAGCAGCACCGACTTGCCGACGCCGGAGCCCGCGAAGATGCCCATGCGCTGGCCGCGGCAGCAGGTGAGGAAGGTGTTCATCGCCCGCACGCCGAGATCGAGCGGCGCGCCGACGCGCTTGCGCGAATGCGCCGGCGGCGGCGTGTTGCGAAACGGCATCGGCGAGGACCCCTGCGGCAGCGGCCCCTTGCCGTCGATCGGCTCGCCCAGCGCGTTGACGACGCGGCCGAGCCAGGCTGCGGACGGCCGCACCTGATTGGCGGCATTGGCAATGACCGCCTTGCAGCCGCGGCGCACGCCGTCGAGGCCGGCGAACGGCATCACGACAGCATTGTTGCCGGAGAAGCCGATCACCTCGCAGGGGATGGAACGGTTGGCGCCGGTCTCGATCACGAGCCGCGCGCCGACCGACATGGCGTGAATGGGACCGGCCACCTCGACCATCAGGCCGCGCACGCCGACCACGCGGCCATAGATATTGACGCCGTCGATGTCGCCGATCTGTTCGGCAAGAGCCTTCATCAGGAGCGCGCCTTCATGTGAGGGCCTTCATGAGCCGGTCACCTTCGATCCCCGGGACTTCACGGTGAAAGCCTTAAGTTTCGCCATATTTCTGAACGGCGCTTAACTTCGTGTTTACCCGCATCATTAATCATTGCGTCACTGTCTTTGTGACTGAGCGTGACTTCCCTTCAGAAGAAGGCTGAGTCACGGGAGTCGGTTAGGCCCGTCTCTTAAAGTGGAGCTTGAACGGAACCGGGTGACGAAAGCTGCTTCGCGCGCAAGACCTTAGGGCGATTCGACAAAAATTGCACCGGGAGGACTTGCGTTCCAGAATCAGAGTTTGTTAACCATCTGTCGTCAGGATCCGAATCAGTTGTTCAAAGGCGTTTTGTTGAGTGCCGCGAATGCGGCCGACCTGACGCCCAGGAGCGGCGACTATGGGGAACTGGCATGCGCGTTTTGCTGATTGAAGATGACAGCGCCGTCGCGCAGTCGATCGAGCTGATGCTGAAGTCGGAGAGCTTCAACGTCTACACGACCGATTTGGGGGAAGAAGGCGTCGATCTCGGTAAACTATACGATTACGACATTATTCTCCTCGACCTCAACCTGCCCGACATGTCCGGCTACGACGTGCTCAAGCAGCTCCGGGTCTCCAAGATCAAGACACCGATTCTGATCCTCTCCGGCCTCGCCGGCATCGAGGACAAGGTCAAGGGTCTCGGCGTCGGCGCCGACGACTACATGACCAAGCCCTTCCACAAGGACGAGCTGGTGGCCCGCATCCACGCGATCGTGCGCCGCTCCAAGGGCCATGCCCAGTCGGTCATCCAGACCGGCGACCTCGTCGTCAACCTCGACACCAAGACGGTGGAAGTCGGCGGCCAGCGCGTGCATCTGACCGGCAAGGAATATCAGATGCTGGAGCTGCTCTCGCTCCGCAAGGGCACGACCCTCACCAAGGAAATGTTCCTCAACCACCTCTATGGCGGCATGGACGAGCCGGAGCTGAAGATCATCGACGTCTTCATCTGCAAGCTCCGCAAGAAGCTGGCCAACGCCTCCGAGGGGCGCAACTTCATCGAGACCGTGTGGGGCCGCGGCTACGTGCTGCGCGAGCCGCACGAGGCCGACGAGCGCATCCCCGCCTGATCCCTGGGTTTCGTCGCGAGCCCGACAGGGCTCGTTCCTCCCAGCCTGGACCCCGCCGCAAATGGCGGGGTTTTGTTTTTGGGGCATCGCTTCATCCCTGGCTTAACGTTTGAACCGCTATCCTTTCCCCGCCGACGAATGGTCGCCGAACTCTGGGGGAACGATGATCCTGCAATCACTCGCCGGCCTGCCCGCCTTCCTGGTCTATTTCTGCACCGGTTTGATCGCGATCGTGGCCTATCTGCTCGTCTACACCCGCATCACGGCGCATAACGAATTCCAGCTCATCCGCGACAACGAGCCGGCCGCGGCGATCGCGCTCGGGCTCAGCCTGCTCGGCTTCGTCGCGCCGCTGGTCAGCGCGATCGCGCATTCGGCCAATGTGGTGGACTGCCTGATCTGGGCGACGATCGCACTGGTCGTGCAGATCATCGTGTTCTATCTGGTCAGGGTGCCGGTACCCAACCTGTCGGCGCGAATCGATTCCGGCGAGCTTGCACCCGCGATCTGGCTCGGACTGTCCTCGTTCGCTGCCGGGCTGCTCAACGCCGCCAGCATGATCTACTGACATGGCCGGCAAGCCCTCCAGGAAGGAGTTCGGCAAGCGCCAGCCGGCGGCCGAGCCGCCGTCTCCGCGGCCGCCGGTGAAGCGCTCCGGCCATGTCGCGCTGCTGGTGATGGGCACGCTCGCGGTCGGCACCACCGCCTACACGCTGATGCCGCGGCAGAATTGCGAGCCGCCTCCTCCTGGAACGGAAGCCGCGGCGCAGGCGAGCACGGCGTGCAGCAGCAGAAGCGGTTCCTCGAGCGGCGGCAGCAGCTCGCGCTGGTCGTCGCGATCGAGCTTCTTCAGCGGCGATTCCTCGAGCCATTCCGCGCCGTCTGTCTCGGGCTCCCATGGCGTGAGCCGCGGCGGCTTCGGCTCGTTCGGCCACGGCTTCTCGGGCGGCGGCTGATCCATGCAGCGCATCACCTGTCTGGAGCGCGACGACTGGCGAGAGACCGCAGCGCAATGCGGCTTTTGCTTCCACACCATCGACGGCGAACGCTACTGGGACGAGCGCGCCTATTACGGCTTCACGCTCAACGAGATCGAGCACGACATCGAGATGCCGACCGGCGAGATCGAGGCGATGTGCCTGGAGCTTGCCGCCCGGGTCATCGGCGACGAGCGCCACTTGCGGCGCTTGCAGATTCCCGAAGCGTTCTGGAGCCTGATCGCCGAGAGCTGGGAGCGCGACGACCGCAGCCTCTATGGCCGGCTCGATCTGAAGTTCGACGGCAGGTCGCCGGCAAAGCTGCTCGAATACAACGCGGATACGCCGACCTCGATCTTCGAGGCCGCGGTGTTTCAATGGAGCTGGCTCGAACAGGCCATCGAGCGGCGCATCATCCCTGCTCGCGCCGATCAGTTCAACTCCATCCACGAAAAGCTGGTCGCGGCGTGGAAGGACGTTGCGGCCAGCCGTCATGTTCATCTCGCCGGCACCACCGGCAATGAGGAAGACGCCGGCACGCTGGCCTATCTCGAAGACACCGCGCGCCAGGCCGGGCTGTCGACCACGCTGCTCGACATCGAGGCGATTGGCTGGCGCGACCAGGCCGGCGGCTTCGTCGATCTCGACGACCGCGACATCGCGCTCGCCTTCAAGCTCTACCCGTGGGAATGGATGTTCCACGACGCGTTCGGCGCAAAGCTGAAGGATGCGCCGACGCGCTGGATCGAGCCGCCGTGGAAGGCGGTGCTCTCCAACAAGGGCATCCTGCCGCTGCTCTGGGAGATGTCTCCGAGCCATCCCAATCTGCTGCCCGCCTTCTTCGAGGACGATCCGCGCGCCGCCGAGCTCGGCACGTCCTATGTCCGCAAGCCGCTGCTGTCGCGCGAAGGCGCCAATGTCACGATCGTATCGGGTGGCATGCCGCTCGACGAGCAGACGGGCCCGTACGGCGCCGAAGGTTTCGTGCGGCAGGCGCTGTCACCGCTGCCGAACTTCTCGGGCTTCTATCCGGTCGTGGGAAGCTGGCTGGTGAATCACGAGCCGTGCGGCCTCTCGATCCGCGAGGACGAGAGCCCGATCACGGGCAACCACTCGCGCTTCCTGCCGCATGCGATCTTGTAAGATGCGCTCGCGAGTCCGTCGGTGAGGGCACGCGAGCGCGAAGGTTCTCATGTCCGATCAGGGTGTCTTGACGATGAACCGTCCATCGTACAGGAAGGCGCCCTTGAACCCACTTTTCACACTTTCGAAGCCGCCAGTGCCCGTCGCGTTTGCATACGTTCCGGTGCCCGACAGAATCGTATATTCACCCTTTGCCTTGCCGTCCTTGACCGCACCGGTGTAGCGCGCGGTGATCGAGGAGCCATCATCGAAGGTGTAGGTGCTGTAGCCGAATATGGGCCCCGAGCCCTTGAGCAAATCACTTGAGTTGACGAAATCCTTCACGGCAATGCGGCCATCCTTGAAAAGGGCGACGCCAAACATTTTGCCGGACATGACCGTCTGACCTTCGACGTTCGCAACCTCGGTGACCTTAACGTCCACCGGCTTGGTGACGAGCTTGAATTCGAGCACTTGCTCGCCGGCGCGAGCCGTCGCCGGCAACGAGAGCGCAACCAACAAGAAGTACGAGGCACAAGACATTCGCATGGTATGTCCTCCTCAAATTCGTTCATGATGGAATGGAATCCCGCCTCGGTTCGGCGGGATCGTCGATACCATAGCACAACCTTCAGCTGTTGATCAGGGCCACGGGCACGCTGCATCGCGGCCCAAGCACGATTGTGCGGTAGCGGAGTAATTCCCAGCGTTCAAATGCTCGTGCAGCGTCGCGCACAATGACGGGAAACATCTCGTCGGATGTCGCCGATCGCTCGCAGCGACGGCGCTCTCTCAGATTGCCCGCCGTTCGACACTTACCTTGCCGCGGCAACCTTCAGCGGCTGCGGCATCAATCCGCCCATCGGGCGGCCGGAGCGAGCGGGATTGAGCTGATAGAGACCACGGCGCTCGGTGATGGGGCGGAATACATCGGTGATGCCGACGACGGATTCGGCGGCACCCAGCAGCAGCGTGCCGTCCGCCTCCATCGCCTTCGCCATCCGCTCGAAGATCACCGCCTTGGTGTCCTGATCGAAATAGATCAGCACGTTGCGGCAGAAGATGACGTCGAACGTGCCGAGATGGGAGAAGTCCTGCAACAGATTGAGCTGGCGGAACTGCACCATGGCGCGAATGTCGGCATTGAGCTGCCAGAGCTCGCCGACCTGCGAGAAGTACTTCATCAGGTGCTGGATCGGCAGGCCGCGCTGCACCTCGAACTGGCTGTAGATGCCGGCCTTCGACTTTTCCAGCACCTCCTGCGACAGGTCGGTGGCGACGATCTCGATGCGCCAGCCGGCCAGCGCCGCCCCCATCTCCTTCACGCACATCGCGATCGAATAGGGCTCCTGCCCCGTCGAGGACGCCGCCGACCAGATGCGAAGCGACTTGCGCGCCGCGCGTGCCCGGATCAAGCCCGGCAGGATGGTGTCGCGCAGATGATCGAACGGGATCTTGTCGCGGTAGAAGAAGGTCTCGTTGGTGGTCATTGCCTCGACCACGTCGGTCGCGAGCCGGCCGTCGCCGTTCCTGATCTTCAGCACGAGATCGGGGATGCCTGGAAGGCTTGCCTTGCGCGCGAGCGGCAGCAGCCGGCTCTCGACCAGATATTGCTTGTCGGCGGAGAGATCGAGGCCGGAGCGCTCTTTCAGGAACTTGCGCAGATAGTCGTAGTCAACAGGCGTCACGAGCGGTCTCCCGCGAACAGGCGATTGACCTTGGCGCCGATCTGGTTGAGCGGCAGGATCGCCGCGCAGATGCCGGCATTGGCCGCCGCCCCCGGCATGCCCCAGACCACGCTGGAGGCTTCGTCCTGCGCGATGACGCTGCCGCCGGCAGCAACGATGTCCTTGCCGCCGCGCATGCCGTCCGAGCCCATGCCCGTCAGGATCACGGAGAGGATGGCGCCATGCCAGACGTCGATGGCCGAGGTGAAGAGCGGATCGACCGCGGGCTTGCAGAAATTGACGGCCGGCCCGTCATCGAGCGCGATCGCGACGTCCGCGCCGCTGCGCACGACGCGCATATGCTTGCCGCCGGGCGCGAGGTAGATCCGGCCCGGCTTCACCGGCTCGCCGTCGACCGCCTCGCGCGCCGGCCGGCGGCTCGAACGCGCCAGATGCTCGGCAAGGATGGTGGTGAAGGTCGGCGGCATGTGCTGGGTGATCAGCACCGGGAAGCGGTCGATGACCGGGCCGAGTTCGGTGACGAGCGACATCAGCGCCTGAGGGCCGCCGGTCGAGGAGCCGATCAGCAGCACCTTCGGTGCCTGGGTCGAGAACGGTCGCGTCGACGGCGATCCCGGCGACGGGGCATGCATGGCCGGAGCGGGCGCGGGCGCGGCAGGCCGCGCGACGGGACCGCGCGCGGCCGGAGCCGGGCTCGCGGGCGCCAGCGGCGGGCTCAGAACCGCGGACTTGCGACGCAGCCGCGCGCCGAGATGGCGGATCTTCTGGATCAGGTCGTGATGAAAAATGTCCGCGGCCGACGCCTCGCGCGTCGATTCCGGCTTGGGAATGTAATCGGCCGCGCCGAGCGACAGCGCCTTGAAGCTGATCTCCGCGTTGCGGCGGGTCAGCGTCGAAGCCATGATGATGACGAGATCACGCTTCTTCGCCAGCAGCTGCGGCAGCGCCGAAAGGCCGTCGAGCTCGGGCATTTCGATGTCGAGGACGGCGACGTCAGGGTTGATGCGCCCGAGCTGGTTGACCGCCTCGAGCCCGGTGCGCAGCGAGGCTGCGACCTCCATGTCGTGCTCGGCGCCGATCCAGCGCGAGATCAGACCGCGGATGACGACGGAGTCGTCGACGATCATCACCCGCAGCGGCCCCGCTTCGCGCGACGGCGTCGTGGTCGAATTCCCTGCGAACGCAACACTCATTACTCACCAACTCAGACTGAAACGGTACAGTTGAAAACAGATGCCGAAGGATCGTTCAGCCTCCGAGCGATCGCTCAGATAAGGCCGACTTCCTGGAATTTCGCGGTCACGATGTCCTTGTCGAAGGGCTTCATGATGTACTCGTTGGCGCCGGCATGCAGCGCGCGCGCAATATGCGCAACGTCGTTCTCGGTGGTGCAGAACACCACCTTGGGCTGGTCGCCGCCGGGCATGCGCCTGAGATGGCCGAGGAACTCGTAGCCGTCCATGACGGGCATGTTCCAGTCGAGCAGCACCGCATCGGGCAGGCCGCGCTTGCAGGCTTCCAGCGCCTTCTCACCGTCCTCGGCTTCGAGGATCTGGAAGTCGAGACCTTCCAGGATCCGGCGCGCAACCTTGCGGATGACGCTGGAATCGTCGACGACGAGACAAGTGCGCATGTGAACCTCTGCTTCCTCCCCTTTGCGGGGGCACTTCCAATTGCTGGCACGTCGGCGGCAATGCCGCTGTATCAGGCCGCCATCATCTCGGGCGCGAGCTCGAGGACGCGATCGACGTCGAGGACGACCATGAGCTGTCCGTCGAGGCGGTGGACGCCGCCGGCGAGCTTGGCCA